>JADFDG010000010.1 GCA_018262975.1 Gammaproteobacteria bacterium
AGGGTAGCCTTGGGGGTGGGTCAGTTTTGGGCGAGCATTACCCCGGGAAGTGGGTCAATTTTCGGTGGGCGTCAACACCCTATCCCCGAACTGCGCGAACATCCCGGCAACAGTCTGGTTCAGCGCGAGCGCTTCCTGATCAGAAAACAGGCGACCTCCACCTTCGATCCGGACGATGCTCTCGGCCGGATCGTCAGGGTGATAGAGCAGCCCGGAAGAATAGAGCTGTCCGAACCACTGGCTCATTTCGTCGAAGGTTTGTGGCTGGAACGTCGGAATCCGTATCGACATGGCCGTTCTCCGTAGAGGGATCTGGATACTGTCTATATGAACAGTATCCGTGCGTCAACGCAATGGCAGATGTCTCACCCCCTCTACTGCACACCTCCCCCTCCCCGCCGCCTCCGCATACGCCCGGATCACCGGGTTCATCCCCTTCAGCGCCTCCTTCAGAAACCTCGCCACCACCTCCTTCGCATCCGGCCGGTACATCGCCCAGTGCCCCAGCCCATGCAGCGCCGACACCTGGACGGCCTCGCAGTCGCTGCGCAGCGCCTCGGCCATCACGGCTATCGCCGCGTCGATCACCCGCGTCGGCGCGTTGCCGGGGTACAGCACGAAGGTGTCCCAGAACATGTAGCAGAGGTAGTCGATGCGCTCGTCGCAGCGGTTGCCGATGCCGTCCACGGGGTCGCGGCAGTAGCGCGCGAAGAAGTGGCGGTACAGGTCGCGCAGGGCGCGCACGCCGGCCACGCGTTCGTCCTCGGTGGTGTCCTGCAGGTAGCAGAACACGGTGTTGCCGCAGCTGTTCTCGAACAGCAGCGACAGGCCGATGCCGATCTGTTTGCGGCTGTAGCGCGCGTGCACGGTCTCGTCGGCGAGTGCGCGGGTGATGAAGGCGAGCGCCTGCGGCGGCGGGATCGCGTCGAAGTCCGCCGGCAGGTCGAGGGTGACCGGGTCGCTGTCTTCGGGCTGGCCGAAGACGGTGTGGAGGAAGGTGGGGTAGTCCATGGGGGATTGTGGGGGTGGGTAAGCGTCTTCCGCCATGGTTCGGGCGCAGGCGCGCACAGCGGATACGTCACTTCGCGGACAGACGTGCGGTCGGCCCTGCGTTGAACTGGCAATCCCGCCGGCTTGAATGCGGCGTACCGAAAATGATACGATCATGCCTGCTGCGCCCGTCCTCGAGATCCGTTTCTATCGTTTGGCGAATGGACGTGAGCCGGTTCGCGAGTTCCTGCAGGCGTTGCAGCGCAGCGACAAGCGGCAGGTTGGTGAAGACATCCAGGTTGTTCAGTTCCGCTGGCCACTGGGAATGCCATGGGTCCGGAAACTGGAGCCTGATCTCTGGGAAGTTCGCAGTGACGTAGTGGACGGCATCATTCGTACGCTCTTTACCGTGAATGGCAGCCAGATGGTGCTATTGCATGCCTTCTGGAAGAAGTCGCAAAGGATTCCTGCCCCGGAGCTGGTCGTTGCACGTGGCCGTCTGCGGGACGTTCGAGGTGGCGCGTGACCAACAAGCACATCGGCTCCAGCTTCGACGACTTCCTCGTCGCCAATGGTTTGCGAGAGGAAGTCGTTGCGGCGGCCATCAAGCAGGTGATTGCCCGGCAGTTGGCCGAACTCATGCGTGCCCGGAAGATCACCCGCACCGAGATGGCCGCGCGGATGAATACCAGCCGCGCAGTGGTCAATCGCCTGCTGGACGGTGACGACACCAGCGTGACGCTGGCGACCCTGGCCAGGGCGAGCCTGGCGGCGGGGGTGTCTTTGCAGGTGAGTTTTGGCGAGTAGCCTGGCCAGTCCCGGCTTGGCATGAGATCCGGAGGAACTCCCCATGAACATCAAGCCAATCCGCAATGACGAGGACCTGCGTCAGGCGTTCGCGCGGCTCGAGGTGATCTTCCAGGCGGAGCCCGGTACGCCGGAGTTCGATGAGATGGAGATCCTGGCGACGCTGATCGAGGTGTACGAGAACCGCCATTACCCGATCGGTCCGGCCAGTCCGGTCGAAGCCATCCGTTTCCGGATGGAGCAGAAGGGTCTGACGCCGCGCGATCTCGAGCCCTACATCGGCGGGAGCGGTCGCGTTTCCGAGATCCTCAACGGCAAGCGTTCGCTGAGCCTGCGGATGATCAAGAACCTGCACGAAGGCCTGCGCATTCCGTACGAGAGTTTGCTGTCGGGGGCGGTGTAGGGGCTGGGGTGCAGATCGCGCGGGCGCCTGTGCGCGGCGCCCCCACTCGCCGCTAGCCGCCATCCTCTGGCCTTGGTCGGCGGGAAGTGACTGGTACCGGAAAGTGGTACCATGGGGCCATGAACACCATGACCCTCGATGGCTATCACGCCAGGATCGAGTACGACCCTGACCTCGACGTGTTCCGCGGCGAGATCCTCGGTCTCAACGGCGGCGCGGACTTCTACGGCCGCAATCCCCGCGAGCTGCGGGCCGAGTTCCGGAAGTCCCTGCAGGTGTTCCTGAACGTGTGCCGGGAAAAGGGAATCGAGCCGCGCCGTCACTACTCAGGCAAGTTCAACCTGCGCATTCCGCCCGAGTTGCACGAGCAACTGGCCATCGTGGCGCAGGCCCGGGGCAAGAGCATCAATGCGCTGGCGCAGGAGGCGCTGCAGAAGATCGTGGCGTGAGGGTCTGGCGGGGCGCCAGGCGGCCATGGTGAAAAACCCTGCTCTTGTCGGCTCGAGGCTGGCGTTATGTCGATGGCATCGACACGTCAATGGGTCGTGTCGATAAATGTCGATTTCATCGACATGAGAAGCAGTGGAAGGTGGCCTTGGGCCGGGGCGTGGGGCGCCACTTTGCCTGGTATATTTATGTACCTACAATAAACACCCGGGGCTTGTCGTTGCCATTGTCTGCGGGGAGGCGACCCACTATGTCGAAAACACCTAAACGCCCGCGCATCGTGGTGCCGACCGAGGCCGACGACGAAGCCATCCAGGCCGCGGCCCTCGCCGATCCTGATGCCCGGCCGCTGACCGATGCGCAGTTGCAGTCGATGGTGCCGATGAAGTCGCTGCGCGGTCGTCCCAGGTCGGAGCGGCCGAAGCAATCCGTGACGATCCGCTACAGCCCGGAAGTCATCGAGTATTTCCGCGCGACCGGAGCGGGTTGGCAGTCGCGCATGGACGAGGTGCTGCGCAAGTACGTGGCGCGCCAGCTTGGCAAGCAGTCAGGAGCGTAAATTGGCGTAACTCCGCCGCCGACCTCAGCCTTGCGACTACCAATAATCCGGCCGGATGGCGGGTGTCCTGAGTGTCGGCACTTTTGCCGGAAACTGGCTGGCCGCGAGTTCCGCATCTTCAATGTGGCTGCGAGTCCAGTCGGCAAGTCCGGAGAGAAGCGCTGGGGTGGCTCGGCGGGTTTTGGCGCGTCTGGGAAGGATCAGTCCGATGGTGAGGTCGAAGTCCTCGCGAACAGCCTGCAGGGCCGGGATCATGTCGGAGTCGCCCGACACCAGAACAATCTGCTCTGCGCGCAGGCGCTCTGCATCTCGATAGAGGGTCAGAGCAAGCCTGACGTCAGTCTCCTTTTCGGTCAGGTGCCAGATCTCGACTGATTCGTCGCGGCTGGGAGGCCGGCCTGCCATACGGCGAGGCGCCATTCCAGCCTCAAGCTGGTGGCGGCCGAACACGATATCCGTACCTGTGGTCCGCAGCGCTTTCAGATATGCGTTCTGGGCCTCAACGGACGTTTGGCCCCGTCGCGCGAGCCGCGCTATGACTGGCGAGGTGAAATAGCGAAGCGCCACAATCCGTGACGAGGGAGACTCGCTCTGGAGGATGCCCTGGATCAGCGCATGCACATTCAGCCACTTCCATGGCGTGCCCTGCAAACATCCGTAGTAGAGGTTATAGCCGTCTACGTAAACCGCGGTCCGCATGCGTCGGCCTTCCTTGGCCCCAAAAAGGCGAAGCCGGCTTTCGCCGGCTCCGGTGTCCAAGACTTAACGCGAACTTAATCGCAGTGCCAAGGACCAGTAGAATCAGCCTACCACAGGGCAAATGCCTGTAAAGAGGTGTTTGTCCCTACCCGATGTGCGACCGGGCGCACGCCCCAAACAAAAAGGCCGGCATCTCTGCCGGCCTTTTCCGTTCAGCGGCTCCCCGCCTCACCCATCACGCGAACAACGTCACCTTCGCGTTCGAGATCACGTCGATGCCGCGCTCTTTCACGCCGGCCTTGACGATGATGTCGGTGTCCGACTCTTTCCACATCGAGACCACGATCGTCTCGCCCGGCATGACCGGCGAGGAGAAGCGGACCTTGATGGAGCGGAACCTGGTCGGGTCGCCGCCGGCGAAGCCGTCGATGACCGCGCGACCTACGTTCGCGAACGTGCACAGGCCGTGCAGGATCGGCTTCTCGAAGCCGCCCATCTTGGCGAACATCGGGTCGGCGTGCAGCGGGTTCTTGTCGCCGGAGAGGCGGTACAGCAGCGCCTGGTGGCCCATGGTCTTGTATTCCAGGACCTTGTCCGGGGCGCGGTCCGGCGGGTTGTTGCCGGCTTCCGGGGCTTTCGGGCCGTTCGGCGCGAAGCCGCCTTCACCGCGGATGAACGTGGTGAACACGTTCTTGAACAGCGGCTCGCCGCTGGCCTTGTCCTTGGTGAGCACTTCCACTTCGATGGTGGCGCCCTTGCCGCGCTTCTTCTCTTCGTCGAAGCCCTTGTCGTAGATGCCGGTGAGCTTGGCTTCGTTGATGACGGTGGCGTTCACCGGCATCGGGGCCTTGAGGATCTCCAGGTACTGTTCGCCGTGGAGGATCATCATCGGGTTGATCTGGATGCCCGGGACGGTCATCAACGACATCAGGGTGCCGAACACCGGGATCACGCCGTAGGTCGGCAGGGCCTTCAGGCCGTTCTCGTAGGTGTACTGCAGGACTTCCTTGCTGGTCGGGTCCTGGTCGTAGCCAATGCCGGCGCCCAGTGCGTACAGGATGATCTGGTCCTGGGTCCAGCTTGCTTCGGCGGGCGGGAGTTGGGCGCCAAGCGCCTTGCCGGGATCGATAGCCATCGTCGCTCTCCTTGGATTTGTGGGTCGCATGGGCGGGCGCCGGCGTACGGGCGGCCCGCGGGGCCCATGGAAGATGGCACATCCCGCCGCCCGGGGGGATGACCACAACTATCGCAACGGCGAACTGATCGGTTAATCGCCGCCACCCCCCCCGGCCACCGGGACCGGAGTGGCCAATGGGGATGGCCGTTGCCGTCATTGACCCCCGGCGGCGGGGGGGTATCCCATCGGGGCGGCACCCACCCCATGTAGAGAGGGGGCCATGCCCCCGATTGCTCTTCGTAGCGAGGGGGCCGTGCCCCCGATTGTGAACAAGAGCAAAAGCCTCGGGGGCATGGCCCCCTCTCTACAAAAATCATGGAGCGAGACGATGTTTGAACCGAGCGAGATGGCGAAGATGGCCGGGCAGATGGCCAGGCAGTGGACCCAGGCGAAGCTGTTCCCGGCGCTGCCCGCGCTGGAGCACGGCGAGATGCTGCCCTACGACCTGATGCGCGACATGGCGAAGAGCTTCGGCATCCGCGACATGGCGAAGATGGCGCTCGAGAAGAAAGTGAAGAAGATGCGCGAGGCCGGCGGCAACGAGGGCGCCAAGGGCGGTGGCCTGGCCGCGCTGATGGCCGACGGCAGCGCCGACGCCATGGACCCGATGATCGGCACCATGATCGCCAAGGAACTCTGCAAGGCCTCGCCGGGCTTCTCCATGAGCTACGGCGTGTCGGTGGCGCTGGCCGGCGGCGCGATCATTTCCAAGGGCACCGCCGACCAGATCGAGAAGTACGGCATTCCGCTGGCCACCGTGGACAAGATCGGCTCGTGGTGCCTGACCGAGCCGGGCGCCGGTTCCGATGCATTCGGTTCGATGCGCACCACCGCCAGGCCCGATGGCGACGACTACATCCTCACTGGCCAGAAGACATTCATCACCAACGGTCCGTGCGCGGACATTTTCGTGGTGTACGCCAAGGTGGATCGCGGACAACCGAAGGCCGAGCAGCAGGTGAACGCGTTCATCCTCGAGAAGGGCATGCCGGGCTTCAGCCAGGGCAAGCCCATGAAGAAGATGGGCATGCGCGATTCGCCCACCGGCGAGCTGTTCTTCGACGAGGTGCGCGTGCCGAAGTCGCAACTGCTGGGCGGCGTGGAGAAAACCGCCGAGGGCCGCGCCGATACCAAGGAATCGCTGGGCACCGAGCGCTCCGGCATTCCGGGCATGGCCTGGGGCATCATCGAGGAGTGCCTGGATCGCTCCGTGAAGTACGTGAACGAGCGCAAGCAGTTCGGCCGCGCCATCGGTGACTTCCAGGCGGTGCAGCTGGACATCGCCGACATGTACGTGAAGCTGAAGAACGTGGAGAACATCTGCTACCGGCTGGCCTGGATGCAGAAGAAGGGCATCAACGATCCGGCGTTCATCAACGCCTCCAAGGCCTACTGCTCGCAGGCCTGCGTGGACGTGTCGCTGCGCGCCATCCAGCTGCACGGCGGCTACGGCTACATGGAGGAGTACCACATCGAGAAGCTGGCCCGCGATTCGAAACTGCTTGAGCTGGGCGCCGGCACGACGCACATTAACTACCTGTCGGCGGCGAAGGCCGTTCTCGCGCAATAAAACAGGTGACCTATGGGGTGGCTGGAGCGGCTGCAGTCGCGGGCGGAAGACCTGAAGGCGGTGCGGCGTGCCCTGCGCGCCCTGCCGCAGGTGCGGCCCGGCGCCCGCGCCACCATTGCCACCCTGCTGGCCGACCGGGCGCGCGCCCGGCCCGACGACAACGGGCTGATATTCGAGAGCCGCGTGTGGACCTGGCGCGAGCTGGACACCCAGGTGAACCGCTGGGGCCGCGAGTTCCTCGCCCGCGGCGTGCGCAGCGGCGACGTGGTGGCGCTGGTGATGGACAACCGCGCCGAGTACCTCGTGGCGCAGACGGCACTGGTGCGCATTGGCGCGGTGGTGTCGTTCATCAACTGCAACCTCACCGGCGAGGCGCTGCGCCACGCCATCACGGTGTGCGGCAGCAGCGCACTGGTGGTGGGCAACGAGCATCGCGAGGCGGTGGAACCGTTGCGCGAGTCGCTGGGCATCCTGCCGTCGCGCTGGTGGTACGCCGGCGAAGGTGATTGCCGCAACGTCGATACGCTGGAAGGCAGCGCCTGCCGGCAATCGGCGGCGCCGCTGGACGTGCCGGCGCCGTCGCCGGATGCCACCGGCTGCTACATCTACACCTCGGGCACCACCGGGCTGCCGAAGGCGGCCATCGTCACGCACCGTCGCTGGTTGCTGGCGGCGGCCGGCTTTGCGTTCGTGCTGGCCGATGCGCACGAGCACGACGTGATCTACTGCACGCTGCCGCTGTATCACTCCAGCGGGCAGTTCGCCGGCTGGGGCGGTGCGCTGTTTTCCGGTGCGGCATTGTTGCTGCGCCGCAAGTTTTCCACCCGCGAGTTCTGGACCGACGTGCACGCCTGGCGCGCCACGGTGTTCCTGTACATTGGCGAGCTGTGCCGTTACCTGCTGAATGCGCCGGTGCAACCGATGGAGCGCGGCCACTGCCTGCGCGTGGCGGTGGGCAACGGGCTGCGCGAGACGCTGTGGGGGCCGTTCCAGCAGCGCTTCGGCGTGCCGCTGGTGCGCGAGTTCTACGGTTCCACCGAGGGCAACGTGGCGTTGCTGAACGTGGAAGGCCGCCCCGGTTACGTAGGCCGCCTGCGCGCCGGCATGGCGGTGGTGGCCTGCGACCCGGACACCAGCGAACCGCTGCGCGATGCCGCCGGCCGTTGCCGGCGCGTGGCCGTGGGCGAAACCGGCCTGATCATCGGCTTGATCAATCCGCTGATGAAATTCGACGGCTACCTGGACAAGAAGGCCACCAGCAGCAAGATCCTTGCCGACGTGTTCATCCGCGGCGACCGCTGGTTCAACACCGGCGACCTGGTGCGCGTGGACGAGGACGACTGGGTGGCGTTCGCCGATCGCGCCGGCGACAACTACCGCTGGAAGGGCGAGAACATTTCCGCCGGCGAGGTGGAAACCACCTTGCATGGTTGCCCGGGGCTGGTGGAAGCGATTGTTTACGGCGTGGAAGTGCCGGGTGCCGAAGGGCGTGCCGGCATGGCATCGCTGGTGATCGACGCGGAGTTCACCATGGAGGCGTTCGCCGCCTGGGTGCACGAGCGCGTGCCCACCTACCAGCAGCCGCGCTTCGTGCGCATCCTCGGCAGTGGCGCGCGCACCACCGGCACCTTCAAGTACCAGAAGGCGGCCTATCGCGCCGAAGGTTATGACCCGGCGCGCATCGACGACGCGCTGTACATCCGCCAGGACGGCCACTACCGCCCGCTGGACGCGGCGCGTTACGCGCAGATCGCCAGCGGCCAACGCACGGTGGACTGACCATGTTCAACACCGACCGCAAGTTCTGGGGCTGGGGCGTGGAATCCAACGCCTTCCCGCAACCGATGCTGATGCTGGCGCGCGCCTTCCTGCAGGCGAAGTTCGGCGTGCCGCCGGCCGAGCCGCGCGCGGTGCCGTCGCTGGAGTCGTTGCGCATGCCGGAACCGGCGTTGGCGGTGCCGGCGGCGTTTGCCGACATCGTTACCGCCGATCGCTACCACCGTGCGGTGCACACTTACGGCAAGGCCTTCCGCGACGTGGTGCGCGCGCTGGACGGCGACTTCAGCGTGGCCCCCGACCTGGTGGCCTATCCGCGCGACGAGGACGAGGTGGCGCGCCTGCTGGCGTGGGCGCGTGCGGAGAACGTGGCGGTGATTCCCTTCGGCGGTGGCTCCACCGTGGTGGGCGGCGTGGAGCCGGACCGCGAGACGCGCGCGTCGCGTGCCGGCGTGCTGACGCTGGACCTGTGCCGGCTGGATCGCGTGCTGGAAGTGGACCGTGCGTCGCGCAGCGTGCGCGTGCAGGGCGGTACCTACGGGCCGGCGCTGGAAGCGCAACTGAAGCCGCACGGTTACACGCTGCGCCATTACCCGCAGAGCTTCGAGTTCTCCACCGTGGGTGGCTGGATCGCCACGCGCGCCGGTGGCCATTACGCCACCAATTACACGCACATCGATGATTTCGTGCAGGCCGTGCGCATGATTACGCCGCAGGGCGTGCTGGCCACGCGCCGCCTGCCCGGCAACGGCGCCGGTCCGCAGGAAGAGCGGCTGGTGCTGGGGTCCGAGGGCGTGTTCGGGGTGATCACCGAGGCCTGGCTGCGCGTGCAGGACATTCCGCGTTGCCGCGCCGCCTGCACGGTGAACTTCGAGACCTTTGCCGGCGGCGTGGCCGCCTGCCGCGCGCTGGCGCAGAGCGGGCTGTTCCCGTCGAACGCGCGCCTGATCGAGCGCGACGAGGCACTTTTCATGGGCGCCGGCGACGGCACCCACCACATCCTGGTGCTGGGCTTCGAGTCGCCGTCGCTGCCGCAGGGCGACAAGCTGGAAGCTGCGCTGGCGATCTGCCGTGCCCACGAGGGCAAGCCGAAGAAGCCGCAGGTGCGCAACGACGGCGAGGGCGGTGCGTCCGACGACAGCGCCGATCAGTGGAAGCAATCGTTCCTGCGCGCGCCCTACCTGCGCGACGAGCTGGCGCGCATGGGCTACATCAGCGAGACCTTCGAGACCTGCACCACATGGGCGAATTTCCCGGTGCTGGATGCCGCGGTGCGCGCCGCGGCGGCGGAAGCCTTCGCGCACACTACCGGCCAGGGGCTGGTGACCTGCCGCTTCACGCACCTGTACCCGGACGGGCCGGCGCCCTACTACACGATCATCGCGCCGTCGCGCGCCGGGCAGCAGCTGGCGCACTGGGACACCATCAAGACGGCCGTTTCGCGTGCGCTGGTCGAAAACGGCGCTACCATTACGCACCACCACGCGGTCGGCAAGGACCACCGGCCGTTCTTCCTGATGCAGAACGCGGCGTTGTCGCTGGACATGCTGCGCGCCGCCAAGCGCGCGGTCGACCCGGACGGGATCATGAACCCGGGGACGCTGCTGTAGTCGCGAGTCTTCCATGAGCGAGTTCCTGTACGCCCGCGAGGGCGATTTCGTCGTGCCCACCGACGCCGCCGGCAGCCCCTGGCATCCGTCCGTGCTGCACGGCGGTTCCGCCACCGGCCTGATGGGCCATGCCATCGAGGCGCTGGTGCCGCCCGGCTACGTGGTCACCCGCGTGACCATGGACCTGATGCGCCCGGTGCCCAAGGCGCCGATGACGGTGCACTCGCAGGTGGCGCGCGACGGTGCGCGGCTGAAGGTGATCGAGGTGGAAGTGCGCCACAACGGCAAGCCGGTGTGCCGCGCCAGCGCCGCGCTGGTGAAGACGCAGCACGTCACGCTGCCCGATTACGCCCCGGTGCCGCATGCGCCGCCGCCGGGGCCCGAGGGGCTGGTGGCGGTGGATATCCAGGCGATGCTGGATTCGAAGGGGTTGCCGATTCCGCAAGGTTTGCACTCGCGCGTGGAAGTGCGCGCGCGCGAGATGTGGCTGGAGCGCGGCCGCAACATGAGCTGGCTGCGCCTGCCGTTCACGGTGATGCAGGGCGAGCCGCTGACGCCGTTCACGCGCGTGTGTACGGCCTGCGACCTGGGTAATGGCGTGGCGCAGCTGAACATCGGCAACGGCGTGGGCATGATCAATGCCGACGTGACGCTGGCGCTGTACCGCCTGCCGGAAGGTGAATGGATCGGCTTCGAGTCGGAAGCGCAGGTGCAGCCGACCGGCACGGGCATCGTGCATTCCACGCTGTATGACGCGCGCGGGTCGATCGGCTACGTGGTGCAGTCGGTGATGGTGAACGGCGAGTTCGCGGGGTAACTCCACCCTGTAGAGAGGGGGCCATGCCCCCGACGCCTTTATCGGGGGCATGGCCCCCTCTCTACGAAGAGCGGGGCCTACGAGAAGCGGGTGCTGCGCTCGCTGGTGGGCAGGAATACGCGGATGACCAGGCCGCCGCCGTCGCGGTTGCGCAACTCCAGCCGCCCGCCGTGCATGGTGGCGATGCGTTGCACGATGGCCAGGCCCAGTCCCGAGCCCTTGGTGGTGCGTGCCTTGTCGCCGCGCATGAACGGCTGCAGCAGTTCCGCCATCTGCGCCTCGGGCACGCCCGGGCCGCGGTCGGACACCGACAGGATCACCGCGCCGCGAATCGGCCGCGTGCGCACGTCGATGTCGCCTTCGGGGGCGTAGCGGAAGGCGTTGGTGAGCAGGTTGTCGAGCAGGCGCTTGATGGCCAGGCGGCGGAACGGCACTTGCGGGATGTCGCCGAGGTCCAGTTTCACGCGCGCCGGGTCGTAGGCCTGCGCGGTTTCGCGCACCAGTGCGTTGAGGTCGGCCGGCAGCACCGGTTCGTCGCGGCCGTCGCGGATGAACGAGATGAACTGGTCGATGATGGCGTCCATGTCCTCGATGTCGCGGACGATGCCGTCGCGCAGTTCGGCGTCGTCGAGGAACTCCGCGGACAGGCGGATGCGCGTGAGCGGCGTGCGCAGGTCGTGCGAGACGCCGGCCAGCAGAAGTTCGCGGTCCTTGCGGGCGTTTTCCAGGTCGCGCGCCATGCGGTTGAACACGCGGTTCACGTCCACGAATTCCTGCGGGCCGCGCTTTTCTTCCAGGCGCGGCAGGCCGTCGCCGCTGCCCACGCGCTGCGCGGCTGCCGACAACTTGCGCAGGTGGCGGTTGAGCTGGCTGGAAATCAGGAACGCCGCCACCAGTGACAGGATCGGGTTGACGATGGCGTAGGCGATGATCACGTAGCGGTCGTACTGGCGCAGGAACTTCCACGGCACCACCAGCCAGGTGTCGCCGAAGCTCGGCGCATGCACCCACACCACCGGTGACTTGCGGAACTCCAGGCGCACTTCCACCGGTTCGCGCAGTTCGTCAGCCACCTGCTGTGCGTAAACGCGCACCACGTAATCGAGGAACGGGAAGCTTTCGTGTGGCGGCACTTCGCCGGCTTGCGGCACGCGCGCGGAGATGCCGGTGGCCGTCTGCAGTTCCTCGCGCAGGCGCGCCACGCTCGCATCGGGCGGCGCGTGGAAATAGTTGTTGGCCTGCAGTACGGTGAACTGCCCGTACAGGCGCACGCTGGGCAGGTACTGGTTGTCGAGGAAGAACAGGAACGACAGGAACTGGCTGGCGGAAATCACCAGCAGGATGACGACGGTCGTCCGCCAGAAGGAGGTGCGTGGCAGCAGGCGGATCTTCACGCGGACCTTACGCGCCGTCCGGCACGAACACGTAGCCCACGCCCCATACCGTCTGGATGTAGCGGGCGTTGGCGGGGTCTTCCTCGACGATGCGGCGCAGGCGCGATACCTGCACGTCGATGGAGCGTTCCATGGCGCTCCATTCACGGCCGCGCGCCAGGTTCATCAGCTTGTCGCGGGTGAGCGGTTCGCGCGGGTGGGTGACCAGCGCCTTCAGCACGGCGAATTCGCCGGTGGTGAGCGGCACCGGTTCGTCGTTGCGGAACAGGCTGCGGGTGGACAGGTCGAGGCGGAACGGGCCGAAGGTGACGGTCTCGGCCTTCTGGCTGGGCGCGCCGGGGATCTCCTTCACCTGGCGGCGCAGTACGGCCTTGATGCGAGCCGCCAGTTCGCGCGGATTGAACGGCTTGGGCAGGTAGTCGTCGGCGCCGGCGTCCAGGCCGGTGATGCGGTCGCCCTCGTCGCCCTTGGCGGTGAGCATGATGATGGGTACCGCGCTGCCCTTTTCGCGCAGGCGCTGGCAAATGGACAGGCCGTCCTCACCGGGCAGCATCAGGTCCAGCACCACCAGGTGGTAGATCTCGCGGGACAGCGCCCGCTCCATCTGCTCGCCGTCGCCCACGGCCTTCACCGCGTAGCCCTCTTCCTCCAGGAAGCGCTGCAGCAGGTTGCGCAGGCGGGCGTCGTCGTCGACGACCAGGATCTTCTCGGTCGGCTGTTCGCGTGGCTCGGTGGCGGTGGACATGCGCGTGGGGTTCCCCGGGTAAGGCGGATGGTGGACGGACGCCGGCCCGGACCCGGGGTGTCCGGGTTGCGGGCGGGGGCATTTTACATCACGCGGCAGGGGTATTCCGGTGGCGGTCGCGGATGCCGGCCAGCGATGTGCGGTGCGTCGCGGAACCCGGACGGTGGCCTGTCCGGGGTGGGTGGCCGTGCTATCATTTCGGCGCCGGAACATGGGGTTCATGCCCCTCAAATCCAATAACGACAGGACCGGCATCCTGGAGGCAGTGAATGGCGCGCATTCTCGTGGTCGACGATTCGCCGACGCAGCTCGCGAACCTGGTGAGGTTGCTCGAGGCCAACGGGCACGCCACGGTGACCGCCGACAACGGCATGAAAGGCGTCGAGATGGCCGAAAAGGAGCAGCCGGACCTCATCCTCATGGACGTGGTCATGCCGGAGCTCAACGGCTTCCAGGCCACCCGCAAGATTACCAAGAACCCCAAGACCGAGCATATCCCCGTGGTCCTGGTGACCACCAAGGACCAGGAGACCGACAAGGTCTGGGGCGAGCGCCAGGGCGCCAGCGGCTACATCACCAAGCCGCCCAATGAGCAGGAGCTCATGGCCAAGATCAACGAGCTGCTCGCCGCCCGCTGACCGCATTCCGGTATCCGTAGAGAGGGGGCCATGCCCCCGATTGCTTGTGCTCCCGGCCCGTCTGTAGAGAGGGGGCCATGCCCCCGATGGGGATGGAGAGCAAAGGCGTCGGGGGCATGGCCCCCTCTCTACATTGGGGTCGGGGCAGGGATACCGTTGGTCTCCAGCGTACGACCGTTCGGTGGCCGGTGGTCGGGATTCGTCAGTCTTTCCGGGGGGTTGGCGCTGGACTAGGACATTCTTCTGAATCTAGAATTGTGACCTGGTTAACCTTTTCGGGGCTGGCACCGCCAGGCACAAGTGAACGTCGTAGCGGGATTGCTGCGGACTGCCGTGAGGCGCCAGGGAGGCGCGCCCCGGTCCCGGGTATCCCAACCTCCTCAATACCTCCGCCGTAACCTCCTGGTTGCTGCCCTGCTGTCACTGGCTTGCCAGTGGCCCGGGTACGCGCGTGCCATCGGTACCGACGCCGGCACCAGCATCGTCAACACCGCCACGGCCAGCTTTGACGTGGCCGGACTTCCCGGTACCCCGGTGTCCGCCGTCGATACCTTCCTGGTCGACGAGATCCTCGACGTGGCAGTGGTGGCCGACGACGCCACGTACGTGAACGCGACCTCGCCGGGCACGAATGCCGCGCTGGCATTCACCGTGACCAACACCGGCAACGGCCCCGAGCCGTACCGCCTGGTGGTGGACGGCAGCCTCGCGGGCGACAACTTCGACCCGCAGAACCTGCGCATCTACCTCGACAACGGCGACGGCGTGTTCGGCGCGGGCACCGACACCTTGTACGTGCTCGACGGCAACAATCCGCTGCTGGTGGCCGACGCGTCCCGCCGCGTGTTCGTGGTGGCCGACACGCCGGCGGCGCTGGCGGCCGGTGCCATTGGGCTGGTGCAACTGACCGCCACTGCGCAGACCGGCAGCGGTGCGCCCGGCACGGTGTTCGCGGGCGCCGGCGAGAACGGCGTGGACGCGGTGGCCGGCAGCAGCACCGCCAGCGATGACGCGCAGAACGGCTATCTCGTCGCGCAGGTCACCACCACGCTGGTGAAGTCGCAGGCGGTGGACGACCACGCCGGCGGTTCGCTGCCCGCGTCGGGTTCCACCATCACATACACGCTCACCTTCACCGTGTCGGGCGTCGGCAGCATCGGCGACGTGCTGGTGGCCGACACGATTCCGGCCGACACCACTTATGTACCGGGCAGCATGACGCTGAACGGCCTGCCACTCACCGACGCCACCGGCGACGACGAGGGGCGCTTCACCGGCACGCGCATTGAAGTGCGTCCGGGCGGCGGCACGCTGGTCGCGCCGACCGTGCAGGTCATCACGTTCGACACCGACATCAACTGAGCAACAGGTGCGGCGCAAGCCGGCGCACCGGGAGAGCAACGACATGATCAGGCAATTCATCACGGCGGGCGTCCTCGCGCTGGCTTTCATCGCGCCGGTCGCCGACGCCGCAGGCACGGTGGAACTCACCGTGAAGTCCCTGCAGGAAGTGCAGGTGACCGACAAGAACGGCAAGATCACGAAGAAAACCGTACCGGTGGCGAAAGTGGTGCCGGGCGACGAAGTCATCTACGTGATCTCGTATGCCAACAAGGGCAAGCAGCCGGCGGACAACGTGGTGATCACCAACCCGGTGCCCGCGCCCGTTGCGTTCCGCGCCGGCACGTCCGCCGCGGCCGGTGCCACCGACACGGTGTCGGTCGACGGCGGCAAGACCTTCGGCAAGCTCGAGGCGCTGGCCGTGCCGGGCGCCGATGGCAAGCCGCGCGCCGCCACCGGTGCCGATGTCACCCACGTGCAATGGAAATTGAACGCACCGGTGAAGGCCGGTGCGTCCGGCAGCGTGAGCTACCGCGTGGTGATCGAGTAAGGCGTTCGCGGGCGGCGCCGGATGCGTCGCCCGGATATTCGCAGGATGCATGGCAAGACGCGCAACACCGCAACAGGCAGCCGGGTTCGCCCGGACTACAACAGGCAATGAGGAAAGCATCATGAACAGCAAGCACTTCGCGAGGCTCGGCCTTGCGACGGCGTTGGCGCTGGTGATGGCACCGTCGGCGTTCGCCGCCGGTACCGATGCAGGCACCAACATCACCAACACCGCCACGGTGAACTACGACGTCGGTGGTGTGTCGCAGCCGCCGGTGACCAACCCGACGCCGGATGACTTCGAAGTCGACCGCCGCATCCTGTTCACCGTCGCGGCAACCGACGGCGCGGAATCGGTGGCCCCGGGCGCGCAGAACCAGGCGCTGACCTACGTCATCCAGAACGACACCAACGACACCGTGGACTTCTACCTGTCGGTGGAAGAACTCACTGGTGACGATTTCGACGGTGCCGATGGTGGCTCCGCCGCCCAGTTCTACCTGGACGACGGCGACGGCATTTTCAACGGCGCCGATACGCTGCTGCCGGTTTCCCCGCTGGGCAAGCCGTACCTGGACAACGTGCCGGAGTACAACGGCGTGGCTGGCAACCTGCGTACCGTGCACGTGGTGTATGACATCGACACCGGCCTGGCCAACGGCGACACCGCCGATGTCTACCTGGTGGCCGATGCCACGTCCAACGCCGGCGCCGACAGCGCGATCTATACCGAGAGCGCGACTGACGGCGTGCTGGTGGTGGATACCGTGCTCGGCGACGCCGACGGCCCGGCCACCAATGACGATGCCCGTGACGCGACCCACAGCGCCATGGACTCGTACCTGATCAGCAGCGCGACGCTGGCCGTGTCGAAGACCTCCGTGGTCGTCACCGACCCGTTCAACTGCGCGACTGCCGGCGACAGCACCTCGTGCACGGGCACGCCCAAGCGCATCCCCGGTGCGGTGATCCAGTACTGCATCACCGTGGAGAACACCGGCGGCGCGACCGCGGAAGACGTGGTCATCACTGACCAGGTGCCGGGCGCGACCACCTACGTCAACCAGTCGATCTGGACCAACGTGTCCGGCACGGGCACCGCCTGTGACCTCACCGATACGTTGACCGCTGCCGGCAACATGCAGCCGGAAGACGACAACACCGTCGACGCCGACGCCCTGCCGGAAACCGACCCGGCCGGTGGCAGCTTCGATGCCGGTACCGAGACGGTATCCGTGCAGCTGAAGCCCGACGTGGCTGGCAGCGGCGGCATCGCCCGCGCTGCGTTCCGCGTGACCATCGACTGATAGACGTCGATGCCAAGCCGGCCACATTGCCTGTTGCCAGCGGCAACGATGCCGCGCGTCCCTGACCGGACGCGCGGCATCGTCGCGTGCGCGCAGCGCCTCGCCCTTGCGGCGATGGCGCTGTTCGCGCTCGTGCTGGCGGCGCCGCAGATGGCCGCGGCGGTCACCATCGCCAATACGGCGACCGCGCAGTACACGCTCGTGCCGGGTAACCCGGCGATCCTGCAAAACTCCAACACGACGCAACTGGTGACCGGCATCCTGCCGACGCCGGCGGTCGTGACGTTCTGGCAATACGCGCCCCCGGGCACCGACAGTGATGTCGCCTGGCTCGTGGATGGCGGCGAATACGACAGTGGCGGCGGCGTGTTCCTGCCGTTGCCCGCCCCGGTGACCCTTGGCGGTACCACCATCCCCACCAGTGGCCCCGTGCCGCTGCGTGAGGCCGAGGTGTACCACGCGGGCGAGCCGGTGTTCGTGTCGCTGGCCGATGCCAACCGCAATACCGATCCGCTGGTCCGCGACTACATCGAGTTGACTATCACCACCAGTACCGGCGACACCGAAGTGTTGCGCCTGCAGGAGACCGGTCCCGATACCGGCATCTTCGCCGGCGTTATCCAGAGTGCCGGCGCTTCGCTGGCCGTGACGGCGAATGACGGTCGTCTCTCGCTCGATGTCGACCAGGACATCACCGCGGATTACGTCGATCCGACGGATACCTCCGACCGTGTGCAGGACCGCGCACTGGTCGACCCTTTCGGCCGTGTGTTCGATTCGGGCACCGGCAATCTTCTCGACGGCGTCACCGTGACCCTGGTGGACGCCGATACCGGCCTGCCGGCGCAGGTGTTCGGCGACGACGGCTACAGCACGTTCCCGTCCACTGTTGTCACCGGCGGCACCTACACCGACAGCAACGGCCGCATCTACGTGTTGCCGGAAGGCAGCTTCCGCTTCCCGTTCGTGGCGCCGGGCAACTACCGCTTCGTGGTGGCGCCGCCGGGTGGTTACACCGCGCCGTCGGCCGTGGCGCCGGGCGCGCTGCCGCTGGACGGCGACGGCAACCCGTACGTGATCGATGCCGGCGCCTCCTACGGCGGCACGTTCACGGTGGTGCCGGGCCCGGCGCTGCAGGTGGACATCCCGCTCGATCCACCGGCGCTGGCCAGCACGCTGCTGCTGCAGAAGCGTGCTTCGGAGGAGCAGGCCTCCATCGGTGACTTTATCCGCTACGCGCTGTCGCTGGAAAACCGCGATACCAATCCGGCGACCAACGCGGTACTCACCGACACGTTGCCGCGCGGCTTCCGCTTCGAGCCGGGCAGCCTGCGCGTGAACGGCGTGGCGACGGCGGACCCCGTCATCGCTGCCGATGGTCGTACGCTGACGATTGCCGTGGGCAACCTGCCCGCCGGCGCAACGGTGTCGGTGTCCTACGTGGTGCGCGTGGTGGCCGGCAAGGCCGGCGAGAACGCGGTGAACCGCGCGCGCGCCGCCGCCGACGGCGGCCTGTTCTCCAACGAAGCACTGGCGCCGGTGAAGCTGCGCGACGCGCTGATGCAGGGCGTGGCCACCATCATCGGCCGCGTGGTGGAGAGCCCCTGCCACACGCCGTGGGATGATCTCAAGGGCGTGTCCGGCGTGCGCCTGCTGATGGAAGACGGCACCTACGTTTCCACCGACCGCGATGGTCTCTACCACGTGGAAGGCGTGCGCCCGGGTACGCACGTGGTGCAGATCGACCTCGCGTCGCTGCCCGAGGGTTACGAGCCGGTGTCGTGCATCGCCAACACGCGCTTCGCCAACCGCGCCTTCTCGCAGTTCGTGGAAGTGCAGGGCGGCGCGCTGTGGCGCGCGGACTTCTACCTGCGTCCGGTGGCGAAGGCCGCCGCGCAACCGGCCGCGGCGCCGGCGCAGGATGGCGAGGCCGGCCTGCGCCTGGCCACCACCGAGCTGGAGCCGGTGGTCACCGAGCAGGCGCCGGAAGCCCGCGAGTACACCTTCCACGGCAAGTTCGCCTCCTGCGAAGCGCAGTTGCTGCCGCAATCATTTGGCGAACTCGACAGACTGCTGGCGGAACTGAGGCAGGGCCGCGTGGAGCGACTGGAAGTGGTCGGCCACACCGACAACCAGCGCCTGTCGCCGGCCTGTCGCGCGAAATTCACCGACAACCACGGCCTGTCGAAGGCGCGTGCGCGCACCATCGCCGATTACCTCGCCAGTGGCCTGGGCCTCGACGCGTCGCAGATCAGTATCGACGGCAAGGGCCCGGACGTGCCGCTCGCCGACAATCGCACCAGCGCCGGCATGGCGCAGAACCGTCGTGTCGAGCTGGTGGTGCATGGCTCGGCGCCGAAGAAAGCCGCAGCCACCGATGCGCGCGTGCGTCGTCAGCACGTCATTACGGTGGATGCCGCGCGCGTGGCGCTGGCCAACCTGCGCGTCACCACCATGCTGGCCCCGGAACTGGCCTACGTGCCGGGCTCCTCCACGCTCAACGGCGAGCCGGCCGCTGACCCGGAAAGCACGCTCGACACCCTGACCTGGCGCCTGCCGGATGGCGTGCGCGATGGCGAAGTGCGCATCGGCTTCCAGACGCAGACGCGCCTGGTGGCCCCGGTGGAAACGCCGGCACTGGAGCGCTTCACCTTCAACGGCCGCTTCGCTTCCTGCGCCGACGAGTTGTTGCCGGAGTCGTGGACCGAGCTGATGGCGCTGATGTCGAAGCTTCGCCAGGCCGGTGCCGCCCGCCTGGAAGTGGTGGGCCACACCGACAACGAACGCCTGTCGCCGGCCTGCCAGGCGAAGTTCAAGGACAACGAGGGGCTGTCGCTGGCGCGTGCGCGTTTCATCGCGCGCACCGCGGCGCGCGTATTGCAGATCGATCCGGCGCAGATCGTTGTGGATGGCAAGGGCGAGCGGGCGCCGGTGGCGAGCAACGCGACGCCGGAAGGCATGGCCCGCAACCGTCGCGTGGAAGTGATCGTGCAGGGCCGTGCTGCGCCGGTGGAAGACGCCGCGCCGACCTGCAACGACGGCTACGCGCCGGTGCGCGTCATGGCGATGGGCAATGGCGCTGACGGCAAGTCCGTTCGCCTGCCGGTGGCCGGCAACCGCGTGGCCTGCAAGGCCGGTTACCCGGTGACCACCGAAGACCTCGACAGCGGTCGGCTGGCCACTGCATTGAAGCAGGCTGCACCGGAGGCCGCACCGGCAGTCGTTGAGACCGACAAGGACGGCGAGGCACTCTCAAACGCCGCCATCGACTGGTTGGCCGAAGCCGCGCCGGGCGCGATGGGCTTCCTGTTCCCGCAAGCCGACCACAACCCGCGTGCACCGGCGATCCGCGTGGTGGTGCAACACGCGCCTGACCAGCGCGTGGAGTTGTCGGTAAACGGTGTGCCCGCGTCGCCGATCAGCTTTGATGGCGTGCGCTCCGACCAGCGCCGCGGCGTGGCGGTGAGCGTCTGGCGTGGCGTGCCGCTGGAAGATAACCATAACGTACTGCGCGCGCGCGTACTCGATCGCTCCGGCAAGGTGGTGCGCGAACTGGAGCGTGTCGTCCACTTCGCCAGCGACCCGGTGCGCGCCGAATTGGTGCCGGAGCTGTCGCAACTGGTGGCAGACGGCATCGCGCGCCCGCGCATCGCCGTGCGCCTGCTCGACCGCGACGGCAAGCCGGTGCGCGCCGGCGTGCTGGTCAACTACCAGCTGGCGGCACCGTACCAGTCGTACGAAAGCGTGCAGAAGATGCAGGAACGCCAGCTGGCCGGCGTGGATCGCTACAGCCCGCAGGTGTCGGTGCAGGGCGACGACGGCGTGGCTTACATCGAGCTCGCACCCACCACCGACAGCGGCGAGGCCGTGCTGTCGTTCACCTTCCGCCTGGATGACGACCGCATGCGCCGCCAGGAAATCCGCGCCTGGCTGGCGTCGGCGCCGCGCGACTGGGTGCTGGTGGGCTTCGTGGAAGGCACGGCCGGCTACTCGACGCTGGATGCCAACAGCAGCGCGCTGCCGGGTGATGCCGGGGACGGCGGTTACACCGACGGCCAGGTGTCGTTCTATGCCAAGGGCCGCGTGCTCGGCAAATGGCTGCTCACCATTGCCTACGATTCCGCCAAGGGCAGCCGTGACCAGCGCAACCGCAGCCTGCTGTCCACCATCGATCCGGACGAGTTCTACACGCTGTACGGCGACGGCGCCGAGCAGCGCTACGATGCCGCCAGCCAGCGCAAGCTGTACCTGAAGCTCGAGCGCGAGCAGTTCTATGCGCTGTTCGGCGACTACGAGACCGGCCTGACCGTCACCGAGCTGTCGCGCTACAGCCGCACGCTCAACGGCCTGAAGGTGGAGAAGGGTGGCCGTGGTGTCACCTTCACCGCGTTCGCCGCCGAGACTGCGCAGGACAACGTGCGCGACGAGATCCGTGGCAACGGCACCTCCGGCCTGTACCAGTTGTCGCGCCCGGACATCGTCATCAACACCGAGCGGGTGAGCATCGAGGTGCGCGATCGCTACACCGGCGCCGTGCTGGAAACGCGCGCGCTGGCCCGTCATCTCGATTACGACATCGATTACTCCGCCGGCACGCTGTTCTTCCGCGAGCCGATCCCGGGCCGCGATCCGTCGTTCAACCCGGTGGTCATCGTCACGAACTACGAGACGATGGGCCTGGGCGACGAGGAAGTGAGTGCCGGTGGCCGCGTGGGCATGGACCTGGCCGGTGGCAAGGCCAATGTCGGCGTGACCGCCATCACCGAGACGCAGTTCGATTCCGACCAGCAACTGGTGGGCGTCGACGCCACCGTGCGCGTGAACGACACCGCCGAGGTGCGCTTCGAGGCTGCGCAGACCGACGGCGAGGAAGCCTCGCTGGCGAAGGACGGTGCGGCGGCACTGGTCGAGTATGAACACAACGGCGCGCGCGTGAATGCGCTGGCCTACGTGCGTCGCCAGGACCCGGGCTTCGGCCTGCGCCAGCAGAATGCCAGCGAGGCGGGCATGCAGAAGGCGGGTGCCGAAGGCCAGTACCGCCTCGATGAGCGCTGGTCGCTGACCGGGGAAATCTCCCGCCAGGACAACCTCTCCAGCGATGCCGCGCGTGACCTTGCCGCGGCCGGTGTACGCTGGGAACGCGACGTCACGGCGCTGGAAGCCGGCGTGCAGGCTGCACGCGACGAATCGGCGCTGGGCGAGTCGTTCGAATCCGAGCAACTGACGCTGGGCGCGGAGCACTCGCTGTACAACGGCCGCCTCGACCTGTCCGCCGAAGCAGACATCGGCCTGTCCGATGGCGGCAGTGCCAACCCGGATTACCCGAATCGACTGACGCTGACCGCCAGCCACGCGCTGAACACCGCGGTGCGCCTGATCGCCTCGCAGGAATTCACCCAGGGCGATGCGTACGACACCAGCCTGACGCGCGCCGGCATGCAGGTGGTGCCGTGGGGCGGCGCACGCCTGCAGACCACGCTCAACCAGCAGGCCATCAGCGAGTACGGCCCGCGCACCTTCGCGCAGTTCGGCCTGACGCAGTCGCTGCTGCAGGGCCAGCATCTCGGTGCCGACGTGGCCATCGACAGCAGCCGCACCTTCAACGAGAGCGGCACGCCGGCGGTGGTGGTGAACCCGAACCTGCCGTCGGCGGTGGCCGGCGGCGAGACGTCCACCGAGGATTACGTGGCGCTGTCCGGCGGCCTGACGTACCGCGCGCCGGTGTGGAGCTGGAATGCACGGCTGGAAACGCGCGACGGCAACACCAGCGACCGCACGGGCTTCGTCACCCACTGGCTGCGCCAGGCCAGCGCCGGCGTGGCGTTCGCGCTGGACGCGCAGGCCTTCGAAGTCGACCAGGCCACCGGCACCGAGGCCACCGACCTGACCCTCGGCCTGGCCTGGGCCTATCGCCCGCTGGGCTGGCACTGGTCGATCCTGGAGCGACTGGAGATCAAGCACGAGGCGCTCAGCGGCGGCCTGGGCCAGGGCGGCCTGTTCGGCTACGACAGCCTGGACGTGGCGGGTGACGGCGAGTCGCTGCGCATTATCAACAACCTGGCGCTCAACCGCGTGTCGCGTGCCTGGACCGACAAGGACCGCCAGGGCAACCTGTTCAACCTGAACCAGCGCCACCAGTGGTCGATCTACCATGGCGCCAAGTACGTGCAGGACCGCATCGACGGCGTGGACTACGATGGCTTCACGCACATGCTGGCACTCGAGGGCCGCTACGACCTGACCCGCCACTGGGACATCGGCCTGCAGGCCTCGGTGCTGCACGCGGTGGAGCCGGGCACTTACGAATACTCGTTCGGCCCGAGCGTCGGCTGGTCGCCGTTCACCAACGCCTGGATCTCGGTGGGCTACAACGTCACCGGCTTCGAGGATCCCGATTTCTCGCAGGCGCGCTACACCGCCGAGGGCCTGTACCTCAAGGTGCGCGTGAAGTTCGACCAGAAAACCCGCTGGCGCGACAATGAAGACCCGCCGTTCGAGGTGGTGCCGGTCGCCGCCGCGCCGGCCGCGGAGGGTGCGCGCCCATGACACGTACGATGACCGCGATGACCATCCTGTACCGCTTTGCCGCCGTGCTGCTGCTGGGTGCGCTGCTGGCGCCGGGCGCGCGCGCCGCCGGCTTCCCCAGCGATTCCCGCGTGTTCTTCCAGACCAGCGCCTGTACCCGCGGCGCGGGCATCGGTGACTGGTACACGGGCTTTGACAGCGCGAGCACCGCGCGCTACAGCGAGTTCTTCGTCGAGGTCACCGAGACCATGGCCCCGGCGACCATCACCATTATCGATGCGGAGAGCACCGACGGCGGCGCTGGTGAACTCATCAACGACGAGGTCTACAACGGCTCCGATCCCACGCGCTTCGAGTTGCGCTCGTCCGACGGATCCACGCTGATCAGTGGCACCACGGTGGCCGCCGGCAGCCCCAACGGCACCAACGTCACCTGGAGCAACGTCGGCGTCGGCCTGTACCGCATTCGCAGCTACACCGGTTCCGACCAGGTCCCGGGGCTGGCCACCGGTGCCTACTGTGACCAGGCAGTGGGGCAGAACGACGACGACAACGCCTTCCGCATCGAGGTCAACGGTAGCAGTGCCATCGACGGCCTGCTCGGCTTCCTGCAGACCACCTACCAGCAGGATACCGGTGCCTCCATCAACTACCAGATGTACTTCCTGGTCGGCCCGGAACTCGCGGACACCACGCTGCAGTTGCGCAACTTCGACCTGGACAACAACGCCACCGGCACCGTTTACAACCGCCCACCCAATGCCTCCGGCACGGCCACTGCCGGCACGGTGTCCGGCGGTGGCGTCTGGAACGGCGGCGGCAGCATCAACGCCGGCCAGGACAACGTCGTGGCCGACAACGATATCGCCGGCGGCGCCAATGACGCCGGCGCGTGGGGCTATCGCATCAACGGCTGGACCACGCAGAACCAGACGATCTTCGAGGCCAACAACACCGGCATCCGTCTCGCGCTGACCGACACCGCACCGACGCGCGCCGGCTTCTTCACCATCACCCCGAGCGGCACCCAGGCGACCACCATCGGCGTGCCGGTGGACCACCCGTTCACCGTCACCAACAACTTCTTCACCGGCGACGTGGTGAACTTCAGCCTGTTCGGCACCAACCCGTATTACTCGGTGTCGCTGCGCAGCGACCCGAACTGCGACCAGGATGCCGCCGACAGCGTCGCGCTCACTGATATCGACCTTGACGGCAACGTCGACTCGGGCCTGCTCGGTGCATCCGGCAATGCCAATGCCACCAAGTGCTTCTTCCTGCGCGTGACGCCGAATGCCGGCGCGTCGGTGTCCGATACCACCCGCATCAATGCCGTGTCGCTGATGGACTCCAAGGTGGGTGGCAGCAATACCATCCGCTTCGTCGACAAGAGCACGTTGCTGCCGGCGGTGATCAACAAGGCCTTCGACCCGAACCCGATGGCGGTCAACGGTACTTCGCGCCTGACCTTCACCATCAGCAACCCGAACAGCATCGCGGTGACCGGCCTGGTGTTCGGTGACACCTACCCCGCGGGGCTGGTGAACGCTGCCACGCCCAATGTCACCAACACGTGCGGCGGGGTCATCACCGGGGCGGTGGGCGGCGGCAACAATATCGGCCTGAACGCCGGCACCGTGGCCGGCGGCGCGACCTGTTCGGTGGCGATCGACGTGACGTCCACGGCGATCGGCAGCTACGTCAACACCTCCTCGAGCATCGCCTCGACCAACGCCGGCACCGGCGGCACTGCCAACGCCACGCTGGTGGTGCTCAACACGGCGCCGCCGTCGATCGCCAAGTCGTTCAGTCCGGATCCGGTGATCGCCGGCGGCACCGCGACGCTGACCGTCACGATCAGCAACAGCAACCCGGTCGCGCTCACCGGCGTGGCGTTTACCGACCTGTTCCCGGCGGGCCTTCTGGTGGCATCGCCGACCGGCGCCGGCAATACCTGCGGCGGTACGCTCACCGACAGCGGATCGGGTGCGCTGGGTGCCGGCGACGGCGGCATCGCGCTGGCGGGTGGCACGATTGCCGCCAACAGCAGTTGCGCGGTCACCGTGAACGTGACCGCCGCTGCCGCTGCCAGCTACCTGAACACCACCAGCGCCGTTACCTCGACCAATGGTGGCACCGGCAACGTGGCCTCCGACACCCTCGTGGTGCACGACCGCCCGACGATTGCCAAGAGCTTCTCGCGCACGACGATGAACAGCGGCGACATCGCCACGCTCACCGTCACGCTGACCAACCCGAACGGCACCGCCATGACCGGTGCGTCGTTCACCGACACCTACCCGTCCAATCTCGTCAACGCCTTCGTGCCCAATGCGGCAGGTACTTGCGGCGGCACGGTGACCGCCGCCAGCGGCGGTGGCTCGCTGGCGCTGAGCGGCGGCGTGATTCCCGCCAACGGCTCCTGCGTGGTGACCGTGGACGTCACCAGCACCACGGCGGGCACCTACAACAACAGCATCGGCGCCGGCGGCCTCACCACCGACGGCGGCATCAGCAGCAACAGCCCCGCCAATGCATCGATCACCGTGCAGGCGCTCTCTGCGCCGGTGATCAGCAAGGCATTCAACACCGCAGCGATCCAGACCAACGGCACCGCGCGCATGACCCTGGTGGTCAGCAATCCGAACGTGTCCGCCACGCTCACCGGCGTTGCCTTCAACGACGCTTACCCGGCCAACCTGGTGAACCGCAACCCGGCGAACGCGGCACTGGCCTGCACCACCGGTTCCACCGGCACGCTCACCGGCGGTGTCAACGGTGGCAACTCGCTGGGCTTCCTGAACGGCACCATCCTGGCCGGCGGCAGCTGCACGCTCAGCGTCGACGTGACCAGCGCCACCAACGGCACCTACAACAACACCACCGGCACGGTGACGTCGGCGAACGGCGGCACCGGCGCGGCGGCCAGCGCCTCGCTGACGGTGCAGGCCGGCCTGGTGCCGCCGGTGATCAGCAAGGTATTCACGCCGTCGTCGTTGGGTGCAGGCAGTCCGTCCACGCTGACCTTCACCATCACCAACCCGAACAACGCGCAGCTCTTCAACCTCGGTTTCACCGACACCTATCCGGCCGGACTGGTGAATGCCGCGACACCGAACGTCAGCAGCAACTGTGACGGCGTGGCCGGCGGTAACGCCGGCACCACCGGCGGCGTGGCGGGCGGCAATACCATCGGCCTGGCCGGCCCGGCGGGCAGCGTCAACGACGGCCTGGTGGCCAACGGTTCCTGCACGGTATCGGTGAACGTGACCAGTGCCGACGCGGCCAGCTACAACTACGCCAGTGGCGCCGTACAGGCCTGTACGACCAATGCGGGGGGCGCCTGCGGCACCATCCTTACCGGCAACACCGCCAGCGCCCCGGTCAGTTTCTTCCGCCCGACGATCACCAAGTCGATCAGCCCGGGCAGCATCATCAGCGGCGGCAAGGCCAGGCTGACGCTGGTGCTGGCCAACCATTCCGCCGTGGACATGACCGGCGCGACGTTCATCGACACCTTCCCGCTGGTGCCGGGCGCCATGACGGTGGCTGCGCCGCTGAATTTCACCAACTCCTGCGGCGGCACGCTCAACGACAGCGGCAATGCCGTGCTGGCCGCCGGTGACGCCGGCATCCGCCTCAACAACGGCAGCATCCCGGCCACCGGCACCTGCTTCATCGGCATCGACGTGACCGCCAGTGCCGGTGGCACCTACACCAACAGCATCGCGGCCGGTGCGCTTGCCACCACCAACGGTGGCAGCAACGCGTCCGGCACCAGTGCCAACCTGTTCGTGCCGAACCGGCCGACGGTGGCGAAATCGTTTTCGCCGTCGGGCATCCGCACCTTCGATACCTCGACGCTGACCATCACGCTGTCCAACAACAACACCATCGCCGCCACCGGCGTGACGTTCACCGACACCCTGCCGTCCGGGGTGACCGTGACCGGCGCGCCGAGCACCGACTGCGCCGGCGGCATCGTGTCCGCGACGTCCACCAGCGTGTCGCTGGTGGGCGGCAAGATTCCGGCGGGTTCGCCAGGCACCTGCACGGTGACCGTGAACGTCACCGCCGATGTGGGTGGCAGCTACACCAACACCATCGCGGCCGGCGCCGTGTCCGGCACCACCGGTACCAACGTGGCGCCGGCCAGCGCCGTGCTCAACGTGCTCAGCTGGCCGACCATCACCAAGGCGTTCAGCATTCCCACCATCACGCCGAACTCGACGTCGGTGCTGACGATTGTCGTCGGCAACAACAACCCGTCGATCGCGCTGGCCGACGTAACCTTCAATGACATCTACCCGGCGGGCCTTTCCAACCGCAGCAGTGGCCCGGCCGCCAATCCGACGCTGAACTGCACCGGCGGCAGCACGGCGACGCTGACCGGCGGCGCCAACGGCGGCAACAGCATCGGCATCACCGGTGGCACGCTGCAGCCGGCCAGTACCTGCACGATCACGGTGAACGTGAGCGCTGCTGCGCTCGGCAGTTACCTGAATGACACCGGCATCGTGACCTCGAGCACGGCCGGCGGCGGCAACTCCGCGTCGGCCACCCTCACCGTGGGCAACACGCAGCCGACGCTGGCCAAGGCCTTCTCGCCGACCACGGTGGGCGTCGATTCCGATTCGGTGCTGACCCTGACGCTGGGCAACGGCAACACCGGGCCGCTGGGTGGCGCGGCATTCACTGACACTTACCCGGCGGGCCTGGTCAATTCGCCGACGCCCTCGGCCGCCAGCACCTGCGGCGGCACGGTCACGGCGACGCCGGGTGGCGGCAGCCTGGCGCTGGCCGGCGGCATGATTCCTGCCGGCGGCACCTGTACGGTCACGGTGAACGTGCGCAGCACCGCGGTCGGCACATTCGCCAACACCGTGCCGGCGGGTGGTCTCACTGCCGACGGCGGATTCGCCAGCACCGCACCGGCCAGCGCGAGCCTCGAGGTGAAAGCCAACGCGCCGATCGTCAACAAATCGTTCAGTGTGTCGCCGATCCCGGTGAACGGCACATCGGTGCTGAGTATCGTTGCCAGCAACCCCAACACGCTGACCACGCTTACCGGCGTCGCGGTGAATGACACCTTCCCCGCCGGCCTGGTGAACCGTACGCCGGCCAACGCCGCCATTACCTGTACACCGGGCAGCAGCGCGACGCTCATCGGTGGCGCTAACGGTGGCAATACGCTCGGTATCAGTGGCGGTTCGATCCTGCCGGGCGGTACCTGTACGGCGACGGTGGAAGTCACCAGCGCCAGCGCCGGCACGTACCTCAACAGCACCGACACCATCACCGCCAGCAACGCGTTCGATGGCGGCACCGCCAGCGCCACGCTTCTCGTGGATGCGCAGCCCACCGTTGCCAAGGCCTTCGCGCCGGCCACGGTGGCGATCAACGCCGACTCGGTGCTCACGGTCACGCTCACCAATGCCAACGCCAACCCGGTGACGGCGGTGGATCTCACCGACACCTACCCGGCCGGGCTCGTGAACTCGCCTGCGCCGTCGGCCGCGACCACTTGCGGTGGCACGGTAACGGCCGCACCGGGTGGCAACACACTGCAGTTGTCCGGCGGCACCATTCCTGCCGCGGGCTCCTGTACGGTCACCGTGAACGTGCGCAGCAGCAGCGCGGGTTCCTACAACAACACGCTGCCGGCTGGTGCGCTCACCGCGGCCTATGGCTACACCAACACGGCGCCGGCCAGCGCGACGCTCACCGTGCAGGTGCTGCCGCCGACCATCAGCAAGGCGTTCGTCACCCCGGTCACCACCGGCGACAGCTCGACGATGACCATCACCATCGCCAACCCGAACCCGGCCACGGCGCTGACCGGTGTCGCCTTTATCGATACCTTCCCGACCAGTCATACCTTGCCGAACGGCCCGGAGGACATGGACGTGGACACGCCGCTGGTGTCCGCCAACACCTGCGGCGGCTCGCTGCTCGACAACGGCGGCGGCGTGCTGGCCGGCGGTGACGGCGGCATCAGCCTGTCCGGCGGCTCGCTGGCTGCCGGCGCGAGTTGCACGATCACCGTCGAAGTTACCGCCACCGCAGCCGGTACCTACACCAACACCACCGGCAACATCACCAGCAACGAAAGCGGCCCGGGTGGCACCGCCACCGCGCTGATGGTGATGCAGGCCGGAACTGTCGCGCCGACGGTCACCAAGACGTTCCAGAACAGCAGCCTGGGCATGAACGGCGTCACCCGGTTGACGCTCACGTTCTACAACCCGAACGACGCCACGGTGCTGCGGCGCCTGCGGATTACCGACGATTACCCGACGGGCCTGGAGAACGCGCCGACCCCGAACGTCACCAACACCTGCGGTGGCGCCTCCACGGCTGCGGCCGGTGGCACCTCCCTGGCGCTCACCGGTGATAACAACTCGATCCCCGCCAACGGCTCCTGTTCGATCAGTGTCGATGTCACCAGCGATACCGGCACGCCGCCCGCATCGGGCGTTCCGCTAACCAACAATTCCGGTGCGCCGAGTGCCTGCGTGGCCGTGGGTGGTGGCGGTGGTCGTTGCGGCAATCCGCCTGGTGGCAACGTGGCCGCCACGCGCACCGGCAACGCCGTCACGGCGCCGATCACGTTCCACCAGCCGACCATCGCCAAGGCCGTGAGCCCGGCTTCGATCGGCGCCAACGGCACCGCCACCGTCACCCTCACGCTGGCCAATCCGTCCGGCGTGGACATGCCGAACGCCTCCATCACCGACGCGTTCCCGGCGGGCATGACCGTTGCCTCGCCGCTGGTGCAGTCGAATGGTTGCGGTGGCTCCTTGCTCGACAGCGGCGGCGGCGCGCTTGCGGCTGGCGACACCGGCGTGCGCCTCACCGGCGGCACGATCCCCGCAGGTGGCAGTTGCGTAGTCTCCGTGAACGTCACGGCCGCCGCCGCGGGCACCTACAACAACACCATCGCCGCCGGCGACCTCACCGCCAGTGGCAACACCACCACCAACGGTACCTCGGCCAGCAACGCCGCCGGCACCAACGCGCTGCTCACCGTGCGCAACCGCCCGACCATCGCCAAGGCGTTCAGCCCGGCGTCGATCGGCACCGGCAACAGCTCGACGCTGACGTTCACGCTGACCAACAACAACGCCACGGCGGCCACCGGCATCTCCTTCACGGACACCTACCCGGCGGGCCTGGTGAATTCCACCGGCGTGGTTGGTGGTACCTGTACCGGCATCACCACCACGGCGACGGCGGGTGGCGGCAGCTTCAACGTGACCGGCGGCACCATCCCGGGCGGCGCACCGGGCAGTTGCACGATCACCATCGATGTCACCGGCCCGGTCGGCACCTACAACAACACGTCGAGCGGCGTGACCACCAATGAAACGCCGGACGGCCCGGGCACCGGTTCCAACACCGCCACGCTCGACATCCGCAACCGGCCGACCATCGCCAAGGCATTCAGCCCGGCGGTGATCACTCCGGGTGGCACGTCCACCGTGACGTTCACGCTGTCCAACAACAATCCGACCGCGGCGAGCGGCATTGCCTTCACGGACACCTATCCGGCGGGCCTGGTGAACACCACGCCGCTGGTCACCGGTGGCACCTGTACCGGCGTGACCACCAGCGCGGCCGCCGGTGGCAGCACGTTCAACGTGACCGCGGGCAGCATCCCGGGCGGCGCGCCCGGCACCTGTACGATCACCGTGCAGGTGACCGCGGCCAGCGGCGGTGCGTACGACAACACCACCAGCGGCGTGACCAGTACGCAGACCGGCGCCACGCCGGGCCCGGTGTCCAATACCGCGACCCTGACGGTGGGCGTACCGGTGACGGTGGTGAAGAGTTCGTCGGTGATCTCCGATCCGTACAACGGCAACACCAGTCCCAAGCGCATCCCCGGTGCGATCATCGAGTACACGGTGACGGTCAGTAACACCGCCAGCGCAGTGGCGGTGACCAACGTGGTGATCAGCGACACGCCGCCGGCGAACACGGCCTACGTGCCGGGCACGCTGGTAGCCGGCGGGACCGCCGAGGACGACGACGCCACCGGCGCCGACGAAACCGACCCCAACGGCGGTGATTTCGGCCAGACCGTGCCGGGTGGCGTGACCCTGCGCATCGGCACCATTCCTGCCGGCGGCTCGGATACGGGCAAGTTCCGCGTCGAGCTCCAGTAGCGGGGGGGTGGCGGGGGCGCCTAGAATCAGGCCCCCCTGCACCACCCTGGATCGCCCCGCCGCATGACCGATACCGCCCTCGCCATTGCCCAGCGCATCGCCGACGAACTCAACGTGCGCCTCGCGCAGGTCGTCGCCACCGTCGAACTGATCGATGGCGGCGCCACCGTGCCCTTCATCGCGCGCTACCGCAAGGAAGTCACCGGCGGCCTCGACGACACGCAACTGCGCACGCTCGACGAGCGCCTGGTCTACCTGCGCGAGATGGAGGACCGTCGCGAGTCCATCCTCAAGAGCATCGCCGAGCAGGGCAAGCTCACGGCGGAACTGGAAAAGGAAATCCGCGGCGCCGACAACAAGGCGCGCCTCGAAGACCTCTACCTGCCGTACAAGCAGAAGCGTCGCACCAAGGCGCAGATCGCCCGCGAGGCCGGCCTGGAGCCGCTCGCCGAGGCGCTGTACACCGACCCGACGCGGGTGCCGGCCGAGGAAGCGCAGAAGTACATCGACGCCGACAAGGGCGTGGCCGACATCAAGGCCGCGCTCGACGGCGCCAAGCAGATCCTCATGGAGCGCTTCGCCGAGGACGCCGCCCTGCTGCAGCGCCTGCGCGATTTCCTGTGGGCCGAGGGCGAGATCAGCGCCAAGGTCGTGCCGGGCAAGGAAAACGAGGGCGCCAAGTTCCGCGACTACTTCGCGCACCACGAGAAGCTCGCCACCGCGCCGTCGCACCGCGTGCTGGCCATGCTGCGCGGCCGCAACGAGGGCGTGCTGTCGGTGGGCCTGGCCGTGGGCGACGAGGAAGACCGTACCCGCGTGCATCCCTGCGAGAACATGATCGCCGCGCACATCGGCTGGCATCACCAGAAGCGCGCTGCAGACGACTTCCTTCAGGAAGTGGTGCGCTGGACCTGGCGCGTGAAACTGCTGATGCACTTCGAGAGCGAACTGATCGGCGATATCCGCGAACGCTCCGACGAGGAAGCCATCAAGGTGTTCGCCCGCAACCTCAAGGCGCTGCTGATGGCGGCACCGGCCGGCATGCGCGTCACCATGGGCCTGGACCCGGGCCTGCGCACCGGCGTGAAGGTGGTGGTGGTCGGCAACACTGGCGATTTGCTGGCGCACTGCGCGATCTTCCCGCACGAGCCGCGCAACGACTGGGAAAACTCCATCGCCACGCTGGCCGCGCTGTGCCAGAAGTTCAAGGTGGAACTGATCGCCATTGGCAACGGCACCGCCAGCCGCGAGACCGACAAGCTGGCCGGCGACCTGCTCAAGCGCCACCCGGCCATCAAGGCGCGCAAGATCGTGGTGAGCGAGGCCGGTGCGTCGGTGTACTCCGCCAGCGAGCTGGCGGCCAACGAATTCCCCGACCTCGACGTGTCCTACCGCGGCGCCGTGTCCATCGCGCGCCGCCTGCAGGACCCGCTCGCCGAACTGGTGAAGATCGAGCCGAAGTCCATCGGCGTCGGCCAGTACCAGCACGACGTGAACCAGCTGAAACTGGCCCGCTCGCTGGACGGCGTGGTGGAGGACTGCGTGAACGCCGTCGGCGTGGACGTGAACACCGCCAGCGCGCCGCTGCTGGCGCGCATCGCCGGCCTGAACGGCACCATCGCCTCGAACATCGTGGCGTTCCGCGCCAAGAACGGCGCCTTCACCAGCCGCGAGCAGCTCAAGCAGGTGCCGCGCCTGGGCGACCGCACCTTCGAACAGGCGGCGGGCTTCCTGCGCGTGACGAACGGTGAAAACCCGCTGGACGCCTCCGCGGTGCACCCGGAAGCCTACCCGGTGGTGGAAGCCATCGCGCAGAAGAGCGGCCGAGAGCTGCGTACGCTGATCGGTGACGGCGCGTTCCTGCGCAGCGTGAAGCCGCAGGAATTCGTGAGCGACAAGTTCGGCGTGCCGACCATCACCGACATCCTCAAGGAACTCGACAAGCCCGGCCGCGACCCGCGCGGCGAGTTCAAGGCCGCCGAGCTGCGCGAGGACGTGCAGGACATGAAGGACCTGCAGCCGGGCATGATCCTCGAGGGCACGGTGACCAACGTGGCGGCCTTCGGCGCCTTCGTGGACATCGGCGTGCACCAGGACGGCCTCGTGCACGTGTCGGCGCTGTCCAGCAAGTTCGTGAAGGACCCGCACGAAGTGGTGAAGGCCGGCGACATCGTCAAGGTGAAGGTGCTCGAGGTGGATCTCGCCCGCAAGCGCATTGCCCTCACCATGCGCATGGACGACCAGCCCGGCGCGCAGGCGCCGCGCGGCGCCGGCGGCGGGGCAACCGACAACCGTGGTGCCCGCCGCGACCCGGCCCAGCAGCAGCGCTCGTTCGGCGGTGGCCAGGGTGGCGGCGGCAACAACGCCTTCGCCGCCGCCCTCAGCAAGGCCGGCATCAAGAAGTAGCGAGGGGGCCATGCTCCCGACGCTCCTGCTTTCCACGTATCGGGGGCATGGCCCCCTCTCTACAGGAGGGTAGGCGGGGGTATAGTCGGCAACCATGTCCATACTGAATACCGAACGCCTCACCCGCCGTATCGCCCTGCTGCGCGCGCAGCAGAAGGTGCATACCCTGCGCGGCATGCGCCGCGGCATCGAGAAGGAGAGCCTGCGCGTCAGCCCGGAGGGTTGCGTGGCTCAAACGCCGCACCCGGTGGCGCTGGGCTCGGCGCTCACCCACCCGCACGTCACCACCGACTACTCCGAGGCCCTGCTGGAGTTCATCACCCCGGCCTACGAGCACGTCACCGACGCGCTGCTGTTCCTCACCGACACCCACCACTTCGTCTACGACCGCCTGGGCGACGAGTTGCTGTGGGTGAACTCGATGCCCTGCGTGCTGGGCGACGAACTGTCGATTCCCATCGCGCAGTACGGCAGTTCCAACCTCGGCCGCTTCAAGACCGTGTACCGCCACGGCCTGTGGCACCGCTACGGCCGGCACATGCAGGCCATCGCCGGCATCCATTACAACCTGTCCTACCCGGACAACTTCTGGTGGGCCTACCGGCGCATCGAGGATGCCTGCAGCGTCGATCTCGCCGAGTTCACCTCGCGCGAATACTTCGCGCTGATCCGCAACTACCAGAAATACGTGTGGCTGGTGGCCTACCTCACCGGCGCGTCGCCGGCGATGTGCGCCAGTTTCCTGCGCGGTCGCGCGCACGATCTCGAAAGCGTCGACAACCACACGCTGTATCGCCAGTACGCCACCAGCCTGCGCCTGTCCGACCTGGGTTACTCGAACAACGCCCAGAAGGGCCTGGCCGTCAGCTACAACTCGCTCACCGGTTACGTGGATTCGCTGGAAGCCGCCATGCGCACGCCGCACCCGGCCTTCGAGCGCATCGGCCTGAAGGACGGCGACGAGTGGAAGCAGCTCAACACCCACGTGCTGCAGATGGAGGCCGAGTTCTACGGCTCCATCCGTCCCAAGTGCGTGCCGTTGCCCGGCGAGCGCCTGTCCACCGCGTTGCGCGGGCGCGGCGTTGAATACATCGAGATGCGCAGCCTCGACCTCAACCCGTTCGAGCCGGTGGGCGTTGACCACCAGACGGCGTATTTCATGGAGCTGTTCGCCACCTTCTGCCTGCTGCACGACAGCCCGTGGCAGGATGCTGCGGAGCTGGCGCAGAACAAGGCCAACCTGCAGGTGGCCGTGAACCACGGGCGCGACCCGCAGGCGCAGGTGACCATGGACGGCACCACGCTGTCGCTGCGCGAATGGGCGCGCGCGTTGTGCGAGGCCATGCGCCCGGTGGCGGTGCTGCTCGACGAGGCGCGCCAGTCGTCCCATGGCTACACGCGCTCGCTGGCCGCCCAGTTGCGCAAGATCGATGATCCGGCCCTTACTCCCAGCGGGCGGGTACTCGACACGCTGCGCGAACGCGAATGCAGCTTCTTCGTGTTCGCCATGGAGCGGGCGCAGGCCGCGGCGGCGCATTTCCGCGCCCAGCCGATGAGCGATGCCCGCCGCGACTTCTTCGAGCAGCTGGCCGCGGAGTCGCTGGAGGAACAACGCGAGATCGAGGCGGTCCCACAGGTGCCGTTCGAGGAATACGTGGAAGCCTGGTACCGCTGAGGCGGGCCGGTAACCACTCGGGCCGCCTTGCGCGGCATACCCAGGAGAACCCCAGATGAAGATCCATGCATGGCTCGTCGCGCTGACGCTGGTTGCCGGTGCTGCGCAGGCCGAGGGCGAAGCCGAGGCCGCCGCGGTACCGGAAATCGCCGGTGAGGTTGCCGCGGAAGAGGCGGCCCCCTTGCTGCCCATCCCCGCGATCGGCAGCGGCCCGAACGGCCCGTTCAGCTACGCGATGGGCTTCAGCCTGGGCCAGCGCATCGCCGCCGACATCAAGGAGCTGGACGTGAGTGCCTTCCAGGAAGGCTTCCAGGAAGCCTACACCGGCGTCGCCGGCAAGCTCAGCCAGGAGCAGATGCAGCAGGTCGTGGATGAATTCCGCACCCGCTACGCCGCCGCGCAGCAGGCCGAGTTCGAGAAGCTCGCGGCCGCGAATCTTGCCGCCGGCAACGAGTTCCTCAAGAAGAACGGCAAGAAGCGTGGCGTGAAGACCACCGCCTCCGGCCTGCAGTACAAGGTGATCAACAAGGGCAAGGGCGCCAGCCCGCAGCCCACCGACCTGGTCACCGCGCACTACCACGGCACGCTGGTCGACGGCTCGGTATTCGATTCCAGCCGTGACGGCGACCCGGCGCAGTTCCCCCTCGACCGCGTCATTCCCGGCTGGAAGGAAGGCGTGCAGTTGATGAAGAAGGGCGCGAAATACCAGTTCTGGATTCCGCCGGCACTGGCCTATGGCGAGCAGGGCGTCCCGGAGGCGAACATCGGCCCCAACCAGGTGTTGTCGTTCGAGGTCGAACTGATCGACTTCGGCCCGGCGCCGGCAGCCGTTCCTACCGGCGAGTGATTCCCGCGTGATGCGAACGAGGTGACACCACCATGAAGCTTCCCGGATACCGCGTCGTCAACGTGCTGGGCCTGCTGGGCTGCCTGGTGGCGATGGGCTTTGCGCTTTACCTGCAACACGTGGTCGGTCTGGAGCCGTGCCCGCTGTGCATCATGCAGCGGGTGGCGGTGTTTGCCGCCATGGGCGTGCTGGTGCTGGTGATCCTGCACAACCCGCGTGCGGTCGGGCAGCGCGTCTACGCGCTGTTCGGCCTGCTGGCGGCGCTGTTCGGACTGGGTGTGGCTGGCCGCCACGTGTGGCTGCAGCACCTGCCGGCCGACCAGGTGCCGGCCTGCGGGCCGGGGCTGGAATACATGATCGACGTGTTCCCGCTGCAGGACGTGGTGTCGATGGTGCTGCGCGGTTCCGGTGAGTGCGCGACCGTGGACTGGACCTTCCTCGGCTTCAGTCTTGCCGAACTGACCTTGCTGGTGTTCGTCGGCCTGGTCGTGCTGTTCCTGTTCCAGTTGCTGCGCCAGCGCGGCTGATGCGCGACCTGCTGTTCGGGTTCGCCTTGCTGGTCGGCCTGCAACTGGCCGGCGAGGCGCTGGTGCGTGCACTGGCCATCCCGTTTCCCGGCGCGGTGGCCGGCATGCTGATGCTGCTGGTGCTGCTGGCGATCTTCGGCGAGCGCCTGCTGGCACGCATCGCCCGCGCCGCCGACCTGCTGCTGCGCAATCTCACCCTGTTGTTCTTCGGGCCGGTGGTGGCGCTGGTGCTCGACTACGCCGGTTTCATGCCCTGGGCCGCGCCGCTGGCGGTGGCGATCGGCATCGGTACGCCGCTGGCCATGCTGGCGCTGGCACTGGTGCTGCGCTGGAGCGTACCGCCCGAATCGCCGCGCGCGGGTGACGAGCCGTGAGCGGCGTGCTGGCAATGTTCTCTTCCGTGCCGGCGTTCCTGGTGGCCGTGGCCTGCCTCGCCGCGTGCGTGCTCGCCTACCTGCTCGGCCAGCGCCTGTGGCGGCGCCTGCATCACCATCCGCTGGCGCACCCGCTGGTTACCGCCACCATCCCGCTGGTGGCGGTGCTGTTTGCCATCGACGTGCCGGCCGAACAATGGCGCGCCGGCACGCAACTGCTGTACTGGCTGCTCGGCCCTACCATCGTTGCCATTGCCGTGCCGGTGTACCGGCAGCGTCGCACTGTTCTGCATGCCGCGCGCCCGGTACTCATCGCCGTGGTGGTTGGCGCGATCCTGTCGCCGCTGATCGCCATCCTGCTGGTGCTGCCGTTCGCGCCGGCGCACGAATTGCTGCTGGCGCTGGCGCCGAAATCGGTGACCTCGGCCATCGCCTTCCCGGTCGCGCAGGCGATCGGTGCCAACCCGGAACTGGCGGTGGGCATTGTCATCGTCACCGGCATCGTCGGCGGCATTGTCGCGCCGTGGGTGTTCCGTGCCGCACGCGTGCAGGACGCGCGCATCGTCGGCCTGGTGCTGGGCGTGGTGGCGCATGCGGTGGGCACCGCGCGGGCCATCGAGATGGGCCACAAGCCGGGCGCTTTCGCCGGCGTGGGCCTGGCGCTCACCGGCCTGCTGACCGCGCTGCTGTTGCCGCTGGTGGCCGCGTTGCTCTGACCCGCGGGCGGGACGCGAGCCCTTCAGTCGCCTTGTGCGAGGCGGAACAACTGCACGGTGAACGCGGCATCCGTGGTGAAGCTGTCCAGCCCCGCCAGCGCCTCGCGTTTGGCCGCCGTGGCGCGCCACGCGTAGGGCGTCATGGTCAGCAGGTTGGCCAGCGCGGCGCCGTCCAGTTGCAGCGGGAAGCCCACGGCCTGCTGCTGCACGCGGGTGAAGTGCGGCGCCAGGCTGGCGACGAATTTTTCCGGTGCGTGCTCACGCACTTCGTCGAACAGCGCCGCGCGCAGCGACCACAGGTGCCGCGCCGCCGGCGTGGCCACCAGCAGGTGGCCGCCGGGCACCAGCACGCGGGCGATTTCCGCGGCGGGCAGCGGGCTGAACAGGCTGGTCACCACGTCGACGCTGGCATCGGCCAGCGGCAGGCGCGCCGCCGACGCCACCAGCCAGGTGGCGCGTGGGTCACGCTTCGCCGCCAGGCGCACCGCCTCCTTCGCGATATCCAGCCCGACCACCCGCGGCACCACGTCGCACAGCGCGGTGGTGTACCAGCCCTCGCCGCAGCCGATGTCCAGCAGCGTGTGCGCCGCCAGCGGTTGCAGCATGGCCGTCACCGCCGCGCGCAGCGGCAGGTAGTGGCCGGCCTCGAGGAAATCGCGCCGCGCGCGCACCATGGCGTCGTTGTCGCCCGGCGCGCGGGACTTCTTGTGCTGCACCGGCAGCAGGTTCAGGTAGCCCTCGCGCGCCTCGTCGAAGGCGTGGCCTTGCGGGCAGCGCCAGCTGCGATCGGTGCGGGTGAGCGGGGATTGGCAGAGCGGGCAGGTGAGGTGCATGGGTCCGGCCACAAAAAAGAAAGGCCGGTGCGTGACCGGCCTTTCGATACCAACGCAGGGTCTTACTTCTGCGCGCTGAAGTCCACCAGCTCGACTTCGAAGATCAGCGCCTGGTTCGGGCCGACCTTGCCGCCGGCGCCGCGCTCGCCGTAGGCGAGGTTGGACGGTACGTACAGCTTGTACTTGGCGCCCTTGTTCATCAGCTGCAGGCCCTCGGTCCAGCCCGGGATCACGCGGTTCAGCGGGAACTCGGCCGGCTGGTCGCCACGCTCGCGGGTGGAGTCGAAGACAGTGCCGTCGATCAGGGTACCGTGGTACTTGGCCTTGACCACGTCGGTGGCCTTCGGCGACGGGCCGGTGCCCTGGGCCAGCACTTCGTACTGCAGGCCCGACGGCAGGGTCTTCACGTTGGGGTTCTGGGCGTTCTTCTCCAGGAAGGCCTTGGAGTCGGCGGCGTTCTTCTCGGCCTTGGCCTTCAGCTCGTCACGCATCTGGGCGATGCGCTTCTCCTGGTAGCCCTTGATGGTGGCCTGCATCTCCTCTTCGGTCAGCTTGCGCTTCTTATCGTCCGCCGCGTAGGCGTCCTTGAAGCCGGCCACGAAGCCGTCCACGTTGAGGTCGGTCACTTCCTTGGAAACGCGCTCGCCGAGCTTGTAGCCCAGGCTGTAGCCCACTTTCCAGCCTTCGTCGTTCTTGTTGTCGTTGCAGCCGGCGATCAGGGCGCCTGCCAGCAGCACGAGGCCAATCCGTTTCATGTCCCCTCCGGTCGGGTCGCCCGCGGGCGGCCCGGGTATGGAATAGCGTTGAGTGTCCTGTTCCGGTGCGCACGGGATGCCGTCCGGAACGCGGCATTCTACCTGTTTCAGGTGGCCATGCACGCGCATCGCTGAGCCAGGTCAACGGGTCATGCTGCTCACATCTTGAACTGCCACGCGGTTTGCCTACACTGTGAGCGCCCGCTCGCCCTCGAGAGCCCCCACAGGAAGGACACGGCCATGGCCAAGAAAGCGAAAAAAGCGAAGAAAGCCCCGATTACCGTCAAGAAACTGAAGGCCGAGGCCAAGAGCCTGGGCAACAAGCTGCTGAAGGCGATCGACAAGGAAATCGCCGATGCCAACAAGTTCGTCACCAAGGTGACCAAGGACATCAAGGCCGCCGCCAAGCACGAAAAGGCGACCATGAAGAAGATCAAGGCCGCCGAGACCAAGGCGTCCAAGAGCAATAACGCTGCTGCCAAGAAGGAAGTCGAGAAGGCCCGCAAGGCCGCCTCCGAAGCCTTTGCCGCCGCCGCGCACGCCGCCGAGAAGCTGGCTGCCGCCAACCAGGCCCTGGCCAAGACCAAGGTGGCCCAGTTCGCCGAGGCCGTGGTGGAGCGCGCCGAGAAGGCCGTGAAGGGTGGCAAGAAGGCCGCCAAGCCGAAGGCCGCCAAGAAAGCCGCGAAGAAGGCTGCCAAGCCGGCCAAGGTCGCCAAGACCGCCAAGGCCAAGGCGAAGAAGGCGGTGAAGGCCGTCGAGAAAGCCGTGAAGAAGACCGCCACCAAGGCGAAGAAGGCCGCCAAGAAGGCCGAGGCCAAGGTCGAGAAAGCGGTAGGCGTCGCGCCGGCCGCCAAGCCGAAGAAGCCGAAGGCCCCGCGCAAGCCGAAGGCCCCGAAGGCGGCCGCTCCGGCCCCGGTAGCCGCCCCGGCTCCGGTCGAGGCGCCGCGCGAGGTGTTCAACCCGGAAAGCGACGCCTGATACGGCGCGTTCCGGCAAGCGGAAAGGGCGGCCTCGTGCCGCCCTTTTTCTTTGCGCTTCAACAATCGGGGGCATGGCCCCCTCGCTACAGACGGGCGGGAAGGCGTGGTCAGGGCGGGGTGAGCAGCCGGCCGAGGTTCTCGGCGGCGGCGTAGGCGGCGTCCGGCAGGTGCTCGCCGTGGGCGTCCACCATCAGGTCCATGTTGCGCGGCAGCGCGTCCTCGGCGTTCCACAGGGCACGGCCGCGCAGCACCGCGCAGGCCTCGTCCAGCAGGCCGCGCTCGATGGCCAGTTCCAGCAGCTTGGCCTGCTGGTAGGCCTCGTCATCGGTGTCGCGCAGGCCGCGGCGGGCGGCGCGCAGCGGCACCAGCACCCCGTAGTGCCAGCGCGGCACCAGTGCCCGCAGTGACGGCAGGGCTGCCTCGTGGATGGCGATGCCGCGCTGCCCCACCGCCACGGCCAGCAGCAGCAGGGTGACGCACAGTCCGTAGCTGTCCTGCACCCGCAGGCAACGTGCGATCACGCCCTCGCGGGCGTACATCTGGCAGATCTCGTCCCAGAGGACGTCGTTGTCGGGGAAGGGGTTGCGGCTCATGGGGGCGCACCGTAGCACGGAACCGGGAGCCGCGCGCCGGGGTGCGGTCGGGTAAACTGCGCGCCCGTCAGCCCGCCACCTCCCCCGCCGCACCGATGATCCGCTTCCGCAACCTCCGCCTGGCCCGCAACGGCCGCACCCTCATCGAAGGCGCCGAATTCGCGCTGCACCACGGCTGGCACGTGGGCCTGACCGGCCGCAACGGCGCCGGCAAGTCCACGCTGTTCTCGCTGCTCAAGGGCGAGATCGGCCCCGACCAGGGCGACCTGGAGCGGCCGCGTGACTGGATCGTCTCGCACATGGCCCAGGAAGTGGCGGCGCTGCAGCGCCCGGCCATCGAGTTCGTGATCGACGGCGACGTGGAGCTGCGCGTGCTGGAGGCCGAGCTCGCCCAGGTCGAGCTGACCGACGACTACGATCGCATGGCGAAGCTGCACGAGAAGATCGCCGACGCCGACGGCTACACCGTGCGCGCCCGCGCCGCGCGCGTGCTGGACGGCCTGGGATTCGCGCCCTCCGACCACGAGCGCCCGGTGGCGGATTTCTCCGGCGGCTGGCGCGTGCGCCTGAACCTCGCGCACACGCTGATGCGCCGCGCCGACCTGCTGCTGCTCGACGAACCGACCAACCACCTCGACCTCGACGCGATCATCTGGCTGGAGAACTGGCTGAAGAAATACGAGGGCACGCTGTTCGTGGTCTCGCACGACCGCGACTTCCTCGACTCGGTGGTGGGTCACATCGTCCACCTCGAGCAGCAGAAGGCCACGCTGTACACCGGCAACTACTCGCAGTTCGAGCGCCAGCGCGCCGAGAAGCTGATGCAGCAGCAGGCCGCCTACGTGCAGCAGCAGGCCAAGGTCGCGCACATGCAGGAGTTCGTGGCGCGCTTCGGCGCCAAGGCCTCCAAGGCCAAGCAGGCGCAGAGCCGCCTGAAGGCGCTGGAGCGCCTCACCATCATCGCGCCGGCGCACGTGGATTCGCCGTTCGACTTCCACTTCTCCCCTGCGCAGAACCTCACCAGCCCGCTGCTGCGCATCGACGAGGCCGACCTCGGCTACGGCGACCGCACCGTGCTGGGCAACGTCAACGTCGAGCTCACGCCCGATTCGCGCATCGGTTTGCTCGGCCGCAACGGCGCCGGCAAGTCCACGCTGATCAAGGCGCTGGTCGGCGACCTGGCGCTGCTGAGCGGCGAGCGGCTGATGGCGGAGAAATGCCGTATCGGTTACTTCGCGCAGCACCAGGTGGACTCGCTGGACCTCAAGGCCAGCCCGCTGTTGCTGATGCAGCGCATCGCCCCGCGCGTGCGCGAGGTGGACCTGCGCAGCTACCTCGGCGGCTTCGATTTCCACGGTGATGCAGCGCTCACGCCCTGCGGCCAGTTCTCCGGCGGCGAGAAGTCGCGGCTGGCGCTGGCGATGATCGTCTGGCAGAAGCCCAACGTGCTGCTGCTCGACGAACCGACCAACCACCTCGACCTGGAAATGCGCGAGGCGCTCACCGAGGCACTGCAGGAATTCGACGGCGCACTGGTGGTGGTCTCGCACGACCGCCACCTGCTGCGCGCCACCGTCGACACGCTGCTGCTGGTCGACAATGGAGAGGTCAGCGAATTCAAGGACGACCTCGACGGCTACGCCAAGTGGCTGGACAGCCAGCGCTCCGACACGCGCCCGTCGGCGGCACGCGCGCCCGAGCCGGAGAAGCCGGCGGCGGTCGCCGTCGCGCCGGCGGCAAAGCCCGGCTTCGTCTCGCGCGATCTCAAGAAGGCGCAGAAGGCGGTGGCCGACCTGGAAACGCGCCTGGCCACCCTGCAGACCGAGCGCGAGCAGGTGGAGGCGAAACTGTCGGCCGGCGACATCTACACCCCGGCGAAAAAGGCGCAACTGGACGGGTTGCTCGCCGATCGTGCGCGCATCGGCGCGCTGATTGACGACGCCGAAGCGAAGCTGCTCGAGGCCATGGAAGCCCTCGAACGCCTGTAGCGAGGGGGCCATGCCCCCGATACAATCTCCGCCCATGAAACCGCTGAACCGACTCCTCGAAGGCAACTCCCGCTGGTCCGAGCGCATGCGCACGGAGCACCCGGATTTCTTTGGCAAGCTCGCGGTGCAGCAGGCGCCGGAGTACCTGTGGATCGGCTGCTCCGACAGCCGCGTGCCCGCCAACGAGATCGTCGACCTTTTGCCGGGCGAGATCTTCGTGCACCGCAACGTCGCCAACATCGTCGTGCACACCGACTTCAACTGCCTGTCGGTGCTGCAATACGCGGTGGAAGTGCTCAAGGTGAAGCACATCATGGTGGTGGGCCATTACGGTTGCGGCGGTGTGCGCGCCGCGCTGCAGCCGCAGAACCTCGGCCTGATCGACAACTGGCTGCGCAACATCCGCGACATCGCCGTGAAGCACCACGAGGAGCTGCAGGCCCTCGACGAGGCGGCGCGCATGGACCGCCTGTGCGAACTGAACGTGATCGAGCAGGTGCTCAACGTCTGCCACACCACCATCGTCCAGAACGCCTGGGCGCGCGGCCAGCCGCTGGCGGTGCATGGCTGGGCCTACCGGCTCTCCGATGGCCGGGTGAATGACCTGGGCGTGAGCTTCGAGAGCCTCGAGCAGGTGCGCGAGGAATACCAGATCTGAATCCCGCGGGAGATGGCATGGACGCCGGTCAGCAGGACTTCACGCACTACCACGTCACCGAGCAACTGCTGGATGGCCGCGACGTGGTGATCCGCGCCGTCACGCCGGCCGATCGCGACGCCTTGCGCGACGGTTTTGCCCGCCTGTCACCTGATTCGGTCTACGCGCGCTTCATGGCCGCGCGCCGCGCGCTCTCCGACGCGGAACTCCACCACTACACCCACCCCGACTTCGATCTCCACGCGGCCATCGGTGCCGAAGTTCTGGAAGACGGCCGCCTGCAGGCGGCGGGCGTGGCGCGCTGGATGCGCGGTACCGGCGACGATGCCGCCGAATTCGCGGTGACCGTCGATGACGCGCATCACGGCCTCGGCATCGGCACGCTGCTGATGAAGCACCTGGTGTTGATCGCCCGGGCGCGCGGGCTGGCGCGACTGACGGGCACCGTGCTGGCCGGCAACCACGACATGCTTGTGCTGGTCGATCACCTCGATGCGATCGCCGGCGTGTCACACCACGCGCACCGCGACGACGGTACCGTCACCGTGGTGATCGAGCTGCAGGCGGGCAGTCAGTACAGGTAGGTGCCGGTGGCGGCGGCGATCAGGTCGCCCTCGTCGTTGTGCATCTCCATGCGCGTGACGATCACCTTGTTGCCGGCACGCAGCACGCGTCCTTCCACCACGAACCAGTTGCCGCGCCCGGGCTTCAGGAAGTCCACGCGCATGTCCAGCGTGCCGAGGTTGGCCAGCCGGCGCAGGCGCTCGGCGCCGTCCAGGCCGTGCATGCGCTCGCCGGCCGCCAGCGTGGAGATCGCGCCGCCGATGGTGTCCAGTACGCTGGACGTCACGCCGCCGTGCAGGATGCGGTGCACCACGTTGCCCATCAGGTCCGGGCGCATCTCGAAGCGCGCCCGGCAGCGCTCGGCGCTGGCCGACTCCATGCGCAGGCCGATCAACCGGTTGAACGGGGCGCCATCGAACTGGGTCATCAGCGCGTCGAGCAGGGTGGAGTTGTTTTCCATGGGCAATCTGCGGATGATCGGGGCAGTCTTCACAGCAACGGAAGGTGCGCCATGATACAGAATGTAGGTAATCCGGAACGCGTCGTCCGCGTCCTGGCGGGGGTGGCCATTTGCGCCGCCGGCGTCTACTTCCAGAGCTGGTGGGGCCTGGTCGGCCTGGTGCCGATCTTTACCGGCGCCACCGGCTACTGCCCGCCCTACCAGATCCTGGGCATCAACACCTGCAAGATGAAGCAGCAGGGCTGAGCCCCGGCCGGCACGCGCCGCCCTGAATCAGCCGGGGGCGCGTGCCGGGCTGACCGTTCGTCGCCCCTGGCGGGGCCCATTGCCGACCTGCGTCGCGTTCCGCGGTCATACCGCATTGACGCTGTTCCACGGGCGGCGCGAGACTCGATCCGCGCTATCCGCCCACCACCCGCCAAGAGGTGCTCCATGAAGACCCTGCACATCCTCGCCGTGGCCGGCCTGCTGGCCAGCGGCTCCGCGTTTGCCAAGGACCTGCTCACCCAGGACCAGTACATCGATTACCAGGCGCAGATGAAGTGCGCCGAGGTGCAGTACTCCTACAGCGACCCGGATCGCTACGACAAGGAACAGGCGAAGATCGACAAGTCCTTCGGGATCAAGGAGAAGGACATCGAGGCTGGCCGCATGGACGAGCTGATGGAGAAGTACGGCTCCGACAGCGCGGTGCTCGATGCGATCGACGCCAAGGTCAACGTAGCCTGCCCGCAGCCGGAATAATCCGGCGCTCTTGCAGAGAGGGGGTCATGCCCCCGACGCTCTTTGCCTTTCCCGCAAAGCGTCGGGGGCATGGCCCCCTCTCTACATGTCAGGGTGCGCGCGGCGGGCGCTTGAGCACTTCCGCCGCGCCAATGCCGGCGGCGAACAGCGGCTTCATCACCGCATCGATCTTGATGTCCGGGCGCAGCTCCACCAGTTCCGGCGCCACGTGGTAGATGAACCCCGCAGTCGGCACCGGGCCGAACGGCACGAACACCGTCAGGTAGCCGTCGGCGTGGCGGGCCGTCACCAGGCCGATCATCAGGATGTCGATGCCCTGCCCGTAGGCCTTCACCAGGCACACCTCGCCGCGCAGCGCGCCGCCGCCGTGGCCCAGCACCTGCGCAACCAGTTCCTTCAGCGCCTTGTAGCCCGGCAGGCGCGACGCCAGCCAGCTGTCCACGCTGCCCCAGGCCCAGTTGCCCACGCGCGTGCTCACCGTGTAGCCGGCGATGAAACACAGCAGCACGATGATGGTGATGACGATCGCATGGCCGGCAGCGTCGGGCATGTCGATCCACACGTGCTCGCGCAGCAGGTTGGTGAGCGGCTGGATGATGCCGGTCACCCATTTGAACAGCCAGTGGAAGAACGCCACGATCAACGTCAGTGGCAGCAATACCACGATGCCGCCGATCAGCGTCTGCTTGATGAAGCGGCCCAGTCCGCCGCTCTCTGTTGCCTGCTCGGTCATGCCGGTTGTCCTTCGTAGCGAATGCTTGTCACGTACCAGGTCTTCGCGCCGGACGGCGTTTCCACCGTGGCCTCGTCGTCCACCTGTTTCTTCAGCAAGGCCCGTGCCAGCGGCGCATCGATGCTGATGTAGCCGGGCGCGTGGTCGATCTCGTCCGGGCCGACAATGCGGTAGCGCACCGCGTGGCCGTCTTCATCCTCGAGTTCCACCCAGGCGCCGAAGAACACGCGGCTGGTGTCGGCGGGCGGGCGGTCCACCACCGTCATGTCGTCCAGCCGCTTGGCGAGGAAGCGTACGCGGCGGTCGATTTCGCGCAACTGTTTCTTGCCGTAGATGTACTCGGCGTTTTCCGAGCGATCGCCCTGGGCCGCGGCTTCCTGCACGGCGCGCGTCACTTCGGGGCGCTTCACCTTCCACAGGTACTTCAGTTCCTCGTCGAGGCGGCGATAGCCCTCGGGGGTGATGTAGCGGGAGCTCGGCGGGGAGGGCGGGCGATAGCGGGTCACGGGGTGTCCCTTTGTGCCCGCTCGCGCCACTTGCGCCAGCGGCGCAGGCCGGTGCGCAGGGCCAGCGGTGCAATGCCGATCAGCGCCAGCGCGCCAACCAGTTGCGGGTCGAGCGCGTCTTCCGGGTTCTCCAGCTTGCCCAGTGCGTGGCCGGCGTTCACGAACACCACGTCCAGCGGCGCCACGCCCACCAGCGTCACCAGGAAGAACGTGCGCGCCGGCATGCGCGTGAGCCCCATCACCGCGTTGAGCACGAAGAACGGCGGCACCGGCGCCAGTCGCAGCGACAACAGGTAAAAGGCGCCGTCGCGCTCGATGCCGCGGTTGATGCGCTCCACCCAGGCCGGCCAGTGCGCCTCCACCAGGTCGCGGAAGCCATAACGGGCCAGCAGCATGCCCAGGGTGGCGCCGGTGGCGCCGGCCAGCACCGTCAGCACCAGTGCCTCCGCGAAGCCGAACACCGCGCCGGCACCGATGGTGAGGACGGTGGCCACCGGCACCGACAGCGAGGTGGCCGCCACGAACAGCGCCGCGTAGGCAGCCCCGGCCAGCCAGGGTTCGCGCTCCGCGAACGCCGCCACCTGTACCTGGTGCACCTTCAACTGGGCGAACAACCACGCGCCCGCGTCCCCGGCCCGGTACAGGGCCACGGCGGCGAGCAGCAGGATGACGGCAAGCAGGAGCAGGCGGCGGGTACCCATGTCGCCGAGTCTACCTGCCCTGGCCGGCTGCTATCATCCGCCCATTCATCCGGCGGCACTGGCCGCCATCCAGAGGAGTCCTTCACCGTGGCTACCCCGATCCGTGGTCCGTTCCCCATGACCCGCATGCGCCGGATGCGCCGCGACGATTTTTCGCGCCGGCTGATGCGCGAGACCACGCTCACCGCCAGCGACTTCATCTGGCCGGTGTTCGTGCTGGAAGGTGAGAACCGCCGCGAGCCCATCGCCAGCATGCCCGGCGTGGAGCGGCTGTCCATCGACCTGCTGGTGGCGGCGGCCTGCGAGGCCTATGACCTGGGCATTCCGGCAGTCGCGCTGTTCCCGGTGACGCCGGCGGACCGCAAGTCGTTGTCGGCCGAGGAAGCGTGGAACGACGATGGCCTCGCGCAGCGCGCGGTGCGCGCGCTCAAGGCCGCCCTGCCGGAACTGGGCGTGATCACCGACGTGGCGCTGGACCCGTTCACCACCCACGGTCAGGACGGCATCATCGATGACGACGGCTACGTGCTCAACGACGTGACCACCGACGCGCTGATCGCCCAGGCGCTGTCGCACGCGCGCGCCGGCGCCGACGTGGTGGCGCCGTCCGACATGATGGACGGCCGCATCGGTGCCATCCGCGAGGCGCTCGAGGAAGCCGGCTTCGTGAACACGCGCATCCTCGCCTACAGCGCCAAGTACGCCTCGGCCTACTACGGCCCGTTCCGCGACGCGGTGGGTTCCGCCGGCAACCTCGGCAAGGGCAACAAGTATTCCTACCAGATGGACCCGGCCAACTCCGACGAGGCCCTGCACGAAGTCGCGCTCGACCTCGAGGAAGGCGCCGACATGGTGATGATCAAGCCGGGCATGCCCTACCTCGACATCGTGCGCCGCGTGAAGGACGAATTCGGCGCGCCGACCTTCGTCTACCAGGTGAGTGGCGAGTACGCCATGCACATGGCCGCCGCGCAGAACGGCTGGCTGGATGAAGAGAAGGTGATGATGGAGTCGTTGCTGTCGATCAAGCGCGCGGGCGCTGATGGCATCCTCACCTACTTTGCGGTGAAGGCGGCGAGGGTGTTGGCGCGGAAGTAGGCGGCGGACGCGGTAGCGCCCCATGCGTCTGGCCGGTGTGCTCATCATTCTCGCATCCCTCTGCCCGGCCTCCGCATGGGCCAATGCGGAGGGCGCCGGCGGGACGCTGCCCGGCGACCGCGTGCTTGCCCCGGAGTCGCTGCGCGAATGGCCGCTGCGCGACGTGTCGCTGGCGTTTCCGTTCAAGATGACGATCAGGCATGTCGGTCAGGGCTACGACATCTGGGATCGAGAAATCGCTGGCCCCGGTGATGTCCATCTGGGCGCCAGACACATATTCCAGGCCGGGTTTGCCTACGAGTGGCGGCTGGAGAAGGGTGCCAGGGCTGTAGAGGGGGTGGTGCGGATCGCCACGCAGGATGAGCGCGCGGAGATAGGCGCGCAACTCGCGGCGATCGATGCGCACGGCGCGTCGCCCGATGAGCAAGCCAGTCGCCGTGCCGCATTCCTGGAGAGCCGTGGCTACTACCTGGATGCGGCGCGTGAAACAGGCCGCCTGCAGCTGCCGCCGAAGGTCGTCGCAACGGAGACTTTTCGCGACTGCGCGGATTGCCCGGTGATGGCCGTACTTCCGGCGGGTGTGTTGGCAAAAGGCGCCTATCGTGACGCCACCGAGCCGCATCCCCGCGTGCGCTTCGCGCGCCCGTTTGCGGTGGCAACGCATGAGGTAACCCTGGGCGAGTACCGGAGATTCCTGGCGCGCACCGGATATGTGCCGACGCCGGAATGGTCGCAGTGGAGCGAAGGCAAGCAAGACGCGCTCCCGGCCACCATGCTCAGCCGGTTCGAGGCGGAGGCCTATGTGCGTTGGCTGCGCCGCTACAGCGGCAAGCCCTATCGCGTACTGACGGCCGACGAATACCTGTACGCCATGACGGCCGGGGCACCGACGACCTATTGGTGGGGAAACCAGCAAAACGGATTTTGTGGGCGCGAGCAACCGCGCAGCTCCCTTCCGGATCAGGATGAATATTGCCCGGGACAGGGTGTGGATCTCCTCCCGGCGGGTTCGCTGGCTCCCAATCCGTTTGGCCTGCACGACATGCTGGGAAACGCAGCTGAATGGTTCGATACGAGCCATTCGCTGCCGGGAATGTGGTCGACCAGTCCGGTTTCAGACGCGTTTCTTGCCTGGCCCGCGGAGCACTTCCCGGACGCGACACGCGGCGGCCTGCGCTTGGGGCGGGATCTTCCATGATGCGTACGTTGGCAATTGCGTGCTTGCTCCTGGTCAGTGCCGTCGCCTGGCCCGGCTATGAGCCGCTGCCGGTGGCGAAGGTGCGCACCGATTTCATCGTTGTCGGCATGGAACGAGCGCCGACCCGTGAGGACATGGCGCTGCAGGCGGCCTTGGCGGACTACCTGGCGCCGTTCACCGAAGAGCTGCCGTCGGTGAGCTGGTTCCGGTCCGTGCAGTTGCCCGTCGATGAAGCACGGGGTGTCATTTCCGCAGGCAACATGCCAGGCGTGTGGGATCACTCCCGCCGAGCCGCGCTCGCTGACGCTTGCCGGGCCACCGATTATTGCCTGTTCCTGCTCACTGACCAGCTTGCGATGCTGGAAAGTGCCTTCAGCCCGGAGATGCTGCGGGCTGCGAAGGGGGATCGTCGTCGAGAGGAAGAGGTGCTGGTTGGTTTTGCCGCCGCGGTTACCGCGATGGCCGATGTTTGTGGCGTGTTGCGAGAAATTTCCAACCGGGACGCAAGGGGGAGGTTCTGCCAGGAAGACGCCTGGTTTGACTGGCGTCTTGCCGCGAAATACTGGTGGCATGTCGGGAGGAACAAGCTCGCGCTGGACCTGTGGCGGAAAGCGTCCACTGAAGGTGCGCCCGAGGTGCCCTTCAAGGCCGGCGAGCAGGGTGCAGTGGTGGAAATCCCTGCGTATGCCCTGGCGGAAGCACAGGACCAGATGGATGTCGCCCGCGTTCTCCATATGGAGGAGGTATTCAAGGCGCAGGGGAACTGGCTGGAAGCCAGCGATCCGGTCGAGCGATCCCGGCTGGGTGGGGTGCGACTTGCCGCGTTCGCGGTGCAGGCGAGGCTTGCCGCCAAGAGTGGCGATCCTGTTGCCGCCAGGCTCTTCCTCGATGTGCTGGCAATGGAGCAAAAAGCAGGCGGGATCGAGACGCCGGGCTGCGACATCATCGAGAACATCGCGGTCGCGCGCATCGCGCTATGGCAAGGCCACAGGGATCTCGACCTGGACCAATTTGTCACGATGCGCGACGGGATGCGGGATCGCGGTTGCCCCGCGGCATGGGTTTCGGTGCGCGCTGTCATGCAGGCGCTGCGCCTTGGCGAGCGAGGCATGGCCGAGGAGATGCTCGCGACGCAGCGAGCCGACTGTGGCCGGGCGCCTGGATGTACCTCGTGGGAAGAGGATGCACTGTCTGACCTGAGCGCTGTTGCGGGCGGGCGCCGGGATGAGTTGCACAGGGTGCTGGCGAAATGGAACCGTCGCGTTTTCGCGGGGGGATTGACCGGGTTCGAAAGGGAAATGTCGCAACTGGTTGCCGCGGCGCTGCTGGCCGAGCCGGACCTGCGGGAGGAAGCACTGGGATTCTACCAGGCACTGGACCGTGACCTCGGCGAGAATCTGGCTTTCTCCGAGCGGCTCGGCTCCGATATGTCCCGGCGAAGTGCAGCCCGTTACGAGGCCATTCGCGGCGGTGCGCTGCTTGCAAGGTTCTACAAGGGTGACAAGTTGTCCTTCGTGGATCTGGAAGCCATGCGCGCGCAGGGCATATTGCAGCGCTTTCGCGAGCGTCGTTGGCAGGAAGAGTACCGTGATGTGCGGGATCCACAGGCGGAGGCGGAACTTTCAGCTCATCGCGAGGCCATCGAAAAGATGCGCAAGGAGTTGCGCGAGCTTGACGATTCAACGCCCTCCTGGGCGGTGCTGCGCCTTGAGTCTGAACGGATCGCTGCTCTCGGGGAGAGCATCGTCCGTTACCGCTATTTCGCGAAGCTGTCACACCTCAAGCATGGCATTGACGCGGCGTATGGTGGCAACTGGCTATATGATCCCAGGCGCCCGGATGTGCACGAGGGGCGCTGGGGCCAGGAATACCTGCACGAAAGCGAGGCGTACCTCACGTGGTTGCGCGTCCCGGGTGGCTACCTGGAGTTGTTGGGTGTCGAGGAAAGCAGGGATATCCTGTTCGCAGCCAAGGATCGACTGGTGCGCCGCCGATTCGTGGCTGATACGCCGGCCATCACATCAATACTGGACATCTACGGCCGGCTGCTCGCGGCAGGTGCCGGCGATATACGTGGCGTGCGCGTCGTCCCGCGGCCGGATTCGGATGCCGACGGACTGGTGCTGGAGGGCATTCCCGTCTGGCGGTTACCTGACGGGCGTATCGAGACCGCCACGCGACCGCCGGAAGGTGCCCGGCGCGTGCAGTCGGTCCGCGAATTGTCTGACGCGCTTTATGCGCATTTCCTGCAGCCGACCCGGGCCCTGTGGCAGCACGCCAATGTGTTGGTCATCAGTCCGGACAGCGACCTCGCGTTGCTGCCGTTCGAGACGCTGACGCATCACGGCGTGTCGGTGCTGGAGATGGTCGATATCCATTACGTGCAGTCGCTGGCGGTACATGAAGAGATCCGCCGTCGGTCGTCGCCGGATAGAAGACGCGAGACGATGCTGTCGGTCGCTGATCCCGTCTACGTGGATGGCGTCGACATCATTTCATGGCAACCGCTGCCCGGTACGCGCCGCGAGTCCGAGAAACTGGCCGGTCTGTACAAGAAGAACCGCCAGCTGCTCGGCGGGGACGCCCGGCGTGCGCGGGTCCTGGAACTGGATGCACGCAAGTCCCTGCGCGAATACGGCGTGCTGCACTTCGCCACGCACGGCTATGCGGACAACCAGCGCAGCGCACTGGTTCTGAGCAACGACCAGGGCGCGGAGCACGCCTACCTGACCGACGAGGACGTTTCGCTGCTTACACTCGACTCGGACCTGGTGCTGCTGTCGGCATGCGATACCGGCGTGGGCCGCAACGTCAGCGGCGAGGGCGTGGTGGGCCTGCCCTATGCATTTTTCATGGCCGGCAACCGCAACACGCTCATGTCGTTGTGGCCGGTGGACGACGCGGGCACCGCGGCGTTCATTCCCGAGTTCATGCGGCGCGTGCGCGAGGGGCAGGATGCGGTGGCCGCGCTCAACGACACCAAGCGCGCCTTCCTGCGCGGCGAGCACGGCAAGGCATGGGCGGACTCGCGCATCTGGGCGGCGTTCGTGCTCTATGGTGCGGCGGCCGTGCCGGAGGCCGGCGATTAGATGGCGCTCGCCATGCCGGCAAGCAAGGCGAGCGCGATGCGATGACGTCGCTCGAGCTCTAAGTGCGGCAGGGTGAATCCCCGGGGGCGACCCCGACGTTCTCCACCAACTCTTCCAGCGCCCGCCGCAACTCCCACAGCGTGCCCGAGCCGTAGCCGTCCGGGTCTTCCTCCTCGCGCCGGTATTCGTTGTGCGCCGCTTCCAGCGCTGCCGGGCGCGACGCGAGCCAAGCGCGTATGTCCCCGTCGGCGGGTACCTTGAGGACGGGCGTCGCGTAGCCGATGGCGCGTGAAACCCACAGCCAGGTATCGCCCCAGTAGCCAGTATTCGCCAGCCGCATGTCGCGGTCCTTGCGCTGCGCGTCGAGCGCACACTCGATGAGGCGGGGCACGTCGGCGAGACTCACCCGGAGCGTTGGGGCGGCCTGCCGCCGTTTACGCCTCACCGCGTACAGCAGCACGGCGGTGCCCGGCAGGCAGCCGACGATGAAGGCGCTGAGGGTGCACAGGACGGTATCCATGGGGTACTCCGTGGTCGATCGCACTGACTGGGTAAACGCTACCGGCGCGTGGAACGGGTTAGCCGATGCAGAAGGAAGTCTGCGTTCTCCGGCCGGTTGCACCACTCCCCCGCCGGCGGCGAGACTTGCCGCTTGCCCCGTGCGCCCCATCGGCTGGTCCCATGTTCCCCCGACTCCTCCGCCTGCTCCACGCCACCGCCCACCACGCGCTGCTCGCGCTGGTGATCGCGTCGATCATCTTCCTGCTGGAGAGCGTCGGCTGGTTGAACTGGCTGGACAGCCTGTCGCTGCGGCTGGTGAGCCAGGTGAATGGCCCGGCACTGGTCGCGCAGGCCGCCACCGGCGACGCGGGCGACGACCCGCTCGTGGTCAGCATCCCGCCGGCAATGTACGAGGAGGAATTCGGGCAGCGTTCGCCGCTGGCGCGGGATCGCCTCGCCGTGCATCTCGCCGCGGTGCTGGCGCAGCGACCGGACGTGCTGGTGCTCGATCTCGACCTGTCGCCCGTGGCCGGCGACGAGGCCGCGCAGGCGCAACTCGACGCGGTGCTGCGCGACGGCGTGGCACGCGGCGTGCGCATCGTGATCGCCACGCCGCTGCCGGTGGAAACCACCGCCCTGTACGAGCGCAAGCACGCCTGGCTGGCCGGCCTCTGCCGCGATGGCGTGGCCTTCGGTTATCCGTGGGTGCCGTTGTCGCAGGGCGTGGTGCTGCGCTACGTGCGCCACCCGGGCACGCTGGTGGACCTCGCGCACCGGCGCGACGCACAGCCGTCGGATCCCTGCGCGCTGGCGCTGGCCGGTCCCGCGCAGGCAGTGTTCCTCAGCAGTGCGTTCCCGGTCGAGCAGCAGGCGCGGTTGCACCGCGCGGGCACGCAGCTGCCGTTGCCTCTCGATGCGCTGGCGCGAATCGACGCCGTGCAAACGGACCTGGCGTCGGTACTCGTCCCGGGCACCGCGCCGCTGGCTGGCAAGGTGGTTTACCTCGGCGGGTCGTTCGACGCCTACGATCATTTTCCCACCGTGCTCGGCGAAGTCAGCGGCCTGGTGCTGCACGCGACCGCGCACGTGGCGGTGGACCGGCCGACGTCGCCGGTGTCGCACGGCCTGGCATTCGTCGTGGACCTGGTGCTCGGTGTGCTCGCCGGTTTCCTGTTCCGCCGCACCTGGGGCGGCTATGCCGCGGCGGCACAGCGGCTTGCGCACGCGCCGGCAGCTTTCTGGCGCCACTACGTCATCGCGCGTTTGTGGGTGCTCGGCAACCTGCTCGCCTTCGGCGGCATGCTGCTGCTCGTCTTCCACTGGAGCGGCTGGCTGCTCACCCACGACCTCTGGAACAACCCGGGTCCGATGCTGCTCGGCATCTTCATCAAGATGGCGATCGCCAGCCGGGCACCCCTGCACGCCGGGGCACACGGCGGCAGTGCGGAGCGTGCCGGCCGCGTTGACCTTATGCTGTTCCTGCCGGTCGTATGCGTGGCGCTTTACGTGCTGCTGTTCGCCCACCACTGACGAGGACCAATCGATGACGCGCCTCCCCGCCGGACTGCTTGCTGCGCTCGCCCTGCTGCCGGCCGCGGCGCTTGCCGACACCAGTTGCGTGATCTTTCCCGATTCCCCGAAGCCGGTGTCGGTGATCGGCAAGCAGGGCGTGCAGTCCGCGCCGGTCCGGCTCGCACCGTGCCGTGACGCGCGCATCCGCGGCGGCGCCGCGCTCGCGTGCTTCACCGGTGCCGGCGGCAGCCGCGACTGCGTCCCGCTCGCGGACGGCGCGCGCGTCGATGCGCAGGCACTCGGCGTGGCGCAGCGCGAGTTCGAAGACTGGTCGTTCGCCGACCTGGTGGCGATGTTGCGCGGCGACCAGAAGGTGCGCTTCGGCCTGTCGCGCGGTGTGGACGACGAGTCGCCCCTGCCGTCCAGCAAGGTGCTGGATGCCGCGTCTCTCGCGCAATGGCCGCTGCGCGATATCGACCTTGCGTTCCCGCTCACGCTCGAGCTGCGCGAGGCGGGTGCCGATCAGCCGCTCCTCGTGGTGCAGGTCGCCGATGCCGCCGCGGCGCGCATCGACACGACGCTGCTGGCCGCCGGCACTGACTACAACTGGCGCGTGCGGGGCGCAGACGGCGAGCGCGAGGGCTACTTCACGCTGGTGGACGCCGACACGCGTGCCGCAGTGGCGCAGGACGTCGCCCACATCGAGTCCGATGCGAAGCTCACGCCGCTGGCGCGCCGCCTGCTGGTCGCCGAGTTGCTTGGCGAGCAAGGTTTCCTGCTCGAGGGCGTGCAGCGTCTCGCGGCACCCTGACCGCGACGCGCCTTCAGTGCGCTGCCGGCACTACTTCCCGCACGTCGGCGAGGCGGATGGCCCAGGCGCCATCCGCGCTCAGGCCACTGGTGCCGGCGATCGAGTCGCTCACCAGTTCGTACGTGCCACGGCGTCCATCGCGCCACTCCACCTCCGCGAGCAGCCTGAATGTCGCCTTGCTCGACGTGGCTTGCGCGGCTTCCTTTTCCCAGCGGCGACGGTCGTCCATGCAGGTGACCGGCGCGTCGTCGCTCGCCTGCAGCAGGTATACCGGTTCGCGCGTGATGCGCAGACGCTGTACCCGCGCCCAGTCGATGCGCAGCAAGCCGTTGCCGTCGCGCACCAGGAAGCCGCTGCGCAGCGGTGCCGCACGGTGCGTGCCGAACGCGGACAGGAAACCGCTGGCGTAGGTGCCGTAGTCGATTTCCATGCCCGACACCAGGTGCGTGCGGCCCTGCGCATCCACCAGCCGGAAGGTCCCGGCGGGTGCTGACTCGGGTTCGGCCAGCAGGGGATCGGGCAGGCGGGCGAGGGAGGCCTCGTCGGCCGGCGGCAGGCAGGCGGCTTGGAGCGGCAGGCTGGCCAGTGCCAGCAGCGCGCTGGCCGCCAGGAAGGGCCAGCGAATGGTCGGGACGTGCATGGGCGGTTGCTCCGTGTGGCCACCGGGGCGGTGGCGCTCTACCCGTACAAACGCATGTACCGGGCCTGCCGGGTTACTGCCGCCCGCCTGACTATAGAATAAGCAACTTACTTTTTATTCTTTCCCGTACCACGGGCCGGCCCCTATCCTGCGCGCCTGTTTTTCCATCCCCGGGGATCCGTTCCATGTCCGCTTCCGTGTTTGCCCGCGCTGGCCTCGTGCTGGCCCTTGCCGCCGCCACGTCCGCCCACGCCACCAACGGCTACTTCTCCCACGGCTACGGCATCAAGGCCAAGGGCGCCGCCGGCGTCGCCGCCGCGCTGCCGCAGGACGCCCTGGTGATCGCCACCAACCCGGCCGGCCTGCTGTCGCTGGGCAGCCGCCTGGACATCGGTGCCGAACTGTTCATCCCCGAGCGTTCGGCCAGCATTACCGGCAACCTCGCCGCTCCCGACCAGACCTTCGACGGCAACGGCACCGAGTACTTCCTGATCCCGGAGTTCGGCTACAACCGTCGCCTGGGCGACGACGCGGCCGTGGGCCTGGCGGTGTACGGCAACGGCGGCATGAACACCGACTACGTGCAGAACCCCTACGCGCGCTTCGGTGGCACCGGCAAGGTGTACATGAACCTCGAGCAGCTGTTCATCGCCCCGGCGCTGGCGTGGAAGACCGGTGAGAAAAGCTCGGCGGGCATCGCGCTGAACTTCGCCGTCCAGCAGTTCGAGATGCAGGGGGCCGGCGTGTTCACGCCGTTCTCGGCGGACGCCGCGCACCTGACCAACAACGGTCCGGATACCTCCACCGGCATGGGCCTGCGCCTGGGCTGGCAGGGCGAGATCGCCGACGGCGTGACCCTCGGTGCCAGTTGGCAGACCAAGACCGCCATGTCGCCGTTCAACAAGTATGCCGGCCTGTTCGCCAACGCCGGTGACTTCGACATCCCGGAAAACTGGGTGCTGGGCCTGGCCTGGCGCGCGTCCGACCGCCTGACCCTGGCGCTCGACTGGCAGGGCATCCTGTACAGCGACGTGCCGGCGGTGGGCAACACCTCGACCACCCTGTTCACCGGCTCGCAGCTGGGCAGCGTTGGTGGCCCGGGTTTCGGCTGGCAGGACATTCGCGTACTGAAACTGGCCGCCGTGTACACGCTGGACGAGAAACTCACCCTGCGCGCCGGCGTCAGCCACAGCGACCAGCCGATCCCGGCGGGCGAGACGTTCATCAACATCATCGCCCCGGGCGTGGTGGAGGATCACCTCACCCTGGGTGCCACCTGGGCGGTGGGCGAGCACAACGAGCTCAGCGTGCATTACGCGCACGCCTTCGAGAACACCGTGAACGGCAACGGCTCGATCCCGGCGGGCTTCGGTGGCGGCGAAGCCTCCGGCACCCTGGCCGAGGACATGGTCGGCATCGCCTGGTCGCGCAAGTACTGACCCCCCGCCCCCGCCCTTCGTAGAGAGGGGGCCATGCCCCCGATCTTGCGGTGCAAAATGCGTCGGGGGCATGGCCCCCTCGCTACAGGCGGTATGGCGCGCTGACGTGTGTCACCGGTCTGTCGCCGCCGTGCTGCTAATATCGGGCATGACCTCGCAGGGAATGCCCGTTTCGCCATGAACCAGCCCGTTACACCGCCGCCCGCCAGTACCGTGCCCGCCGCCAACCACGCCGCGCCGGCCAACCCGTTCGACCGTCCGGAACTGTTCGCCAACCGCTGGCTGAGCCTGCTGCAGTTCAACCTGCGCGTGCTCAAGCAGGCCACCATCGACAGCCACCCGCTGCTCGAGCGCTTGAAGTTCCTGATGATCTTCAGCTCGAACATGGACGAGTTCTTCGAGATCCGCATGGCGGAACTGAAGAAGCAGATCCGCAGCGGCGAGGCCAAGGCCGGCGCCGACGGCCTGTTGCCGCAGGAACTGCTCAAGACCATCCAGGAACTGGTGCACACGGCGGTGTTCAAGGAATACCGCATCCTCAACGAGGTGCTCATCCCGCAACTGGCGGAGGAAAACATCCATTTCGTGCGTCGTCGCCACTGGAGCGAAAAGCAGCGCGAGTGGATCCGCGCCTATTTCCGCGACCAGGTGCAACCGGTACTGACGCCGATCGGCATCGATCTGGCGCACCCGTTCCCGCGGGTGGTGAACAAGAGCCTCAACTTCATCATCTCGCTCGACGGCCGCGATGCCTTCGGCCGCGCGCTCAATCTCGCCATCGTGCCGGCGCCGCGCTCGCTGCCGCGCATCATCCGCCTGCCGGACAACCTGCAGGACAACGGTGGCGACAACTTCGTGTTCCTGTCATCGATCATCCACGACAACGCCGACCTGTTGTTCCCCGGCATGAAGACCACCGGGTGCTACCAGTTCCGCATCACCCGCAACGCCGACCTGGCGGTGGACGAGCACAACGTCGAGGACCTGCCCGACGCGCTGAAGTCGGGGCTGTCCTCGCGCCGCTTCGGCGATGCCGTGCGCCTGGAGGTCGCCGACAACTGCCCGCAGCACCTGGTGGACTTCCTGCTGGAGGAAACCGGCCTGGGCGAGGACGACCTGTACCGCGTGAACGGCCCGGTGAACCTGGCGCGACTCATGGCGATCACCGACGTGAATCGCCCGCGCCTGAAGTGGGCGCCGTTCATCCCCGGCCGCGGGCGCCGCGTGCCGGTGGAAGGCACGCTGTTCGATGCGCTGCGCGAGCGCGACATCATGCTGCATCATCCGTACGAATCGTTCGCGCCGGTGGTGGACCTGCTGGCGCAGGCGGCGCGCGACCCCAACGTGCTGGCCATCAAGCAGACGCTCTACCGCACGCGCAACAACTCGCAGATCATCCAGCACCTGATCGAGGCGGCACGCGCCGGCAAGGAAGTCACGGTGGTGGTGGAGTTGCGCGCCCGCTTCGACGAGGAAAACAACATCAACGATGCCGAGCGCCTGCAGGCGGCCGGCGCGGTGGTGGTGTATGGCATCGTCGGCTACAAGACGCACGCCAAGATGCTGATGATCGTGCGCCGCGAGGGCGAGAAGCTGCGCCGCTATTTCCACCTCGGCACCGGCAACTACCACGAGGGCACGGCGCGCCTTTACACCGACATCGGCCTGCTCAGCGCCGACGAGGAGCTCGGCGAGGACGTGCACAAGATCTTCCTGGAGCTCACCGGCCTGGGTCGTGCCGCGCAGCTCAAGCACATCCTGCATGCGCCGTTCACCCTGCACAGCGGCCTCAAGGAACTCATCGAGCGCGAGATGGCGCACGCGCAGGCCGGTCGCCCGGCGGCCATCCGCCTGAAGATGAACTCGCTGACCGAGAAGGACCTGATCATGACGCTGTACGCCGCCTCGCAGGCCGGCGTACAGGTGGACCTGATCGTGCGCGGCATGTGCTGCCTGCGCCCGGGCGTGCCCGGCGTGTCGGAGAACATCCGCGTGCGCTCGGTGGTCGGGCGCTTCCTCGAGCACGCGCGCGTGTACTGGTTTGCCAACGGCGGCGAACCGAAACTCTATTGCGCCAGTGCCGACTTCATGGAGCGCAACCTGTTCTCGCGCGTGGAGGTCTGCTTCCCGATACGCGAGGCCAAGCTCATGAAGCGCGTGGCCGAGGAGTGCCTGGACCTCGCCCTGGCCGACAACGAGCTGGCCTGGGACATGCAGCCTGACGGCACCTACGTGCGCATCGAGCGCGCGCCCGAGGCTACCGTGGTGAATACCCAGGCCGAGCTGCTCTCCCGCCTGTCGCGTTAGGCGGGGCGCGCGAATTTCACGGTGAGGTCGTAGCCGATGGCGCCGACGTAGTCGGCTTCCTGTGCCAGGTCGGCGAGCGCCAGCGTGCGCCGCGTGGCCCAGCCCGCCGGCACCCGCAATACCATGCTGCTGTCGCCCACCTTCAGTTGCAGCGGCGGCAGGCGCTTCTCGCTGCGCCCGTGGTGCAGGACCACCGCCAGGCGGAGCAGCATGGCCAGGCGCAGCGCGCGTTCGCGCATGGCCGGACGCAACTCGACGAACGTTTCCAGCCCCAGCTTGCGCCGGTGCGCGCGCACCAGTACCGCCAGCAACTTCTGTTCCTGCCGCGAGAAGCCGGCGAGGTCGGAGTGCTGCAACAGGTAGGCGCCGTGCTTCTGGTAGTTCGAGTGGGAGATGTCCAGGCCGATCTCGTGGGCCAGCGCGGCCCGGCGCAGCAGGTCGCGATCCTCGGCGGTGAGCTCCCAGCGCTTGCAGGCCTGGTCGAACAGCTTCAGCGCGGTGCCTGCCACGCGCGTGGCGTACGCGGTGTCGACGTGGTTGCGCAGGATCAGTGCCTGGATGCTGCGGTCACGGACGTCCTCGTGGCCGATGCGGCCGATGAGGTCGTACAGCGCCCCTTCGCGCAGCGCGCCCACCGAGTACTGCATCTGGCTGATTTCCAGCGCCTCGAACGCGGCGATGAGGATGGCCAGCCCGGGCGCGAAGATGCCCTGGCGCTGCGCTTCCAGTCCTGCCAGTTTCAGGTCGTCGGCACGGCGTGCGCGCAGCACACGGCGGCGCAGCTGGTAGAGGCCGTCCAGCGTGATGCCGTCATCGCCCAGCCCGTTGGCCTCCAGCACCGTCTGGATCGCCTTGATGGTGCCGGAGGAGCCCACGGCGCTCTTCCACCCGGTGCGCCGCAGCGAGCGCCTGACCGGCAGCAGCTCCTGGTGGGCGGCGGTGACGGCGGCGTCAAAGCCCTTTTCGCTGATGGTTTCCTTCGGGAAGTACTTGAGCGCGTAGCTGACGCAGCCCATGTGCAGGCTTTCCATCACCAGCGGCTCGAAGCGCTCGCCGATGATGAACTCGGTACTGCCGCCGCCGATGTCGATGACCAGCCGCTTGCCCTTGTCGTCGGCCAGCGTGTGGGAGACCCCCAGGTAGATCAGGCGCGCTTCCTCGCGGCCGGCGACGATGTCGATGGGGTGGCCGAGGATCTTCTGGGCGCGGGTGATGAACTGCTCGCTGTTGCTGGCCACGCGCAGGGTGTTGGTGCCGACGATGCGCACCGAACCCGGGACGAAGCCCTCGATGCGTTGCGCGTACCGCTTCAGGCAGTCGAGGGCGCGCTTCTGCACCGCCTCGGTCAGGCGCTGCTCGCTGTCCAGTCCGGCTCCCAGCTGGATCTTCTCGCTGCGCCGTTCCAGCACGCGGATCTCGCCGCGCTGCACGCGCGCCACCACCATGTGGAAGCTGTTGGAGCCCAGGTCGATGGCGGCAACCTGGCGGAAGGGGATCTGGCTGGTGGGCACGCGGGGGATCCTGCGGTCGGTTAACCCACCGATTCTACTACCCACGCTCTACGTAGAGAGGGGGGCCATGCCCCCGACAGGGAAAGGGAAAGCATCGGGGGCATGGCCCCCTCTCTACATGGCTCCACCATGGCCCCCTCGCTGCATGGGGCCGGGCGGGAGTCTGCTATGATGCCGTCCTCCCTGCCGCCCCATTCCAGGAGTTCCCATGAGCGAGCATATCGTCAACGTCTCCGAAGCCTCCTTCGACCAGGACGTGCTGAAGGCCGACCTTCCCGTACTGGTCGATTTCTGGGCCGAGTGGTGCGGTCCCTGCAAGATGATCGCGCCGGTGCTCGACGAGGTGGCGAAGGAGTACGGTGGCCGCCTGAAGGTCTGCAAGGTGAACGTCGACGACCACGGTGCCCTGGCGGCCCGCTACGGCGTGCGTGGCATCCCGACCCTGCTGCTGCTCAAGGGCGGCAACGTCGAGGCCACCAAGGTCGGTGCCCTGTCCAAGTCGCAGCTGACCGCGTTCCTCGATACCAACATCTGATCCGCCTTTTCCTGTAGAGAGGGCGCCATGCGCCCGACCCGCGCCCCCGTTTTCAGGTATCGGGGGCATGGCCCCCTCGCTACGGTCACGTTGCAATCCCCGGAATGGGGATGCTAGATTCGGAACCGCAAGGAACTGATGCCCGATCGAGGGCATCCAGGTTTCCCCATCCGGCCTGACTCCCAGGCGCCCCCGCACAGTACGAACGCCGCTTCTGACCTCGCGCAGATCCGGGCAGCGGGCCGGGCATCGCAGAACGACCCCGTTCTTCACAACCGTCGCCCTCCCGGGCGTTCCTCCGTTTCCTTCCCGATGCGATCCTATGGAAGAGCAGCAGCAAACCGAGCCGCAGTCCAACGAGCAGCAGTCCACCGAGCAGCAAGCGCCGCAGACCAACCCACGCGAACAGGCCCCGCGCGACGGCAACGTCCAGCGTGAAGCCCGCGAGCCGCGCGAAGGCAATGGCCAGCGTGAACAGGGCCCGCGTGAGAACGGTGGTCAGCGCGAGCAAGGCCAGCGCGAGAACAACAACGGCCAGCGCGAGCAGCGTCCGCAGAACAACCAGCCGCGCCCGCCGCCGCTGAGCCTCACGGACCTCAAGCGCAAGCCGATCGCCCTGCTGGTCGACATGGCGGACGAGATGGGCCTGGAAAACATGGCCCGCGCGCGCAAGCAGGACATCATCTTCGCCATCCTGAAGAAGGCGGCGAAGAACGGCGGCGACATCGCCGGCGACGGCGTGCTGGAAATCCTGCAGGATGGCTTCGGCTTCCTCCGCTCTTCCGAGGGCTCGTACCTCGCCGGCCCGGACGATATCTACGTGTCGCCCAGCCAGATCCGCCGCTTCAACCTGCGCACCGGCGACACGGTCACCGGCCTGATCCGGCCGCCGAAGGAAGGCGAGCGCTACTTCGCGTTGCTCAAGGTCGACAACATCAACTACGACCGCCCCGAGAACGCCAAGAGCAAGATCCTGTTCGAGAACCTCACGCCGCTGTTCCCGCAGCGTCGCCTGAAGATGGAGTCCGGTACCGGCTCCTCCGAGGACATCACCTGCCGCTGCATCGACCTGATGGCGCCGATCGGCAAGGGCCAGCGCGGCCTCATCGTCGCGCCGCCCAAGGCCGGCAAGACCATGCTGCTGCAGCAAATCGCCCACGCGATCACCCGCAACAACCCCGAGGTCTACCTCATGGTGCTGCTCATCGACGAGCGCCCTGAGGAAGTGACCGACATGTCGCGTACCGTGCGTGGCGAAGTGGTGGCCTCCACCTTCGACGAGCCGCCGATGCGTCACGTCCAGGTGGCCGAGATGGTGATCGAGAAGGCCAAGCGCCTGGTCGAGCACAAGCACGACGTGGTGATCCTGCTCGATTCCATCACCCGTCTCGCCCGCGCCTACAACACCGTGATCCCCAGCTCCGGCAAGGTTCTCACCGGTGGTGTCGACGCGCACGCCCTGGAGAAGCCCAAGCGCTTCTTCGGCGCCGCCCGCAACATCGAGGAAGGCGGCTCGCTGACCATCATCGCCACCGCGCTGGTCGAGACCGGCTCGAAGATGGACGAGGTGATCTTCGAGGAGTTCAAGGGCACCGGTAACATGGAGCTGCACCTCGACCGCAAGCTGGCCGAGAAGCGCGTCTACCCGGCGATCAACATCAAGAAGACCGGTACCCGCCGCGAGGAACTCCTCACCGGCGAGGACGAGCTGAAGAAGATGTGGATCCTGCGCAAGCTGCTGCACCCCATGGACGAGATCGCGGCCATGGAATTCCTCATCGACAAGCTGCGTGAGACGAAGACCAACGACGAGTTCTTCGACGCCATGAAGCGTAAATAGCGGAGGGGGCTTGCCCCCGACCGGCTACCCTGTAGCGAGGGGGCCATGCCCCCGATACGTCGACCGAAGGCGTGTCGGGGGCATGGCCCCCTCTCTACGAAAGGCGGGCAGCCGGGCGTCATCGTTCTGGAACACGGCTTGCATATTCTCCGGAGTGTGACTTCCGTCACGCGGCCTGCCTTGCACGGCCGCCTGCGGTACCGGAAAGTAGCCGCCGTTTACGTAGCGTCCACGATGGAGCGGGTACCCGCACATCCCTACGCTACGCGGCAGTGACCACGGACAGTCGCCGTCAGGTGTGTGGGAAACCAGCCAGGGTTCATCAACATGAAAGCCATCATCCTTGCCTTCCTGCTCCAGCTCGATGCCATCGCCGCCACGGATCCGGCGATGTACGACATGAACGTACTGGCCGCCGTGCACCAGCCCATCCACCAGGCACTGGTGGAAGGCCGCGGTGACGTGGCCCTGCCGGCCCGTTTCGGCCTGTCGTCGGCCTCCGCCGAGGACAAGCTGCACCAGGCGGTGGAGGGTTTCATCCGTGACGCCCGCACCACCGGCGAATACGCGACCGCCGGGTCCATCGACGCACGCATCGACCTTCTCTTCGGCGACGGCATCGTGACCCCCGAGGGGCACGGCTACGACGACTACTTCGCCTTCGCCGAGACCAACTGAGTCCTGCCCGCCGGGGCGGCCTGCCGGGCCGTCCCGCGCCGGTTTCGGCTATCCTGCTCCCCGTCCAACGGGAGCGCCCCATGCAATACACCGACCTGCGTGACTTCCTGCGCCACCTCGAGGCGCAGGGCGAGCTGAAGCGCATCGCCACGCCCGTATCCCCGAAGCTGGAAATGACCGAGGTCTGCGACCGCGTGCTGCGCGCGGGCGGCCCGGCCGTGCTGTTCGAAAAGCCCGCCGGCTACGACATGCCGGTGCTGGGCAACCTGTTCGGCACCCCGCGGCGGGTGGCGCTGGGCATGGGGCAGGACTCCGTGGAGTCGCTGCGCGAGGTGGGCAAGGTGCTGGCCTTCCTCAAGGAGCCGGAGCCGCCCAAGGGCATCCGCGATGCGTTCGAGAAACTCCCGGTGTTCAGGCAGGCGCTGAACCTGACGCCGCGTGAAGTGTCGCGCGCGCCCTGCCAGCAGAACGTGCTGCGCGGCAGCGAGGTGGACCTGGAACGGCTGCCCATCCAGACCTGCTGGCCGGGCGATGCCGGCCCGCTGGTGACCTGGCCGCTGGTGATCACGAAGGGCCCGCACAAGGAACGGCAGAACCTCGGCATCTACCGCCAGCAACTGATCGGTCGCAACCGCCTGATCATGCGCTGGCTGTCGCACCGCGGCGGTGCGCTGGACTACCGCGAATGGTGCGCGGCCAACCCCGGGCAGAAATTCCCGGTGGCGGTGGCGCTGGGGGCCGACCCGGCCACCATCCTCGGCGCCGTCACCCCGGTGCCGGACACGCTCAGCGAATACGGCTTCGCCGGCCTGTTGCGCGGCTCGCGCACGGAAGTGGTGAAGTGCCTGACCAACGACCTGCAGGTGCCGGCCAGCGCCGAGATCGTGCTGGAGGGCTACATCACGCCCGGCGACATGGCCGACGAGGGTCCGTTTGGCGACCACACCGGCTACTACAACGAGGTGGAGAAATTCCCGGTATTCACCGTGGAATGCATCACCCACCGCGACAACCCGATCTACCACAGCACCTACACCGGCCGCCCGCCGGATGAGCCGGCCATCCTCGGCGTGGCGCTCAACGAGGTGTTCGTGCCGATCCTGCAGAAGCAGTTCCCGGAGATCGTCGATTTCTACCTGCCGCCGGAAGGCTGCTCGTACCGCATGGCGGTGGTGACCATCAGGAAGCAGTACCCGGGCCACGCCAAGCGCGTGATGCTGGGCGTGTGGAGTTTCCTGCGCCAGTTCATGTACACCAAGTTCGTGATCGTCACCGACGACGACGTGAACGCGCGCGACTGGAAGGACGTGGTGTGGGCGATGACCACGCGCATGGACCCGAAGCGCGATTGCACGTTCATCGAGCACACGCCGATCGACTACCTGGATTTCGCCTCGCCGGTGGCGGGCCTGGGCTCGAAGATCGGTATGGACGCCACCAACAAGTGGCCGGGTGAAACCAGCCGCGAATGGGGCACGCCGATCACCATGGATGCGCAGGTGAAGCAGCGCATCGACGCGTTGTGGCAGGAGCTGGGGTTGTGACCACGCCCCCGATACGCAACGTGACGGCCACCGTCGTCGCCATCGAAGACCTCACGCCCGACATCGCCCGCGTCTTCCTGCGCCTCGACGAGCCGGTGGTGCGCCTGGCCGGCCAGTACCTGGAGATCCTCGACGGCGACAACGCGTACGCGTTCTCCATCGCCTCGCCGCCGGCGTCCGGCAACGACCTCGAACTGCACGTGCGCCACGGCGCCGACAATCCGTCGTCGCTGCGGGTGATGTCGCTGTTGCGCGACAGCGCCAGGGTGATGCTGCGGCTGCCGCAGGGGGACTGCGTGCTGCGCGAAGAGCCCGCGCTGCCGTTGCTGTTCATCGCCGGCTCGACCGGCTTCTCGCAGGTAAAGGCGTTCGTCGAGCACGCCATCGCGCAGGGCTGGACGGTGCCGGTCACCGTCTGCTGGGGCGCGCGCAGTGCCGCTGATCTCTACCTGCACGCACTGCCGCAACAGTGGGCGCGCAAGCACGCCAACCTCCGTTACGTGCCGGTGCTGTCCGGCGATGAGGATGTGGCAGGAATGCGCCGTGGCCTGGTGCCGACGGTGGCGCTGGAATCGGTCGATGATTTCGCGCAGGTGCTGGTGTACGCCTGCGGCTCGCCGCCGATGGTGTACGCGGTGCTCGATGCGTTCGCTGCGCGCGGCGTGCCGGCGCAGCGCATCTTTTCCGACGTGTTCGCCTGGGCGCCGCGGCCGTAGCGCGCCCCTGCGTTACATGCGTGCGGTCGGCAGCGGCAGTTTCGGCAGTTCGGCACCGATGAGTTCCGCCTGCTTGCGCAGGTATTGCTCCGCCTTGCCACTTTCACCCAGCCGCGAATACAGGCGCACCAGCTCCGCGCAGTTCTCCGGCGTGGCCTGGCGCGCGGCGCTGGCTTCGAGGTAGTCGCGGGCCTTGCCCCACAGGCGGTTGCGCAGGCTGATGCGCCCGGCGGCCAGCAGCAGGCCGGGATGGGTGGGGCGCATGGCCAGCCATTTCTCCACGGTGGCCAGTTGCGTCTCCGGCTTCTCGGCGTCGAGGCGGCCGTAGCGTGCCACCAGCGCGTCACTCCAGTTCGCATCGGGTGCGTCGTTGATCGCGCGCTCCAGCGCTGACTGTGCTTCGCTGATGGCCTCGTGCTTCACCAGCAGGTCGATGTAGGTGCCGGCCACGCTGTCGTCGCTGCGCAACTCGCCGGGCACGTGCTTCCATGCCGACTGCAGCGCGTCGATGCGTGCCTTGCGGCTGGGGTAGCCGGCCTCGCCCGCCACCGCCGCGAGGTGCGCGGTCCATGCGCTGCGCGCCAGCGTTTCCCAGCGCGCCGGCTTCATCAGCTTCTGCAGGGCGGGCAGGATGGTGGTCAATGCCTGCCAGGCCTGCAGTTGGGTGTACACCTCGGCCAGCAGCGTGAGCGCGCGCGGGTGGCGCGGGAATTTTTCGCGCAGGCGCTCGAGCACCAGGCGGGCACCGGCGGCGTCGCCGTGGCGCATTTTCAGTGCGGCAAGCCGCACGTCGACCAGCGGCGCGGCTTCACCGGCCTCCGCGCGCGCTTCGCGCAGGACCTGTTCGGCGAGATCGATGCGGCCTTCTTCCTCGGCGGCGCGCGCACCGGTCAGTCGCACCAGCAGCGGGGCATCCACCAGTTCGGCCGCCTTCAGCAGTGTGCTGGCAGCCTTGCGCCAGTCCGCCTCGGCGTACTGCGCGAGCCCCTGTTCGGTGAGCGCGCGTGCCTGGCGCGCGCGGCGCTCGGCACGCCAGCGGCGCAGCGTTTCCGCCGCGTCGATCAGCGTGTTCAGCAGGCCCATGGCCAGCATCAGCGCGAGGAACAGGATGGCGGTCCCCGCCACGGCGACCCACAGGCTCGTCTCCAGCACGTACTCGTGCCAGGTCACCATCAGGTATCCGGGATCGTCGAGCACCAGTTGTCCGGCGACGGTGCCCAGCAGCAGCGCCGCCAGCACCCACAGCAATGCGCGCTTCATGGCGAGGCATCCTGCCTGCCGCCTTCCGGCAACAAGCGCGCGGCCAGTGCGCGCGTGGCACCCATCGATGCGTTGAGGTCAGGCAGGCGCGCACCGATGTCGATGGCGCGCAGGCTGCTGAGTTCGCGGCGCAGGGCCTGGCGATGCGGCGAGTGGCCGGAGGCGGTGCGGTCCAGCCACTGGTCCGCCTGCGCGAGGCTGTGCTGGTAGATGGCTGCATTGCGCTGCAGCAGGCCCAGTTGCGCTTGCTGCACCAGCAAGGCGAAGGTGCGTGCGGCGATTTCGCGCTCACCTGCGGTGATGGCGGGCGCGGGCGCCACGTCCACGCGGCGGATGGTCACCAGCGAAGTGACGGTGCCGACCAGGCGGTCCCAGGCCGATACCGGAGACCCGGCAGCCGGCGTGGCCGGCGTGCTGGTCGCCGTAGTGGCGGTGGAGGCGGTGGAGGCGGTGGTCGCGGTGGCGACCGGTCCGTTCGACTCCAGTTGCGCAGGCAGTGCCGCCAGGCGCAGGTAGATCGCTTCCACGTCCAGCGTGCCGCTGCCGCGCAGCGCGGTGATGTCACGTGCGAGTGCCGCGCGCGCCGCGTGCGTGTCGGCGTCGCGGATGTCCGCCAGCACGCCGTCGGCCGCGGTCAGCAAGGCCAGCGCGCCGGCCGGGTCCTGCATCAGTGCGAGGCGTTGCGCGGCCAGGCGCACCAGGTACTCGGCTTCGCTGGCGAGCAACGCGGCGCGGCGCGCGCCGTACAGGCCGTCAACGCGCAGTGCCAGGTCCGCCTGGCCGGAGTTGAGCGTGCCGAGCGTGGCGGACATGTGCTTGCTGCCGGTTGCCAGTGCTTCCGCGTGGCGTGCCAGCGACTGCATCTGCTGCTCGAGTGCCGCCTCGCGTTCACCCAGGGCGCGCACGTCGAGCCACAACCACAGCGCGGCCCCGGTGGCCAGTGCGGTGACGGTGCCCAGGGCCGCCAGTGAAAGCGTGCGCCGGCGGCGGAAGCCGGTAGCAGGAAAGTCTTCGCTCATGCCTGTAATCCTTGCGTGGCGCTGTGCGCGTTGGCGGTCCATGCGACGAGTGCGGCGCGCATGCGCCCGTCGTCGGCACCGCCGGCGTCGAGTACCTGCGTGCAGCCGGCGGCGCGGGCCTCGTCGGCGGTGCGCGCGCTGGCGGTCACCAGCAGCACGTCGCTGCCGGCCAGCCAGGGTGCGAGCCCGAGGAGATTCTGCAGTGCCGCGCTGCTGGTCACCAGCACGGCGCGCCGGCCCGCTGCGGCGGGAATGTCACGAAATGCATCGAGCGCCACGCGGGCATCGTCGGTGGCAAGGCGGCGGTAGACCGCCATCCGGGTGACGGTGGCGCCACGCGCCGCGAGGGCTTCCTGCATCAGCGTGCGACCGCCTTCGCCGGCCAGCAGCAGCACGCGGGTTCCGGCGGGCACTGTTGCCAGCCCCGGCAATGCCAGCAGGCCCTCGGAGCGCTCGTCGGCCGGTGCCTCGGCCTGGATGCCATGGGCGGCGAGTGCGGCAGCGGTGGCGGCGCCCACCGCGAACCAGCGCTGCGCGACCGGCCACTGCGGCCAGTACGACGCCAGCAACGGGATGCCGTGCTGCACGGCGTTGCGGCTGGTGACGATGACGATGTCGAAACGGTCGAGGTCCTGCGCGAGTGCGCGCAGCGCCGGTGTCTCTTCGGTGGCTTCGATGGCCAGCAGGGGTGCGCGGTGGACCGTCGCGCCGTCCGCGGCCAGCGCCGTGCACAGCGGATCGGCGAGTGCCGCCGGGCGGGTCACCAGCACGTGGTGCCCGGCCAATGGAAAGTCAGTGGCGGGGGCCATCGCCATACACGTCGCGCAGGATGCGTTCCGCGCCCTGGGCGAGCAGGTTTTCCGCCACGCTGATGCCGAGCCGCTCCGGATCGGCGGTGTCGCCGCGCTGCGTGGCGCGCAACACCGTGCGGCCGTCCACGCCGGCCACCAGCGCCGACAGGTGCAGGGTGCTGTCGTCGACCAGTTCGGCGTAGCCGGCGATCGGTACCTGGCAGCCGCCCTGCAGATGGCGGTTGAGCGCGCGCTCGGCGCGCACGCGCAGCGCCGTCGGTTCGTGGTTGAGCGCCGCGATCAGCTGGTTGGTGAGCAGGTCGTGCTGGCGGCACTCGACGCCGACCGCGCCCTGGCCACAGGCCGGCAGCGAGTCGGCCACCGGCAGCAGCGCGGCGATGCGCGACGCCATGCCCAGCCGCTTCAGGCCGGCGCTGGCGAGGATGATGGCGTCGTATTCACCGGCATCGAGCTTGCCCAGGCGCGTCTGCACGTTGCCGCGGCAGTCGCGGATCACCAGGTCCGGCCGGCGCGCGCGCAACTGCGCGGCGCGGCGCAGGCTGCTGGTGCCGACCACCGCACCCTGCGGCAGTTCGGCGATCGCGTTGTAGCGATTGGAAACGAAGGCATCGCGCGGGTCCTCGCGCTCGCAGATCACCGGCAGCACCAGGCCGTGCGGCAATTCCATCGGCACGTCCTTCATCGAATGCACGGCGATGTCGGCACGGCCCTCGAGCATGGCCTGCTCGAGTTCCTTCACGAACAGGCCCTTGCCGCCGACCTTGGCCAGCGGCGCGTCGAGGATGCGGTCACCCTGCGTGGTGAGCAGCAGCAGTTCGGTGTGCAGCCCGGGATGCAGCGCGCGCAGGCGGTCGGCCACGTGGTTGGCCTGCCACAGCGCCAGCGGGCTCTTGCGGGTTGCGATGCGGATGATGTCGACCATGCCTGTGCCTGCCGTGGATCTGCCTGAAACGAAAAAGGCCGCGTGTGCGCGGCCTTTCCCGGTAGCGCGGTTACCGGATCAGTTGCCGTACACGACGACCGTGAAGTCGGCGACCACGCCGGCGATGTTCTGCGCCTCGTAGTCGATGTGGTGGATCTCGGTGATGCCGCCGTTCTGCGCCGCCGTCTGGATGGAGGCGTCGCCGGTGGCGATGGCACCGAAGAACGAGCGCACCGTCGCGCGACCGACGCGGGTCGGTTCCTTCGGGCTGCCGGTGGCCGACCAGGGGTACTTGGCGTTGGTGTAGGCCAGGCCGGTGACCGGGCCGACCGTGACGGCGCAACCGCCGAGGACGACGGACACCGCGACCGCGGCGACAAGGGCAAAAAGGCGCTTCATGCGACGTACCTGTTGTTGTTCTGGTTGGGGTCGGTCCGGGACGGCGGGCCGCCCGTGATCGAGCGAGGATAGCGGATGCAGCCCGGGTGGCCAAGCCGCGGCCACCCCTGGTTACAGATGCTGCAACAACCGTCGCAGCCCGGATACATGCCGCCGGCTGACCGTCAGGCGCTCGTCGGTGTCCTTCAGGCGCACCTGGTAGTGGCCGGTGCTGACCTGCTCCAGGCCGTCGATGAACCGCCGGGCCACCAGCGAGTTGCGGTGGATGCGCACGAAGCGCTCGCCGAACTCGTCCTCCAGCTCCTTGAGGGTCTCGTCGATCAACACCTCGCCGCGCCCGGAGCGGACGGTGACGTACTTCTGGTCGGCGAGGAAATAGCGGATGTCGTCCACCGGCACCAGCTCGATGCCGCGGTGGGTCTTGGCGCTGATGTGGGTGCGCTGCTTGTGCGAGGTGTCGTTGGCGGCGGTGACGTCCGACAGCGCCGACAGTTGCACGCGGTTCAGGCTGCGCGCCTTGGCCAGCGCCTCGGCCAGCGCCTCGCGGCGTACCGGCTTGAGCAGGTAGCCCACGGCATTGACGTTGAAGGCCTGCACGGCGTGGTCGTCGTAGGCGGTGCAGAAGATGATCGCCGGCGGCGCCTTGTTCTGGCTGATGAGCTTGGCGGCCTCCAGGCCGTCCATCTGCGGCATGCGGATGTCCATGAGGATGATGTCCGCATCCGTTTCCGACAGGCGCTGCACGGCTTCCGCGCCGTTGACGGCCTCGCCGACGACCTCGTAGCCGTCCATGTCGGCCACCAGCCGGGTCAGCCGTTCCCGGGCCAGCTGCTCGTCATCGCACACCAGTACCTTCATCGGCGTGTACCTGCTTGTTGTTGTTCTCTTTTTCAGGTCAGGGTCGGGCCCTAACGCCTGATATTAAAAGGATATTGGAGCGTCGTGCCATAGGTGTCGCCGCGGCGGCCGCCCTCGACCTTCGCGGTGGGCCCGTACAGGGCAACCAGCCGGTGGCGGATGTTCTCCAGGGCCATGCGGTTGCCGCGGTGCCCGGGGGTCTCGCCTGGGGCCGGGGCGACCGGGTTGGTGACGGTGATCCGCACCTGCCCGTCCCGGTAGCTCACCGCGACCGTGACCGTGCCGCCGGCCGGCAGCGGGTGGATGCCGTGGTAGACGGCGTTCTCCAGCAGCGGCTGCAGGGTCAGCAGGGGGATGCGCAGGTCGTCCAGCGGGGTGTCGCCCACCTGCCAGTCCACCTTCAGGCGCTCGCCCATGCGCAGTTGCTCGATGCCGATGTAGCGCCGGCACAGGTCCAGCTCGTGGGCCAGGGTCACCTCGGCGCCGGCTTCCTTGAGGCTGGCGCGGAACAGGTCGGCCAGGTCCAGCACCACCGTCTCGGCGGCGTCCGGGTCCTTGCCGATCAGGCTGGCGATGATGTTCATGCTGTTGAACAGGAAGTGCGGGCGGATGCGCGACTGCAGGGCCTGGATGCGGGCCTGCAACTCGGCCTCCTGCTGCAGGCGCAGCTGTTCCTGCACGTAGAAGTAGCGCAGCACCAGGCCGCCGACGATGCCGGCGATGAACACGTTGGCGGCGGTGTCGGCCGGGGTGGGTGAGGGGCCGGTGGTCAGCGGACCGAACATGGCGCCCAGCGTGTACTGGGCCAGCAGGCTGAACAGCAGGGTGTCCAGCAGGATGACCCCGTAGGTGATACCCGCCGCGACGTGCCGCTGCAGCCGGGCCAGCGGCCGGCGCAACTGGCAGAGGATGGCCGAGGTGGTCAGCGCGATCCACTGCACGAACAGCGACGCCAGGCCGAGGTCGCCCCAGAAGTCGCCGCCGAAGCCGGTGCGGGCAAGCACCAGGACCAGGGCCAGCAGTTCGGCGACCAGCACCACCACTCCCACGGCGCGTGCGCTGCAGAGGTCCGGCAGGAAGAAATGAGGGGGGGCTTCGGTCGCCCGCGGGGTGCGTTCCATCACGGCCGAGTGTCCGGCCGCGCCGGGCGAATGGCAAGCAACTCCGCGTCCTGGCCGGGCCTCGGACGGGTCGCCGGCTGTATACTGCGCGCGTCCATTTTTGGCCGGCGATCGCCGCCGGCCGGTCACGCGGAATCCCCCATGAGCAAGCAGACCCACCAGACCTGGGGTGGCCGGTTCACCGAGCCCACCGATGCCTTCGTCGCCCGCTTCACCGCCAGCGTCGACTTCGACAAGCGCCTGTACCGCCACGACATCATGGGCTCCATCGCCCACGCCACCATGCTGGCCAAGGTCGGTGTGCTGACCGCCGCCGAGCGCGACAGCATCGTCGACGGCCTCAAGCAGATCCAGGCCGAGATCGAGGCCGGCACCTTCGAGTGGCGCGTCGACATGGAAGACGTGCACATGAACATCGAGGCGCGCCTGACCGAGCGCATCGGCATTGCCGGCAAGAAACTGCACACCGGCCGCTCGCGCAACGACCAGGTCGCCACCGACGTGCGCCTGTGGCTGCGCGACGAGATCGATTTCATCCTCGGCGAGATCCGCCGCCTGCAGCAGGGCCTGGTGGAACTCGCCGCGCGCGAGACCGACACCATCATGCCGGGCTTCACCCACCTGCAGACCGCGCAGCCGGTAACCTTCGGCCACCACCTGCTGGCCTGGTTCGAGAACGTCGACCGCGACCACGCGCGTTTCGCCGACCTGCGCAAGCGCGTCAACCGCCTGCCGCTGGGCAGCGCGGCGCTGGCCGGCACCACCTACCCGATCGATCGCGAACTGGTGCGCGACCTGCTGGGCTTCGACGACGTCTGCCGCAACTCGCTGGACGCGGTGAGTGATCGCGACTTCGCCATCGAGTTCTGCGCCGCCGCCGCCATACTGCTCACGCACCTGTCGCGCTTCTCGGAAGAGCTGGTGCTGTGGACCAGCTCGCAGTTCAACTTCATCAACCTGCCCGACCGCTTCTGCACCGGCAGCTCGATCATGCCGCAGAAGAAGAACCCGGACGTGCCGGAACTGGTGCGCGGCAAGACCGGCCGCGTGAACGGCTCGCTGATCTCGCTGCTGACGCTGATGAAGTCGCAGCCGCTGGCGTACAACAAGGACAACCAGGAAGACAAGGAGCCGCTGTTCGACGCCGTGGACACGGTGAAGGGGTGCCTGCGCGCCTTTGCAGACATGGTGCCGGCCATCGAGCCGAAGCGCGAGGTGATGCGCGAAGCGGCGCGCCGCGGTTTCTCCACCGCCACCGATCTCGCCGACTACCTGGTGAAGAAGGGCGTGCCGTTCCGCGAGTCGCACGAGATCGTCGGCAAGGCGGTGCGTTTCGGCGTCGAGCAGCAGCGCGACCTCGCGCAGCTGACGCTGGACGAGTTGCGCCAGTTCTCGCCGGAGATCGGCGAGGACGTGTTCGCCGTGCTGACGCTGGAAGGCTCGGTGAACGCGCGCAACCACATCGGCGGCACCGCGCCGGCGCAGGTGCGCCTGGCGGTGGCCGAGGCGCGCCAGCGCATCGGCGGTTGAGGTGATGGCCATGAAGCGCATCGCGGGTGCGGGCCTGCTGGCGGCGGCGACGCTGCTGTCCGCCTGTGGCCAGATGGGGCCGCTGTACTTCGACGAGGATCCGCCGGCCGACCAGCTGCCGCCGTCCATCAGTCGTGCGCCGGCCGCCGACGATGAGCGGACCCAGGATGCCGTTCCTGCACCCGACAGTAACGAGGGGGCCACGCCCCCGACCGTTCCCGAGACCGAGTAGCACCATGAATCCGTTTGAATACCGCGCCGGCGAGCTGTACGCCGAGAACGTTCCCGTACGCGAGCTGGCCGCGCGCTTCGGCACGCCGCTGTACGTCTATTCGCGCGCCATGCTCGAGGATCGCTACCGCGCCTTCGATCGGGCGTTCGGCGACTACCCGCACCAGGTGTGCTTCGCCGTGAAGGCCAATTCCAACCTGGCCGTGCTCAACGTGCTGGCGCGCCTCGGTGCCGGCTTCGACATCGTTTCCGGCGGCGAGCTGGAGCGCGTGGTGGCCGCCGGCGGCGATCCGAAGAAGGTGGTGTTCTCCGGCCTCGGCAAGCAGGAGCACGAGATCCGTCGTGCGCTGGAGCTGGGTATCGCCTGCTTCAACGTGGAGTCGGATGCCGAACTCGACCGCATCAACGCGGTGGCCGGCGCCATGGGCGTGAAGGCGCCGGTGTCGCTGCGCGTGAACCCGGACGTGGACGCACAGACGCACCCTTACATCTCCACCGGCCTGAAGGAAAACAAGTTCGGCGTGGACATCGCGAAGGCGCGCGAGATCTACCGCCGCGCCGCCGCGCTGCCGCACATCGCGGTGACCGGCGTGGACTGCCACATCGGCTCGCAGCTGACCACCACCGCGCCGTTCCTCGATGCGCTCGACCGCGTGCTGGCACTGGTGGACACGCTGGCCGCCGACGGCATCGCCATCCGCCACCTCGATCTCGGCGGTGGCCTGGGCGTGCGTTACCGCAACGAGACGCCGCCGGAGCCGGCTGAATACATCGCGCAGGTGCTGGCGAAGCTCGGTGATCGCCGCCTCCCGGTGTACATGGAGCCGGGCCGCGCCATCTGCGCCAACGCCGGCCTGTTCGTCACCCGCGTCGAGTTCCTCAAGAGCAACGACCACAAGAACTTCGCCATCATCGACGGCGCCATGAACGACCTCATCCGCCCGGCGCTGTACAGCGCGTGGATGGACATCGTCGCCGTGCAGCCGCGCACCGATGGCACCGCGCCGCAGTCGTGGGACGTGGTCGGCCCGGTGTGCGAGACCGGCGACTTCCTCGGCAAGGATCGCGAGCTGGCCATCGCCGCCGGTGACCTGCTGGCGGTACGCTCGGCCGGTGCGTACGGCTTCGTGATGAGCTCCAACTACAACACCCGCGGCCGTGCTGCCGAGGTGATCGTGGATGGCGGCACTGCCAGCATCGTGCGTCGTCGCGAGACGGTGGCCGACCTGCTGGCGCTGGAATCGCTGCTGCCTTAAGGCAAGGGAAGGAAAACGACGCCATGCGCCTGAAGTTCAGCAAGATGCACGGACTGGGCAACGACTTCATGGTCGTCGACCTGGTCACCCAGCATCTCGACCACCGCCAGCGCGAGCGCTTCTTCGCGCCCGCCAACATCCGTCGCCTGGCCGACCGCCATTTCGGCATCGGTTTCGACCAGTTGCTGGTGGTGGAGCCGCCCGAGTCACCCGACGCCGACTTCCGCTACCGCATCTTCAACGCCGATGGCGGCGAGGTGGAGCAGTGCGGCAACGGTGCGCGCTGCTTCGCCCGCTTCGTGCGTGGCCGCGGCCTCACCCGCAAGCGCCACCTGGTGGTGGAGGTCATGAAGGGCAAGATCGGCCTCGACGTGACCAAGGACGAGCAGGTGGTGGTGGACATGGGGCCACCGCACCTGGCCCTGCCCGACGTGCCGGCCGACGCGGCGCATGCCACCGCCACCCGCAACACCGCCCATGGCCACGGCACCGTCGCGACGGTGCAGACCTCGCTGGGCGCGCGCGAGCTGACCCTGGTGTCGATGGGCAATCCGCACGGCGTGCTGCGCGTGGACGACGTGGTGACCGCCCCGGTGGAGGTCATCGGCCCGGAGCTGGAGAAGCACCCGCTGTTCCCGGCGCGCGCCAACATCGGCTTCCTGCAGGTGCTGGACCGCCAGGCCGTGGCCCTGCGGGTGTTCGAGCGCGGCAGCGGCGAGACCCTGGCCTGCGGCACCGGCGCCTGCGCGGCGGTGGTGGCCGGCCAGCTCAACGGCTGGCTGGACGACGAGGTGTCGGTTACGCTGCCCGGGGGCAAGCTGGTGATCCGCCACGACGTGCGCGCCCACGGTGCCCACGTGCTGATGACCGGCCCGGCCACCACCGTATTCCACGGACAAATCGATCTCTGACCACAGGGACAGGCAAGGCATGAGCGAGCACGCCCCCGACGCCGACGCGGTTGCGCAGTACCTGCGCGACAACCCCGATTTCTTCAGCGGCCGCGACGAGCTGCTGGCCGACCTGCGGATCCCGCACGAGGCGGGCACCGCGGTGTCCCTGCTGGAACGCCAGGTGGGCGTGCTGCGCGAACGCAACGTCGAGCTGCGCGAGCGCCTCAATGGCTTGCTGTCCATCGCCCGCGATAACGACCTGATCTTCGAGAAGACGCGCGCGCTGGTGCTGGCGCTGCTGGAGGGCGCCGACCTCGCCGCGCTGGCGCAGGCGCTGGGCCGTTCGCTCGTCGAGGACTTCGGCATGGCGGCGCAGTCGCTGGTGCTGTTCGACGTGCCGGCCGCGCAGTTGCCGCCACGCGTGATGGCCATGGACGCCGCCGATGCCGAGGCGCGTCTGGGCGGCCTGCTCAAGGGCCATCGCGTGGTATGCGGCGTGTTGCGTCCGGAGGAATTGCAGGCGGTGTTCGGCGAGGCCGCCGATGCCGTCGGTTCGGCGGCCATCGTGCCGCTGGTATTCCACGGCCAGCTCGGCCTGCTGGCCATCGGTGCGCGCGACCCTCAGCACTTCAAGTCCGGCATGGACACGCTGTTCGTCGGCCACATCGGCGACGTGCTGGCGCGCCGGCTCTACGCGATCCGCCCGGGTCGCGAGGCGCAGGAGCGCGCCCGCGCCGGGGCGTGACATGAGTGCGCTGCAGGCGGACATCGAGTCCTTCCTGCGCCACCTGGCGGCGGAGCGACGGTTGTCGCCGCACACGCTCGCCGCCTATCGCCGCGATCTCGATGAACTCGCCGGCTGGTGCGCGAAACAGCCGGCGCTCGCCGGCTGGTCGCAACTGAAGAGCGCGCAGGTGCGCCAGTTTGTCGCCGTCTGCCACCGCGAGGGCCTCGGCGGCACCAGCCTCGCGCGGCGCCTGTCGGCCATCCGTTCCTTCTATGAATTCCTGTTGCGCGAGGGGCGCGCCACCGACAACCCCGCGCTGGGCGTGCGCGCGCCGAAATCACCGCGCAAGCTGCCGTCGGCCATCGACCCGGACGAGGTGTCGCAGCTGCTCGACGGCGCGGCCAGCGACGACGACCCGTGGCTGGCGGCCCGCGACGCCGCGATGTTCGAGTTGATGTATTCGTCCGGCCTGCGTCTGGCCGAGCTGGTGGCGGTGGACCTGGCGGCGCTGGACCTCGCCGCCGGTGAACTGGTGGTGACCGGCAAGGGCCGCAAGACGCGGATCGTGCCGGTAGGTGGCAAGGCGGTGGCGGCGGTGCGCGCCTGGTTGCCGCGGCGCGCCGAGGTGGCCGGAGGCGACCAGCCGGCGCTGTTCGTCAGTCGCCGCGGCGAGCGCATCGGGTCGCGCGCGGTGCAGCAGCGGCTGGCGCGGGCCGGCGTGGTGAAGGGTGTATCGCGCCACCTGCATCCGCACATGCTGCGTCATTCGTTCGCCACCCACCTGCTGGAGTCGTCCGGCGACCTGCGCGCCGTGCAGGAGTTGCTCGGCCATGCCGACATCGCCACCACGCAGGTCTACACCCACCTGGACTTCCAGCACCTGGCGCAGGTCTATGACCGTGCGCACCCGCGCGCCCGCAAGCGCCCGGCGGCAGAGGGCGACGAATGACCGGCGGTTTACAGATGGCACACGCAAGCTGTACGCACGGCCAATGACGCCGCGGCCGGCGTTGCCTAGCATCCGCCCTGTAGCCTTTGCACGGTGCCGTACCCGGAGTTGATTGATGTTGTTGTCTGCCGCCGCGGCATTGCGCCGGGCCCTGCTGGTGCTGTCCGTCCTGGTTTCCGCGACCGCACAGGCGGCTGCCGTGCCCTGGCAACTGGCCGTCGATGAACCCGACGTGCGGGTCTGGAAGCGGCCGGTCGCCGATTCGCCGTTCGTGGAGTTCCGTGCCGAAACCGTGGTGCGCTCCTCGCTGTCGGCGCTGGTGGGCCTGTTCTATGACATCGACGCCGCGCCGCGCTGGATCGACCACACCCGCCGCGTGGTGGCGCTGTCGCGTGACGATGCGCGGCGCGAATACGTACTGCTGCTGGAAACCGACATGCCCTGGCCGATCAGCGACCGCGATGCCGTCATCAAGGGACGCTGGTGGCAGGAACCGGACACGCTGGCGGTCATGCTGCGCGGTGCCAGCGTCAGCGATGTCCACCCGGAGAATCCCGCTTACGTGCGCAACACCATCCGCTCGGACTGGTCGTTCATCCCGCTCGGTGATGGCCGGGTCAAGGTGGTGATGGCCGGCCACGTCGATCCGCGCGGCAACCTGCCTACCTGGGCGGTCAACCTGCTGATCCAGGAATCCCCGCGGGTGACCCTGCGCAATCTCGCCCGGATCATCGGCACGCCCGAGCGGCAGGCTGTGGTGCATCCGGGCGTGACCGAGCCGCCGCCCGGCTTCGTGCCGCCGCCGGGCTGACGTCGCCTTGCGTGCTTACGCTCCCGGCGCGCCGGTGCGGCAGGCCAGCGGCGTCTGGCCGCTCCAGCGGCGGAACGCGCGGTAGAACGCGCTGACATCGGAAAACCCGCACAGCGCGGCGATGGTCTCCATCCTCTCGTCGGTGCCCTTGAGCAGGTGCCGCGCGAGATCGAAGCGGTAGTTGTCGAGCAGGGTGTTGAAGTTGGTGTCGAGCGCTTCCAGCCGTACCTGCAGTTGCCGGCGCGTCAGCCCGAGGCGGGCGGCGATGTCGTCGATGCCGGTGCGCCCGGCATCCAGTCCCTGGCTGATGGCGCGCATGGTGGCGTCCATCAGCGCGCGCCGATCGATTTCCTCCAGGCGTTGCTCGGCGATGCGCTCGTGCAGTTCCTGCAGCGACAGGTCCGTGTGCCAGGCCTCGTGGGCCAGGCATCCAGCATCGAAATACACGCGCGTCTGCGCGCAACCGAGTTGCACCGGGCAACCATAGAGCGTGCGGTACTCGGCATCGCTGGCGCCGGCGGCGTGCATGAAGTCGATGCGCGTCGGGGTGAACAGGCCGTCGCTGGCGTCGCGCAGGAAGCGGATCATGCCGCCGGTGAAGCACTCGACCAGGTGGCGGGGGTGCGCGGTGGCGGATTCGTCGGCCAGGTAGCACTCCCCGGCGCTCATCACCAGGCGGATGGCCAGCGACGGGTGGACGAGTTTCTGGTAGGCCAGCGTGCGCACCAGCGCGCCGCCGAAGGTGCGGCTGCTCGAGTAGAAGTATTCCACCACGTGGCCGCGCAGCGGCGGCAGCAGGCGCCCGAGGCGGGCGCCGATGTCCGGGTCGGCGGCAATGCGCTCGGCGTTCTGCCAGAACGCGGCATCCTGGACGGCCTGCGTGCGCTGCGCGAGCGGCAGCGGCGCGAGCGCTTCGGCGGTGGCCGCCAGCACGCTGTCCACGTTGATGCCGGCAGTCTCCATCGCCTTGTTGCGGGCGCGCTCGAGCAGCGTCATGGCGCGGCCCCGCTGTCGGTGGCGAGCCAGTCGCGCATGCGCTGCATGCTGGACAGCCCCATGTACAGGCCGCCCAGCACGTCGTGGTGCGGCAGGTGGCGGGCCACGCGCAACACCAGCGGCGCGTCCTCGCCGATGCGGTAGCCGATGGTCATGCTGCCCAGGCACTGGTTGTCGCCGGCGGCCTGCCAGTCCCAGCCGCCGTCGACGCGCCGCAGGTCGCCGCCTTCGCGGGTGAACTGCAGGGCGGTGTCGCCGGACTGCGTGTAGGCCAGCCGGTAGCGCATGCCCAGCGAGAAGAAGCCGAGTCCCATGCCGACCTGCCAGTCGATCGAGAAAGCGTCGCCGCGCTTGCGGCGCGTGGCGCCGCGCACCAGCGGCAGGAACTCCGGGAAGCGTTCGAACTGCGTGGCGCGCTGGAATACCGTGGCCACGTTGCCGTCGACCAGGCAGGCGCTGGCGATGAAGCGTTGCAGGAACAGCTCGCCCTCGTCGCGCAGCCACTGTCCGCCATCGATGAACACCAGCGGTCCCGGTGCGGCGAGCGTTGCCAGCAGCGGATGGGTGCCGGCACGCGGGAACGCCGGCACCTGCGCGGTCACCGGGCACCGGGCTTCCGGCGGGCAGGGGGCGGGCGGACAGAAGGCCAGGCGCACCGCTTCCAGGGCGACGAACGCGGACCCGTAGGGTGCCGCCAGCGCCAGGTCGGGCTGGGCCCTGAGCAGCATCTGCAGCACCAGGTTGCCGCTGGCGATGTCCGCCCAGTTGCAGTAGAAGACCAGCGTGCGCCCGTCGTCCAGCGGCAGGAATTCCCAGCGGCTGACCGCGGCGTCGGCATCGCCTTCCAGCAGGTGCGCGGACAGCGAGCCGTCCTGCTCGAGGGTGTGCGCGAGCACGATGCGCGTGCGGATGGTCATCATCGACAGCGCGAAGGTGTGCTCGTATTCGACGCGCGAGGTGTTGCTGTCCTGCGCGAGCACGGTGGCGCCGGTGGTGTTGGGGATGAGGTCGACGTAGCGCGGGAAATCGGCAAGGGTGGCGCGGATGGTTGCGGCCGTGGCCGGTACCACCATCGCGCCGCAACGGAAGGACACGTTGTCGTAGCGGCGCAGCGTACCCTTCGTCGGCACCGTGATGCTGCATGGCGGCAGCGAGAACAGCAGCAGGCGGTCGCCGGCGAGGTCGGCCAGCGCGGCAGCATCGATCCCGGTGTCCGCCAGGCGCGGTGACGGATTGTGCCAGGGGGGACTCGCCGTGCTCGCCGTACTCATGGTGCCTCGGGGTGATCGGTGGTGACGGCAAAGGTACCATTGACGGGCACCGGTCATCAGCGCCGGCCGCCCACGGGAGTGCACATGCCATTGCAGCTGGTCTGCTTCGACCTCGACAACACGCTCTGGCCGGTCGATGCCGTCATTGCCCGCGCGGAAGCGCTGACCTGGCAGTGGCTGGCGCAGCGGGCGCCGGCGCTGGCTGCACAGCGGGACGTGGAGGCCCTGCGCCGGCAGCGCCTGGCCCTGCTGCAGGCACAGCCGTCGTACGTGCATAACCTCACCGCCCTGCGCCGCGACGCCATGGCGCAAGCCCTGCTGGAGAGCGGTTACACCGGACGCGAGGCCCGTGCACTGGCCGACGACGCCATGGCGGCGTTCCTCGGCCATCGCAACCGCGTGGAATTCTTCCCCGGTGCGCTGGAGTTGCTCGAAGCGCTGGCTGGCCGCTACCGGCTGGCGGCGCTGAGCAACGGCAATGCCGATCTCGCGCGTATCGGCGTGGACCACCTGTTCGACGTGGTGCTGTCGGCGGAAAAGGTCGGGCGTGCCAAGCCCGACCCGGCCATGTTTGCCCGCGCGCTGCGCGACACCGGCGTCGCGCCGACGGCCGCGGTGCATGTCGGCGACCACCCCGAGCAGGACGTGCTGGCAGCGCGCGGCCACGGGCTGGCCGCCGTGTGGGCCAACCCCTTGCGCCTGCCGCGGCCGGCCGGCCTGCCCGACGACGTGCCCGGCTTCGAGGATTTCCACGTACTGGAAAACCTCCTCGCCGACCTCGATATATCCTTGTAAGGAGGGGCCATACCCCCGACGCGCTCTTCGTAGCGAGGGGGCCATGCCCCCGACCACCCCCGGGGAACCCATGAGCCAGCCCATCGAAATCCAGATCAGCCTGCACCTGGCCAACGTCGAGCGTGGCATGCGCGCACTGGACCTGTGGGAAGCCGTCGCGCCGGCGCCGGAGCGGCTCGCCAGCGAGGTGCCGTTCTGCCACGACACCCTGGAGTTCCGGCAGTGGCTGCAGTGGATCTTCATCCCGCGCTTCCGCGCCCTGCTGGAAGGCGGCCACGCGCTGCCTGCCCAGTGCGGCGTCGCGCCCATCGCCGAGATCGCCTTCGCCGACATGGACGCCGACACCGGCGAGCTGCTCGAACAGCTGCGCGCCATCGACCGGCTCGTTACCGGCCGCCGCACGGGATGAACGCGCGACTGTGGCCGTTGCCGCTGGCCACCGCGGTGCTGGCGCTGCTGGCCATCCATGTCAGCTACCTGGTGGCCGCCGCGCATGGCCACGTGCCCTGGTGTCTGCCGCACATCGACAGCTGCACCTCGATCAGTGCCACCGGGCGCCAGTTGCCGGAAAAATTGCTGTTCAAGCCGGCGATGACGCTCGCCGCGCTGGGTCTGCTCGCCACCTTCTGGCTGGCCGCCGGCTGGCTGGCCCTGCTGGGCGATCCGTCGCCGCGCACGCAGCGCTGGTTGCGCGTGCTGGCGGTGGCCGGTGCGCTGAGCTCGATCACCTACCTGGCGGCCCTGGGCGAGGGTGGTGACTCCGCGCGCCTGCTGCGCCGCACGGGGGCCACGCTGGGCTTCGCGTTCAACTTCCTGTGCGAGTTGCTGGTGCTCTACCGGGTAGCGGCGCTGCGGCGGGCCCATCCCGCCGTGATAACGCCCGGCATCTACCGGGCGCTGGCCGCCGCCATGGCGGCGTGGATCGGCCTGGGCCTGCTCAGCGTGGGGCTGGCGGCTTTCCACGCCGGCTACAACCGCATCGATGACGCCTTCGAATGGACCTTCGCGCTGATCCTCAATGCGTTCCTGGTGCCCCTGGCGCTGGCCTGGCGCCGCAGTGACTTCCGGCTTGGCGCCACGGTTGGCCCGAAATAACAAGCAAGTGGCAGGAACGGCCCTGCACGGCCAGCCGTCCCGCCGTCATAGTTGGGCCCCACCCGTTTTGCCCGAGGGCCGCCGATGCGCACCCGTATCGTCAAGTCGCAGGATGTCGAGCTGTACGTTGTCGAGGACGGCAACCCGAAGAAGCCGGCCATCCTGTTCCTGCATGGCTTTCCCGACTGCCACAAGGTCTGGGAATACCAGTTGCGCGATCTGGCGCGCGATTTCCACGTCATCGCCTTCGACCTGCGCGGGTGCGGCCACAGTTCGCCGAGTGCGCGCCGCGACGCCTACCGCATCGAGCAGGTCCTGCCGGACATCCTCGCGGTGATCGACGCCACCGTCGGCCGCGACGGCAAGGTGCACCTGGTCGGCCACGACTGGGGCTCGGTACTCGGCTGGAGTTTCGTGGCCGATGCGCGCTACGCGCAGCGCGTGCTCAGCTGGACCAGCATGTCAGGTCCGCACGTGGGGCTGATGTGGCAGTGGCTGTACCGCAAGACCCGCGACGGCCTGCTGCGCCGCGACCGCGACGCGCTCAAGTCCGCCTTCGAGCAGTTCGCGCACAGCTGGTACATCTTCGCGCTGAACATTCCCGGCGCCGGCCGCGCGCTGTTCCGTTTTGCCGGCGTGGAAGTCTGGCGTCGCGGGTTGATGAGCGGCGGCGTCACCGCCGATGACCCGTACCTCGACGTGGGCCAGGACGAAGTGCTGCGCATCGTGCTCGGGCCGATCGGCCTGTACCAGCAGAACGCCTTCCGCCCGCCGGCGGTGCCGGCGCCGCATTCCATCCGCCTGCCGGTGCAGCTTGTCGTGCCGGTGCATGACAACTTCATCCGCCCGCAGCTGTTCGAGTACATCGACGAAACCTGCGCCGACGTGACCCGCGTGACCCTCGACGCCAACCACTGGGCGCAGCGCACGCATGCCGATGAATTCACCGGGCTGGTGCGCGGCTTCATCGCGCGCCTCGGCGGCAGCAAGCTGGCGGTGAAGCCGTCCGCCGGCCGCACCCTGGCGAAGAAGCGCCCGGCCACCGTCAAGGTGGCTGTTGCCCGCGCGCCGGCGACCAAGGCCACCCGCAAACCTGCCTCCCGGAAGAAAAAATCATGAAGGATTTCAGCGGCAAGCTGGTGTTCATCACCGGTGCGGGCTCCGGCATCGGCCGCGAGACGGCGCTGGCGTTCGCGAAGGCTGGCGCGCGGGTGGTCGTTGCGGACCTGCGCGAAGAAGGCGCCGCGGAGACCTGCCGGCAGATTGCCTCCGCCGGTGGTCGCGCGGCGCATTACACCGTGGATGTCACCGACGCGGCGGCAATGGCCGCGCTGGCGTCACGCGTCGAACGGGAGCACGGCGTGGTCGACGTGCTGGTGAACAATGCCGGCATCGGTGCCGCCGGCCGCTTCCTCGACACCACGCTGGAGACCTGGCGCAAGGTGATGGACATCAACCTGATGGGCGTGGTGCACGGTTGCCACGCGTTCCTGCCGGCGATGGTCGCGCGCGGGCAGGGTGGCCACGTAGTGAACCTCGCGTCGCTGGCCGCCTACGTGGCGGCCGCCGACATGCCAGTGTACGCCGCCAGCAAGTACGCGGTGCTGGGCTTCTCCGAGTCGTTGCGCGCCGACATGGCGCGCCACCGCATCGGCGTCACCGCCATCTGCCCGGGTGTGATCAACACCAACATCATCAAGGGCACGATCATGGAAGGCGACATGGGCAAGGCCGGCGTGCGCGACAAGGTCGATGCGTTCTACGAGAAGCGCAATTACACGCCCGCGCAGGTGGCCGCGGCGATCGTCGATGCCGTGCGTCGCAACCAGGGCGTGCGCCCGGTGTCGCCGGAAAGCTGGGCGATGTACTACCTGAAGCGGCTGTCGCCGGCTCTGGTCACGAAACTGGCCGGCAGCGAGGCGCCGTTCCTGAAGTGATCGGTCGGGGCGTGGCCCCTCGCTACGAACATCGCAGTCGGGGGCATTGCCCCCTCGCTACAGGGGATTCTTGCATGCGTCTGCCATTCTTTCGCCGTGAATCGCGCGCGCCGCGCGCTGCCTCGCGCACGCCGGCCGGCGTGAACCTCAAGCCGCGCCGCATGGGCTTTACCCTGGCCGCCGGCTACACCCGGGACTGGGCGCATGGCGACCCGGTGAAGACCTCGTTCCTCAACGCGGTGTCGTGCATCCTGCCGATGGGCGAGGACTTCTTCCTGCAGGCGATGCGCGCCGTGCGCGAGCAGATCCGTGATCCGCAGCTGGCGAAGGATGCGCGCGCGTTCTGCGGCCAGGAAGGCCACCACGCCTTCGAGCACCGCAAGTTCAACGCGCTGCTCGCCGCCAGTGGCTACCCGCGCCTGGCGGATATCGACCGCGTGCAGGACCGCATCAACGACTGGATCCTGCGCCACACCGGCGCCATCGACCACGTCGCCTTCACCGCCGGCGCCGAGCACATGACGTCCATCATGTCGCACGCGTTCCTCTCCGACCCGCTGCGCTGGGTGGACGCGCGCAGCGAGATCGGCGCGATGCTGTTCTGGCACACGGTGGAGGAAATCGAGCACAAGTCGGTGTGCATCGACGTGTTGCAGCACCTCGACGACAGCTACGCGCGGCGCATGGCCGGCTTCGCGCTGCTCACCGGCATCCTCGCCGGCAGCGTGCTGGTGCGCCAGGCGTACATGCTGGCCGCGGACGGCCACCTGTCCCGCCCGTCCACCTGGCTGCAACTGGCGCGCTTCTACCTGGGCCGCCACGCGGACGGCAGGCCGGGCGTGCTGCCCCTGCTGTTCGCCGACTACCTGCAGTACCTGCGACCGGACTTCCACCCCTGGGAGGAAGACGATCGCTACCTGGTCGCGAAATGGGTGCAGGCGTTCGATGCCGGGCGCCCGATGCTCGACATCGACCTGCGCGATTATCTGGGCGATGCCCGCCCGGCGGCACAGGCCGCCTGACAAAGGGCGACGCCCGCGGCCCGGCCCCGGCCGGGCACCGCTATAATCCGGGCCATGTGGCAGGCCCGAATCCCCGCAGGACGATCCGGTCGCGACCGTCGGCATGGCGTGGCGCGCGCCTGCGCATTGCTGTTGCTGGCGCTGCTGGCCGTTGGTGCGCGTGCCGCCACCATCACCGAGTCATTCATGAACAGCACGGCACCCGGCTGGGTGTTCGGCGGCAGTACCGTGCTGACCTCCGGGGGTGCCGACCCCGCCGGCAATGGCTGGTTGCGGCTGACCCCGGCCACGGGCAACCAGGCAGGCTTTGCCTACTACAACACCGCCTACGCCACCGCCAACGGCTTCGTCATCGAGTTCGAGTACGGCAGTTGGGGCGGCACCAGCGCGGACGGCTTCGTGGTGTACCTGTTCGATGGCGCCACGCCGACCTTCAACACCGGCGACTTCGGCGGTTCGCTGGGTTACGCCAACGGCTGCTCGCCCACGCCCGGCCTGTCGCGCGCCTACATCGGCATCGCCTTCGACGAATACGGCAACTTCTCCAACCCCGCCGACCGCTGCAAGAACGGCGGTCCCGGCCAGCGCGCCAACTCGGTGACCATCCGTGGCGAGGGCAATGGCGTCGACAACGGCACCAACTACCCTTACCTGACGCACAACCAGTTGCCCACGGCCACCAACCGCATCGACTGCCCGTCCAGCCTGTGCGGCACAGCGCGTCCCGCGCCGGCCAGTTATTACCGCCAGGTGCGCATCACCATGTACCCCAGCGGCGGCACCTACAGCGTGCAGGTGGAGATGCGCTTTGCGCAGGGTGACTCCTACGAGACGGTGATCAGCACCTACACCCTCCCCACGCCGATCTACCCGACGCTGAAGATCGGTTTCGCGGCGTCGACCGGCGGCTCCACCAACAACCACGAAATCCGCAACCTGGCGATCGACGTGTTCGACAAGCTGGCCGACAAGGTGGCCACCGGCGGTTTCACCGGGCCGCTGTACGCCGGCGGCGCCGCGCAGTACCAGGTGAACGTCACCAACAACGGTCCGGACACCGAGACCGGCCCGCTCACGGTCACTTCCACGTTGCCGTCGTCGCTCACATACACGGGCTATACCGGCAGCGGCTGGACCTGCTCGAATGTTGGCCAACTGGTTACCTGTACGCGCAGCGGCACCCTCGCAGCGGGCTCGTCGGCATCGACGCTGACCCTCAACGTGCTGGTGTCCGCGGCTGCGGGTGGCTCGTCGATTACCGCCAATGCCACGGCATCCGGGACGGTGTTCGACAACGTCGCCAGCAACAACACGGTCAGCTCGACGCGCTACGTGTACGGGGGCAGCGGTTCCGGGGTGAAATCGCTGTACATGTATTTCAGCGGTGCCGGCGGCGGCAACGCCAACACCTTGCGGCGCGTGGTGCCAACGGTAAACGCCGACTCCGCGGTGCTGGCCGAACTCGCCAGCGCGCCGGACCTGTTGCTGACGCCGGCGTTCGTGCGTCCTTTCACGATCTCTGCGGGCACCGTGCAGGTTCCGATCTGCCTCGCCAAGCCCTCGGGAAGCGCCTCGCAGGACCGCAACGTCACGGTGCTATTGGCCACCAGCGGCACGACCACGACCACCATCGGCAGTGTCACCGTCAACAACGTGCTGGCCGCCAGTACCGGCGGCAACAATTTCAGTTGGCGTACCGTGGTTTTCAACATCCCGGTGTCATCGGCGATCAACCTGGCTGCCGGTAGCCGCATCTACGCGCGGATCACCAATGCCAGTTCGGGTTCCGGTGTGCGGTCACTGCAGTTGCGTTCCTTCGGAGGCACCTGCGGCACCGGCTACTCGCGGGTGGACATCGCCAGCAACACCGTCATCAACGTTGACAGCGTGGCGGTGCACGGTGCCGCGTACCCGGCCAACGCGCCGGTGACCACCACCATCGACAACGGTGGCAATCTCTACCTGCGCAGCGTGATCAGCGACCCGTTCGGCAGTTTCGACATCACCGGTGCGGACTTCGACCTGTTCGCTGCCGCCAACACCCAGGTGGGCAGCACGGCGGCCATGACGCTGGTGAACGACAACGTTGCCGCGGGTGAACGTACCTACCAATACGCGTTCACCAAGCCCTCCTGGGCCGGCAGCGTGTACACGCTGCGCGTGACCGGTCGCGAAGGCACCGAGGGTGTCGTGACGCACAGCAACGCCACGGCGCTGGCGGTCACTCCGCTACCGCCGATGCTGTCGGTCACCAAGGTGGCCAGCGCCGCCTCGGCGGCACCGGGCAGCGATGTCGGCTACACGATGAGCGTGGCGAACATGGGCACGGGCCCGGCAACCAGCGTGCTGGTGCTCGACGACATCGACCGGTTCACCATGCTGCGCGTGGATACCTACGGCGTGTTGACGCCCTTCCAGTTCGTGGAGGGCTCTCCGGCCTCGACGCTGGCGCTGGGCGTGCCGGAATACTCCAGTGACGACGGTGTTACCTGGGCCTACGTGCCGGTGTCCGGCGGTGGCGGGGCGCCTGCCGGCTACGACGCCAACGTCACGCAGGTGCGCGTGCAGATGCTCGGCACCCTGCCGGTCGGTGGCACCTTCTCGCTGAACTACGCGGTGAAGGTGCGCTGACGAGCGTTCAGAACGGCGGCGCCGGCAACTCGTTGAAGGCCCGCCGCAACCCTTCCGACCAGGCCGTGCGCAGCGAGCGGAAGTAGGCATCGTTCTCGTCGATGCGATACTGCTCCGGCGCGAAGCTGTCGTAGCGGTAGATGGTCAGGTCCAGCGGCAGGCCCACCGACAGGTTGGACTTCATGGTGCTGTCCACCGAGATCAGCGCGCATTGCGCCGCGTAGGCCAGCGTGGTGTCGTGGCGAAGCACGCGGTCGATGATGGGGCGGCCGTACTTGCTCTCGCCGATCTGGAAAAACGGGGTTTCTTCCGTTGACTCGATGAAGTTGCCCTGCGGGTAGACGTTGAACAGTCGCGGCGGCTCGCCGGCGATCTGCCCGCCGACGATCATCGAGCAGCCGAAGTCCACGCCCTGTGCCTGCGGGCCGCTGTCGCGCGCCACCACTTCGCGGATGGTGCGGCCCACGAGCTCTGCCACCTCGAACATGTTGGCGGCGTTCATCACGTGTTCGCCGTCGTGCTGGCTGCGCGCCCGCAGCAGGCTGACCACGCTCTGCGTGGTTGCCAGGTTGCCGGCGGACATCATCACGATCACGCGCTTGCTGCCGCTGTCATCGCTGCGGAACAGGTGCGTCTTGCGGAAGGTCGCGATGTGGTCCACGCCGGCGTTGGTGCGCGAGTCCGAAACGCACACCAGGCCGTCGCGCAGGTTCATCGCCACGCAGTAGGTCATGTCGTCGGTCGTCCTGGTCAGGGAAGGCGGTTATTGTAGCCCGCTGCCTACTGGTTGGCTTGTTGCGCCTGCTCGATGAGCGTGTGCGCCGACAGCCGTTCGCGGGCGCGGCCGAAGCGCACGCCGCGTACCGGGCAGGCATCCAGGTAATCCATGCCGATGGCCAGTTTCAGGTGGGTGGTGGCGCGGTCCAGCCGGTACGCCACGTCGAAAGTGTGCCAGCGGCCGTGCACGTAGGCCTCGGTCCAGCCGTGGCTGGTCACGCGATTGGCCTCGATGCCGTGCACGTAGCCGCTCACGTAGCGCGCCGGCACGCCCAGCAGGCGTGCGCAGGCGAGGAACACGTGTGCCTGGTCGTGGCAGGTGCCGGCGTGGCGCGCCAGCGCCTCGGCGGCGGTACGCCCGGAAAAGGTGCCGGCCTCGAGCTTCACCTCGCTGCTGACCGTCATCATCAGCGCGCGCAGGGCATCGCGCGACAGGTGCGGCATGCGGAAGTTGTCCGCGAGGTCGCCGATCGCGCCGTCGGCCTGGGTCAGTCCGCTGGTGCGCAGGAACAGCAGCGGGTTGAGGCCGTCATCGCCCTCTTCGGCATTGGGATCGATTTCGACCACGCCGCGTGCGGTCAGCGTGACGTCCTGCCGCGGTGCATCCAGCGTCAGCACATGCTGCACGTTGCCGTACGGGTCGGTGCCGCGCGTGGCCTGGCAGGGCAGCGCCAGGTCCCAGGCCAGTACGCGCTGGCGGGCGCTGTCGCGCGGGGTCAGGCGCAGCAACTGGGTGACGCTGCGTGCGCCGCTCTCGTCATGCCATGCCGTGTTGTGCTCGATGGCGATTTTCATGGTGGCCTCCGTGGACTGTTCAGGCGGATGCGAGGTAACCGCCGTGCACCGCCTCCGCCAGGCGGTCGATGCGGTCGAGGAATTCGTTGAGCCAGTCGTGCACGCCCCCGGCGAGGATCGGGCCGATTTCGCCCCAGGCGAGCGCCGCCGACAGTTCGGTAGCCAGGCGCTTGGCGCCGCGGCCACTGTCGCCCTCGATCTGTGGCAGGATCTCGGCGATCTCGCGCAGGCAGGCATTCAGCGAGCGCGGCACCACCGGGTTGAGGATGAGCAACTCGGCGACGTGCTCGGCGCGCACACGGTCGTGGAAGAACGCCTGGTAGGCCTCGAAAGCGCCCAGCGCGCGCAGCAGCGCGGTCCACTGGTAGTACTCGGCGGCCAGCGATGCGCTGCCGGGCAGGGCGGCGCGTGAATACTTGAAGTCGAGCATGCGCGCGGTGTTGTCGGCGCGCTCGATGAACGTCCCCAGGCGCAGGAAGCGGAACGCATCATTGCGCATCATCGTGCCGTAGGCGGCACCGCGGAACAGGTGCGAGCGCTCCTTGATGCGGTCGAAGAACACGCCGGCACCCATGTCGTCCAGCGCTTCGGGCGTCAGCCGGCTCATCTCCAGCCAGGTGGCGTTGACGCTTTCCCAGACTTCCGCGGTGAGCGAGCCACGCACCGCGTGCGCGTTGTCGCGCGCGGCCTTCAGGCACGACAGGATCGAGCCGGGGTTGCGCGCCTCGAACACGAAGAAGTGCAGCACCGTGCCGGGATCCGGCTTGCTGCCGGCCTTGCCGTGCAGGTCGCGATACAGTTCGGTGCCGCCGGAAATCTCCAGCGCCGAGGCCAGCTCCGCGGCCGGGTCCGCCGACACCGGCATCAGCGACAGGTTGTGGGTGACTTCCAGCAGGCGCGCGGTGTTTTCCGCGCGCTCCAGGTAGCGTGCCAGCCAGTACAGTGAATCAGCGGTCCGCGACAGCATCACGCGCCTCCAGGATCCAGGTGTCCTTGGTGCCGCCGCCCTGCGACGAGTTGACCACCAGCGAGCCCTTGCGCAGGGCCACGCGGGTCAGCCCGCCGGGCACGATGCGGATGTCCTTGCCGGTGAGTACGAACGGGCGCAGGTCGATGTGGCGCGGGGCGATGCCTTCCTCGACGAAGGTCGGGCAGGTGGACAGCGACAGCGTCGGCTGCGCGATGTAGCCCTCGGGCTTGGCCTCGATGCGCTTGCGGAAGTCGGCGATCTCTTCCCTGGTGGCGCGCGGGCCGATCAGCATGCCGTAGCCGCCGGCGCCCTGCGTTTCCTTCACCACCAGCTCCGGCAGGTGGTCGAGCACGTACTTGAGGTCGTCGGGCTTGCGGCACATCCAGGTTGGCACGTTGTGCAGGATCGGTTCCTCGCCCAGGTAGAAACGCACCATGTCCGGCACATATGGATAGATCGATTTGTCGTCGGCGACGCCGTTGCCAATGGCGTTGGTGATCACCACGTTGCCCAACCGGTAGGCCGCCAGCAGCCCCGGCACGCCCAGCATGGAGTCCGGGCGGAAGGCCAGCGGATCAAGGAAGGCATCATCGAGCCGCCGGTAGATCACGTCCACGCGCTGCGGGCCGCGCGTGGTGCGCATCCACACGTAATCGTCGCGCACGAACAGGTCGGCGCCCTCCACCAGTTCCACGCCCATTTCGCGCGCCAGGAAGGCGTGCTCGAAGTAGGCGCTGTTGTAGCGTCCCGGCGTCAGCACCACCACCGTCGGGTTGTCCACCGGCGAGGCGTCGCGCAGCGTTTCCAGCAGCAGTGACGGGTACTGGTCGACCGGCGCCACGGCGTGGCGCGCGAACAGCTCGGGGAACAACCGCATCATCATCTTGCGGTTCTCCAGCATGTAGGAGACGCCGCTCGGCGTGCGCAGGTTGTCTTCCAGTACGTGCCAGTTGCCGTCGTTGTTGCGCACCAGGTCGATGCCGCCGATGTGCGTGTACAGGCCGCGGTGCAGGTCGATGCCCTGCATGGCCACCTGGTACATCTCGTTGGCGAACACCTGCTCGGCGGGAATCACCCCGGCCTTGATGATCTCGTGGTCGTGGTAGATGTCGTGGATGAAGCGGTTCAGCGCGGTGATGCGCTGCTTCAGGCCGGCCACCAGCGACTGCCACTCGGCGGCCGGGATCACCCGCGGGACGATGTCGAAGGGAATCAGGCGCTCGGCGCCCTCGGCGTCGCCGTAGACGCTGAAGGTGATGCCGCTGCGGCGGAACAGCAGGTCGGCCTCGGCGCGCTTGCGTTCGAAGCGGGCGGCGCCGGTCTTGCGCAGCCAGTCGGCCAGGCCCTTCACGTGGGGGCGGGCGTCGCCGCTGGCCAGCAGCAGTTCGTCGTAGAGGCCTTCCGCCGGGGGGATCAGGATGCTCATGCGGGTTACCTCGCTCGGTAACCTTGTCAGAGCAAGGGCTGTGCCAGCCTGCGGGCGGGTAAACCGGGCTATTTGCACCGCCGCGGTGCGTCGACCCGATCCGGTGCGCCGTCACCGCTCATGTCCCGCCGGGCAGGCCGGGGACGCCCCGGAAACGGGCAGCACCGCCCATCCCATGACCGCCGGCCGCCCGCGCGCTATACTCGCCCCCCGTTTTCCAATCCGAACCGAATCCTGGAGGTCCTCATGGGCAGGGGTGACAAGCGTACCCGCAAGGGCAAGATCTGGCGTGGCTCTTTCGGCAACACGCGTCCGAAGAGCGGCAACAAGGGCACGGTCGCCAACAAGAAAGGCTGACCGCGCTGCGGGGTTCTGCCCCGCTGCCACCGCATGAAGCCCGGCCCGCGTGCCGGGCTTCGTCGTTCGGGGGCTATACTGGCCGGATGACAGCCGCGATCGCCTTCCGTACATGAACAGGGACGTATTGACGGGCATCTACCGCCGCGAGGGCGAGTGGAACCTGGTCGAACTGAACGTCACCCATCCGGCCCAGCTGTTCAATTCGCTGGACCCGTCGCCGTTCCGCGAGCGCGACCTCGACGCCGAGGCCGCCGAGTACCTCGTCGATGCCATCCGCGAGTTGCATGGCCACCGCCACGTGAAGATCGTGGTCTACGTGCCGGGCGAGCCGGACGAGCGCACCCGAGCGGCCGTCGCCGAGGCCATCCACAACTTCTTCCGCTACCGCGAGACCGCCGCCCGCTTCGCCCTGCGCCAGGTGCTGCGTCTCGGGCGCACCAGCCTGGCGGTGGGCCTGCTGTTCCTGCTGGCCTGCACCATGCTCTGGCGCTTCGTGTTCACCGGCGACAACCTCACCGACCGGCTGCTCAGCGAGGGCTTCCTGATCATGGGCTGGGTGGCCATGTGGAAGCCGCTGGAGGTGCTCCTCTATGACTGGTGGCCGGTGCTGCGCGACATCCGCCTGTTCCACCACATCAGCACCCTGCCGGTGGAAGTGCGCAGCAGTCGGGCCGGCTGATCCCGCAGTGGCGCGCCTCTTGCAAGGTCTCCCGCGTCCCTCGCCGCGCCGGGAGCGTTGCCCGTGTCCATCCATGTCGCCATCAACCACGTCACCCACTACCGCTACGACCGTGCGGTCAACCTGGGTCCGCAGGTCATCCGCCTGCGGCCGTGCCCGCACAGCCGCACGCGCATCCTCTCCTATTCGCTGAAGGTGCTGCCGGCGAAGCACTTCATCAACTGGCAGCAGGATCCGCAGTCCAACTGGCTGGCTCGGCTGGTGTTCCCCGAGCCCACCACCGCGTTCCGCATCGAGGTGGACGTGGTCGCCGAGCTGGCGGTGATCAACCCGTTCGACTTCTTCCTCGAACCGCACGCCGAACACATCCCGTTCGAATACGAGGCCTGGCAGCGCCACGAGCTGGCGCCGTACCTGTACCGCCTGCCGGCGACGCCGCTGTTCAATGACTACCTCGCCGGCATCAGTCGCGAGAAGGCGCGCAGCGTGGATTTCCTGGTGGGACTCAACCAGCGCCTGCAGCAGGACATCCGTTACCTGATCCGCATGGAGCCCGGCGTGCAGACGCCGGAAGAAACGCTGCAGAAGCGCTCCGGTTCCTGCCGCGACTCGGCGTGGCTGATGGTGCAACTGTGCCGCCACCTCGGCCTGGCCGCGCGCTTCGTGTCCGGTTACCTGGTGCAACTGGTGGCGGACCAGAAGGCGCTCGACGGCCCGTCGGGACCCGCCGCCGATTTCACCGACCTGCACGCCTGGTGCGAGGTGTACCTGCCCGGCGCCGGCTGGATCGGCCTGGATCCCACCTCCGGCCTGTTCGCCGGTGAAGGCCATATCCCGCTGGCCTGCACGCCGGAGCCGGCGTCGGCCGCGCCGCTCACCGGGCTGATCGACGAATGCGAATGCACCTTCGAGCACCACATGCAGGTCACGCGGGTGTGGGAAGCGCCACGGGTGACCAAACCCTACAGCGATGCACAGTGGCAGGACATCGAGGCGCTGGGCCACGCGGTGGACGCGGAAATGGCGGCCGGTGACGTGCGCCTGACCATGGGCGGCGAGCCGACGTTCGTGTCGATCGACGACCCGGACGGCGCCGAGTGGAATGCTGCCGCGCTCGGGCCGACCAAGCGCAAGCGCGCCGCTACGCTCTACCACCGCCTGCGCGACCACTATGCGCCGCAGGGCCTGGTGCATTTTGGCCAGGGCAAGTGGTACCCGGGTGAGCAACTGCCGCGCTGGTCGCTCAACTGCTTCTGGCGCCGCGACGGCGAGCCGCTGTGGTCGGACCGTGCGTTGCTGGCCGACGAATCACGCGATTACGGGGCGGATGCGAGCAGCGCCGATCGCCTGCTGCGCGGCGTGGCGCGGCGGCTGTCGGTGGACCCTTCACAGGTGTTCGGCGCCTACGAGGACGCCTTCTACTTCCTGTGGCGCGAGCGCCGCCTGCCGGGCAACGTCGACCCGCTCGATTCGCGCCTCGACGATGCGCAGGAACGCGCGCGCCTGATGCGCGTGTTCGACCATGGATTGGCGAGCCCGGTGGGATCGGTGCTGCCGATCACGCGCGCAAGCTCCGGCGAATGGCGCAGTGGCCCGTGGTTCCTGCGCAGTGAGCGCTGCTACCTGCTGCCGGGCGATTCGCCGATCGGCTACCGCTTGCCGCTGGATTCGCAACCGTGGGTGACGGCCGGCGAGTACCCCTACGTGAATGCCGCGGATCCGTCGCAGCCGCAGGCGCCGTTGCCGCCGCAGCAGCGCATCCGCGCGCAGGTTGATTCGCGCACCGTGGCATCGCCAATGGCGGCCTCGCATGGCGGCGTGCCCGCGCACCTGCACCCGGAAGAATCGCCGGACCGCCGTCCCGCCGCGCAGCAGTCGGCGCCGTGGATCGTGCGCACGGCGATGTGCGCGCAGGCCCGCCACGGCGTGCTGTACGTGTTCATGCCGCCCACCACGTGCCTCGAGGACTACCTGGTGCTGGTGGCGGCGGTCGAGGCGACTGCCGCGGAGATGCGCATGCCGGTGCTGCTGGAGGGCTACGAGCCACCGCAGGACCCGCGACTTCTGCACTTCCGCGTCACTCCCGATCCGGGCGTGATCGAGGTCAACATCCACCCGGCGGCGCATTGGGACGAACTGGTCGAGCGCACGGTGTTCCTCTATGACGCGGCACGCGAATCGCGGTTGACCACCGAGAAGTTCATGGTCGACGGGCGCCACACCGGCACCGGCGGCGGCAACCATTTCGTGCTCGGTGGCGCCACGGTGGCGGACTCGCCGTTCCTGCGCCGGCCCGACCTGTTGCGCAGCCTCATTGCGTATTGGCACAACCATCCGTCGCTGTCCTACCTGTTCTCGGGTTTGTTCATCGGGCCGACCTCGCAGGCGCCGCGCGTCGACGAGGCCCGCAATGATGCGCTCTATGAACTGGAGATTGCCTTCCGCCGGATGCCCGCGGCAGGCGACGCAGACCTGCCACCCTGGCTGCTCGATCGCCTGCTGCGCAACCTGTTGATCGACGTGACCGGCAATACGCATCGCGCTGAATTCTGCATCGACAAGCTCTACTCGCCGGACAGCGCCAGCGGACGCCTGGGTCTGCTGGAGCTGCGCGCGTTCGAGATGCCGCCGCATGCGCGCATGTCGCTGGCCCAGCAACTGTTGCTGCGCTGCCTGGTCGCGCGTTTCTGGAAGCAGCCGTACCACCCGCCGCGGCTGGTGCGCTGGGGCACGGAATTGCACGATCGCTTCCTGCTGCCGCATTTCGTCGCGCAGGATTTCGCCGACGTGATCGAGGATCTCAACGCCGCGGGCTACCCGGTGCAGTACGCCTGGTTTGCCCCGCACCTCGAGTTCCGCTTCCCGAAATACGGCGACTTCGCCGTGCGCGGCATGCACGTCGAACTGCGCCACGCGCTGGAGCCGTGGCACGTGATGGGCGAGGAGGGCGCCACCGGTGGCACCGTGCGCTACGTCGATTCGTCGGTGGAGCGGCTGCAGGTGAAGGTTTCCGGCATGGCGCCGGATCGCTACGTGGTGACCTGCAACGGCGTGCCGGTGCCGCTGCACCCCGCCGGGACCACCGGCGAATTCGTCGCCGGCGTGCGTTACCGGGCCTGGCAGCCGGCATCCTGCCTGCACCCGACCATCGGCGTGCAGGCGCCGCTGACCTTCGACCTGGTCGATACCTGGAATGCGCGTTCGCTGGGCGGTTGCCAGTACCACGTCATGCACCCGGGCGGTCGCAACTACGACACCCTGCCGGTGAACGCCTGGGAAGCCGAATCGCGGCGGTTGGCACGCTTCTTCCGGCTGGGCCACACGCCGGGCCGGCTGGCGCCTGCGTCACCGCCGGTGGACGCGGAATTTCCGTTCACGCTGGACTTGCGGCGGCACTGATCCGCGGTGACAGTGTTGCCCATGCACGCCAACGCACTTCCCCCCTGCCACGACGAGACCCGCGCCGCCGACGGCAGCCTGCGGCCGCACTGGCGCGCGCTGCTGGCATCGCTGGCCCAGGCCAGCGAATCGCAGTGGCGCGAATGGCAGGACAGCGCGCAGCAGCGCATCCGCGAGAACGGCATCACCTACAACGTCTACGCCGACCCGAAGGGCGCCGACCGCCCGTGGCCGCTGGACATCGTGCCGCTGGTGTTGCCGGCCGACGAGTGGCGCGGCATTGCCGCGGCCATCGGCCAGCGTGCGCGGTTACTCGATCGCGTGCTGGCCGACCTGTACGGTCCGCAGGAGCTGCTTGCCGACAAGGCCGTGCCGCCGGCGCTGGTGTACGGGCACAACGGCTTCCTGTGGCCCTGCCGCGGCATCGCGCCGCCGGGCGGACGCTTCCTGCACCTGTACGCGGCGGATATCGCGCGCGGACCCGACGGGCGCTGGTGGGTGCTCGCCGATCGCACGCAGGCGCCGTCAGGTGCGGGTTATGCGCTGGAAAACCGCGCCATCGTTTCCCGGCTGTTCGCCGATGCCTGTCGCGACCTGCAGGTGCAGCAGCCGGGCGAGTGGTACCGCGCGTTGCAGGAAGTACTGGCCGCGCATGCGCCGGTCGATGACGGCGAGATGCCCTTCGTGGTGCTGCTCACGCCGGGGCCGCACAACGAGACCTATTTCGAGCACGTGTTCCTCGCCCGTCATCTCGGCTTCGTGCTCGCCGAGGGGCAGGACCTCACGGTGCGCGGCGACAGCGTGTTCCTCAAGACGCTCGGCGGCCTCAAGCGGGTGCATGCCATCCTGCGGCGTCTCGACGACGATTTCTGCGATCCGCTCGACCTGCGCGCCGATTCCACGCTCGGTGTCGCCGGGCTGGTGGAGGTGGCGCGTGCCGGGCGCGTGCTCATCGCCAACGCGCTGGGCAGCGGCGTGCTCGAGAGCCCGGCGTTGACCGGCTTCCTGCCCGGACTCTGCGAGCGCCTGCTCGGCGAGCCGCTGGCCATGCCGTCCGTCGCGGCCTGGTGGTGCGGCGAGGCTGCCGCGCTCGAGTACGTGGCGCGCAACATCGACGCACTGGTGATCAAGCCCGCCTACCCGTCGCAGCGCATGGAGCCGGTGTTCGGCAACCGCCTGGATGCCACCGAGCGCGCGCAATGGATTGAACGCATACGCGCACGACCGAACGCCTACGTCGCGCAGGAAATCATGCAGTTGTCACAGGCGCCGGTGCTGGTGCGCGATCTCGCCACCGGTGATACCTCGCAACTGGTGTCGCGCGCCGTTGGCTTGCGGGTGTACGCGGTGGCCACGGCCGACGGACGCTGGCAGGTGCTGCCCGGTGGGCTCGCCCGCGTCGCCGGTGACACCAACCACGACATCCTGTCGATGCAGCGCGGCGGCAGCAGCAAGGACGTGTGGGTGCTGTCGGATGCATCGTCGCAACCCGCGGTCGCGCTGCCGGAAACCATCGGGCTGCGCGATATCGTGCGGGCCCCTGTTTCGCTGCCCAGTCGCGCCGCCGAGAACCTGTTCTGGCTGGGGCGCTACCTCGAGCGTGCCGAAAGCCACGCGCGCCTGCTGCGCCTGGCCTTGACGCGGCTGGTGGAGAGCGACGCGCGGGAAAGCGGGGCGCCCGTGCTGGCGCTGTGCGTGCAGGCGGGCCTGCTGCCAGCGCACGCCAATGCTGCCGCCCGCTCCGATCGTGGCTTGCCGGCAGCGGTGTTCGACGGCCAGTGGCCCGGTGGCCTGCTCGACACCGTCCGCCGCGCCGGCCTCGCCGCCGGACAGGTGCGCGAGCGGCTGTCCGCCGATCACTGGCAGGCGCTCGAACAGTTGCAGGACATCGCGCGCCGCGCAGCCGCCGCGCGCACGCGCCCGCGACTCGATGCGGCACTCGCGCTCACCGATCGCGTGCTGTCTGCTTGCGCGCGGCTGACCGGCCATGCCATGGACGACATGGTGCGTGATGCCGGCTGGCGCTTCATGGTCAGCGGCCGGCGCATCGAGCGCCTGCAATGCGTGTCGGCACTGGTGGCCGGGCTGCTCGAGCAGCACGCCGATGCGCCGGATGCCGCGGTGCTGCTGCTGGGTGCCACCGATTGCGTCGATACCTGGCGTTACCGCTACCCGCGGCCACCGGAATTGCTGCCGGCCCTCGACATCGTGGTTTTCGATGAGGGCAATCCGCGCGCATTGATGTTCCAGGCCGGCAAGCTGCTTGGCACGCTCGCGAAGTTGCGCCAGCAGATCGACGGTGTACCCGACGGTGGCCTCGCATCGGCGACGGAGGCCTTGCAGGTCGGCGGGCTCGATGCGGCCTTCGCGGATCCGCGCGCCGGGCTGCCCCTGCTCGCGCGACAACTGCGCCAGTTGTGGCAGGCGACCGCCACCCTGTCGAACCAGCTGGCGGATCGCCATTTCACCCACGTTGCCGACGCGACCTCGCGCTCGCTGGCGGTATAGCGATGGCCGCGACCGGATACCGCGTCGTGCACCTGACCGCGTACCACTACGCGGCACCGGTTTCGCTGTCACACCATGTGCTGCACCTGCTGCCGCGTCCCTGTGCCTGGCAGCAGGTGAAGGATGCGCGCATCGAGGTCGATCCGCCGGCCACCCGTCGCATCGATCGCGAGGATGTGTTCGGCAACCCGGAAGTGCGCCTCTCCTTCGAGGCGGCGCACACTGAACTCCGGGTCATGTCGCACCTGTACTTGCGCGTGGACGAGCGCCCCTGGGCGGCGCGCGGCGATCACGGGCCACCGTGGGACACGGTGCAGGCTGCGCTGCGTCTCGAGGGCGACGCGCCGCTCGAGCCGCGCCAGTTCCGCTTCGAATCACCGATGGTGCGCGTCAAGCACCTGCTGTCCGGCTACGCGGCGCCCAGCTTCCCGCCGGGGCGTCCGCTGCTGGCGGCGGTCGCCGACCTGGTGTCGCGCATCCATGCCGATTTCTCCTATGACCCGGCGGCAACGCAGGTTGGTACGTCAGTGCTGGACGTGCTGGCCCAGCGGCGTGGCGTGTGCCAGGACTTCGCGCACCTGGCGATTGGCTGCCTGCGCTCGCTGGGGCTCGCTGCGCGCTATGTCAGCGGCTACCTGCGCACCGATCCGCCCGCCGGGCAGCCACGCCTGGTCGGTGCCGATGCCTCGCATGCGTGGTTTGCGGTCTGGTGCCCCGGGCATGGCTGGGTCGAGTTCGACCCCACCAACGACTGCGAGGCCGACCAGCGGCACCTGTTGCTGGCCTGGGGGCGTGATTTCGGGGATGTTTCTCCCCTGCGCGGTGTCATCCAGGGCAGTGCCGGGCACAGCCTGTCGGTGCAGGTCACCGTGACGCCCGACGAGTGACCGGGCGGTCGGCAGCCCGCGCGGTTTTGGTTACCATGGGGCCCACAACAACAATCAGGGCACCTGCGCCCGGCACCCATGCCATGACGACCCTCCGACTGCTGCCCCTGCTTGCCTGCCTGTTCGCCACGCCGGTCCTCGCCGCGGAACTCGAGGGCGTCGGTCGCGAACTGGGTTACCGCATTTTCGGTGACGCGAAGAAGAACGCCAGTGTCCTGCTGCAGAACTCCCGCCCGGGGCCGGTGGAGTATTTCGACGAGGCGCGCGGTCGCTTCATCGCCGTGCCCGGATATGCCGAGGCGGAAGTGCCCTGTCGCGGCAAGGCTCGCAAGCTGAACGTCCGCTACCGCGACCAGTTCCGCGAGAGCAATCCCTTCCGCATCATCATCGAGTGTGGTCGCGAAGTGCAGTTCCTCGCGCCGCAGCAGATCGAAACGCCACGGCCGGTGCCGTCCGTGGAGCCGGTGCCGTCCGTGGATCCCGGCGTGACCGCCGAGCCCGCGCCGCCCGTGGAGCCTGCGCCGCCCGGCGCCCCCTGATCCCGAGCGAGCACGGATGCCGCCCAACCGAATTTCCCTGCGTTGCCTGCTGCTGGCGTTGCTGGTCATCGCCGCGCCTGCCAGCGTCGCGTCTTCGGACAAGACGGCCGAAATCATGGCCGCCTACATCTACAACTTCGCCCGCTTCGTGTCGTGGCCAGCCGCGAGTTTTCCCGCGGCGCAAACGCCGCTGGCAGTGTGTGCCGCCAGCACCGATGCGCTGCAGGGCCAGCTGGTGCGCGTGCATGGCCGCGACGCGCAAGGGCGTCGCATGGTCGTGAGGGTGGTGGCAGCCGGCGAGGATCTCTCCGGTTGCCACATTCTCTACCTGTCAGCGGACGAGCGCGCGCAACTGCCCGCGTGGCTGGCTGCCGCGTCGCGCCACGCGCTGCTGACCGTCAGTGACATCCCCGGCTTTGCCAGCGATGGCGGCATGATCGGCCTGTACGTCAGCGACAACCGGGTGCACTTCAGTATCGCCAGGCCCCAGTGCGAGCGAGCCGGTCTGCAGGTCAGTTCGCGCCTGCTGGCGCTGGCGCGACAGCCAGCGCGCGCGGCTGCCGCGGAGGTGCGCCCATGAGCTGGCGCAACCTGCCCCTGCACCGGCGCCTGCTGGCCGTGCTGTTGCTCAGCGCCGGCCTCGCGCTGCTGGTTTCCTGGCTGTTGTTTGCCGCCGTTGCGGCGCGCAACCTGCACGAGGACGCGGTGCGCCAGCTGCAGATCCTCGCCGAGGCCACCGCGCACAATGCCCAGGCAGCCGTTGCATTCGGCGACGAGCGTGCTGCTGCCGAAACGCTTGCGTCGCTGCGTGCCGATCCGGGTCTGGCGGCAGCCTGCATCACCTTGCCGCAAGGCGGTGTGTTCGTGCAGTTGCGCGCCCGCGACGATGCGCCAGCCGATTGCCGCGCGCCCCTGGATGCCGGTGGCTGGCTGCTGCCTGCCCGCATCGAGACCATTACGCCGGTGCTGCTCGACGGCGAGCAGATCGCCAGCCTGCGCGTGGTCACCGACCTCGGCGCGCGCTGGGCCGAGCTGGGCGGATACCTGCTGATGATGCTGGTGTTTGCCGCGCTCGCCCTGCTGGTCGCCACCTGGGTGGGCGGACGCCTGCAGCGACAGGTCACGCAGCCGGTCGTGCAGCTGGCGGCCACCGCGCGCGCCGTTTCGCGCGACGGCAACTACGGCCTTCGCGTACTGCGCAGCAGCGATGACGAGGTCGGCCAGCTGGTCGAATCGTTCAACGACATGCTTGGCGAGATCGAGGAGCGCGACGCCGCGCTCAAGCGCTACAGCGAGAACCTCGAGCAGACGGTGGCCGAGCGCACCGCCGAGCTGGAGCATGCGCGCGAGGTTGCCGAGGCGGCCAGCCAGGCCAAGTCCCGCTTCCTGGCCACCATGAGCCACGAGATCCGCACGCCCATGAACGGCGTGCTCGGCATGACCGAACTGCTGCTGGCTACCGACCTCACGCCGACCCAGCGCCACTACGCGGAGATCGTCGGCCACTCCGGAAAGACCTTGCTGGCGGTGATCAACGACGTGCTCGACTTCTCGAAGATCGAGGCAGGCAAGCTGGGCCTGGAACAGATCGATTTCGACGTTCACCGAGTGGCGGAGGAAGTCGTTGCGCTGATGGCCGGGCAGGCACGGGACAAGCAGTTGCAGCTCAGCTGCGTGGTTGCTCCCGATGTATCGCCCTGGTTGCGCGGTGATCCGAACCGGATCAGCCAGGTGCTGGCCAACCTGGTCGGCAATGCCATCAAGTTCACCGGTGAAGGCTGGGTGCGCGTGTCGGTCAACCGCGTGGGTGGCGACGATCACCTGCAGCGCGTCAGCTTCGTGGTCGAGGACAGCGGCATCGGCATGGATGCGCGCATGCTGGCGCGCCTCTGCGAGCCCTTCGAGCAGGCCGACAGCTCGCATGCGCGCCGCTACGGTGGTTCCGGCCTCGGCCTGGCCATCGTCCGCCAGCTGGTCGAGCTGATGCAGGGGCGCATCGACGTACAGAGCGCGCCGGGGGCCGGCAGCCGCTTCGCGGTGGAGTTGCCGCTGGCGGTCGGCGAGCCGATGCCGGACCTGTCCGTGCCGCAGGATGCGGACGGCAGTCACCTGGCGGCCCACGTCCTGCTGGTCGAGGACAACCTCGTCAACCGGCTGGTGACCACGGCCATGCTGCGATCGCTCGGATGCACCTTCGATGTCGCCACCAATGGCCGCGAGGCACTGGAGCGGATGCGCGCGGCGCACCACGATGCGGTGCTCATGGATTGCCAGATGCCGGAAATGGATGGTTTCGAGGCGGCACGCTGCTGGCGCCAGCATGAGCGCGCCGCCGGCGGCGTACACCTGCCGATCATTGCCATCACTGCCGGTGCGCTGCAGTTCGAACGCGAAGCCTGCATCGCGGCGGGCATGGATGATGTGCTGAGCAAGCCCTTCGGGCGGGATGCACTGCATGCCGCGTTGTTGCGTTGGTTGTCACCCGTGGCAAGTCCGGGAGAAAAAATCTCATGACGAGAAGAATCTTGCCGGCGCGCGCCGGCATCCTGGTGGCAGTTGCCGGCTTGCTCGCGGACGGATCCGCGCAGGCCAGCGGCGACCTGTTCGAGATGCCGCTCGAATCGTTGATGCAGATGAGCGTTTCGGTGGCCTCGCCGTTCGAAGAGGCAGTGCGCGATTCGGCGTCGTCGGTGGCGGTACTGCAGCCGGTGGACTGGGAACTGCGCGGTGCGCGCAGCCTCGAGGATGCGCTGGAGCAGGTGCCCTCGGTGGTGCCGTATGCATCGCTCGGTGGTGCCAGCATGTTTGCCATCCGCGGCTACGCCAACGACATCTCCACGCGCGGTACGGCGATGCTGCTGGACGGCGTACCCCTGAACAACTACAGCTATGCCTCCGCCGCCTACAGCCTGCCGTTCATTGCCTTGCCCTTGCTGCAGCGCGTGGAGGTGATACGCGGCGCCGGCAGCACCTTGTACGGCTCCGACGCCTTCCACGGCGTGGTCGCGCTGAATACCTGGCAGCCCGCCGCGCAGCAGCGTGCCGCGCGCGTGTCCCTGGGTCATCCGCGCCAGGCGCAGGGAACGCTGACGGGCGCCGGGCAGTGGTCATCCTGGCAGGTGGCAGGCGGATTGGCGGTCACCGACAACGGTGACCGTGACGTGGTGTATGACTATGTCGATCCACTGACCGGCTTGCCCGGCACCGGTGAATGGGACCACGACGAGCAGGACGGTGCCGTGTTCTTCAACGCCGAGCGCGGCGACCTCGATGCGGGTCGACTGCGCCTCGGGTTCTATGTGGATCGTTATGACAGCGACCGCTTCCCGTCCGTCGGCGCGCAGTTCTACCAGACCATGCTGGCGATCCTGCCGGCCAGCGCCGATTACCTGCGCGACCATGACCTGATGGGCCAGCGCTCCGACTTCCGCATGGCGCAGGCGCGCTACGAACGCCGCGTGGCGGAGGCTACCGAGGTCGACGTGCACCTGTTCGGCTGGGAAAGCGACCAGCTGTGGCGGGTGGACGCGTCGGCGTACCCGTCCAACGACGAATTGATCGACGCCGGCCTGGGCGGTTGCCGCCCGCAGACGCCGGCAACCACCTGGCCGCTGTTGTGCCCCCACATGCAGTACCAGGGTACCCGCGAATACCGCAGCGGCCTGCACCTGTTGCTGCGCCACGACAGCGATGATCACACCGACTGGGCCGTGGGTGGTGGCCGCGACTGGTTCGGCGTGCAAAGCGCGCCGGTGCAGCGCATCGGCCTGGACGGCACGGCCTACTACGATGCGCCGGCGCCGTTTGCCGGCGAAGAGCGCACCATCGACCACCTGTTGCTGCAGGGGCGCACCACGCGTGGCGCGCTGTCGGTGGTCTATGGCGTGCGCTGGGACGAATATTCGGATGTCGGCGACGCGACGTCCCCGCGTGCCGCGCTGATCTGGCGCGGGCCGGACTCTCCGTGGACCGGCAAGCTGCAGTACGCCCACGCATTCCGCGCGCCGAGTGCCACCGAGCGCTACGGCACCGGCACGGGCACCCAGCAGGCCGGCAACTTCGCGCTGCAACCGGAAACCATCGACACCCTCGAACTGGTCTGGCAATACGCGCAGGGCGGCCACGACACCGAGCTTGTGCTGTTCGGCAGTCGCTGGCAGGACGGCATCGTGCTCATGCAGTTGAGTCCCACCATCAGCCAGTACCAGAACACCGGCAAGAACAGCGCGCACGGCATCGAGCTCACGCACCGGCACGTGCACGACAACTGGCGCTTCGACGCGACCGGCTCCTGGGTGGTGAGCGAGAACGATCGCATCGACACCCGCTATGTCGGGTTCCCGCAGTACCTGTTCGACCTCGGCGTGAGCCGCCAGTTCGGCAACGGTTGGGAGATCGGGCTGCGTGAGCGCATCATGCTCGACATGGCCGAGGGCGACACCATCACCACCTTCAGCCCGCTGTCGGTCTATGTGCCGCCGGCCGCGCCGGATTACTATCGCACCGACCTGCACGCCGGTTGGCGCAGTGGCAAGCTGCGGCTCGCCCTCGACGTGCGCAACCTGTTCGGGCGCGACAACGTCATGCCCTCCATGCTCAACGCACGCGGCGGCTTGCCGGAGCCGGACGCCGACGTGGTGCTTTCCTGCGAGGTCAGGCTGTAACGATGGACAACGACGTCGTGTTCTGGGTGGTGGCCGCGGTGTTCTACCTGCCGTTCCACCTGTTGCCGCCGCTGGGCTACATCGTGGTGATGGTGGATGCGCCGCAACGTCCGCCGCTGTTGCGGCGCGCGCTGCTGGTGGGCACGGTATTCGCGGTGGCCGCCTTCGCCACCGCCATCTTCACCTGGCAGGAACACCGCGCGCTGGCGATGCTGGCCTTGCTGGTGGCCTTCGTGCCGCCCTGGCTGGACACCTGGCACTCGGTGCGCCGCACTTCCCTGTAGAGAGGGGGCCATGCCCCCGACGCTCTTGCCCGTCAGCAAATCGGGGGCATGGCCCCCTCGCTACAAAAGAGCCATCAGCCGCCCAGGCCAAACTCCACGAAGAACAGGTACCACAGCCCCAGCGAGCCGAAGAAGTTCACCAGGATCGCCGGCAGGAACTTCAGGTGCGTGCCGAACGTGTAGGTGCGCTCCAGCGACATCGCCATGATGCCGGCCGCCGAGCCGATCACCGTCAGCGAACCACCCACCCCCACCATCAGCGCGTTCAGCGCCCACTGGTCATACGGCAGTTGCGGATTGGACATCAGCGCCGCCGCTTCCACCGGTACGTTGTCGAGCACGCCCGACAGGCCGCCCAGCGCCATGTTCACCAGCGTCGGATCCACGTTCTCGAACAGCCAGGTGATGTAGCGCAGCCAGCCGACGTGGTTGAGGCAGGCCACGGCGGTGATGATGCCGATGAAGAACAGCAGCGTGTTCCATTCCACCTTCTGGAACTGCGCGTTGAACGGGATGTGCACGTCCTGTTGCTTCTTCAGGTACCACCCGTACAGCGCCACGATGGACAGGCCGATGCCCAGCGCGAACTCGATGTCGATGTGCAGCACCATGTTCATCAGTACGGCTGCCACCACGGCGATGAACGACACCACGGTCAGGCCGATGCCGCCGGGCTTGACGATGTAGCAGACGTCGGTCTCGCGGAAGACCTTCTCGTCGCCGATGTTGCGCAGGTGCATCAGGTGCAGCACGGCCGCCGACAACACCCAGCCAAGGAACGCCGCCGGCGCCAGCAGCAGCAAGCCGCCGATGGAAATCTTCCCGGCCAGCACCACCATCAGGGAGGTGGACGTGCCGATGAACCATACGCCGCTGTTGGAGCCGAGGATGATGTTGCACAGCGCCACGTGCTTGTAGCGCTGGTGGTCGGTCAGGTTGGTGATCGACTTGCCGAAGATCATCGCCGTGGTGATGTTGTTCAGGAACGGCGACAGCAGCGCCGACAGTCCGCCGGTGGCCCAGAACATGCCCTTCGGCCCCAGCCCCATGCCCAGCAGCTTGTCGTTGAGCGCGTTGAACACGTTCCGCTCGTTGAGCACCTCGACGATCATCCACATGAACGCCATGAAGGCGATCAGCGCGAACAGTTCCTTCTTGATGTCCGATTGCGCCTCGGCGAACTGCTCGAGGCCTTCCGGGTGGCCGGCGACGTAGTAGGTGACGGCGATGACGATCAGGCCCGACGTCATCAGCAGCGCCGGCTTGAACTTGTCCATGTGGATGACCGCCTCCAGGGCGATCAGCACCATGCCCAGCAGGAAGATGCCGAGCACGATGAGGCCGGTGGCGGAGAACGGTTCGATGACCATCGGGGTAATCCGGGGGCGGAAGATGGGCGCGGAGTATAGGCCCGCCCTCCAGGCCCCGGTATCCGGGTTGTCCAACGAAAAGGCCCGCCGGGTTGGCGGGCCCTTGGTGACCGGTGGGTCGGCGGCCTACTTGGCCGTCCAGTGCACGCTGTAGAAGTCGAAGAACGCGACGAACACGATCGTGCAGGCAATGAGGGTGACGATCATGGCCGGCGTGCCCTTGCGGAACCACAACCCCGGCGTGATGGCCAGCGACGGGTCGCCCTTCTCCCTGGCGAGGCGCTCGGAGATGGTGACGATGAACACGTTGGCGGTGGAGCCGATGTGCGTGCCGTTGCCGCCCATGCCCACGCCCGCGGCCAGTGCCCACCACAGTGGCGTCACGTTGATGCCCTGTGCCTCCATGGCGGCGATGATGGGGATCATGGCCGCGGTGAACGGGATGTTGTCGATCATGGCCGACAGGATCGCCGATACCCACAGCAGCAGGATCGTGGCCATCAGCAGGTCTTCCTGCACGAACGGCGTGATGTGCTGGCCGATGTACATGAGGAACTGGCTGTGTTCCACGCCGCCCACCACGATGAACAGCGAGATGAAGAAGAGCAGCAGCGGGATCTCCACCTGCTCGAAGGCGGCATCGAGCTCGATGTGGCGGGCAATGAACACCAGCGCCGTCAGGCCGGCGGCGGATACCACCCACGGATCCCAGCCCAGCTTGTCGTGTATCACGAACAGCACGACCATGCCGGCGAGCACCGCGAGGGCCGCGTTCCACGTCCAGCGGTCGTTGATCTTCTCCTTCTCGGTGAAGTCCATCTTCGCCGGCACCGCCGAGAGCTCCTTCCAGAACAGGAAGCGCAGCGTGACCAGGATCGCGATCCACGCCAGCAACGACGGCCAGGCCATGTGGTAGATGAAATCGTTGAAGCTGATGTTGGCCGCCGAGCCGATCATCAGGTTCGGCGGGTCGCCGACGAGGGTTGCCACGCCGCCGGTGTCGGTGAGCAGTGCAGCGGCCAGCAGGTAGGGCACCGGGCTGACCTTGAGCGCCTGGGCGATCAGGATGATCAGCGGGCCGAAGATCACCACCGTGGTCACGTTGTCCAGCAGCAGTGACAGGCCGGTCACCGCGGTGCCGAGCATGACCAGCAACCAGAACTGCCGGCCCTTCGACCAGTCGGCGATATGCCAGGCCAGCGCCTGGAAGCCACCGGTGGGAATCATGATGGCGACGATGGTCATCATGCAGCCGAGCAGGAATACGACGTTCCAGTCGATCGCCTTCACCGCGAGTTCGGGGTTGTAGAACCCCATCAGCTGCCCGGCGGCGACCATGACGCCGGCACCCAGCATGGCGAACTTGGCGCGGTCGAAGCCGTGCATCTTCTCGGTGAAGATCCCGATGAAGGTGAGGGCGAGGATCGCCCCGGAAACCAGCATCGTCGTGTTCCATTCGAGGCTGACCAGGCCGGCGGCGGCCGTGGCGGTGCTGTGCGGGTCCGACATGACGTGTGTCCCTCCACCGTGTCTGTCCCGACCTTACCAGCCCGCGCCCCGCCGTCGTCAATGGGGCGGGGTCAATTCACGCATACCTCGCAGGTGGTGCAGCGCGTCAGTCGATCGCCGCGTGCGACGCCGGCAGTTGCTGCCCGGGCTTGCGGTACAGGAACACCAGCGGCAGCGCGAACAGCGTGGCCACGAAGATCAGCCGGAAGTCGTTGAGGTAGGCGATCAGCGCCGCTTCCTGCAGCACCCCGGCATCGAGCAGGGCGGCGACCGTGTCCGGCTCCATCCACGTCGCGCCGTTGCCCAGCTCGCGGGCGAGGTCGGCTGCGCGTTCCGTCTGCAGGTGCGTCCCCAGCTCGGCGGCGTTCACCGAGATGCCGCGGGTCAGCTGCGCTGCCACCACCGACACACCGAAGCTCGAGCCCAGGTTGCGCAGCAGGCTGAACAGGCTGGCTGCCTCGGTGCGCAGCGACGGGTCCATGGTGGAAGTGGTCAGCGAGGCGATCGGCGCGAACACGCAGCCCAGCCCGATGCCCTGCACCACGCCGGTCCACACCAGGTCGAACACCGGCGTGTGCAGCGTGAAGCGTGTCATGCCCCACAGCGACACCAGCACGAAGCCGAAGCCCGCCAGCACGATCCAGCGCGGGTCCACCCGCCCCAGCAGCACGCGTCCGACGATGATCATCGTGGTCATCACGCCGATGCCGCGCGGCGCCAGCAGCAGGCCGGTGTCCAGCGCCGTGTAGCCACCGAGGTGCTGCAGGAAGGGCGGCAGCAGAGCCATGGTCGACAGGATCACCACGCCGGCGATGAACACCAGCAGCAGGCTGGTGACGAAGTTGCGGTCGCGGAACATGCGCGGCGGCAGGAACGGGTTGCGCGCGGTGAGCGTGTGCACCGTGAACAGGTACAGGCCCAGTCCGGCGATGATCGTCTCGATCCAGATCTCGCCGGACTCGTACCAGTCGAGCGTCTCGCCGCGGTCCAGCACCAGCTGCATGCAGCCGATGCCCGCCGCCAGCAGGAAGAAGCCGGTGGCGTCGAAGTCGCGCTTGCGGTCCGGCTCGGTGCGCGGGATCGCCGCGGCGAGGCCGGCCACCGCGATGATGCCGATCGGCAGGTTGATCAGGAACACCCAGCGCCAGTCGTAGTACTCGGTGAGCCAGCCGCCGATGGTGGGGCCGAGGATCGGGCCGAGCGTCACGCCGGCGCCCCACAGTGCCATCGCCTGGCCCTGTTTTTCCTGCGGGTTGATGTCGAGCATGATCGACTGCGACAGCGGGATGATCACCGCGCCGGCCGCGCCCTGCAGGATGCGGTAGAGCACGATCTCCTCGAGCGTGTGCGCGATGCCGCACAGCAGCGAGGTGAGCGTGAACAGCACCACCGCGCCCACGAACAATTGCTTGCGCCCGAAGCGCGCCGACAGGAAGCCGGTGAGCGGCATCAGTACCGCGCTCACCACGATGTACGAGGTGAGCACCCAGGCGATCTGGTCCTGCGTGGCGGCCAGCGAGCCCTGCATGTGCGGCAGGGCGACGTTGGCGATGGTCATGTCCAGCGTCTGCATCACCGTGGCGACCATCGCCGAGAAGGTGAGCAGCTTGCGCCGCGCCGGCGACACCACCAGTGCCGGTTGCGACAGCGGCGTTCCGCTTGCCACGGCAGTGCTCATGGCTGGCCGGCCGTCAGTCGAGCAGCTTCTGGAAGCGGTTGCGACCGGTGTCGATCGCCACTTCCGCCGACAGCCCCGCGCGCAAGGGCGGCTGACCCTGTTGTGGCGTGATGCGGATGCGCACCGGGATGCGTTGCACCACCTTCACCCAGTTGCCGGAAGCGTTCTGCGGCGGCAGCAGCGCGAACTCCGCGCCGGTGGCCGGGCTGATGCTTTCCACCGTGCCCGCGTATTCCTCGCCCGGGTAGACGTCCAGTTCGACGCGCACCGGCGCGCCGATGATCACGCCGGCCAACTCGGTTTCCTTGAGGTTGGCTTCCACCCACACGTCGGTGTCCTGCACCAGCGACAGCGCCGTGCGTCCGGGTACGGCCTGGTCGCCGGCGGCGATCATCTTGTTGGTCACCACGCCATCCATCGGCGCGGTGACGCGCGTGCGCTCGAGGTCCAGCTTCGCTTTTTCCAGCTGCGCCTCGGCAACCTGGTAGAACGGGTGCTTCTCCTTGGGCAGGTTCACGTCGAAGCCCAGCGCGACGCCGGCGCGCCGGTATTCCTGCTCGTAGGCGGCGGCCTCGGCGAGCGCCGCATCACGCCGGTGGCGCATGTCATCCAGTTGCGATTCCGACACCGCCTGTTTCGCGCGCAGGTTTTCCAGTCGCTGCACTTCCTTGGCGTAGTACTCCGCCTCGGTGCTGGCCTTGCGTCGCTGCTCGAGCGCCGCGCGCATCTCCGGGCGCAGCGCTTCCACGCGCGCCCACTGCAGCAGCAGGTCGGCCTCGGCGGCTTTCACCGCGATGCGGTAGTCGGCCGGATCGATGGCGAACAGCAGGTCGCCCTGCTTCACGCGGTCGTTGGCCTTCACCGGCATCTCGATCACCTTGCCGGCCACTTCCGGCACGATGTCGACGGTCAGCGCCTTCACGTAGGCGTTGTCGGTGGTGACCTCGCGGCCGCCGGCCAGGTACAGCACGGAACCGATGGCCAGCAGCACGGCGGGCACGCCGAGCATGAGGATGCGTCGCTTGCGGGTGTTGCCGGAATCCTGGGGGTTGGTCATGGCGATGTTCCCGGGAAATCGTTGGCAGGCTCAGCGCGGTGCGGCGAGGTTGTCGCGGATGCGCATGAGGGAGGACAGCAGGACGTCCTGGTCCTTGGGGGCAATGCCGGCCAGGGCATCGTCACGCACCGCGCGGCCGATGGTGCGCAGCATTTCCAGCGAGTCGCGCGCCTTGTCCGTGAGGTGCAGTTGCCAGGCGCGGCGATCGTCGGGATCGGCGCGGCGCTGGACCAGGCCTTCGCCTTCCATGCGGTCGACCAGGCGGGCGACGGCGATGGGCGTGACTTCCAGCACGTCGGCCAGTTGCGACTGGCGCAGGCCGGGCTGCCGGGCGATCCAGGTCAGGGCGACCCACTGCGCGCGGGTCACCCCATGGCGCTTGGCGCGCCGCTCGAATTCGCGGCGCAACAGGCGCGCGGCGTCATAGAGGTTGAAGCCGAAACTGCGGTCGGGGTCGAAGTCGCTCACGGTCGGGTGCCCAGTCACTAAGCAGGTCGATCATATACATGCTTACTAATTGGGCACAGGGCCGCCCATTCCGCCCCCTCTCTACACGGGGCGGATCGGGGGCATGGCCCCCCTCTCTACAGGGTGACGGTACGGACGCCGCCGTCCTCGCCTACCAGCAGGACGCTGGCCGGGCGGCGGGCGAACAGCCCGTTGGTGACCACCCCGGTGATGTTGTTGATGCGCTCCTCGACCGGCGCCGGCACCGACAGGTCCAGGCCCGACACGTCGAGGATGTGGTTGCCGTTGTCGGTGACCACGCCCACCCGGTAGGCCGGGCGGCCACCCATCTTCACCAGCTCGCGCGCCACGTAGCTGCGCGCCATGGGGATCACCTCCACCGGCAGCGGGAAGGCGCCGAGGCGGTCCACCACCTTGGAGGCGTCGGTGATGCAGATGAACTTGCCGGCCACCGCCGCGATGATCTTCTCGCGGGTGAGCGCCGCGCCGCCGCCCTTGATCATCTCCAGGCGGTGGTTCACCTCGTCGGCGCCGTCCACGTACACGGGGATTTCGTCCACGTCATTGAGGTCGAGCACCGGGATACCCAGCGCCTCGAGCTTCTTTGTCGATGCCAGCGAGCTGGACACCGCGCCCCTCAGCCGGTGGCGCAGCGGCGCCAGCGCATCGATGAAGAAGTTCACCGTGGAGCCGGTACCCACGCCGAGGATCGCATCCGGGTCCACGTACTTCAGCGCGGCTTCGGCGGCGGCCTTCTTGCGGGCGTCCTGGGGGCTCATGGCGGGTATCCGGTGGTCTGCGGGCGGGGCGCACATTCTAGTATGTAGCGAGGGGGCCATGCCCCCCTCCCCACATGGGATAACATGGCCGTTTCCCGCCCGGATCGCCGCGCCACGCCATGACCGACAAGTTGCTCCAGGACTACGCCCGCCGCACCCTCACCGCCCGTGTGTACGACGTGGCCATCGAGTCGCCGCTCGACGCCGCGCCGCAACTGTCGCGCCGGCTGGACAACCGCGTGCTGGTCAAGCGCGAGGACCTGCAGCCGGTGTTCTCCTTCAAGCTGCGCGGCGCCTACAACAAGATCGTGCAGCTCACCGAGGCGCAGCGCGCCAAGGGCGTGATCGCCGCCTCCGCCGGCAACCACGCGCAGGGCGTGGCGCTGTCGGCACAGAAGCTCGGCATCAAGGCGGTGATCGTGATGCCGCAGACCACGCCGGACATCAAGGTGTCCTCGGTGCGCAACCGCGGCGCGAAGGTGGTGCTGCATGGCGACACCTTCGACGAGGCCTACCAGCACGCGCGCGGGCTCGAGCAGGAGAAGGGCTACACCTTCGTGCATCCCTACGACGACCCGGACGTGATCGCCGGCCAGGGCACCATCGCCATGGAGATCCTGCGCCAGCACCCGGATCCCATCGACGCGGTGTTCATCCCGGTGGGTGGCGGCGGCATCGCCGCCGGCATGGCGGCCTACATCAAGTACCTGCGCCCGGACATCCGCGTGATCGGCGTCGAACCCGAAGACGCCGCCTGCCTGAAAGCGGCGCTGGCGGCGAAGAAGCGCGTGGTGCTGCCGGAGGTGGGCCTGTTCGCCGACGGCGTGGCGGTGGCGCAGATCGGTGCTGAAACCTTCCGCGTGCTCAAGGACACCGTCGACGAGGTGATCACTGCTTCCACCGACGAGATCTGCGCGGCCATCAAGGATTTCTTCGAGGACACCCGTTCCATCGCCGAGCCGGCCGGCGCGCTGGCCATCGCCGGCATGAAGAACTGGATCGCACGCGAGAAGTGCGAGGGTCGCACGTTCGTGGCGGTGGCCAGCGGCGCCAACATGAACTTCGATCGCCTGCGCCACATCTCCGAGCGTACCGAGCTCGGCGAGAAGCGCGAGGCGATCTTCGCGGTGACCATTCCCGAACGGCCGGGCGCTTTCAAGGCGTTCTGCCAGGCGCTCGGCAAGCGCAACATCACCGAGTTCAATTACCGCTTCAGCAGCAGCCAGCGCGCCGACGTGTTCGTGGGCATGCAGCTGGCGCGACCCGCCGACCGCGAGGCGCTGGTTGCCGCCCTGCGCGAGAAGGAATACCCGGTCATCGATATGACCGACAACGAGATGGCCAAGCTGCACGTGCGCTACATGGTGGGTGGTCATCCGCCGGCGGTGGGCAAGCAGGAACTCGTCTACCGTTTCGAGTTTCCCGAGCGCCCGGGGGCGCTGATGAAGTTCCTCGACCGCCTGGGGCAGCGCTGGAACATCTCGCTGTTCCACTACCGCAACCACGGCGCCGACTTCGGCCGAGTGCTGGCGGGTTTCCAGGTGGATGCCGGCGACCGCCGCGCGGTGGAGAAATCGCTGAAGGAACTCGGTTACCCGTTCACCGACGAAACCGACAATCCCGCCTTCGCGCTGTTCCTCATGTAGCGAGGGGCCCATGCCCCCGATGCTTTCCCGGGCATAAAAAAGCCGGCGCCATGCGCCGGCTTTTTTGTCGGGGGCATGGCCCCCTCTCTGCAGTCGTGGCGAGCAATTACCAGCCGAAGCCCAGCTGCAGGTAGGCGCCGACTTCGTCCGCGTTACCCATCACCGACAGGTCGACCGGGCCGAGGCCGAGGCCGATCGAGGCAACGTCATCCACGTCGCTGCTGGCCAGGTTGGCGCGGTAGCCGATGCGGCCCTGCAGGTACTTCAGGTCGTACTCGGCGCCCAGCGCGAGGAACTGCGTTTCGGTGCCCGGCGCCACGCCGTCGTTCTCGGTGAGGTCGAGATCGATGGCCAGCGTGGTGCGGTTCTTCACGTGCGCAACACCGGCGCGCAGCTGCGTGTTCAGTTCGATGCTGCGGTTGGTGACGGTCTTGTAGTCGCCGCCAATCAGGTTCTTCGCCACCAGCGCGTACTGCCAGTTGCTCTCGGCGTTCGGCTTGTACACCACGCCGGCATCGAGATCGAAGCCGGAGTCGGTCTTCTCGTAGGTGTCGGAGTCGATGTCGGCGTCGTCGAAGTTGCTGATCGATTCGGTGTAATCGAAGGTGCTGATCTCGACGGCTTTCGGCGTCACGCCGATGTCCAGGCTGCCTTCGCCCATGGCCAGGCGATGCGACAGTGCCACGCCGTATTCGGCCACGGCGATGGCGACGCCGGTGACCTGCGAATCACCCGGGAAGTCGGTCAGCGGCGGCGTGTCGAGGTTGCCGTTGTCTTCGTAGTCGGCAATGACGTCGTCGATGTAGGCGTAGTCCGAGCCGGCAATGCTGGGCGACACCAGTGCCTGCGCCTTCACCGACACGAATACGCCAACGCCCAGCTTGCGACCCGGTACGCCAACGCCCAGGCCGGTGCCCAGGTCGGCGATCAGGTAGTTGCCATCGACTTCGGTGAGCGACTGGCGGATATCCACCGCCGCGCCGTACATGCCCGCGTCGTCGGCGATGTCGAAGGCTGCGTTGAACGCGTCGATCTGCGTTTGCAACTCGTCAACCGTATCAAACATCTCGGCTTCATCCGCCGCATTGGCACCCACGCCCAGCACGAACTGGAACGCGTCGCCTTCCTTCTGCGCCGACAGCATCGCCGGGTTGAACAGCGCGGCACTTGCGGCTTTCGCGGAAGCCACGCCGGTGCCGCCCATGCCGGCGGCGCGGACGTCGAAGGGCGAGAAGGGGGCTGCGTGCGCGGTACCGGCGCACAGGGCGGTCAGGGCAATGGCGAGGGGCAGGCGGCGGAAGGTCATGTCGGGGCTCCTGGCTGGACGGAAAGCGGGCGGCCTCAATGCCGCCCGTGACGGCAGGAGTATCCCACGGCCGGGGTCGACTGGTTCACACCCAAATGGGGGGTCAATTCACAGAACCTGAGACTGCCTTGAAAAAGGCTGCCTAACTTTCTGATCCGGAAGCAAATTCGCACTTGATTCCGGACCTGGTTCACGGAATGATCCGTGCCGGGTGGACAAAATGTGATCACTCCCTGCCCCCATCCACCCGGACCACGACCATGAAGAACAAGAAATCACCTGACATCCTGTGGGTATTCGCCGCCATATTCGTGGCGGGCGTGCTGTTCAGCGCCGTCAGCGAGGGTGGCTCCGACCCTGCCCCGGGCCACGCCGTCACCGGTTACGTCGCCGGCCGCTGATCCCCGCTCGCAGCCCGGCACCGCCGGGTGTGGCCGCTCAGTCCGTGAACACCCGCGCCAGCGGTACGTCCCACGGGTTCACCGGCAGTTCCGCCACCGCCTGCAGGCGGTGCGCCAGCCCGCACAACACCGGCCTTCTCGGCCAGCGCGCCGCCTTGTCGCGCGCGAAGGTGCGGTCGTAGAAGCCGCCGCCCATTCCCAGGCGGTTGCCTTTCCCGTCGAATGCCACCAGCGGCAGCAGGACCAGGTCCAGTTGCCAAGGCTGTGCCGTGGCGCGCCAGGTGGCGGGCTCGGGGATGCCGAACCGGTTCGGCAGTAAGCAGTCACTCTCGCTGAAGCGCACGAAAACCATGCGGTCGTGGTGCAGCGGATGCAGTACCGGCAGGTAGGTTTCCCGTCCGCGGCGCCAGGCTTCACGGCAGATCGGCGCCGGGTCGATCTCGCCGTCGGCGGCGATGTACAGGGCGATGCGGCGGGCGTTACGGAAGGCGGCGCTGCGGGTGACCGACCGGCACAGCCGGCGGGCGGCAGCGCGTTGCTCGGCCGGGCGCAGGGCGCGGCGGCGGGCACGGATCTGGCGGCGCAGGGCCTTGGGGTCGATGGCGGGCATGAAAGGAAAGAGTTCTCCGGCGTGCCGCTGCGGGTATGGCCCTTGAACCCAGGGTTCAAGGTTGGTGGCGTCAGGACACCTCAGGCTTTCCGTCGGGCGGACATGCACACTGGTATCGCAACACGCCTCCGTCGCGATATACGCATCGGCTCGAGGGACGTGACCCGGCTGGCGCACACGCCAGAGAACAGGGTCGATTATAGCCCTTCGTTGCCGCGGCGGGGTTGTCGAATCACGACGGAAACTGCGGATGGCACGCGCGTGCGCGACGCCTGTCCGGATGTGCCTGCTCAGGGATTGTGGCGGGCGCCCAGTTGTTCGATCGCCAGCAATTCCTCGTCCGCCTGCGCCATCAGTTTCTCGATGCGCGAGGAGGTATCCGCGTCCTGGCGGGCGATGCTGCGCGCCTGCAGCAGTTCGTAGCCGAGGTTGAGCGCCGCCATCACCGCGATGCGCTCCAGGCCGATCATGCCGCCGTTCTTCAGCGACTTCATGCGCTCGTCGAGCAGCTTGGCAGCCTGCAGCAGGGCGTCGCGCTCGTCAGGCGGACAGCTGAGCTTGTACTCCTTGCCGAGGATCTGGACGGTAACGGTGTCCATCGCGTCGATGGTCATGTCATTCCTGCTCCAGTTCCTTGAGGCGGGATATAATCGCCTCGACTTTCGCGCGGGCCAGGTCGTTCTTCTTGAGCAGGTCCGCGCGTTCCTCGCGCAGGGAGGCCTCGCGCGCCAGCGACGCCTGGTAGCGTTCGCGCACGCGCCGGGAGGCCCGCACGAGGGCTTCGACTTTCTCTTCCAGCTGGCGGAGTTTCTCGTCGCTCATGGTTGCGAGCGTTACTCGGCTATGGGGCGGGGGGATCGACCTACTATAGAGAGGCCCCCCGTCGAGGGTCAACGAAACCGGCCGCTTACGGACGGAATGTAGAAAACCCCTGAAGTCCGGCCAGCCGGGCCAGGGCCAGGAGACCCCATGACCGACCTGCTGCCGCCCCACGACGACATCGACCTGGCCCTCGAGGACCTCGGCGCCGCCCGCGGGGCCGCCGAGATCCACGGCCTGCTGACCGGGCTGGCCTGCGCCGGCTCCACCCTGCCGGAGGCGAAGCTGCGTGCCCTGCTCACCGACGAGCTGGAGGTGGACCTCGACGAGGACACCTGGCGCGAGCTGCGCGACCTCGACCGCCTGCTGCGCCGCCAGCTGCTCGACGACGACCTCGGCTTCGAGCTGTTGCTGCCCGATGACGACCTGCCGCTTGCCGAGCGCGTGACCGCCATGGCCGAATGGTGCGATGGCTTCCTGGGCGGCTTCGGCACCGGCAGCGCCGGCCGCAACGAGCAGGACTTTTCCGAGGACGTGCGCCACCTGCTCACCACCATCGGCGAGTTCAGTCGCGCCGAGGTGGGCGAGGACGTGGTCGACGAGGACGGCGAGCGCGACTTCATGGAACTGGTCGAGTACCTGCGCATCGCCGCGCTGTCGATCTTCCTGGAGGTCGTGAAGCCGCGCGACGGTGGCCCGGCCCCGGCCACCCCGGTGCACTGAGCACGCTGCAACCCAGTCAAGGAGCATCACCGTGAGCATCACCGCGCAGGAATACGCCCGCCGCCGCCGCGAACTGATGGCGCAGATGGGGCCCAACAGCATCGCCATCCTGCCGGCGGCGCCCGAGCGCAAGCGCAACCGCGACATCGAGTATCCCTATCGCCAGGACAGCGACTTCCACTGGCTGTCGGGTTTCCCGGAGCCGGAAGCGGTGATCGCGCTGGTGCCCGGGCGCGCGCACGGCGAGTTCGTGATGTTCGTGCGCGAGCGTGACCGCGATGCCGAGATCTGGAATGGCTACCGCGCCGGCCCGGAGGGTGCCTGCGCGCAGTACGGTGCCAACGACGCGTTCCCCATCGGCGATATCGACGAGATCCTGCCCGGGCTGATCGAAGGGCGTGATCGCCTCTACTACGACATGGGGCGCGACGCCGACTTCGATCGCACGGTGATGGGCTGGGTGAACAGCATCCGGGCCAAGGTGCGCAATGGCGCGCATCCGCCGGGCGAGTTCGTGGCACTCAACCACCTGCTGCACGACATGCGCCTGTACAAGAGCGCCGCCGAGCTCAAGCTGATGAAGCGCTCGGCGGAAATCGCCGCCGGCGCGCACCGCCGCGCCATGGAAAAGTGCGTGCCGGGCATGTACGAGTACCAACTGGAAGCGGAATTCCAGCACGAATTCATCCGCCACGGCGCGCGTTACCCGGCCTATTCGCCGATCATCGGCGGTGGCCGTAACGCCTGCATCCTGCACTACCGTGAAAACGATGCGTTGCTGAAGAACGGCGACCTGCTGCTGATCGATGCCGGTTGCGAATACCAGCATTACGCCTCCGACATCACCCGCACCTTCCCGGTGAACGGCCGATTCAGCAAGGAGCAGCAGGCGCTGTACGAACTGGTGCTGGCCTCGCAGCTGGCCGCCATCGCCGAAGTGAAGCCCGGCAAGCACTGGAACGCGCCGCACGAGGCGGTGGTGGACGTGCTGACGCAGGGGCTTGTGGACCTGGGCCTGCTGTCGGGCGAGGTGAACGAGCTCAAGCAAACGGAAGCCTATCGCCGCTTCTTCATGCACCGCACCGGCCACTGGATCGGCATGGACGTGCACGACGTTGGCGACTACAAGGTGGACGGCGAGTGGCGCGTGCAGGAGGCGGGCATGGTGATGACCGTGGAGCCGGGCCTGTACGTGAGCCCGGACGACGACAGCGTGGATGACAAGTGGCGCGGCATCGGTATCCGCATCGAGGATGACGTGGTGGTGACGAAATCCGGCCGCGACGTGATCACCGCCGACGCGCCGAAAACGGTGGCCGAGATCGAGGCGGTGATGGCCGAGGGCGCGCGCACGCGCGTGGCCGTGGGCAAGCGCAAGCAGCAGGCCGGCTGACGCCATGGCGCGCATCGTCATTGTCGGTGGCGGGATGGGCGGTGCCTCGCTGGCGTTGCTGCTGGCGCAGCGCACCACGCACGACATCGTGCTGGTGGAGCAGGCGGCGCTGGCCGCCGACACCTTGCCGGACACGCCCAGCTATGACGCGCGCTCCACCGCGCTGGCGCTCGGCACCGCGGAGATTCTCGCCGACATCGGCGCCTGGGCCACGCTGGCGCCGTTCGCCGCGCCAATCCGCCACATCGAGGTGTCGCACCAAGGGCGCTTCGGCGCCGCGCGCCTCGACGCGCGCGAGGAAGGCGTGGCGGCGCTGGGTTTCGTGGCGGAAAACCGTCACCTCGGCTTTGCCTTGTTGAAGGCGCTGCGCAACGTGCGCGTGGATGTGCGCGCGCCGATGCGCATCGACACCATCGTGCGCGAAGACGCTGGTTGGGCGGTGTGCCTGATCGACGGCAGCGCGCTGTGCGCCGACCTGCTGGTAGTTGCCGACGGCGTGCAGTCCGGCACGCGCGAGATGCTCGGTATCGGCGTGCGCGAGCATGATTACGGCGCCATCGCCATCGTCTGCAATGCCACGCCGCGCGAACCGCACTGCGACGTGGCGTACGAACGCTTCACGCGTGACGGCGCGCTGGCGCTGTTGCCGCTCACGCAGCAGCGTTGCGCCATCGTCTGGTCGCTGCCGGCGGCGCGCGCGCAGGCCATGCTCGCGCTCGACGACGACGCGTTTTGTGCCGCGCTGTCGGAAGCGTCCGGGCAGCGTCTGGGCGGTTTCGCCAAAGCCGGCGTGCGCAGCGCCTACCCGCTGGTGAAAGTGCTCGCGCAGGAACAGGCGATGCCGGGCGCGGTGTTGCTGGGCAACGCCGCGCACCTGCTGCACCCGGTGGCCGGCCAGGGCTTCAATCTCACGCTTCGCGACGCCGTCGCGCTGGCCGACACGCTGGCACGTGCCGAACGCGACGGTGTTCCGCCGGGCGACCTCGCGCTGCTGCTGTCGTATGTCGAGGCGCGTGCGCGCGACCAGCAACTCACCGCCGGGCTGTCGCACGGCTTGCCGCAACTGTTCACTGCCGACAACGCGCTGGTCGCCGGTGCGCGCGACCTGGGTTTGCTCGCCTTCGACCTGCTGGCGCCGCTCAAGCGCGAGTTCGCCCGCCAGGCGATGGGCATCGGCGTCTTCACCGGAGGAACCAGCCGTGCCGGCTGACGCAATCAAGACCGACGTGCTGGTGGTGGGTGGTGGCATGGTGGGCGCCGCGTTCGCCGCCGCGCTGGCCGAAACCGGGCTGGCCATCACCGTGCTCGATGCCGAGGTGCCGGCTGCCGTGGCCGATGTGCCGGCCGCGACCGTGGACGGGGTGGAGCCACGCGTCAGTGCGCTGACCTACGCCACGCAGTCGCTGCTCGCCAACCTCGGTGCGTGGCAACACGTGCCCGCGTCGCGCGCCTGCGCCTACACGCACATGGACGTGTGGGATGCCGATGGCACCGGCGCCATCCATTTCGATGCCGCCGATACCGGCACGCAGGCGCTCGGCTGGATCGTCGAGAACCGTACCATCGCCGCGGCCTTGCACCAGGCCTGTCGCCAGCACGCCAACATCGACTGGCGTGCGCCGGTGCGGGTGACGCGCATGGCGCGTGCCGGCCGTGGCTGGCAGGTGGAGCTGGCCGACGGCACCCTGTTCGAAACGACCCTGCTGGTCGGTGCCGACGGCGCCCAATCGCAGGTGCGCGAGCAGACCGGTTTCCACCTGCGCCAGCACGACTACCGCCACCGCGCCATCGTCGCCACCGTGGAAACGGCCCTGCCGCACGACAACTGTGCACGCCAGCGTTTCATGGGCAGCGGTCCGCTGGCATTCCTGCCGCTGGCCGATGCCAACCGCCGGCACCGGCTGTGCTCGGTGGTGTGGTCCTGCGTGCCGCAGGAGGCCGAGCGCCTGCTGGGGCTGGACGATGCGGCCTTCGCCGCCGAGATCGCTGCCGCCCTCGAAAACCGCTTGGGCAGCGTGGTGGCGGTATCGCGCCGCGCCGCGTTTCCGCTCATCGAGCGCCATGCCGACCGTTACGTGCAGGACCAGGTGGTGCTGATCGGCGACGCTGCCCACACCGTGCATCCGCTGGCCGGGCAGGGCGTGAACCTCGGATTCCTCGACGCCGCCACTCTGGCCGAGGAAATTGCCGGCAACCTGTCGCGCGGCCTGCCGTTCGACGAGCCCTTGGCCCTGCGCCGCTTCGAGCGCCGCCGCAAGTTGCACAACCTGGTCATGCAGAAGTCCTTTGCCGGCTTCAAGACCCTGTTCGCCGCCCGCGCCCTGCCGGTGCGCTGGGTGCGCAATACCGGCATGTCCCTGCTGGACGGCGTGGCGCCGCTGAAGGTGCTGGCCGCCCGCCAGGCCATGGGCCTGGACGGCGACCTGCCCGCCCGTTGCCGCCCGGCCCCCCGCGGTACCCACCTCGTCCGCCCCTCGTAGCGAGGGGGGCACGCCCCCGACACCCCTGGTCCCCCGCCATGTTTGTCGGGGGCATGGCCCCCTCGCTACGGGGCGAGGGTGTAGAATGCGGCGCTTCCCCGTTCTCCCTTCCCGGCAGGCGTCCCATGGGCCACCGTACCCCTTTGTATGAGCAGCACCTCGAGGCCGGCGCCAGGATGGTCGACTTCGGCGGCTGGGACATGCCGATCAACTACGGTTCGCAGATCGCCGAGCACAACCTCGTGCGCACCGCCTGCGGCATGTTCGACGTCTCGCACATGACGGTAGTCGACGTGGCCGGCAAGGACGCGCGCGCCTTCCTGCGCCGCCTGCTGGCCAACGACGTCGACCGCCTGGGCTTCGACGGCAAGGCGCTGTACAGCGCCATGTGCAACGCCGACGGCGGCGTGATCGACGACCTCATCGCCTACCGCGTCTCCGTGGCCGCCGACCACCAGGCCTACCGCCTGGTGGTGAACTGCGGCACCCGCGAGAAGGACCTCGCCTGGCTGGCCGCGCAGTGCGCGCCGTACGCGGTGGATATCCGCGAGCGCGCCGACCTCGCCATGGTCGCCGTGCAGGGCCCGCAGGCCATCGACAAGGTGTGCGCGCTGCTGCCGCAGGCCGCGGCGCAGATCCGCGCGCTCGAATATTTCTCCGGCATGGACGTGCCGGACCGCGCCGGCTGGTACGTCGCGCGCACCGGTTACACCGGCGAGGACGGCGTGGAAATGATCCTGCCGAACGACGCGGTGGTTGATTTCTGGAAAGCCCTGCTCGCCGCCGGCGTCGCGCCGGCCGGCCTTGGCGCGCGCGACACCCTGCGCCTGGAAGCGGGCATGAACCTGTACGGCAACGACATGGACGAGTCCGTGTCGCCGCTGGCCGCCGGCATGGGCTGGACCATCGCCTGGGAACCGAAAGACCGCGACTTCATCGGCCGTGCCGCGCTTGAAGCGCAGCGCGCAGCCGGCAACCTGCCGAAGTTCTTCGGCCTGGTACTCACCGACAAGGGCGTACTGCGCGGCCACCAGAAAGTGATCGTTGACGGGGTCGGCGAAGGGGAGATCACCAGCGGCACCTTCTCGCCCACGCTCGGCTACAGCATCGCGCTGGCGCGCGTGCCGGCCGGCACCGGTGCCACCGCGAAAGTGGACATGCGCGGCAAGCTCGTCGACGTGAAGGTGGTGAAACCGCCTTTTGTGCGCCACGGCAAGCAGGTTTACAAGGTTTGATTTTCACGAAGGTCCGGCCGGCGGCCGGTCACAACAGGAGAAAGAGCGATGAGCGACATTCCGGGCAACCTCCGCTATGCGAAGACGCACGAGTGGATCCGTCTCGAGGGTGACGGCACCGCCACGGTCGGCATCACCGACCACGCGCAGGACGCCATGGGCGACCTGGTGTACGTGCAGCTGCCGGAAGTCGGCGAGCAGAAGACCGCCGGTGACGAGACCGGCGTGGTCGAGTCGGTGAAGGCCGCCTCCGACATCTACGCGCCGGTCGACGGCGAAGTCATCGAGGTGAACACCGCCCTCGAGGACACCCCGGAGCTGGTCAACGAAGACCCGTACGACCGCGGCTGGCTGTTCAAGCTGCGCGTCAACGACGAGAAGCAGGTGGAAGCCCTGCTGACCGCCGACCAGTACCAGGCGCAACTCGACAACGCCTGAGCGCGTTGACGGCAGATCAATGAGTTAGCCGCGCGGCGCCCCACGGGGCGCCTCGTTGTTTGTGGTAGTCGTTTCCGGAGAGGCCCATGCCATTCATTCCGCACACGCAAGACGACATCGCCGCGATGCTCGACACCATCGGTGTTGCGCGCATCGACGACATCTTCGACGAGATTCCCGCGCGCATCCGCGCCGAGGGTCTCAAGCACACGCCCGAAGGCCTGTCGGAGATGGCCGTCACGCGCCTGATGCGCGAGCGTGCCGCGCAGGATGAAGGCCTCACCTGCTTCCTCGGCGCCGGCGCCTACGAGCACCACGTGCCGGCGGCCGTCTGGGAAATCGCCACCCGCGGCGAGTTCTACACCGCCTACACGCCGTACCAGGCCGAAGCCAGCCAGGGCACGCTGCAGGTCATCTACGAATACCAGTCGATGATGGCGCACCTGACCGGCATGGACGTGTCGAACGCGTCCGTATACGACGGCGGTTCGGGCCTGTCGGAAGCCGTGCTGATGGCGGTGCGCACGCATCGCAAGTCCAAATCGCGCAAGGTGCTGGTGCTGGGCGCGCTCAACCCGCGCTGGAAGCGTGCCTGCGAAGCCATCGTCGGCAACCAGGACGTGGGCCTGGTGGAAGTGCCGTTCGATGCCGCCACCGGCGTCACCGCGCTGGTCGAACTGCAGAAGTTCGCCGGCCAGGATTTCGCCGGCATCGTCATCGCGCAGCCGAACTTCTTCGGCCGCCTCGAAGACGTGGACGCCATCACCGACTTCGCGCACGCGCAGGGCTGGCTGGTGGTGGGTGCGGTGAATCCGACCTCGCTGGCCATCCTCAAGGCGCCGGGACAGTGGGGCGAGAAGGGTGCGGACATCGTCATCGGTGACGGCCAGCCGCTGGGTATCCCGCTGTCGAGCGGCGGCCCGTACTTCGGCTTCCTGTGCTGCAAGATGGACATCGTGCGCAACATGCCGGGCCGGATCATCGGCCGCACCGTGGACCTCGAAGGCCGCCCGGGCTTCGTGCTCACGCTGCAGGCGCGCGAGCAGCACATCCGCCGCGCGAAAGCGACCAGCAACATCTGCACCAACCAGGGGCTGGCGATGACCGCCGCCACCATCTACATGAGCCTGATGGGCCCGAACGGCCTGGAGGAAGTGGCCACGCTGTCGCACGCCAACACGAAGAAGACGCTGGACGCGCTGTGCCGCGTGCCGGGCGTGACGCGCGTGTTCGACGGCCCGTTCTTCCACGAGGCGGTGATCCGCCTGCCCAAGGACGCCACCGCCGTGCTGGCGAAGCTGGCCGACGCCGGCATCCTCGGCGGCTACGCGCTGGGCCGTGATTTCCCGGCGCTGAAGGACTGCGTGCTGCTGTGCGCCACCGAGACGCGCACCGACGGCGACATCGAAAAATACCGCGCCGCGCTCGCCGCGGCGCTGGCATGAGAAGGGCCCAGCCATGACCGTACCGAGCAACGAGAAGTTCGCCCTCATCTTCGAACGCTCCGCCCCGGGCCGCCGCGCGCATGCGCAATCGCCGGGCGCTGCCGACGCCGCCGCGCTTTCCGACATCCCGCAGAACCTGCGCCGCGTGCAGAAGCCGCTGCTGCCGGAAGTCTCCGAGATGCAGGTGGTGCGCCACTACACCAACCTGTCCACGCGCAACTTCGCCATCGACAAGCAGTTCTACCCGCTGGGTTCCTGCACGATGAAATACAACCCGCGCGGCGCCAACCGCGCGGCGATGCTGCCGGGTTTCCTCGGCCGCCACCCGCTGGCGCCGGAATCGCACTCGCAGGGCTTCCTGGCCTGCCTGTTCGACCTGCAGGAAATGCTCAAGGACGTCACCGGCATGAAGGGCGTGTCGCTCACGCCGATGGCCGGCGCGCAGGGCGAGTTTGCCGGCATCGCGATGATCCGCGCCTACCACGAGTCGCGTAACGACCACGCGCGCAAGGAAATCATCGTGCCGTCCGCGGCGCACGGTACCAACCCGGCCACCGCCGTGATGTGTGGCTACTCGGTGCGCGAGATCCCGGTGACTGCCGAGGGCGACGTGGACCTGGCGGCGCTGGAAGCGGCGGTGGGCCCGCACACCGCCGGCCTGATGATGACCAACCCGTCCACCGTGGGTGTGTTCGAGCGGCAGATCGACAAGATCGCGAAAGTGGTGCACGACGCCGGCGGCCTGCTGTACTACGACGGGGCCAACCTCAACGCCATCCTCGGCAAGGTGCGTCCGGGCGACATGGGCTTCGACGTGCTGCACATGAACCTGCACAAGACCTTCGCCACGCCGCACGGTGGTGGTGGCCCGGGCGCCGGCCCGGTGGGCGTGGGCGAGCGCCTGCTGCCGTTCCTGCCCACGCCGATCGTGGGCAAGGAAGGCGAGGGCGACAGCGCGAAATACCGCTGGCTCGACGAGAAGGACCTGCCGCAGACCATCGGCCCGATGTCCGCGTTCATGGGCAACGCCGGCGTGCTGCTGCGCGCGTTCTTCTATGCGCGCGTGCTCGGTCGCGAAGGCATGCACCGCGTGGGCGAGTACTCGTCGCTGAACGCCAACTACCTGATGCACAAGCTGGCCAAGGCCGGCTTCGAGATGGCCTACCCGACGCGCCGCGCCAGCCACGAGTTCATCGTGACTTTCGCCAAGCTCGCCAAGGAACATCACATCACCGCGATGGACGTCGCCAAGCGCCTGCTCGACTACGGCTTCCACGCGCCGACCACCTACTTCCCGCTGCTGGTGCCCGAGTGCCACCTGATCGAGCCGACCGAGACCGAGTCGAAGGACGAACTCGACGCGTTCGCGGCGGTGCTCGAGAAGATCGTCGAGGAAGCCAAGACGCAGCCGGACCTGGTGAAGGGCGCGCCCTGGACCATGCCGGTGAAGCGCCTCGATGACGTCCGCGCGGCACGTGAGCTGGACCTGGTGTGGAAGCCCACGGCCTGATCGCCGCCCCGATCTCGCGCTCCCCGTAGAGAGGGGGCCATGCCCCCGACCACTTTTCATCGGGGGCATGGCCCCCTTACTACATCCGATCCCTACAATGGGTAGCTGAACCCCGACCGGCACGGACGCTGCCATGACCTGCCCGTTCTGCACGCTTCCCGCTGATCGCATCCTCCTCGCCGATGACCACGCCCTGGTGATCCGCGACGGCTATCCCGTCTCGCCCGGCCACACGCTGGTCATCCCGCGCCGCCACGTCGGTTCCTTCTTCGACATCACCGCCGACGAGCGCGCCTCGTTGCTGCGCCTGCTTGACGAAGCGAAGGCCGCCCTCGACCGCGAGTTCGCCCCGCACGGCTACAACATCGGCATCAACGATGGTGCTGCCGCCGGCCAGACCGTCCCGCACCTGCACATCCACCTGATCCCGCGCTACGCCGGTGACCGCGAGGATCCGCGCGGTGGGGTGAGGTGGGTGGTGCCGGAGAAGGCGCGGTACTGGTGATGCCATGAGCCTGCAGACCTACATCGACAAGTTCGCCCGTCTTAACGTCAACGTCGCGCGAGGGCAGGCCAGTCCCCACAAGATCTGCATGTTGCTGGCCGTGCTCGATCTGGCAAGGTCCGGTGCCCTGTCGCGCAACGAGATCCGCTTTGATCCGGCATTGCTGGAGCGCTACCGCCAGTACTTCGATGCGGTGCGTTCACCGGGCGATCATCCGAATCCCTGGTTCCCGTTCTTCCACTTGCAGGGGGCGCTGCGCGGCGGGGGCGACTCGTTCTGGCACCTGCGTGCGCTGCCTGGCCGTGAGTCGGCGCTGGCTGCACTGCAGAGTGCCCGCTCGCTGCGAGCTATTGTCGAAAACGTGGATTACGCGTGGCTCGACCCTGAACTCCATGCTCTGCTGCAGCGCGAGGAGTGCGTCGACGCGCTGTCTGCGGCGTTGGTCGAGCAATGGTTTGACCGCGGGCTCGAAGATCTTGGCGTGGTGGTTGCGCAATGCCGGGCGGTAGGGCGTTACGAACACCAGTTGCGCGATCTCCAGCTTGGTCGTGTTGACGTGCGTGAAGTCCCGGTCAGCGTGCGCAATCCTGCCTTCCGCAGGGTAGTCACCGGCATCTACGGTTATCGCTGTGCGGCGACCGGTATTCGCCTGGTGCTACCGGACGGTCGGGCCATGGTGGAGGCGGCACATATCCACCCGCATGCACTCAGCCAGGACGATGATCCGCGCAACGGGCTGGCACTGACGCCGGACATGCATTGGGCGATGGACGAGAACCTGATCGCGCCGACGCCGGATTTCCGCTGGCAGGTTTCCCGCGTGCTTGACGAGCGCATTGCCGATCACCAGTTCCTGCTACGTCTTGATGGCAAGCCGATCCTGCTGCCCGAAGAGAAGCGCTGGTGGCCGCGCCAGGATGTTCTGGCATGGCGCCTGGAGCAATTGCTGTCCTGAAGCGTGGTTGAATTCCCGCGCTTAGCCGGGCATTCGTACGATACCGATTGTTACGGCAGCCCATTACGTTTGACGTAATACGATAAACGTAATAGGCTGTTCCGTGATCCGAACCTTTGGCTGTCGGCACACCGAATCCCTGTTCGCCAGCGGTGACCCGCTGGCAGTTCCGGGCATTCCGCCGGCAGGCCGATCGCAAGCTCGCCCTGCTCGACGCAGCGACGTCGCTGGACTTCCTCCGCAGTCCTCCCGGCAACCGGCTCGAGTTATTGCAGGGCAACCGCGCAGGTCAGCACAGCATCCGGATCAACGGCCAGTGGCGGCTTTGCTTCAGCTGGCAGGACGGCGACGCCTTCGACGTTGCCATCGTCGACTACCACTGACGGTCACCACCATGGCGAAATCACCAAAGAACAAGATGCGCCCGGTCCATCCCGGCGAGGTGCTTCGCGAGGAGTTCCTCGAGCCGCTCGGCCTCAGCGTCAACGCGCTGTCCCGCGCACTGCATGTGCCTGCCACCCGGCTGCACGAGATCGTCAACGAGCGGCGCTCGATCACGCCCGATACCGCGCTGCGCCTGGCCCGCTACTTCGGCGGCGATGCCGCCTCCTGGCTGAACCTGCAGCAGGCCCATGACCTGCGCGTGGCGGAGATCGAGCTGGCGGCGGTGATCGAGCGCGAGGTGAGCCCGCGGGTGGCCTGAGCCCGGGGCGGCGGACAAAGCGCTCGGGGGCATGGCCCCCTCTCTACATGGGCGGGATCAATTTCCGGGCGGGAAAATGTTGCTAGCCTCGGTGGTCCCTGAGTGCCAACCCACCGGACCGAGGCCCCCATGCACCCCACCCGCATCCAGCTCGCCGCCGACGACATCCCCACCCACTGGTACAACATCGTTGCCGACCTGAAGAACCCGCCGGCGCCGCCGCTGGGGCCGGACGGCAACCCGGTGGGGCCGGAGAAGATGCTGGCCATCTTCCCGGGCACGGTGCTCGAGCAGGAGATGAGCGCGGAGCGCTGGATTCCCATCCCCGACGAGGTGCGCCAGGCCTACGCGCTGTGGCGGCCGAGCCCGCTGTGCCGCGCCGAGCGCCTGGAGCAGATGCTCGGCACGCCGGCGAAGATCTTCTACAAGTACGAGGGCGTGTCGCCGGCCGGTTCGCACAAGCCGAACTCGGCAGTGCCGCAGGCGTACCTCAACAAGCTCGCCGGCACCAAGCGGCTGGTCACCGAAACGGGCGCCGGCCAGTGGGGTTCGTCGTTGTCGCTGGCCGGGCAGATCTTCGGGCTGCCGGTGCGCGTGTACATGGTGAAGGTGTCGTATAACCAGAAGCCGTACCGCCGCCTGATGATGCAGACCTGGGGCGGCGAGGTGATCGCCAGTCCGAGCATGCACACCGAGACCGGCCGCAAGTTGCTCGCGGAGAATCCCGACAACGCCGGTTCGCTGGCCATCGCGATTTCCGAGGCGGTGGAGGAGGCGGTGAGCGTGCCGGGCACCAAGTACGCGCTGGGCTCGGTGCTCAACCACGTGCTGCTGCACCAGACGGTGATCGGCCTGGAGGCGAAAAAGCAGTTCGAGAAGGCCGGCGAATACCCCGACATGATCTTCGCGCCCTGCGGCGGCGGCTGCAATTTTGCCGGCGTGACCTTCCCGTTCCTCGGCGATGCCGCGGCCGGTGACAAGCGCGCGCAGAAGATCCGCTACGTGGGCGTGGAACCGGCGTCCTGCCCGACGCTGACCAAGGGCGTGTACGCCTACGACTTCGGCGATTCGTCCGGCTTCACGCCGCTGATGAAGATGCACACGCTGGGCCACGATTTCATGCCGCCGGGCATCCACGCCGGTGGCCTGCGCTACCACGGCATGTCGCCGCTGGTGTCGCAGCTGTACGAGGAGAAGTTGATCGAGGCGGTGGCGGTGCCGCAGGTGGCGACGTTCGAGGCCGGCGTGATGTTCGCGCGTGCCGAGGGCATCATCCCGGCGCCGGAGTCAGCGCACGCGATCCGCGCCTGCATCGACGAGGCGCTGCGCTGCAAGGAAAGTGGCGAGCCGAAGACGCTGTTCTTCAACCTGTCCGGCCACGGTCATTTCGACATGACGGCGTACGAGAGTTACTTCGCCGGCAAGCTGGAAGACTTCGCGTATCCCGAGCAGGTGATCCAGGCCTCCATCGCCCGCCTGCCGAAAGTCGGCTGACCAGCTCCCCGATGTAGAGAGGGGGCCATGCCCCCGACGCTTTTACACGTCGGGCGCATGGCCCCCTCTCTACGGGGAGTGCGAGTTGAGGGGGCGTGGCCCCCTCGCTACGCAGTCGCTTACAGGATGCCCTGCGCCATCATGGCGTCCGCCACCTTCACGAAACCGGCGATGTTGGCGCCGCTGACGTAGTCGGTGTAGTCGCCCTTGTGGCCGTGGTGCTGGCAGGCATGGTGGATGTTCACCATGATGCCCTGCAGGCGCGTATCGACTTCACCACGCGTCCAGTGCT
>JADFDG010000011.1 GCA_018262975.1 Gammaproteobacteria bacterium
GAGTTTCTACGACAACGGCCAGTTGCAGTCGGTGCGCTTCGAGGCGAAGAAGGGCGAGCTCGGCTGGTACCACCCGAACTGGAAATGGGACGGCGAGGCGCGCAGCTGCGTGCCCGTCAACACGAAGATCAAGGGCAAGAAGGGCAATTACGTCATCGAAGCGTTCGTCGACATCGGCGACCGCCAGCGGCCGATGCTGTCCAATGCCACGCTGGGAACCTCGATCTTCTTCATCCAGGAGCACTTCACCTGGGTGACCGGCACCATCAAGCGCGCCGACGGCACCGTGGTGGACAGCTTCCGTGCGCGCGGTGGCGGCGAGTTCTCGCGCACCCGCGACGTGGCCCTGTGGCACTCGAACATCTGGTGCAACGCCTGGGGCGCAGTGAACCACCGCGCACCCATGCCCAAGTAGCGAGGGGGCCATGCCCCCGACCCATCAATATCGCAAGCGGCTCAGCGCACGCTGACCAGGCGGGTGGGGCGCGCGAGGCGCTCCATCTCCTGCTGGCGAAGCTGTTCCAGGCAGTCGTGGAAGGTGCGGCTGATGCGCGTGGTGTTGCGGATCAGGTCGACCTTCGGCCAGGTGGCGCGCTCGCCGGTCTCGATGAACTCGCGCACGTCGTCCACGCTCGGGTTGCTGAAGATGCGCAGCACATTGGTGGGGCGGCGCGGCGGGATGATGTTGATGTCACCCACGTACTTCTGCGACACCACCGACTGTGCCTTGTCGACGATCAGGCCGAGGTCGTTGGACCACTTGATGCCTTTCTGCACGAACTCCAGCGCGAAGTTGACGTTCAGCCGGACGTTGGCGGCCAGCACGCGGCGGGCGTGCGCCGCGACACTGTGGTTGTCGTCCGAGCGCGACATGAACGGCACCACGTGCGGGTTGGTCTGGCTAACGATGGAGTGGTTCACGCCGTACAGGCGCTGCAGGCGGCGTACCGGCAGGTCGTCCTTGATGGAGCCGTCCACCCATTTGCGGGTGGGGATGTACGGCACTTTCTCGCCGTTGATGTTCTTGGCCCACAGGGTGACCGGCGGGAACACCGCCGGCACCGCGCAGGAAGCCAGCACGGCCTTGCGCACCAGCACGTTCGGCGAGGTGCGCGCGTTGAGCAGGCGCGCGTCCTGGTGGCGGTCGTACGGCGACACCGTGACGTTGATGGCGCGGCCGGTCTTGCGGAAGGCTTCCTCGAAGGTCACGTCGGGGATGTTTTCCTCGAGGCAGGCTTCCAGGTGCGAACCGTCGAGCACCGGCTTGCCCTTGAACATGCCGCGGAAGCCCACGTACTTGAAGGCGTTCAGGTAAAGGTTTTCCGGCTTGAGGATTTCCACCAGTTCCTCGTCGCTGTGCGAGCCGACGACCGCCGCCATGATCGAACCGGCACTGGAGCCGGAGATCACCCACGGCATGAGCTTCTGTTCATGCAGCGTCTTGAGTACGCCCATGTGGAACAGGCCGAGCGCGGCGCCGCCGGACAGCATCAGCGCCGAGCGGCCGTAGGCGCCGCCGGTGGTCTTGAAGAAGTCGAGCTTCTCGCGGAAGCCGAACTCGATGAAGTCGCCGTTGCACAGGTACTCCAGCGCGCCGGCCACTTCGTCCAGGTAGGTTTCGATCAGCTGCTTGGTGCCGACCTTCGAGACGCCGTACAGCGCCGGGTTGGCGATGTTGCCGAGGTTGCCGTGCAGGCCCTCGTGCAGGTGGAACACCAGGCGGTTCACGTCATGGCGCTCGCGCGCGTTGCGGATCTCGGCCAGGCGCAGGCGAATCAGTTCGTAGTCGTAGCCGTTGGAGCGGTCGTCCGCCTTCCAGTCCCCGGCGCCGGAGAGCCGGTCGTGCTCCAGGCCGGCCTCGCGCCATTCCGCGTAGCTGAGCGCATGCTGCATGTCGCGTTCGAGGGCCTTCAGGGACTTCTTCATACGCTCTCCGGTCGCAAGGGACAAAGGGGTGGCGCGGACTTGTTGTTGTGTGCGTGCCGCTGGCACGGCTGTGCCCAAACATACGGGGGCGCCGGCCGGGCAGGGGCCTGCGTTGTTGGACAATCTCGCGCATCCCGGCTGGCCGGGCTGTAGCGGTATGTACCGATCACGACCGCTTGCCGGGTGGGTACAAGGCGGCCCGCCGGCTGCGATACTGCGCGCCTATGGACGCCCTGCACCCGACCCTGTTGCCCGCCCTGGACCTGCTGCCGGCAGACCGCCCGGTGGTGCTGTTTACCCGTCACTCCATCCGCGAGCAGCCGGCCGGGGGCTTCGCCGGCTACGACGTGCCCCTGACGCCCGAAGGGTTGGCGCTGGCCGAGGCCTGGGGAGGCCGGCTGGGCCGGCCGCTGCACGTGGCGCTGTCCAGCCCGGTGGGACGTTGCGTAGACACCGCGCGGGCGATGCTGGCCGGCGCCGGGCACGCGCACCTGGTGGTGGAAACCCATCGCCAGCTGGTGGAGCCCGGCTGTTTCGTGCGCGACATCCGCGAGATCGGCGGCACCTTCCTCAAGCTCGGCCCGGTGGGCTTTGCCAACCTGCATTTCCGCGAACCGCTGCCGGGCATCCGCACCCCGCAGGAGGGCACCGAACGCTTGCTGGCGTTCATGCGCGACCAGCTGGGCGCGCCGGGCTCGTTGAGCCTGCTGGTGACCCACGACACCATCCTCGCCGCGTTCATCTACACGCTGGCCGGCGTCGAGGCGATCGACGAGGGCGACTGGCCCTGGATGATGGAGGGCGCCTTCCTGTGGTTCGACGACGACGCCGTGCACTGGGTGTGGCGGGGCCAGCAACGCTCCCGCCCCCTCTCTACTGGATGACGTGATGACGATTGCGCTGACGATCAACAACCTGGAAAAGCGCTACGCCGGCGCGCAGGCCCTCAAGGGCATCAGCTTCTCGGTGCAGCAGGGCGAGTTCCTCGCGCTGCTCGGGCCCAACGGCGCCGGCAAGTCCACCACCATCGGCATCATCTGCGGTCTGGTGAACAAGACCGGCGGCACGGTGAGCGTGTTCGGCCATGACATCGACCGCGACTTCCCGCGCGCCAAGAAGCAGGTTGGCCTGGTACCGCAGGAATTCAACTTCAGCCAGTTCGAGAAGGTGTACGACGTGGTCGTCACCCAGGCCGGTTACTACGGCATACCCGCCAGCGTGGCCAGCGCGCGCGCCGAGCACTACCTGAAGCGCCTCGGCCTGTGGGAGAAGCGCGACGCGCAGACGCGCATGCTGTCCGGCGGCATGAAGCGCCGCCTGATGATCGCCCGCGCGCTGGTGCACGAGCCGAAACTGCTGATCCTCGACGAGCCCACCGCCGGCGTGGACATCGAGCTGCGCCGCTCGATGTGGGAGTTCCTGCGCGAGATCAACCGCGCCGGCACCACCATCATCCTCACCACGCATTACCTCGAGGAGGCCGAAAGCCTCTGCAAGCGCGTGTGCATCATCGACAAGGGGGTGATCGTGGAGGATACCGACACGCGCTCGTTGCTCGCCAAGTTGTCCATGGAAACCTTCCTGCTGGACATCGCCGAGCCGTTGGCGGCGCCGCCGGCGCTGGCCGGGTTCACCTGCCGGCTGGCCGAGCCGGCGCTGCTGGAGGTAGACGTGCCGCGTGGTCGCGCCATGAATGAACTGTTCGCCGCGCTGGATGCCGCCGGCATCCGCGTGACCAGCCTGCGCAACCGTGCCAACCGCCTGGAGGAACTGTTCGTGTCGCTGGTGCAGGGGACTTTACCGGGCGGGGCGCCGGCTGGTGCGCCGATCGCTGCGCCGGCTGCGGCCATCGCGGGGGGCAAGCCATGAACGCCTTCGAGACCTGGATTGCCTTCCAGACCATCGTGGTGCGCGAGGTGCGCCGCTTCCTGCGCATCTGGGTGCAGACGCTGCTGCCGCCGGCCATCACCATGGCGCTGTACTTCGTTATCTTCGGCAGCCTGATCGGTTCGCGCATCGGCGAGATGGGTGGCTACGACTACATGCAGTACATCGTGCCCGGCCTGGTCATGATGGCGGTGATCACCAACGCCTACGCCAACGTGGTGTCGTCGTTCTTCTCCATCAAGTTCCAGCACAGCATCGAGGAACTGCTGGTGTCGCCGGTGCCCAACCACGTGATCCTGTGCGGCTTCGTGGCCGGCGGGGTGCTGCGCGGCTTGATGGTGGGGGTGATCGTCACGCTGCTGTCGCTGCTGTTCACCACGCTGTCGGTGCACCACCTGGGGATCATGGCGCTGGTGGTGACGCTCACCGCGATCGTGTTCTCGCTGGGCGGCTTCATCAACGCGATGTACGCCACCAAGTTCGACGACATCTCCATCGTGCCGACCTTCGTGCTCACGCCGCTGACCTACTTCGGCGGGGTGTTCTATTCCATCGACCTGCTGCCGCCGTTCTGGCAGGCGCTGTCGCTGGCCAACCCGATTGTCTACATGGTGAATGCCTACCGCTACGGGATCCTCGGGGTGTCGGATGTGAGCGTGGGGCTGTCGCTGGGCATGCTGCTGGCGCTGGCGGTGGTGCTGTACCTGTGGGCCATCCGCCTGCTGGACACCGGCACCGGCATCCGCAAGTAACGCGTGTAGCGAGGGGGCGGGCGGTCGGGTGATCCGCCGAACGGTCGGGGCGGCTGTGCTACAGTTCACATCGTATGTGAAGCAGGTGGCTTAACCTGCGGATTAGCATGGAAAATCTTCCCTTCGGAGAGCGCGATGGACGTCATGCTGCGGGACAGCCCGCTGGGCAAGAAGTCGGACTACCGGGATACCTATACGCCGTCGTTGCTGTGCCCGATCCCGCGCTGGGACGCCCGCGAGCAACTCGACTGGGAAAGCCCGGACATGCCGTTCCGTGGCGTGGACCTGTGGAACTGCCATGAACTCACCTGGCTGGATCCCAAGGGCAAGCCGCTGACTGCGGTGGCGGAAGTCGAGGTGCCGGCCAACACGAAGAACATCGTCGAGTCCAAGTCGCTGAAGTTGTACCTGAACTCTTTCAGCCAGTCGTCGTTCCGCAGTCGCCAGGAAGTGCAGTCGACCATCGAGAACGACCTGGCCGGCTGCGTGGGCGGGCCGGTAATGGTGACCCTGCACGACGTGAGCGGCGCCGGCGAACAGTTCACCGACCTGCCCGGCGAACTGATCGACAACCTCGACGCGGAGTGTTCCGTTTACCAGGTGGATGCCGGCCTGCTGGCGGTCGATGACGCGCTGCCGGTGAAAGGTGCGGTGCACAGCCACCTGCTGCGCAGCAACTGCCCGGTGACCGGCCAGCCGGATTTCGCCAGCGTGTTCGTGCGCTGGACGGGCGCCGCCATCGATCCGCGCAGCCTGCTGCAGTACATCGTGTCGTACCGGCAGCACAAGGGTTTCCACGAGCAGGTGGTGGAGCAGATGTTCGTGGACATCCTGCGTACCTGCGAACCGAAGGGGCTGACCGTCTACGCGCGCTTCACCCGTCGCGGTGGCATCGATATCAACCCGTTCCGCTCGAACTTCGAGGAGCCGTTGCCGAACCTGCGCCTGTGGCGACAGTGATCAGGTGATCTTTTCCTTCAGTTTCTTCGCGCAACGGTCGACGATCTGGATGAGTTTCTCGCGGTCGTCGGGTTCCACTTCGCCGTTGCGCAGGCGGATCAGGAAGCCGCTGGCTTCCGCCTCCAGGGTCTGGCCGGTGGTGGTGCGCAGTATCTTCACTGCCTGCACCAGCGCGTCGATGACCTTGGTCTGCTCGTAGTTGCGGATCTTTTCGACGTCGAACACCAGCGTCATGCCGGGGCGGTCGACAGACTGGTAGTTGGCGCCGCCGCCGAGGTTGCGGCGGAAATCCAGCACCTCGTGGACGGCCACTTCGCCGGCGATGCCCTTCACCGTGATCATGCCCTTGGAGCGGCACTGGATGGTGTCCTTCACCAGCTGGTGCGTGGTCTCGGAGATGAGGATGGTGCCCGGTGCGGTGGACGACTCCAGCCGGCTGGCCAGGTTCACCTCGCGGCCCAGGATAGTGTAATCCATGCGCGACTCGGCGCCGAAGTTGCCCACCGTGCACACGCCCGAGTTGATGCCGATGCGGATCTCCAGCGGCGTGTTCACGCCCTGTTCCTTCCAGCGCTGGCGCAGCACGTGCATCTGCTTCTGCATCTCGATGGCCATGGACACGCAGGCCACCGCGTCCTCGCGCGTGCCCCGGGAGACCGGGTCGCCGAAGAAGATCATGATGCCGTCGCCCATGAACTTGTCGATGGTGCCGCCGTGCTTGAGCGCGATGCGGGTCATCTCGTTCAGGTACTGGTTGAGGATGGCGGTGAGTTGCTCGAGCGGGATCTCGTCGGACAGGTTGGTGAAGCCACGCACGTCGGAGAAGAACACCGTGAGCTTCTTGCGGCGCGTTTCCAGCTTGGCATCGCGGCGGCCGGAGAACAGGGCGCCGTAGACTTGCGGCGGCAGGTACTTGGACAGGCGGCGGGTGAGTGCCAGGGCCTGCTCGCGCTGGGCGCGGATTTCCTGCTGCGCCTTGAGCAGGATGTCGCGCTGCTCCTGGCTGAAATAGGCGTTGATGGCCAGGTAGATGAACATGCCCATGATCGGCACGATGGTCAGCAGTGCCGGTGTGTCCGCGTAGCGCAGCAGCGAGAAGCCCAGCAGGATGGCACCGGCAATGCTGCCGAGCACCGTGACGGCCACGCTCATCAGGAAGGTTTGCACGCCGCCGAGCGCCATCGCGTTGGCGGCCACGATCATCATCACCATCAGGCTGGGCACGACGGCAAACTGCATGGCGGCGATCGACAGGCCGATCATGGCCGCGTCGAGCACGAACAGCGTGGCGTTGACGGTGCCCACCGGGCGGGCACGGCGCAGCAGAAACTCGGCCAGCCAGTGCGCAAAGCCCGGGTAGACCAGCATCAGCGGGATCAGCACCGCGTGCAATTTGGGGAATGCGCGGCTGGCAATGCCGGCGGCGATGGTGCCGGTCACGACGAGGAACGCCAGGTGGCGGACGTAGCGCGCCTGCTTGGTGCCGACGTCGGCGCCGGGTACGCGGGGGGGATCGTAATAGGTTTCCGGCATCGGGATTTCCGGTGAATGTCCCCGGCAGGACCGGGGCGCAAACCCTTTGTTTTTATTGGCAGGACAGGGAGTGGCGGCTATTGTAACCCGCTGAGCGATGCACTGTGCGAGGGCATGCACGGGGCGTGTCGCCGATTTCATCGCCTGCCGTAACGTCAACCGGAGCCATGCCATGGACGTGATCACGGCCATCCTCGGGCGCGTGTCCTGCCCGAAGCTGGTGGCCCCGGGGCCGTCTGCCGGGGAGATCGATACCATCCTGCGCTGTGCGCTGCGGGCGCCCGACCACGGGCTGCTGCGCCCCTGGCGCTTCCTGGTGGTCGAGGGCGAGGCCCGCCAGGCCCTCGGTGAACTGTTTGTCGAGGCCGAGCGCATCCGCAATCCGCAGGCCAGCGCCGAGGCCCTGGACAAGTTGCGCCGCAATCCGCTGCGTGCGCCGGTGGTGGTGGTGTGCGTGGCGGCGACCGTGCCAGGCCACAAGGTACCGGTGATCGAGCAGGTGGCCAGTACGGCGGCGGCCGTGCAGAACATGCAACTGGCGGCCGACGCCCTGGGTTATGGCGCCATGTGGCGTACCGGGCCGATGGCATTCGATGCCCACGTGAAGGCCTGCCTGGGCTTCGAGGCCAAGGACGAGATCGTCGCGTTCCTGTACCTGGGCCGGGTGGACGGCGAGCGCCGGCGTGCGGAGGTGCCGGAACTCGAGGCGTACGCGCACCGCTGGACCGGCCGGTGACGCGGCCTGATCTCGCCGCGCGTGCGACGGCGCTCGAGGCGCGCATCCACGCGGCCATACCGCTTGCGCGGGCGATGCAGGTGCGCATCGTATCCTTTGATGGCGAGCGCATCGTGGTGGCGGCGCCGCTGGACGCAAACATCAACGACAAGGGCACCGGATTTGCCGGCAGCCTCTCCACGCTGGTGACCCTGGCCGGCTGGAGCCTGGCGACGCTGGTCGGCGAGGCCGACGGCGAACGCTGCGAGGCGGCGGTGTTCCGCTCGGAACTGGATTTCCTGCGGCCAGTGCGCGAGGAATTGCGCGCCGAGGCCTGGGTGGCAGAGGCCGGTGCGGTGGCCGGCCTGCGCGAGCGCCTGGCGGCCGGCAAGCGCGCGAAACTGCCAGTGGCGGCCCGCCTCGGTGGCGATGTCGACCCGGCGGTGGAATTCCGCGGTCATTACGCGGTGTGGCGGGTGGGTACGCAGCCGTTCTGACCGGGCAGGTTTTTTCCTGCGCGCCGGGGCTTCGGGTGCGTTGCCTCGCCCGGGGGGCTGGTATACCCTACGCGCCCGCTCACAAAGCGGTCCCGGAGGGCATCCAAAGCGTTGCGGCCTGGCTTACCGGCCAGCCCGGCGCCCTCCGGATCTTCCCGCGCGAATTCCCCGTTTCTGGTGAGATGTCCGAGTGGCCGAAGGAGCACGCCTGGAAAGTGTGTATACCGCAAGGTATCGAGGGTTCGACTCCCTCTCTCACCGCCAAACATGAAAGAGGCCCCTGACGGGGCCTTTTTCATTTCTGCGCTGCGCACCTTGCAGCGAGGGGGCCATGCCCCCTCGCTACGTGCGGTGGTCGATCAGTACCTGCAGGTCACCGTGGGTCTCCACCATCAGTGCCAGCGCGTGTGCGCTCACCGCCAGACCGGTGAGGCGCACGCCGGTCATGCGCCCGTGCAGTTGCACGCCTTCGCCCAGCGCGATGCCGGTATCGAGGCGCGTGTTGACCTCGCCGAGCAGGCGCGCCGCCTGCGGTTCCAGCGGCAGGCCCAGCCACGGTTCGAGGATGGTGCCGGCAAACGGCCTGAGCACGGTGGCGGCGATGTTCAGCAGGCGACTGTCGGTATCCACGTCGTAGCGGAAATCCTCCAGCGACAGGTGCTGGCGCTCGATGTCCAGGCGTGGCCGGCCGCTGGCCGACAGCGTGCCGTCCACCTCGAAGCCCCCGTGACTGCTGGTGACGGCGACGCTGACGCGCACCTGCAGCGAGCCGTCGCCCTCGCCGGTGATGTTCACGTCGCGCAGCAGCAGGTGGCGGCCGTCGAATTGCCACGGGTGGTTGGCGATGTTGTCGCGCAGCGCGGCTTCAAGCGAGGCAAACGACGCTTCCAGTGGCAGCGACAGGGCGATGCCGTCGGGCGCCTCGCCGGGCGATACTGCCGGCAGCGGTGCCGGGTCCTCCGGTTCGGCGGTGGACGCCTGCGCGCGGATGCGCGCGAGCACCGCCAGTTCCAGCACGCCGAATTCACCGCGCGTGCGAAACGGGCGCGCGTGCACGCCCTCGGGGTGGATGGACAACTGGAAATGGTGGCCGGGCGCCAGTTCGAACGGGCGTTGCACGGCCTGCCAGCCGCGCTCGGCTTCCTCGCGGAAATTGAGGTAATGGAAGTCGTCGCTGTTGAGCCAGTCGCCCAGCGCTTCCAGCGCTTCCTCGGCGGCGCGGCGGGTGGCTCCGCTCAGGGTCACGCCCACGCCGATGGCCTCGACGCCCACCGGGCGATCCACTTCGTAGCTGAACGTGGCGTTCAGCCGCAGGTTGTAGTCGCCGTCGATGTGCGGGCGCGCCTGCAGGCGCACCGTGTACTCGGCGGTGACGTCCAGCGGCAGGCTGATGTCCAGCGGCAGCGACAACGGACCCAGTTGCGGCGTCCAGCTGGGCAGCAGGACGATCCGCACCGGCAGCGCCGCATTGACGGTGTCGCCGGCCATGGCCACGTGCGTGCTGCCGCGTCGCCAGACCTGCACCGTGCCGGTGACGCCATGCCCCAGGTCGAGTTCCTCGCGCTGGTAGAGCAGGCCGTGCTCCGGGCGGATGCCGTCGAGCACGTCGTCGAGGGTGCGCTCCAGGTAGGCGGCGCTGACGGTGATGGGGACGACCAGCGTCGAACGCGGCAGGGCTGCGTCGGCGCGGGTCATGTCCGGGGAAGGCAGGTATGACATGTCGAGAGGCTACACGGGCCGGCGCCGATGCTCCAGCGGGTCACGCAGCTCAGATGCCGTAGTACGCAAACGGCGCCCAGAAGTTCGGGTGTCGGTTCTCCTCGCCGAATTCGCCGGCGATGAAACGGCGCTTCATGTCCGCCATGGCGTCGGCGTAGTTCATGCCGTCGTGTGCGGCGAGGTTGTACAGACCGGCCATGAACATCATGGTGGCGGCGTCGGAAATCGCCCACAACGATACCGACATGCCATTGGCACCGGCCTGCAGGAAGGCGCGGGTGAGCCCGCCCACGCCTTCGCCGGCGTAGACCTTGCCGAGGCCTGTCTCGCAGGCGGAGAGCGCGACGAAGTCCGCCTGCAGTTTCAGGTCCTTGATCTCGCCGGCCGCGAGGTAGCCGTCCTCGCCGCCCTGTTCCGTCATCGGCAACGAGGTAATGACGGTGGACAGCTCGGGCAGGGTGGGCACCACCATGCCGTGGGTGGCGAGGTGCAGCACCTTGTACTGCGCGAGCTCCCCGCTGCGCGACATGGCCTTGATGCGGGCCTCGGAAAAATCCTGCGCGTACAAGGCGGTGACGCCGGGCACGGTCTGCTGGATCACGGCGACTTCCTTGAGCGTGCCGGGCAGGTAGCTCCAGGACTGGCCCGTCACGCCGATGGCCGCGTAGTTGGCACGCTGTGAGCGTCCGGTGCGGAAATTCTCCAGCACGCTGCGCTGCACGGCGCGGAAGGATGGCTCGTCGGTGGCCAGTGGTGTGCTGGCCGTGTATGGCTCGTAGATCGCGCCGCCGAATGCGAGGATGGGCTTGCGCGACGGCGGGTACTTGCGCGCGGCGATGGCGCGCCACACCGTCATCGACGGCGTGTAGCGCACCGCGTAGCGCTGGATGAGGTATTGGCCGCGGTTGTCGCGCAGCGCCTCGAACGGCACGAAGCTCAGGTACTCGTCCGCGCTGATCACCAGCCGCGTCTTGCCGGCGAGCAGTGGCTCTACCGGTGCGACCAGCAGCTGGTGGAACAGGGCGAGGACCTGGTCGCGCGTGGCGGCCAGCGCGGTGTGGCCTTCTTCAGCCTGCATGATCTCGCGCAGCAGCGAGATGCTGAGGCCCACGTCGTCCATGCCGCGCGCCTGGAAGGGGTTGAACGAGCGTTCGTTGGCTGGCAGCGATGCGAAGGCTTTCTGGTAGACGGATGCCAGCGTTCTGAGTTGGCTCATGAACTGGCGGTTCTCGCTGTACACCGAGCGCACGCCCTCGCGCGTGACCACGCTGATGGCCACCGCGCCGGGCTCGGTGACGCCGAACAGCACGGCGGCCTCGTCGGCGCGCAGGTTTTGCTGCACCCAGGCCACGTCCGCGCGGGCCAGGTTTCGGCCGAGGCCCATGGTCTCGGCGAGCACGCGGCCACGCGAGTTCTCCAGCGTGTCGTACAGCGGCTGCGCCTGGTTGAGCTTGCCGTAGGCCATGGCGAGAAACTGGTAGGCGCTCACCTGCTGACCGATGAAGTCGATGCGTGCGTCGACGGGAACGTTGGCGCGGTGATTCTCGACGAACTGCACGGCTTCCTGCAGCGGTGCAACGGCATCCGCCGGCTGGCCGCCGAACAGCAGCATCGCGCCGAGATTGTTCAGCGCGGTGACCGCGCCGATGTAGTTGCCGGCCTGGCGCTGCTGTTCCGCCGAGCGACGCGCCATGTCGAGACCGCGCGCGCGGTCGCCGCCGCGGAAATGGATGATGGCCATGTTCGACCAGATTTGCGGCAGGATGTCCGCGAAGTTGCCGGCGGTGGCGAGTGCCAGCGCCTGCTCGCCCGCCTGGCGGGTGGCGTCGCGGTCTGCTTGCGTGTTGCCCATCAGCGCGGCGACGGTCAGCGCGTTGTAGCCCAGTGCGCGGAAGTAATCGGCACTGCCGCCGGCATTGGCGGCGACCTTGAGCAACAGGTTGGCGTCGGCGGTGATGGCGGCGCGGTTGGGCTCAGGCATCGCCAGGCGGGCGTTGATTCGGCGGTTGACGAGCCCGGCGATCGCGGAAGGGAAGGGGTGTTCGGGGTAGGCGGCGAGGAAACGGTCGACGGCCTCGATCGCCCGTTGCGGCTGCGCGTACGCGACGGCGAGGTTGGCCTGGTGGTCGACGAGGCGCGCGTGCCACAGCGGGTTGTCCGGGCGTTGCTGCGCCTGGTAGTCGAGACCGACTTGCAGGAAGCGCTGCGCGCGCGCTGCATCGTTGGCGCCAAGAAACAGGGTCACGGCGAAGGCATAGCTGCTGACGACATAGGGCGCCGGGGCGGACGGCAGCGACTTCAGGCGGTTCATCGCCTGGGTGATCTGCGTTTCCGCGTGCGACGGGTTACCGCCGTTGAGGGCCTGCACGCCGGCACCGTACTGCGCCTTGATCGCCGCCATGTCGCGCCCGCGATTGAGGCGGTTGAACTCGCCCTGGCTGAAGGCCTTGAGGTCGTTGAACGCGCCGGCCTGGCCGTACTGGTTCACCATGTCGTCGCAGTCCGCGAGGTGGATCGCGAACTGGTCCTCCGTGGCCATCAGGCGCAGCGAACGGGATACCCATTCGCGCGCGGCGGCACCGTTGCCGCCGATCAGCTCAAGGTAGCCGATCAGCCGCGCCGTGTCGTGGTTGCTGTTGTCTGCGTACCAGGCCTTGGTGAGCGTGGCCTTCGCGCCGACGATATCCCGCAGCCCGATCTGCGCATTGCCAAGCAGCAGCAGCGCGAAGCCGTTTTCCGGTTGCAGCGCCACGGCGCGCGCGGCGGCGTCGCGCGCGACGGACCAGTTCTTCTGACCGGTGGCCGCGAGCGACTGTTCGATGAAAGGTTGGCCCGGGTCGGTGTACGCGGCGCACGGTTGCGCGAGCAACGCCAGCAGCAGCGTGATCCCTTTCAACATGTTGTTCATGGGGGTGTTCCGTTGTTCTCGTCTGTCGGCGACCGGCCTTGCTGCGTGCTCAACGCAGGTTGCAGGTCTGCTTGTCGACCGTGAGGGTCGTGGCGCGTTCGCCGTCCCAGGCGGATTGCCGGACGTCGAAGTGCACTTGCGCGGCGTCCGACCGCATGGCGAAGGACACCACCAGTGGGCGGCCGCTGCTGTCTTTCTGCGTGCGACCGATGTCCTGCGTCGCCATCGGCTTGCCGTCGACGTCGAGCGTGAGCAACTGGAACAGGGCGACGTCGGCCCCGCCGCGCTGGCTGCGGGTCAGCGTGAGCAGGGCGACGCTGCCGTTGCCGCAGTCGGCGACCTTGCCGATGGCGTTGAACGTCTGGCCGCCGAGGAAGGGGCCGTAGTGGCGGCTGGCCCAGGCGTAGCCGGTGACGTCACGGCCCTGCAGACTGTTGTAGTCGAGCACCCAGGCGGCCGGCAGCGCGGTGAAGTTGGCCAGGAACTGCTGGTAATCGGCCGTGCGGTTGGCGATGCGGCCCGCCAGCGCGGCGGCTTCTGCGGCCTGGCTGGCGGCGAGTTGCGCCTCGGCCTGCTGCCGAAGGCTGGCGACCTGCTGGCGGAAGGTGTCGGCGTCCTCGATGAGGCGGTATTCGTTGACGACGGCACCGGTGGCGATGTTGACGACACGGACGCGGGCCTTGGACGACCCGGTGTCGACCAGCATGGCGACCAATCCGCTGTCACCGACGAGCACGGGTTGCTCGATGCTGTCCCGGGTGCGCCAGGTCGCCACCGGGGTGCCGTCGGCGCGCTCGACCGCCAGCAGGTACTGCCAGTTGCCGGCCTCATCGCGCTGCGACGGCGGCTGCCGCAGGCGCAGCGTGCGGTCGGAGTTCATGTGGACGATGCTGCCGGCCCCGGTTTCCTCGACGTATTCGCCGATGACCAGGTTGAAGCTGCGCTTCTTGTTGCTCTTGTTCTTCTCGGGTTTGTCCCAGGGCCAGCGGTAGAGCCGGTCATTGCTGGCCAGCCAGGTGCCGTCGCCGCGCACGAATGCCGTGCCGTCCTTGCCCTTCCGCAGTACGCGGTCCAGGTTGCCGCTCAACGGGTCGCGGATCTCCACGTCGCCGTTGTGGGCCACCACTGCCATGCGACTGTTGTCCGGCGCGAAACCGGCGATTGCCCGGTAGCTGCCCACGTGGCGCATGGTGCGCGCATTGGCGTCCCAGAGCATGGCCGTCGTCTTCAGGTTCGGATCCCGCTCGAGGACGGACAGCAGCCGGCCGTCCCGGCTGGCGGCGGCGATGTGCCAGACACCGTTGCGGCCCATGCTGCCGTTGAACTGGTAGTTCACGCTGTCAAAGGTGCGCGCGTAGGCGGTGCCCTCGTCGTGGACCAGACGGCCGGTGGCGACATCCCAGGCCTTGAGCTGCACCCGGTTGGACGCCCACAGCAGGGTGCCATCGCCGCTGAAGCGTGCGGAGACCACCAGTTCGTACGGCATGAACCTGTCCATGGCCGGCAGCGGCATGACCGGGGACCCGCCCGCGAGGGCGGTGCCCGGGGCGGCGCAGACGGCGATGAGGACGAGGGCGACGTGCAGCAGGTGTTTCATGTCGGCTTCCATGCGGCGGGCTCTCCGGCGTTGGTAGCACAACTGGCGGGCGACTGACCATTACCGGAATCCGGGACTGTCAGGGCTGGCCTTGCGCCGCCGTTCGGGTATCATGGCGCCCCGCCGCCGGTACCCCGGTGGCGGCCCCCGGAGAGGTGCCAGAGTGGCCGATCGGGCCGGTCTCGAAAACCGGAGTTGGCGCAAGCCAACCGAGGGTTCAAATCCCTCCCTCTCCGCCATATGACGAAGAACGCCGGACGGTGACAGCCGCCCGGCGTTTTTTATTGCCCGCTGCCGGCCCCGGGGCGGCTTGCTCACAGTCCGTGCCCGGCCGGACATGCGTGGAAACCTCGCTTTACAGCAGGGGTATGACCGACTAAAAAGGTCGGGCTTCGCTTCCGGATGCATTTTTCCGGCCTTTTTCCTTTCTTTTGCACTGCAAGGATCCCCCCATGGCCATCCTGCGCGCCGTCTTCCTCTCTGTTGTTGCCGTTTCCCTGGCCGCCTGTGGCGGCGGTGCTGGCGGGCCGCCGCCGATGCCGCCGCCGGAAGCCACGGTACTTGCGGTGCAGCCGGCCGACGTGCCCATGTCGTTTGCCTACGCCGGGCGTGCTTCCGATGCGCGCAAGGTGGAGGTCCGCGCGCGCGTGTCCGGCACGCTGGTGCAGCGGGCCTACGTGGAAGGTTCGCGCGTGCGCCAGGGCGACCTGCTGTTCGTGATCGATCCGGCGCCGTTGCGCGCGCAGTCGAACTCGGCGCTGGCGCGCCTGGCCGAGGCGCGCGCCGCCGCCCAGCAGGCGGAGAACGACGCCAAGCGCGCCGAAGAGGTGTTCGCCAAGCAACTCATCAGCGTGCGTGACCGCGACCTGGCGCTCACCAACCGCGACCAGGCACGCGCCGCGCTGGCGCGCGCGCAGGCCGACGCCGATGCCGCCGCCATCGACCTGGGTTACACGCGCGTGACCGCGCCGGCCTCGGGCATCACCAGCATCGAGGCCAAGGCCGAGGGCAGTTACGTGTCGCCGCAGGCCGAGGAAAGCCTGCTCACCACCATCACCCGCATCGATCCGATGACGGTGGATTTCTCGGTGTCGGAAGCGGATTACGCGCGGCTGCGCGCGCTGATCGACGCCGGCCGCCTGGTCGGCCCGGCGCGCGGGCAGGGCACGGCGCGCCTGCTGGTCAACGACGCGCCGTATGCGCACGAGGGCCGCGTGGAATACCTCGACGTGGTGCTCGACCCGCAAACGGGCACGCTGCTCGGTCGCGCCGAGTTCGCCAATCCGGATGCCGCGCTGCTGCCCGGGCAGTTCGTGGTGGTGATGCTGGGCGGCTACACGCTCAAGGGCGTGATTCGCGTGCCGGAGAAGGCCATCCAGCAGGGGCCCGCAGGCCCGTACCTGTACGTGCTCGATGCGCAGAACAAGGCGCAGATCCGCCCGGTCACGCTCGGCATGCCGGTCAAGGGCGAGCGCGTGATCGATGCCGGCCTCGCCGCCGGTGAACGCGTGGTGGTGGACAACCTGATGAAGGTGCACCCGGGTGGTGAAGTGAAGCCGGCGGCGCCGGCCGCTGCGGCGCCCGCCGCCGCCACCGCGCAACCGGCCGCAGGCAAGGGCCAGGCGCAATGATCAGTACCCGCACCTTCATCGAGCGGCCGGTGCTGGCGACGGTGCTGGCGATCCTGATCGTGGTCGCCGGCATCGCTTCGATGGTGACCCTGCCGGTCGAGCAATATCCCGAGATCGTGCCGCCGGACGTGCAGGTCACGGCGTTCCTGCCGGGTGCCAGCGCCGACACCATCGCCAATACGGTGGCGGCGCCGCTCGAACAGGCGATCAACGGCGTGGAGAACATGCTCTACGTGAAGAGCGCCAACGCCAACGGCCAGATGGCGATGACGGTGACCTTCGACGTGGGCACTGATCCCGACCAGGCCACCATCCTGGTGAACAACCGCGTGCAGGCCGCGCTGGCCAAGCTGCCGGAGGAAACCCGCCGGCTGGGCGTCACGGTGAACAAGCGCAGCAGTTCCATCCTGCTGGCGACCTTCCTGTTCTCGCCGGACGGCAGCCGCGACCCGGTGTTCGTCTCCAACTACGCGCTGTTCAACGTGCTCGACGAGATCAAGCGCATCCCCGGGGTGGGCGAGGCCACCATGTTCGGTGCCCGCGACTACTCGATGCGCATCTGGTTGAAGCCCGAGCAACTGGCACGCTTCCGCCTGTCTCCTTCTGACATCGCGCGCGCCATCCGCGAGCAGAACGCGCAGTACGCCGCCGGTGCCATCGGCTCCGAGCCGATGGTCGCGGAAGCACCATTCACCTACAACATCACCACCCGCGGCCGTTACTCCACGCCGGAGGAATTCGGCAACATCATCCTGCGTTCCAACAAGCAGGGCGGCGCGCTGCGCCTGAAGGACGTGGCGCGCATCGAGCTCGGCGCGCAGGACTACGCGCTCAACGCCACCTACGACGGCAAGCCCGGCGTGGGTATCGGCGTGTTCCTGGCGCCCGGTGCCAACGCGATGGCCACCTCCGATGCCATCCGCGCCACCATGCAGCGGCTGGAAAAGCGCTTCCCGGCCGGCGTGGCCTGGGACATCCCGTTCGACACCTCCGAGTTCGTGCGGGTCTCCATCGACGAGGTGGTGAAGACCTTCATCGAGGCGCTGCTGCTGGTGGTGCTGGTGGTGTACCTGTTCCTGCAGAGCTGGCGCGCCACCCTGATCCCGGTGCTGGCCATCCCGGTGTCGATCATCGGCACCTTCGCCGGCCTGCTGATGATGGGCTTCTCCATCAACCTGCTGACGCTGTTTGCCATGGTGCTGGCCATCGGCATCGTGGTGGACGACGCCATCGTGGTGCTGGAGAACGTCGAACGCATCATGCGCGAGGAGGGCAAGAAGGCGAAGGAGGCCGCCATCCAGTCCATGCAGGAGGTGGCCAGCCCGATCGTCGCCATCGTGCTGGTGCTGTGCGCGGTGTTCGTGCCGGTGGGTTTCATGTCGGGGCTGACCGGGGTGATGTACGCGCAGTTCGCCATCACCATCGCCGTGTCGGTGGTGATCTCCGGTATCGTGGCGCTGACGCTCACCCCGGCGCTGTGCGCGCTGATGCTCGACGTGGACGAGCAGGCGCACCACAAGCCCAATGCCTTCTTCAACTGGTTCAACCGCTGGTTCGACCGCGTACGCGACCGCTTCGTGGGCTGGTCGGCGGTGCTGGTCCGGCGCGTTGCGCTGGGCGTGACGATGTTCGCCGGCTTGTCACTGCTGGCCGGCGGCCTGCTGTGGAAACTGCCGGGTGCGCTGGTGCCGGACGAGGATCGCGGCTACGTGATGGCGGTGCCGTTCCTGCCGCCGGCCGCGTCGCTGGACCGTACCCGCGAGGTGGCGCAGGCCACCAGCGAGCGACTGCTGCAGAACCCGGCGGTGGAGCACGTGGTGGCGTTCTCCGGCTACGACTTCCTGACCGGTTCCATGAAGACGAACAGCGGCATCATGTTCGTGCCGCTCAAGCACTGGGACGAGCGCACCGACCCGTCGCAGGACGCGCGCCTGCTGGTGGGTCCGTTGATGGGCTCGATGATGGACAACCGCGACGCGTTCGTGTTCTTCATCAACCCGCCGCCGATCATGGGCATCTCCACCGCCGGCGGCTTCGAGATGTTCGTGCAGCAGCGCGGCAATGCCGACCCGGCGGCGCTGGCCGAGCTGGTCAACCGCATCGTCGCGGAAGCCGGCACGCGTCCTGAACTCACCGGCGTGCGCGCCATGTTCGACGCCAACGTGCCGCAGTACCGCATGGACGTCGATGTCGACAAGGCCAAGGCGCTGGGCATCAACATCGACGAGCTGTACGCCACGCTGCAGGCCACGTTCGGTTCGCTGTACGTGAACGACTTCACCATCAGCGGGCGGCCGTTCCGCGTGACCCTGCAATCGGACGAGCGCTACCGTGGCAAGCCCGAGGACATCCGCTTCGTCTACGTGAAGGCCAGCTCCGGCCGCTCCGTGCCGATCGAGTCGGTGGTTCGCATCACGCGCGTCTCCGGCCCCGAGGTGATCGAGCGCCTGAACATGTTCGGTGCCGCCAAGGTGATGGGCAGCGCCGCGCCGGGCGTCAGTTCGGGCGACGCCATCCGCGCCATGGAGGAGTCGGCCGCGAAGGTGATGGACGAAACCTACACGACCAGCTGGGTGGGTGCGGCGTTCCACGAGATCCGTGCCGGTGACACCGCGGTGTTCATGTACCTGCTGGGCCTGCTGATGGTGTTCCTCATCCTGGCCGCGCAGTACGAGCGCTGGACCATGCCGCTGGCGGTGATCACCGCGGTGCCGTTCGCCCTGCTGGGTGCGGCGCTGGCGGTGTACTGGCGCAATTTCTGGGACTTCGCCTCGTGGATGGCCGGCATGATGCTCGGCGCGCCGCCGGGACCGCCGCCGCCGCCGCTGGCCAACGACGTGTATTTCCAGGTGGGCATGCTGACCCTGATCGGCCTGTCGGCGAAGAACGCCATCCTGATCGTGGAATTCGCCGCGATGCGCTATCGCGAGGGCATGGACGCCACCGCCGCCGCGCTGGAAGCCGCCAAGCTGCGCTTCCGCCCGATCGTGATGACGTCCATTGCCTTCATCATGGGCTGCGTGCCGCTGGCGATCGCCAGTGGCGCCGGTTCGGCCAGCCGCCACTCGATCGGTACCGCGGTGATCGGCGGCATGCTGGCAGCGACGTTCATCGCCACGCTGTTCGTGCCGCTGTTCTACGTGCTCATCGAGCGCCTGGGTGCACGCATGGGCGACGCGCCGCGCGAAAGTCGCGGGCCGCGTCCGCACAACGCCGACTGATGGCTTTTCTGTAGAGAGGGGGCCATGCCCCCGACGCTTTTACCATTCAAAATATCGGGGGCATGGCCCCCTCTCTACAGCAGGGCGGTCAGTCGGGCAGAACCGGGGGCTCGATCGGCAAGGGATCGGTCAGTGCCTTCATGAACTCGACGAGATCGGCGATGTCCCGTTTCGACAGGTCGAGTTCGCGTACCAGCGGGTCGCGCCGGCGGTGGTCGTCACCGCCACGGTTGTAGAACTTCATCACATCTTCCAGCGTCGCCACCGAGCCGTCGTGCATGTACGGCGCGGTGAGCGCGACGTTGCGCAGGCCGGGGGTCTTGAAGGCCCCCTGCATGCGATGCCCTGGAGCGATGGCCTGCCGTCCCGGATCGTTGCCGCGCACGCCGATGTTGTGGAAGGCGCTGTCCGTGAGGTTGGGCCCGTCGTGGCACACCGAGCACCAGGCGGCGCCCCTGAACAGTTTCAGCCCGCGTTGCGCGGCCTCACTCATGGCGTTCGTGTCACCGGCGAGGAAACGGTCGAACGGCGAATTGCGGCTGACCAGCGTGCGTTCGAAGGCGGCCAGTGCGCGGCCGATGCGTGCGGCATCCACGGTGTCGTCGCCGAAGGCATCGCGGAACAGCGGTCGGTAGCCTTCGATGCCCGACAGGCGTTCCACCAGCATCGGCAGCGGGATGTTCATCTCCGCGTTTGACTCGATGGGATTCAGCGCCTGCGCTTCCAGTGAAGGCGCGCGACCGTCCCAGAAGAAGGCGGTGTTCCAGGCGAGGTTGTACAGCGGCGGTGTGTTGCGCCCGAGGCGGTTGCCTTCGGCGCCGGTACCCAGCGCAACGCCGTCGCCCAGGCCCAGTGCCGGGTTGTGGCAACTGGCGCAGCTCTGCGTGCGGTTGCGCGACAGGCGCGGGTCGAAGAACAGTGTCTTGCCGAGCAGGATTTCGGCATCGCTGGCGGGTACGCCACCGGGCCAGGGAATGGTGGCCGGGTCGGGTGTGGCGAGCGGGCGGGGGTCGGCGGCGTGCAGCGCCGTGACCGGCAGCAGTGCGGTGAGTGCGAGCAGCAGCGCCCGGCAGCAGGCAGCGCGCGGCGTGAGCCGGCGCGCGGCAGCAGGATCGCTCAGCGCGCGCTGTACCACAGCGCGAAAACCACCACCGCGGCGACCGTGGCCCAGCCCAGCCGGTCCACGTAGCGGTGCAGTGCTGCTTCCATGCGCGCGCCGCCCCATCGCATCAGGGCGGCAACCAGGAAGAAGCGCAGGCCGCGCCCCACCAGCGAGGCCAGCGCGAACGGCAGCAGCGCCATCGACAGTGCACCGGCGGCAATGGTGAACGCCTTGTAGGGAATCGGCGAGAAGCCGGCGATGAAGATCGCCAGGATGCCCCACTCGCCGAACCATTCGACGGCGCGCTGGTAGGCGCCCCAGTAGTGGCTCTGCTGCAGCCACGGCAGTATGGCATCGATGGCGAAGTAGCCGATCAGGTAACCGAGCAGGCCGCCGGCCACCGAGGTGAGCGTGGTCAGCAGCGCGAGGCGCCAGGCGCGTTCCGGCCTGGCGAGGCACATCGGCGCCAGCATCACGTCCGGCGGCACCGGGAAGAACGACGACTCGGCGAAGCTCAGTCCGCCGAGGTACCAGGGGGCGTGCGGGTGGCGCGCCCAGGTCATGGCCCGGGCATACAACGGCGAGAAGATTTTCATGGGCGGGAAGTATAGCGGCAGTCGCCGGCGCCCCGTACGGTCAGAACGCCTCGCTGGTGTAGCGCTCCACGCGGATCGCCAGGCTCCAGTGGCTGCCGGGCAGCCCGGCCTTGCGCTTGAGCTGCATGACGAAGTCCCGCGGATCCGGCAGTTGCTCCCAGACGCTGGGCAGGAAGGTGGCCCGGCGTGCGCCTTCGGACAGCACCAGTCCGTCGACGCCGGGGCGCAGCTGGCGCAACAGGTCCGCCTCGTCGCGCACCAGCATGGGTTGCGGGCGACTCAGCACGGAGATGTGCAGCGAGAGGCGGTCCTCCTCGTCGCGCGACAGCGGCGGGAAGCGGCTGTCCTGGAAGGCGGCCGCGCAGGCATTGTGCGATACGTCGAGGGCCAGCGGTCGATGTGCCTCGAGGGTGCCGATGCAGCCGCGCAGGGCGCCGTCGATTTCCAGCGTCACGAAGCTGGCGCCATGCGCCTGCAGTGCCGCGGACAATTCCTGCGGGTTGATGCCGAGCGGGCGGCCGTAGGCCAGCCCATGCCGGATCGAGGCGCGGGCGATGGCGCGCAGGTCGTCGCGGTCCTTGTCGTTCACGCGGTGCTCCCCGGGTAGAAGGCCCATGCACCGTAGCCGACCACGCGGCGTTTGTCGCCGGCGGTGTCGCCGGAATTGCACAGGCGCACGGTGACGGCCTTCAGGTGATGGTGTCGGGCGGCCAGCAGCAGGCCCTTCAGCGGGACGCGCCCGCAGGCCTGTTCGTCGCCGATCATTTCACTGGCCAGTGCTTCAATGGCCTGGCAGGTCACGCGATCCACGCGCTGGGCGGTGTCGTAGTCCAGGTAGTGGGTGAGGTCCGAGCTCACCACGATGATGGTCTGCTCGTCGGCCCAGAAACGTTCCAGTACCGCGGCGACTTCCGCCGGGCTGGCGTCGCCGACCACCAGCGGCAACTGCACGAAATCGTCCAGCACGGCCTGCAGGAAGGGCAGTTGCACCTCCAGGCTGTGCTCGCCGGCGTGCGCCTGGTCGAGCGCGTGCACCTGCGGCAGCGCCGCGAGCGCGCGGGCGGCATCGACATCGAGCCGCACGTCACCCAGCGGCGTGCGCCACGCGCGCGCCGTGCTGGTGGCGAGGCCATGGAAACCAACGCGGTGCGACGGACCGAGCAGCACCACGCGACGTATGCGCGCACGGTGGGGGCACAACTGCGCGTATGCGCCGGCGGCCACGGCGCCGGAATAGACGTAGCCGGCGTGCGGTACCACCAGTGCCTTCGGGCAGATGGCCGATTCGTCCTCCAGGCAACTTTCGCCCAGCAGGTTGTCAACGAGCGCCGCCAGCTCTTCGGTGCCGCCCGGGTAGAACACGCCGGCGACGGCCGGCGAACGTACGCCGGAAAGTTGTTGTTGCGCCATGCCACACCTCCGTGCGACGTTGCGTTGCCGTTCAACGATATGGGGCCGCCGCCGGACAGTTCAACCGCTGTGCCCGCGCACCCGCCGGCAAGCCGACATGCGGATGATTCGCACGCGCGAACGCGATATCCCCGGGAAGTTCCCGGTGTCCCCCTGACCCGGGACAAGGCGGGCGCTTGAAATGGCAGGCAGCATCCCGATATCGGCGTAATCACCCGGAGCGGCCTCGCGGGCCGAAGGAAGATGAACACCAGCAACGTGCACGCCCCCATCAATCTGCAGGACCCCAGCGTCGTGGCCACCCGCTACTGGCACCGGCTCGACGACGGGCGCGTGCAGTGCGACCTGTGCCCGCGCGCCTGCCGCCTGCAGGAAGGCCAGCGTGGCCTGTGCTTCGTGCGCGGCCGTGCCAACGATGCGGTGGTGATGACCACGTGGGGGCGTTCCAGCGGCTTTGCGCTCGACCCGATCGAGAAGAAGCCGCTCAACCATTTCCTGCCCGGTACGTCGGTGCTGTCGTTCGGCACCGCCGGCTGCAACCTGGCGTGCAAGTTCTGCCAGAACTGGGACATCTCGAAGTCGCGTGACAACGACACATTGATGGAGCAGGCCAGCCCGGCCGGCATCGCCAACGCGGCGGTGCGCATGGGCGCGCAGAGCGTGGCCTACACCTACAACGACCCGGTCATCTTCCACGAGTACGCCATCGACGTGGCGCAGGCCTGCCACGCGCGCGGCATCCGCAACGTGGCGGTGACCGCCGGCTACATCTGCGACGAACCGCGCGAGGAATTCTTCCGCCACATGGACGCGGCCAACGTCGACCTGAAGGGCTTCACGGAGGACTTCTACTTCAAGGTCACCGGTGCGCACCTGCAGCCGGTGCTGGACACCTTGGTCTACCTGAAGAAGCAGACCGGCGTCTGGCTGGAGCTCACCACGCTGCTGATCCCGGGCCTGAACGATTCCGAGGCGGAGTTGCAGGCGATGACGCAGTGGGTGGTGGAGAACCTCGGCGCGGACGTGCCGATGCACTTCACCGCGTTCCACCCCGATTACCGCATGCGCGACATCGGCGCTACGCCGCTCTCCACGCTGCAGGATGCACGTCGCATTGCGCGGGCCAACGGCGTGCGCCATGCCTACATCGGCAACGTGCACGACGCCGAGGGCAGCAGCACGTATTGCCACGGATGCGGTGAACGCGTCATCGAGCGTGCCGGCTACCGCCTGGGCGACTGGAAACTCGGTGAGACGGCAGCCTGCGAGCACTGCGGCACCAGCGCCGACGGCGTGTTCGCCGGCGCGGCGGGGCAGTGGGGCCCGCGGCGCATCCGCGTGCAGGTGAACTGAGACCTCAGGTCGGCCCTTTCGGGTTCGCGCGCCAGAAGTTTTCCAGCGCAGCAGCCAGCGCGTCGGCGTCGCGCGTGGCCTGCTCTTGCCAGGCCGCCGGCAGCAGTGCGCGGATGACCGCATGACCGTAACGCCGGTCGACCAGCACCAGCACGCCGCGGTCGTCTTCCGAGCGGATCAGCCGGCCCGCCGTCTGCAGCACCCGGGTCAGGCCCGGCAACTGGTACGCGTGCATCCAGCCGTCGTCGCCGTCGGCATCGAAGCGCCGCCGCATGATCTCGCGTTCGGCGGAAATCGCCGGCAGCGCCGTACCCACCACCATCACGCCGACCAGTTGCTCGCCAGGAAAATCGACGCCTTCGGCGAACAGTCCGCCGGCGATGCCGAAGCCTGCCACCCACGGTGTCCGCGTGTCGCGAAAGGGTGCGAGGAACGCATCGCGCGCGGTGGTATCCATGCCGGGTTCCTGTACCACCACGTGGCATTCCGCCGGCAGCGCGTCGCGTATGGCCGCCAGTGCATCCTGCAGGTAGCGATAGGACGGGAAGGCCAGCAGGTAGCGCCCCGGGCGCGCCGTCACCAGTGCGATGGCCAGGCGCGCGACCTCGGGCAGCGAAGCGGCGCGCGCGGCAAGACGGGTGTCCACGTGCGTGCAGGTGAACACGCCGAGGTGTCCGGGCGGGAAGGGCGAGGGCAGTGCCAGCAGCGTGCTGTCCGGTGGCAGCCCGGCGCGGGCCCGCGTTTCCGCCAGCGGCGACAGCGTGCCGGAAAACAGCGCGACCCCGCGCACTGCCTGCCAGGCCGGGGCGAGCAGCGGCGCGGCATCCAGGCAGGCCAGGCGCAGGTAGCCCGGCGTGGCGCGTGCGGGAACCAGGAGCGTGAAACGTTCGTTCCAGCGATCGATCAATGCGCGCGCGTGGCTGGCGCGGAAGAACAGGTCGGCCAGCGCGGGATCGGCCGCGCGCGTGTCGTCGTCCTGCAGCAGGTCCGGTGCCGCCAGCGCGCCGGCTGCCTCCATGAAGCCATCGAGTGCCGTGGCCAATGCTTCATCTGCGTCCAGCGCGTGATGGTCTTCCACCAGCGTGCCGGCGTTGCCGCGCTGTTGCAGACGGGTGCCCTGGCGGGCGAGTGCACGCGCGGCTTTTGCCAGCGGCGTGCCGCGGCGCGTGGCCGCCAGCGCGCGCAGGGCATCGAGGTCGAGGGTTTCGCTGTACATGGCGCGCACCCGTGGCGCGAGGTGGTGTGCCTCGTCGATGAGCAGGCTGGTGCGCGCAGGCGCGTCGTCCAGCAGGAAGCCCAGCCGTGCACCGGGATCGAAGGCGTGGTTGAGGTCCAGCACCAGCAGGTCCGCCCACGGTGCCAGCGCGCGCGCCAGTGCCCACGGACAGACGCGGAAGCGCTCGCCGATTTCGCGCAGCGCCGCACGGTCCAGTACGCCCTGCGCCAGGGCGGCCAGGCGCGCGCCGGCGAGGCGGTCATGGAAACCGGTGGCCAACGGGCAGGGGGCGCCGTCGCTGCACAGGCAGTGGCGCTCGCGCGCGGCCAGTGACACCGCGAACAGCGGTGCAACATCGGGCGGCAGGTCGCACGATTCGCGGCAGCGCTGTGCGATGTCGGCCAGCACCTGCTCGGGCATGCGCCGCCCCTCGTTGGTGGCGGTGAGCCAGGCGATGCGTTCGTGCAGGCCCTCGGGAAAGCCTTTCAGCGCGGGATACAGCGTGGACACCGTCTTGCCGATACCGGTCGGTGCCTCGGCCAGCAACGGGCGACGGTCGCGCAGCGCGCGAAAGGTCGCTGCGACCAGGGCGCGCTGGCCCGGCCGGTACCCGGCATGTGGAAACGGCAGTGCAGCGAGCGCCCGGTCGCGCGCGTCACGGTGTACGCACAGCGCGTCCAGCCACGGCGTGATGCGCGCCAGCGTGGCGGACAGGAACGCCTCCAGCGCCGCGGCGTCCATGAGCGTGCGTTCGCGGTGTTCACGCTCGCTGTCCAGGTCCAGCCAGGTCACTTCCACGGCCACCCCGGGCAACGATTCGCGCTGAGCCAGCAAGGCCGCGTAAAGGCGGGCCTGCACGCGATGCAGTTCGCGGGTGGCCACGGGCAGTCGCGCGGGATCCCCGTGCAGCGTCTTGATTTCCTCCACCACCCACAGCCCGTCGTCCTGGTAGAGGCCGTCGATGCGGCCGCTGGCCTGCAACTGCCAGCCGTTGCCGGCATGCGCCAGGCGTACGGCCACTTCCTGGCGGTAGCCGGCCGGCCGGCGTGCGCGCACGCGCTGGTGGCCGGCCATGCCCTCGCGGGCGTCGGCGCCGCTGCCGTCGCCCCGCGCCAGGTCGCCCTGCTGCCAGCAGAACGCGCCGAGGTCGCGCAGCGCGAGGCGGAATTCGCGGGGGGAGGCGGGTGCTGGTGTGTCCACGCCGGCATCTTGCCGGCTCGACGCGGCGGCCGCCAAGCGTGGCTTGTCCGTGCCGTCTGCCGCACGCGGGCCGCCGGTACGGCTAGAATTGCCACCCCGACCGGATACCTGCAGGGACGCCATGGAACGCGCCAGGCTCGAGAAGCTGCGCCAACGCCTCACCGCGACCCCGCGTCGCCGCCGCCTGCTCAAGGTGCTGGCGGTGCTTTTCGGGTTGTGGCTGCTGACCAGCTTGTTTGCCTGGCTGGCCGGGCCGCGCCTGCTGACGCACTGGGCCACCGGTTACGTGCAGGAGGAATTCGGCCATGCCCTGCGTATCGACGAGGTGTCGATCAATCCGCTGAAGCTGGCGCTGACGGTACGCGGCCTGTCGCTCGAGGATGACCAGGCGCGTCCGCTGGTGGGCTTCCGCGTGCTGGTGGTCGACGTCGATGTCACCAGCGCGTTCCGCGCGATGGCGATCCTCGACGAATTCCGCCTCGACGGCTTGAAGCTCAACATCGAGCGCCTCGATGCCGACCGCTTCAACTTCAGCAACCTCGCCGACCGCCTGGCCGCGCGTTTCGCGGCGCAAGCCCCGGCTGCCACGGCCGCGCCGGTGCCGGAGGAAAAGGGCAGTTCACTGTACTTCCTGGTGCGCCATACCGAGATCAACGACGCGGCGCTGCGCTTTGCCGACCACACCCGCCAACCGCTGTACGAGAGCACCGTCAGCCCGCTCAACCTGCGCATGGACGACCTCACCTCGCGCCCCGACCGCGAAGCGCCGTACAGCTTCACGGCCACGCTGGGTGCCGGCGGCACGCTGTCCTGGCAGGGTGACCTGACGCTGGAACCGCTGCGTTCGAAAGGCACGGTGACGCTGGCCGGCTTCGGCCTGTCGGCGGCCTACGACTACGTGAAGGATTCGTTCGGCTTCGCGCTGCCGTCCGGCACCATGGACGTGCGCGTCGACTACTTCGCCGATTTCTCCGGCAAGCAGAGCGTGCTGCGCGTCGACGACGGCCGCGTGGCGATCAATGGCTTGTCCACGGCGACGCTCGACGACGTGCCGCTGTTCGCCTTCGATGCCACCGAGGCCAGCGGTATCCGCGCCGACATCATGAACAGCACGGCCACGGTCGGGCGGCTGGAAACGCGTGGCGGGCGCGTGACGGTCATGCTCGACGAAGGCGGGCGCAGCAACATCGAGCGGGCACTGGTGCCGCGCGTGGCGCCGGCCGCGGCGAGTCCGGCGCCGGCCACCGTACCTGCCGCACCTGTCGCTGCCGCACCGGCGGGCGGCGGGCAGGCCGGCACGGTATGGAAAGTCGAACTCGGCACCCTGGCGGTGCTCGACTACGCCGTCGACTTCACCGATCGCTCCACCGAGCCGGACGCACGCGTGCAGTTGTCGGGCGTGGACTTCGAGGCCACCGGCATCCGCCTGCCGGAACTGCCGGCGGTGTCGTTCTCGCTGGCGGGCAACCTGGGTGATGGCGGCGACGCCGGCGGTGCGTTTGCGGCGCGTGGCCAGTACACCCTCGAGGGTGGCGTCATCGACAGCGACCTGCAACTGACGCGCTTGCCGCTGACGGTGGGCAGTCCGTACCTCGCCGGGGTGGGGCGCTTGACTTTGCTTGCCGGCACCGCTGACTGGAATGGCCATGTCCGCGCGACGCGCAACGGCGCCGGTGCGCTGGAACTGACCGGCAGCGGTCGCCTGGCGGGCGTCGGCCTGCGCGACGACGTCAACAAGGCGCGCCTCGCATCGTTGGCCGAACTGTCCATCGAGGGCATGGTGTTCCGTCAACCCGACAGCGCGGCCGGCGCGCGTCCGTCATCGCTGGCACTGCGTCGACTGGGCATCGCCGGACTCGACGTCGAGGTGGCGCTCGACCGCCGCGGGGTCAGCAACCTGCAACAGGTGTTCAGCGCGCCGGCCACCGCGACGGCAACGGCGCCTGCCGCCACGCCGCGCAAGGCGCCGCCGCAGGCCACGGCGGCCGTCGCGCCGCCGATGACCATCCGCCTGGACAGCCTGGTGCTGCGCAACAACACGGTGAATTTCCGCGACGCCTCGCCGGACCTGTCCTTCAGTGCGCGCGTGGAAGGCTTCGGCGGCCGCGTGGACGGCCTGTCCTCCGATCCCGCCAAGCGCGCGAAGGTGTCGCTGGACGGCACCATCAACCGCTATGCGCCGTTGTCGATCACCGGTGAAATCAATCCGCTGGCCGCGCAGACCTACACTGACCTGCGCGTGAAACTGGCCAGCCTCGACCTCAGCGCGCTCACCCCGTACACGGTCACCTACATCGCCTACCCGCTGGAGCGCGGCAAACTCGGCGTGGAACTGGACTGGAAGGTCGCCGAACGCCGCTTCGATTCGCAGAACCGCGTGCTCATCGACGGTCTGTCGCTGGGCGAACGGCGCGAAGCGCCGCGGGCGACGAAACTGCCGGTCAAGCTGGGCATCGCGCTGCTCACCAACCGCGACGGCGACGCCGACCTCAGCGTGCCGGCGTACGGCGAACTCGATGACCCGCAATTCCGCTACGGGAAGGTGATCCTCAAGGCGCTGGGCAACCTCATCACGCGCGCCGCCACCTCGCCGTTCGCCGCGCTGGGCAACCTCGGTGGCGGCGAGAAGCCCGACGCGGTGCCGTTTGCCGCCGGCAGCGCCGACCTGGCCGCCGGCGAAGGCGAGCGGCTGGGGCGCATGGCGCAGGCGCTGGCCGACCGGCCGCTGCTGTCGGTGTCGATCACCGGCACCGCGGACACGGTCAGCGACCGCGTTGCCTTGCAGCAGCGGGAGCTGGAGCTGCGCCTGAAGCGTGCCTGGCTGGACAGTCCGTTCCGCCGCGGCCAGACCGTTGACGAGGTGTCGCTCGACGAGGAACGCCGCGATGCGCTGCTGGGGCGCCTGTACCGCGAAGGCGGCGGCGACCCGGCTGCCCTGCGCGATGCCACCGGCAAGGTCTTGCCGGCGTCGGAGCAGCGCGCGGTCATGGAGCGCCACCTGCTTGCCGGTATCCCGGTTGACGACGGCGCGCTGCGCGAACTGGCCCGCCTGCGTTCGCAGCAGGTCAAGGACAGGCTGCTGGCCGCGGGGGTCGGCGAAGCGAGGGTGGTCATCGTCGATGGCGCCATCGTGGCCGGCGAGAGTGGCGGCGCCCGCCTGGCCCTCGATGCCCGCTGACCTCGCGGTCAGCGAAATCCGGACTATCGCCGCATACCCCGAATAGGGGAAAATACTTATTCGAGGGTCTGGCCAAGGATGACGCCGGGTGCGACTGCGATCACGGGTGTTCCTGCTTGTTGCCACCGCGGCGCTGGCCAGTGGTGTGCTCGCCTATTTCGCGGTAAGCCGGCTGCTGCTGGACAGTTACCTGGCGCTGGAGCAGGACGCGGTGCGTACCGAGGCCTCGCGGGCCCGCGACGCGCTGTTCGTCACCGCGTCCAGCCTCGCTACCGCCAACGCTGACTGGGCGTACTGGGACGAGGCCCACGAGGCGCTCGCTGGCCCGGCCGACGTCTTCGGCACCCGCAACCTCACGCCGAACACCCTCGACACCCTTGGCCTGACCCGCATCGTGCTGGTCGACCTGCAGGGCAACCTGCGTGCCAGCATCAGCCGCCGCACCGGCGGGCCGGTGCATCCGGACTACGCGGTGGTGGTGCGCCATGCACAGCAATCGCTGCGCGCCGCGGGGCTGGCGCAGCTGTCGGGAATGGTGCGCACCCCCGAGGGCCGCCTGGAAATGATCGCGATCGCCGGCGTCAACGCCACCAGCGGCAACGACGAATCGCGCGGCGACGTATTCTTCGCCCGCGAGATCGACCAGGAACTCGTGCAGCAACTGGCGGAGACCCTGCACCGCCGCGTGGCGCTGTTCGACCCCAAGGACGTGCCACCGCCAGGCAATGAGGCGCTGTGGGTGCAAACCAACGGTGACAACGAGGCTTTCGGCTGGTTCGTGGCCTACGACCTGGCTGGCCAGCCGGTGGTGGTGGGCCGGGTGTCGGTGCCGCGCGAAGTCTATGCGCAGGCGCGCGAAACCATGAACCTGGTCGGCGTGGTGCTTTTCCTGATCTGCGTGCTGGTGCCGCTGCTCTCGGAAGTCGCGATCGATCGCCTGGTGGTGGCGCGCATCCGCGGCCTGCGCGATTGGGCGCAGCGGGTGGCTGCCGGCGGCAGCCTCGATGCGCCGGTGGCCGCCAACGGGCGCGACGAAGTCGCCGACCTGTCGGCATCGATCGCCGGCATGGCCACCCACCTGCAGGGCGTGCAGAAGGACCTGGAGGCCGCGCGCGAGCAGGCCGACCGCGCCAACCGTGCCAAGAGCGACTTCCTGGCCGGCGCCAGCCACGAGATCCGCACGCCGCTCACTGCCATCCTCGGCTATGCCGAATTGCTGCAGGAACGCCGCCTCGACCCGGCCGACTACGAGCACTACGTGAACACCATCCGCAGCAACGGCGAGGAGTTGCTGGAAATCCTCAACGACATCCTCGACATCTCCAAGGTGGAGGCCGGGCGTCTCGACCTGTCGTGGGAGAAATGCGACATCGGCGCGATCGTCGCCGGCGTGGTGTCGTTGCTGCACGTGAAGGCGGCCGCGCGGGGCCTGTCGCTGGCCATGGTCTGCGAGGGTGCCTTGCCGGCACAGGCCTTCCTCGACCCGGTGCGCTTCCGCCAGATCCTCGTGAACCTGGTGGGCAATGCCATCCGCTACACGGACAAGGGCGGCATTACCGTGAGTTGCCGCGTCGATGCCGCCGATACCGTCAATGCCCGCCTGCGCGTGGACGTGCGCGACACCGGTATCGGCATGAGCGACGACCAGGTCGCGCGGCTGTTCCGCCCGTTCACCCAGCTGGGTACCGGCAGTCGCCGCAGCGGTGGCACCGGGCTGGGCTTGTCGCTGTCACAGGAATTCGCGCGCGCGATGGGAGGCACCATCAGCGTCGCCAGTCATCCGGGCGATGGCAGCACCTTCACGCTGGAGCTGCCGCTGGGCGACCTCGCGGGCGTGGCCTTCGTCGACTACGACGCGGAGGCTGCATCGGCGCCGCCGCCGGCCGTCGATGACGACCCGCGCAAGTTCCCCGGACGTCGCGTGCTGGTGGTGGAGGACAACCCGGTCAATCGCCTGCTCGTCGACAAGTTGCTCGAGCGCATCGCGGTTACTGTCGAAGACGCCGGCGACGGACGCCAGGCGCTGGAGCGCCTGCTGGAGCGCGGCGAAACCTACGATCTGGTGCTGCTCGACATGCACCTGCCGGAGGTGGATGGCTACAGCGTGGTGCGGCGCCTGCGCGCCAGCGGCTATCGCGGCACGGTGGTGGCGATCACTGCCAGCGCGACTGCCGGCGAGCGCGAGCGCGCGCTGTCTGCCGGTTGCGACGATTTCATCGCCAAGCCCCTGCAGGCGCGGTTCTTCCTGCGCACCTGCCGCCACTGGCTGGCGCTGGCGGGCGGCGATAGCGCGGGCTAGCGCCCGCGCCAGCTCACCGCGAGCAGGTCGCGGCGGCGGTCCTTGCCGTTGCGCACCGCGCCGCGCTCGCGCAACGCGTCGAGCAAACCCAGGTCGAGGTCGGCGAGCAGGTATTGCTCGCTGTTGGCGTCGGCCTGTGCCAGCACCGCGTCCGGGGGGAAGGGGATGTCGGCCGGCGTGAACACCGCCGACTGCGTGTACTGGCTGTCGATGCCGTCGCGGCCGGCGAGGTAACCGGTGGATCCCGACAGCAGCACGTAGCACTCGTTCTCGATGGCGCGCGCCGCGGCGCAGCGCTGCACGCGCAGGAAGCCGGCGCGGATGTCGGTCCAGCTCGGCACGCACAGGATGTCCACGCCCTGGTCGGCGAGCACGCGCGCGGCTTCCGGGAATTCGATGTCGTAGCACACCAGCACGCCCAGCCGGCCGATCGGCGTGTCGATCACCCGCAGGCCGTCGCCGCCGGTGATGCCCCACTGCGCGTGTTCGCCGGGCGTGACGTGCAACTTGTGCTGCACCTCGCGCTGCCCCTGGGGCCCGAGTACGAAGGCGCTGTTGAGCAGTTGGCTGCCGGCGCGCAGCGGCAGGCTGCCGGCGACGATCCACAGGCCGCGCGCGACGGCGCGTGCGCCCAGTGCATCGACGAGTGCCGGCGTTTCGTCCGCCAGCGCTTCCATGGCCGCCCGCGGCGTGATGCTGCCGGCCGGTGCCAGCAGCGGCACGCTGAAGAACTCCGGCAACAGCACCAGTTGCGCACCGGCGTCGGCGAGCGTGTCGATGAAGTGCAGCGCATGGCGCAACAGCGCATCGCGCGAACCGTAGTCGCGCATCTGCCACTGGACGATACCTGCGCGGACGCGCGGGCGGGGCGACGGGCTCACCGTCGCTGCGTTGCCGGACATGGCGCTCTCCTCGGGGGCGGGTGGCCAAGCATACGGCGGCGCGACTGCCCGGTCGACGCCGCGACCCGCGCCGGGCGTGACCGGCGCGTCGCAAAAAAAGCCGTCCGCCACCCGCCGTGGCCATTGCCGGCAACGGGCTGCTTGGGCACGCTGCGCGCGCTTTTTCGCGACCGGATGCCACGGAGGACGGACATGGGCGTGCGCCACCTCGGACACCTGCAGGACGACTCGGCCATCGGCGCAGGCCTTGCGGTGCCGCCCTGGCGCCGCGCGCTCTACGACGAGTTGCACGCGCGACCGTTCCCGGTGCTGGCCACGCCGGTGCGCGTGTCCCACCTGGCGGTGTTGCCGGTGGACGGCGAGTTGCCGGGGCAGCGCGAGTTGCCGCACCTGGCGCAATTGTGCGCGGCGCGCGGCGTGCCGGTGCCGGCATCCGGCGAGTCCTGCTACTACCACGACTTCGGTGATTTCGAGCTGCGCTGGGAGCGGCACACCGAGTTCTGCACCTGGACAGTACTGCAAAAAGGCAGTGATCCCGCGCCCATGCGCAACACGCCGCTGGCGGCCTTGCCGCCGGCGTGGCTGGCCGCGTTGCCGGGGCGCATCGTCGCGGCGGTGCACCTGGCCGTGGAAGCGCGTCGCCAGCCGATGCCGTCGCGCGACGAGTTGCGTACGCACTTCGATGGCGCGCGCATGATCGGCAGCCTGGTCCACGACGGCCGTGCCGAGGTGTGGACCGCCTTCCGCCTGCACGCCGATGGCTTCGGTCGCTTCCTGGTGTTCCACGACGATCTCAACCCGTGCGAAACCGGGCGGCTGGTGCAGCAACTGCTGGAACTGGAAACCTACCGGCTGATGGCGCTGCTTACCTTGCCGCTGGTGCGCGACAGCCAGCCGGCGTTGTCGGCGATGGACATCGACCTGGCCGGCGTGGTCACTCGCCTTACCGGCAGCGAAACGGAGCGCGACATGCTCGATCGCCTGGCCGGGCACGCGGCGCAACTGGAACAACTGCGCGCGCGCCTGAACTACCGGCTGGCAGCCACGCGCGCCTACTACGCACTGGCCATGAAACGCCTGGAGCAGTTGCGCGTGGGCGAGATGCGCGGCCTGCAGACCATGGCGTATTTCCTCGATCGCCGCCTGACGCCGGCGGTGCGCACCTGCGAGGCGGTGGCGGCACGGCTGGAAGACCTGTCGCAACGCATCGACCGCGCCGCCGAGCTGATCCGCACCCGCGTCGACCTGTCCATCGAGGAGCAGAACCAGTCGCTGCTGGCGTCCATGGACCGTCGCAGCCGCCTGCAATTGCGCCTGCAGCAGGCGGTGGAAGGATTGTCGGTGGCGGCGATCAGTTACTACGTGGTGCAACTGGTGCACGCCGTGGCAGAAGGCCTGCCGCACCTCGGCATCGCCGTGGATGCCGCGCTGGTCACCGCGCTGTCGGTACCGCTGGTGCTGGCCGTGGTGGTGACGCTGGTGGTGCTGCTGCGCCGGCGCGTCGAACGCGCCGACGGCTGAGCGTCAGGCCAGTACCGGCGTACCGAAGCTCAATTCGCCGAAGCTGAAGGTGGGTGCGAGGCCGGGGAAGAACATGTTCGGGTGCAATTCCGAACTGGGCACCACGTTGCAGAACGCCGGGTTGTCCTTCGCCGGGCCGGCGATGGTCTTCTCCAGCACCATGGAGATGTACTGGTCGTTGGAACTCTCCAGCGTGTTGGCATTCATGATCACTTCCAGCCCGTAGGTGCGCGCGTAGTCCTTCACGCCGGGGATCTTCGAGGCCTGCGGCGCATAGGCGTCCGCGCACACGCCGTTCTCGCTGGTCACCAGCAAACCGTCCGGTGTCTTCGCCACCAGCGAGTGGTTGCCCTCGGTGTGTCCCGGGGTATGCACCAGCGCCACGCCGGCGCCGAGTTTCACCGCGCCGCCGTCGAGCAGGATCACTTTCTGCGGGTCGACGTCGGCGATGCCATCCGGGCAGTACCACATGGCCTGCGGCGGCAGCAGCGCCTTCGCCGCTTCCCATTCCTGGCGCATCACCAGCAGGCGCGCGTTGGGAAAGTAGCCCTTGCGGCCCTTGGTGCCCAGCCACTTGCGCACGTCCTGGGTGTGCAGGTGGTCGTAGGAAATGTAATCCACCTGCGCCGGGCTGATGCCGGTCATGGCCAGCGCTTCCTCCACCGTGCGGCGGAACGGCACCAGCACTTTCTCCAGCAACGGGCGGAAGCGCGTGTTCGCCAGTTCGCGGAAGAACGGCGTCTGTGCATTGGCGTCGATGTCCGAGGGGCTGAACAGCAGCGTCTTCACGCCCACCGGCGTCTGGTACTGCACGACGAACAACCGGTTGAGGATGTTCATGTACGGCGATGCCACGCTGGCGGCGTCGCGCAGTCCGTAACGTACCGGGTAGGGCGCGGTGATCAGGTCGATGCTGCGGTAGTACAGCACGTTGCTGTCGCGCAGCAGGCGCTCGCGGAAGGCCTCGCCGCGGCGGCGCACCTCCGCAAGGCGCGCGGCCGGCGCGGCGGCATCGCGCGCGCCGTCGAAGTCGTCGAGGGCGATGAACTCGGAGCCGGGACGGTAGTTGAGCGTGCTCATCGAATCACTCCGGTATTACAGCGCGAATGCCGCCGGCGACGGCGCCGGCAGCGGCAGGGATACACCGCGGCGCGCCACGGCCAGGCCGGCGGCGGCCAGCGCGTGTGCGTCGGTGTCGGATGCATAGTGGTAGGCAACGATACGGGCGCGCACCCCGGCCGGGTAGTCGCGCAGGATGTCGTCCAGCCCGGTGTGCGACGGGTTGCCGCGCACGCCGCAGTCGTGGAACAGCCGCTCGCCCTGCGCGGCGACGGTGCCGAGCAGTTCCGGCAGCGGGCGGGTGTCGCCGCTGAAGAAGAAACTGCCGGGCAGGTGCAGGCCGAAGGCGCTGTTGGGCGCGTGGTGGCGCACCGGGTAGACGCGGAACACCAGGTCGTCCAGCCAGAAGTGCGACTGCACCGGCACCAGCCGCAGCACGTCCCAGAAATTCACGCCGCCCTCGGCGACGTTGTTCGGGTAGTCGGCGATGCGCTGGTGCAGGTGGGCCACCAGCGGCGCCGGCACGAACAGGCGGATGTCGGTGCGCCGCGCCGGTTGCGCGAAGCAGGCGCGGTAGAAGAGGTTTTCCAGCCCGCCCACGTGGTCCAGGTGGGTGTGGGTGATGAACAGCGCCGACGGCAGTTCGCCGTACGCATCGAGGAAGGCATCGAGGGTGTCCGGGCCGCAGTCCACCAGCAGGCGCGGCCGGCCGGCGCGCTCCAGCGCCAGCGCGGCGCTGCCCAGCGCGCGGTTGCCGGCATTTCCCACGCCCAGGAAGCGGGCGGTCAGTGGATCCCCTGCGGCAGGCATGGACATGGCGGACGGGTTTTGGCTCATCATCGGGATTGCGAGGATAGCCGCGGCAGCCGCCACGGCAACAGCGCTGGCGGAGGAACTGTCGCCGGCACCGTCTGGACGGAGCGCCCGGGAGGAACTGGCAACCCATGTTCGGGATATTCGATCGCAACAAGACGCGCATGCCCACGCTGGCCGAAGCACTGCCGGGTCGCGCGCAGGCGCTGCCGGTACCGCCGGCCCATCACGTCAACGGCCACCCGCTGGTGGGTCCGTGGCCGGCCGGCATGGCCACGGCGCTGTTCGGGCTGGGCTGTTTCTGGGGCGCCGAGCGCCGCTTCTGGCAACTCGACGGCGTCTACAGCACTGCGGTGGGGTATGCCGGTGGCTACACGCCCAACCCCACCTACGAGGAAGTGTGCAGCGGTCTCACCGGCCACAACGAGGTGGTGCTGGTGGTGTACGACCCGGCGATCATCGACTACGCGGCGTTGTTGCGGGTGTTCTGGGAATCGCACGACCCGACGCAGGGCATGCGCCAGGGCAACGACGTGGGCACCCAGTACCGCTCCGGTATCTATTGCGTCGACGAGGCGCAGCACACTGCGGCCGTGGCGTCGCGTGATCGCTATGCGCAGGCGCTGGCGGCCGCGGGTCATCCGCGCGCCATTACTACCGAGATCGTGCCGGCGCCGGCCTTCTGGTATGCGGAGGGTTATCACCAGCAGTACCTGTCGAAGAACCCGGGTGGTTATTGCGGGCTCGGTGGTACGGGCGTGCGTTGCCCCGGTTGATGTATTGGCGTCGCGCGGCGGCGGGCCGCTATGATCGGCCTGTCACCAGCCTGCAATGGAGTGTCCCCATGAACCGGCCTGCCCCGATGGCGCCGCTGGCCTCGCGCACCGCACCGGTGGCGCGTGGCGTGCACTGGCTGGTCGACGGTTTCCGCCATTTCAGCACCGACTGGCTGGCGTGGTCGCTGGCGGCCGCCATGCTGGTAGCCATCAGCCTGTTCCTGCAGGTCATCCCGCTGCTGGGCAGCATCGCGCTGTACCTGCTCAGCCCGGTGTTCATGGCCGGCCTGATGCTCGGTCTTGCCGACCGCGAAGGCGGGCGGCCCTTGCGCGCCGGCGACCTGTTCCGTGCCTTTGGCGGGCCGCACGTCGGCCAGCTGGTGGTGATCGGCCTGCTCTGGTTGTTGCTCAATGCCGTGGCACTGGCTGCCGCCGTGGTGGTGTTCCTGATGTTCGCCGACGTGTCGTTCCTGACGTCGCTGGCCAGCAGCGAAGGCATGTTGTCGGCCGCCGAGCGGCTGACCGAGGCGCTCGGGCTGTTGCTGGCGCTGCTGGTCTACGTATCGCTGCTGTTGCCGATTGCCATGATGGCGTGGTTCGCCCCGGCGCTGGTGGCGCTGGAGCACGAGACTGCCGTGGCGGCCATGCGCCACAGTTTCGTCGCGTGCCTGCGCAATTTCCTGCCGTTCACCGTGTACGGCCTGGTCGGGCTGCTGCTGTTCCCGGTGCTGCTGTCGGCGCTGTTCTGGGCCAGCTGGCTGGTGGTCGGCATGGTGTCGTCGTCGGGATCTTTCTGGTGGTCGCTGGGTCTTACGTGTGTGATTGCCGCGCTGGTGTTCGTGCCGGTGGGCATGGCGTCCATCTACTGCGCCTACCGCGACATCTTCCACCGTGACATCAACGCCGGCTGAACCGGCCAACGGGTGAAATACATGAACGTACTGCGCGCGGCTGCCGCGACCTTGCTGGTAGCCGTCACCGTCCTTGCAGGAGGGCGCACCGCACAGGCTGCCGACGCGGCCGTCGAAGCGCGCCAGGTCGCTGTGCAGACCTACCAGGTGCGCATCGAGACGGCGATGCGGGTCTACGACGAGGGCACCAGCGAGTACCGGCAGCGTGCCGGCACCGCGCTGGACTCGCTGGCGGGCCCGATGGACGCCCTGCTCAAGGATCTTGCCGCTCGCGATGCCACCGCCGGTGCCGCGGCCATGGCGCACTGGCGCGAGATGTCAGGGGCGCTGCGCGGCAGCCGCGACCACGGCCCGGGTATCCTCGCCAGCGGTTACGATGCGCGCGTCTACGCCGATTTCGATGACAACAGCCAGCAGTTGATGGTGATCCTCGACAAGGCCTACAAGCTCGGCGAGGGCGCCCCCGAGCAACGCGCCTGGCTGCTGGCCGCTCGGGTGGTGGCCAACTACATCCTGATGTCGGCCAGCCCGTTCGGTTCCTACACCGCCAGCTTCAACACCGAGGACTCCGACCTCGATGCCATGGTCCTGCGTCTCGACAAGGCGCTGGCTGAACTCGCGCGCAAGCACGCGGCCAATCCCGAACAGGCGCAGCGCATCAAGAAACTCACCACCAAGTGGTCGTTCATCCGCACGACCATCCTCAAGGCTGCCAGCCAGTCGACGCCGTACATCGTCTACAAGCACGGCGGCGACATCATCCGCGAACTGCAGGCCTTCAACTGAGCGCGCCGCGGCGCGTGCGGCTCACAGGCTGTCGATCACCCGCTTCAGGCGCACGCTGACCGTCGAGGCAAACTCGTCGAGGTCGGCGTTGCCGACCGCGCGCATGCCCGCCAGCGGATCGATGGCGGCCACCTGTGCGCGCCCGTCGATCTCCTGCACCACCACGTTGCAGGGCATCATCACGCCGATGTTGGCTTCCGCCTCGATGGCGCGATGGGCGAACTGCGGGTTGCAGGCACCGAGGATCTTGTACGGGCGGAAGTCGATCCCGAGCTTCTTGCGCAGGGTGTCCGCCACGTTCACCTCGCTGACGATGCCGAAGCCTTCCTTCTGCAGGGCGGCGGTGACGGCGACGATGGCATCGTCGTAGCCCATGTCGAGCTGGCGGCTGAAACAGTAGGTCATGGTGGCCTCCGGGGCGGGTCAGCGGTTCAGATAGCGAAGTCGGCCATGCCGGCGCGCGCCAGCGCATCGCGTGCGTGCGCGGCGACCAGCGCGGTGGCCATGGCGCGGCCGATATGGCCGACCAGTACGAGGTCGGCCTCCTGCAGCGGCGCCAGGGCACCCAGTTCAATCACGGCCAGCGTGGTGTCCTGGTGGCGTACCGGTTCCACCAGCAGCTCTGCCGGGGGGGCGCTGCCGGTGGCGGTGCGGATGGCGTGGTAGTCCGCCGGCAGGTGCGTCAGGCGCAGGCGCCGGCCGTCCTCGGCGGCCTGGCCAACCAGCGTCTCGCCGCGCCCCAGTTCGTCGGCGGTGCGGGTTTCGCCTTCCAGGCCGCAGCTGGCGGCGCGTCGCAGCCGGTTGCCCTCGACGAGGTAGATCGTGCCTACCTGCACCGCGGTGCGCTCGACCAGGAAGCGCAACGAGCGTCCGGCGATCTCCGTCGCCGTGAGGTTGCCGGCCACCTGTTCCAGGTATTCGCCGGTCAGGCGCTGCAGGCGGCTCTCCGCCTCGGATTGCAGGCGCAATGCCTCGAGGTCGCGCATGCCGATGTCCAGTTGGCGGGTCTGCAGCCAGGCCAGGCGGTCACGGTGTTCCAGCACGTAGCCGATGACGATGCCCAGCATCACCGTGTTGCCGTAGAACTGTGCGAAGGACAGCCAGTCCACGGTGTAGCCCTCGATCACCGCGGAGACCAGCGCCAGCACGGCCGGCAGGACCGCGCAGGCTGCGGCCGGCAACAGGCGCATGCGCGGCAGGGTGAACAGGATGAGCAGCAGGTAGATGGCCTGCAGGATGACGAACAGCGAAAACGGGTGCTCGCCGAGCAGGAACACCGTGCGCAGGTTGGCGAACTGCGCCACCAGCAGCGCCAGCCCGACGTGGAGGTGCACGGCCTTTTCCAGCTGGCGGCTGGCGATCATCGCCCACAGCCAGCCAATGGCGACGCCGACCGGCAGAAGGGAGTTGGTTACCCAGGGCGTCGCGGTATCGCCGAAGCTCAGCAGCAGCGCACCGGCTGCCGCCACCCACAGCGGCGTCACCCACGGCATGATGCGGCGGATCACTTCCGCGCCGCGCCGGGCGTTGTCGGTGCGGTAGGCGGCTTCCAGCGCGTCGGGGAACTTCAGCAGGCGGAAGCCGCTGGCGATCGTACCGGCAACCAGATCCTTCTCGTCGTCAAGGCGCAGGCTCATGCCACCGGCTCGCCCCACAGGTCGTGGTCGTCGCTGTCGACGATCTTCACGTCCACGAAATCGCCGGGCTTCAGGCCCGCGGCATCGTCCACGTACACGTTGCCGTCGATTTCCGGCGCATCGGCGGCCGAGCGGCAGATCGCACCTTCCTCGTCCACCTCGTCGACCAGCACGGTGAGGGTGTGGCCGATCTTGCGCTCGAGCTTGCGGGCGCTGACGCGCGCCTGCACGTCCATGAACGCTTCGAGCCGCTCCTGGGCGACGTCCGGGTCGACGGGGTCGGGCAGGGCGTTGGCGGCCGCGCCTTCCACCGGCGAGTAGATGAACGCGCCGGCGCGGTCGATCTCGGCCTCCTCGAGGAAGTCGAGCAGTTCGGCGAACTCGCTCTCGGTCTCGCCGGGGAAGCCGACGATGAACGTGCTGCGCAGCGTCAGCCCCGGCACTTCGCGGCGCCAGGCCTTGATGCGCTCGATGGTCTTCTCGGCGCTGCCCGGGCGCTTCATCAGTTGCAGGATGCGCGGGCTGGCGTGCTGGAAGGGGATGTCCAGGTACGGGAGGATCCTGCCCTGCTGCATCAGCGGCATGATGTCGTCCACGTGCGGGTAGGGGTACACGTAGTGCAGGCGCACCCACACGCCCATGTCGCCCAGCGCGTCGCACAGGTCGTACATCTTCGACTTCACCGGGCGGCCGTTCCAGAAATCCGTCTTGTACTTCAGGTCCACGCCATAGGCGGAGGTATCCTGCGAGATCACCAGCAGTTCCTTCACGCCGGCCTTCACCAGCCGCTCGGCTTCCTCCAGCACGCTGCCGGCCGGCCGCGACACCAGGTCGCCACGCATCGACGGGATGATGCAGAAGGTGCAGCGGTGGTTGCAGCCCTCGGAAATCTTCAGGTAGGCGTAGTGGCGCGGGGTGAGCTTGATGCCCTGCGGCGGCACCAGGTCGATGAACGGGTCGTGGTCCTTCTTCGGGGGCACCACGCGGTGCACGGCGCCGACCACTTCCTCGTACTGCTGCGGGCCGGTCACCGCCAGCACCTTCGGGTGCACCCTGGTGATCTCGCCGGCGTCCTTGCCCATGCAGCCGGTGACGATGACCTTGCCGTTCTCCTTGAGCGCCTCGCCGATGGCGTCCAGCGATTCCTGCTTGGCGGAGTCGATGAAGCCGCAGGTGTTCACCACCACCACGTCGGCATCCTCGTAGGTGGCGGAGACCTGGTAGCCCTCGAGACGCAACTGCGTGAGGATGCGCTCGGAATCGACGAGGGCCTTGGGGCAGCCGAGGCTGACGAAGCCGACCTTGGGGGCGGACGAGTTGTTTGCGGGCATGGAGGGTATCGGGCCGTTGGGGACGTGGCAGTTTACCGTGTCGGCGCGCCCGGCGCGCGGGCCGGCGTGCATACCCCGAACGGGAGTTTCCCGGCGGCACCGCCCCGTAGTTAACTGTGCACCTGTCATCTTCCGGGGATCCCATGCCTGCTGCCGGTGTTTTCCTGGCCGCTGTCCGCGCCATCGGCCTGCTGCTGGCCGGCTGGCTGTTGCTGGCCGGCACCGCCGCGGCGGCACCGGTGCTGGTGACCGGTGGCGATTTCAGCCGGCCGCTGGGCACCCACCTGGACGTGTTCATCGACAAGAGCCACGCGCTGACCATCGACGAGGTGGCGCGGTTGCCGGACGACGAGTTCATCCCCAATACCCGGCCGACGCCCAATTTCAGTTTCTCGCCGCACGTCTACTGGTTGCGCCTGCGCGTCCAGTGGGGTGCGGACAGTGCCGGCCGCTACCTGCTGAGCCAGGAATACCCGCTCACCGATCACCTCACGCTGTACCGGCCGCAGGCCGACGGCAGCTGGCAGGCCAGCCGTACCGGGGACCAGTATCCCTTTGCGCAGCGTGAATTGCCGGTGCGCGCCTTTGCCTTCGCGCTGGATGCGAAGCCGGGGCAGACGGAAACTTATTACCTGTCGCTCAGTGGCGCGGGCACCATCTACGTGGACCTCAAGCTCGCCAGCTCCGCGGCCTCGCAGTCCGGCAGTGAAACCCGCCACCTGCTGCTGGGCCTGTATTACGGCGCGCTGGTGGCCTTGCTGCTGTACAACCTGGTCCTGTTCGCGTCCATGCGCGAGCGGGTCTACCTGTATTACTCGATCTGCATCGCCGCGCTGGGCATCACCTTCTTCGACCTCAACGGCCTGGCGTTCCGCTACTGGTGGCCCCAGTGGCCGGCGATGAATACCTGGTTCCTGGTGTTCTCCTTCATCAGCATGCAGGCGCAGTTGCTGTTCAGCCGGGATTTCCTGCAACTGCGGCAGAACTGGCCGTTGATGGACCGGGTGGTGCTGGCCTGGCTGGTGTTGGGGACGCTGGGACTGGCCGGTGTGTGGCTGGCGCCGCCGCGCCTGATGTACCCGGCGTCGCAGTATTTCGCGCTGGGGGTGACCCTGTTGTGTGCCGTGGCCGGCATGGTGCTGTGGCAACGCGGCATCCAGGTGGCGCGCTGGTTCACCCTGGCCTGCAGCGCCTACATCGCCGGCATCCTGGTGTACGTGCTCCAGAACCTCGACTGGCTGCCCGCGTCCGGCCTTGCCAACCACGCCGTGCAGATCGGGTCGGCGGTGGAGATGGCGACGCTGTCGCTGGCGCTGGCCGCGCGCATCCGCCAGGTGAAGGCCGAGAAGGCCGCCATCGCCGCTGCCGCGCATCGCCAGCTGGTGGAACACAACCAGACGCTGGAGCGGCGCGTTGACGAGCGCACCAACGAACTGATCGTCAGCCTCGAGGAGTTGCACGAGAAGCACCAGCGGCTGATCCGCGCGCAGCAGCAACTGGTGGAGGCCGAGAAGATGTCCAGCCTGGGCATCCTCGTTGCCGGGGTGGCGCACGAGATCAACAACCCGGCGAACTTCACGCGCATCGCCGCCGACAACATCGCCCGCGACATCGATGCCCTGCGCAGCTTCCTGCTCGGCCTGGCCGACGAGCACAGTGACGCGGCCCTGCTGGCCGAACTCGAGCAGCGCTTTGCCCGCCTGCACGCGCAGCTGGCACTGGTGCACGACGGCACCGAGCGGCTGGCGCGCATCGTGGCCGGCCTGCGGGTATTTGCCCGCCAGGAAGAGGCGCAGATGACCGTGGCCTGCCCGGACGAAGGGCTGGCGGCGACCCTGAACCTCGTGCGCGCCCAGTACGGCAACCAGGTGCGCATCGAGCTGCACCAGCATGACCCGGCCGCCAGTGGCGCCTGCTACCCGGTGGCGCTCAACCAGGTGTTCATGAACCTGGCGGTCAATGCCTGCCAGTCCATCCTTGCCGACCCGGTCCGGCGCGGCCTGCCCGCGCCGGTTGGTCGCCTGCGGGTGGAGAGCCGGCTGGTGGAATCGGCCGGCAGCAGGGTGTGGACGGTCGATTTCCGCGACGACGGGCCGGGCATCCCGACGGAAGTCCGGCAACACTTGTTCGAGCCATTCTTTACCACCAAGCCGGTCGGCGAGGGCACGGGCCTGGGCCTGTCGGTTTCCTATGGCATCGTGCGGTCGCACGGCGGGGAGATCCTGGTGGATCCCGCGCCCGGCCGGGGTGCCTGTTTCACGGTGCGGCTGCCGCTGGTTGTCCCGCACACTGCAGAATCGGCGCCGCTGGCGCCAGGAGGAGAAGCACATGGCGTTGTTTGATCGCCGCCCCGGGCAGCAGGCTTCCGGCGTGCAACCGCCACGTTACGGCGTGTTGCTGGTAGACGACGAGGCACTGAACCTGTCGGCGCTGGCCGGCCTGCTGGAAGCGGATTACCGCGTGCATACCGCCGGCAATGCCAGTGCCGCGCTGGCGATGCTGGCCGATCCGCAGATCGCCCCGGGCATCCAGGTGGTGGTCAGCGACCAGCGCATGCCGGGCATGACCGGGGTCGAGCTGCTCACCCGCGTGCGCACCTTGCGGCCGGACATCAAGTCGTTGCTGTTCACCGGTTACAACGACATGGCAGCCATCATCACGGCGATCAACCGCGCCGCCGTCTATGGTTACCTGCAGAAGCCGATCGATATCCAGGATTTCAAGCTGGCGCTGGTGCGCGCCACCGAGGCCTGGCAACTCGAGCAGGACAACCGCGAGCTGGTGGCGGCGCTCAGCCGCTCCTACGAGCAGCTGGCCATGCTCGACGCCGCCAAGACCTCCTTCCTGCGCTACCTGTCGCACGAGGTGAACACGCCGTTGAACTGGCTGGCCGCCACCACGGTCATCGACCGGGCGGCAGTGGGCGACGAAACCGCGCGCCTGTTGCAGTACGTCGATCTCGGCCGCGAGCGCCTGTACGGGCTGGTGGCGGCGGTGCTGCGCTACTTCGAGGTGGCCGGCGCCGAGGTGCGGCTGCGCGAGCAGCCGGTGGATGTCGGCGCACAGTTGCTGGAACTCGTCGACGCGCAGCGCCGCCTGCACCCGGACGCGGTATCCATCCGTATCGAGCAGCCGGCCGCGGTGGCGCTGCAGTCCGACGACAAGTTGCTGTCCGAACTGCTGGGGCACCTGCTGGAGAATGCCGTGACGCACGCGGTGCGTGACGGCGGCTCGTCGCACGTGGTGGTGCGCGTGCAGGCCGAGGGAGACGGCGTGCTGGTCGAGGTGCACAACAGTGGCCGCGTGCCCGAGCCCGGCATGCTGTCGCAACTGTTCCAGCCGTTCTTCTTCTGCGGGTCGCTGCATGGCAGCGAGGGTTACGGCTTGAGCCTGGCCACCGCGCGCGCCCTGGCGCATGCGCTGGGCGGGTCGCTGGAGGCGGATACCCGCACGCTGACCGGCAGTGGCCTGTGCCTGCGCCTGCGCCTGCCCAGGCACCTGCCGGCGGCGCGGGTCGAGCCGGCGGCGCTGGCTCGCGGCGCGGCCGGGCATTGATGCGTTGCGGGCCGCGCCCGTTTCGCGGAGAATGCCGCCTCCCGCGCGGGCCGGTTCCGTGGCCTGCGCGGCGCTCCTCGTTATGGAGGCCCTGTCGGTCCCCCCGCAACGATTAGCCGTGAACTCCGCCAGGGCCGGAAGGCAGCAACGGTAGCGGTGATGCGTGTGCCGGGGTGTGGCTGGCAGGGTTCTCCACCCGGACATCCCCCCTTTTCCTTGTAGCGACCGGGCCATGCCCGCGACGTGCGCCGGGCGCATCGGGCCCCCGTGACGTTGTACGATTGGCAACCCGATTTCCCCGGTTGTCGTACCCCATGAGCTACCAGGTCCTCGCCCGCAAGTACCGCCCGCGCCGCTTCGAGGAGCTGGTGGGGCAGGAGCACGTGCAGAAGGCGCTGAAGAACGCCCTGGACAACGACCGCCTGCACCACGCCTACCTGTTCACCGGCACCCGCGGCGTTGGCAAGACCACCATCGCCCGCATCCTCTCGCGCTGCCTGAACTGCGAGACCGGCATCAGCTCGAATCCCTGTGGCACCTGCGCCACCTGCCGCGAGATCGACGAGGGCCGTTTCGTCGACCTGATCGAGGTGGACGCAGCCTCGCGCACCAAGGTCGAGGACACCCGCGAGCTGCTGGAGAACGTGCAGTACGCGCCGACGCGCGGCCGCTACAAGGTGTACCTCATCGACGAGGTGCACATGCTCTCCACGCACTCCTTCAACGCCTTGCTGAAGACGCTGGAGGAGCCGCCGCCGCACGTGAAGTTCCTGCTCGCCACCACCGATCCGCAGAAGCTGCCGGTGACGGTGCTGTCGCGTTGCCTGCAGTTCAACCTCAAGGCCATGACCGCCGAGCGCATCGTCGGTCACCTGAAGGACATCCTCGCCCGCGAAGCCATCCCCTTCGATGACGGCGCGCTGTGGGAGCTGGCGCGCGCGGCGCAGGGTTCCATGCGCGATGCGCTGTCGCTCACCGACCAGGCCATCGCCCACGGCAACGGCGGGCTGGTGGAGGCCGAGGTGCGCGCCATGCTCGGCACCGTCGATCGCCAGTACGTCTGGCAACTCGGCGAGGCGCTGGCGCAGGCCGACGCGAAGGCGGTGCTGGCCGCGGTGGACGCCATTGCCGAAAACGCCCCCGACTGGGGCGACCTGCTGGCCGGGCTCATCTCCCTGCTGCACCGCGTCGGCGTGGCGCAGGTGGTGCCGGAGGCCATCGACGACAGCCGCGGCGATCGCGCGGTGGTGCTGTCGCTGGCGGAACGCATCGCTGCCGCTGACGTGCAGTTGTATTACCAGACCGCCCTGATCGGCCGGCGTGACCTGCCGCTGGCGCCGGACGCACGTGCCGGCCTGGAGATGACCCTGCTGCGCATGCTCGCCTTCCGCCCGGCCGGTACACCACCGGCATCCGGCACCGGCGGCGGCCCTGCCGGGGCCACGGCGGCAGGCGCGCCGGCAAAAAAGACTGAGGCCCCGTCGCCGGTGACCGGCAGCGGGGCCGCGGGTGTTGCCCCGGTGGCGCTGGCGTCGCGCGTGCCCGGACCGATGGCTGAACGCGCTCCGGTCGACGCCGTTGCGCCGGCGCGTGCGCATGCCGACCCGCGGCCGCTGGCCGACGTGGTGCCCATGCCGGCCCGGCCGGCGGTGGCGCGTTCGCCCGACCCGCTGCCCGCCACGCCGCCGGCGGAGCCGGCCGAAGCCCTGCCCGGTGGCAACCTCGTCGCGTTGTCGCGCAGCTGGGATGCGCTGGTCGCGCAACTGACGGACCTGTCGCAGGATGTCATCGCGCTGGCGCGCAACAGCGCGCTCGAGTCGCAAGCCGACGGCACCTGGGAACTGGTGGTGGCGCCGGGCAGCGACATCCTCGTGAAGGATCCCGCCGTGCGCGCGCTGGAGGCGGCGGTGTCGGCGCGCGCCGGCAGTGCAGTGAAACTGAAATTCGTCAACCGCGCGTTGCTCGGCGAAACCCCGCGCATGGCCGCCGAGCGGCGTGCGCGCGAGCGCATGGCGCAGGCCGAGCAGGTCATCCGCGGCGATGACAACGTGCGTGACCTCATCCAGATTTTCGACGCCCGCATCCTGCCGGGCACCATCAAGCCCGTGTCCTGACGCGGGCCTGCCGAACGGAGTAGTCCATGAACATCAACCAGCTCATGAAACAGGCCCAGATGCTCCAGGAGAAGGTGCAGAAGGCCAACGAGGAAATGCTGCGCCACGAGGTCACCGGCGAATCCGGTGCCGGACTGGTGAAAGTGCTGATGACCGGCCGCCACGAGATCAAGCGCGTCAGCATCGACGATTCGTTGATGAAGGAAGACAAGGAAGTGCTGGAAGACCTGATCGCCGCCGCGGTGAACGATGGCGTGCGCAAGGTCGAGAAGTACAAGGAAGAGAAGATGGGTGCCGTCACCGGCGGCCTGCCGCTGCCGCCGGGCATGAAGCTGTTCTGAGCGCCGCGCTGCCTGCCACCCGATGAAATACTCCCCGCTCATCCAGGAGCTGGTGCGTGCGCTCACCGCGCTGCCCGGCGTCGGCCCGAAGTCGGCACAGCGCATGACGCTGCAGTTGCTGGAGCGCGACCGTGACGGCGGCCGCCGCCTGGCCGCCGCCCTGAAGGCGGCGATGGACAACGTGAAGCACTGCGTGCGTTGCCGCAACTTCACCGAGGAAACGCTGTGCCCGGTGTGCGCCGACCGCTCGCGGGACGACGCGCTGCTGTGCGTGGTGGAAACGCCCGCCGACGTGATCGCCATCGAGCAGGCCGGCACCTTTCGCGGCCGCTACTTCGTGCTGATGGGGCGCCTGTCGCCGCTGGACGGCCTTGGTCCCGACGAGATCGGCATCCCGCAACTGGTCGCGCGGGTGGGCGAGGGCGTGCAGGAAGTCATCGTCGCAACCAACCCCACGGTGGAAGGCGAAGCCACCGCGCACTACATCGCCGGTGCGCTGGCATCGTCCGGCACCACCATCAGTCGCATCGCCCACGGCGTGCCGATGGGCGGCGAGCTGGAGTTCGTCGACTCCGGGACGCTCGCCCACGCCTTCGCGGGGCGACGCCCCGTCTGACACCGCACCGCCTGTTGACGGGTGGCGCGCTGCTCAGTTCGCCGCCGGTCCGCCGATGCGCAGCAGCCGCTTCAGCCACTGCGTCAGGTCGTCCAGGTAGGTGTAGATCACCGGCACCACTACCAGCGTCAGCAACGTCGAGGTGATGATGCCGCCGATGATGGCGTGCGCCATCGGCGCGCGCTGCTCGGCGCCTTCGCCAAGGCCCAGTGCCAGCGGCACCATGCCCATCACCATCGCCGCGGTGGTCATCAGGATCGGCCGCAGGCGGGTGTGGCCGGCCTTCATGATCGCCTCGGTGCGCTCCATGCCGTTCTCGGTGGCCACCTTGATGAAGTCGATGAGCAGGATGGCGTTCTTGGTCACCAGGCCCATCAGCATCACGATGCCGATGATCGAGAAGATGTTCATGGTGCTGCGGAACAGGAACAGCGCCAGGAACACCCCCACCAGCGACAGCGGCAGCGACGTCATGATCGCCACCGGATGCACGAAACTGTTGAACTGCGAACCGAGCACCATGTAGATGAAGATCACCGCCAGCAGCAGGGCGATACCGGCGTAGTAGGCCGACTCCTGCATGTCCTTGTTCTGGCCCTCGGTCTCGAAGCGGTAGCCCGGCGGCAATTCCTTCTCCATCTGCGCCATGACGCGGTTGATGTCGGTGCCCACGTCGCCGGACGGGCGACCTTCCACGTTGGCCTGGATCAGCACCTCGCGGAACAGGTTGCGGCGCTTGATCTGCGCGGCGCCGACGCTCTCGCTGATGTCAGCCACTTGCGCCAGTGCCACCATGCGCGGTGCGCCGGTCTGCGGATCGACCGTGCTGCTGGCGAACCAGAGGTTGTCCAGTTGCCCCGGCGAGTCGCGGCCGCCCGGCGGCAACTGAACGGACACGTCGTAGGTCTCGCCGTCCTCCGCCTGCCAGGTCGAGATGGCATCGCCGGCCAGGAACGGGCGCAGCGCCGCGCCGATCTGTCCCACGTTCAGGCCCAGGTCGGCAGCGCGTTCGCGGTCCACGGCGATGTCGAACGACGGCTTCGGCGCCTTCAGCGACGACTCGATGTCGACCAGCCCGTCGATCTTCGCCAGCCGCGCGGTGAATTCATCGGAGATGCGCTGCAGTTCGGCAAGGTCGGCGCCCTGGATGGAAATCATGATCGGCTTCATGCCGCCGGACACGGCTTCCTTGGCGGCCGCCACCGACTTGATGTCGATGCCGCCGACCATGGCCAGTTCGCGCCGCAGTTGTGCGATCAGTTCCTTCTGGCTGAGCGTGCGCTCGTGCTTGGGCTTCAGCGCGACGCGGAAACTGGCCTCGTTCTTGCCGGTCTCGAAGCCGCCGCCGCCATTGAGCGTGGCATAGGTGGCAATGACTTCCTGGTGGGCGCGGATGATCGCGTCCACCTGCATCACCTTCTGCTCGGTGAATGCCAGGCTGGAGCCCACCGGCGTGGCGAACTTGACGCTGATTTCCGACAGGTCCGGTTCCGGCACGAACTCCTTGCCGATGAACGACAGCAGCATGAAGGCCACCACCAGCGAGCCGGCGGCGATGCCCAGCGTGGACTTGCGGTGTGCCAGCGCCCAGCGGATTACCTGCATGTACACGTCGCCGAGGCGCTCCAGCCAGGCGGCGAAGCGGTCGAGGAAGCGGGAGAAGGCGTTGCCGCCGCGCTGGCCATGCACGTGCGGGTCGTGCCAGATCGATGACAGCATCGGGTCGAGGGTGAAGCTCACGAACATCGACAGCAGCACCGCGCAGGTCACCGTCACGCCGAACTGGAAGAAGAACTTGCCGATGATGCCGCCCATGAAGGCCACCGGCAGGAACACCGCGACGATCGACAGGGTGGTGGCCAGCACCGCCAGGCCGATTTCCTTGGTGCCGTCCAGCGCGGCGGTACGCGGGTCCTTGCCCATGGTGCCGTGGCGCACGATGTTCTCGCGCACCACGATGGCATCGTCCACCAGCAAGCCGATGCACAGGCTCATCGCCATCAGCGTCATCATGTTGATGGTGAATTCGAAGATCCACAGGCAGAACACCGTGCCGAGCAGCGAGATCGGCAGGGTGAGGCCGGTGATCACCGTGCTGCGCCAGGAGCCGAGGAACAGCAGCACGATCAGCACCGCGAGGATGGCCCCTTCCAGCAACGTCTTCTTCACGTCGTCCAGGCCGGCACGGATGGAGCGCGAACTGTCGGCCACCACCGTCATTTCCATGCCGGCGGGGAACTCGGCACGCATTTCCTCCAGGCGGGCACGGGCGGTTTCCGCCACCTCGATGGTATTGGCGCCGGAGATCTTCACCACGCCCAGCGCGACCGCCTGCCGGCCGTTCACCAGCGCCCGCGATTCCAATTCCTCCTCGCCGTCCACCACGTCGGCGACGTCACCGAGGTAGACCGGGCTGCCGTTGCGGGTGCCCACCACGATGCGCTCGAAATCGGCCGCCGACGCCAGCCGCGCCTTGACCTGCACGATCTGCTCGCGGTTGTCGAACTCCACGCTGCCGGCCGGCATGTCCTGGTTGTCGGCGCGGATCGCCGACAGCACCTGCTCGACGCCCACCGCGCGAGCCTGCAGGTCGGCAGGGCGCAGGAAGATGCGCATCTCGCGCTTCACGCCGCCGACCAGGTCGACCTTGCCGACGCCGGGAATGACCTGCAGGCGCTTGAGCACCTTCTGGTCGACGAAGGTGGTCAGTTCGCGCGGCGCCAGCGTGTCGCTGGTGAACGCCACCGACAGCACCGGCACCGCGCCGGGGTTCCAGCGCTGGATCACCGGCTCGTCGACCTCGTCGCGGAACTCGGTCTTCACCACCGCGATCTTGTCGCGCACGTCCTGCACGGCAGCGTCCGGGTTCACCTCGAGGTGGAACTCGACGATGACCAGCGACAGCCCCTCGTAGGAGGTGGAGAACACCCGCTTGACGCCGTTGACGGTGTTGACCGCGTCCTCGAGCTTGCGCGTCACGTCGCTTTCCATCGACTCCGGCGAGGCGCCCGGCCAGCTGGTGGACACGATCACGAATGGCATCTCGACGTTGGGGAATTCCTCCACCGACAACGAGTTGAAGGAGAAGGTGCCAAGCACCATGAGCGCGGCCATCATCATGGCCGCGAACACCGGGTTGTTGACGCTGATGCGGGTCAGCCACATGGGCGGGGTGCTCCGTCAGCGCGGCGCGGACACGGTCACCGGCATGCCGGGCGTGCGCGTGCCGATGTCGGTGAGGATCACCTGTTCGCCGGCGGCGAGTCCCTGGCGGACTTCCACCAGGCCGGTGCCGGTGTCGCGCGCGCCGAGGCTCACCTGCTGCAGCGCGAGCTTGCCGGCGCGTACCACCCACACCTGTTCGCGGTTGTCGATGCGCCGTACCGCGCTGCCCGGGATGCGCAGCGCCTGCTGGCCGGCACTCGCGGTGACCACGCGCCCGCTGGCGAACATGCCGCCGCGCAGCGCGCCGTCGGCGTTGGGCACGCGCGCGTAGAGCGTGATGGTGCGCGCATTGCCGTTGGCCATCGGGTTGATGCGCACGACCTTGCCGCGGAAGGTGCGGTTGGCGTGGCCGTCGACGGTGAACGACACGTCGTTGCCGATGCGCACCTGGCCGATGTCGCGCGCCGGGATCGACGCGGCGAGTTCCAGCTCGGACAGGTCCACCAGTGTCAGCATGGCCTGGCCGCTCATCACGTTGGTGCCGGGCTCCACGTGGCGCTCGGCGACCATGCCGGTGATCGGCGCGGTCACGGTGGCGTCGGCGACGGCCTTGCGGGCGATCGCCACCGCCGCTTCGCGCACCTGCACGTTGCCGCGGCGGACTTCGGTCTCGCCTTGCGCGGTGGCCAGTTCGACGTCGGACAGGTACTGCTGCTTGTTGAGGGCTTCCTTGCGCGTCTGGTAGGCCTCCGACAGGCGCAGCTCGATCTTCGCGCTTTCCAGTTGTGCCTCGGCCTGGCGCAGTTGCGCCTGCACGTCGGCGCTGTCCTGGCGCACAAGCACCTGGCCCTTGCGCACGGCTTCGCCTTCGCGCACCAGCACTTCGTTGACCACCGCGTTGATGCGCGCGTTCACCGCCGTGCGGTTGCGCGGCTCAAGCGTGCCGGTGACCTTGATGCCCTGCGCCACCGGGCCGGTGTCCACCGTGACCAGGTCGGCCGGCACCAGCAGCAACGGCTGCGCGGGCGGCGCGGCTTTCGCCTCGGCGCTGGTGGCGGGCGTGCTGGCTCCGAAGATCGCCCAGGCAACGCCGGCAACGGCCAGCGTGGCGAAGGCGATACGGCGGTTGCGCGTCCATGCGCCGCTGTCGCGAAGGCTGTTCATGGGGAGTTTCCTCGGTGGGAGTCGTCGGGCCGCGGCGCGATGCCGTGCCAGATCAGGTCGACCATGCGCACGATGAGCGCATCCTGGTCGGTTTGCGGGTTGATGACCCAGGCCAGCATCAGGCCGTCGAACAGGGCGCTCCAGAACGACGCCTGCAGTTCGGGATCTTCTTCTGCGGGTGCCAGGCCGGCGGCCTGCATGGTGCGCACGGAGCCGGCGATCACCGCCAGGCTCTGCGCGTGGAATTGCGCCAGCCGCGCGCGCACGTCGTCGTCGCGCGCCTGGCTGACGAATTCCAGGTACAGACGCGGCCAGTCGGTGTCGGCGCGCAGGCGGGCAAACGCGGCCTGCAACAGCATGATCAGCGCCCGGCGCGGATCGGTGCCGATGGCGGCGTTGCGCAGGTCCTCGATGACCGGGTCGGTGTGGCGCTGGAACTGCACGTCCAGCAGCGCGAAGAACAGGTCGCCCTTGCTGCGGAAATGCCAGTAGATGGCGCCCTTGGTCAGGCCCGCTTCGCGCGCCACCTCGTCCAGCGACGCGGCCTGGTAGCCCTTGCGGGCGAACACGTGCGCGGCCGCATCAAGGATGCGTTCGCGGGTGTCGGGCGGGGCAGGGCGCGGTCGGGACATGGGACGGTCATTCCACTGACATACCGCCCGGTATTTAACATATCCGTGGGTATGTTGCCATGCGCATACCCCGCATCAGCGGCTGCCGTGGCAGGCCGGGTACTCGTTGCGCAGGAAACCGGCCTCCAGGTAGGCGCGGCGGACCAGCCCCTGGCTGCGCAGCAACTCCAGCCCGCGCTCCAGCGACTGGCGCAGGCGATTGCCGGCGGCGTGGCGGCCGAGCGCGTAGTGGCGGCTGCCGGGGAGCACCAGGCAGGTGCCGTCGACTGGCACCAGCTGGATACCGTCGAGGCGAATGTCCGGACTGCCGGCCCCGGGCAACGGCGCCAGCAGGAAGTCGGCGCGACCGGCCCCGACCATGCGCACCATCAGCGGCCACTCGGCCGCGTCGTACACGTGCCGCAGGGCAAGGCGCTGCAGGGCGAGCCAGTCCGGGCGCCAGTCGCGGCTGGACACCGCGGTGAGTCCCTGCCAGCGGCCCTGGCGGATCGACGCGTCAAGGTGGCCGGCGCCCGGGGCACGGTAGAACCCGGCGATGAACTGGCCGTCGCTAACCAGCGCCGATGACGCCTGCAGGCGCGCTGCGTTGTCGTCGATGTCACTGCCCCACACGGAACTGCCGCTGACATCGGCGTGGCCGTCTGCCACCAGGGCGAGCATGCGCCGGTAGGTGGGTGCGGTGAGGAACTCGACGGTGGCAGGCAGGCCGCCGCGTGCCAGCGCCTGCTGCAGCAGGATCACCTCGACCACGTCGCGCCGTGCCCCCGGCCCCTGGAAGCGGGTCATCGCCAGTGGCGAACGCTCGCCCAGCAGGCGCTGGTAGTCGGCCAGCACGTCCGGCGTGACGACCACGCGCAGCGACTCCGCCAGTGCCGCCATGGGCAGGCAGAGGCACAGTGCGAGCAGGGCAGTGAGCACTTTGCGCAGCATCCCCGGACGGTATCCGCCGGCGGTGCTCGCTGCATCCGTAGGTCTACTTACCCTGAACGGGGGACACGAGGCCCTGCAGCAACGGTTCGATTTCCGCCGCGCGCCGGCGCAGATCGGCGCCGGTTGGCCGCGGAAAGCTGCACAGGCAACCGATGAAGCCGAACAGCAGCGCCTCGGCGAGCAGGCGTGCGCGGCTGGCGTCGCCGGTCAGCTCGCTGAACAGGGTGACCAGTCGCGCCAGCCGCGCGCGGTCGATTCGCTCCAGGTGCGTGGCGACGCGCGGATCCGACAGTGCCCAGGCGCGCATGGCCAGTTCCAGGTAATGGCTGCGCGTCCACACGAACCGCATCATGTGCGCCAGTTGCGCCTGCGGGTCCGGGCCGGCGGCGGCCGCATCGCGGAAGCCCGGTTCGATGCCCTCGGCTTCCCAGCGCTCCACCACGGCGTCGATGAAGGCGTCCACGCTGCCGAAGTGGTGGTAGAAGGAGCCGCGCGTCACCTCCAGCCGGGTGGCCAGCCGCGCCGGCGTCACCGCCGTATGGCCTTCCTTGCCCAGCACGCGCAGGGCCTCGCGGATCCAGTCCTCGCGGCTGCGGTTGTCCTTGCGGGCCGGGGTCTCGGCAGGTGTGGTCACGGGGGCGTCCGGGGTGGGCATACAGGGTTGTATGGTAGCGCCGTTATGCCTAGACTCGCCAACAGCATACAGCCCTGTATGGTGCCGACCCGCGGCGCCGGGCACTCCCGCGAGGACCCCCATGAGCCAGCTCGATTACTTCAGCGATACCCACAAACAACTGCGCGATTCGGTGCGCAAGTTCGTCGAGAAGGAAATCCGCCCCTACGTGGCCGAATGGGAAGAGGCGGGCACCTTCCCGCTGGACTTGTACCGCAAGGCCGGCGAAGCGGGCTTCCTCGGCATCGGCTTCCCCGAGGAATACGGCGGCCTGGGTGAGGATGTGTTCATGGCCGTAACCTTTGCCGAGGAAATCGTGCGCAGCACCTCCGGCGGCCTGGTGGCATCGCTCGGTTCGCTGGGTATCGGCCTGCCGCCGATTGCCAAGTGGGGTTCGCCGGAAATGAAGGCACGGGTGATCCCCGAAGTGCTGCGCGGCGAGAAGATCTCGGCGCTGGCGATCACCGAGCCGTCCGGCGGTTCCGACGTTGCCAATATCCGCACCCGCGCCGTCAAGGACGGCGACCACTACGTGGTGAACGGCAGCAAGACCTTCATCACCAGCGGCGTGCGCGCCGATTACTACACGGTAGCGGTGCGCACCGGCGGTGACGGCTTCGGTGGCGTGTCGCTGCTGTTGATCGAGAAGGGCACCCCGGGCTTCAGCGTCGGCCGCAACCTCAAGAAGATGGGCTGGTGGGCATCAGATACCGCCGAGCTGTTCTTCGAGGACTGCCGCGTGCCGGTGGCCAACCTGATCGGCCCGGAGAACGGCGGCTTCTTCTGCATCATGACCAACTTCCAGGCCGAGCGCCTGAACCTGGCCATCATCGCCACCACCACCGCGCAGGTCGCGCTGGACGAGTGCCTGCGCTACGTGAAGGAGCGTGAAGCGTTCGGCAAGACGCTGTCGAAGTTCCAGGTCATCAAGCACAAGCTCGCCGACATGGCGACCCGCATCGAGGTCAGCCGCGAGATGAACTACCGCGTCGCCGCGAAGATGGCGGCCGGGCAGAGCGTCATCAAGGAAGTGTCGATGGCCAAGAACTTCGCCACCGATGTTTCCGACTTCTGCACCTACGAGGCGACGCAGATCTTCGGCGGCATGGGCTTCATGCGCGAGTCGGTGGTGGAGCGGCTGTACCGCGACAACCGCATCCTGTCCATCGGCGGCGGCACCCGCGAGATCATGAACGAGGTGATCGCCAAGCAGCTCGGTCTCTGACGCGGCGACGACTCATTTCGCCAGCGCTTCGCTCACCTTCAGCCGCCCGATGCGGTCGTTGGTGAGCGAGCCGAAGTAGATCCACTCGCCGGCCTGTTCCACCGAGGTGATCTCGCGCAGGTGTTCGCCGCTCGCGTCATGCAGGCTGGCGAGCACCTGGCCATTCTCGTCCAGTGCCAGCACCAGCCCGTAGCGCACCGCTTTCGGGCGCAGGAACTGCGGCAAGGCCGCCACCGCCTGCTTGGCCAGCGGCCACGCATGCAGCGCATCAAGATCTGCCTTGCGCGGGCTCGGCAGCGCCACCCAGAACACACCGTTGCGGTTGCCGGAAATGCCGTCGGGGAAACCCGGCAGGTTGTCGGCGAACACTTCGTGCTGGCCCATGCGCGGGCCGGACAGCCAGTAGCGCACGATGCGGTAGCGCCAGGTCTCGTTCACCAGCACGAAATCCTCGTTGCTCGACAGCGCCACGCCGTTGGCGAAGTGCAGGCCGTCCAGCAGCACGCGCGTCTCGCCGCTGTCGGGGTAGTAGGCAAGCAGGCGGCCGTAAGGGCGCGACTCCAGCAGGTCGAGCTCGTAGTCGGGCTGGTGCCACTTGCTGCTGGCGTCGGTGAAGTAGATGACACCGTTCTTCGCGATGTCGACGTCGTCGGTGAAACCGAACGGCACGCCGCCGGCCGTGTTGGCCAGCACGGTGACCTGGCCGCCGCTGCTCACCGACAGCAATCCTTTCCAGGCATCGGCCACGATCAGGCGGCCGCCGGCGTCGAACTCCAGCCCCAGTGGCCGGCCGCCGGTGTTGGCGAATTCCTCGACGCTGCCGTCGGCGAGCACGCGCACGATGCGTCCGTCCGCGAGCCCCGCGTAGACGCGCCCCCCGGCATCCACGTCCACGTCCTCCGGTCCGCTGATGCGGCCCTGCGCCAACAGTTCGGCGGTGGCCAGCCGGGCGTTCGGCGCCAGTACGCCGTCCAGTGGCGGTGCCGGCGGTGCCTGCCAGGCCACGCTGCTCACCGGCGAGAGCACCACCAGCAACACCAGCAGCAGGGTGAGGCCGGCCAGCAGCCAGCCGAGCGTACGCAACATGGACATGTCCTCCTGACGACCGTGACGCCCGCAGTATAGGCGGCTACCATGGCGCCTTTCCCGGCCAGCCGTCGCCCGCGACAGCTTCCGGCCGACCGTCGCCAAGCCCGGACCCATGTCGCATCCAGCCTACGAACTCGTCACCGATCCCGGCCGTCTTGCCGAGGTTGCGGCGCGCCTTTCCACCGCGCCGGCACTCGCCGTCGACACCGAGTTCGTGCGGCGCACCACCTTCTTCGCGCGTCCGGGCCTGCTGCAGTTGTCAGCCGGCGACGGCGAGTTCCTCATCGACCTGGTGGCGCTACCCGACGTGTCGGCGTTGCGTGAACTGTTCCTCGCGCCGCGCCCGGTCAAGGTCATGCATTCCTGCAGCGAGGACCTCGAGGTACTCAAGCGCCTGTTCGGCGCGGTGCCCGGCAGCCTGTTCGACACCCAGGTGGCGGCGGCCATGCTCGGCCACCCGCTGCAGCTGAGCTACCAGAAGCTGGTCAAGGCCATCCTCGACATCGACGTGCCCAAGGACGAAACGCAGTCGGACTGGACGGCGCGACCGTTGAGCGACGCGCAGTTGTCCTACGCGGCGCTCGACGTGCGCCACCTGCTGCCGGTGTGGCAGCGCCTGTCGGCGGAGCTCGCCGCGCGCGGCCGCCTGGCCTGGGTGGAAGAAGACTGTGCGCGCTTGCTGCGCGACGCTGCCCGCGAGACCTCCGCGGACGACTACTACCGCAACATCGGCAGTGCGTGGAAGCTGCGTGCGCCGCAACTGGCGGTACTGGCGGCGCTGGCGCGCTGGCGTGAACTGGCCGCGCGCGAATACGACAAGCCGCGTTCGCACGTGGTGCCTGACCCGGTGCTGTTCCTGGTGGCGCAGCGACGGCCGCAGACCCTGCAGCACCTGCGCGCCATTCCCGATTTCCACCCGATGTCGCTGCGCAAGTACGGCGAGACCCTGCTGCGCATCGTCCGCGACACGCCGGTCGACATCGTCCTGCCGCCGGTCCCGCCGCCGTTGCCGCGCGAGGCGAAGCCGGCCATCGCCGCCCTGCGCGAGGTTGCCGCGCAGGCCGCCGCCGGCCTCGGGGTGGAAGTGGAGGTGCTGGTCCGTCGACGCCACCTCGAGGGCATCCTCGAGAGCGTGCGCAACGGCCAGCCGGCCTTGCCGGCCATGCTCGAGGGCTGGCGCCGGCCGCTGGTCGGCGACGCCCTGCTGACGGCGGCGCTGGCGCGCGAGACGGAGATCCGTGGCTGGGCAGCGGAGACCGCCGATGTCGAATGACTACCTGGATGCCAACCGCCGCCTGGTGAGCGTGTTCCGCAGCCCGCGTCGCGACGGCATGTACCTGTACGTCGATCGCAAGGAAGGCCTGGCGCGCGTGCCTGACGCCCTGCGCGAGCTGTTCGGCACCCCGCAACACGCCATGGACCTGCTGCTCACCGCGGAACGCAAGCTGGCGCGCGTGGCGGCCGCCGACGTGCTGGCGAAGATTGCCGAGCAGGGCTTCTACCTGCAGATGCCGCCGCTGCCGGACGATGAAATGCGTGCCATCATCGCCGCCAACGACAAGCTGGCGCCGGCCCGGCGCTGACACGGGATCGCTACCATGCTGACCACCAACGCCTACCTGATCGCCTGGGGCATCTACCTGCTGGCCGCCTGCGGCCTGCTGGCGGCACTGTTCCGTCTCACCCGCGGCTGGCGCCCGGTGGCGTTCCGCGTGGTGCTGCGCGCGGTGGCGGTGGTCTGGCTGCTGATGCCGGCGGTGGTGGAGCCGGATGCGGTGCGCGAAACGCTGGCGCCGGCTTTCATGGTGCTGGTGTTCGAACTCACCGGAGGCTACGAGAACGCCGCGCGCGTGCTCGAGCCGATGCTGATCCTGACCGTCGGGGTGATCCCGCTGGCGCTGGCGCTGGACTGGGGCTGGACGCGCTGGCGTGGTCGCCGGCCGCAGGTGGCCCGCAACGGTGCGGTCTCCGGCGAAGGGGCGGGCCAGCCGTGAGCGACTGCGTGTTCTGCGCGGTGGTGGCCGGCCGCGCGCCGGCGAGCGTCGTCTGGCAGGACGACCAGTGCATCGCGTTCATGGACCTGTTCCCGCTCAACGAGGGGCACGTGCTGGTGGTGCCGCGCGTGCACGCGCCATTGCTCAACGAGCTGCCGGCATCGCTGCGCGACCACCTGTTCCGCGTGGCCTGCCGGGTGATCGCCGCGCAGAAGGCCATCGGCCTGCACGCCGACGGCGCCAACCTCGTGGTCAACGACGGCAAGCCGGCCAACCAGCACGTGCCGCACGTGCACGTGCACCTCATCCCGCGCGACGGCGGCGACCTCGCGGCCATCGGCGTGCGCATGGCCACCCGTTTCCTCAACCCGTTCGGCATGGATGCCCGCCGGCGCCGTCTCGACGCCCTGGCCGCGCGCCTGGCGGCGGCGATGCCGCCGGCCTGAACAGTCTTCGCCGCCCACAAAAAAAGCCGCGCATCGCGCGGCTTTTTCATTCGCAAACCGGCAGTGCTGCCGGCTCCTAGTCCTCGGTGAACAGCGCCAGCCAGGCGTCGAAATCGCTGTCGGTCACCGGCAACAACTGGATGCCGGCATTGAAGCGTTCCTTGCCGTCGATCTCGCGCCCCTCCAGCCAGGTGATCCGCCCGTGCAGGTGGTAGGTGCGGCGGTTTTCCAGCAGCACCATCCAGATCTCCACGCGGCTATCCGCCGGGATGAAGCGGTCGAGCACCACCTGCAGGCCGGCCGCCGAGATGTCGACCGACTCGCAGTACAGGCGCTCCCCCTGGTTCACCAGGTGCGCCGCCGACGTCACCGTGAGCGACAGGCTCTCGGCCTTCAGCACGCGGGGAAAGCGGCGCTTGTTCTCCATGGCGGGCCTCAGTGCTTGCTGTAGGTGAACATCGCCTGCACCCACGCCGGCAGGCTGTCCTTGTACTCCGGGTACAGCAGCGGGCCGTAGGCAACGATCATCAGCGCGATGAACATGATCGTCACCGGCAGCACGTAGCGCTCGTGCCGATACCACCAGCCGCGGCCCGCGGCGATGGCGTCGGACTTGGCCAGCTCCACTTCCTTGTCGCCCACCAGGTGCCGTGTCAGCAGGTGGTTCAGTGCCACCGGTGGTGTCAGGTAGCCGAGCTCGAAGGACAGCAGGGCGAACATCCAGAAGTGCAGCGGGTCGATGCCGGCCTGGAAGGCCACCTGGGCGATGGTCGCGTTCACCAGGATCACCGCGCCGTACGGATCCATGATCATGCCGATGATCACCATGATCACCACCAGCAGGGTCATGGTCGCCCAAACGCTGTCCATCTGCGGGAACAGTTCCATCACGTGCGAGCGCTCGATGGTGCCGCCGATGGAAACCGACAGCGCCATCAGCATCAGCAGCGCGCCCATGTGGCCGGTGGCCTCGTTGGTGGCCTCGCGCAGGGAGATCTCCAGCGGCCGGCGACGCTCCAGCGACGGCGCATGCGCCTCGTTGCGGTCGCGGTCCCACTGGCGCGCCTGCTTGAAGGACACCACGGCCAGCCAGGCGGCGATGCCGAGTTTCACGGCCTCGCTGGCCAGGTCGAGTGCCGACGGATCGGCGCTGCCCTGCAGGAACAGGTAGCCCTTTAGCACCACGCCGCCCAGCACCAGCAGGGAGGCGAGGTTGGCCACCCAGGAGCCGAGTTTGTCGTACATCAGCACGGCAATGAGCATGATCGGCAGGATGTACGGCGCCGAGAACTCGTCGACGCGCTGGTTCAGCACCACGTCATAGACGCCGATGACGGCCAGGATGATGACGATGTACGGCACCAGCGGCGCCATCAGCTTGATGCTCTCCGGCAGGGCGGTGCCGACCGGGGCGATGCGCGCCGGCTCGGTGCGCGAGATCTGCGAGATCACCAGGAACAGGCCGGCGGTGAGCAGGTAGATCATGAAGCCGAAGTGGTACATCTCGCCGGTGGTCACGTCCTTGTTCAGGGCGGCGATGATCACCACCAGCAGGCAGGGCGCCAGCACCACGCCCATGGAGCCGGACATGGCGGTGGCGGCCAGTGCCAGGCCGCGGCGCGCATGGTTGCGACGCATCTCGGTGTAGAGGATGGCGCCGGCGGCGATGATGAAGATGCCCGAGGCGCCGGTGTAGGCGGTCGGCCAGGCGGCGATCACCAGCACCACGAAGCACAGCAGTTCCGGCGACAGCGCCCACGGGCGCAGCACGTTGAAGAACAGTTCGGTCACGCGCGTCTGCTTGAGCAGCATGCCGATCCAGATGTACAGCGCCAGGCTGAGGAACATGCCCGACAGTTCCATCATCTGCGACAGGTAGACGCCGATGCCCTGGTAGTACGGCTGCGTCGTGATTTCACCGGTGGTGAACTGCTCGATGGCGGGGATCACCCAGAACTGCAGCGACGCGCTGACCGACATGTAGGCATACAGCGGTACGGCGAGGAAGGCGTGGCCGAAGCCGCCGCCTTCGGCGAGATCCTTGGGCGGATTCAGCAGCTGGTACACGCTGATCAGCGCCAGCAATCCGAAGCCGGCGATCCACCAGGCGTGCATGTAGAAGAACTGCACCTGCACGCCCTCGGCCATCGACTGCAGCTCGGCGTTGCGGTACGAGACTTCGGATACCACCAGCATCACGTGCGCGATCAGCTGCATGGTGACGGCGGTGTAGTAATCCTTGCGCGTGTGCACGCTGCGCAGGCCGATGTGGTGGCGCGTCAGCGTGGTGGAGGCAGCGGCAATCAGGATCAGTGCCAGCAGCATCATCTGCTTGTACTGCCCGACCAGCGTGACCAGCTTGGCGACGCCGGTTTCCACGAAGCGGAAGGCGCGCACGTCGGGCGTCACGCGTTCCTGGTTGGACTTGGCGATGGCCCATTTTTCCTGGCACATGGCCAGCGACTGCTCGACCGAGGTGCGGATGGCCGCCGGATCGACTTCCTCGGCGAACAGGTCGAGTTCATCGGCCGACGACGTTTCTGCCTCGGCGACCAGGCGGTTCACCTCGGCATCGATGTCGATGTCCGGGTTGCAGTCCGGGTCGGGGATGTCTCCACGCAGGATGAAATACTGGTCCCACTGCGCTTCGCCGAACTTCAGCAACTGCGAGTGGAGGTACTCGCCGGTGCCGAGGAAGATGACGGTGAGCAGGATCAGGACGGACGGCAGGGACACCAGCCACTCGCCAACCGAGCGGTTGGCAAACAGCACCTTCTTGGCTTCTTGCATGGATGCACTCACCTGGACTGCTTGTTCTTTTCGGGTGTTGTTCTTGTGGTGCGCGTCATGCCCCGGCGGCGCCGGTGGATCGGGGGCCGCGTAACGGGGGTTCGCCGGTGGACGGGCGACATGACCGGCCGATTCTAGGGGAGGCGGGGGTAAAAGAACACAGACCCGCCGGTCGCGCGGCATGAAAAAAGGGCGCCCGCGGGCGCCCTTTCCGTCTACCCCGAAAAACGGCTTACTCGATCTTCTCGGTGCACTCGGCGCGGCTGCTGTCCAGCTTGCAGCGCACCTTGCGCAGCAGGGACAGGGTGTCGGCGTTGTAGATGCCCTCGTCACGCAGGGCGATGCGCGACTGGCGCATCAGCTCGTCGTACTTGGCCTGGTCAGCCTTGGGGATCTCGATCCAGTACTTGGCGTCCACCTCTTTCTCGGCGCGGCTGATCAGCGCCAGCGCGCGGTCGAACTGGCTGTAGAACCAGGCGCGGGACTTCTGGGTGAAGCCCGGGTACTGCGCGAACCTGTCGGCGCGCACGATGTACTGCAGCGACACCTGGGCCAGCGGGTAGCGCACCACGCCGCCCTTGGGTTCAAGGCCCTTGTAGAGCTCCAGCGCCTTGTAGGCGGCGGCCGGGGCGGCGCAGATGTCCACCGAGCGGTTGTTGAACTTGCCGGCGAAGTTGGTCACGTCCGAGGCGACCGGCGAGGCGCCGACCTTCTGCACCATCTTGGCCTGGGCCTTGTCGTAGTCGAGCACCGCGATGCGCTTGCCGGACAGCGCGCCGACGGTGTTGATCTTGCGGTCGTTCACGAACAGGAAGGCCGCGCCCATCGGGGCCATGCCGGCCACCTCATACGGGCCGCTCTTCATCTTGTCGGCCAGCTTGGGGTTGGCCATGGCCTCGTGGGCGAGGCGCACGGCCTCGTAACTCGGCTGCGAGCCGATGGAGTCCAGCGAGCCGGTGTAACTGTTGAACAGACGGCCGCGGATACCGGTCATCAGCACGGCATCGCACTGGCCGGCCTTGAAGTCCTCGGCGGCGATCTTTTCGTCAGTGTAGGCCTTCAGCTCGATGTCCGGGCCCCACGCCTTGGCGGCAACGCGGTAGTCCTTCATCAGGTTGAAGCCATCACCGTGCTGGCCGATGACGTCCCAGACGCAGACGACGTGTTTGGCGGCCTGGGCGGTACCGGCGCCGAGGGCGAGGGCGCCGGCAGCAGCGGCGGCAAGCAGGTTCTTGCGAAGGGTCATGAGGGCTCCCCGTGACTGGTTGGTTCTTGTTTTCAGGATCATGAAGCAGAACAGGCGCCTTGCGGCGCCTGTCGCTCGTACCTGCTTGGATCAGAGCAGGTCGTCGATGTTCCCGGCGCTCTTCGGTTTGTCGTCCCAGAAGGTGCCCAGCCCGCCCATCGGCGTGCGGGTGCCGGTGGCTTCCGTCCACATGCGGTCGCTGGTGGCGAGGATCATCTGCTCGGCCATCATGTCGAGCATGCGGAAGTTGGCGTCGAGCTTGGCCGTTTTGCCGGCGGCGGCGAAGTCACGGATGATGTTCTTCACCAGTTCCTTGTCGCCGTTGCCGTAGGCGGCCAGCGCCCACATGGCGTGGCCGAGGCGGACGCCCTGGGATTCACCCTGCTTGGCGACGCGGGCCAGCGTTTCCATCGGCTTGGCACCCGGCGGGGCGATCATCGGCAGCGTGTTCCACAGGGCGGCACGGATGCCTTGCGGCAGGCCCCACCACTTCTTGCTGTCCACGCAGGCGGCCAGGCGCTCGACCTTGGCGGCGATGTCACGCGGAACGCCCACGGCCTGGTCGGACTGCGAGTCGTTGAGCGCGGACTGCACGCCGGAAATCAGGCCCACCAGGAACATCAGCTGGTCGAAGTCGCTGTCCAGTTCCTCCGGGCACTTGCCGGCCGGCGTCTCGCCGTAATACATCACGAAGCGCTGGTAGGCGGTGTACTGGCGGCGGGCGGCGAGGGCGTGCGCGCGCTTCTGGGCGATGCGGGCGTCCTGGGCCTCGGGGATGTTGCCCTGGTTGGCGGCGCGCAGGTAGCGCAGCTCGTGCGCCAGCGCTTCTTCCTCGGCGCACAGCGCGGCGGCGGTGTACACCATGATGGCCATCTGGTTGGGGTTGCTGCCCACGGCCTCGAAGGTCATCAGCAGCGGGGTGAGTGCCTCGCCGGAGGCGCAGCCCATGGCGGTGTCGTCGAAGCCCAGCAGGTAAGGAACCATTTCCTTCTCGCTGAACTTCATCATCTGGTTGCCGGCGATCTTGTACGGCGAACAGCCGCTGGCCAGCGCGAGGGCGCCGACGGTCACGGCAGTGGCAAGGACGCGCATGATGCGGGCCGGCTGCAGGCTCATCACCGGTTTCTCCTGTTCTTGTTGGGTGCGTATCTTGTTGTTTGTTATTCGCGGCCCGCATGCGTATGGCGGGCAGGCCGTCAAACTTACAGGAAAATCGCCATTCGTCGCAAGGCACGGCAGTACAAGGAGATTTTCCCTGTTGCCGGTGCCGCGCAGCTGCCCAATTTCAGCCAAAGGGAGTATTGGCCCCCGGCATGGGGTGGGTATCCTGCGCACCGCGTCCGACCCACCCTGACGGAGTGCCATGACCCCCAACCTGCAGGAATCCCTGGCGGCTGCCCGCCGTGGCCTCGACCACGCCCGTACCGGCCTGAAAGGCGCGGCGCGCCTGGGTTTCACCGCGACGGTGCTGGCCAGTACCGGGTTCGGCTGGCTGCTCGGCGACCGGCCGCCGGCCCCCCGCCTGATGCGCCGCACCTTCGAGCGTCTCGGTACCACCTACATCAAGCTCGGCCAGTTCATCGCCTCCAGTCCCTCCCTGTTCCCCGCCGAGTACGTCGAGGAGTTCCAGCACTGCCTGGACAACACCCCGCCGATGGCCTTCCACCGCGTGCGCCGGGTGATCGAGGAGGAACTGGGGCGGCCGCTCAACGAGGTGTACGCCTGGGTCGACCCCCGGCCGCTGGCCTCGGCGTCCATCGCCCAGGTCCATGCCGCCCGCCTGCTCACCGGCGAGGACGTGGTGGTGAAGGTACAGAAGCCGGGCGTGCAGGACGTGCTGCTCACCGACTTCAACTTCCTGTACGTGGCGGCGCGGGTGATCGAGCTGCTGTCGCCGGGGCTGTCCAAGTCCTCCATTTCCGGGGTCGTGGAGGAAATCCAGAAGAGCATGCTCGAGGAGTGCGACTTCCTGCAGGAGGCGCGCAACCTCGAGCAGTTCAACGCCTTCCTGGTGGCCACGCAGAACCACCGCGCCATCGCGCCCCGCCCCTACCACCAGGCCAGCACCTTGCGCGTGCTGACCATGGAGCGCTTCTACGGGGTGCCGCTGACCGACCTGGAGACCATCCGCACCCACACGCGGGACCCGGCCGAGACGCTGGTGGCGGCGCTCAATACCTGGTTCTCGTCGCTGATGCTCTGCGACTTCTTCCATGCCGACGTGCACGCCGGCAACCTCATGGTGCTGGAGGATGGCCGCATCGGCTTCATCGATTTCGGCATCGTCGGGCGCATCGAGCGCGACGCCTGGCAGGCCATGTTCACCTTCTTCGAGGCCATCTCCACCGGCCACTTCCGCCAGATGGCGGAGTCGATGGTGAAGATCGGCATGACCGACGAGGCGGTCGACGTCGACCGCCTGGCGCACGACATCGAGAAGCTCTATGCGCGGCTGGTCGACATCGACCCGATGACGGTGGTGAAGGCCGAGAAGAACGACACCGAGATCAACCGCCTGCTCACCGACATCGTCGAGATCGGCGAGAACCACGGTATCCGCTTCCCTCGCTCGTTCGCGCTGCTGGTCAAGCAGTTCCTCTACTTCGACCGCTACGTGCAGATCCTGGCGCCGGAGATGAACATTTTCGACGACGAGCGCCTGGAATTGATGCCGGCCGGGCTGGCGCTGGACCCGGCATACGACGACGATCGCTGACGCACGTCAGCCGTAAAGGCGGCCGAGCAGCACGGGCACCGCGGTATCCACCCGCAGGATGCGCGCGCCCAGTGTCACTGGCCGGCAGCCGGCCGCGCGCAGCAGGTCCACCTCGAACGGGATGAAGCCGCCCTCGGGGCCCACCACCAGGGTGGCCGGACCGGCGAGGCCGCGCGGGCACGCCGCGTCGCCGGCCGGGTGCGCCACCAGCGCCGCTGCGTCGCCGATGAGGGCCGGCAATTCGTCCTCCACGAACGGGCGGAAGCGCTTGTGCAGGGTCACCTGCGGCAGGCGGGTGTCGATGGCCTGTGCGAGGCCGAGCCTGCACTTTTCCCCGATGGCATCGGCGCCGAGTTGCGGGCTGGACCAGTAACTCTTGTCGACGTGGTAACTGTTCACCAGGCAGATGCGCTTGACGCCCAGCGAGGTGGCGTCGACGAGGATGCGCTTGAGCATCTTCGGGCGGGGCAGGGCGAGCACCAGCGTGCAGGGCAGCGCCGGCGGCGGCGGGTGGTCCAGCGACTCCACCTGCAGTACCGCCGCCTGTTCGTCGATGGCGACGATGCGCGCCTCGCCGAGCAGGCCGTCGATTTCGCCGACGCGCAGCACGTCCCCCGCCTGCCAGGCCTGTACCTCGCGCAGGTGCGCCAGGCGTTCGCCGCCGATGCGCGCGATGCCGTCGGCACCGCGCTCGCCGGGTTCCAGCAACAGCAGGTTTATTGGACGTTCTCCGCGTCCGAGAACAGGCCCTCGAACAGCGCGGTGGACAGGTAGCGCTCGCCGGAATCCGGCAGCACCACCACGATCAGCTTGTCCTTGTTCTCCGGGCGTTCGGCGACTTTTGCCGCCGCCGCCAGCGCCGCGCCGCAGGAGATGCCGGCGAGGATGCCTTCCTCGGCCATCAGCCGGCGGGCGGTGGCGATGGATTCGTCGTTGGTGACCGGGATGACCTCGTCGACGATCGACAGGTCGAGGTTCTTCGGCACGAAGTTGGCGCCGATGCCCTGGATCTTGTGCGGGCCGGGGGTGAGCTGCTCACCCTTGCGCGTCTGGGTGATGATCGGCGAGTGCAGCGGCTCCACGGCGATCACCTGCACGCCGGGCTTCTTCGACTTCAGGAAGCGGCCCACGCCGGTGACGGTGCCGCCGGTGCCAACGCCGCCGACGAAGATGTCGACCTTGCCGTCGGTGTCGTTCCAGATCTCCGGACCGGTGGTCTCCTCGTGGATCTTCGGGTTCGCCGGGTTCTCGAACTGTTGCAGGAGCACGTACTTGTCCGGTGCAGCGTCGACGATTTCCTGTGCCTTGTCGACGGCGCCCTTCATGCCCCTGGCAGGATCGGTGAGGACCAGTTTCGCGCCGAGGGCCTTGAGCACCTTGCGGCGCTCCAGGCTCATGCTGGCCGGCATGGTCAGCGTCAGCGGGTAACCGCGCGCGGCGGCCACGAAGGCCAGGGCGATGCCGGTGTTGCCGCTGGTCGGCTCGACCAGTTCCTTGCCGGGCTTGAGGATGCCGCGCTTCTCGGCGTCCCAGATCATGGCGGCGCCGATGCGGCACTTCACCGAGTAGGCCGGGTTGCGGCCCTCGATCTTGGCGTACAGGTTGCCCGTCTTCACGATGCGGTTGATGCGCACCAGCGGGGTGTTGCCGATCGAGAGGGAGTTGTCGTCGTAGAGGCGGGCCATGGCGGGTCTCCTTGCCGGCGCGGGGCGGGCTGTGCGCCCGGGTTAACAGGCTGTGAACGCCGGGGATTCTAGCCCCCGCCCGGCCTGCTAGAGTAGCGCCTTCCCGGCACAAGCTTATTCCCGGAGACACACATGCAATTCCAGGGTACCGACAAGTACGTGGCCACCGCCGAGCTGCGCATGGCCGTCAATGCCGCCATTGCGCTGGAGCGCCCGCTGCTGATCAAGGGTGAGCCGGGCACCGGCAAGACGCGCCTCGCCGAGGAAATCGCCGCCGGCCTGGGCCTCGAGCTGATTTCCTGGAACATCAAGTCCACCACCAAGGCGCACCAGGGCCTGTACGAGTACGACGCGGTCTCCCGCCTGCGTGACTCGCAGCTGGGTGGCGACATCGCCGACATCGAGCGCTACATCAAGAAGGGCAAGCTCTGGGAAGCCTTCGCCGCCGACAGGAAGGTGGTGCTGCTGATCGACGAGATCGACAAGGCCGACATCGAGTTCCCCAACGACCTGCTGCAGGAACTCGATCGCATGGAGTTCTACGTCTACGAGACGGCGCAACTGGTCCGCGCGAAGCAGCGCCCGATCGTCATCATTACTTCGAACAACGAGAAGGAACTGCCGGACGCCTTCCTGCGCCGCTGCTTCTTCCACTACATCAGCTTCCCGGACGCCGACACGATGATGAAGATCGTCGACGTGCACTACCCGGACGCCAAGAAGAACCTGGTGCGCGAGGCCATGGAGATCTTCTTCGACCTGCGCAAGGTGCCGGGCCTGAAGAAGAAGCCGTCCACCTCCGAGCTGATCGACTGGCTGAAGTTGCTGCTGGCCGACGACATCCCGGAAGACATCCTGCGCAACCGCGACACCCGCTCGGCCATCCCGCCGCTGTACGGTGCGCTGGTCAAGAACGAGCAGGACGTGCAGCTGCTCGAGCGCCTGGCGTTCATGAGCCGCCGCGAGGCCTGAGGCCGTGCTGATCAACTTCTACTACACGCTGCGCGAGCACAAGGTTCCCGCCACCCCGCGGGAGCTGATGGACCTGTACGCGGCGATGGAGAAGCGCCTGGCCTTCGCCGACATGGAGGAGTTCTACCTGTTGTCGCGCACGGTGCTGGTCAAGGACGAGAAGCACTACGACAAGTTCGACCAGGCCTTCGAGAAGTACTTCAAGGGCATCGAGGCCGCCCGCGGCGACTGGCTGGCCAAGGCCATCCCCGAGGAGTGGCTGCGCAAGGAGCTGGAGAAGAACCTGACGCCCGAGGAATTCGAGAAGCTCAAGGCGCTCGGGTCACTCGAGAAGCTGATGGAGACCTTCCGCCAGCGCCTTGAGGAACAGCACAAGCGCCACCAGGGCGGCAACAAGATGATCGGCACCGGCGGCACCAGCCCGTTCGGCGGCCACGGCGAGAATCCCGAGGGTATCCGCCTCACCGGCGAGTCGCGCAAGAAACGCGCGGTGAAGGTTTGGGAACGCCGCGATTACAAGAACCTCGACGACAACGTCGAGCTCGGCATCCGCAACATCAAGCTGGCGTTGCGCCGGCTGCGTCGCCTGACCCGTTCCGGCGCCGAGGAGGAGTTCGACCTCGACGGTACCATCAAGTCCACCGCCGACAACGCCGGCCTGCTGGACATCGTCATGCGCCCGTCGCGGCAGAACAAGGTCAACGTGCTGATCTTCTTCGACGTGGGCGGTTCCATGGACCCGCACATCAAGGTCTGCGAGGAGCTGTTCTCGGCGGCGCGCACCGAGTTCAAGCACATGGAGTATTTCTACTTCCACAACTTCATCTACGAAGGCGTGTGGAAGGACAACCGGCGCCGCTTCGAGCAGCGCATCCCCACCTTCGACATCCTGCACCGCTACGGCAAGGACTACCGGGTGATCTTCGTGGGTGACGCGGCGATGAGCCCGTACGAGATCAATGCGCCGGGCGGCTCGGTGGAGCACTGGAACGACGAGCCGGGCGCGGTGTGGATGAAGCGGCTGGTGGACCACTTCGACAAGGTGGTGTGGCTGAACCCGGAGCCGCAGAAGAGCTGGGACTACACCACCTCCAACGTGTGGGTGCGCCAGCTGGTGAACAACCACATGTTCCCGCTGACCCTCAAGGGCATCGAGGATGCCATGCGGGTGCTCAGCCGCTGAGCACCCGCGGCGTCAGAATTCCGGGATGTAACGGTCCAGCCATTGCGCGAGGTGGGCGAGCACCTCCTCGCGGTTGCTCTCGTTGAGCATCTCGTGCCGGCCGCCCGGGTAGAGTTGCAGCGTCACGAAACCGAGGCCGGCCTCGCGCATCTTCGCCGCGAGCCTGGGCAACCCCTTGCCGTGCTGGCCCACCGGGTCCTGGTCGCCACCGAAGATGTATACCGGCAGGCCGTGCGGAATGCGCGACAGTGCGTGCGTGCTGCTGATATCGATCAGCCCGCCGAGCAGGTCGGTCCACAACTGGTTGGTGACGCGGAAGCCGCACAGCGGATCGTTGATGTAGGTGTCGACTTCGCGGTTGTCGCGGCTGAGCCAGTCGTAGGCGGTGCGTGCCGGACGGAACGCCTTGTTGAAGGCGCCGAACGACAGGAATTCCAGCAGCGCGCTCCTGCCGCGCTTGCCCTGGCGCAGCCGCTCCAGGCGCGCGACCAGGCGGCCGGCGCGATAGGTGAGCGGGGCGCCGAAATTGCTGCCCGACAGTGCCAGGCCCGCCAGCGACTTGCCGTGTTGCATGGCCAGGGCCTGGGCGATGAACGAGCCCATCGAGTGGCCGAGCAGGAACACCGGGACGTCGGGGTGGGCGATGCGCACGTGGTTCAGCGCCACCTGCAGGTCAGAGACCACGCGCTGCCAGCCGTCGTGGTCGGCGAAGTGGCCGAGGTCTCCGGGCTGGTGGGCGGACAGGCCGTGGCCGCGGTGGTCCACCGCGTGTACCGCGATGCCGCGCGCGGCCAGGTATTCGCCCAGCGGCGCGTAGCGGGCGCCATGCTCGGCCATGCCGTGCGAGACCAGCAGGGCGGCACGCACGGTGCCGGCGGGCTCCCAGTGGTGGATGACGATGCGGTGCTCGTCGATGGCGCGGATGCTGTAGTGGCGGTCGGTCATGGTCGGCGGCGGGGGTGGAAGCGGGCGGCGCATTATAGCCGCCGGTGCGTCATTTGGCCGCCGGCAGCACCTTCACCTTGAGCGGGGCCAGGAAACTCTCGGCATAGGCGCGCGGCGTCATGCCGCCGAGGTTCTCGTTGAAGGACAGCGTGGCCTTCATGTAGAAGTCGCGGCCGATCGGCAGGTCGTCGAGAGAAAAGCCCACGTTGGGCCACTGGCCGATGAAGCGCTCCGGCGGGTCCTCGTCGCGGCGGGAATCCTTGTAGACCAGCGACATCGGTACGTCGAAGCCCTTCTTGAACTCCATGCCGACCAGGGTCATGAAGCCCTGGCCGGTGTCGTAGAGCAACCAGTTCTTGTCGTTGGGTACCTTGCGTGCCATCAGCGCTGCCTCGGCGCTGTCGATGCGGCCGTCGGTGATCACCGGCTCGTCAAAGCCCCAGCTGGTCCACAACTTGCCGCCTTCCAGGCGGTTGCCGTCGACGGCCATGCTGCTCGCCGGCTTTTCCATGATGGTGGAGGCGATCGACGGGATCTTGAACTTGGCGTAGATCTCCGTCTGGCGCGGCTGGATCACGTAGTACATCAGCACGGTGAGTACCGGCACGCGTGCCACCTCGACCTTGGCCTTGGCGAAGATTTCCGTCTGCACCTGCCCACGGCGGATCTCCACCACCTGCGTGTCGAGGTTGCGGTTGTCGAGGGTGATGCGGTTGTTTTTCGTGAACACGCCGGACGACAGCTTCACCTTCATGGTGTCCAGCAGCGTGCGCTTGCGCTTGCCGTCGGTGGCGGTGTAGGTGCGGAAGAAGAAGTCGTTCCACACGTTGAGGTTTTTCGGGTCGACGTTCAGTTCGTACCAGTCGGTGCCGATGATCCCGGCGGTCTCGTCGTACTTGGTAAGCACGCGGTTGTTCTGCAGGAAGCCGGGCTCTGCCAGGTAGGCGTAGCGTGGCCCCTCGCTGGTCTGCACCTCGATCTCGGCGTACAGCTTCTGCATGCTGCGACCCTGGAAGCGCGGGCCGGTGTCCTCCAGCTGGAAGACCAGTTCGTCGCTGGCGTCGAGGCGGTTGGCGTCACCGTTGGGCTGCGTGGAGTCGTCGGCCGCGAAGTACGGGAAGCCTTCCACCGAACGCTCGACGAATTGCAGCGGGATGGCGCGCATGCGGCCATCCTTCATCGACAGCAGCGCGTAGCGGCGCAGTTCGCTGCCGAGCAGGTGCGGGAACTGGCCGCCGGGCACGGTGACCAGCCGCGATTCCTCGGCCTTGGTCAGGGCGGAGGCCGTGGAGGCGGTACCCAGCAGCAGAAGTACGCCGGCGAGCGGCGCCAGGATTGATCGCATGTCTAATGGTCGCCTGTGCGGAAGGGGGCAGGTGCGGGTTCGATCGAGTCATTCAATCGACCACGGGGGCCGGCCCGGGTTGCGTCCAGAGGATGTCAGTACGATGAACGGCTTACAAGCGGGGATGACCGCAGTGCTGTTGCCAGCAGCCTGGCCAGCGGGATCACGCCGGTCGCGTGGGGTATGGCGTCGGTGGTGTACACCTCGCCGATGCCGGCGGCGCGCATGCCCTCCAGGGCCCCCGGGGCGAACAGGCCGTGGGTGGCAATGGCGCTTACCGAGCTGGCGCCCGCCGCGAGCAGGCCGCGGGCCGCCTCCATCATGGTGTGACCGCTGGAGATCACGTCATCGACCAGCACGGCAGGGCGGCCGCGCACGTCGACCGCCGGCAGGCTCACCCGTACATCGGTGTCGCTGAAGCGCTCCTTGCGGGCCACGCCGTAGGCATAGCCACCCGGTGCCGCGACCTGGCTGACCCACTGCGCCGACTCCTCGTCGGGACCGACCAGCAGGGCGTTGCCGGGCAGTCGCGCATGCAGGAACTCGCCGAGCACGCCGGACGCCGACAGGCACAGCGGTGTCTTCACCGGTACGGCCTCGGCCAGCGTGGCCACGCGGTGCAGGTGCGGGTCCACGGTGACCAGGGCGTCGAACCAGTCCGCCAGCAACTTGCCGATGATGCGCTGGCTGACCGGTTGTCCGGGTTCGAAGGCCATGTCCTGGCGCATGTAGCACAGGTACGGCGCCACCAGCGTCAGGTGCCGGGCACCGAGGGCGCGGGCTCCGCCGGCGGCGATCACCAGTTCGGTCAGGCGCGGGTTGGGATGGTCCAGCGTGCGGAACAGCAGCACGTCTTCCGGCAGTCGTGGTGGCAGTTGCAGGCGGCTCTCGCCGTCGGGGAACGCGTGGATGTCGATGGTGGCGTGGTCGCAGCCGAGCGCGGCCGCCAGGGCGGTCGACTGCGCGATGTTTTCCGGGAAGCCGAGCACGATCATAGTTCGCTGTCCACCTGTTCCATGTCCGCTGCGCTGCCGATGACGAAGCCTTCGTGGCGTTTCGCATGGTTCACCGCGAACTGGAAGTCGGCGGGGAACTGCGCGTGGATGCGGTACAACGGCTCGCCAGTGCGCACCGGTTCGCCGATTTTCTTCAGCAGGTCGACCCCTGCACCCTTGTCCATGGGTGCGCCGGCCAGGCGGGCGATGCGGGCCATCACCAGGTTGTCGATGCGCGCCACCACGCCGTCGCGCGGGGCGGTGACTTCCAGTGTCAGCGCGCCGGGCTGCGTCGTCTCGGTAGCGCGGCCCTGGGCATCGATGATGGCATTCATCTTCGCCAGCGCCCGGCCCGAGTCGAGGATATCGCGGGCGATCTCGTAGCCCTTGCCGCCGCGCACGCTGGGGTCGAACTCGATCATGCGGCCGGCCAGCTGCAGCGATTTCTCGCGCAGGTCGTGCGGCGCGTCCGGGTGGCGCTCGAGCACGCGCATCACGTCGCGCGCCTCGAGCACCGGGCCGATGCCGCGGCCCACCGGCTGGCGGCCGTCGCTCATCACCACCTCGACGTGCAGGCCGAGGCGCTCGCCGACGTATTCGAACAGTTTGCGCAACTGGTGCGCCCAGCGCAGGTGGCGCACCTTGGCGGTTTCGCCGATGGGGATGTCGATCAGCAGGTGGGTGGAACCGGCGGCGATCTTCTTCGACAGGATCGAGGCGATCATCTGGCTGGGCGAGTCGATGCCCAGCGGGCGCTCGACCGAGATCAGGATGTCGTCCACCGGGGCCAGCCGCGCGGTGCCTCCCCACGCCAGGCAGCCTTTCTCGCGGCGCACGATGCTGTCCAGTTGCTCCGGCGTCAGGTTCACCTCGGCGAGCACCTCCATGGTGTCGGCGGTGCCGGCCGGGGAAGTGATCGAGCGCGAACTGGTCTTCGGGCACAGTAGTCCGTAAGCGGCGATGATCGGAACGATGATCATGGACGTGCGGTTGCCGGGGATGCCACCGATGCAGTGCTTGTCGACCACCATGTGCTCGTGCCAGTCGAGGCGGTGTCCGGTTTCCACCATGGCACGCGTCAGCCACAGCACTTCATCGCGATCCATGCCGTTTTCCTGGGCCGAGACCAGGAAGGTGGCGATCTCCGGCTTGGAGTAGCGGTTGTCGGCGATGTCGCGGGCGATCTCCAGGAAATCGTCGGCGTCGAGGCGGCCGCCGTTCATCTTGCGGCGCACCAGCTCGAACGAACGCGGCGGCTCCGCGTGGGAAACGTGCACCGGGCTGCCGGACTCCAGGCCCAGTTGCGCGAAGCTCTGCTCGGACAGGCCGATCTCGTCGCAACCGACGATGCCGTCGTCATCCACCACGTTGAGCACGGCGAGAATGCGCCGGCCGTTGTTGCCGATCTCCACCTTGGAGAGGGCCTGGAAGCCCTCGGCGCGGTAGATCACGCATTCGCGGTGCAGGTAGGCGACGTTCTCGTGGTAGGTGTCGATGGCCACCCGGCGCAGGCGCAGGTCCTGCGGGGGAGAGGGCTGGTCGGCACAATGGGACATGGACGGGGATCGCCTGTATGAATTGACGGAAGGCGGGGAGTTTAACCGAGCCCCACCCGCCCCGGTGCTATCCTGCGCCACCCGGCTCACCTGTAGCGAGCGGGCCATGCCCGCGACCGTTTTCCCCCATGACCAGCGTTGACCTGCCTTCCGCCGCCGAACTCGAACTGCAATTGTCCGGGTGCCTGCGGGCCGACCGATTCCGCCTGCGCCGCGACTGGCGCCGGCTGGCCGACGCCACGCGCGGTGGCGGCCAGCCCGATGCGCAGGCGCTGGCGCGCTGGCAGGCGCGTCTGTCCGCCTCGCAGGCTGCCCGCGAGGCACGCCGGCTGTCGCTGCCCGTGCCGCAGTTCGACGACGCGCTGCCGGTCTGCCAGCGGCGCGAGGAGATCCGCGAGCTCATCGCGAAGCACCAGGTGGTGATCGTGGCCGGCGAGACCGGCTCGGGCAAGACCACCCAGTTGCCGAAGATCCTGCTGGAGCTCGGGCGCGGCGTGGACGGTTTCATCGGCCACACGCAGCCGCGCCGGCTGGCCGCGCGCGCGGTCGCCACCCGCATTGCCCAGGAGCTGGGTACAAAACTGGGCGAGGGCGTCGGTTACCAGGTGCGCTTCACCGACGAGGTCGGCCCGAACAGCCACGTGAAGCTGATGACCGACGGCATCCTGCTGGCGGAAATCCCCCACGACCGCTTCCTCGAGAAGTACGACACGCTGGTCATCGACGAGGCGCACGAGCGCAGCCTCAACATCGACTTCCTGCTCGGCTACATCAAGCGCATCCTGCCCAAGCGCCCCGATCTCAAGGTGGTGATCACCTCGGCGACCATCGACCACCTGCGCTTCGCGAAGCATTTCGCCGATGCCGCCGGCCGTCCCGCGCCGGTGATCGAGGTGTCGGGCCGCACGTACCCGGTGGAGACTATCTACCGGCCGCTGGCTGACGACGAGGAAGAGCGCGTGCTCGGCCTGCCGCAGGCGGTGCACAAGGTGATGGGCGAGATCCTCGCCCGCGAGCGAGCCGAGGGCCGGCCGGCCGCCGGCGACGTGCTGGTGTTCTGCACCGGCGAGCGCGAGATCCGCGAGGTGCACCAGCACCTGCGCAAGGCCATGCACGGCATCGAGGTGCTGCCGCTGTACGCGCGCCTGTCCAATGCCGAGCAGAACCGGGTGTTCGCGCCGCACGGCGGCCGCCGCATCGTGCTGGCCACCAACGTCGCGGAAACGTCCATCACGGTGCCGAACATCCGTTACGTGATCGATCCCGGGCTGGCGCGCATCAGTCGCTACAGCGCGCGCTCGCGCGTCCAGCGCCTGCCGATCGAGGCGGTGTCGCAGGCCAGCGCCAACCAGCGGCAGGGACGTTGCGGCCGCGTCGCCGCCGGCGTCTGCTATCGCCTGTACAGCGAGGCCGACTTCCTGTCGCGCCCCGAGTTCACCGATGCCGAGATCCAGCGCACCAACCTCGCCGCGGTCATCCTGCAGATGGCCTGGCTGGGCCTCGGTGACATCGAGGACTTCGATTTCATCGATCCGCCCGATCGTCGCTACGTGCAGGACGGCTGGCGGTTGCTCGAGGAACTCAACGCGGTCGATGCGCAGCGCCAGCTGACAGCGGCCGGCCGCCAGCTGGCGCGCCTGCCGGTCGATCCGCGGCTGGGCCGCATGCTGCTGGAGGCCGCGCGCAACGGTTCGCTGGCCGAGATGCTGGTGATCGTCGCCGGCCTGGCCGTGCAGGACCCGCGCGACCGTCCGCACGATCGCCAGCAGGCGGCCGACGAGGCGCATGCGCTGTTCGCCGACAAGGAATCCGATTTCCTGTGGTACGTGAACGCCTGGCGCGCGCACGAGCAGGCGCGCCAGGACCTCTCCGGCAGCGAACTGCGGCGCTGGGCCGAGCGCCACTACCTGTCGTTCCTGCGCCTGCGCGAATGGCGCGAAACCCATCACCAGTTGCGCCTCGCCTGTGCGGAGTTCGGCCTGAAGGAAGCCGACGCGCCGGCCGATTACGTGTCCATCCACCGGGCGTTGCTGTCCGGCCTGCTTTCGCAGGTGTTCATGCGCGAGGAGGGCCGCGATCCGGCCGACAAGAGTTACCTCGGCACCCGCTCGCGGCGCTTCGCGGTGTGGCCGGGCTCGGCGCTGGCGAAGAAGCCGCTGGCCTGGGGCGTGGCCGCGGAAATCGTCGAAACGCACAAGACCTTTGCACGCACGGTGGCGCGCGTGCAGCCCGGCTGGATCGAGCACCAGGCGCAGCACCTGGTGCGCCGCGAGTGGTTCGACGCCGCCTGGCACGGCAAGCGTGGCATGGTGCTGGCGCGCGAGCAGGTGTCGCTGCTCGGATTGATCCTGCATCCCGGCCGCGAGGTGCACTACGGGCCCATCGACCCGAAGCTGTCGCGCGAACTGTTCATCCGCGGCGCACTGGTCAACGGCGACTGGGGCGGTCGCGAGCCGGCATACCGTTTCATCGCCCGCAACCAGGAGGTGGCCGCCACGGTCGATCGCCTCGAGGCCAAGCTGCGCCGCCGCGACGTGCGCGTTGATGATGCGGTCCTGTACGCGTGGTTCGACGCGCGCGTGCCGGCAGACGTGTTCAGTACGCAGAAGTTCGACCACTGGTACCGGCAGGCCGCCCGCGCCGACCGCGACCTGTTGTGCCTGTCCACCGCCGACCTGATGGCGCGCACGCCCGACGAGCTGGTACCGGAGGATTTCCCCGACCAGGCGCCGCTGGCCGGTGCGCATTTGCCGCTCGCCTATCACTTCGCGCCCGGCGAGCCGGATGACGGCGCCAGCCTCGAAGTGCCGGTGGCGGCGCTCAACCAGGTGCCGGCGGTGCAGCTGGACTGGCTGGTGCCGGGGCTGCTGCGCGAGAAGTGCATCGCACTGGTGAAGTCCCTGCCCAAGGACCTGCGCCGCGCCCTGGTGCCGGTGCCGGACGTGGTGGCCGGCGTGCTGCCGCGACTGGCGGCCGGCGAGCGGCCGCTGGTGGATGCGCTGGCCGCCGAACTGCGGCGCGTGTCCGGGCAGGACATCCGCCCGTCGCACTTCAACCTCGCCGCGCTGCCGGCGCACCTGCAGGTCAACCTGCGCGTGGTCGACGGCGACGGCAACCTGCTTGGCCAGGGGCGCGACCTTGCCGCGCTGAAACAGGCGCTGGGCGCGCAGGCGGCGCAGGCCGTGGTCGCGGTGCGTGCCGGCGCGATCGGTCGCGAGGACATCCGCGACGCCGGATTCGAGGCATTGCCGGCGGTAATCGAGCAGCAGCAGGGCGGCCTTACCCTGAAGAGTTACCCGGCGCTGGTGGACGAGGGCGATCGTTGCGCGGTGCGCCTGTACGCCGACGAGGGTACCGCGCGCGAGGTGCATCGCCGTGGCCTGCGCCGCCTGTTCCTGTTGCAGAGCGCGGCGATCCTGCGGCCGTTGCGCAAGGCGCTGCCGGGTTTCAGCCAGGCAGCGCTGCATTACCGCCATGTCGGCAGCGCCGACGAGTTGCTCGACGACCTGTGGCTGGCGGTGGCGGACCTGACCTTCCTGCGCGAGGGCGATGACATCCGCGATGCCGATGCCTTCGTGGCGCGCTGGGAAGCGCGGCGCAGCGAACTGCACGCCAATGGCAACCGGCTGGTGAAGTCGGTGGGCGATACGCTGGCGCGTGCCCACGAGGTCCGCCAGGCACTCGGCAGGCTGGCGGCGCGCGATGCGTCCTGTCGCGATGACATGCAGGCCCAGCTCGACGAGTTGCTCGGCCCGCGCTTCGTCAGCGAAACACCGGTGCTCTGGCTGCTGGAATTCCCGCGCTATCTGCAGGCCCTGCAGGCGCGCATCGAGAAATTGCCCGGCCAGCCCGACAAGGATGCCGCGTTCGCGCGCGAATTGCGCGCGCTGTGGGCGGACTACGCAGCACTGCGCGCGCAACTGGAAGGGCAGGGCCGGCAGTCCGCCGAGCTGGTCACCTACCGGTGGATGATCGAGGAATACCGGGTGTCGCTGTTCGCGCAGCAGTTGCGCACGCGCATGCCGGTGTCCGCGCAGCGCCTCGCCCGGCAACGCGACAGCGTGGCCTGACGCGCCGGCTTGCAGCGGGCGCGTCGCCGCGTCAGGATGCCGGCCAGAGGTATTGCCATGAATCCAGCCAATCCGCGCAGCCCGGCGCGCGCCGGCCAGCACGACGCCGAGTCGACGCTGGTGGCCGTCAACGACCGCGACCAGTTGCACGTGCGCCATTTCGGTGGCGGCACGCGCAACACCACGGTCGTGCTGCTGCATGGCCTGTTCGAGGATGGCAGCCTGTTTTTCGGCAACAACGACGCGCTGGCGCCCGCGCTGGTGCGCGCCGGCTTCGACGTGTGGGTGCCCGACCTGCGCGGCCGCGGTCGCAGCTGGCCGGCACTGACCCCGGAACTGGCCGCGGATTTCGACTACGGCGTGCACGCCGCGGTGACCGAGGACCTGGCCACGGTCTTTGGCTTGCTGCGCGAGGGCGCCCCGGACAAGCCCGTCTACCTCGTCGGCCACGGTACTGGCGGGTTGTTGTGGCTGAATTTCCTCGCCCGCTGGCCCATCGTGCGCGAAATGGTGCGTGGCATCGTGCTGCTGGGCAGCGCGACATCGATCGAGCACGCCGGCCTGTTGCCGGCCCTGCGCTGGAACCTGCGCGATGGCTTGTGGGCCTCGGTGCTGGCCCGTCGCGGTGGCCTGGTGCCGGGCGCGCGGCTGGCGCAGGGGCAGGGCGTCGAGCCGCTGCGCTACTACCGTGAACTGCGGGACATGCTTGCGCACGGCTGGATCGATCCGGCCGACGCCCTGGACCACGCCGCGCAACTGCGCGAACTGCCGTTCTGGCCGCCCACGCTGGTGGTGGCCGCCGACCGCGACGCGCCCTGGTCCGGGCCGGACAGCGCCCGTCGCCTGCAGGCGCAGTTGCCGCCGCACGACGGCCGTCTTTACCTGTTCCCGGCTGCCTCCGGCGTGTCGCTGCTGGGTCCGCGCTCGGCGCTGGCCGGTGGTGCCGGTGCCGGGGAGCTGCAGGCCCTTGTGCTAGACTGGCTCGCCGCCTTCGACGGCTGAACCCACTCCCATTCCGATCGACCGCGGTCGTCCCCCCGCAGGAAGCGGCGTCCGGGCGTCCGCCTGTACAGGGGACCTGTCCTTGAATTCCTCTTCGCGCGCCGGCGACATCGTCATCACGGGCACCGGCCTGTTCACCCCCGCCGAGTCCATCTCCAACGCCGAGCTCGTCGCGTCGTTCAACGAGTACGTCAGCCGCTACAACGCCGCCCGTGCCGACGACATCGCCGCCGGCCGCTGCGAGGCGCTGGCGCCGTCCAGCGAGGAATTCATCGAGAAAGCCTCGGGCATCAAGAGCCGTTACGTCATCAACAAGTCCGGCGTGCTGGACCCCGAGCGCCTGTGCCCGGTCATCCCGGAGCGCGCCGAGGAAGAACCCTCGGTGCAGTGCGATATGGCGGTGGCCGCCGCCAGCGAAGCGCTGGCAAAGGCCGGCCTTTCCGGCGCCGACATCGACGCGGTGATCGTCGCCTGCTCGAACATGCAGCGCCCGTACCCGGCCATGGCGGTGGAAGTGCAGGCCGCCATCGGCGCCCGCGGCTTTGCCTACGACATGAACGTGGCCTGCTCGTCGGCCACCTTCGGCATCCAGGCTGCGTACAACGCCATCGTCGCCGGCAGCGCCGACCGCGTGCTGGTGGTCAACCCGGAAATCTGCTCGGCCCACCTGGCCTGGCAGGACCGCGATTGCCACTTCATCTTCGGCGATGCCTGCACGGCGGTGATCGTCGAGCGCGCGTCGGTGGCGAAATCCGCCGAGCAGTGGGAAGTGCTGGGCACCCGCCTGCAGACCGTCTACTCGAACAACATCCGCAACAACTTCGGTTTCCTGAACCGCTGCGACGAGTCGGGCATCGGCCAGCGCGACAAGCTGTTCCACCAGAACGGCCGCCGCGTCTTCATGGACGTCTGCCCGATGGTGGCCGAGCAGATCACCGATCACCTCGGCAAGCTGGCGGTGCCGGTCGATTCGCTCAAGCGCATGTGGCTGCACCAGGCCAACCTCAAGATGAACGAGCTGATTTCCCGCAAGGTCCTCGGCCGCGACGCCACCGTCGAGGAGGCGCCGATCATCCTTGATCGCTACGCCAACACCAGTTCCGCCGGCTCGGTGATCGCTTTCCATCTGTACAAGGACGACCTCAAGCCGGGTGACACCGGCGTGATCTGCTCGTTCGGTGCCGGCTATTCGATCGGCAGCGTTGTCGTCCGTCGTCGTTGAACTTTCCAATCACGGAGAATCCACGCATGTCCAGGCTCAACAAGATCAACGCGTTCGCGGCGTCGGTAGTTGCCGGCGCACTCGGTGTTTCCGCGGCCCACGCCACCGGCAATCCGTTTGCTGCCAGCGACTTGCCGGCCGTGCAGCTGGCCTCGGCCGAGGGTAAGGATGCGGAAGGCAGGTGCGGCGAAGGGCGTTGCGGTGAAGGCATGTGCGGCGGCATGGCGGAAAGCGCCGATGCCGGCCAGAGCGCTCCGGCCGGCAGCCAGGACACCGCTCCGGCCGACCAGAAAGCCGACGACAAGAGGGCCGCCGAAGGCACCTGTGGCGGTAAGGCGGCCGCTGAAGGCGCCTGCGGCAACCACAAGTAAACACACCGGCCATGGTGGCCACCGCGCTGTCCGGCGCCGGCCTCGGCCTGCGGCGGGCCCTGCTGGGCCCGCTGGCAGGGCACGCCGCGATCGGCGAGCCGGCGGGCTTTGATTTCCTCGAGGTGGCGCCGGAAAACTGGATCGGCGTGGGCGGGCGGCTGGGCCGCCGCCTGCGCGAACTCACCGAGCGCCACCCGTTCGTCACGCACGGCCTTTCCCTGTCGCTGGGCAGTCGTGACCCGCTCGATATCGAACTGGTGCGCGCGATCGGCGCCTTCCTCGACACCCACGGCATCGACACCTACAGCGAACACCTGAGCTTCTGCAGCGACGGAGGTCACCTCTACGACCTGGCGCCGTTGCCGTTCACCGAGGAGACGGTGCGGCACGTCGCGGCACGCATCCGCACCGTGCAGGACCTGCTCGGCCGCCGCATCGCCATCGAGAACATCTCCTACTACGCCGTGCTGCAGGCGGACCTGGACGAACCGACGTTCATCAATGCCGTGCTGGCGGAGGCTGATTGCGACCTGCTGCTGGACGTCAACAACGTGTTCGTCAACGCGGTGAACCACGGCTACGACGCCGAGGCCTTCCTCGCTGCCATGCCCGGCGAGCGCATCCGCTACCTGCACGTCGCCGGCCACCACGACGAAGCCCCGGACCTCAAGGTCGATACCCACGGCGCCGACGTCATCGACCCGGTGTGGACGCTGCTGGCGTCGGCCTATCGCCGTTTCGGCGTGAAGCCCACGCTGCTGGAGCGCGACTTCAACCTGCCGCCACTGCCGGCGTTGCTGGCGGAAGTCGCGCAGGTGCGTGCCCTGCAGCAGGCGGCCACCCCATGAGCACGGCAGACGGGGCAGGGCGGCAACAGGCGTTCGCGGACTGGGTGCGCCAACCCGGTGGCACACCGCCCGCCGGCATCGATGCACGCCGCGCCGCGCTGTACCGGAAGTTGTTCTTCAACAACGTGGCGAACCTGCTGTCCACGTTCTTTCCGCTGTCGCGCAGCCTCTACGCGCCGGAAGCCTGGCGCGCGCTGGTCGCGGATTTCTTCGCGCGCCATCGCGCCGGTTCGCCGTACTTCCTCGACCTTGCCCGCGAATTCCTCGATTTCCTCGCCCAGGCACGCGGCGATCATCCCGATGACCCGCCCTGCCTGCGCGACCTGGCCCACTACGAGTGGCTGGAACTGGTACTGGACGTGGCCGAAGAGGAGCTGCCGGTTTCCGGTATCGATCCGCACGGCGACCTGCTGGCCGGAATACCGGTGCTGAACCCCGTGGCGGTGCTCGCCACTTACGCCTGGCCGGTACACCGCGTGGTGGTCGGCGAGCCGCTGCCAGCACCGCAGCAGACCTTCCTGGCCGGCTGGCGCGACCCGGCGGACCAGGTGCGTTTCATGGTCTTCAACGCGGAGACTGCCCACCTCTACAGCGCGCTGCGCGAGTCGCCGACCTTGTCCGGCCGCGAGGCCGCGCTGGCCGTTGCGCAGGCCACCGGGCATGCCGATCCGGCGGCGGTGGTGGAGGGTGCTGCCGACATGCTGCGGCAATGGCGCGAGCGACACATCGTGCTGGGCACGCGCACCTGACCGCCCGGCGCCCGCCGGCGCTTGCACCCCCGGACGCATGCACTAGACTGCCGCCTCCCGATTCCGCCTGCCCCCGTTGATGCCACCCATGACCGCCTGCCTGCGTTCCCTGTCGCTGCTCGTCCTGCTGGCACTTCCCGCCGCTACCATGGCCGACAACGGCGCGCGCGATCCGTGGGAAGGTTTCAACCGCAAGGTGTATGCCTTCAACCACTGGGTCGATACCTGGCTGGCCAAGCCGGTGGCGATTGGTTACCAGGCCGTCACCCCGGAATTCGTCGACAACCGTGTCACCCGTTTCTTCTCCAACCTCGGTGACGTGACCAACGCCGCCAACCTCGCGCTGCAGGGCGAGGGCAAGCAGGCGCTGGACAGCACCGGGCGGGTACTGGCCAACAGCACCCTGGGTCTGGCCGGCTTGTTCGACGTCGCGTCCGTCGGGGGCATCCCGCGGCGGGAAACCACTTTCGGTACCACGCTGGGCAAGTGGGGCGTGTCGTCCGGAAACTACCTCGTGCTGCCGTTCCTCGGCCCCTCCACCGTCCGTGATGCCGCGGGCATCCCGGTGGACTGGGCATTCGGCCCGGTGATCCGCCCGTGGACGCTGTTCGACGACGACGCCACCCGTTACGGCCTGCAGGCACTTGACCTCGTCGATACCCGCGCCGACCTCCTGCAACTGGAGGAGGCAGTGGTGGGCGATCGCTACGCGTTCCTGCGCGACATCTACCTGCAGCGCCGCGACTTCACCGTCGAGGGCGCCAGCGCCGCCGACCCGTTCCTCGACGAGGAGTTCGACGACGAGGAGGAGGAAGACGAGGGCCCGGCCGCCGAGTGACGGTGCCTGCGCTTGCCGGCGCCGGTTGACGGGTATACCGTACGGCAAACCTCGCGGAGACGGGCATGCCCGCCAACCAGGATCGCTGCATCCTGCTGCTCGACAACGACCCCGCCATGCGCGACCAGTTGCATGGCATGCTGGCAGCCATCGGTTGCCCGGCCACCGTCGTCGTCGATGCCGATGACATCCACGCGCGAGCCGCCGCCGCCGACCTGCTGATCTGCGACCTCGACAATCCGCATGGTGCGGCGGATCTGGTGCGCGCGTTGCAGGCCAACGATCCTGACCTGCCGGTGATCGTCGTCGCCCGCGAACCCGACGTCGATGACGTGGTGGAAGCCCTGCGTGCCGGCGCCTTCGATTTCCTGCGCTGGCCCATTCCCGATGCGGGCATCTTCGGGCGCGCGGTGCAGCGCGCCATCGACGCGCGCAATCTCGAGCGCGAGAACCGCCGCTACCGCGAGCGCCTCGAGCAGGCCAACGCCGAACTGCAGGCCAGCCTGCGCCTGCTGCGCGAGGACGAGGACGCCGGGCGTCGCGTGCAGCAACGCATCCTGCCGGAGTCGCCGCGCGATTACGGCTGGGCGCAGGTCGAGCACCGCGTGGTCCCGTCGCTCTACCTGTCAGGTGATTTCGTCGACTATTTTGAGGTCGGCGAGCGACGCCTGGCGTTCTATCTTGCCGACGTCTCCGGCCATGGTGCGTCGAGCGCCTTTGTCACCATGCTGCTGAAGACCCTGGGCAACCGCGCCCGTCGCGACATTGCCCGCGATCCGGTCCATGCCTCGCAACCCTCGTTGATGCTGGCCCTGGCCAACCGCGAGCTGTTGTCGCTGGGCCTGGGCAAGCACGTGGCCATGTTCTGCGGAATCATCGATTTCAGCACCCGTCAACTGCATTACGCCGTCGCCGGTCAGTACCCGCAACCCATTGTTTCTGATGGGAAATGTGCCTGTTATCTGGAAGGTAAGGGTATGCCCGTAGGGCTATTTGACGGTGCGGTGTACGAGGATAGAATGCACGCGCTTCCGGAAGGGTTTGCCCTCGTGCTGCTTTCGGATGGCGTCATGGAACTGCTGGGCGGCGCGTCGCTCGCAGAAAAGGAAACCCGCTTGCTGGACATGATCGGCAGCGGGGCTGTCACGGTAGACACCCTGGGTCGCGAACTGCAACTGGATGGCACGCGGGAACTTCCCGACGACGTCGCGATGCTGGTCATCCGCGACAAGACGGCAAGCCCCGCGGCCTGAGAGGCCGATGGCATGAATTGCGGCACGATTCTCTACGCGGTGAGCGATGGCACCTGGGTGCTGCGTTTCCGCGGCGATGTCCGTGCGCCCTGGTGTGCGTCGCTGGATGCCCTCGTCGAGCGCCTGTTCGCCGACCCGTCGGTGAAGTCGGTCGTCGTCGACCTGCGTGAAGCCACCAACATCGACAGCACCATGCTCGGCATGCTCGCGCGCGTCGCCATGCGTTCGCGCCAGCAGCATGGCCGCGACGCCGTGCTGGTCGGTCCCAATGCCGACGTGCACCGGCTGCTCGACAGCATGTGCTTCGACAAGGTCTGCCGCGTGGTGGATGCCGCCGCCGAGGCCGGTTGCGAGTGCGCCGAACTGGCGCCGGTGGAGAGCCCCGAGGCGGACATGTGCCGGCAGGTTGCCGATGCCCACCGCGTGCTGATGGACATCGACGAACGCAACCGCGCGGTATTCCGTGACGTGGTCGCCACCCTCGAGGACCAGCAGCGCGCCGCCGGCGAGCACTGATCCGTTTCGCGCGCCGTCGCCGGCGCGCATCGACCAGCCTTTGCCTTCAGGCCTCGCCCTGCGCCAGCAGGCGCGCGTGGATGTAGTCGTCGTGCGGCACGTACATCAGTCCGGCCACCTGGCGGATGATGTATTCCTCGTACTTGTCGATGCGCCCGTCGGCCAGCGCGATCTTCCACATCTCGATGAGCAACTGCTTGCGCTCGGCCTGGTTGCAGTGGCGGTTGACCACCTGCGTCAGTTCGGTGAGCGACACCGCGTGCGCCGAATGGTGGCGGGCGCGTTGCGCGAACTGTTCGGCCTCGTCGACCGTGAGCGCGTGCTTCTCGCGCAGCAGCGCCAGCAGGCGCTGCTGTTCCTCGGCACCGAACGCCTGGTCGGCGAGGGCGGCTTCCACCAGCAGTGCCGCCGACGCCAGCTGCAGTTCGTGGGCATCGCGGGCCGCGTCGCGCTGCGACGCGTAGACCTGCGCCTTCAGGCGCGCTTCCAGCCAGCGGGAAAGGTCACCGATCATCTGTTCACACCTGCCTGAGCAATTCGTCGAGCTTGCGCTGGTCCGCCACGAAGTTGCGGATGCCCTCGGCCAGTTTTTCGGTGGCCATGGCGTCCTCGTTCATCAGCCAGCGGAAATGCTGCTCGTCCAGTTCCATCCGGGCCAGGTCGCGCGGCAACTCCGCCGGGTCCAGCCTGCGGCTGAGAACGCCGGTATCGCGGGAAAGTTCCTCGAGCAGGGCCGGGCTGATGGTGAGGCGGTCGCAGCCGGCCAGCGCCTCGATCTCGCCGGCGTTGCGGAAGCTGGCGCCCATGACAATGGTGCCATGGCCATGGCGACGGAAGTATTGCCAGATGCGGGTCACCGACAGCACGCCGGGGTCCTCGTCGGCCGTGTAACTCTTGCGGTCCGTGCGCGCCACGTACCAGTCGAGGATGCGCCCCACGAACGGCGAGACCAGGAACGCCCCGGCCTCGGCGGCCGCCACCGCCTGAGGCAGGCTGAACAGCAGGGTCAGGTTGGTGCGGATGCCTTCCTGCTCGAGGATGCGGACAGCGGCGATGCCTTCCCAGGTGCTGGCGATCTTCACCAGCACGCGGTCGCGGCCGATGCCGCGCGCGCGGTACAGTGCGACCAGGCGGCGTGCGCGCGTCACCGTGCCCATGGTGTCGAACGACAGCCGCGAATCGACCTCGGTGGACACGTAGCCCGGCACGATGGCGAGGATCTCGGCGCCGATCGCCACCGCCAGGCGGTCGGCGGCGTCATCCACCCAGTGAGCCCCGTGGGCGGCCCGGGCTTCGCGCACCGCGGTTTCCACCAGCGGCCGGTAGCGCGGCAACTGCGCGGCCTTCAGCAGCAGCGACGGGTTGGTGGTGGCGTCCTGCGGACGGAAGGCTCGCATGGCCTCGATGTCGCCGGTGTCGGCGACCACCACGGTCATCGCGCGCAACTGCTCAAGCTTGTTCTGCATCCGGGTCCTGTTCCCTGGTCGATTTCTCCACCTGCGCGAGCGCCTCGCGCAGGGTGTGTATGCCGGCGCCGCGTTTCACGCCCTCGGTGCTGAGCAGGCGGCGGAACGCGCGTGCCCCCGGTACGCCGTGGTAGAGCCCCAGCATGTGCCGGGTGATGCTGTGCAGCGTGTGGCCATCGGCGAGGGCGTGCTCGATGTACGGCACCATGCGTTCAACGACTTCGGCGCGCGACGGTACCGGGTGGTCGTCACCGAACAGCCGGCGGTCCGCCTCGGCGAGCAGGTACGGGTTGTGATAGGCCTCGCGGCCGATCATCACCCCGTCCACCCGCGCCAGGTGCGCCGCGCTTTCCTCCAGGGTCTTCACGCCGCCGTTGAGGGCGATGGTCAGTTGCGGGAAATCGTCCTTGAGGCGGTAGACGTTGTCGTAGACCAGTGGCGGGATCTCGCGGTTCTCCTTCGGCGACAGCCCGGCGAGGATCGCCTTGCGCGCGTGCACGATGAACACCGTGCAGCCGGCCTGGCGCACGGTGTCGATGAAGCCGTGGGTGAAGGCGTAGCTGTCCTGGTCATCGATGCCGAGGCGGTGTTTCACCGTCACCGCCACGCCGGCCGGTACCGCCGCGCGCATTGCCGCCACGCAGTCGGCCACCAGCGCCGGTTCGGCCATCAGGCAGGCGCCGAAGCGGCCTTCCTGCACGCGGTCGGACGGGCAACCCACGTTGAGGTTGATCTCGTCGTAGCCGGCGTCCGCGCCCATCCGGGCCGCGCGGGCCAGCGCCAGCGGATCGCTGCCGCCCAGTTGCAGCGCCAGCGGGTGTTCGGCGGCGTCGAAACCGAGCAGGCGGGCGGCGTCGCCGTGCAGCAGGGCCATGGCCGTCACCATCTCGGTGTACAGGCGGGTATGCCGGCTGATCAGGCGCAGGAAGTAGCGGTCGTGGCGGTCGGTCCACTCCATCATCGGTGCGACCGACAGCCGCCAGGGCGAAGTCGTCATGGGGCCGGGACTATACGCCGGCGTATCCGCCGGTCAACGCGCATCGGCCGCCGTATAATGGCCGCCCCTCCACGCACCCCGACCGGCCACATGACCGTCCGTACCCGCATTGCCCCGTCGCCCACCGGTGACCCGCACGTCGGCACCGCCTACGTCGCCCTGTTCAACCTCGCCTTCGCCCGTGCCCACGGCGGACAGTTCCTGCTGCGCATCGAGGACACCGACCTGGTGCGCTCCACGCCGGAATCCGAGCAGATGATCCTCGACTCGCTGCGCTGGCTGGGCCTCGAGTGGGACGAGGGCCCGGATGTCGGTGGCCCGCACGGTCCGTACCGGCAGAGCGAGCGCGGCGAGATCTACAAGCAGCACACGCAGGTGCTGCTCGACAAGGGGCATGCCTTCCGCTGCTTCTGCTCCAAGGAGCGCCTCGACACGCTGCGCGCCGAACAGATGGCGGCGCAGAAAACGCCCGGCTACGACGGTCACTGCGCTCACCTGTCCGCGGACGAGGTCGCCCGGCGCGTGGCCGCCGGCGAGCCGAGCGTCGTGCGCATGAAGGTGCCGCGCCCCGGCTGCCTGGAAGGCGAAGGTGCCATATGCGAGATCGACGACCTCTTGCGCGGCAAGATCGAGATTCCCTGGGAACAGGTGGACATGCAGGTGCTGATGAAGGCCGACGGCATGCCCACCTACCACCTCGCCAACGTGGTCGACGACCACCTGATGCAGATCACCCACGTGCTGCGCGGCGAGGAATGGATCAGCTCGGCGCCCAAGCACAAGTTGCTGTACCAGTATTTCGGCTGGGACATGCCGGTGCTGTGCCATCTGCCGCTGCTGCGCAACCCGGACAAGTCCAAGTTGAGCAAGCGCAAGAATCCCACCAGCATCAATTACTACCGGCGCATGGGTTTCCTGCCGGAAGCCATGCTCAACTACCTCGGCCGCATGGGTTGGTCCATGCCGGACGAGCGCGAGAAGTTCAACTTCGCCGACATGGTGGCGAACTTCGACCTCATGCGCGTCTCGCTCGGCGGCCCGGTATTCGACGTGGAAAAACTGCGCTGGCTGAACGGCCAGTGGATGCGCGAGCTGACGCCGGAGCAGTTCGTGTCGCGCCTGAAGGACTGGGCGTTCAACGAGGCGTATTTCGCGCCGCTGGTATCGCACATCCAGGGCCGCACCGAGGTGTTGTCCGACGTCGCGCCGCTGGCGGCGTTCATGGTGTCCGGCCTGCCGAAACTCGAGCGCGGCCAGTTCGCGCACAAGTCGCTTGGCGAAGAGCAGGTCGTGAAGATCCTGCAGTTCGCCACCTGGCGTTTCGAGGGCATGCGCCGCTGGGGCAAGGATGAATTGTCCGCGGAAGTGAATGCACTGGCTGCTGCCATGGGCCTGAAGATGCGCGATTTCCTGGCGCCCGTTTTCGTGGCGGTATCCGGGTCGGCCTCGTCGTTCTCGGTGCTCGACGCCATGGCGGTGCTGGGTTCCGATCTCACCCGGGCGCGGCTGCGCCATGCCGTGGAAATCCTCGGCGGGGTGTCCAAGAAACAGGCCAAGGAATGGGAGAAGGAGTACCGGGGTCTGGGTGCGGATACGGAAAGTGAAACGGAGGGTTGACAGCCCGCCGCGCACTTCCCATAATTCGCGCCCTCAGCACGTGGGGCTATAGCTCAGCTGGGAGAGCGCAACAATGGCATTGTTGAGGTCATCGGTTCGATCCCGATTAGCTCCACCACTCACGTAACGGAAAAGGCGCCTTCGGGCGCCTTTTTTCGTTCTGGATCAAGGGTTTTCCATGTCTTTCAGGCGGTTGAGGATTCCGGTGGAACCCGACGGGACCCGTTGAGGTCCGGGGGTGCTGGGGGTTAGTTTGGGGGTAACGGGTTTTCTGCGAGCACTGTTACCCCCATGCCGCTATCTGACGCCGCTGTCCGCTCCGCCAAGCCAAAAGAGAAGCCGCAAAAACTCGCGGACGGTGGGGGGTTGTACCTCCTCATCACGCCTACCGGCAGCAAGTGGTGGCGGCTGAAGTACCGCTTCGACGGCAAGGAAAAGTCGCTGTCGCTTGGTGTGTATCCGGATACCGGACTCAAGGAAGCGCGCGAGAAAAGGGATGCGGCGCGCAAGCTTCTCGCGGCCGGTGTCGACCCGGGCGAGAACAGGAAGGCGGCGAGGGCCGCGCGCGCCCTGGAGGAAACAAACAGCTTTGAAGTCGTTGCCCGCGAATGGTTTGCCAAGCAGGAGTCCGTGTGGGCGGAGTCGCATAGCTCCAAGGTCATTCGGCGCCTGGAAGCCGATGTCTTCCCCTGGATTGGCAAGCGATCCATGGACAGCCTCACGGCGCCAGACCTGTTGGCCGTCTTGCGGAAGGTCGAGGGCCGCGGCGCGGTAGACACCGCGCACCGCATCCTTCAGAACTTCGGTCAGGTCTTCCGCTATGCCGTCGCCACGGGGCGGGCCACCAGCAATCCAGCGCCCAACCTCCGGGGCGCCTTGAAGGCCATCAAGCAATCCCACTTCGCTTCGCTCACCGACCCCAAGGATGTCGGCGCCTTGCTTCGGGCCATCGATGGTTACGAGGGGGCATACGCCACCAGGGCTGCCCTCCGGCTGGCGCCGCTGGTATTTGTCCGGCCGGGTGAATTGAGGGCGGCGGAATGGTCCGAGATCGACTTTGACCAGGCGGAATGGAACATCCCCGCCGCGCGGATGAAGCTCCGCATCCCGCACTTGGTGCCGCTCTCCCGGCAGGCCCTCGAGATCCTTCGGGACCTTCACAAGGTGACTGGAAAGGATCGCTACCTCTTTCCAAGTTCCCGGACGACGGATCGGCCGATGAGCAACAACGCAATCCTCGCCGCCCTGCGGCGCATGGGGTACGAGCAGGGCGAGATGACTGGGCACGGCTTTCGGGCCATGGCCCGGACGATCCTTGATGAGGTGCTCCAGGTACGACCTGACTACATCGAGCACCAGCTCGCGCACGCCGTCCGTGATCCCAACGGCCGGGCGTACAACCGGACCGCGCACAAGGCTGAACGGGCCAAGATGATGCAGCGGTGGGCCGACTACCTGGATGGGCTGAGGGCTGATCGGTAATCCGCGGGTGCCCACCGCCCGATGGTTCTAAGGAACCCCGGCAGGCGATGGCCTGTAACGGCCCCGGTTGGCGCTGCCCGGTGGTCAGGCGGCGCCCGTCAGATGAGTAAATTAGGTGGTAATTTTCAGTTAAAAGAAGATCATTACGTATGAATAGATGAAGATTTATTCGTAAGTGATCGTGATATCAACGTTAAAGATGGTGATTTATCTAGAACATATGTTACTTATGCGTGGCATAGATAGGCGTTACTGTAGTAGATAAATGTATGATATACATGCGGTTGATGGTTAATATGGCTTCGCTGATCGGTATCCGGTGATCTGCGCTCGCAGGTGGTCGCCTGATAGCGTTGGTGAGCGAGCCACCGAGGCGCCATGTCGTGGGCCGCTCTTGGTTCACCGCGGCGCTCCCCGGGAAGGGCGCCAGGGGCTTGCTGGGTGGTGGGGGCGCAGTAAGGCGCCAGGGATGCGGCGGCCGGCTGAGTGGGCCAGCCGCCCCCAAGCGGAAACCGGGATGTTGGCTCGGGCGAGCGCCTTGGCACTTGGGGCGGACCCGGTCCAGATGTCTTCTAGGAGGGGCGGCGATGGCGAGAGTTACTCGATTGGCCGGAAAGGAGAAGAAGCCCGGCGGCCGGCCCAAGCGAGGGATCGCCGGCGCAGGGTCTGCCAGGCGGCAGGAGCCTTTCCGTAATCCCGCTGAACCCGCGCGCGTGGGTGGCGTCCGCGACCTCCTGCCGAACGATATTTACGCCGCGTTAGAGGCGGACCAGGCAGCGCCTCCCTGGCCGCTTGGGGGAGACCGGTCTGCCGCCCTGCGGCCACCCAGGGTTGATATCCCTTTGGCACTCGCACGGGATATTCACTGCTTCATGATGCGAGCCCTCGGGTGTCGCGCGCCGGCCATCGCAACGAGTATTCCTGTGGCGTTCAAGCTGACGGCCCTTGGAAGGGACTTGGCTGGGTTGTTTGCCCAGATCAAGGCGGGGGTGCCGAGGGATTATTCTCACCACAGCGAGCATGTCCGGTTGTTTCTGGATGCCTACAAACACTTTGGGCTCGATGGCGGGGAGGGAGATCCGGACGCACTCGAGGGCGTCAACGCCGCACCAGATCCGCAGGTTCATCTACATGAGTACTTCTTGCGGTATCTAAGGCAAAGGTCGAGGGAGCGAATTAAACCCAAGGAGTATCCGGTCACGCCGGATCAAAAGAAACACATTGAGGCAGCAAGGGCAAATCCTCTCCGGGCAAGGTATTGGGAGCAAAGGAAAAAGCGAAGGGCGCGCGCCTATAAAAGCAATCGAGCTGCCGCTGCTTTGATCGAGGATATTTTTCGAAGAGAAAAATCCGTATACGTTGTAAGGCTTGATCTGGGAGTAATGCCCGATCTTTTTGAGGCCCTGAAGCTGAGCTATGTCACGGACGAGAAGACAATAAGAGCGAACAGGGAACTTACCGGCGACGCACTTTCGAAATCCATGCTTTCGCGTCCAGCAACCCCCGTGGAAGGGTTCAAGCAGCTGTTGAAGTCGCTGTTCAGATCGATCAACAAGGGCATTGGCCCTTTGCATGGCATAGTCGGACGATTTGCGCGGCTGATGTGGTCGCCCAGTAGGGGGCTTTATTGCCATCTGGTCCTTTTCTACACGAAGCAGTCTGGCGGTGCCTGCAAGGATCTTGCGCAGAAGGTCGCTGATTACTGGGTGTTTTCTGCGACGAAGGGGGTTGGTGTTTACGCTGTCCCGGATGAAGGTTCCAGCATTTACATCAGGAGCCCTGTGGGAAGTATCTCTGAGACTGATCTGTCAAAGAGGGAAGAACTGCTGTATTCGGCTAGCTACCTGAGTGCGATCGATGAATATTTTTCTCTTCCTTCGGATCTGGTTTGTTCCGGAGATGATGTTTTTTTCTACAGTGAGTTGCAAACGATCAAGCCGGTAGTTAGACCTCATGAGAAGCGCAGACCGGGTAGGCCAAAAAAAGGTGAGCATTTCGACAGGAAAAACTCCTGATCGATCATATATCTGCAGAGTTGTTTGTATGCCTATTGGATCGCAAAGATCAGAGTTTTGTGCGTAAAGCGGCCGGAGATTGACGAGATCCTCTGTTGGTGTAGTTATGTAAATATATAGGTGCATCTAATATCCTTTCGACTAGAAAGGGTCGCATCAAATATACCCAGAGTAAAAAAATACTGTGATGGGTTTCCTGTGAGGTATTCACTGGAGATCCCACAAATGCGAGTCAGACATCCAAACAACCGAAACCTTAGGCTGATGTATGGGTCGGAATGGCAGGGTCTGAGAGTAATCCAATATCCAAACGGCCTCATTGCGAACTACCTGGAGGACGTCAGTGAGTTGCTGGACGATACGGTCACGGATTACGCCAGATCGATCGTGCTTCGATTCGATCTGTGCATTCCGAATTTCCTGAGCCATGTGGATTCCGCAGTAATCAGTCGATTTATCAGTGCAATGAAATCCAGACTCTCAGCAGATGCTGAGAAAAGGCGTCGATCTGGAGTCAGAATATATCCGTGCGAGCCCCGATTCGTTTGGGTCAAGGAGCAATGCCATTCGTCGGCCCCCCACTATCACGTCGCAATGACGTTGAACAATGACGCCTACTTCACGCTAGGGGCTATCAGGCCTCGTTGGGAGGTGGAGTTGATGGCCAATGGAGATTATGGGGTAGAGCAGCGCCGCAATATGGTGGACAGGATCAGGGAGGCGTGGGCTTCAGCGCTTGGCGTTTCTTCTGCTGAGGCGGTTGGTTTGGTCCACATACCTGAAAACCCTGTTTATAAAATCGACCGGAACTCTCCGGAAGTGTTCGAGCAGTACGCGTGCGTCTTCTATCGACTTAGCTACTTCGCGAAGGCTGACACCAAACCGTATGGCGATGGCAGTCGCCACTTCGGGTGTAGTCGGCGCAGACTCGGTGGTTCCTTTTTGTGGGACTGCCCGCCAGATGAGGGATGAGGCCTTGCGTCTGGCTGGCTATTAATTGCCTGCAGATAGCGATGGGGCATCCTTGTTCGCCAGTGCGAACATGTGCGCAGATGTTCAGCGTTCGTCGCTGAGCCCCAGTTCTTCCCACATCCACCCGAAGTCATACGCAGGCATGCCGCGCTGCTGAGCGCCGTGTGTGGTGCTGCGCTCGAGGTCCTTGAGCCAGGCGATGGTGCGTTCGCGGCCGACCTTGGTCTTGATCGCCTGGGCCGGCGTTTTGTTGCCGAGCGCCGGGATCGGCATGCGCATGATTTCGCGGTAGTGGCGATCGAGGATGGCGAGGATCATGCCGTGCTGCTCATCCGGGGACGGCATCGCTGCCGGGGCAGCACCGCCACCGGGCACCGGCACGGCGTTGATGTCCATTTCCTCGTAGCTGGTCAGGGCAGGGCCGACCTTGTCACCCAAGGCCTGCTGCAGCATCAGCAAGCCGCGCTCCATGCGCTGGCGAGAGTTCGTCGTGAACACCAGGTGCTTGCGCTCGAGCACGGCATCGCCGAGCAGCGTTCCGGCCGGGCTCACCGATTTCGACTTGCGCCGTGACTTCGGCTTTTCTTCCGGTGCTTCACCGCTGGCGAGCCAGACCCAGCGCAAGTGATTGTCGGATGCTGACTCCCATCCGGGCAGGGTGTTCATGACGGCAGCGATTTCGTCGGCACGCGCCAGCAATGGCAGCCGGCTCTTGCTCAGGAGGAGTTCGTCGCCATCGCGATTGACGACCTGCGGGCGCGGCGCGAACTTGCCGGCGTACAGCCAGGCGATCCAGGCGGTGGTGCTCAGCGAGGGCATCGGGTCGGTACTGCTGTCTGCCTTGCACAGGCGGGCATAGGCCTTGAGCAGGCTCCTGGTTTCATCCGGGCGCACGGGCAGCACACCGCCGGCCAGCACATACTCCTCGTGCACGCGCAGTACCCGGGCGGAAATCACGTCCCAGCGCGACAGGTGCTGGCTGCCGGTTTTCTCGTGGACGAACACCGGCTCCTCGGTCTTGCCCTTGGTCACGTCCAGCGGGCGCAGGGTGAGGCCGATACCCGGCCGGACATCGGTGACCTCGTGCAGGCGAAGGCGGCTGTCGATGAGCGCCTCCAGGTACTTGCGGGCGTAGCCGTTTTCCCGCCAGCCGGCGCGCTGGAGGTAGTCGGCCGCCATGCAGAGGCCGTCGGCTCGCCGCCGGGTAGCGAAGTCCTCGAAGACGGTGGCGATGAATTCACCGGATTGGTCGCCGACGATGTCGCTGATCTCGGCAGGGTCAACGTCCAGGGCCTCGGCGGCATTTTCCACATGCTCCCTGATCACCTCCCCGAAGAGCGACTTCCACTCGGGCCGGGTGGCGTACTTCTGCATGTTGCTGATCAGGGAACCGGTCTTGCTCATGGCGGGGTGCAAGGGAAGTAGGCGGTGACGCGTATTTCACCAGAATCCGAGGGGGGAGGGTCAGATTTACCCCGGCGCCTGGGGGCAGTTCCGTGTCGGCGCCGGGGAGGGGTCAACGGTGGGGCGGAAGGAACTGATCCGCCGGCGTAGGTTTTCACGTCAGTCCGGATGCTGTGAGAAATCACCATCCGGAGTTCGACATGATTTGTCCTCGGTCCATTCAGCCGGGATGCCGGCATTGCCTCGCTGACTATGGTCGTCGCCCTGACGCAGGTTTGCCCGCGCTGCGCGCCAGGCTGGGCTATCCACCGTTAAGCCTCCTGCAGGCGCAGGCCCACATCGAGGCTTTCGTGGATCAGGTTGTGGATAGCAGGCGATTGGCCGTGAAGATACGTGAGCGAGTGACCGGCTATGGCCCCGGTTTGACCCGTCTTGGCCGACAGCTGATTCCCACGCTGCTGATGCTTGGCTACTTCGACTCCAGTCTGGCTTACCCGCCGAAGGTCTACGCCTTCCTCGAGGCGTGCTGGAGTCTCGAGGAGTTCTGCGGCGTCAGTTACTCGGCGTTGGCAGCTGATCAGCTATGGTCCATGCATACCCATGCGGACGAGTTGAACGCTGTAGTCGACAAGATCCGGATGTTAGCTCGCCAAGGGTGGTTTCCTGGTGTGACGCATCAACCTTGGTAGTCGCCGCCAGTTGGCGAGGCCGTCACCAGCCCGGATACTTCCGCCAGATCCGATCATTCAGTTCCTGATTGCTGCTGTACTCCCCGATATCCCAATCCCTGAAGGCATAAAGGTCCCCTGCGAGCTTCGCGATCACCTCGCGAAGCTCCAGGGGTTCCAGCCATTTCTGCGGAATCGATTTCACGCCGTAGAGAGCGCCCAGCAGGTTGCCGGTGATCGATCCGGTCGAGTCGGAATCGCCGTCGTGGTTCACCGCGAGCAAGACGCCCTCACGAAAGGTGCGGGCGACGAGGGCGCAGTAGACCGAGATGCCGAGTGCTTCCTCGGCGACCCAGCCTTGGCCGAGTTCGCGGATGGCCTGTTCCGGCGGCATCTTCATGTCCGCTAGGATCTCGGCACCTTTGAGCGAGTGGATGGCTTCCTGAGAATCTTCTTGTGGCTCAAGGCAGGCAATGGCCACGCGCAATGCTTCGCGGATGGACGCGCCATCGGTGATGGCCTGGATCATCACGGCCAGCGCACCGCCGGTGAGGTGGCCGGTCGGGTGTCCGTGCGTGATTGCGGCCAGTTCCATGCCGACCTTGAACGTCTGGTGCGCATCCCAGCGCTCGCGTGCTCCGTACAGTCCGACGGGGGCAACTCGCATCACGCCGCCGCACCCCTTGCTGTCGTTATCGGCAGTGATCTCGCCGGGTCCGCTGCGCAACGCGCTCAGGCAGGTGTTGCCCGGCGCGCGGCGACTGTGCAATTCGGGATGGAAGAACAGCCAGCCGTAACGTTCGCTGGGAACCTTGGGCCGGAGTGGCGGCGTTTCCTTCTGGGTTTCCAGCCAGCGTTGATAGGCGTGTGCTGTGACGCCTGGGTAAGTCGTCAGGCCCTTGAAGCAGCCCCTTACATGGGCGCGCAGCAGTCCCTCGGCAGTGAACAGCGTCATCTGCGTGTCGTCGGTGATCTTGCCGATACCGCCATAGGCAGGTGCGTAGTCGGTGAGGCCCTTGGGGCCGAAGCGGCACAGAATTTCGTCCCGCTTCATGAACTCGATGGGCGCGCCCAATGCATCGCCCACGGCACCGCCGAGCAGGCAGCCGAGGAAGCGGTTCTGGACCGTGCGCGCCTGCTGGCGCTTGCGCGTCCAGGTCGGGATTGCCGCCGCAGGTGGGGGCAGATCCTCCGGCTCATCCGCCACAGGCTCGTCGGGGTCAGCGGAATACGCATGGTGCGCACCCAGCTCCATGGCGACCCTGGCCGCCGGCCGGGGCGCGAGGGTGCGATGCCGGCGCCAGTCCGGCAGCACGGTGCCGTCGTGGCTGATGCCGATGCCCTTTTCCCAGTAGGAGAGATAAGCCTCCCCGGCTTCCGAGGCGTAGACGTTGCCCATGCCGGCCGAGCAGTCGAGGGCGTACTCCCAGTTGTTCTCCCGCATGCAGACGGCGCCCTTGTACGGGCGTTGTGCGAGGCCGCAAAGGTATTCACAGCTCTTCCCGTCCAGGGGCCGGTAGACGGCGACCCGGAGGCGCCCGTCCTCCCGGCGGGTCATGGCGGCGATCAGCTCGCCGTCCCGTTGGATGGTGACGAGCTTGCCCTCCAGGTCGACTGGACCGATCTCCAGCCACCAGGACTCGCCCTCAGCCGTGACGGTCTCGCGTGGGTCGTCGGGGCTCAGCAGTTGGGCAAGGCGGTCCATGGCCGGCTCGAGGTCCCGCCAGCCGGTGGCCAGATCCCGGCTGCGCTCCTGAAGGCCCTGAAGGAGCAGGGCGAAGGGGAGGTGGCCGTCGGAGGTCAGGGCTTCCTGTACCTGGGCGGCCGGCACGGGGTAGGGGATGTCGGGCAGGCCGTACTGTTGGATGAGGTCGATCTTGAGGTGCAGGTCAGCAAGGCTGGGCATGAAGTGAGTCGGTCCTGTCGCGGGTGATGGCCTATTGCGCCACCGCCCCGCGACAGTCGTTGTCGCAGAGCAAGACCATTCGCATCGATGTAGAGGATGTCGAAACGGCGGGTGGCCCAAAGCATGCCGGGCGTAACCGGGACGTCGAGTATCTGGAGAAAATCTGGCAGGCTCACATGGAGGGCTGTACCAAACATCGCCTGAAGTGATATCTACTATCCGTGCAACATCAACCGTGCTCACAGGGCCATAGACCCATGCGTAAAGTTGTAAATTTCATATGCGCAGTCCTCATGGCCGGCGTCGGAATCTACCTCGCGATTTCAATTGGCATACTTGTTTTCATATTCACTGGGCAACTACAGGTCGGCAATGACTTGGGCGACGGCAATGTCGTTCCGTCAGTATCAACTCTGTTATTTTTTCAGGCGTCTTGTATTTTGTTCATGGCGATCTTGGTTCTGATACGAGCCAAGGTTGGGAAACAATATGATTTCAAATTCCTACGGCCGAGAGGCATCTAGCAATGTCTCTCAAGGATGTTGCTCTTTTCAACTGCGTAGGCTACGCAGCGCTACTGTTCAGGCCACGAAGCGCCAGCGGCAAAGTTCCTACAGCGGATCTTTCCTAGATCATCCCGGCAGCTAACAATTGACGCTCGATTTCTAGCCAGGCCTTCTTGTTGTATTTCGGCGCAAGAGCACCAGTCCAGAGCCTGTGGAAATCATTGTGGTTCTTTCTCTTTTGACAATCGCAATGCTTGGCTCCGCCTCTACGAAGCTCGCACTGCTCGTCGTGCTGTTCTTCTACTCTCTTACGCGCATTCGATACTTGTTTGCCTCTATCCTGGGCTAGTTCGCTCTGTATTCTCTGATCTTCTAGAAAAAGGTCTGGCACGCCTGCATGAAAATCATCAGGGTCAGAAGCTGGCGCGTCATGTCCATTAGCGATGTCCGTCTCGTCTGGTTCAGGGTAGAGGGATTCCAAGACATCCGGTGGCACGGGGAGAAGACTCTTCCCTATGCTTTTTATCGTCGAAATGGGCACAACTTCCAGAAACGTTTCAGTATTCGAGCGGTGAACATTATTCTTTGCGTCGTGCCATTCCGATGTACGAGAAACGACAGCGTTGGCCATCCCATCTGATTTGTTCGGATAGATTCGCAACAGGCAATCCGTTCTGCAGGGCGCGGCATCGCTGGTCGCGTGATTATCGAGCCAATAACTAGGTCCAAGATCGAATGTGGCCTCAATGGAAGTGACATCAAATCTTACGAGTTTCATCGCAAAGGCTGCTACGCAGTCAGGTACGTCAGACGAAAACGTTCCAGAATTAGAGCGATCAACGTTATGGGCAACTATATCAATCCCGCAAGTCGTAACCACGAAATCTTTGTGAAAAGTGCCATCTTCGCCGTCATACCGCTCTCTAACGTACATTTCCATCGTCGCACCCCTATGCGCGGTCAGATTCCGCTATTCCAACGCGGAAAAATATCAGGCTACTTAATCAACCCCCAGCGCCTTGAACACAGCATCCACCGGATCAGCATAAAAGCTGGTCTGGAATTTTGTGAACAACTCCGCCGGAATCGTCGGAATATCCTTGGCGCTTGTCATCGGCATTGCCACGCGCTTTCCGCCCGCATCAAAAGCCACCTGCAGGCACTCGGCAATACTCTCGACAGGCGTAACGCTGCCTCCCAAGCTCATGTCCCCCAGAACCACCAGCTGCGCTTGCGCAGGTCGCCCCATCAGGCCTGATGCGAACGCCACCAGGCTAGGTAGCGCCATGTGAGTGAGAGGGCCGGTGTTTTGCAGTTCAACCACGTGCAAGTGAAAGTCGTGATCTAAGACCTTGGCCGAAGCACTGATCCGCGCGGCATTCGCCTTGAAGTAATCAAATGCGATCTTCACCTGCTCCTTGGCAGCGCTGGAGTTCCACAAGCCTGAGGTGGCCAATTTTCCAGTGCCCTTCGTGACCTGTAGCTCTATCCGGTACACCCCGGGCATTCCCTTGCTGCTCAGGCCGATCGTGTGGATAAAGCCTGGCTTGCCGGGGCCCTCAGGAATCAGACCGCCACCGCCTTGTTCCTTCACGGTCACAAAGCGTTCTTCCAGTGTCTGGTTGTCGATGTAGCTGAAGTGCACATCGTAAAACTCCATCCCGCCGATTTTCTTCAGCTGCTCCTTCACGCGGCGGCGCACCTGCAGTGCGTACTCCAGGCACAGGCGGACGTCTTCCTTGGTGAACTGGTCATGAGGGAAGAGCAGCTTGAGAAGGCCGGAAACCGTCTTGCGAACCGCAATGACATCCCGCTGATTCAGGTTGTTTCCCAACTTGAAGTGCTTGTCGATTGCATCGGCAAAACTGCGCTTGCGCATTTCCCGAAAGAACTCAGCCAGGTAGTCCACGATCAGGCCGTACCTGTCGGTGAAATACTCAGGCCGCATCTTCGGGATCTCCCATCCTGGGATGTAGGCATGAAAGCGGTCGAAGAACGCGGAATCGATCATTGCCTCAGGGAACGGCGCCAGCAGGTGGCTGGTTTTGACCAGGGACTCCACACTCTGGTTGATGTTGCCAACGAACACCATCGAGGCTGAGGCTTCCATCTGTTCACGGCCACGGGCAAAAGAACCCGAAGCCATGAAATCCTTCATAATCTGGACGCCGTCCTTTTCCTTGAAATTGATGCCGGCAACTTCATCAAATGCCACAACGTCCCACAGGCCAACCAGGCCAATGCGACGGCTGCTCATGTTGTAGAAAAGGTTGGCTACCGTCGTCTGGCCGCCGGAAACCAGAATGCTGTTCGGTGAGCATTCCTTGTAGATGTGGCTCTTGCCGGTTCCGCGTGGGCCCAACTCACAAACGTTGTAGTTGTTCTCTACGAAGGGAATCATGCGGGCGAGCAGATGCCACTGCACGGATTCATCCAGCGTAGATGGCTCCATTCCAATCGAGCGAATAAGTGCTTCCCGCCACTGCACAGTCGTTAATGCCGCGCGGCCGGCGAACAACTCCGGCATGTTCATGTTGGGCATTTGAATCGGCTTTAGAAGCGTCACGCCGAAGGGAGATCCGGACTGACCTTCTTCGTGGTAGTAACTCAGCGTTGCGATTACCCATATGCCACCAACAAGCAGCTTCTCGTATTCCTTGACGATGCTGGCCGAAATCTCGGCGTCCTTGATCCCGAGGTTGCTGAAGGCCGCCTCATAGCGGTCCTTCTTTTCATTCAGGCGAACTGTGACGCGGTCGATAACCTTGTAAGTTCCACGCTCACGCACCAGTGATTTGACCTTCTCCGCCTCATCGGGGCGAACATAGTTGTCTGCCAGAACGTTCTTGACGTTCTTTAGTCCCTTTTCAATGATCTCTGGATCATCGGATGCGCAATACATGCCAAGCAAGTACTCAAGAACATACACCGGCACATTGGCGCCTTCCTTGATCAACTTGGTCAGGTCTTTGCGCACCACGCGGCCGGCGAAGTGCTCGTTCAGCAGCTGATCGAGATCCTTGTCCGTATCAATAGTCATGGGTTTTCTTTTGCCTCAAAAGAAATCGTCAGTGAAGGCCAGGTCAATCGTGACGCGATAGCGCTCCAGCTCGGTATTCATGTCTTTGTCGCGAATGATCATGAAGTAGTCCTTCTGGCGGTCAAAGTCTTTGCCAATCAGGGATAGCCGAATCTGCTTCATGCGCTCGGTCATTGAGTCAGTCGCGCAATCGAAGGTAACGACTTCTTCGCTTGAAACGGCCTTGTTGTCTTCATAGATCGCCACGGCAACGGTAATTGGCAGTACTAGCTCGCTGACCGATTCCGTCTGGATAAGATCAAACCGCTGGATATGGGTAACCATCTTCAGCGATGACTTTGGCGAGATCACACCAACCTTTCTCTTTGTTCGCTTTTCGGCTTTCTCACCCCTCAGTTGGTTCACGGTAATAACCGGAACCACGATCTCCTGAGGCATCGCGCCGCCATGAACAAAACGGGCGCCACCAACAAAGTGGAAGCGGTTGGCCCCCTTGGGGATCCAGAACTGGGTATCCGAGCTGGTTCCGGCGGTCAGCTTGGTTGATCCGCGCCAAACATCCTTGGCGGCAGGCAGGCTGTGAGCGATCACATAGCGCTTCTTGCTTTTGATAGTGTTCTCTGGCTTCTCCACCAGGCTCGTGCGATCCGCTGCTTCCATTTTGCTTTGCTGAAACAAAAAGCCATGGTCAGCGGTAATCAATACCGTGCTTGTATTGAAGTGCATAAGTATCTTTTTTGTCAGTTCATTCAGCTCTTCAATGGCGTATTCGACGTGCTGAAAAGTATCTGACTCGGATTGGCCGCCACTATCACTTCGATCATCAATCACGTTGTGATAGACATAGACCAACTGCTGGTCCTTGAGTGCTTCACGGCCAGCGTCGCGTGACCACTCCTTGATCTGATCGGCAGTGACTGCCATGCCATGGTACTGGGCGAGGATGGCATTCCGCGCTTGGGTTCCTGCGGTCGACTGGCTATCTACGAATACGTTGTCACCGCCGTCCGCGCGGTATTCGAGTGTCTTGTGGGGCAGCAGGGAGGCCATGCCCAATGTGGTGTAGCTAGGCAGGACACCCAGTTGACTCGTAAGCGTTGCTTCGCTGTAGCGCTTCTGGTTGATGCGCTCGCAGAGCTCAACAGCCGCTTCATACCGGAACGCATCGCTGATGATCACGACAACACGCTTGTTGCGGTGGCTATCTAGTTGAGGGCGAACAAAGTGCTCGTAAAAATCCTGCTGGCTCGGTATTCCCGACAAAGCCCAATGATCCAGCCGATGTTCAGACTCGATACGGTCACTCCAGCAGCGGCCTAGTTGGTCCAGGTACCAGGAGGCGTAACACTGTTCAACCGCGTCATCGAGTTTCTTGAGCAACTCCACATGCGCAAGCCGGGAAGCCGCAAAGTAATGCCGGTAAGACGTGTCAAATCGGTAGAGATCGCTTTGGTACGCCTTGTACAACGACTCCGTGCTGGAGAAGTGGAATCCCTCCACATGGTCGTGTCGTAGCGTGAATAGATCTATCGCTGCCGACAGTGCCGAGTAGAGAAGGCGGTACTTGCGCCGTATTTCGTCGTCCTTATGACGTGAAGCCCAGTAGTTGTCGAGCCGGTCTGAAATGATTCGCGTAAATTGAGACAGCTCTCTGGCTGAAGCGTCAGGGATGAACTTTGTAAGGTCTGAAACAATTTGTCGTTCAACGGCCTGAAAGGTTGCCGAATTGGCCAATGTCTCGACAGGGATATCTCGGATTCTCTCAGGAATACGCAGTGCATTACTGACCCAGTCGGATACGGCGTCATAGGACTTGTAGTGACGGGAGCTGTCACGCCAACGCGATAGCAGCGAGCGGGACGTTGCGCGCGCATTGGCTGATGGCATTACGGTGGATGTAGCCCAGCCCGGGACATCGCCGATATTTTCGCAAAATGCTGTTGCGAGCAGGCGGATCAGGAAATGGCTGAAGTTGAATGGCTTCTCGCCATTGACCTCCTCGAGACTTGCCGGGTAGCCCACCTCTTCCCGGAGTGACTGCAGCAGGGTGGGCATCAGGCCGTATTTGTACAACTCATCTATGGCGACCGGGTTCGCATCGAGACCGTGTTCACCTTGAACAGCGGCATCGGCCAGTGTGCAGAGGAGGGTGGAAATATCCGAAGCGCTTGCACCGATGACGACAGCAATCATGGCCAGATCCAGCGCCTCGGGACTGTCCGTTGGCTGGATCAGGCGCTTCAGACTGTTTGTCCTGGCTTTACTGCTAAGGAATCGTTCACGTTTGGCCAGATGCGCGCGCAGGCTTTGCTGTTGCAATCCAAAGTCATTGAAGATCAGCGACATGCGATCGGCGTAGAAGCTGCGCGAATAGAGCTTGATGTCCAGAAGCCAGTCATCATTAGCTTCTGGTTCGGCGATTGGAAAATACAGCAGGTACTTGCCTTCCTTGTCCTCGCATTCCAGCTTTAGCTTGAGGCCGAATGTGGACTGACCATGCATGTTCAATATATTCACGCCAGGCAGATCAAGCTGGTTCAGTTCGTCGGCAAAACTCTGCTCCGCGTCGTACCAGAATACGATGCGATGTCCTTCCACAAAGAAGGCACGCTTGAGGCCTTGGGTCAGTTGTTGGGTGTCCATTAACTCGGCGCCTGATCCTGTCGAATGGTGATGGCTTTCCAGCCATATTTTTCTTTTGCTTTGTCGTATGACATCACCGCAATGCCTGCGACGATGGTGCCTGTTGTGATGCCTTCGCACATTCCGGGTGGAACGAACAGGTCATTGTTTACGAATCCAAATCCCCTATCAGTGACCCGTATTTCACCCCTGAAGGAATTTATGTCAGGCGAATCAAAGGGTGCGATTGATTCGGCAGAGGAGACATCCTTCGAATCACTGCCCATATCACAGAGAATCCTGATGTATGTGCCCGGCGACGGAATTCTGCGATTCGGGAAAACACCTTTCCGGACAGAGAACGTTTGGCTTCTGTCTACGTATACGAAGGCGCCTTTGCCTGATTCGTGAACAGACTGAACCACGCCAGAAAAATAGGTCGGGTCTGCCATGGCGACTTCATTGGCACCGACTGCCAACCCGGCGATGTACGCGTCGAGATCTTTGGTGTTCAGGGATCCATCAAACCAGGCAGAGGACGTCAGGCCTACGACCTTGTCCTTCAATTGCCAGCCGTTCTGGTTATAGATGTCACAGAGTTTGATCAGCACTTTGGACGCGTATTCATGGTCTCCGGTTTCGGCAAGCAGCTCTGCCATCTGTACCAGACCAGGAATACTGAACTTTGGATCGTGGGCGCAAGTTAGTCCGAATGCAGTCAAGGCAATTGCTTTCTTGGGATCATCCAGATAGGTCGATGCGAGGCCGAACCACGCCCAGGACTCGCCACCTTTCCTCTTCAATACCGAAGAATAGGCTTCACGAGCTTTATCAATTCGCCCTGCGGCCTTGAAGATCCTTGCCATGTCATAGTCGAGCCAAACCTTTCCCTGCGGGGAATCCTTTGCACATTCCTGGGCATGCTTCAGGAGCGCGATAACCCTTGCAGGATCAAGTTGACTGGTGCCGACCTGCTGGAGGTAGTTGGCTGCCACCATGTGCGCCAGTCGAGTCACTAAGCTCGGGGATTCACCCTTTTCGGTCTTGAAGGGCTCGTAGTCATTCGAGCTGAATATTGAGCGGCCGCTGCGCAAGATAAACAGGCAGATCGGCTCGCAGAACTTTCCTATACCCCGGAAGAGGTTCCATAGTCTGAAATCAATGAGTTCGTTGGGAAGCGTTATCTGCAGTGTCGATATGCGAGAAGCCCAAAAATCAATCTGCTTCTTCTCAAGGGTTGTCGGGGCAATGTTTTCGCGCGCTGTGATTGGCTCAATAAGCTGCTTTAAAGCGGAATAAATCACCCAGAATAGCGAAGTCTGGAGATATGTGTTTCCGGGATCTTGTTGAAGAGCCGGGAAGCCCTTCTGCCAGGCGGCCTCAAAGTCGCCTGTCGCTTTGATGTCCCTTATTTCGCTGATGATGCTCATGGAAGCCCCTTGATGGCTTGCTCGAGTTTCACGATTACTTCTTCAGTTGTCGCCCTGATCACGCGCAAGGAGCTGATCATTCCCTCCTTGTTGGCGTTGACCTCAAGTTCGACTCCATCGTCACCCACTGAAAATACCAACTGCGCGCGATAGGCAGTTTCCTTGCCATCCACAAGCGTGAAGCCAGCCTTTTGCAAAGGCTCAGTGAGTGCATCTACGGCTTCTGCCAATGCACTGTCTGCCGGCTTGAACGGGCGGATCAGCAATTGGCCAACCGCCATCCGATCAGCAACAGAGCCTTCCAGATACGTGACGTTGCTGACGGATAGGCTCTTGTCGTAATGGAGGCGGAGCTGAACATGCGCGTCGGCCTGCCTGGATGAGACTGTCAGTACGACCTGAAAAACATGTTCCCGCCAGACAGTGATCGCCCATGCAGATCCACTGAGCCTATCCATCAGTTCCAGAAGCAGAGGTAAAAGCTTAATGTCGCTGAACCCTGCGGGCATGGGCAGCGAGGCTTCTCGTTCCGTTGGCTGCCGTGCCTTGTCGTAATGCAGTCCTTGTTTGATCGGAAAGCTTCCGATGTGCAGTGTTGAGGAACGGCTAACCGCCGCATTGGTTAGCGGATTCAGGAAAGGTAGCTGCCGTATGACCAACAGCTCATCCGCGCAAACGGATGCCGTATACAGCCAGCGGAAGTATTCCTGATTGTTTGGCGTCTCGCTGGAGGCGCTGCGCGCGGCAGAGATCCAGACCGAGGGCCAGCGGCGCCCTTGGGCGCGGTGCAACGTCAAGGCATGGGCGGGCCTGATGCGGGCCGCGGAAACATACCCTTGAGACTGAAATAGCGAATACTCAAATTTGTCGTATTCCAGCTTTGCTTGCTTGTACTCGGGTGCGTCCTTTGCCGGCAAAGCATTCTTGCGGGCGTCCAGTATTGGCTTTGCCAGCCGCCGCGACAGTACCTGGAGTGCAAGTACCTGATCGACTGAAATTTCAGGTTCCTCTGCTTCATAGAACTCGACGAGATAGCGGAACGTCACTTGCCCTAAACGTGGAACCCGGCATTTCGCGCGCTGGAAGCGAATCACCGTGGCCGCTTTACGCCCTCGTAACTCTATGGTGTAGGTTTCTATGTCCTCATCAATATCATCGATGAGACCAATTTCACCGGCATTGATCCAGCGGACCGTCTTACCAGAGTGAGGATCATACTCGTCTTCAAGAATCGGAGTTCTCGAGTGGAAATCCACCCGATCACCGCAGCCAAGGGCGGTAGGGCTTTTGTGGCCAAGAATCCTTGTCTTTACCGAGCCATTCACCCGGCTTGTTTGCAGGTGGGTTGCGCAGAGATAAATGGATTCAGCCGCAACGTGGTGAATATCCGGTTCCCATTTGCGGGCGGAATCGCTCTCCAATGTTTCAAGGCGATGCCCGGTGATACGCGGGAGCCTGTTGAAGCGGTCACTGTCGATACTGCCGACCAGGTGGGCCTGCAATGAGTTCAGTGCATCGTCTTTGTCAGCGAGAATCTGTTCATTGAGTACATGGGTCACAACATCTTGACCCATGGCGTTGATCGATATTTCGGAGGTCAATGAGCGTTGTAGAGAGCCTCGTGTCAGTTGGTACTGGTCACCGATGACAATAAACGGTTGGTTGTGATTCTTCATTACAGTAAGGAAGTCAGTGACGAGTCGACCCGATCCATAACGTCGATCAAGCACCTCAAACTCTTCATCGCTCATGAGGTGAGCATCGACCAGAACGGGAATTTTCCCGTCCAGATTCAAATCCACATTCACCTTGTGGAGGGCGAATTTCCGGTCATTTACCTTCTCGAAGCTGCTCGGGATCAGTTCGTAAAGCCAGGTGTATATCGAAACAGCGGGTACGGAAGGATTGGCGTAGTTGGCCGAAAGTCGAGCGCTCGGCGTTAGCAGAACCACATCCAACCCTTCCTGCTTCAGAAGATCGACCAGGTAAGGGAACAGGAATCGCTTGCCTGTCGAGGCCATGCCAAGCAGGCGGAACATGCCGCTGTTGGTCTTCCGCCACGTGGAAAAGGCGGTGAGTGCATGTGCTTGCGAGCGCGTCAGTTGCTGGCCCTGTTGCACACCATGGCTGGCCGGCCCTGCGAGCTTCCGTGTGTCTATGCCGCCTGCCGGCACGAACGACTCGAGCCCCAGCAGGGAGGCAAGACGGTTCATGTCGTCAGCAGTAAAGTGGATCTCCCGGCTGACGATGGCCTCCAGGTCACGGACGACATGCGAAAAGTCGCTGATATAGAACCAGGGCTTGATAGATCCCGGAATCGTGCCGCTATCAAAGCTAATGTTGCCGTGAAAGGCGACGAGGGCTGCGGCATGGCCCCAATTGCAAATGTTGTTGAGCTCGGAGAAGTTGCGGCTGAGAAAATCCATCACCGCCTTCTTGTTGATTCGTAGCTGGACAAGCGGGTTAACGCTGGAGCCCCCCTTCACTTGCGTTGGCTCAGCAGCATTCGGGGGCTGGATCAGCCAAGGGCCGCTCTCAGAAAATTTCAGATCTCCGCTGAAGTCTTTGAAGTCGATGATGATGACCGCATTGGGCTTGATCACCAGTGCGTCCAGCTCCCGGCTGCCAACGAAGAAATTGCCCAGCAGCAACCAGTTCTGCGAGGTGGCTGTGCAATGCGCATCCAGCAGGTCGAACAGGCTGTCGAAAGCCTTGTTCTCGTGCGTGTGCTCGAATGGGTTGCCGCGAAACGCCCTGAGTCCCATGGTCTGTCAGCCTTCCTGGACGTCCTTGTCGCCGGTTATGGCTTTTACCTCCGCGAGCAAGTCTCCGAACTTGCCGTAGTTCACCTTCACGCCATCATCCAGATCCAGACTGATGCGCTGGTCGGCGTAGTGACGGAGTTTCTCGTCGAAGGTCGCGAGTTCAGCTTGCTGGTTGTGAAGGGTGGCGAGTTCCTTTTCCAGGCGCTTCTTCTCAGCAGTACTGGCACTGGCGTCGATGTCTTGTTCGAGCTTGTGTGCGTAGGTGCTGAGCTTTGCAGTCAGCGGGATAACGTATTCGGTGCGCATGCGGGCGAGCGTGCCTTCGTTGTAGCGGTGCAAGTAGACGAGGCATTCGAAGGCGTTGTGTTTGCCGGAGCTGAACAGCCAGTAGATCGGGCGTTTTTTGTAGGTCTTGAGGTGGTCTTTATAGAACTGCGTGCTCAAATAGCGGCGGATTGAGTCCAGCGCGGACTCGCCGCGTTTGGGTTTAATGGCATGGAGGCACAGGCTCTCCGCGACGAAATCGAGATTTTCCTGCAGGTGTTCGTCTCCCCAGACCACGCGGACAAACTCGCGGAACCGGTTGGTTGCGTCATCGGCGAACCATTCCTGGTCGGTTAGCGGCAGGATTCCGTCGTTGTCCGGCGCGAAGCGCGGTGATGGGATTTGGCTGAGGTAGTCCTGGAGCGTTTCGCCCTGGCTGGCAAGAATCAGCCCCGGCTTATCCAAGGAATATCGACCCATCATGCAGCCGATGGCGTAGGACACCAGTTCTTCCATGGTGTCGCACTGAAGCATGGTTTCTAACTCTGCGTCGCTCTTGTCAACACCGTACCGGTAGTAGGGGTTTGCGTTAAGTGATACTTCATGCAAGGGAGCATGCGGAGATAGTTCGTCCTGGAGACCGTACATCGATATAAATGTGTCGTTTATCTCAATCTCAATAGCTTTTAGTTTCGATACGTTTTCTTTCCATTGATTCATGCAATTTACGTATGCATGTTCAAGTTTTTCGTGTGATTCTCCGGCAGGAATCAGAGGGCTGCATTTGAAGTTCCACGAGTATTCGAAAGAATCCCAGTCTGAATCTGAAATATCTACGGCAGTATTTCTCAGCTCAATGATCCGCCTTTGGATGCCATCCGCAAACGGCAGGTTAAGAATATGTCCAAGCTTGAAATCTAAAGTTGGGGCAAGCATCTTTAAAAAGTGGTTGGTCACAGCGCTATTCAAGAACGCTTCCTCAACAGAGGTTTCGTCTGACGTCGTGGAGAATCCCATGGGGCCTTTGGCATCGAACATAAATCCGTGAGGCACGCTTCGCACGGCAAAGCTCCCGCTCGATATTCCAGACCATGTTAATCCTTTTCTGAATGCATAATCTCCGTTGTAGTTATGCGATCTAATTCGCCCAGTGCTTGGGTCGGAAAACACCCTTAGTTCCTCTCCATCATGGAACCAATTAACTACATACTCAAAGTTTCCAGACCAACGTCTAAACTCGCCACCTTTGATGTAGGGGAAATATCGCTTCTCGCTCTTCGTGGCCTCGGCGTTACTTCTTAAGTTGAATCCAATGCTCTTGATGGCAACTTCGTGCCACAGACGTAGGAATAGATCGTTGCTGCCGCTAGTTAGTCCTTCCCTTGTCTCGATCCTGGTAGATAGCGGGCTATATTTCTCAAAGATATTTCGTACTGAAGGCGATGCCCAGTAGACAATCGGACTTCCAGGAATCTTCATGAAATCCGCAGCCGACGCGCGATAGAAATACTTGCTCATATCGTCTGTATCTTGCTGGCTCATGAGGCGTTTCCTTTGGGCAATACTTTTCGTTCAAAGGCCATGTCTGCATTAAATCCGTCCGGCACCGGCTTGTAGCCCTTGGAAGGCGATCGATAGCTGGACTGAAACTGTCGCAAAGCCTGGACATTGATTTCACCGGCAATGCAGTAGTCGTGGATGCCGCCCTTGACGCGGATCACGTCGCGATTCCAGCGATCTTCGTAGGGGGCGCGGATGCGACTGTCGCCGTATCGGCGGTTGTTGCACTGGATGATGTACGCATGGATATCGAGCGCAGACGATTCAACTAGTGAGTTGAATGTCTCGGTATCGCGATTCCATTCCGGCACGAACAGCGCGTCGATCTTGCCGCGCAGGGCAGCGCGGTAGTGAATGTTGGTCAGTTCACTGCAGATCATCACGGCAAAGCGGAAATCGCCATGCTCCAGAATCGGCGGCTTGCCGTTCTTCCAGGGATCTGGCGTCCACAGTGTTATCCCGTTCAAACGATGCAGTTCCTGCTCCTCATGGAGTGCCGGGGACTGCTTGTCTTGCCGGTAGAGCATGAGCGACGGGAAGCCGAGGCCGTCGTGGGTGAGTGATGCCCAGACCTGGTGGCGCACACGCTTCTTGGGGTAGTGCAGGTATTCAACACCGGCGATGAGGGAGATCCGGCGCCCCTTGAGCTTGTCGGCGATGCGCATGAACCATTGGGGCGGTATCGCGAGTTCAGGCAGGATCAGGTAGCCGGCGTTATCGGGTCTTGAGATCAGTGTGTTGAGCAGATGGTTGAGCCGCTGGTAGCGGCGGCGGGCGTGCGGGTCTGGCAGGCGCATGACCGCTGCAACGAAGCTGTCGTCGTTGGTTTCCCAGCTGGCAACGGCGATGGTCTGCTTGGCCTTGGGTTCACCATCCGGTATGTGCAGCACTCTGTCTTTGTCCCAGTGCGGCATCTTGTGCGCGGTCAGGTCGAACCCGCGCGAGGCCTTGATGACCTCGCCAAGGGTGGCGCAGTGGGCGGCGTCAAAGGGGTTGGGCGCGACCAGGTAGAGCTCGTTGAGGCTGATTGGCCGCGTGGCAAATGCCAACCCATTTGGGATGCCGTGGCGGAATCCGAGCCAGGTTGCCAAGGTGCTGATGGCGGCGAACGTTTCACCGCGTACATGCATCAGCTCCGCGTTGTCTGCCAGCCCGAGTTCTTTACGCGCCGGAATCCCGCGCTGGCTGACCATTTCCTTTGGCAGGCCGGCGAAGCGTAGCGGAATATGCGCCAAATCCAGGCTGAACAGCTTGGTCTGGAATCTCTGGAGGTCTTTGACGGTATAGAACAGCGGGAATTTCTGGCCAAGCGCTATCCAAATCTGTTCGTTAAAGGTGTACCAGAAAGCATCCATGTGCTCCTGCCATGCCGCAGTACCTTCTTTGCTCAAGCGTGGCGGGAAGGCGGCGACGATGCTTTCGGCGACGGCAGCGTAGAGGGGCGTCTCCCACCGGTACTTGGTATCAGCAGGCGAGGAGGACCCAAGGGCCTTGATGGCAGGAAGGCAATCCTGATCTACCTTCTTGGTCAGGGCTTGAAGGGACTTGATGAGCTTCTGCAGATACTCGAAGTCTTCACAGGCCGTCGCCATTCGGATGACCCGCGGCAGGTATTGAGCCAACTCGAAGAATTTGACCGGTGTAAGCAGGTGGTCAATGACCGCCTTGAAGAACGCGTGGCGGTGTTCCTTCCAGGCCTGCGGGGGAAGATCCCGCTCAAAGGCCTCGTAATCACGAAGATTCAGCGCAAAGCCGGCGCGGTGCAGCGACAGGGAGTCCGTCTTGCGCAGGTTGTCTGCCTGCTCGCCGTCCTTATTTGTGGCCTTGAGGAGATCGGTAGCCACGGTGCCGGGTGAGTCCGGAAGGTTCGGCAGCGAACGCCATTCGCTGGCACGCTGGTTGATCTGTTCGGAGATGGCATTGACCAAAGCAGTGCCCTGATCTCCAGAGAGGATGAACAGCTTGTTTTTGCTGTTGGCGAAAGCGATCCGGTTGCCTTTTAAGTAATCCGGCTGGAACAAAATGCATTTCGTGTCTGGATCTTCTTTACTTTCCCACTCAAAAAGTCCCGGCTCCTGGGGGCGATTGAAAATCCATTCCCAGAACTGCTCGGTACTTTTGATATCGCTGGTGTTCTCCATGACCAGCAAGATGTCATCCACGTAGCGCCCGTAGTACAGCGGAACGACTTGCTGTGCGATGAACTTGTCCAAGGCAAAGAGGGCCATGTTGGCGACTACCGCCGAGGCGGGCAGGCCGACCGGGAGGCCCTTCTTTAGCGGGGTCTGTTTGGCCCAAGCCTCTAATGCTGTGATAAACAAACGGTTTAGCTTTTCCTTAATCTCCTTGGCTTCTGGCTCGTCTTTAAACTCTGGCTCGACCAGATTCAGGAATCTTTCATCCAGCATGAAACCGGGATTAAGTTCGTGGTAGAAGCTGCTGACATCCGCAGTCAGGGCAACGATCTTCTTCTTGTCGGCAAGCGCAGAGCGCATGGCTTTAATGCCGCCGTCGCGCCAGTCGCGGAAGGGTTTCAGGTATGGCTTGAAAGACCCGAGTGCCAGTTCATTGATTTTGTCGTGCCTGTTGCGGCGAAGGCGGCTGCCGTAGACGTGGGCGCCCAGCTTAATGTCATAGGCGTCGCCGACCTTCATCATCCACAGCGCCGATAGAACATGGAAATCTATGCTGCAGCGAGCCATCAGGCGGAATTCGGCCGTGAGCTTTTTGTCAGGATTGAAAGTACTAACCCATTCGTCGTCCGGGGACGCAAAGATCAGGCCGGGGTCTCTGCGTTTATCCTTGTCCTTGTACGAAATTGACTTCGGTGCCAGCGTCCAGTCGCCGAGGAACATCGGATCTTTGACCCACTCTTCGTCATGAGACTCGATGCGCTCCTTCAAGCGCGACAGATTTTCTGCCAGATCCTCTTCGTATTCGGCGATGGCGAACAGCGACGGGTTGGTCGAATAGTAGAGATCGACCTTCGCCTTTCGGTAGGCGAGACCGAGGTCAGAAAGCGAAATACTCATGCCATGTATCCCGACCGTTTGGCGGCATTGAGGTTCCGCTCATTTAGCGGGGGAAACTGGATTGGTGTGTTATCGGGGCCGATATCTTCATACTCAACGAAGCAATACGCCCCACGCGTTTCTTGGCTTCCGCCCTTCTTGCATACTGTGGCCGCAGTACCGAATGCAATCCCCATGACCATATTGTCCATATGGGCCATGCATTCGATGGAGGATTCCAGAAGTATCTTCTTTCGCAAGTCTTCGTAAGAAGAGAGAAACATCCAACTCTGCATGGTTACCATAGCGTTATATCCATGCTTTTTAAGCAGAGAAAAGCCACGTTCAATGAATATTGCGAACAGGTCTGATTTGCTGTCGGGGTAAGCTCGCTTGGCGTATTCCTTTATCTGGGCGTGCATGCCCTTGCCACCTAGATATGGCGGATTCGCTACAACGGCGTCGTAGCGCTGCGACAAGATCCATGCTTGATGTACATACGGGATGAGTTTATTGGCAGCAGGTTTTTGCGCCGTATCGCCGTCCACCGAGAGTTGTCTAAATTGCTGAAGCAGATCCTGCAGTGGCTCAAAATCAGCCTCCGGAACATCGATCAGCGAACCAAATGTTTTGGCGTGAATGAACCTGGCCAATGTTGACTTGAGTAGCTGGTAGCGGCTGTCTGCCATCGCAGAGCCAAAATCAATATTTTCGTTGTCGAATAGCCCTTGGGATTGGCCACGTTTCCAGGCGGCATTTAAATTGAGCGCCTTCCATAGAGTGGGTAGGTCGATGTGTTTGCTATCCTGCAGTGACAAAACATTGAGTTTGATTTCTCGGCTGAAGATCCGACGATCATCTTCGCGAGCCATCATCAGCAATGCAAAGCCAGCCAATTGGCCGGCTCGGTCATCGATTTCCAAGCCGAACAGATTGTTTTCAAGAATCAATTTTGGGATATCGCGACTACGGAATCCTCGTTCAGTATAAATTTCCCGCAGCACCTTGTAGGCCTCTATCAAGATGTGGCCCGAACCGCAGGCGGGGTCGAGTACTTTGATGGTGAGCGGGTCGATATTGTCCGGGGTAGAGGAAGCCAATTGCGCACGCACTTCGGGTGCCTGGTCGCCTGGCGCAATGAAGTAGGGCATCTTTGCCTTCAGCGGTGACCCGGCGTACGTTTGAAGCCATTGCCGCCCTACAGAGTTCTGCACGAGGTACTGGACGATCCAGTTCGGCGTGAAAAGCTGTGTTTTCGCCGGGATTTCATCGCTTTCAACCGGCTTTCCCGCCTTGAGCTTCTTATCAATTCGCTCTTTTTCCTCGAGCACGTAGAACTGGTATAGCCAGCCGATAATCTCAACGTTTTGCCAGTCTTCTTCTGGAATGGCATCAACCAATTCACGGATCAATGAGTCTGTCTTGGTGAGATTGTCTGGGAGCAAAAGCTCGGTTGCGTCGTCGACGGCCTCGAACAGGAATGGCATGGCTTGATGCAGCGCATGACACTGGGCCAGTAGTAACTCGCGGTACAACTCTTCGTCTTTGGTGCCATCAAGCTTCAGGGAAGCGACGCGCGCCTTGTCGAGCCCTTCCAGTTCAATATCCAGACAGTCCTCAAGGATCTGTGGCGTACTGCTGGAATCAGCAGCCGAGCTCAGCACCCGGCGTCCGTGATCCAGATAGCCCTTGATCTCCATAAAGCGAATGGCGCAAAGGCGGTTGAACCAACTGTACGCCGCTTGCTCCATGGCTTGCTCGAAGCCCAGTTGCTCGACTCGTTTTACCAATTCGGCACGAGGCCGAATGACCCCAACGGGGAAAGGGCGAGTACCAATGATTGCCAGGTCCCCCTTTTGCTCAACCGATGCAATTCCCTTCGGCTCAATGCCGTACTTGGCGGCTTGCTTTGCCATGGCCGCGATAAAGTCACGGCGGGCCTTGGGGGCGTACTTCTTGACGTTATTGGTGTTCATCGTTAAGTGCGCTGCGATTATTTAAGCGTGAAGGAAATGTAAGTCCGCATGCACAGCTTTTTGTTTTGGCATGAATCCTCCAGTTCATTCAGGCGTTGTTCACGCAATTCACTGCCGGATGGCTTCTTCTTGTCCATGCTGGCGACACTCTCTAATTTGCCCGACATCATTTGCAGTAGTGGTACTTTTCTTCAGCGAATCCGGATGCGCTTGCCTTCCTTGATCGCACTTGCCAGTTCGCTACCCAGCGCTGCTATGAAGTTGTCGATATCGCCCTGGGTTTCCAGATAAACCCCTTTGCCGAGCTTGTTGAAGACGGTTGTGACGACCACATCCACCACGGGTGCGGGCGAGGGTGGTTTTGGTTCCTCGACACCTGGTTGGCGACCAGCTTCTTTGTTCGCGGACTTCGCACGTTTCACGTCCTGAACTGCGCGCTCAAGCGCATCAACAGATTCATGAAGACGCTCATCGGCAGTCTGGCTTTGCAGCATCAAAAGGGTAGCGATACTTGTTTCAGCCTCGATCTCCTGCTTGATGAGTTGCAGTGGGCGAAGCAGCTTATTGCTCAGGTCCGGAGTAGCGATACCTGACTTTTCAATCTCCGTTTTAAGCTGGGCAATCCTGGAATCGACCTGGTCAATGGCTTTCTGGCGTTGCGTGGACAGCAACGCAGAGTTGATACCGTCGATGCGTTCGACCAGTCCCGGAACGTTGTGCAACTGGTTGTAAGGAGACTCGCTGCCCTCAATGGCCCGCAATTCATCGAGCGCCTTTCGTGCTACATCGTCCTTCTCCAGGGTCTGCTTGTTGCTCTCAAAGCGGCGCAGTGCGTGCTGAAGCTGTTGCCAGGTATGCAGCTGGTTCGTGAAGAACTCGCGAAGGTCCCGGTAGTCTTCCTCGAGATCGAGATAGTCCTGCTTGTTATCGACAACCGCCTTGAAGAAGTCGACTGAGTCGCGGTTGCTCAGTAGGCGTTGCAGGCTCAGCACGGCCTTTTCGATCGTTGCCTTGCCCGGAAAGCGGCCGACATCGGTTTTGCTTTTGTAGGAGTTGAGGTTGGTAAGCCAGGTGTTGAGGTGGCTTAGGTAGAAATCAAACAACTCCTTTTCACCCGCAGGGCCGAGGGCATTGAAGAGGTCCTGGGACAGGGTGCGTGCCTGCTTGAGTTGCGCGTCATCTGTCAGTCGCTTCTTCTGCACAGAAACTTCACGGCGACGACGGCTGTTTGTCAGCAATTCGAATGCGTCAGGCAGGGGCAGGGTAGGGCCGGCCGAGTGGAATGAGATCCGTCCTGCTGCAGCGAGCCGTCCAAGGATCAGCAGGATTTCTCCGTCTGGCCAACCAAAGGGGCGTTTGCTGAAGCGCTCGAGGATGTCTGACACCAACAAGCCCCCGTTACCGGAGGTGCTCAGACTGATGAACTGGTCAATCTCCTTTACGGCTTGCGGGTTGCCTTCTTCCCCGTTCAGGGCAATAGCGATCTGCCCGATATCATCCGTATGCAAAACGGCATGCAGTTCACGCGTCGGGTCAGACTGGAATACGCGCAGGTAGTTGAGCTTGGTGTATGTGTTCTCCAGCAGGTATTGGCAAACCTCATCAAACCGGGTCAGGAGGTTATTGCTGCCGGGTTTCAGGTGTTGGCCCAGGGCGTAAAGTTCGCCACGCAGCATGAGTTCTTCCAACGTCAGGCGCAGCCGCTTCTTGCGCTCCTGATTCTCACGGCCCCGGTCATCAAGAATGCGGGTCAGCTCGGGTTGGCTGCCGTCATTGTTGAGGCGGATGTATTTGTTGGTCTTGAGCCAGGTTCGCACCTCGCGAAAGAAGTCTTTGTCGTCTGGAAGCTTAAGTACCGCCATGCCGGCGGGTGCTTCCATGCTCTTGCTGATGCAGCCGGCTTCACTGTACAGGGCATAGTCAAGATCAAGTGGCGAGATGATCTCAACTCGAAGATCGCACTCAAGTTTTCCATCCAGGCTGTGGGCATCCACAAACCGGCCAATGACGTAATCGGTCTTGTTGATGGGGTACCGATACTTGTTTTTGTCCTTCAGGAGATCCTTGAAGATCAGGTTGGCCAGTTCCTTGTTTTCATCGGAGGAGGCAATTTCCGTCGCCTTGATCTGACGCGTGATGTCTCGTTCTTCATTGGTCAGGAAGATGAACTCGTCACCGTTGCGCGTGATCAGGCTCTCCTTCTCAAGGCGCTGCAGGGTGCCTTCAATGCGCTGACGCAGTGCCAGTTTGTCTTCGTCTACCTTTTCGATGCTGAGCGTTACCAGGTTGTCCAGCGTGCCCTTGATCAGGTCTACATAGCGGATCATGAAAAGTGTGCGAAGGATCTGCACATCGAACTTATCGAGGGTGACGTTCTCGGCGGCCTGATCGATCGTGCGTTTGACGGCTGGATCGAGGAACCCATCCACAGCACGGTAAAAACTATGCATCGGGATGAGTGTGCCGATTTCCTTATCGGATATTGAAAGCGCAGCCATCTGGAACGCATCGAGCATGGAGCGCTCACCAAATGCCAGGTGAGCGCCAGTCGCTCCAACCTTGCGGATCTCTTCAAATACCTTCTGTACCAATTGAAAGTGGTAGGGGGCGAAGGGGTAGTTCTTTATGAACGATTCGGCGTTGTCGTAGTTCTTGAGCGTCGGCCCAGAACGGTCAAAGGTAATCTGGTTGCGCAGGATGTCGCCTTTCTGTTCAAAGAGTTCCCGCAGCGCTTCCTTGGCTTCCTCAGTCTTCTCCAGCAGGCGCCGCTGAATGACTTCATCGGTATTGGAACTGGAGAGGGAAAGGCGAGTTTTGAAGCGCCCGGCGATCTTGGAGAAGTCATTCGCCTTGGATGACGAAAGTTCGCCCAGCACAGCCTCCATGTCTGCTTGGGAGGTGACGATGATCCAGGCGCGGCCTTTGCAGATGGTGCCAAGGTTCTCGGTGATAGTCTGCAGGGTCAGCATCAGCTTGGTGTCGCTGCCGATGTACTGACCGACTTCATCGGCCAGAAACAGGATGCGATGCTTTGCGGATTTGCTATCCAGATACTCCCTGATCCAGTGGCAGAAGTTTTCGACTGAGACGCTGAACGTCTGTTCAGCCTCCTCGAACCATTTCTTGGCGGACTCCTGGGACAGTTTCAGAACGGTAGCAAGCGCCTCTTCGATATTGTCCTGATAGAAGTGGAAGCCATCTCGTTCTTCCACCCACTCTACGCCGGTGGATTTCTTGAACTCTGCCTTGAACTGCTCGTAAACGCCACGCTGGGTCAGATGGCGTTCCATGTGGGCAATGTGGGGGTGGTCACCACTGAAGCCCTGATGCTCGTTAAAGACGCGCAGGAAGACATTCAGGATCGGGTTGCCAGAATCGTTGGAGCTTGCCTTGCTATCAATATTGAACAGGATTACGTCGGCGCTATTCGAGACAGCCTTATGGATATCTGCGCGAATCATCGAGTCCCGTAATTTTCCTTCATCAAAGAAATCGACGGCATGCTTCGCGGTGCCGTTCGCATCGCGGGCTTCGATATTGGCCAGGAGGTAGGAAAGGGTCTTCAGGAAGTGCGATTTACCGGACCCGAAGAATCCACTGATCCAGACGCCAACCCGGTTGGCGATAGAAGGATCTTTGAGGTCCGTGCTGTAAGACTCAAAGAAACTGCGGAAATGACGCTCCAGCTCACGCGTGACGACGTATTCGTCCAGTTCCTGATAAACCGTTGCATCATCGGCCTGATCGGCTTTGACAACGCCATTAATGGCGCGGTCAAGCTGCTTCGAGAAAATCGATTTGATGTTCATATGTTCGTTTTCCTTGGCCTTCAGGGAACCAGGTGAAAGGCGCGGTAATAGTTGGCACTTGGAATTCGATTGAACAAACCCAGCGCCTGGCCGGTGTATTTACCGGGATAGAACAGCACAACAGGCTTATGGCCCAGCAGTGCGTGAAGCTTGTTCAGCAAGTTGTGTGCACGCAGCACTGGCCAGACGGAGCCCACACCGGATATCAAGATGATGTCGTGCTCCTCGGCGTGGCATTTCTCCATCATGTACGGAGCAAACTTGTCCATATGGAGCGGGCCTGAAAGCGCCTTCAGGAGCGCCTGGTCCCCCTTGGTTATCTGCATATGAATGGCTTTGTCGACAAAATCCCGATCCGTCAGTAAGTCCTTCAAGATTTGGAGAAGGTTGATGTTGACGACTTTGAGATGGCTTTGCTTTTTATGCAGGTGGCCTTCCAGAAAGCGGAGGTATTCCCGAACCTGGAGTTCATCTTCCGGGTCATAGTCAAAGATCCAGAAACCCACCTCATTCCCCAGCCCCTGACTTTTCAGAAAAGTCTCGCTGACGATCTTCTCGGGGATTTGGTTCAGCCTTTCCTGCAGCCGCTCATTCATGAACTCAATTCCATTTATTCTTCTTTATGGGGTCGGGCTGGAGACTTCCAGGCAGGCTTTGATCCGTGTGCGATAACTGTCTTGGAGCAGGGTTCTTGCCTCTGGCCTGACGAGCATGTGTTTCAGCTTCATGGTGCGAGTGCTTTGAAGCAGGCCTACTTCAGCCAGCATTCGGTATACGTTTTGAGCCATCTTTTTTCGGCTGGACTCCGTCCAAGAGGCTATCGATGGATCGCGGTGGCTTCGCTCATCCAGAAACTCATTCCAGTGGTATGGCTCAAGCACACTGGCGCGTGTCAGGAAGGCGTCATGGACGACTGTTTCGATGAACTCCACAAGAAGAAGGTTGCGCTCAAGTGCCGCACAGAAGGCAACTTGAGACGCCAAGTCGTCGTCTCCGTCGCGAATGGCTCGCCAGAATGGCGCCTCCAAGCGTTCAAGGCGCTTCCGCAATGCTTGTGCAACGCGCTTGGCGGACGCCACGCTGCGCTTCTGCAGCAGGTTGTCCTGTTGGATTTGCTGGTCCCACTCTGCTGGGGAAGCATCGCGCAGCAAAAGATCGGCAATGATCCGGCTCTCTCGCACTTGTAGCGAGCCACCCAGAAGATCCGAGTCGTACTGAAAGTGGCGCATAACGTCAGTCACCGGCACCAGTGAAAAGGTGCGGATCAAGCCTGAGCCGGTCAGATGGTTGCAATTGCAGCGGGTGCTCTTTGACTCTTGCTGCTTCTTCCTCGGTTATTGCGGCTTGATATCGCTGCAGGGTGTAGTGGGCCAATGCTTTGCGAACCTTGAGCTGTAGACGCCCATCAGGCATTCCGAAGTCTCGTTCAACCAGCGCCTTCTGGGCATCGTTGAGCAAACTGTTTGGGATAAGCGTGATGGATAGTTGGTCATTCCAGGACTGATCGTGTTCTGGGCCCTGCGTAGCTGTGCCGCAGGGTTTGGGCGTGCGATCAATTCGTGACAGGAGGAAGTCCCTAAACTCGTTCCGCGTATGACACCAGGCTCGGACATGCCACCTGAATCCGGAGTAGACGAGCGTATGCGGAGAAATCTGGCGTTCGTGAATCTGCGGGTTTGTCATCGAGGCATAGAGAATCTTCAGGCTGCCTTTGTTGCGGCAGGCCTTGATGATTTCTCTCACGACCTCGGGCCTGACAGAGCGATCCGGCAGTTGGACTGAAGCAATTGCGGGGTGGGATTCCAGTACTGGTGCCAAGGTTTGTTCGCCTTGGCCGGCGATCAGCCCCATGTACTCGTTGATATGGCCGCTGGTGAGTACAGGCGTGAAGCCCGGCGTGGGGATGTAGCCCTTCGCTGCGGGGCTATGCGTCAGTGAGCCCGGGTTGATGGCCTGCAAGTAGTGCTTGATGTCGGCGGAGGCTTGCTGGCGGCTGATCCCAAACAAATCCGTGAGCTGGGCGGTGATCAGCCGCCCCTCCCAGTAGGAAATTAGTTCGATGCCCTTTAGTCTCAACAGGACTTCGTGTTTCAGCGCTGCCATCCGATGGACCTTTGCGTATATCCCGGTGGATTCTGCCAATCCCAGCAGCGCATGTAAATAAATCTACTGTAAAGTAACTAGTCGGTAACTTGGCGCGGATTGCTGGGTGGGCGTCATTCTTTCGGGCTAGTGGGGATTTGCCCTGCTGCTTCCTCCCAGACCCAAAAAAGAAAGAAGCCCCTACGCGGGGCCTCTTCCGTCCCCCCCCTCATGGGGACAGGCCAAGGGTCTCAGCACGCTTGTCCAGCCTTTCCTTCAGAGGCGGTCGGGTGGAGCTGCCGGCATCGTTAGTCGGTTGACTGGTTGCGGTGTCAGTTGAGGTCTCAGTGGCCGGATAAAACTCTTCCAGGATTTCCGGGCCTTCCTCCTCGCTGAACTCGAAGGCGGCGTTTCCGAAGCCCGCCTGGGCGGCGGCGTCGAGTGCCACCTGGTCCAATCCCACTTCCAAGCGACGGGCAGTCACGGATTTTGCCTCCATGATGGCGTCCTCCAGTGACATCCCCTCCCGTACGCCTAGATCCACGTAGTAGATCGCTCCCCGATGGCTCTGCGTGGTGCTCTTTCCCCGCAGGCGCAACTCCAGCGGTAGGCAGGCCAGCAGATTCCCCGACACCGCCTTGTAGTAGCTCAGCCGCGCCGCTAGTGTGCGGATTGAGTTGAACCCCGTGGTGCGGAAGATGAACGTCCCCAGTTCGTCGTCATCCCCGATCCGGACGTTGAGCCGGCCGTACGGCTTGCACATGCCACCCTTGGCCAACTCGCAGGCATCCGGCGAAGGGCATGGCTGTGTTTGCACCCCGGAGGCTGTCACCCGCCTGCAGGTTTCCCCGTTACCCACGCACACCGGCCGCCCGGTCTGCCGGTCGAACATCGAGTACTCCGCTCGCAGGTTCAGGTCCGGGTCATTGAACAGCATTCGTACCGGGATGCTGCGTAACTTCCCGTTCGGTGCGTTCTTGCGCAGCTCCTCGTCGTAGGGGTGGGGCACCCAGGCGCCGGCCACCTGGACCTGGGTGGTGATGGTGAACTGGTCGTCCTTCTCGGGCAGTCGCTTGCCGTTCTTTTCAACGACACGTCCGATGCTGATCCGCCCGAGCACGGGCGGAGTGATGGCAAGGCCTTTGATCATGGTCGTTCTCCCAAATGAGGTATGCGCGGACCGGCGTGACCGGCTCCGCGCGCTGAGGGTTCAGGGGTTGATGACGAACCGGCGGCTGCCGGCCTTGCTGCGCTTCCAGCTCACGGCGCCGGTGGCGAACCGGGCATAGCTGGCTTCGCCCATCCGTTCCTGGATGCGCTGCTTGAGCTGGGCCTCCAGCTCTTTGCGGGCCTCGATCTCGGCGCGCACCGACACCAGGTCGGCAAAGGCTTCCGTGAAGGCCGACTCCTCACTGAGATCCAGCGTCTCGCCACGGTCGAACGGGTAGAGCGCCTGCAGCGCCTTGCCCGCCGAGTCCGAGCCATCCGCCGGCGGTGGGGTATCGGTAATGACGTGCTGCCAGAAGCGCCGCTCCAGTTCGATCAAGCGAGAGATGACCTCCTCGTCGCGCTCGACCCGGTGGATCTCGATCTTCTGGCCGTGCAGCAGCACGCACACGTCCGCCGCCTGCCGGCCAGTCACGGCCAACTGGTGCTGCACCTGAACCTGCACGTATTCCGGCGGCCCTTCACGCCACTGGCGCGAGCCGAACTCGCCGGCCGTCTTGCACTCCAGGATCTGCACGTCTTTGCTGCCGACAATCGAGTAATCGATGTTGGCGAGCATCCAGCCCTTGTCCTCATCCGGGTGCTGCAGGATCGCATTGGTCTTCCTGACCTTCAGCCCGGTGTGCTTGGTGTAGTGCGCCGCGACGATGGGCTCGAGGATGTTGCCCCAGTACGTCGGGTGGCTCTCGTCGTTCGGATCGATCTTCGGCAGGAGCTCGTCGCGTCCGGTCTTGATCATCCAGAGCTCGAGCGGCGACTGGTACGGGTTCAGGCCAACGGCCGTGGCCGCATCGCTACTGCCGATGCCTTGTTTGCGCATGATGAGCCACTCGTCGCGGCTCATGCCTTTCGTGGACGCCAGGCGCAGGGCGCGCTGGGGTGCTGCAATCGCTGGGTTCATGGGTTTCTCCATGCATTAAAAAACCCGGCGAGGCGTGAGCCCGGCCGGGTTGTATGGGTTGATGGGTGAGGAGGGCGGTTAGCCCGATTTGTCGCCGTCGATGGGGCTGAAGAAGTCCGTCAGCAATGTGCGGATCATCGTTCTCGCCTTGTCGACCTCGGGCAGTTGTCCGTCGTTGAGCATCACGTGGTCGCCCAGCAACGTGCCGAGTTCCGAGACGACCTCATACTCGAACACGCCGGGGAAGCCGTACGCGGAATCTCGCCAACGCGACTCCACCTGCCGCCAGACTTCCGGCAGGTAACTGCAGCACTGCCAGATGAGTTCCAGGCAGCCCTGGTTCCACGCATCCAGCACACGCCTGGCGCGCTCCGGCTCGCGGCTCGACACCAGGACTCCCTCGAACAGGAACGCGCCCCAGACGGCCGCCAGATCGGCGGGAATGGGTGTGCCGGCACTGGCCGGTTGCGGACACCGGTTCATGCAGCAACCTCCAGCGCCCGGCGCACCGACTGGCGTCCCTCCGAGAACACCGTGGCGTTCGGATGGACGTACGCCAGTAGCTGGAACCACCAGGGCTCTTCCGTGAGTTGGCGGTGCTGGTCGGCATGCCCGTTGTTGCCGCTGACGTGGACCTCGAGACAGCGCTCGCAGGCGAGCATCTCGCACACCAGGTTCCGCTCCCATCGATTGGTCTGGATGGTCAGGATGTGCAGGTGCGAGAGATCCAGTGCATAGCGCACACCGGACTCCAGCAAGGCCCGGTACTCGTCCCAGGACGACAACGCCCAGTAGTACCCGTGCGTCGGGTAGTGACCCTCAATTCCCACGGGGACGCCGAACAGGTCTTCCAGCTCGCGGGTGTAGCGGAAGATGTCCTGCAGGCTGGCCTCGTGCCGCCGGCCGGCGTGAGCGGTGTAGGCGGGCGCCTCCAGCGCCTGCGACACGCGCGCCAGTTCGCGGAAGTAATCCCGCTCCTGTGGCCAGTCGCAGATGTCGGCCCAGCGATGCACGCCGCGCACGCGGACGTTGGCGTGCAACCGCCAGTGGATCGACGGAAGCGCCTGCCGGACCTGCTGTGCCGTCTCCACGGTGAACAGCCCATGGTTCTGCGGGCAGATCTGCACGTGGTCCGTCGAGAGTCGACCCCACAGGGGCTCCTCCGGCGGGGTCACGAGCATGTCGGCGATGGCCACCAGATGCGGGGTGCGGCCATAGGCCCCGAGCGAGACATGGATGGGTGGTCGGCTACAGGGAGTGCTCATAGCTGGTGCTCTCCGTGTAGTAGGCCGTGTGCTCCAGCACGATCAGGTTGTCGGTGACGTTGATGGTCACCGTACCGCTGGCGCCATCGTTGTTCTCCCAACCGCCGTACAGCGAATCGACCCAGCGCATGGCGAAGTCGCGGACGGCCTCGTCGAGCGCCACTTCGGTCTCGCGCATGGAGCAGGCGCGCTGGCCGTAGCCGAGGTACTGCACGTCGACAACGTGTTGCTTGACCTTGATGTCGCTCAGCCCGGTGAGTTGTTCGGGCGGCTGCACGGCCAGGTCACAGGTGTCGCCGGAATCACCGGCGCCCGCGTAGTCGACCGTGGCAATCTGGATGCCCTGATCCTTGAGTACCGTGATCAGGATCTCGCGGTTCTGTTCTTGCGCCTGCATGGCAAGCGCCAGGTAATCGGACATGGGAATCTCCTGCGCCGGATTCGGCGCGTCAGGTGTCAGGCGCCACAAAGCACGAAGCCCGGCGTGTGCCGGGCTTCTATGCCGTGGACGGGTTGTGGTGTTGCGGTCAGGCGACCATCGCGAGCGCCTGGTCGAGTGCCTTCTGCTTCAGGTCAGCGCCGGTACCGAACCAGGCCGAATCGAGGCGGTTGTCGATGCTACGGGCACGACGCTCGTGATCGACGAACTGCGTGACGGCATTCAGCAGGCCAAAGGCCGTGCCCTTGGACGAGGCGAGGTCCGCGCCCTTACCCTTGCCGTCGAACAACGCCATGGCGGGACCCATGAGCCGCTCGCTGGGCTGGATAGAGCCCGGCTTGGTGTCATCCGAGAAGACGCGCAGGAAGTAGTTCTGCGCTTCCACCGGCTTCACCTTGCGCTCGCTCAGCGCCTTCAGGCGGTACATGAACTCGTCCCAGGTCGAGACGCAGATGCCGAGTTGCTTCTTCACCGCCTGCGGATCAAACGTGGTGGAGTGGGGCACCTTTACTGCGCTGGGCCTGCCATCAAGCGCGATGGTCAGCGTGTTGTTGCAGACAACGCGGATGCTGGTGAACTGCGCCGTGGTGGCCAGCGTGCCGTCGCAGGCCGTGGCGAGCAGCACGTAGCCGTTGGTGGTGTCATCGCCCTTGAACGTCACCGATTGCCTGGTGCGCGCCAGAGCCCAGACCTTGCGGCCTCCCTTGAGCACGCCTGCGGTCTCCAGTTCGAAACCGGAGATCTCGGTAAGGTCGCGATAGAACTCCAGAATCTCGCGGGGTTGCACTACCTTGTAGCGATTCGACACGACCGACAGCGGTTCCTTGCTGTCGGAACGGAACAGGACCTTGTGGTCCTCGTACGAACGGATGCCACCGAGGTGACCCGCCTTGCCGGTCATGAAGCAGACCGGCGACTCGAGGATCTTCCAGTCCATGCCGGCCTGCTTGGCCCAGACCTCGAGCGGTTGTTTCGGGGTGAGTTGATTGCCGAGACCATGCCAGGGTGTTTCCCCGACGTAGGCCATCGTCTGAACGAGATGTGCCATGGGACTTCTCCAGAAGAAAAGGGGCATAACAGCCCGCACCCGTGGGGTGGGGCCAATGTGGTTGTGTGGTGCGACAGGGGATGTCGTCGTTGCGACGACAGATCAGAGCAGGCCGCGTTCGGCGAAGCTGACGTACTTGGTGCGGGAGACAACGAAGTGGTCGAGTACCCGGACATCGATGAGGGCGAGGGCGTCGATCAGACGGCGCGTGATCTGGCGATCTGCCGTTGAGGGCTCGCACTCACCCGAGGGGTGGTTGTGGGCAAAGATCACTGCGCCCGCGTTGTGCTCGAGAGCCTTCTGGACGACGACGCGGGGGTACACCGAAGCGCCATCCACCGTGCCGGTGAACAGGGTCTCGAAGCGGATGAGCTGGTGCTGGGTGTTCAGGAACAGTGCGGTGAAGTGTTCGTTCCTTTCCTGCGCCAGGGCAAATTGGACGAAGCGGGCGGCATTGGCCGGGTTGGCCATGACTTCCGTGCCGGTCATGTTGTCGAGCAGGATGTCGGCGGCAACGCGGACCAGGTCCTCCGGCCGGAAGTAGCCGCGCACCCGGTACAGGCCCTGCTCGTTCTTGATGAAGAGTGGCTTGGACATTGCGGGTCTCCAGAAACGCGAAAGCCCGCGCGAGGCGGGCTTCTTCGTGAGGGTGGGGTGGTCAGCTCTGCTTGACGCTGAAGGCGTGGCCGCAGGCAGAGCAGCGGCAGTTGTCGAAGACGACGCCGTCGAGTTGGCTGCCGATGGTGGCGCCGGCCGTACCGCCAGCGACGCCACCGACCAAGCCGCCGAGGATCGCGCCAGCGAGCCCGCCGAGAGCAATGCCGATGGGTCCGCCGACGACGCCGAGGGCGGCACCGGCTTCAGCGCCGGCTGTGGCAGCGGCGACACCGCTTGCGGTTCCGGCGACGGTGCCGACAGTGCCGCCGGCCTTGCGGCCGTGATGTGTGATTTCGATGCGAGGGGAATCGCAGCGGGGGCAAAGGATGTTCATGGGGTTCTCCTGATGGGATGCGCCAGGGCGGCGCGGGATGCTGGATGGCACCGCCCGAGGCCTCGTTTGAGCGAAGCCTGGGGCGATATCAGGAGGGTGATATGTATCTGAAAAGAAATGGGATCGTGGAAACTGTCTGGAGTGCGAGGGGTGCCAAAGCTAATTTGGCTACCTGTAGCAACGATAGCGTTGCTCCGGGCCGGTCCATTTGAAAATTCGAAGGGGACGACGGTGCGCGTGCATCGTGTTGATCTCAGTATGACTGGGCATTTTGCGCTGGCCTGATCGATGTGTCGGGCGGTATGCCCGGAGCCGGGGATGCCGGTCCGGGCAGGGGTTACGTCTACGTCAGGCCTACTTCACCGGCTGGAATACGGGCGGCGGTACATACACGGGCGGCGGAGGAAGATGCGGCATCAGGTCCAGCCACTCCGCGTTCTTCTGGTCGAAGAACGTGACGACGTAGCCCTGAGCGCAGAGAACCTCCAGCGCTGTATAGAAGCGGCCATCCGAGCGCATGGCGTGAGGACAGCACCGGCGAACATGCGTTTTCCGCACATACCGCATGCGTTGACGGAGCCGGTTCAGCATTTCGTTGAGCAAGCGAGCATCCTCATGCTCCTGCGGCGGCTTTACGAACAGGTGTGCGAAGTCGAAGGAGCTGGCGTCGCAGAGCTGGATGGCCGCGTTGATCGTCTCAAGGGAGATGGGTCCGTCGAATTTCTCGAAGTAGTGCAGCAGTGCTGCTACGCGAGCAATGTTGTCTGCCAGTTTAGACGCGTGGTCACTGGCCTCTGCGAACCGGCCACCCGGGCGGATTTCCGCTTCGATCCAGTTGTAGATTTCCAGCCAGCGCACACAGGCGTCTGGCGAGAACTCGAGTACGCGGCGTTCGAAGCAGGGGTCGCAGATGATCTCGAGGTTCTCGTCGAGAATCTCCGAGAGTCGGTCCCCGAAGGCGTCGATGTGTTCCGACGACATCGTGCCGTGAGACAAGAAGCGAGTTCCTTGAGTGGAGGCCGGGAAGCAGACGAGAAAGCGTGCCCACAGGCCGGATTCACGTACTGCCGCGCCGCGCCCATCCATGTGGCGGTCAAACATACCGGGCTGCAGCATGATCGAAGCCGTAAGCCGAGCATCAACCACGCGGAATGAGCCCTTTGTTACGCGGCTCACCGACACCTGGTCACCGCTCCAGAGCGAGTTCAGTTTTGGCATGTCCGCGAAAGCGGGGCCATCGAGAATGGACGCGCCCTCGCTGGACATAAGGCCGGCGGATGGGAAGTCAGCATGCAAGCCCCACAGGATGGCTTGCGGAGTCGCATCTTCGTACAGCATATGGATCTTGCGCGGCGGGAGGGGTTCTTGCTCCATGTGCTTGCGAAGGGTGGCTTCAGTCTCGGTGCTATCATCGTCGTCGGCAACGAGCTTCTTCAGTGCCTTTTCGAGCGCCTTCGTCTTTGTGGCCCAGATGCGATGCTCACGCTCATACTTGGCCATGCGGTTTTGGTAATGTTTTTCGTGCGCATCCTGGAACTCACGGATGGCTCGAAGGAACATGGCTTCAATGGTTGACTTGCGCTCGCCGGACTTCGCGACGATCAAGAACATGAGGGAAACCGGGATGACCCGGCCTCCAGGTGTACGCACGTCGATGAGGCCTTGGCACGCGAGCGAGAGTGCCGAGAGGGCGCTCGCGATGCACATGCGCTGGGGCGCCTGTGAATTGTCTTGCGCCTGGTTGACTGCAGCCTGGAATACCGGGAACGGCAGGCAGCCGTACACGGGCGGCGGCGGGGGGACGTTGAAGTGGCTCATTGCTGAACCTCCGGTTCCAGCGTGTGCTGGTCGGTGGGCTTAGCGGCCTTGGGCATGCTGGGGTTCGCTGCGAGATATGCGAGGATCTCGCTGAGCCGCCAGCGAACTGCCCCTTTCTTCTTATGGGGATTGAGTCGGATTTGCTTCGGGAACGCGGTGTTCGAGCGGAGCCAGCGGTAGATCGTGGCGCGCGACACGTCAAGAAGCTCTTCGACTTGCTTGCGCGTGAGCAGGGTTTCGGGTTGGTTCGTGTGGAACGGAATGTTGCAGGGGTGCATGGCATGATCCTCCGTAAGGCGTGTTGTATGCCCGACGAATTCTTGAGAATCACGATCTGTTGAAGTCTGTTTTTGTATCTTTTGTTCGAGCCAAAGATGACGGACGTTGTGCGGAAGCCGCGGATGTGTCGCCTGAGAGGTTAGAGGGTGCCGATTGATGCGTGCTTATTTTCTTCGGCTGCGCTTCGCATTGTCCGGGCGAATTAGCCCAGCCATGTGCTTAGCCACGTCCTCCGGCATATGTTTCCTTACCGGATCCACTAGCCAATTCTCGACCTCGTCGTTATGAGGGCACTGCGCGGGATCGGTTGGGTCAATGTCGGCCCAGAACCTTTTTGAAGCGCGGACCAACCTTTTCCATCGCTCGCTCCTGAAACTTGTGCCGAGGCGAGCCCTTTTTTCAGGTTCATCTCCCATTTCCGGGGAAGGCCGCCCGGATCTTGAGGAAGAAGTAGGCATCATCGCGGTAGCCATAGGCCA
>JADFDG010000012.1 GCA_018262975.1 Gammaproteobacteria bacterium
TTGGCGTCCTTCATGAAGCGGTCGTACTCGTCGCCCAGGCCCGGGTCGGCGAACATGGAGATCTCCGCCGGGCCGGCGCCGCCGACCTCCAGCAGGAAACCACCCTTGTCCGGGTGCAGCCACTCGTCGATGTGCACGCCCAGCAGCGCGCCCTGCCACATGCGCACCTCGTGCGGGAACTTCGCCAGCACGCCGGTGGACGGGTGGCAGGCGAAATTACGGCCGAGTTGGCCACTGCCGTTGCACAGGCCGCTGTCGGCCAGCACCAGCGGGGTCTGCACGGCGCCGGCGGCCATCACCACCACCTTGGCGTCCACGCGCAGGTCGGCCTTCTTCTGCCTGGTCTTCGGGTCGATCACCTCGGCCAGCACGCCACGCGCCTCGCCGCCCTCCGCCAGCACTTTGGTCACGCGCGTGTCGGCGTACAGTTCGGCACCATGCGACAGCGCCCACGGCAGGTAGGTGACCAGCATCGACTGCTTGCGGTCGGTCGGGCAGCCCGACAGGCAGAAGCCGGTGAGGCCGCAGTCCTTCACGTTGCGCTTGAGCGGCTTCCAGGACACGCCCAGTTTCTCGCAGCCGCGGATCACGGTGCGCGAGTTGGCGTTGATTTCGTGCTCGGCGTTGTCGTGGATGGTGAGGTTGCGCTCGGCCTTCTCGAAGTACGGCGCCAGCGCTTCCGGCGTGAGATTGGTGAGGCCGTGGTCACGCTGCCAGTCTGCAAGGATGAAATCCGGCGTGCGGAAGCACACCGTGCCGTTCACCACGGTGGAACCGCCCACGCAGGCGCCCTGCAGCACGTTCAGGTCGCCGCTGTTGTTCACCTGGCCGCCCTGGTCCTGGTACAACTGCTCGAAGCCGAAGGCGAGGTCCTCGCGGAATTTTTCCGACGGCACATACGGGCCGGCCTCGAGGATCACCACCTTGCGGCCGGCGGCGGCCAGCTCATAGGCCACCACGGCGCCGCCGGCGCCGGAACCCACCACCACCACGTCGGCACTGAGGGTGATGTTGCCCGAGAGGTCCTGCGCCTGCTTGCACGGCAGGCCATGCAGTGCAATGCGCTGCGAAATCAGCGTCGTCATGTTCAGGCCCCCTGCTTCACTTCGTTGCCCACCCGCTCGCCGTCCACCGGCAGCGGCGCATTGCCATAGCGCACCAGGCCCCACTTCTCCATCACCGGGCCGTCGAATTCCACCGGCGCCCAGGTGGCGGATTCACGCCAGTAACTGATGTAAGCGAGGCGACGCACGAGGTTGGACACCGCGCGTTGCAGCGAATTGCCGTTGCCCCAGTTGCCGAGGAATTCGCGCGCGTCGTCCAGCGACAGGTCGACGAAACGCTTGCCGTACAGGCCGGATACGATCGGCGCGTAATCCAGCAACTGGAACGCCTTGGTGACGTCACCGCGCGCGTGCGCGGGCACGTTGGCGATCAGGTGATCGATGTTCTTCAGCACCGGCAGTTGCGTCCACGGCGTTAGGCCCTGCGCGTTGCCCTCCAGCGGCAGCGCGGCACCGCACACGGCGGCGAACAACTGGTACTCGCTGTCGGTGAGCGCGACGATGTCGGCGGGCTTCTTGAGGTCGTCCTTGGGCGAGCGCGCCAGGAACGCAAAGGTACCGCCCAGCACGGCCACGCCGGCGGCGGACACCGCCAGGGCGGTCTTGAGGAAACGGCGGCGCGACAGCGCCTTGATCTCGGCGGCGGCAGGATGGGCGGCCACAGGGGTATCTCCGGGTACGGAACGAACCGGGATTGATGCCACAAGCGGCCAGTAAACGCAATGTATACGTGTCAGCCCGATCCGTTCACGGACCGGTGCAGCATTTGCCACCAACAAAAACCCCGGCCGCAGCCGGGGTCTTGTCAACGCGCGGAGCAGCCGGCGATCAGAGCTTGCCAGTCAGTTCCGGTACGGCGGCGAACAGGTCTGCCACCAGGCCGTAGTCGGCGACCTGGAAGATCGGCGCCTCTTCGTCCTTGTTGATGGCCACGATGACCTTGGAGTCCTTCATGCCGGCGAGGTGCTGGATGGCACCGGAGATGCCGACGGCGATGTACAGGCCCGGGGCAACGACCTTGCCGGTCTGGCCGACCTGCATGTCGTTCGGCACGAAGCCGGCATCGACGGCAGCGCGCGAGGCGCCCACGCCGGCGCCCAGCTTGTCGGCCAGGGCGTACAGCAGCTTGAAGTTGTCGCCGTTCTGCATGCCGCGGCCGCCGGACACGACGATCTTGGCAGCGGTCAGTTCCGGACGGTCCGACTTCGCCAGCTCCTCGCCGACGAACTTTGCCACGCCGGTGTCACCGGCCGCGCCGGCGTTCTCGACGGCAGCCGAACCGCCGGTGGCGGCAGCGGCGTCGAAACCGGTCGGGCGCACGGTGATGACCTTCACCTTGTCGCTGGACTGCACGGTGGCAATGGCGTTGCCCGCGTAGACCGGGCGCTTGAAGGTGTCGGCGGAGACGACTTCCTGGATCTCGGAGATCTGCTCGACGTCCAGCAGCGCGGCAACGCGCGGCAGGAAGTTCTTGCCGTTGGCCGTGGCCGGCGCCAGCACGTGCGAGTAGTTCGCGGCCAGGCCGGCGATCAGCTTCGACATGTTTTCCGGCAGCTGGTTGGCGTAGGCGGCGTCATCGACGGCGATGACCTTGGCCACGCCGGCGATCTGCGCGGCGGCCTGGGCGGCAGCGCCGCAACCGGCACCGGCGACCAGCACGTGGATGTCACCACCGATTTTCGCGGCGGCAGTGACGGTGTTGAGGGTCGCGCCCTTGACGGTCGCGTTGTCGTGTTCAGCAATTACGAGGATGGCCATGACTGTCGACTCCTCAGATCACTTTCGCTTCGTTCTTGAGTTTGTCGACCAGCTCGTCGACGGTCTTGACCTTGATGCCGGCCTTGCGATCCGCCGGCGGCTCGACCTTGAGGGTCTTGGTGCGCGGCGTGAAATCGACGCCGAGGTCCGCCGGGGTGACGGTATCCAGCGGCTTTTTCTTGGCCTTCATGATGTTCGGCAGCGAGGCGTAGCGCGGCTCGTTCAGACGCAGGTCGGTGGTGACGATGGCCGGGAGCTTGAGGTCCACGGTCTGCAGGCCGCCGTCGATTTCACGGGTGACCTTGACGCTGTCGCCAGCGACTTCGACTTTCGACGCGAAAGTGCCCTGCGAGGCGCCCATCAGCGCGGCCAGCATCTGGCCGGTCTGGTTGTTGTCGCCATCGATGGCCTGCTTGCCGGTGATGACCAGCTTGGCGCCTTCCTTGTCGGCGATGGCCTTCAGCGCCTTGGCGATGGCCAGCGGCTGGGCCTCGACTTCGGTTTCCACCAGGATCGCGCGGTCGGCGCCGAGCGCCAGCGCGGTACGCAGTTGCTCCTGGGCGTCCTTCTTGCCGACGGTGACAACGACGATCTCGGAGACCACGCCCTTTTCCTTCAGGCGGACGGCTTCCTCGACGGCGATTTCGCAGAACGGGTTCATCGCCATTTTGACGTTCGCGAGGTCGACACCGGTCTGGTCGGCCTTCACGCGCACCTTCACGTTGTAGTCGACAACGCGCTTGATCGCTACGAGCACTTTCATGGAAACCTCGGGTAAAGGTTGTGTGGAGCCGGCGGAGGCCGGGGCCTGGAGGTTCGGGCCAACCGGAAGGGGACCCGGAGGGCCGCAACAGGGGGCTACCGCGGGGCGCGCGTATGGTGACGACCCCCACCGGCGAGGTCAATAGCGCGTCCCGGCCGGGTTTTGCGGCATTCCGGCCAATCCCGGCCGGGGGATTGTCCGGCGCTGGCGGGTTGGTACCCCCCCACCCTTCCGATATACTCGCCGCCGGTTTTTTGGCCCCCGGCAGGCTTGCCGGGGCGCTCCCCCTTTATTCATCCCCCGTGGAACCTGTCGAGGAGCCCCCATGTCGCAACGCGAAGCAATGGAAGTCGACGTCGTCATCGTCGGCGCCGGCCCGTCCGGCCTTGCCGCTGCCTGCCGTCTTGGCCAGTTGTGCCAGGAGCAAGGCGTCGAGCCGAACATCGTCGTCGTCGAGAAGGGCTCCGAGGTCGGCGCCCACATCCTGTCCGGCGCCGTCATGGACCCGCGTTCCATGAACGAGCTGTTCCCCAACTGGAAGGAACTGGGCGCCCCGTTCAACGCCCCGGTGTCCGGCGACGAGGTCTGGTTCATGACCTCGCCGGAAAAGGGCATGCAGGTGCCGAACGCGTTCGTGCCGCCGACGCTGCACAACGAAGGCAACCAGGTGATCTCTCTGGGCAACGTCTGCCGCTGGCTGGCCCAGCAGGCCGAGGGCATGGGCATCCAGATCTTCCCGGGCTTCGCCGCCAGCGAAGTGCTGTTCAACGAGGACGGCTCGGTCAAGGGCATCGCCACCGGTGACATGGGCATCGGCCACAACGGCGAGAAGAAGGCCTCCTACGCCCCGGGCATGGAACTGCACGCCAAGTACACCATCTTCGCCGAGGGCTGCCGCGGCCACCTGGGCAAGCAGCTGATCGCGAAGTTCGGGCTGGACAAGAACTCCGGCACCCAGCACTACGGCATCGGCATCAAGGAACTGTGGGAAATCGATCCGGCCAAGCACAAGCAGGGCCTGGTGATCCACACCATGGGCTGGCCGCTGACCGAGAGCGGCTCCAACGGCGGCGGCTTCCTGTACCACCTGGAGAACAACCAGGTGACGCTGGGCATGGTCGTCGACCTGTCCTACTCCAACCCGCACCTGTCGCCGTTCGACGAGATGCAGCGCTGGAAGACGCACCCGGAAATCCGCAAGTACCTGGAAGGCGGCAAGCGCGTTTCCTACGGCGCGCGCGCCATCAACAAGGGCGGCTGGCAGGCCATCCCGAAACTGGTGTTCCCGGGCGGCATGCTGTCCGGCTGCGACGCCGGCTTCATGAACTTCCCGCGCATCAAGGGCAGCCACACCGCGATGAAGACCGGCATGCTCGCGGCGGAAGCGGTATTCGCCGCGATCCAGTCCGGTGACACCGGCGGCAAGGAACTCGCCGGCTACCCGGACGCGTTCCGCAAGAGCTGGGTGGCCGAGGAACTGTACGCCGCGCGCAACGTCGCGCCGGCGATGCACAAGTTCGGCTCGCTGCTCGGCGCCGCGTTCACCTTCGTCGACCAGACGATCTTCAAGGGCAAGCTGCCGTTCACGCTGCAGGATCCGATCCCGGACCACGCCACGCTGAAGCCGGCCGCCGAGTGCCCGAAGATCAACTACCCGAAGCCGGACGGCAAGATCAGCTTCGCCAAGCTGGACTCGGTGTTCCTGTCGAACACCAACCACGAGGAAGACCAGCCCTGCCACCTGCAGCTGAAGGATCCGTCGATCCCGCTCAGCCGCAACCTGCCGCTGTACGACGAACCGGCGCAGCGCTACTGCCCGGCCGGCGTGTACGAGATCGTCCAGAAGGAAGGCGGCGAGAAGAAGTTCCAGATCAACGCGCAGAACTGCGTGCACTGCAAGACCTGCGACATCAAGGATCCGGCGCAGAACATTACCTGGGTGGTACCGGAGGGCGGTGGCGGCCCCAACTACCCGAACATGTAATGCCCGTGTAGCGAGGGGGCCATGCCCCCGACCGCTCTACCGAAAGGCGCTGCATCTGCAGCGCCTTTTCTTTTTGCGCGCTGTTCGCACGCAGCGGCGCCGTGCCGACGGCAGTGCCGCCGCCCGCTGTCGCCCTCGTCGGCTGCCTGCCACGGGCAGCGCCAGCCGGAAAGGTCCGGGGGCAGCCTTCCCTCGGTCGAGGCGGGCTATGGCACTGCCGTCGGCACGGCGCTGCGGGACGTGGAAGGGGCTGGTATGTTGGCGGGAACATGCCATGTTGCGAGCGAGTTGCCATGTCCCGAGCGCCCGTCGATTTGCGGCAGTACCTGCGGAGGCCGGACCGGGAGTTCTGGCTGGAGTTGCTGAAGGCGCCGCCGCGGCCGACGGAAACCTCGGCGGTGCGGCGGCAGCGGCTGGCCCGTTATGCGCTCGGTGCCGCGACGCTGTTCACGATGCCCTACGTGGTGGTGTCGGCGCTGCTGGACCTGGCCGGACTGTGGCCGGTGGTGGTCCCGAACCTGCTGTGCGCATCGCTGTTCGGCATCGGCCTGTGGATGGCGTCGCTGGGCAAGCACGGCGCGGCGCGCTGGTTGCTGATGGTGACACTGGAAGCGCAACTGCTGCTGCTCACCTGGCTGACCGGCGATGCGCTGAACATCGTGGTGTTCACGCTGGCAGCGGCGGCACTGGCGCGGGTGCTGTTCACCGTGGAGGAACACGGCCTGCAGGTGGTGTTCATCGGCGTGCCGGTGCTCACGCTGGTGGCCGGCATGCTGCTGTTCCATGAGTCGCGGGTGGATTTCGCCGCGCTGCCGGCGTGGCTGATGGAAGCCACCCGGGTCGCCAATGCGCTGGTCGCGCTGGTCAGCGTGATCCTGCTGCTCGGCGTGTTCGAACGCGAAGTGCTGCGCAGCGAGCACGAACTGCTCGGCGCGCGCGACGTGTCCGACCGCCTGCTGCACGCGGTGCTGCCCGAGAAGATCGCCAACCAGCTGCGCGCCAGCGAACGCATGATCGCCGACCGCCACCCGGAAGTGACGGTGCTGTTCGCCGACATCGCCGGCTTCACGCCCTGGGCCGCGCAGCAGGACCCGGAGGTCGTGGTGTCGTTGCTGGAGAAGATCTTCTCGCGCTTCGACGCCCAGGTGGCGCGCGACGGCGCCGAGAAGATCAAGACCATCGGCGACGCCTACATGGTGATCTCGGGTGCGCCGGACCCGCGTGCCGACCACGCGCACGTGATCGCCGGCCTGGCGCTGGCGCTGCGCGACGAGGTCGACGCCATCCGTGACAAAACCGGCATCCCGCTCAGCCTGCGCATCGGCATCCACAGCGGCCCGGTGATCGCCGGCGTGATCGGCGCCCTGCGCTTCAGCTACGACGTATGGGGCGACACGGTGAACACCGCCAGCCGCATGGAATCGCACGGCAAGCCGGGGCGCATCCAGCTGAGTGCCGACACCCGCGCCCGGCTGGGCAACGATTTCGTGTTCGAGGCGCGCGGACCTGTGTACATCAAGGGCAAGGGCGAGATGGAAACGTGGTGGCTGGCCGGACGTGCGTAACTGCCAGCACACGCGGACGGCGGCGCTGCGGGCCTGCATCGACTGAGGGAAGGCTGCCCCCGGACCTGACCGACTGGCGCTGGCCGTGGCGGCAGCCGACGAAGGCGAAAGCAGGCCCGCAGCGCCGCCGTCCGCGCACCCGTCACGTCAGCCGATGGCGAAAAACTCCCCGCCGCTGAACAGACCGACCTGGCCGTCCTCGCGCTCGACCGCGCGATCCACCAGGCGGTAGAACACGCTGCGCGCAATCCGCGCCTCCAGCCCGTCACGCACCAGCACGTACGGCGACGGCTCGCCGCTCAGCGGGTCTACCACCACGCGCAACGGATGCGTCGCCGCGCAGTGCACCCGCTCGCCGACATTGGTGGTGAACACCAGTTGCTGCTGACCACCTTCACCGAGCACCTCGCAGTCGATGGCCACGAACGGCGCATCCTCCACGCGCAGCCGCCACTTCTCGACCGGCGTCACCAGGAAGTATTCGTCGCCTTCGCGCTTGAGGATCGAGGCGAACAGCCGCACCAGCGCCGCGCGCTCGAAGCGCGTGCCTTCGTGGTACCAGTTGCCGTCGCGGGCAATGCGGATGTCGATGTCGCCGGACAGCGGCGGATTCCAGAGGTGGACGGGCGGCCGCGCGTGGCCGCCCTCCTTCAGCAGGGCTTCAACCTGTGCGAACAGGTCATTAGCCATCGCTCACTTCTTCTTGTACTGGCCGCGGTTGCCCATGCGGATGCCGGTCTGCAGCAGGAAGTCGATGAAACCTTCCTTGTCCTCGATGACCGTGTTGTAGAACTGCGACTGCATCAGCGCCACCGCGCCGTGCGCCAGCGCCCAGGCCGAGCACACGTGGAAATACGGCGGCACGTCTTCCAGCACGCCTTCCTTGATGCGCGCCTGGATGATGCGCGTGAGCTTCTCGGCGTTGGACGCGCGGATCTTGTGCAGGCGACCGAGCAATTCCGGCACGGACTTCGCCGCCACCAGTTTCTGCTCGAGGCGGTCGAACAACATGTAGCGCTTCGGGTCCTTGATGCGGAACAGGAAGAACTCCTTGGCCAGCTGCTCCTTGTTGCCCGAGGTTTCCTCGATGCGCTGGAACAGCTGCGCCATCTCCTCCTCGTAGCGGATCATCAGCAGCAGGTAGATCTCGTCCTTGGTCTCGAAGTGCTTGTAGATGGTGCCTTTGCCGATGCCGACCTTCTCGGCGATCATTTCCACCGTCACGCGGTCTTCGCCCATCTCCAGGAACAGCTCGAGCGCAGCCTGCAGGACTTCTTCCTCGCGCTGCTTGAACTCGCGGGCCTTCTGGCTCGCCTTCTCGAGATCCGCCATCTGTCGCTCTCCTGTGCTGCCGGGCCGCCACCGCTCGCCGTACGGACGTCGGTTGACCAGTGGGTCCGCATTATACTCACCACCCCCCCTCCCTGCGCAGGCACCGGCCATGGTGGCTTTCCGCAACAACCCGCCCGGCAGCGGGGAATTCCCCGTCGATCCGGGCCTGGTCTACCTCAACCACGCGGCGGTGGCGCCCTGGCCGGTGCGCACCCGTGACGCGGTGGCCGCCTTTGCCGCCGAGAACACCCGTTCGGGGGCGGCGTACTACCCGCGCTGGCTGCAGGTCGAGCAGCGCCTGCGCCGGCAGCTGGCCTGGCTGGTGAACGCGCCGTCGCCCGACGACATCGCCCTGCTGAAGAACACTTCCGAGGGCATCTCGCTGGTGGCCGCGGGGCTGCCATGGCAGGCCGGCGACAACCTGGTGATCAGCAACCGCGAGTTCCCCTCCAACCGCATGGCCTGGGAGGCGCTGGCCGCGCGCGGGGTGCAGGTGCGCGTGGCCGACCTCGGCAGCGACGACCCGGAAGCGGCGGTCTGCGCCCTGCTGGATGACCGCACGCGCGTGCTGGCGATCAGCGCGGTGCAGTTCGGCGACGGCCTGCGCCTGGACTTGGCGCGGCTGGGCCGCGCCTGCCGCGCCAACGGCACGCTGTTCTGCGTGGACGCCATCCAGCAGGTGGGCGCGCTGGCCTTCGACGTGCAGGCCATACACGCCGACTTCGCCATCGCCGACGGCCACAAGTGGATGCTGGGCCCCGAGGGGGTGGCGCTGTTCTACGCCAACCCGGCCGCGCGCGACCAGCTGGCGCTCACGCAATTCGGCTGGCACATGGTGGAACACCCCGGCGATTACAGCCGTACGGAGTGGACGCCAGCGGCCAGCGCGCGCCGCTTCGAGGCCGGCAGCCCGAACATGCTGGGCATCCACGCGCTGTCGGCGTCGCTGTCGCTGTTCGAGGAAACCGGCATGGCCAGCGTGGAAGCCGCGGTACTGGCCAACGCGGATTTCCTCGCGCGCGAGACCAGTTCCCTGCCCGGCTGGACGCTGCTGTCACGCCGCGATGCGCATTACCGCAGCGGCATCGTCACCGTGAAGCACGCCAGCGGCCGGCACGCGGAGATTTTCCGCCTGCTGCGCGACGAGGGCATGGTGTGCGCGGAACGCGGCGACGGCATCCGCCTGTCGCCGCATTTCTGGAACGAGCGATCTACGCTCGAGCGGGCAGTCGCACTGCTGGAAAAAGCCGGCAGAAATTTTCCGTGGTGATGCGCGCCATTTCCTCGGTGGAAATGCCGCGCAGTTTCGCCAGGAAGGCGCACACGTCGGCCACGTAGCGCGGCTCGTTGGGCTTGCCGCGGTACGGCACCGGCGCCAGGTACGGCGAGTCGGTCTCCACCAGGATGCGGTCCAGCGGCGTGGCCAGCGCGACCTGGCGCAGTTCCTCGGCGTTGCGGAAGGTGACGATGCCGGAGAACGAGATGTAGAAGCCCAGCGCCAGCGCCGCCTCGGCGGTGGCGCGGTCCTCGGTAAAGCAATGCATGATGCCGCCCACCTGCTGCGCGTTTTCCTCGCCGAGGATGCGCAGGGTGTCCTCGCGCGATTCGCGGGTGTGGATGATCAGCGGCTTGCCAGTGGCCTTGGCGGCGCGGATGTGCGTGCGGAAGCGCTCGCGCTGCCACTCGGTATCGCCGGTGCACCAGTGGTAATCCAGGCCGGTCTCGCCGATGGCGATGCATTTCGGGTGCGCTGCCAGCGCCAGCAGGCGCTCGAGTGTCGGCTCCTCGCCTTCCATTTCCGCCGGGTGCACTCCCACCGAGAACCAGATGTCCGGGTGCGCCTCCGCGATGCTGCGCACGTCGGCCTCGTGCTCGAGGTCGATGTTGATGTTGAGCATGGCGCCGATACCGGCGGCGCGCGCCGCGTCGAGCGCGCGCGACAGGTCGCCGCCGTAGGGCGTCAGCTCGAGGCGATCGAGGTGGCAGTGGGAATCGACGATCATCGGAGAACGTTACCTGTAGAGAGGGGGCCATGCCCCCGATAGCGAATGGTCGGGGGCATGGCCCCCTCTCTACATCGGGATGCGGCAGGTCGGGGGCGTCGCTCCGCCGTTACATGGTGTGGGTCGGGCGGTCGGATTTTTCCGAGCCGGCGAGGTAGGTTTCGATCTTGCGGCGGGCGGTGTCATCCTGGTCGTTGAACTGGATCCCGATGCCCGCGGCGCGGTTGCCGCCGGCGCCACGCGGGGTGATCCACACGACCTTGCCGGCCACCGGGATCTTGTCCACTTCTTCCATCAGGCTGAGCAGGATGAATACTTCCTCGCCGAGCTTGTAGGGCTTGGTGGTGGGGATGAACAGCCCGCCATTGCGCACGAACGGCATGTAGGCGGCGTACAGCACGGCCTTGTCCTTGATGGTGAGCGTCATGATGCCGCTCTTGCCAGGACCGCCGGGGAGTTTCGGACTGCTCATCTTGGTTAGCCTGCCTGGTGATCCGTGGTATGCCGTGAATTAACGTGCGCCGCGCGGCCGAGTGGCGGCGCGCAGCAACACTTCTTCCCACAGCAGGGGCCGGCTCAGGCCGGCGCCCGCGTGGAACTGCTGGCGCAGTCGCGACAGGTCGTCTGCCAGCAAGAATAGCGGTTGGGTTCCCCGCCCAGCAACCAGCCGGCCCAGTTCGGCGGCCAGGTCACCGTTGCGCAGCGACGCCGCCGGCACGCCCTCGGCCAGGCGCACCGCGTCGGCCAGCAAGGTGGGCAGCCAGTCCATCAGCAACGACTCGGGGGCCTTGGCCAGGGCATCGGCCAGGCGCACCGCCGAGCCATCGCCGGCCAGCACGTCCACCAGTTGCTTGGCCAGCGTGCGCCGCTGCGCGACCCATTCGTCGTCGCCGTCAGCCAGCGCCAGCGCGCGCATGGGGGTGGCCGCCGCCGCCAGCAGCGCCTCGGCCTGCGCCATGCCGCCGACCAGTGGTGCCAGCCAGGCCAGCGCATCGGCACGGTTCGGTGACGGCAGGCGCACCTGCTGGCAACGCGAGCGGATGGTGGCCGGCAAGGCCGCCGGTGCATCGCTCACCAGTAGCAGTACGGTGCCCTCGCCCGGTTCCTCCAGCGTTTTCAGCAAGGCATTGGCGGCGTTGACGTTCATGGCGTGCGCGGGATCGATGACGATCACCCGCCGGCCGCCGAACTGCGCGGTCTGGCTGGCAAAGCCGATCAGCGCACGCACGTCATCGATGCGGATCTCGCGGCTGGGCTTGCGCTTCTTGGCGCCGGTCTCCGGGTCGGGACCGGTATCGGCATCGGCGCGCATCGCCTCCGGCACCACGGTGAGCAGGTCCGGGTGCGAACCGGCCGCCACCAGCAGGCAGGACTTGCAGCGCCCGCAGGCGAGGCCCGCCACCGGCGCACTGCACAGCAGCCAGGCGGCGAAGGCGTCGGCCAGGCGGCGCTTGCCGGTGCCGGCCTCGCCGGTGAACAGCAGCGCGTGCGGCAAGGCGGCAGCGGCGCGCGCGCGCAGGGCGGCCCAGGCGTCCGCATGCCAGGGGCACGGCGCGGCAACCTCAGCCACCGCTCACCTCGCGCCGCGCCTCGGCGATCAGGGCATCCAGCGCCACGCCCAGGTCACGCTGCACCGCCGGCAAGTCACCGCCGGCATCGATCACGCAGTAGCGCCGGCCATCGGCCCGCGCACGCGCCAGGTAGGCCGCACGCACGCGCTCGAAGAACTCCACGCGCTCGCGCTCGAAACGGTCGCCCGCGCCGGAACGCGCCCGCGCACGTGCCAGGCCGGTCGCGACGTCCACGTCCAGCAGGAACACGCGATCGGGACGCAGCGCGTCCTGCACGTAGTCTTCCAGCCAGGCAATGGATGCCTGCGGCACGCCGCGGCCACCGCCCTGGTAGGCGTAGGTGGCGTCGGTGAAACGGTCGCACAGCACCCACTCGCCGCGCGCCAGCGCCGGCGCGATCACGTTCGTCACGTGCTGGGCGCGCGCCGCGAACATCAGCAGCAGTTCCGCCTGCCGCGACACAGCCTCGTCGCGCGGGGCCAGCAGCAAGGCGCGGATTTCCTCGGCCAGCGGCGTGCCGCCGGGCTCGCGGGTGGTGATGAAGGGGATGCCGGCCGCGGCGAGGCGGTCGGCGATGAAGCGCAGGTTGGTGCTCTTGCCGACGCCCTCGATGCCCTCGAGGGTGATCAGGCGTCCACGTGTCGCGGGGCTGGCCAAGGCGGCAGTCTCTCCGGTACGGCGCGCGGTCAGCGGGCCGGTGCCGAATGATAATCGGCGCGGCGCCGCAACTGGTACTCGCGCACCGCCGCGTTGTGCTCGTCGAGGGTCGCCGAGAACTGGTGGCTGCCGTCGCCGCGCCCCACGAAGTACAGGGCGTTGCCGGGCGCCGGGTGCGCGGCCGCCTCGATGGCCGCCCGCCCCGGCATGGCGATGGGGGTCGGTGGCAGGCCGTCGATGGTGTAGGTGTTGTAAGGGGTCGGCGCCAGCAGGTGCGCGCGCGTGATGTTGCCGCGGTAGGACTCGCCCAGGCCGTAGATCACCGTCGGATCGGTCTGCAGGCGCATGCCCTTCTGCAGGCGGCGCACGAACACCCCGGCGATGGCAGGACGCTCCTGCGCCTGGCCGGTTTCCTTCTCGACGATGGACGCCATGATCAGCAACTCGTCCGCCGAGCGATACGGCAAGCCTTCGGCGCGGTTACCCCACGCGGCAGCCAGGCGCCGCTCCTGCTCGCTGAACGCGCGCCCGAGCAGGTCGAGGTCGCTGTCGGCTTGCGGCGCGAAGAAGTAGGTGTCCGGGGCGAAGCGCCCTTCCGGATGCAGGCCGGGATGCCCGAGTTTCGCCATCAGCGCGGTGTCGGTGAGTTCACTGCCCTCGTGGCGCAGGCGGGCCTCGCGGGCGAGCGCCGCGCGCAACTGGCGGAAACTCCAGCCTTCGATGATGGTGAAGCCGCGCTGCACGGTGCGACCGGACATCAGGTGCGCGACCACGTCGATGGCGTGCGTGCCGGCGGCCACCTCGTACTCACCGGCGTGCAAGCGCGAACGGTCCTGCAGGCGGACCCACAGGCGCAGGATGCGGCTGTGCGACAGGTGCCCCTCGCGTTCCAGCCTTTGCAGCACGGAACCCGGCACGTCACCGGGCTTCACCACGATGAGCAGCGGATCGTTGTCGGCCACGATCGGCTGGTAGAGCGCCCGCCACACCAGCACGCCACCCGCCAGCGCCGCCAGCAGCACGGCGACGACCACGAAAACCAGCAGCCGTCGCAATCGCGACGGCGTGGCAGGTACCGGCGGTGCGCTCAGCGGCTCCACAGCGTGGCCACCTCGCCCTGCAGGCGCCGGGTGAGTTCGCCCGGCGTGTAGCGGCGGCTGCCCAGTTCACGAACCGGCCAGATGCCGACGTTGCTGTTGCACACGAACAATTCGTCGGCGCCGTCGAGTTCCTCGCGCGCCACGTCGCGCTCGGCCACCGCGATGCCCAGCGTCAGCGCGCGCGCCAGCAGGAAGCTGCGCATCACCCCGGCGACGCCGCAGCGGTGCAGGCGCGGCGTGACCAGCACGCCGTCGTGCACCAGGAACAGGTTGCTCATGGTGCCTTCGATCACGCGGCCGTCGATATCCAGCAGCAGGCCCTCGGCGTAGCGCGGATCGTCCCACTCCGCACGCGCCAGCACCTGCTCCAGGCGATTGAGGTGCTTGATGCCGGCCAGCGCGGGATTCAGGCCAAGACGCGTGCGGCACTCGTGCAGGGCGATGCCGTCGCGGCTGTATTCCGCCGGCCACACGCGCGACGGGAACGCCAGCAACAGGCGGCGCGGCACCGCTTCCGGCAGCGGCTGGTAGCCGCGCCCGGCGCTGCCGCGCGTGAGCAGGATCTTCAGGGTGAAATCCGGCCGTCCGGCCGCCACCTGCTCCGCCAGGAAGGCGCGCGTCTCGGCGAGCAGCGCCTCGACGTCGAGCGGCAGGCGGAGCATTTCCGCGCCACGCACCAGCCGCTGCAGGTGGCCATCGACCAGCGCCACGCGCCCGGCACGCACGCGCACCGTCTCGAACAGGCCGTCGCCGTAGGCGAGCCCGCGGTCATCCACCGGCAGCACGGCCACCGGCTTCCCGTCCACCCAGCTGGCCAGCAGCATCAGATTTTCCGGAACACCACGGTGCCGTTGGTACCACCGAAGCCGAACGAATTCGACAGCGCGGCGTCGATGCGCATCGGCCGGGCCACGTGCGGCACGAAATCGAGGTCGCAGTCGCTGTCCGGGTTGTCGAGGTTGATGGTCGGCGGTGCCACCTGGTCGCGGATCGACAGTACGGCGATGATCGCCTCGATCGCGCCGGCAGCACCCAGCAGGTGGCCGTGCATGGACTTGGTGGAACTCACCGCCACCTTGCCGGACTGTGCGCCGTAAACGCTCTTCACCGCGCGCGCCTCGGCGATGTCGCCGGCCGGCGTGGAGGTGCCATGGGCGTTGATGTACTGAACCTGCTCCGGGTTGAGCCCGGCATCGCGCAGCGCGTTGCGCATGGACATGGCGGCACCGCCACCGTCGTCCGGCGGCGAGGTCATGTGGAAGGCATCGTCGCTCATGCCGAAGCCGACCAGTTCGGCCAGGATGTTCGCGCCGCGTTTCTTCGCGTGTTCGTATTCCTCCAGCACGACCGCACCGGCGCCGTCGCCCAGCACGAAGCCGTCGCGGTCCTTGTCCCACGGGCGGCTGGCGCGCGTCGGGTCGTCATTGCGGGTGGACAGCGCACGCGCGGCACCGAAGCCGCCCATGCCCAGTTGCGTGGAGGCTTTTTCCGCGCCACCGGCGATCATCACGTCGGCTACGCCCAGCTGGATCTGCTGCGCGGCAATGCCGATGCAGTGCGTACCGGTGGTGCAGGCGGTGGTAATGGCCAGGTTCGGCCCCTTGAAGCCGCACTGGATGGCGAGATTGCCGGCGATCATGTTGATGATGGTGCCCGGCACGAAGAACGGCGATACCTTGCGCGGGCCGCTGGCGGCGATCAGCGCGCAGGTTTCCTCGATGTTCGACAGGCCGCCGATGCCCGAGCCGATGGACACGCCGATGCGCGGCGCGTTCTCCTCGGTGACTTCCAGGCCCGACTGGCGGAAGGCCTGCAGCGCGGCCACCAGGCCGTACTGGATGAAAATGTCGTTGCGACGCGCTTCCTTGGGGTTCAGGAAACCGTCCACCGTGAAGTCCTTCACCTGCCCGGCAAAACGGGTGCCGTAGGCCGAGGCATCCCAGTCGGCGATCGGCGCGATGCCGCTGCGACCGGCCAGCAGGCCCTGCCAGGTATCCTCGACGGTGTTGCCCAGGGGGGTCACCATGCCCATGCCGGTGACGACGACTCGACGCCTGCTCACGCGCTTCTCCTTCGGATCGTTTGACGCGACTCACGTCGCGGGCAGGCGATCATGCCGGCCCCGCGTGTCGATTGTGCAACAGCCCGGCCATAAATGAAAAAAGCCGCGTACACCCCAGGGTGTACCGCGGCTTTCCCGGCCTGTCTCGTCGGATTAGGACTTGACGTGGGCCTTGACGTAGTCGATGGCGGACTGGACGGTACCGATCTTCTCGGCTTCCTCGTCCGGGATTTCCGTCTCGAATTCCTCTTCGAGGGCCATGACGAGCTCGACCGTGTCCAGAGAATCAGCGCCCAGGTCTTCGACGAAGGAAGCCTCCGGGACAACGTCCTCGGGCTTCACGCCGAGTTGCTCAACGATGATCTTCTTGACGCGTTCTTCGATGCTGCTCATTTGGCAAAACTCTCCTGTTTCGAAGGGTGTCCCTTCAGCGCCGGCTATTCTAGGTAGCCCCCGGGGGGCTTTCAAGTTTGGCCGGACGCCTAAGGTAACCAGTTGTTTCGCCTGCAACCGATTGATTAACAACAGGTTTCAGGCGAAATACACTCACATGTACATGCCGCCGTTCACCGGAATGGTCGCCCCGGTGATGTAGCCGGCGGCGTCGCTGGCCAGGAAAGCCACCGCAGCGGCGATCTCGTTGGCCTGCCCCAGGCGACCCAGCGGGATCTGGCCGAGCAGCGCCTCGCGCTGGGCTTCGGGCAGTTCCTTCGTCATGTCGGTGTCGATGAAACCCGGCGCCACGGCGTTGACCGTGATGTTGCGCGAGCCCACTTCACGCGCCAGCGCGCGGGTGAAACCTTCCAGGCCGGCCTTGGCGGCGGCGTAGTTGGTCTGGCCGCCGTTGCCCATGGCGCCCACCACCGAGCCAATGCTGATGATGCGGCCATGGCGCGCCTTCATCATGCCGCGCAGCACGCCCTTGGACAGGCGGTACAGGCCGGTGAGGTTGGTGTTGATGACGTCTTCCCACTCATCGTCCTTCATGCGCATGAGCAGGTTGTCGCGGGTGATGCCGGCGTTGTTGACCAGGATGGTCGGCACGCCGAAGTGTTCCTCGATGGCGGCCAGCGCGTGCGCTACCGATTCGCTGCTGGAGACGTTCAGCACCATGCCCACACCCTGGCCGCCACGGGCGGCGATGGCATCGGAAATGGCCTGCGCACCGGCGTCGCTGGTGGCGGTGCCGATGACGATGGCGCCCTGGGCACCGAGCTCCTCGGCGATGGCACGGCCGATGCCGCGGCTGGCGCCGGTGACCAGCGCGATCTTTCCTTCCAGACGCATGGTTTCAACCTCCATTGGCGGCCGCCAGCGCGGCCTCGAGCGATTCGGGATCCTGCACGCAGACGCACTCGGCGTCCTTCGCCACGCGCTTGTTCAGGCCGGTAAGCACCTTGCCGGGGCCGCACTCGACCACCAGCTGCGCGCCCTCGCCGGCCAGCTTGCCGACCGTCTCCACCCAGCGCACCGGCGAATACAGCTGGCGCACCAGCGCGTCGCGCACGGCGTCGGCGGACGCCGCCACGCTGACGTCGACGTTGTTGATCACCGGCACCGGCGGCACCACGATCGCCAGCTCCTTCAGGCGCACGGCGAGTTTTTCCGCGGCCGGCTTCATCAGCGCGCAGTGCGACGGCACGCTCACCGGCAGCGCCACGGCGCGCTTGGCACCGGCGGCCTTGCAGGCCTCGATGGCACGCTCGACGGCGGCCTTGCTGCCGGCGATCACCACCTGGCCAGGCGCGTTGAGGTTCACGGCTTCCACCACGTCGCCCTGCGCGGCCTGCGCGCACGCGGCACGCACCGCGTCGTCCTCGAGACCGAGGATCGCCGCCATCGCGCCGGTGCCGGCCGGCACCGCTTCCTGCATCAGGCGGCCGCGCTCGGCCACCAGCTTCACGCCATCGGCCAGCGACAACGCGCCGGCGGCGACCAGCGCCGAGTATTCACCGAGGCTGTGGCCGGCCATCATTGCCGGCACCGCGCCGCCACGTTCGCGCCAGGCGCGATACACCGCCACGCCGGCGGTGAGCAGCGCCGGCTGCGTGTAGCGGGTGTCATTGAGTTTTTCCTCCGGACCCTGCTGGGCGAGCGCCCACAGGTCTTCGCCGAGCGCCTGCGAGGCCTCGTCGAAGGTAGCCCGCACCACCGGCAGCGCGGCGCCGAGCGCCGCCAGCATGCCGACCGATTGCGAACCCTGGCCGGGGAATACGAAGACCGTCTTCTTGCTCATTTCCTTTCTTCTCCATCGACTGCGGCGCCCAGGCGCTGGCCGACCAGTGCGGGGACGTTCTTGTCCACCTCGTGCACGGCCACGCCGAGGGCGTTGGCAAAACTCTTCACGTCGGCGCTGCCGTGGCTCTTGATGACGATGCCGTTGAGGCCCACCAGCGAGGCGCCGTTGTAGCGGCCCGGATCCATCTCGCGCTTCAGCCCGTTGAGCACCGGCAACGCCAGCAGGCCGCTGATCATGGTCAGCGGGTTGCGCTTGATCTGGCGCTTGATCATCTCGCCGATCATCTTCGCCACGCCCTCGGTGGTCTTCAGCGCGACGTTGCCGACGAACCCGTCGCACACCACCACGTCGGCGTGGCCCTTGAAGATGCCGTCGCCCTCGACGAAACCGGTGTAGTTGATCGACGGGTCGGCGGCCAGCAACTGCGCGGCGGCCTTGATCTGCTCGTTGCCCTTGATGTCTTCCTGGCCGATGTTCAGCAGCGCGACGCGCGGCCGCTCGATGCCATCGACGGCCATGGCGAGGATCGAGCCCATCACCGCGAACTGCTGCAGGTGCTCTGCAGTCGAGTCCACGTTGGCGCCCAGATCCAGCATGTGCACGTGGCCAGTGACGGTCGGCAGCGCGGTGCAGATCGCCGGGCGATCGATGCCCGGCAGCGTTTTCAGCACGAAGCGGCTGATGGCCATCAGCGCGCCGGTGTTGCCGGCACTGACGCAGGCATCGGCCTGCTTCTCGTGCACGAGGTTGATGGCGACGCGCATGGAGGAATCGCGCTTGTTGCGCAGGGCAACGGCGACCGGGTCGTCCATCGCCACCACCTGGCTGGCATGCGCGACGCGGATGCGCGCGTCATCGGCGCGGCCGCGCTTGCGCAGGTCTTCGCGCAGCGCCTGCTCGTCACCGACCAGCACGAGGTTCAACGAGGGAAAACGCGAAAGTGCCAGCAGCGCGGCAGGAACCGTCACCGACGGTCCGTGATCGCCACCCATGGCATCGACGGCAACGGTGTGTGTGCGGGTCATCGACGTTGTAAGTAGATGTTATGGATGCCCAAAAACACTTCGGGGCGCCTGAGCGCCCCGAAGTGTTTGCATTTCTTACTCTGCGTCGTCGGTCTTGATGACCTGGCGACCGCGGTAGAAACCGTCTTTCGTCATGTGGTGACGACGGTGCGTTTCACCGCTGGTCGGATCGACGCTGGTCGCGGCGGCGCTCAGCGAGTCGTGTGCACGGCGCATGCCACGCTTGGAGCGGGTCTTGCGGTTCTGTTGTACGGCCATCGGTCAAACTCCTGGGCAACGCCAAATTCAGTCTTTCTTCAGTTTCGCGAGCACGTCGAACGGGTTCGCCTTCTGCTCCGGCTTCACCGTGGCACCGCCGGCAGCGCGATCGTAGGCGACCATGTCGCACGATTCGTGCACGGGGTACTGCGGCAAGGCCATCAGCACTTCTTCCTCGACGAGCGGGGCCAGCGCCAGGCGCTCGTCCTCTACCTCGACGATGTCCACGTCGTCTTCCGTTTCCGGCACCTTGCCGCCCACCGCGATCGCCACCAGCGACACCTTGGCATGCACCGGGATGTCGAGCGCGCCGAGGCAGCGCTCGCAGGTGGTGTGCACGACGGTATCAACCGTACCGGAAATGCAGTTGCGGCCGTCGGCATCACGGCTGAAGTCGAGCACGACGTTCACGTCATCGGCTGTACCGACCGCAAACTCGCTGATACGCTCCAGCTGCGCTGCCACCAGGTTCCCCGACACGCGCGTGTTCGCGTCACAAAGACGGAACGGTTCGACGTATAGAGGCAAGGACCCGCGAGACATAGGCGCGCAATGATAGTGACGCCCCCCAGCCCTGTCAAAGGCTTTGCAGCCCCCAAACACCGGTTTTGCAAGGCGTTTTTCCCCTGCCCAGGCCCTGCCCCATGCCCGCCACGCCGCCCCTGATCCTGGCCTCCGGTTCCCGTTACCGGGCCGAACTGCTGTCCCGTCTCCACCTGCCGTTCACCACCGCCTCGCCGGGGGTAAACGAGAGTGCCCGGTCCGGGGAGACGCCGGCCGCCCTCGCCGCCCGGCTGGCCCGCGAGAAGGCCCTGGCCGTGGCCGGCCGCCTGCCCGTGGGGCTGGTGATCGGTTCCGACCAGGTGGCCGACTGTGGCGGGCAGGTGCTGGGCAAACCGGGCACCGCCGAACGGGCATGCGCCCAGTTGCGGGCGGCCAGCGGACGGACGGTCACCTTCTGGACCGCCCTGGCGCTGGCCAACGCCGCCACCGGCCGGGTGCAGGAAGCCGTGGTGCGCTGCGACGTGGATTTCCGCGAACTGGCGGACGACGAGATCGCCCGCTACGTGGCCCTGGAGCAGCCGCTGGACTGCGCCGGCAGCTTCAAGTCCGAGGGCCTCGGGGTGGTGCTGTTCCGCCGCTACGTCACCGACGACCCCACCTCGCTGGTGGGGCTACCGTTGATCGCGCTGTGCGACATGTTGCGCAACGAGAGCGTGGCGCTGCCGCCCCTGCCGGGCTGAGCCTCAGCGCAACTCGAGGTTGCCGCTGACACCGATGCGCTCGGCCAGTGCCGTGCCCACCTGCGCGCCAAAGCGCTCGGCCAGCTTTTCGAACGGCGAACGCTGGTAGGAATAGTCGACAATCTCCTCGACGCCGACGATGTCGCGCGCTACCCGGCTGGAAGTGCCGAGACCATCGGCCAGGCCGAGCGCCACCGCCTGCTCGCCGGTCCAGAACAGGCCGGAGAAGACCTGCGGATCATCCTTGAGACGATCACCACGCCCTTCCTTCACCGCGGCGATGAACTGCGCGTGGATATTGTCGAGCATGGCCTGCACGTGCTGCTTCTGCGCCGGATCGACCGGCGCGAACGGCGACAGGATGGCCTTGTTCTCGCCGGCCGTCATGGTGCGGTTTTCCACGCCAAGCTTTTGCATCAATTCTTCCGCGCCGAAGCCGTTCATGATCACGCCGATGGAGCCGACGATACTGGCCTTGTCGACGTAGATTTCATCGGCGGCCGCGGCGATGTAGTAGCCGCCGGACGCACCGACGTCGCTGATCACCGCGTAGAGCTTCTTGTCGGGATTTTCCGTGCGCAGCCGGCGCATTTCATCGTAGATGATGCCGGCCTGCACCGGGCTGCCGCCGGGGCTGTTGATGCGCACGATCACCGCCTTCGCATGCGACGCCTTGAAGGCATCGCGCAGGCCACCAATGATGGCGTCGGCACCGGCGTCACCGTCCGGCATGATCACGCCGTTCACGTCAACCAGCGCCACGTGTTCGGTGGTTGTCTCCGTGCCGTGCGGATCCGAGGACCAGGTGAGCATCAGCAGCACCGCGGCCAGGTAAGCAAAGCCCAGGAACTTGAAGAAAATGCCCCAGCGGCGCGCCTTGCGCTGCTCGTCCTGGGCGGACAGCAGCATTTTCTCGATCAGTTGCCATTCGCGCGTGGACGATGGCGGCGTCTCGGGAATCTTCAGGTCGTCACTCATGGCAGGCTACCGGCAAGGGATTGATTGGCGAGATGGTGGCGCGCGGCCGCCATTTCAAGGATGTCGAGGATCTCGTCGAGGTGGTCGGCCAGCGCCAGCGGCGCGTGGCGCAGCAACTCATCCGCGTCATGGGCACCGTGGGTGATCCCCACCGACGGCACGCCGGCCAGGCGCGCCATCTCCAGGTCGAAGCTGGTATCGCCGATCATCACCGCCGCCGGTGCCGGGATGCGCTGCTCGGCCAGCAACTCCTCCAGCATCAGCGGGTGCGGCTTGGAGCGGGTCTCATCGGCCGTGCGCGAGGATACGAAGTAGTCGCCCAGGCCGGTATTGCGGAAGGCACGTGTCAGGCCCGGGCGGTTCTTGCCGGTGGCCACCGCCAGGCGGATACCGCGCGCGCGCAGCGCATCCAGCAGGCGTACCGCGCCATCGTAGGGACGGCAGGGGTCGTCTTCGGCGGCAATATAGTGGTGGGCATAGCGGCTGCGCAGGAACTCGCGGGTGGCGGCATCAGTGTCCGGGTACAGCGCCAGCAATGCCTCGGGCAACCCGAGGCCGATGATCGACCGGTAACGCTCCGGCGCCAGCAGCGGCAGGCGGGTGTCGTCGGCGGCCCGGTGCAGGCACTCGACGATGCGCCCGGTCGAATCGACCAGGGTGCCGTCCCAGTCGAACACCACCAGCTCAACGGCCATGACCGCCCTCCCCGGCGCCGGTAGTCGCAGCGGCCTCGCTGCGCAGGCGCGCCAGCAGCGCCACCAGCGGCGCATCCAGCGGCGCATCCACGCGCATGGCGCGCTCGTCGGCCGGATGGCTGAAGTCCAGGCGGGCGGCGTGCAGGAACATGCGTTTCAGGCCACGACCGCGAATGGACTTGTTGAAGGCCTCGTCGCCGTACTTGCCGTCACCGGCAATGGGGTGGCCGGCATGCTGGCAATGCACGCGGATCTGGTGGGTGCGGCCGGTCAGCAGGGTCGCCTCCACCAGCGAGCAGTCGGCATAGCGCTCCATCACCTCGAACTCGGTGACCGAGGGCTTGCCGTCGCGGGACACCCGCACCATGCGCTCGCCGGAGGACAGGGTGTTCTTCTGAAGCGGCGCCTCGATCCGGTGCTGGCGACCCTTCCAGCGACCCTTGACCAGCGCCTGGTAGACCTTGCCCATGCCCTCGTCGTCGCCCTCGGCGCGCAACTGCCGCTGCAGGGCCAGCAGCGCGCTGCGCTTCTTGGCCACCACCAGGCAGCCGGACGTGTCGCGGTCCAGGCGGTGCACCAGCTCGAGGAAACGCGCCTGCGGGCGCATCTGCCGCAGGGTCTCGATCACCCCCAGCGACACGCCGCTGCCACCGTGCACGGCCAGCCCCGCCGGCTTGTTGATGACCAGCAGGTGGTCGTCCTCATAAAGGATGGCGTCGTCGAGTGCGCGGGTCAGGCCGGCGCCCGCCACCGGCTGGGCGCTCGGCTCCGGCAGGCGCAGCGGCGGGATGCGCACCACGTCACCCATCTCGACGCGGTCCGAGGGCTTGGCGCGGCCGCCGTTGATGCGCACCTCGCCCGACCGCAGGATGCGGTAGACGAGCGTGCGCGGCACGCCCTTGAGTTCGGTAATAAGGAAATTGTCGATGCGCTGGCCGGCGGACCGCTCGTCGATCTCGACTTTGCGGGCCGCGCTGCGGGCCTGGCCGGGGCTGGAATCAGTCATGGGCGGCATTCTACCCGCAGCCCGCCCGCCGCGCCTCGCTTTTCCCGTGGCTTCAAACAGTTACGCATTGTCCGACAGACTGGCCACTGCTATAGTGCCCCGTCACTTCCGACCCGACGACACACCGGGTCGGGCGCGCGGCCCGCCCTACGCGAGGAGCCCCACAGCGCAGCCCGACCGGAACCCCGCGAGTACCATGGGGGTCATCCAGGACGAAGTGGCACCCCGGACGCCCCGCACCCCCTTGCACGGCAAGGACAAGACACGGCGCCCGGACAGGGTCCCGCCTGACGGCTGTGGCGGGTTTTGCTGGAAATGAAGCCCTGAAGCCGGCGGTAATTTTCGAGACGTTCGTACCAGCGAACGCGCCCGGTGGTCACGCGATGTTGACCGGCCCGCTCCCGCCCCAGGCGGTGACGCCGATGGCCCGGCCCGTCCCTTCCCCCCGGTGCGCCGCGCAGCACGTACGTCCGACGAAGAGAAGGTCAAAGGAACGGAAAGCGGCCATAGAGCCAGGCCGCTGCCAGTCGCGCCCGACGCATACCCTGCGAACGCCCGCGATTGTGCCGTGCCCCGGGCGCCAACGTGCGTCCGCGGCCCGCTGTTTTGCAGGACCCCGCGGCAATGCAGGGCTTCTCTGGGATAGGAGTTCTATCCGTGAAGAGAATGCTCATCAACGCGACGCACACGGAAGAAGTGCGTGTCGCCCTCGTCGACGGCCAGCGCCTGTACGATCTCGATATCGAGCACCGTGCGCGCGAGCAGAAGAAGGCCAACATCTATAAAGGCCGCATCACCCGCGTCGAGCCGTCCCTCGAGGCCGCGTTCGTCGACTACGGCGCCGAGCGCCACGGCTTCCTGCCGCTCAAGGAAATCGCCCGCGAGTACTTCCAGAAGCAGGGTGGCGAAGGCCGCCTGAACATCAAGGAACTGATCCGCGAAGGCCAGGAAGTCATCGTCCAGGTCGAGAAGGAAGAGCGCGGCAACAAGGGTGCCGCCCTCTCCACCTTCATCTCGCTGGCCGGCCGCTACCTGGTGCTGATGCCCAACAACCCCCGCGCCGGCGGCATCTCCCGCCGCATCGAGGGCGAGGAACGCGCCGAGCTCAAGCAGGCCCTGTCCTCCCTGAATCTGCCGGAAGACATGGGCGTGATCATCCGCACGGCCGGCCTCGGCCGCTCGCCGGAAGAGCTGCAGTGGGACCTGGACTACCTGATGCAGGCCTGGACCAGGATCAAGGAAGCCACCGACAGCCGTCCGGCGCCGTTCCTGGTCTACCAGGAAGGCAACGTCATCGTCCGCGCCCTGCGTGACTACCTCAAGCAGGACATCGGCGAAGTGCTGATCGACAGCGAGGAAGCCTGGAACGAAGCCATCACCTTCGTGCGCATGGTCATGCCGCCGTTCGAGTCGCGCGTGAAGATGTACCGGGACAACGTCCCCCTCTTCAACCGCTACCAGATCGAAAGCCAGATCGAGACGGCCTACGAGCGCGAAGTGAAGCTGCCGTCCGGCGGCGCCATCGTGATCGACCAGACCGAGGCCCTGGTGTCCATCGACATCAACTCGGCGCGCGCCACCAAGGGCTCGGACATCGAGGAGACGGCGTTCAACACCAACCTCGAGGCGGCCGACGAGATCGCCCGCCAGCTGCGCCTGCGCGACATCGGCGGCCTGATCGTCATCGACTTCATCGACATGTCGTCGGTGAAGAACCAGCGCGAGGTCGAGAACCGCGTCCGTGACGCCACCGAATCGGACCGCGCCCGCATCCAGCTGGGCCGCATCTCCCGCTTCGGCCTGATGGAACTGTCGCGCCAGCGCCTGCGTCCGTCGCTGGAAGAGACCACCACCATCACCTGCCCGCGCTGCTCGGGCCTGGGCACCATCCGCAACGTCAAGTCGCTGGCGCTGTCGGTGATGCGCATCATTGAAGAAGAGGTGATGAAGGACAAGACGGGCGAGATCCAGGCCCAGTTGCCGGTCGCCGTCGCCACCTACATCCTCAACGAGAAGCGCGCCCAGCTGCGTGACATCGAGAAGCGCCACAACGTCCGCCTGCTGGTGATCCCGAACCCCAACCTCGAGACGCCGCACTTCGACATCCAGCGCATCCGCAGCGACAAGCTGGCCGAGCGTGGCGACGTGCTCAGCTTCGAGCTGCCGCAGACGGCCGGTATCGTCGAGGCACCGGTGGTCGGTGACGACGCCGAACCGGTGCGTCGCGCCGAGCCGGCGGTGAAGATGACCGCACCGGAAACGCGCGCCCCGGCGTCGCGCCAGGAAGAGGTGGCAGCACCCGCCGCTGCCGCACCGGCTCCCGTGGTGGCGGCAGCGCCGACGCCGGGCGCCATCGAGCAACTCATCAACTGGCTGAAGGCGCTGTTCGGCGCCGGCCAGCCGGCCGCTCCCCAACCGGCAACGCCGACGCCTGCAGCCCGCCCGCAGGGCCAGCAGCAGCAACAGCGCCAGGGTGGCCGTGGCGACGGTCGTGGCGACCGTGGTCCGCGCGGTGATCGTGGCCAGCAAGGCCAGCGTGGTGGTGAGGGTCGTCGTGACGACGGCCGTCGCGGTGGCCAGCAGGGTCAGGGCCGTGACAACCGTGGCGAAGGTCGTGGCGAAGGTCGTGGCGAGAATCGCGGCGAAGGCCGTGGCGAAGGCCGTGGCGACCGCGACAATCGCGGGCAGCGTGACAATCGCGGTGAAGGCCGCGGCGAGAACCGTGGTGAAGGCCGTGGCGAGCACCGCGGTGAGAACCGTGGCGAGCGCGGTCCGCGCCCGGAACGTGGCGAAGGCCGCGAGAACCGTGGCGAGCGCCCGCAGGGCCAGCAACCGCAGCGCGAGCCGCGGCCGCAGCAAGCCCCGCGCACCCCGGAAAGCGATGCCACCGGTGGCGATGCCAACCGGCCGGCACCGCGCCGCGACCGCAGTGGCCCGGTTCCGCCGCCGGCGCGCGTTGCCGCCACCGGCGACGAAGCCGCCCCGACCGGCGACATGTTTGCCGCCGGCGAAGGCACCGCGCCGCAGGCCGGCGAGCAGCGTGAAGGCGGCGGTCGCCGTCGTCGCCACCGTTCGCGTCGCCGCGAGCGCCAGGCCGAGCGCGAGCAGGACGGCGTTACCGTAGTTGATGCAGACGCCGGCGATGCAGGTGACGAAGTACCGGCATCGGTGTTCAGCGCGGCCCCGGCCACGCTGGCCACCAGTGACGCTGCTGATGCGACGCTGACCCCTGCCGTCACCCCGGCTTTCCCGCCGGCGACCCAACAGCCGCTGGCTGCCGCGCTGCACTCCAGCGCGTCGGAGCCGGTGGCCTACGAGGCACCGACGGCCGCCACCGAAGTCGTCGAGGCCGTGGAGGCCGCAACCGCCGAGGCACCGGCCGTGCTTGCGGCTGCCGCCAGCGCCGAAGTCGTTGCCGTGACCGCGGCTGCCGAACCGCAGCCGGCAGCGGCCGAGGTCGTCGCAGAGGTCATCGCGGACACTGCCACCGAAGCCCGCGAAGAGGCGGTTGCCGAAGTGCCTGTCGTCGCCAGCGCCGAACCGGCGATGGTCGATGACGGTCGCCCGCGCCGTGCAGCCAACGATCCGCGCGAGATCCGTCGTCGCCAGCTCGAAGCCGAGCGCGCGGCGCAGGGTGCCGGCTCGACGAGCGATACCGGCGCCTGAGGCCGGACGCACGCAAAAAAGGCGGGCCATGCCCGCCTTTTTTGTGCCCGGAATTCACGCCCGCGCGAACTAGAGCACCCGCGGCTCCATCTCCAGGGTGATGCCGTAACGCGCGCGAACGTCATCGACGATGCGCGCCGCAAGGCCCAGCACTTCTTCCCCGCGCGCGCCGCCGCGATTCACCAGCACCAGTGCCTGGCTGTCATGCACACCCACGGCACCGGCACGGTGCCCTTTCCAGCCGGCCCGATCGATCAGCCACCCGGCCGCCACTTTCACATCGCCGCCAGCCTGCGGGTAACCCACGACATCCGGGAAGCGCTCACGCAACTGCGCGAACTGTTGCGCGCTCACCAGCGGGTTCTTGAAGAAACTGCCAGCGTTGCCGATCTGTGCCGGGTCCGGCAACTTGCGCCGGCGGATGGCACAGACCATGTCATAAACCAGCTGGCGCGTGGCCGGCGGATTGCCACGCGCCGCGAGTTCCTCGCGCAGGTCACGATAATCCAGCGCCAGCGGCGCATCGGTGGCCAGGTCGAGGTGCACGGTGGTGATCGCCAGATTGGAGGCCTCGTGCTTGAAAACACTGTCGCGATAACCGAAGCGGCATTCCGTGCGCGACAAGGTGCGCGTTTCACCGCTGTGCAAGTCCACGGTATCCACAGCGTGCAACACGGACTCCAGCTCCACGCCATAGGCGCCGATGTTCTGCACCGGCGCCGCCCCGACCGTGCCGGGAATCAGGGCAAGATTCTCGATGCCGCCCAGGCCGGCCGCCACGCACTCGGTCACCAGCGCGTGCCAGGCCAGGCCGGCGTCGGCAACGATGCGCACGCGATTACCGTCGCGCAGTGCCTCGTGCCAGGCCCCGGCACGCAGGCGAATGACCAAGGCCTCGACCTCGCCGCCGCTCAGCACCAGGTTGCTGCCACCGCCGAGCATGATGCGCGGCAACCCCGCGAAACGCGGATCACGGGCCAGCTGCGCGATGTCCACGGCGCCGTCGACCTCGGCAAGCCAGCGCGCCGTGCCTGGCAGGCCGAAGGTATTGAGTGCCGCGAGTCCGGCATGTTCGTGCAACGTGATCACGGCAATCGCCCCCGCAGCTCTTCCAGCAGGCCTGCACCGGCTGCTTCCAGCAGCTCCAGCACCTGCGCAAAACCCTCCGGCCCGCCGTAATAGGGATCGGGCACCTCGCGCAACGCGGCCGCCGGTGCGAAATCCAGCGCCAGTGCGAGCCGCGCACGTCCGCCTGCCGGCTGCATGCGTTGCAGTACCGCGAGGTTTTCGCGATCCATCGCCAGCAGGTAATCGAAGTCGCTGAAGTCGCCGGCATGCACCCGGCGGGCGCGCAGCGCCGACAGGTCGTAACCGCGTTGGCGTGCGGCGGCCTGCGCGCGAGCGTCAGGGGCCTTGCCAAGGTGCCAGGCACCGGTGCCGGCGCTGTCGATGCGCACGCGCGCGGCAAGCCCTGCGTCAGCCACCTGCCGGCGGAACACTGCCTCGGCGGTCGGCGAACGGCAGATATTGCCCAGGCAAACGAACAACACGCCCACCGACATCAGGCAGCACCGAAATGGCGACGCACGCGCTCGAGGTCTTCCGGGGTATCCACGCCGCCCGGCGCGTTCTCTGCCGCCACCGCCACGTGCATGGCATGCCCCTTGTAGAGGATGCGCAACTGTTCGAGTGCCTCGGTATTTTCCAGCGCACAGGCACCCCAGCCCACGAAGGCGCGCAGCAGCGACACGCGGTAGGCATAGATGCCGATGTGGCGGTGGTACATGGCGGCGACGGCCGTCGGCAAGGAACCCGGCGCGAGTTTCGCGTAGGCATCGCGATCCCACGGGATGACCGCGCGCGAGAAATACATCGCCACGCCGTCCTCGCGCATCACCACCTTGACGATGTTCGGGTTGAACACGTCGGCCGGCGACGCCAGTGGCTCGCACAGGGTCGCTGCACTGCAACCGGGATTGGCCGCCAGATTCGCGGCGACCTGGTCGATGTTCTGCGGCGGGATCAGCGGCTCGTCACCCTGCACGTTCACCACGATCTCGTCGGGGCCGTAGCCCATCAGGCGGGCGACTTCCTCGATGCGGTCGGTGCCCGACGGGTGCGCCGCAGCGGTCATGCAGACCTTGCCACCGAAGGCACGCACGGCTTCGGCCACGCGATCATCATCGGTCGCCACCACCACCTCGCGCGCGCCGCTTTTCTGCGCCTGCCGGTAGACACGCTCGATCATCGTCTGGCCGGCGATGTCGGCCAGCGGCTTGCCCGGCAGGCGGCTCGAAGCAAAACGGGCAGGAATGACCACGACAAAACTCATCGGCTTTTCTCCGTCAGGGCCAGGCGGTCGAGCAACGCCGGCAGGAAGTCATCGGGCAGGCAGGCCTCGATCTCGAGGTACCAGTCATCATCGCCGGCGAACGCAGCGCACTTGGCGGCGTCCTTCTCCGTCATCAACAGCGGCCGGCGGCCGATGGCCGCCAGGTCCGCGGGCGTGAACGCGTGGTGATCGGGAAACGGGTGGGCATCCACGTCGAAACCGAGCGACTGCAAGGTGGCAAAGAAGCGCGCCGGATCACCGATGCCCGCCAGCGCCGGGACCCGGCGACCGTGGGCGGCCATGAACTCCTCCACGCCGACCCGGCGCGCGGGATCCCGCACGGCGCGCACCGCGGTCGCACGGAACTGCATGGGCCATGCGGGCGTGGCGGCAGGACTGGCAGCGCGATCCGCGCCGGCGCCATTGGCAACCACGAAATCCACCGTACGCAGGCGGGAAGCCGGTTCGCGCAACGGCCCCACCGGCAGCAGTTGCCCGTTACCCAGTCCGCGACGGGCATCGATCACGGCGATTTCCACCGTGCGCGGCAACCGGTAGTGCTGCAGGCCATCGTCGGCAATCGCCAGCTCAACCCCGCGCGCCTGCAGGCGCGCCAGCGCACGCCGGCGATCGGGGTCCACCACCACCGGCACGCCGGCGCGCCGCGCCAGCAACGCCGGCTCGTCACCACAGGCCGATGGCGAGGTGTCGGCAGAGACGTCCAGGGGAAATGGACCGCGGCCACCGTAACCACGCGAAATGACCCCGACGCGCACACCGCGGCGACGCAGGACATCGACCAGCCACAGCACCAGCGGCGTCTTGCCACTGCCGCCTACGGTGATATTGCCGACCACGATCACCGGCAGTTCCGGTGCACCACGCTCGCGACGGGCACGCCGCCAGGCAACCGCCAGGCGCACCAGCAGTGAAAGGGGCCACAACAGCCAGAGCACGCCGGCATGGCCGTACCAGCGCGCGAGCAACCAGCGCTCCAGCCGCGCGCGCACCGGCTCAGCTCTCCGGCGCGTCGTCGCTGAAGTGCCGCCGGTGCAGCCGCGCGTAGTGTCCGTCGCGGGCAATCAGTTCGGCGTGCGAGCCCTGTTCCACCACCCGCCCCTCGTCCATCACCAGGATCAGGTCGGCGCGCTCGATGGTGGACAGGCGGTGCGCGACCACGAAGGTCGTGCGGTTCTTCATCAGGCGCTCCAGCGCATTCTGGATATGCAGTTCCGACTCGTTGTCGAGCGCACTGGTGGCCTCGTCGAGGATCAGCACCGGCGCATCCTTGAGCAGCGCGCGCGCAATCGCCAGGCGCTGGCGCTGACCGCCGGACAACTGCGTGCCGTCGTGGCCGATGCGGGTATCGAAGCCCTGCGGCAACTTCTCGATGAAACCGCGCGCATTGGCTGCCTCCGCCGCGGCGACGACCTCCTCGCGACTGGCGCCGGCCATTTCACCGTAGGCGATGTTGGCCGCGACGGTGTCGTCGAACAGTGTCACGCGCTGGTAGACCACCGACACCTGGCGGCGCAGCGCCGTCACGCTGTAGTCATTGAGCGGAACGCCATCGAGGAGGATCTCGCCTTCCGTCGCGTCATAGAAGCGCGGCAGCAGGCTGACCAAGGTGGTCTTGCCACCGCCGGAACGTCCGACCAGCGCGACGTTGGTACCCGCGGGGATGCGCAGGTCAATGCCATGCAGGACATCTTCGTCCTTGCCCGGGTAGCGAAAATGCACGCCGCGGAACTCGATGTCGCCACGGACTCGCTCCGGGGCATGGCTGCCACCCTGCGGCTCCGGCGCCACGTCGATCAGCGAGAAGATCGACTGGGCGGCAGATACGCCGCGCTGGATCTTCTCGTTGATGTCCGTGAGGGTGCGTGCGGGCTTGACCAGCACGCCGAGGGCGGTGAGGTAGGCGATGAAATCACCGGCGGTCATGCTGCCCATGATCGACGGATGCAGGGCCAGCCAGATGATGATGCCCAGCGGAATCGACAGGATGACCTGGATGGCCGGCGTGTTGATGGCGCGGGTCACCACCATCTTCATGCTCTGCCGCAGGTTGTAACGGCTCACTGCGTCGAAGCGCTGCTTCTCGAAGGACTGCCCGCCGAAGATCTTGACCACCTGGGCGGCATTGATGGCCTCGGAGGCGACGTGCGTGACATCACCCACCGATCCCTGCAAGCGGCGGCTGATGGTGCGGAAACGGTTGCTGGCGGCGCGCACGAGCAGCCCGATCAGCGGCAACACGAACAGGATGATCAGGGTGAGCTTCCAGTTCTGCCAGAACAGGTAGCCCAGCAAAGCGATGACGGTCAGGCCTTCCTTGAGCAGCACCTTGATCGAATCGGTGGCGGCGGAGGTCACCTGCTCCACGTCGTAGGTCAGCTTGGCGACGAGGTGGCCGGAAGTCTGCGTCGCGTAGAACTGCGTGGGCAGCGACAGCATGCGCTCGAACATCTCGGTGCGCAGCGCGTGGACCACGCTGCGCGCGGCGTAGGAAACACCGTAATCGCCGATGAACGAACCAACGCCGCGCAGGACGAACAGCAGCACCATGCCAACCGGGATGATGACGCGCAGGTCCTCGGCCACCGTGCCGCCCTTGATGGAGTCGACCACGAAGCCGGTGTAGGCGGCGGCGCCGGCCTCGGTGGCGGCAAACATCAGGTAGCCGACAATGCCGGCGGCAAACGCATACCAGTAGCGGGCGGTGTAGCCGAGCAGGCGCCGGTAGGTGGCGACGCCACCGGCCTGCGCCGCCAGCGAAGGAGCATCGCTCATCGGCGCGCCGGCTCCCGGGTCACGATACTCACGTTGACGATGCCCACTTCGCCGGCCACGTCCATGACCGTCACCACCGACTGGTGGGTGGCCTTGGCATCGGCGGTGAGGAAGAACGGCACGTCCTTGCGGCCATCAGCGGCAGCAGCGATGGCCGCGCGCAGGGTGGCACGCTCGGCATTGACCAGCGGCTGGCCGTTCACGGCGTATTCGCCGGACTCCGATACCGACACCTCGATGGTGTTCGAGGCCGCCACTGGCGCCTGCCCGCTGGCCTCCGGCAAGTCGATGCCGAGGCGGGTCTCCTTGGTGAAGGTGGTGGCAACGGCAAAGAAGATCAGCAACAGGAACACCGCGTCGATCAGCGGCGTCATGTCCAGCGTGACTTCATCGCGCTTGCGCTTGCGGAATTTCACGCGCTCTCCTTCATCACGTCGCTGCCGCGCTCGGCGGTCAGCGCATCGACGAGGCGGATCGCCTCCTGCTCCATCGCCACCGTCAGCTCATCGATGCGGCGGGTGAACCAGCGGTGGAAGAACAGCGCGGGGATGGCCACGACGAGGCCTGCCGCCGTGGTGATCAGCGCCATCGATATGCCGTGTGCCAGGGCGGCCGGCTCGCCGCTGCCGCGCAAGGCAACGACGTTGAAGACTTCGATCATGCCGAGCACGGTGCCTAGCAGGCCGAGCAGCGGCGACAACGCCGCCACGGTGCCCAGCGTGCTGAGGAAACGTTCCATTTCGTGCACGACGTGCCCGCCGGCATCCTCGATGCTCTCCTTCATCACCTCGCGCCCGTGGCGGGCATTGGCAATGCCAGCGGCGAGAATGAAACCCAGCGGGGAATCCTCGCGCAGCGCCTTGAGCTGGTCGCGGCTGAACTTGCCGTCGCGGATCTGCTGCCAGACCCGGCCGGCGAGTCCCGGCGGCGCGATGCGCGACGCCCGCAGCGTCCAGAAGCGTTCAATGACGATGGCCAGCGCGATGACGGAGCCCGCGATGATGGGCCACATGACCCAACCGCCGGCCTGGATGATTTCCAGCACGGGGAATGCACTCCTGGAGGGAAAACGCGCGGCTAATCTACCACAAGCCCCGTCCCCCCCTGCCACCCGGGCAGCGCACCTGCTTCCACCCTGTCGAGCCAGAAGCGCCGGCGCGCCTGGCGGGCCGCCTGCACCGGCGGCGCACCTGCGGTCTCGCCCAGGCGGGTACAAAGTGCACCGTGGCGCGCCGTGTCGTACAGGCTGGCACCCTGCCGGCGCAACGCCGCGACCACATCCGGGTGCGGATGCGTTGCCCGGTTGCGGTGACCCACCGGGAATATCACGCGCGCCGGCTCGACGCGGTACAGGAAGGTGGTGCTCAACGAGTCACGGCCACCGTGTGACGGTGCCACCAGCAGGTCCGCGCGCAGGCGGTCACCCCATGCGGCAACGAGCGCCAGTTGCTGGTCCCGGCCGGCATCGCCCGGCAGCAGGGCCACCTGGTCTCCAGCGCGGACATGCAGTACGCAGGCCCGCGCACGCCTCGCACCGGCACTCGCTGCCGGCCAGAGATGGAATTCCACTCCGTCGTGGCGCCAGTCACGCGCCACCTGACAGGGCACGGCACCCACCGCCGAAGGCGGCGGGTCATCGGCGACGACCTGCCGCGGGCGCAGCGCCGCCAGGACCGTCGCCGCTCCACCGGCGTGCTCGGCGCCTCCGCCACTGAGCACGAGCGTATCGAGCGGATCCATGCCCAGGGCTCGCGCCGCCGGGACCACCACCGTGGCACCGGCATCATTCTCGGCTCCCTGTGCCGGGCCGGTGTCATAGACCAATGAGCGCGTGGCCGTACGCACCGTGACTGCCAGGCCCTGCCCGACGTCAAGCACGCACAACTCCGCCACTCCGTACGCCAGGCGCGGGGCCACCGGCCATGCCAGTATCGCCAGCAGCACGACAGCCAGTTTCAGCGCTGGTTGCCGCGCGAACAGCAGCACCAGCAACGCTGCGAACAGGGCGACGGCAACAAGACCATCGCTGCCCTGCAGTTGCAGCGGCGCCAGCAGCGACCAGCCATCGACCCACACCAGCCAGTGCCAGGTCCAGGAAAGCGCCAGCGTGGCGAGGTCAACCAGCAGGTCCGCGCCACCCGGCCACACCGGCGCCAGCAGCATGCCGAGCAATCCCGGCGGCAATGCCAGCAGGTTGACCAACGGGATGGCAGGCAGGTTGGCCAGCACGCTGCTCGTGCTGGCCGTGCCGAACAACCACACCAGCGCCGGCGCCAGCAGCACCGTCAGCAACGCCTGCATGCGCAGCCCGGACCACGCCTCCTGCCACCAGCGCGGGCCAGCGGCGGTGGCGGCCGGTCGCCGGCCAAGTTCGTTCACTGCGAGCAGCAAGGCAACGGCGCCATAACTCAGCCAGAAGCCGGTGGCATGCACCGCCAGCGGATCCAGCACCAACACCAGCAGGGTGGCCGCCAGCAAAGACCGCCACACGGGCACGCCACCGCCGGCAAGCAGGAACAGCGATGCCACGCCGAGCATCAGGGCGGCCCGCAGCGCCGGCAGCGGCATCCCTGCCAAAGACGCGTAGGCCACAGCCACCAGGGTCGCCGGCAATACCGCCAGCACCCGGTAGCGCAAACTCGCCGGGCGACGGCCGAGCACGCGTGCCGCCAGCCACAGCAACGCACCCCACAGCAGTGCCACGTGCAGACCGCTGATGGCAACCAGATGCGCCGTACCGGTATCCGCCAGCACGCGCCATTGCCCGCCGGACAGCATGCCGCGCTCATCGACCAGCAGTGCAGGCAGTACCGCGCGCGCGAACTGCTCGCCCTCGTCACCGGCAATGTCCCCCGGACCATCGCCAAGCAACGGCAGCAGGTGCGCCAGCAACACGCTGCGCGCCGCCATCCAGCCACCGGCGGGCGCAACACGCCCGTTGCGCGGATCATCCCGCACACTGCCGCTGGCGACCACGCGTGCACCGAGCAGGTACTGCTCGAACTCGCTGCCACCGGGATTCAACGCGGCACGTGGCCGCTGCAGGCGCGCGACCCATTGCCAGCGCTCACCGGGCTGGACCGCCACCGGTTGCCAACTGGTGAGGCGCACCTGCCAGGCGAACGGCGACCAGGGCACCCCGGCCCACGGCAGGCGCTCGCACTCGAGCACGAACGCCATCGAGCCGTCCGCGCGCATGCTGACCGACGCAACACGGCCCTCCAGCAGCAGCTCGCTGCCTTCCAGCGCGTGCGGCAAGCGCGCACCGAGCACGACACCGGCCTGCCATGCCGCCACGCTCATGCCGAGCGCCAGTGCAGCCACCCCGCCCGCCATGCAACGGGCGGTCCCGCGCGCTGCCAGCATCGCCAGCAGAGCCATTGCCAGGGCGCAGGCGAGCGTTGCCAAGGATGGCAATACCGGCCAGGCCAGTTGCGACACCACGCCTGCCGTATAGCCGGCAGCCACCGCCACGAGCATTCCCTGCTCCCGTCACGAATCAATCGACAGCCCCGCCGCACGTGTGTGCCAGAAGCCGGCGGGCGTGCATAATAGGTCCCGACGTCGGCCAGACGCTGTGCGCAAATCGCCTGATGCCCCGGAAGTTATTGAAGAAATACCTGCCCGATCCAGCGCACCTGCGTGAGCACAAGCACCTGCGGGTGTTCGGCGAGCGCCTGGCGGACCCGAACCTGTGGCACCTGAACCGGCGCTCGATCGCCGGCGGCGCCTTCATCGGGCTGTTCTGCGCGTTGCTGCCCATGCCGTTCCAGATGCTGCCGGCGGCGATGCTGGCCATCCTGTTCCGCGCCAACATGCCGATCTCCATCGCCCTGGTCTGGCTGACCAACCCGGTGACCATGGTCCCGGTGGCATGGGCTGCCTACCACACCGGCGCGTTCCTGCTCGGCAGCGACACCAACTGGTCGGTCAATGACATCGGCTGGGAGTGGATGTGGGCGAACTACCCGCCACTGTTGCTGGGGTCGCTGCTGATAGGCCTGACGCTCGGCCTTGGCGGCTGGTTCGGCGTGCACTACGTCTGGCGCCTGCACATCCGGCACCAGTGGCGCATACGCCAGGAGAAACGGCGCGCGAAGCGCGCCGGTCAGGATCCGCGCTGAGCGATTCCGCCGTCGCTGAGTTCCAGCACGCGATGGCAGCGTGCGGCGAGCGCCGGGTCGTGGGTCACCAGCAGGAAGCTCGTGGACATCTGCTCGTTCAGCCCGAACATCAGCGCCTGTACGTCCGCCGCCGTGCGACGGTCGAGGTTGCCCGTGGGTTCGTCGGCCAGCACCACGGCGGGATTACCGACCAGCGCCCGGGCGATCGCCACGCGCTGGCGTTCGCCGCCGGACAACTCCGCCGGCTTGTGCTCCGCGCGCGGCGCAAGGCCCACGCGTTCGAGCATGACTGCCGCGCGCTCGCCCGCCTCGCGCGGCGACATCCCGCCAATCAGCAACGGCATGGCCACGTTCTCGCGCGCGGTGAACTCCGGCAGCAGGTGGTGGAACTGGTAGACGAAACCGATGGCCCGGTTGCGCAGCGCCCCGCGGGCCTTCTCGTCGAGCGAGGACAGCGCCTCGCCCATGACTTCCACGGTGCCGGACGTGGGCCGGTCCAGCCCTCCCAGCAGGTTCAGCAAGGTGCTCTTGCCGGCACCCGACGCACCGATCACGGCGACCATCTCGCCGCGCCGCACCTCGAGGTCGATGCCGCGCAGCACTTCCACCAGCGACGGGCCCTCGGTGTAATGCTTCACCAGCGCCACGGTACGCAGCACCACGTCCCGCACGGGTTCACTCATAGCGCAATGCCTCGGCCGGATGCACCTTCGATGCGCGCAGCGCCGGGTAAACCGTGGCGGCAAAACTGAGGGTGAAGGCAATCACCGACACGGTCACCACGTCGCTCATGCGCAGCTCGGACGGCAGGAAATTCACGAAGTAGGCTTCCAGCAACGCGGCACCGGTGGCCTGCTCGACCCATGCGACGATATCGCTGATGGTGAGCGCCAGGGTGATGCCGAGCAGCACGCCGGTCAGCGTGCCCACCACGCCGATCACCACGCCCTGCACCATGAACACGCGCATGATCATGCCGGGGCTCGCACCCAGCGTGCGCAGGATGGCGATGTCACCCTTCTTGTCGGTCACCACCATGACCAGGCTGGACACGATGTTGAAGGCCGCCACCGCGACGATGAACAGCAGCAACAGCGTCATCATCGTCTTTTCCATCTTCACGGCCTGGAACAGGTTGCCGTGGGTGCGCGTCCAGTCGACCGAGTAGGTGTTGCCGCCCGACAGCATCACCAGGTCGTCCATCACCCACGGGGCGTCGAACAGGTCATGCATCTTGACCCGCAGTGCCTGGGCGGTGTGCGGGTGGCGCAGCAGCACGGCGGCGTCGTCCAGGTGCACGTAGGCCAGCGACACATCAAGCTCCGCCCCCACGCGGAAGATGCCGCTGACGGTGAAACGCTTGAAACGCGGCATGACACCGGCCGGCGACACCGTGGCTTCCGGCAGCACCAGCGTGACCTTGTCGCCGAGCCCGACACCCAGGCGGCGCGCCAGCGTGGCGCCGAGCACGATACCGAAGTCGCCGGGACGCAGGGCCTCGAGCGACCCTTCCACCATGTGATCCGGGAGGATGGACACCGCCCGCTCCTCGGACGGCAGGATGCCGTTGATGACGGCGCCCTCGACGGTGCCTGCACCGGTCAGCATGGCCTGCATCTGGCTGAACGGTGCGACACCGGCCACGCCCGGATGCCGGCGCGCCAACTCGGCCTGTGCCGCCCAGTCGGCGATGGGTTCATAGCCCACCAGGCTGCCGTGCGGGACCATGCCCAGGATGCGGCCGCGCAGTTCGCGATCGAAGCCGTTCATGACCGACAGCACGGTGATCAGCACGGCCACGCCGAGGCCGAGCCCGATGATGGAGGTCAGCGAGATGAAGGAAATGAAGTGGTTGCGCCGGCGGGCACGGGTGTAGCGCAGGCCGACAAACAGGGATACGGGCTTGAACATGGCGCGGCATTTAAGCACAGCCCGGAAGCTGCCGGCCAACGCCTTTTGGGTACCGGAGCGTCGCCGCGGGGTGGCGCCGGCCCGGTGTTCCAATCAGGTTGAATAGTCAAGCCTAACTCTTTACCATCACTTGAATTATGTCGCTCGTTCCGGGGTGGGGAATGATTAAAAGAACAACCCGAGCCGGCCTAGTCGCGGCCTTTTGCTGCCTGCTGCCGGCGATTTCGCTGGCCAGCTCGCTGCCGCGCCAGGGCATGACCATGGACCAGGTACGCCAGGCTTACGGTGCGCCGGCGCGCGACATGGGCGCGGTCGGCTCGCCCGCCATCACCCGCTGGGTCTATGACGGCTACACCGTCTACTTCGAGCGCAGCCGGGTCGTGCACGTGGTGCGCACACAACCGCTGCCGCGCGGAACGACCGCACCTGCAGCACCTGCACCGGTGCCTGCGCCTGCGCCGGCAATCGCCGCGCCGCAGCCGGCCGAGGCTCCGGCTGCACCGGCCTACGTCGAGCCCGCTTACGTTGCCCCTGCCTACGTCGCCCCTGCCGCCGTTGCCGACACCCCGGCAAGCATGCCGGTCGAGCCGGTCGAGGAACCGGCCATGGCGCCGGTGGCCGAAGAGCCGGCCATGGAGGACGTCGTGGTGGAAGAACCGGCGGCGGCTTCCGGCGAGCCTGCCGGACAACCGGTCGTTGAAGCCGCACCGGCCGCCGTCGAGCCTGTTCCAGCACCGGCATTCGCACCGGCCAGCCCGGGCGGCGGATTCCGCTTCGACCCGGTGACCGGTCGCCTGATCATCGACAGCGAACCCGCCGAGTCCACCGAGGCACCTGTGCAAACCGCACCGGCCGCTGCCGAGCCGGAGCCCGCACCGGAGCCCGCAACGGAGTCGGCCAGCACCGAGCCAGCCCCCGCCGAAGCGCAGCCTGAAGCGAGCGAGCCCGCGCCGGCCGATGCCGGGACCGCCACGGACGACAACCTCGAGTTCGACCCTGAAACCGGCACTTTCCGACCGAAGCGCTAACCGACCACCGACACAGAGAGCAGCATGACGTTCCGCCTGTTGCCCGAGTGGGCGCCGCAGTGCGGCGTCATGCTCACCTGGCCCGCCCCGCACACCGACTGGCTCGACATCCTCGACGAAGCCGAGTCGAGTTACACCGAGATCGCCTGCGCCATCGCGCGGCGTGAAACCTGCATCATTACCTGCGTCGATGCCGCCCACCGCGACCTGATCCTTGCCCGCCTGCGCCTGCGCGGCGTCAACGAGGCGAACCTGCGCTTCGTGCATGCCCGCTACGACGACACCTGGGTGCGCGACTACGGCCCGATCACCGTCAGCGACGGCAAGTCGCTGCAATTGCGCGACTTCGGCTTCAACGGCTGGGGGCAGAAATTCTCGGCGGTGAATGACGATGCAGTGACCCGCACGCTCGCCGGCCAGGGGTTGTTCCGCGCGCCGGTCAGCAGCATCGACCTGTTCCTGGAAGGCGGCAGCATCGAGACCGATGGACGCGGCTCCCTGCTGACCACCAGCGCCTGCCTGCTGTCGAAGTTCCGCAACCCCCAGCTTGACCGCGCGGCGACCGAACGCGAACTGAAGAAGGTCCTGGGCGTCGAGCGCATCCTGTGGCTGGAGCACGGGCACCTCGCCGGCGACGACACCGACAGCCACATCGACACGCTGGCGCGCTTCTGCGACGAGCGCACCATCTGCTACGTCGCCTGCGACGACCGCGACGACGAGCACTACGATGACCTCGCCGCCATGGAAGACGAGTTGCGGGCGCTGCGCGATGCCGACGGCAAGCCCTACGAACTGGTGCCGCTGCCCTGGCCCGCCGGCAAGTATGCCGATGACGGCCATCGCCTGCCGGCCAGTTACGCCAACTTCCTCATCATCAATGGCGCCGTGCTGGTGCCCACCTACCGCGACAATGCCGACCCGGAAGTGCTGGCCACCCTCGCCCGCTGCTTCCCCCGACACGACGTGATCGGCATCGACTGCCTGCCGCTGATCAAGCAGCACGGCAGCCTGCACTGCGTCACCATGCAATTGCCCGCCGGCGTGCTCTGAGCCCTGCCACGACAGCGTCACCGCCGTTGCGTATCATCAGGCCACGCAACGGCGGAGACACACCATGATCGTGATCGGCCACCGCGGCGCCCGCGGCGAGGCGCCCGAAAACACCCTGCCCTCCTTCCTGCACGCGATGCATGCCGGCGTCCGCCACTTCGAGCTGGACGTACGACTGTCGTGGGACGGCCGGCCGGTGGTGATACACGACGACAGCGTCGAGCGCACCACCGGTGAAAAGGGCCTGGTCGCCGAACTGCCGGCCTCGCAACTGGCCGTACTGGACGCACGCCGCAACACGCCAGGCTGGTCCGCGCCAGCCGGTATCCCCACGCTGGAAGAAGTGCTGGTCGCCTGCTCGCAGGTCGAGAGCTGGCAGCTGGAAATCAAGAGCGACGCACCGGCACGCATCAAGGCGCTGTTGCACGCGATGGCCGACCTGCTCGCACAGTTGCACCTGGCGCCGCAAGTCACGCTGACCTCGCTGGACGTCGACGTGCTCAAGCTGGCGAAGAAGGAGGCCCCGGCGCTGGCGCGCGGCTACGTCGCCGAACGCGCCGAACCGGCACCGCTGGCCACGGCGCGACGCCTCGGCTGCACGCTGCTGGTCAGCAACTGGAAAATTACCGACGACGCGCTGGTACAGGGCGCGCACGAGGCCGGCCTGCCGGTATCGGTGTGGACGGTGAATGACCTGGTGGTGGCCGAAAGGCTGCGTAACCTGGGCGTGGACAGCGTGATCACCGACTTCCCCACCGCCCTGCTCGCGCACCAGGCAATGCGCGCCCGCCTGGACTCAGGGCGCGGCAGCCAGTAGGCCGGTATCCAGCGTGGCCGCCGTCACCGGCATGCCGAGGAATGCCGCGATCTCGTCGCGCCGCGCCACGGCGTCCCGGTAACCCAGCGCCATCAGCGCCCGGCAGAAGCCCTGCTCGAACAGCAGGTAACTCACGGCCGTACCGCCACCGCGCCGCGTCGCGCCGGATCCCGACAGCAGCGTGCGGATATTGCGCGGCAGCTCGTGGGCGTGCTGCGCGGCCAGCTCGTCGAGCGGTTGCGACGGGGAAATTTTCAGCAGCTCCACCTCGCGCAGCTCCATGTGGTTGGCGCGCCTGGTGTCGTCGGGAATCATGCGCAGCGTACGATTGATGCGCTCCAGCCGCTCCACGTCGCCCTCGAAGGCGTCGACGAAGGCGCTGTTGAGCACGTGGCCAACGATTTGCGCGGCACTGGGGTACTCGCCCTCGTTCAGACGCCGCGGCGCATTGCTGGCGTTGCCACTCACGCCGATCACCAGGATCTTCTCAGCCCCCAGGTGCAAGGCAGGACTCAGGGGCGCCAACTGGCGGATAGCGCCGTCGCCGAAGAATTCGCGGTTGATCTTCACGGCCGGGAAAAGGATCGGCAGCGCACTCGAGGCGAGCAGGTGCTGCAGGGTAATCTCGGCGGGAATGCCGATGCGCCGCACGCGCCGCCACGGCGCGATCGGCTCGGCGGACTGGAAGAAAGTCACCGATTCGCCGGTGGTATAGCCGGCCGCGGTAATGCTCAGCGCATAGAGATTGCCCTGCGAGAGCTGGCGATCGATCTTCTTGAAATTGATCACCTGGTCCAGCAACTGCGCCAGCGGCGCGTTGTCGAGCAATGAGTACGGCACGTCGGTCTTGCCGCGCCGCGCGCCGGCCAGCAACCAGCGGAACACCAGTCCGACGAACGACGACCAGTCGGTACGATAGACATGTTCGGCCGTGAGGTTGCCCCAGATGCGCTCCAGTCCGCGCACGCCGGTGCGGAAGTGCACCGCCTGCGCCGCCAGCGACGTGGCATTGATCGCGCCGGCCGACGTGCCGCAGATGATGTCGAAGGGATTCTTCGCGTCCTTGGGCAGGATGTCGGCAATGGCCATCAACACGCCCACCTGGTAGGCCGCGCGCGCGCCGCCACCGGAAAGGATCAGCCCGGTCTTGCGCGCGCGCGGCGCGCCGGGCGTGGCGTTGGTGTGCTGCGCAATCGACACGGGACTATCCTTGGCGGGGCCAGTCCCTAACTTACGACCGTACGGCGCCGGGGGTCAACGCGGCTCGCCGGGATCGAAACGGCGCACGGCAGATTCCGGCTGGCTGGTGGACGCCGGCGGCGTGGAAGCCGCGTCGCACTTGGCCGTGTCGCCACCGCAGATCGGGCAATCGGGCTCCCCGGCGAGCGCACTCATGCCGCCACAGGACCCCTTGATCGGCGCACGCCCGAACAGGATGCCCACCGCCATGGCGGCGAAGATCGCCAGCATCAGCACGATCGCGAGCAGGATGGTTTCCATGGCAGGTCTCCGCGCCGGTCAGTCGGCCAGGTAGGGTTCGAAGGCAGGATTGTAGCGCTCCTCGAGTGAGCCGTCGGGGCGCCGCAGGATCATGTGCACGGCCAGACCCTGCGCCGCGGCAAAGCGCATGCCTCGTTCGGGCCCCAGCACCATGATGGCGGTGGCATAGCCGTCGGCCGACGCCCGTCCCGGGGCAATGACCGTCACCGACGCCAGCCCGTGGTTCACCGGCCAGCCGCTGGCCGGATCGAGGATGTGCTGGTAGCGCACGCCATCAACCTCGAAGTAATCGCGGTAGTCGCCGGCGGTGGTCAGGGCGGCATCGCTGACCTCGACCACACGGGCGATGTTGCCGCGCGCCATTTCCGGCGCCTCCACCCCGACCCGCCAGCCACGGCCGTCGGGGCGCCGCCCGCTGGCGCGCATTTCGCCGCCCACCTCCACCAGGTGGGCGGGATAGCCGTGCGCGCCCAGCCAGGCCGACAGCACACCGCCGGCGTAACCGGGTGCGACGCCGTCGGTATCGAAGGCGACGTCCTTGAGCCGCCGGGCGCGGCGCCCGTCGGCAGACAGTTCGATGCCGTCGCTGCCCAGCCGGGCACGGGCGGCGGCAATCTCGGCGGCGGCCGGCACGCTGTCGCGCGGCGCGGCATTGCCGAATCCCCACAGCGCGACCAGCGGCTTGACGGTCATGTCGAAGGCGCCCTCCGATTCGCGCCACAGGCGCACGCCGAAGGCCAGCGCTTCCGCCAGCGACGGCGGGACGTCCACCCACGCGCCTACCGGCGCATGATTGAGTTTCACCAGCGCAGAGTCGTCGCGGTAGCCCGACAGCGCTGCATCGAGGATTGCCAGCTCGGCTTCCAGCGCGGCCCGCACCGCTGCGGCATCGGCATCACGCGGACCGACGAAACTCACGCTCCAGGTGGACCCCATGGTGTAGCCGTCGATGCGGTGCACCACCGGCTGCGCCTCCCGCCAGGCGAAGAAACCGGCGAGCGTCACCAGCAAGACGGCCAGCGCGATCCACGTGGCGCGCGAACGGAAAGGGCCGGTTGCCCGGCCCTTTCCATGGGTTTGACCACCCGGCGACATGGATCAGCCGCCGAAATCGTCGAGCAGGATGTTGTCGCGCTCGACGCCAAGGTCGGTGAGCATCTTGATCACCGACGCGGTCATCATGGGCGGACCGCACATGTAGTACTCGGCGTCTTCCGGCGCCGGGTGGTTCTTCAGGTGGTTCTCGAACACCACGTTGTGGATGAAGCCGGTGAGGCCCGTCCAGTTGTCCTCCGGCTGCGGCTCGGACAGCGCGAGGTGCCAGGTGAAGTTCGGGTTGTCCTTGGCCAGCTGGTCGAATTCCTCGGTGTAGAAGGCCTCGCGCAACGAGCGGGCGCCGTACCAGAAGGTGATCTTGCGATCACTCTTCAGGCGCTTGAGCTGGTCGAAGATGTGCGAACGCATCGGCGCCATGCCGGCGCCGCCACCGATGAACACCATCTCGTTCTGCGTCGGCTTGGCGAAGAACTCGCCGAACGGACCGTACACGGTCACCTTGTCGCCGGGCTTCAGGTTGAACACCCAGCTCGACATCTTGCCCGGCGGCAGGCCCTCGGTGCGCGGCGGCGGCGTGGCGATGCGGATGTTGAACTTGAGGATGCCGTACTCCTCGGGATAGTTCGCCATGGAGTAGGCGCGGATCACCGGCTCGTCGATCACCGATTCGTACTTGAAGAAGCCGAACTTCTCCCAGTCGCCGCGGTACTCGGCACCGATGTCGAAGTCCTTGAACAGCACCTTGCCGGCCGGGCGCTCCAGCTGCACGTAGCCACCGGCGCGGAAGTTCACCACCTCGCCCTCGGGGAGCTTCAGCACCAGCTCCTTGATGAAGGTGGCGACGTTGTCGTTGGAGACGACGGTGCACTCCCACTTCTTCACGCCGAAGAACTCGTGGGGCACCTCGATCTTCATGTCCTGCTTCACCGCCACCTGGCAGCCCAGGCGCCAGCCGTCCTTGATCTCGCGCTTGTTGAAGTGCGACATCTCGGTGGGCAGTGCATCGCCACCGCCGGCGTGCACCTTGACCTTGCACTGGCCGCAGGAACCGCCGCCGCCGCAGGCGGACGACAGGAAGATGCCACGGTCGGCCAGCGTGAACAGCAACTTGCCGCCGGCCTGGGTGTCGATGGATTTCTCGGGATCCTCGTTGATCTCGATGTGCACGTCGCCGCTGCTGACCAGCTTGGCACGCGCAGCCAGGATGATCGCGATCAGGCCGAGCACGATCGCGGTGAACATGCCGACGCCGAGATAGATGGTGCTGATATCGTTCATGTGACTGCTCTCCCCGGCCCGCTCAGAGTTGCACGCCGGCAAACGACATGAACGCCATCGCCATCAGGCCAACCATCAGGAAGGTGATGCCGAGGCCCTGCAGGCCGCCCGGGATATCGCTGTACTTCAGCTTCTCGCGCACGCCGGCAAGGATGACGATGGCGATCGCCCACGACAGGCCGGAGCCCACGCCGTACACCACGCTCTCCGGCAGGTTGTAGTCACGCTGCTGCATGAACAGCGAGCCACCCATGATCACGCAGTTCACGGTGATCAGCGGCAGGAAGATGCCGAGCGCGTTGTAGAGCGGCGGGAAGTACTTGTCGAGCACCATCTCGAGGATCTGCACGATGGCGGCGATCACCCCGATGAAGGTCAGGAAGCTCAGGAAGGTCAGGTCCACCGAGGACAGCGACGCGATGCCGGTCCACGACAGGGCGCCCTCCTTGAGCAGCGTGTTGAGGATGAAGTTGTTGGCCGGCACGGTGATCGCCTGCACGACGATGACCGCGATGCCCAGACCCATGGCCGTCTCCACCTTCTTCGACAGCGCGATGAACGAGCACATGCCGAGGAAGAACGCCAGCGCCATGTTCTCCACGAACACGGTACGCACGAACAGGCTGATGTAATGTTCCATGTCAGTTCACTCCGGCCTTAGTGCGCTGCCTGCGCCTTGGTATGCGGCGCGATGGCGAAGTCCGCCTTCTCCTGCTGCTCCGGTTTCCAGGTGCGCAGGGCCCAGATGAACAGGCCGATGAGGAAGAACGCGCTGGGCGGCAACAGCAACAGGCCGTTGGGCTCGTACCAGCCGCCGTCCTTGGCCAGCGGCAGGATCTCGTAGCCGAGCAGCTTGCCGGCGCCGAACAGCTCGCGCACGAAGGCCAGCGCAATCAGCAGCGCGCTGTAACCCAGGCCGTTGCCGATGCCATCGAGGAAGCTGATGCCCGGGGGGTTCTTCATGGCGAAGGCCTCGGCGCGGCCCATCACGATGCAGTTGGTGATGATCAGGCCGACGAACACCGACAGCTGCTTGGAGATGCCGTAGGCGTAGGCCTTGAGGATCTGGTCGACCACGATCACCAGCGACGAGATGATCACCATCTGCACGATCATGCGGATGCTCGATGGCGTGATATTGCGCACCATCGACACGAACAGGTTGGAGAAGCCGGTCACCACCGTCAGGCTGATCGCCATGGCGATGGCGGTTTCCAGCTTGCTGGTCACCGCCAGCGCCGAGCAGATGCCCAGCACCTGCAGCATCACCGGGTTGTTCTTGAAGATCGGGTCGAGGAGAACCGACTTCGGGGTCTGTGCGTCTGCCATGGTCAGGCCCCCTGCGCCTTCAGTTTCTTGAGGAACGGCCCGAAACCATCGTCACCGAGCCAGAACTTCACCAGGTGGCTCACGCCGTCGCTGGTCAGCGTGGCGCCGGCCAGGCCATCGACGTTGTGGGCCACGTCGAGCGGGTCTTCCTTGTTGATGCCGCCCTTCTTCAGGTGCGCCACCACGTTGCCGGCATCGTCGTAGATCTTCTTGCCCGGCCACAGGGCCTTCCATTTCGGGTTGTCGATCTCGCCGCCCAGCCCGGGGGTTTCGCCGTGCTCGGTGAAGGTGATGCCGACCACGGTGTTGAGATCGGCGCCCAGCACCAGGTAACCGTACATGGTCGACCACAGGCCGTAGCCGGACACCGGCAGCACGACCTTTTCCAGGGCGCCGTCATTGCCCTTGATCAGGTACACCTTGGCGAAATGGGCCTTGCGCTTGAGCTTGGCGATATCGCGTTCGGCGGGGATGGCCTCGCTGCGCGCGGGGTCCTTGGTGGCCACGCCCTGGTCGTAGGTGACCACGTCGGCGATGCCCACCGCGGCCGGATCACTCACCAGTTCGCCGCTGCGCAGGTCAACCAGGCGGATGTCGATGCGCTGCTCGAACACCTCGCTCACGTTCACGCCATCGCCATACAGGCCGGCGGCGGTGAGGATGTTGGTCTGGGTGTCGAGCAGCTTGTTGGCGGCCTGGTCGGGGCGCAGCAGCACCACCGAGCCGGCGACGAACAGCGCCGACACCACGCACAACACGATCGCCACGGTGAAGACGCGGCCGATGGATTCCTTGTTAGCCGACATGGCGCGCCGCCCTCCGCTTGATGTTGGCCTGCATCACGTAGTGGTCGATGACCGGCGCCAGCATGTTGCCGAACAGGATCGCCAGCATCATGCCCTCGGGATACGCGGGGTTCACCACGCGGATCATGGTCACCATGAAACCGATGACGATCCCGTACACCCACTTGCCGGTGTTGGTCATCGCCGCCGACACCGGGTCGGTGGCCATGAACACCAGGCCGAAGGCGAAGCCGCCGAGCGTGAGGTGCCAGGACCAGCCGAGCGCGAACATCGGGTTCGTCTCGCTGCCGATGGCGTTGAACAGCCAGGTGGTGGCGACCATGCCGGCCAGCACGCCGCCCATGATCCGCCACGACGCGACCTTGGTGGCGAGCAGCACCACGGCGCCGAGCAGGATGGCCAGCGTCGAGGTTTCGCCGATGGAGCCGGGGATGGCGCCGATGAAGGTCTGCAGGTGGGTGATGCCGGCGGCGTTGATGGCTTCTTCACCGCCGGCCTTGGCCAGCGCCAGCGGCGTGGCGCCGGTCACGCCGTCAACCGCCACCCACACCGCGTCACCGGACATGTACGCCGGGTAGGCGAAGAACAGGAACGCGCGGCCGACCAGCGCCGGGTTGAGGAAGTTCTTGCCGGTGCCGCCGAAGATCTCCTTGCCGATCACCACGCCGAAGCTGATGCCGAGGAACACCAGCCACAGCGGGATGGTCGGCGGCAGGATCAGCGAGAACAGGATGCCGGTGACGAAGAAACCCTCGTTCACCTCGTGACCGCGTTTCCACGCGAACAGGCTCTCCCAGATGAAGCCACCGAGGTAGGTGACGATCACGATCGGGATGTAATACGCCGCACCGTGCACCAGGCAGGCGATCCAGCTCTCCGCGCTGAAACCGACCAGCATGGCCACCAGGTCGGTGCGCCAGCCGTCGAGCGGCGCCGCGCCAGCGGCGATGGCCAGGTTGGCCTGGTAGCCGACGTTCCACATACCGAAGAACATCGCCGGCCAGGCCGCGAACCACACCGTCATCATGATGCGCTTGAGGTCCACGGCATCACGCACGTGGGAACCCGCGTGCGTCACGCTGGCCGGGCTGTACAGCATGGTGTCGAACATTTCGTAGAACGTGTGGTACTTCGACCACTTGCCGCCCTTCTCGAAGTGCGGCGCGACTTTGTCGTCGAGCCAGTTACGCAGGCCCATGGTCAACCCTCCTGCTCGATACGGGTGAGCACGTCACGCAGCACCGGGCCGTACTCGTACTTGCCCGGGCAAACGTAGGTGCACAACGCGAGGTCTTCCTCTGCCAGTTCCAGCGCGCCCAGTTGCACGGCCTTGTCGGTGTCGCCGACCAGCAGGTAGCGCAGCAACATGGTTGGCAGTATGTCCAGCGGCATGACTTCCTCGTAGGTGCCGATCGGCACCATGGCGCGGGAGCTGCCGTTGGTGGTGGTGGTCATGCGGAAGCGGAACGCCCCGCGCAACTTGCCGAGGAACAGGTTGGTCTGGCTGTGCGCGTCGAAGCCCGGCAGCACGTAGCGGATCAGCTTGCGCTCGCGACCCTCGCGCAGCACGGTCAGCTGCAGCGCGTAACGCGTCAGGAAGGCCGTCTCGCCGGCACAGATGTGGCCGTGCAGCGCCGAGCCGGACACCAGGCGGTTCTCGCCCGGGCCGACTTCCATGCGGGTCAGTTGCGCCACGTCGGCACCGAGGCGCGTGCGCAGCAGGCGCGGACGATCCACCTGCGGGCCGCACAGGGCGATCACCCGGCTGTTGTCGGGCTTGCCGGTGAGGAACAGGTGACCGATGGCCACCGCATCCTGGTAGTTCAGGTGCCAGACGGTCCTGTGCGGACCGACCGGATCGAGGAAGTGGATGTGCGTGCCGACCAGGCCGGCCGGGTGCGGGCCGTCGAATTCCTGCTCGGAAACGCGCGGCACGTCGGTGATGCGCGGCTGCTTGCTGCCGCTCTTGCGGCAAACGAACACTGCACCATCGGTAAGCGCCGTGAGCACGGTGACACCGGCGCGGAATTCCGCCTCGCGGCCGGCCAGCACCACGTCGGGGTCGGCGGCCAGCGGGTTGGTGTCCATGGCATTGACGAAGATGGAGTGCGGGAGCGTGCCCGGCACCGGCACCTTGTCATACGGGCGGGTGCGCAGCGCGGTCCACAGGCCGGACGCCAGCAGGTTGTCCTGCACGTCGGCACGCGACAGCGACGCCAGCGCGGACGCCGGCCAGGAACGGAATGTCTCGGCCTCGTCGCCTTCGACGTTGATCACCAGCGAGACGAACGCGCGCTTCTCGCCACGGTTGATCGCCGCCACCGTGCCGGCGGCCGGCGCCGTGTAGCGCACGGCCTCGTTCTTCTTGTCGGTGAACAGCAACTGGCCGGCCTTCACGCGGTCGCCCTCGCGCACGGCGAGGGTCGGCTTCAGCCCCGGGTAATCGGCGCCGATCAGCGCCACGCGGGTGACGGCCGGGCCGTCATGGATCTTCTGCTCGGGCTCGCCTGCGATGGGCAGGTCGAGACCCTGCTGGATGTAGATCATGGAATCCCTTTCCTGGCTGGATTGGATTGGGTACGGGCCGCGGGATTATAGGAAGCCACCCCCGCCCTGTCAGTAAAAAGGATGGCCATCCGGCCGGTGGCGCAGCCTGGTCAAAAGACCATAAAAAAGGCCCGGCGCCCTGCGGCGCCGGGCCCTGGCCGGCCCGGCCGGCCCGGCATCAGGCCACCGGGAACTGCGGGTACTCGACCCCGGTGATGTGCTGGACCACGCGGACCACCTGGCAGCTGTAGCCGAACTCGTTGTCATACCAGACGTAGAGGACGACGTACTTGCCGTTGACGATGGTGGCCTCGGCGTCGATCACGCAGGCGTGGCGGCTGCCGACGAAGTCGGTGGACACCGCATCCGGCGAGCTGACGAAGTCGATCTGGCGCTGAAGGTCCGAGTGCAGCGACACGTCGCGCAGGTACTCGGTGAGCTCCTCGCGGGTGGTCTCGCGGTTGAGCGTCAGGTTGAGGATCGCCATCGACACGTTCGGGGTCGGCACGCGGATGGAGTTGCCGCTGAGCTTGCCCTTCAGTTCCGGCAGCGCCTTGGCGACCGCGGAGGCCGCGCCCGTCTCGGTGATCACCATGTTGAGCGGCGCGGCGCGGCCGCGGCGGTTGCCCTTGTGGTAGTTGTCGAGCAGGTTCTGGTCGTTGGTGTACGAGTGCACCGTCTCGACGTGGCCGTGCTCCAGGCCGAAGCGGTCGTTGATCGCCTTGAGCGGCGGCACGATGGCGTTGGTGGTGCAGCTGGCGCAGGAAATCACGGTGTCATCGGCGGCGATGGTGCCGTGGTTCACGCCGTGCACGATGTTCTTGACGTCGCCCTTGCCCGGCGCGGTCAGGATGACCTTGGCGATGCCCGGGCGCAGGTGCTTGGACAGGCCCTCGCGGTCGCGCCACTTGCCGGTGTTGTCGATCAGGATGGCGTTGTTGATGCCGTACTGGGTGTAATCGACGGTGGTCGGGTCGCTCGAGTAGATGATCTTGACTTCGTTGCCGTTGGCGATCAGCAGGTCGTTGGCCTCGTCCACCGAGATGGTGCCGTTGAACTGGCCGTGCACGGAATCGCGGCGCAGCAGCGAGGCACGCTTGGCGAGATCGTTGTCACCGCCCTTGCGGATGACGATGGCGCGCAGGCGCAGACCGTTGCCCGAGCCGGTCTTCTCGATCAGCAGGCGCGCCAGCAGGCGGCCGATGCGGCCGAAGCCGTAAAGCACGACATCGCGCGGACCGTTGGTCTGGACCTTGTTGGTGCCGGTGGCGCCGGCCACGGCCTTGCGCACGAAGTCTTCCAGCGACAGGCCCTGCGAATCCTTGCGGTAGGCCACGGCGAGCTTGCCGATGTCGATCCGCGACGGGCCGAGGTCCATGGCCATCAGCGCCTTGAGGATCGGGAAGCTGTCGACCACCGACAGTTCCTGGTTCTCGATCTGGCGCACGAAGCGGTGGGTCTTGAGGATGGTGATGACCGACTTGTTCACCAGCGAGCGGCTGTAGACCTGGATGGTCACGTCACGCTGCCGGTAGAGCTGCCCGATCATCGGGATCATCGCCTCGGCGATCTCTTCGCGGTTCTTCCAGCGGCTGAAATGGTCGTCGGCCTGGCTCACGGGGGCATCCTCGGAGGTGGGGGGATGGGGGGCGGGCCCATTTCAGGGCCCGGGCGCGCGGATTCTAGGGGCTTCATCCCCCCGTGGGTAGCCATGCCGGCCCCACCATTCACCGCGCTTATGCCCCCTGGCTACAGGAGGGCGGCCACGCGTTCGCGCAGCACCGGCAACACCTCCGCCGTGAACCAGGGGTTGTTGCGCAGCCACAGTCGGTTACGCGGGCTGGGATGCGGCAGGGGCAGGAAGCGCGGCCCCACCGAGGCGTAATCGCGCACCCGCCCGGTCAGCGGGCGCCGGTCACCGGGCAGGTAGTAACGCTGGGCATACTCCCCGACCAGCAGCACCAGCTCGATGGCCGGCATCAGCGCCAGCAAGCGCGGGTGCCACAACGGGGCGCATTCCGCCCGGGGCGGCAGGTCGCCGTGCGGGCCATGGCCCGGGTAACACAGGCCGGTCGGCACGATGGCGATGCGGGCGGCGTCGTAGAACGTGTCGCGATCCACGCCCATCCAGGCGCGCAGGTTGTCTCCGCTGGGGTCATTCCAGGGAATGCCGGTGGCATGCACGCGGGTACCCGGCGCCTGGCCAACGATGAGCAACCGCGCGGAGACCGACACCCGCAGCACCGGGTTGGGCTCGGGGATCAGGCCCTGGCAGATGCGGCAGGCGCGGACCTCGGCGACGAGTGCGTCGAGGGCGGTGGGAGGCGGCGTTATCGGGGGCATGACCCCTCTTCGGCAAGAGCGGTCGGGGGCATGGCCACCTCGCTACAGGTCAGGGTTGTGGCGGCGTGCGGATGCGCTGCAGGCCTTCCTGCACCACGGTGCAAACCAGCCGGCCATCGCGCGACCAGACCTTGCCGATGTTGAGGCCGCGCGCGCCCACGGCCGTGGGCGATTCCATGTCGTACAGCAACCAGTCATCCATACGGAAAGGCCGGTGGAACCACATGGCGTGGTCGAGGCTCGCACCCTGCACCTGCGGGGAGAACCAGCTGATGCCGTGCGGCAGCATGGCGGTGCCCATCAACGCGAAATCCGAGGAAAACGCCAGCATCGCCTGGTGCACCCGCGGATCGTCAGGCAGCTGGCCGTCGGCACGGAACCAGTGCTGCCGGCGCGGCGCGCGCTTGTCCGGCGCGAACGGGTTCTGCGGGTTGACCGGACGGATGTCCACCGGGCGCTTGCGCGTGAAGGTGGAACGCACGCGCTCCGGCAGGTGCACCGCCCAGCTTTCGCGCAACTCGTATTCACTCTTCAACGACTCCGGCGGCGGCACGTCAGGCATGTCGCCCTGGTGCTCCACGCCCTCCTCCGGCACCTGGAACGACACCGCCATGTTGAAGATGGCTTCGCCGTGCTGGATGGCCTTGATCCGCCGCGTGGTGAAGCTCTTGCCGTCGCGGATGCGGTCGACGTCATAGACGATCGGCACGTTCACGTCACCCGGGCGCAGGAAGTAACCGTGCAGCGAATGCACGGTGCGCGAGGGCTCGACGGTCTTCAGCGCCGCTGCCAGCGCCTGCCCCAGCACCTGGCCGCCAAACACCGACTTGTTGCCGATGTCACGGCTCTGGCCGCGAAACAGGTTGATCTCCAGCGGCTCGACATCGAGCAGCGCAACCAGGCCCTGCAGGGCATCGTTCATGGCCGGGACTCCGAAAAGTGGGGGGCGGGCTACTATAATGCCGGCCTGACCATCCGACACCTGCCCGGTAGAGAACCCATGCGCCAACGCCCCGCCCTGTTCGCCGTCGCCGCCGCCCTCGCCGTGGTGCTTGCCGCCTGCGCGGTATCGCCCACCGGTCGCAAGCAACTGCTGCTGTTTCCCGACGGCGAAGTCGCCCAGATGGGTGTCGCCGCCTTCGACCAGCAGAAGCAGGCCACCGCAGCCAGCAAGGACACGAAGACCAACGCCTACGTGCAGTGCGTGTCGAACCACCTGCTGAAGGCCATGGGCCAGGACCCGGCGGGCTGGGAGGTCGTGGTGTTCGCCTCCGAGCAGGTCAACGCCTTCGCGTTGCCCGGCGGCAAGATCGGCGTCTACACCGGGCTGCTGCCGGTAGCCAGCAACCAGCACATGCTCGCCGCCGTGGTGGGCCACGAGATCGGCCACGTGATTGCCAAGCATTCCAATGAACGACTGTCGACGCAGTTCGCGACCCAGCAGGGCATGGCGGTGGTGCAGGCACTGGGTGGCGAGATGACCGAGACGAAGAAGATGCTTTACGGCGCACTGGGCCTGGGCGCGCAGTACGGGGTGATCCTGCCGTACGGTCGCAAGCAGGAATCGGAAGCGGACGTCATCGGCCTGGACCTGATGGCGAAGGCCGGTTTCGATCCCGCGCAGGCGGTCACGCTGTGGGAGCGCATGTCGCAGGCCAACGGCAAGCAACCGCCGGAGTTCCTGTCGACCCACCCGTCGAATGAAACGCGCATCCGCGAGTTGCAGGCACGGATGGGCAAGGCCCTGGCGTTGCAGCAGCAGGCACGCGCCGCCGGCGCCGCGCCGAACTGCAAGTGAAGCTGCCACGCCTCTTCCCCGCGCTGGCAACGCCGGACGCGGGCGGTCGCGACGTGCGCGTGGCCGGCCTGGCCGGCGCCGCGGCGGCCCTGTTCCTCACCGAGACGGCGCGTGCGCAGCGCGCACCCTGCCTGGTGGTCACGGCCAGCACCACGGACGCCTACCGGCTCGAGGAAGAGCTGAAGTTCTTCGCCGGCGACGATCTGCCGGTGCTGCATTTCCCTGACTGGGAAACGCTGCCGTACGACAATTTCTCGCCGCACCAGGACCTCGTCTCCCAGCGACTGGAAACATTGTCCCGGTTACCGCACCTCCAGCAGGCGCTGCTGGTCGTGCCGGTGGGCACGCTGCTGCACCGCGTCTGCCCGCCCGCCTTCGTCGCCGCCGGCCTGCGGCTACGTCCCGGCGCGCGCCTGCAGGTCGAGGCACTGCGCCGCACACTGGAGGAAAGCGGTTACCAGTGCGTCGACACCGTGTACGAGCACGGCCAGTTCGCGGTACGCGGCTCGCTGCTCGACCTGTACCCGATGGGTTTTGAAACGCCGGTGCGCATCGAACTGTTCGATGACGAAGTCGATACGCTGCGTGCATTCGACCCGGAAACCCAGCGTTCCGGCGACAAGGTCGACAGCATCGACCTGTTGCCGGCGCGCGAATTCCCCTTCACGAAGGACGCCCTCGACCGCTTCCGGCAGCGGTTTCGCGAGCGTTTCGACGTCGATCACCGGCAGTGCCCGGTGTACCAGGACATCAGCCGCGGCATTGCCCCGCCGGGCATCGAGTACTACCACCCCCTGTTCTTCGACCGCCTGGCGGCACTCACCGACTACTTGCCGGCGGGTACGACGGTTTGCCTCATGCCGGGCGTGCACGAGGCAGCCGACACCTTCTGGCGCGAAGTGCGCGAACGGCACGACGAACGTTCCCATGACCGCCTGGCACCGATCCTGCCGCCGCAGGAGTTGTTCCTGCCGGTCGAGGAACTGTTCGGCAGCCTGCGTGCACTGCCGCGCTACATCGTGAACGACGGCGACGAGGCACCGCTGGCCGGCGTGCCCCCCGCCCTGCCGGTCAATCCGCGCAGCGACGACCCCATCGCCCCGTTGCGCGCGCACCTGGCCGCACCCGGCCGACGCACGCTGCTGTGCGCCGAGTCGGCCGGCCGGCGCGAAGCGCTGCTCGAAGTGCTCGGACGGCACGGCATGCGCCCGCAGGCCGTCGACGGCTGGCTGGCATTCGTCAACGGCGATGCCGACGTGGCCATCACCGTGGCGGCGCTGGAGCGTGGCCTCGAACTACCCTCGCGCGCCCTGTCGCTGGTGGCCGAGCCGCAGCTGTTCGGCGAACGGGTCATGCAGCGCCGGCGGCGCGAACGGCAACAGGCTCAGGCCGCCGAGAACACCATCCGCAACCTCACCGAACTGCGCCTGGGCGCGCCGGTGGTGCACATCGACGCCGGCGTCGGCCGTTACCTGGGACTGACCACGCTGACCATCGAGGGGCAGGCGCTGGAGTTCCTGACGCTCGAATACGCCGACGGCGCCAAGCTGTACGTGCCGGTCGCCAACCTGCACCTCGTGTCGCGCTACAGCGGCGCCGACGAGGAAAGCGCGCCGCTGCACCGCCTCGGCTCCGACCAGTGGGCGAAGGCCAGGCGCAAGGCCGCCGAGCAGGTGCGCGACGTGGCGGCCGAACTGCTCGACGTGAACGCACGCCGCGCCGCGCGCAAGGGCGTGTCCTTCGGCGTACCGGAGATCGATTACGCCGCATTCGCCGCGGGCTTTGCCTTCGAGGAAACCCCCGACCAGCAGGCTGCCATCGAGGCGGTGCTCACCGACCTGAAGGCGGCCAAACCCATGGACCGCCTGGTGTGCGGCGACGTCGGCTTCGGCAAGACCGAGGTGGCCATGCGCGCCGCCTTCGTGGTGGCGCAGGCCGGCAAGCAGGTGGCGGTGCTGGTGCCCACCACCCTGCTCGCGCAGCAGCACTACGAGTCGTTCCGCGACCGCTTCGCCGACTGGCCGGTGACCATCGAGGTACTCAGCCGCTTCAAGACCGGGCAGGAAACCGACGAGGCGCTGCGCCGGGTAGCCGAGGGCAAGGTCGACATCGTGATCGGCACGCACAAGCTGCTGCAGCCGGACGTGAAGTTCGCCAACCTCGGCCTGCTGATCGTCGACGAGGAACACCGCTTCGGCGTGCGCCAGAAGGAGCAGCTCAAGCAGCTGCGCGCGGAAGTGGACATGCTCACGCTCACCGCCACGCCGATCCCGCGTACGCTGAACATGGCGCTTTCCGGGCTGCGCGAGATTTCCATCATCGCCACGCCGCCGGCACGCCGCCTGTCCATCAAGACCTTCGTGCGCGAGGACAGCCCGGCACTGGTCAAGGAAGCCGTGCTGCGCGAACTGCTGCGCGGCGGCCAGGTCTACTACCTGCACAACGAGGTGAAGACCATCGAGCAGTGCGCGGCCAACCTCGCCGCGCTGGTGCCGGAAGCGCGCATCGCCGTGGCCCACGGCCAGATGCGCGAGCGCGAGCTCGAGGAAGTGATGAGCGCGTTCTACCACCGGCGCCACAACGTGCTGGTGTGCTCGACCATCATCGAGACCGGCATCGACGTGCCGACCGCCAACACCATCATCATCGAGCGCGCCGACAAATTCGGCCTTGCCCAGTTGCACCAGTTGCGCGGCCGTGTCGGCCGCTCGCACCACCAGGCCTATGCCTGGCTGCTCACGCCCAACCGCCGCGCCATGACCGACGACGCCATCAAGCGCCTCGATGCGATCGCCAGCGCCCAGGAGCTCGGCGCCGGCTTCGCGCTGGCCAGCCACGACCTCGAGATCCGCGGCGCCGGCGAACTGCTCGGCGAGGGCCAGAGCGGCGACATCCAGACCATCGGCCTGTCGCTGTACATGGACATGCTCGACCGCGCGGTGAAAGCCATCCGCGCCGGCAAGCAGCCCAACCTCGACCAGCCGTTCCACCACGGCACCGAGATCAACCTGAACATCCCGGCGCTCATCCCCGACGACTACATCGGCGACGTGCATACGCGGCTGGTGCTGTACAAGCGCATCGCCAGCGCTGCCGGCGACGAGGAGCTGAGAGAACTGCAGGTGGAAATGATCGACCGCTTCGGCATGCTGCCAGCGCCGGTCAAGCTGCTGTTCCGCGTGACCGGCGTGAAACTGCGTGCCGAAGCGCTCGGCATCCGCAAGATCGACGCCAACGCCGGCGGCGGCCGGGTGGAATTCGAGGGCGAGACGCGCGTCGACCCGCTGGCGCTGATCCAGCTGGTGCAACGCTTCCCGCAACGCTACAAGATGGAAGGCGGCAGCAAGTTGCGCTACGTTGACGCCACGAACACGCCGGACGAAAGGGTGGATGCGGTGGAGCGGCTACTGGATGCACTGGCAGCCAAGCCTGCACCCACGTCCCCGCGCGCGGCACCCGCCACCGGCAAGCGCCGCTAGCCGATACCAGGAGACGACCATGATGAAGCCACGCCTGCCCGCCACCTTGCTGGCCACGCTCGTGCTCGGGCTGGGTGCCAGCCTGCCGGCGTGGGCGGGCTTGCGCGTGGACCTGCTTGCCTTCAGCCATCCCGGCGCCAGTGGCGCCGGTTACTGGGCCGACCAGCGCCCGCTGCCACCCTGCCACGCCGTGCGCCTGCGTGACGGTGGCGGCGCCGAGGCCGCATTCACCAACGGCACCGGCGACTGCGTGCGCAGCAGCGGCCACGACGCGGCCACCGGCGGCTTCCCCGCCGCCGGCAACTCGGCGCTCGGCAACCACGCCACCAAGCTCAAGGGCAAGGGCTATGCCCTGCTGCTCGACCGCGGCTGGAAGCAGGCAGCCACCAACCAGTCACCGGTGCTGCTCAACGGCGGACGCCGTACGGACGCACGCCAGGAACTGTCCGGCACCATCACGCTCGGCGGGACCGAGCGCATGCCGGAAGTGACGCTGCAACTGGTGCTGACACGCATGGACGGCGACAAGCCGCAGTACGTGGTGCTGGAGGAAACCCGCCGGCTGAAGCCCGACGAACCGAACTACTTCGACCACCCGTTGTTCGGCGTGATCCTGCAGGTCGGCAGCGACGGCAGCCCCTGAGCCGTCTCAACCGTCGTTGGCGATGAAGTCCGCCAGCAGCGCCTGCACCGCCACCCGCGCGGTATCCAGCGCTGCCGAAATCGCCGCCTGCGCGATGACCTTGCCGCTCTTCCCGGCGGCCGGGTTCACCACCAGGCACAGCATCGCGTAGCGCAGGCCGAGTTCACGGGCCAGAGCCGCTTCCGGCATCGCGGTCATGCCGACGATGTCGCAGCCGTCGCGTTCGTAGCGCCTGACTTCCGCAGCCGTCTCCCACCGCGGGCCTTGCGCCACCGCGTAAACGCCCTGCGCGCTGTGCGGCAGGCGCGCGCGCGCCAGGCATTCCAGCAGGTTGGCGCGCAGGCCGGCATCGAACGGTTCGCTGACATCGACATGGCGCAAGTCGCTGTCAGGCGTGCCGTCGCTGAACGTGTGCGCGCGCCCCCAGGTGTAATCGACGAGGTCGTGTGGCACCACGAAATGCCCGGGCGCCTGCATGCCGGCGTGGATGCCTCCCACCGCGTTTACCGCCAGCACGCGGTCGACGCCGGCATCGGCCAGCGCACGCAGGTTGGCGCGGTAATTGATGCAATGCGGCGGGATGGCGTGCGGATCGCCGTGGCGCGGCAGGAATACCAGCGCGTGCGCACCAACCCGTCCGAGGACAAGCGACGCCGAGGGTCTGCCGAACGGCGTCGTCACCTGACGACGTTCGCTGACGACCATGCCCGGCACGCCAGCAAGCCCGGAACCGCCGATGATCGCCAACACCTCAGTGCCCCTTCACCGCGTAGATTCCCGGCGCGTTGCGCCAGTAACCGTGGTAATCCATGCCGTAACCGAACAGGAAGCGATCCGGCATTTCCAGTGCGGCATAGTCGGCGCGCAGGCCGGGACGCGCCTTGCGCCCGTGCACCTTGTCGACCAGCACCGCCGTGCGCACTGACGCGGCCTCCTGCGACTGGCAGGCGTCGGCGATGGCCAGCAACGTGCTGCCCACGTCGAGGATGTCGTCAACCAGCAGCACGTGGCGCCCGCGCAGCGGCACTGATGGCATGGCCCGCCATTCGATGCCGCCTCCCGCGGTGGCGTTGCCGTAGCGCGTCGCGTGCACGTAATCGAAGTCGAGCGGAAAGCGCAGTTGCGTCAGCAACTGTCCGGCAAACACCACGCCGCCCTTGAGCACGCACAGCACCACCGGATCCAGCTCGGCAAGGTCGGCGCTGATGCGCGCGGCCACCGCGGTGATCGCCGCGCGGACCTGATCCTCGGCAGCCAGGCAGTCCGCTTCGGCCAGCAATTGCCGCAGCGCAGCGGGTTCGCTCACACCGTCGCCCCGTCGCCGACGGTCGGGCCATGGCTGGCCACCGTGGCACCCAACGGCGCAATGCGCGCGCGCGCCTGCGCCAGTCTCGCGGCATCAACCACCGGCGCAGCCGCGCGCAGGCGCTCGATGCGCGCGGTGGCCGTCGGGTCGCTGCCACGCTGTTCGAGCCAGGGCAGCACCTCCAGCACGCCGGCACGGCAGTTGCAGACCAGCACCATGTCGCAGCCGGCATCGAGGGCAGCCCGCGCACGATCCACGTAGGAACCGGCGCCGGCGGCACCCTCCATGCTGAGGTCGTCACTGAAGATCACGCCGTCGAAACCCAGCGAGCCGCGCAGCACGTCCTGCAACCAGTAGCGCGAAAAACCGGCGGGCTGCGGATCGATCTGCTCATAGACCACGTGCGCCGGCATGACGCCGCCCAACCGGCGCGCCAGCCGCCGGAACGGTATCAGGTCGTCGGCCTCCAGCGCGCCGATGCCGCGCTCGTCCACCGGGATGGCATGGTGCGAGTCAGCGGCCACGAAACCGTGGCCGGGGAAATGCTTGCCGGTGGCCTGCATGCCGGCGGCGTTCATGCCGTGCACGAAGGCGCCGGCCAGCGCGGTGACCGCGGCCGGGTCGCGGTGGAAGGCACGGTCGCCGATCACCGCGCTGGCGCCGAAATCCAGGTCCAGCACCGGCGCGAAACTGATATCGATGTCCAGCGCCAGCACCTCGGCGGCCATCAGCCAGCCACACTCCTCGGCCAGCGCCACCGCGGCATCGGCGTCCTCGTCCCACATCCGGCCAAACACGCGCATCGGCGGCAACTTCACGAAGCCATTGCGCAGACGCTGTACGCGCCCGCCTTCCTGGTCGACGGCCACCAGGATGTCCGGCCGCAGCGCGCGCACCCCCGCCACCAGCGCCGCCACTTGCTGCGCATCGACGATATTGCGGCTGAACAGGATGAGGCCACCCACGGCAGGCCGCTGAAGCAGGTCACGCTCCTCGTCGGTGAGCGCGGTTCCTGCGAGATCGAGCATCAACGGGCCGGGACGCATGCGGGTACTCCTCGCAAGGGGGCAATCGGGATCGGGGGCCACTGCACGCTGGCAGACAGCACGTGCGCAGTGTAGCGAACAGCGCCCGGCCCTTCACGCACCGCGCGGGCTGCTCAGGCGACGATGTCCACCGGCGTGCCGGCCGGCACGAGGTCGAACAGCTCGATCACGTCGCTGTTGCGCATGCGGATGCAGCCGTGCGAGCGCGGCTCGCCCATGGGCTCGGAGTCGGGGGTGCCGTGGATGTAGATATAGCGCTGCTGGGTATCGACATCGCCGAGCCGGTTGCGGCCAGGCTCGCGCCCGCACAACCAGAGGATGCGGCTGAGGATCCAGTCGCGCCCGGGCTGCGCTTCGTGCAGCGCGGCATCCCAGACTTCCCCGGTGAAACGCCGCCCGCGCAGCACCGCGCCGGCCGGCAGGTCCGCACCGATGCGCGCACGCACGTAATGGGCACCGCGCGGCGTCTGCTCGGAACCCTTGCGCTCACCCACGCCGCGCAGCCCGGTGGACACCGGGTAGCGGCGCAGCAACTCGTCGTCGCGCCACAGTTCCAGTTGCTGGCTGGCGACGTCCACGCGGATGCGCAGGCTCATGCGTTCGCACCCTGGCGCAGCCCGGCGCTGACGAACGGCAACAGCCGCTGCACCACGTCGTCGAACGCCTGCCGGCGACCGAAATCCGCCTCGGCGATGGCCATCAGCGGCGCCAGTCCCGACAGCGTGAAAATGACCGAGCCGAGGGCGAAATGCGCGCGCCAGAACATCTCGGCAGGTGGCACGCCGGGCGCCGCCTGCCGCACCAGGCGCTGCAGACGCGCAAAGGTATTGCCGTAGCGGGACGCCAGGTAGCGACGCAGGTGGCCCTGCGACTCGTTGTAGGCCAACCCGATCAGGCGCATGAACACTACGCCGCGGGCAGGGTCACGGGCATTGAGCTCGATGGCGGTGCGCGCCACCAGCGCCAGCAGATCCTCGAGGCTGAGCTGCTCGGCACCGGTATCGGCCAGCCGGCGATCGATGGCGGCGTCCAGCGCCGCGCAGAAGGGGGTCAGGAAGCGCTCGAAGACCGCCTGGATGAGCGCCTTCTTCGAGCCGAAGTGATAGTTGACGGCGGCCAGGTTGACCCCGGCGCGACTGGTGATCGAGCGCAGCGACGTCTCGGCGAAGCCCTTCTCGGCGAAAAGCTGTTCGGCGGTATCGAGGATCCGCGCAACCGTGCCGTGCTGTGTCATCGCGCCCCCGCAAACATACGTTTGAAACATATGTTTACGCCGTTCGCGCTGTCAAGAAACGACAACGGCGGGCCGGGGCCCGCCGTTGCTCAAGGTCCGCAGAAGGCCGGCCTCAGCCGACCTCGCGCTCGTCGGCCGGCACCTCACCACCCTCGTGGATGCGCTGCCAGATCTCCTCGCGGTGCACGCTGACGTTCTTGGGCGCCTCGATGCCAACCTTGTACTGGTTGCCGCGCACGCCCAGCAAGGTGATGACGACATCGTCGCCGATACGAATCTTTTCGCCGACCCGACGGGTAAGTACGAGCATGGGATAGCCCTCTGCATCCATGTGACAGGGCTATTCTTGATTATCGTGTCAGGCGGCGAAATCGGGAAATCTACGGCCCCTTTGCGGGCTGTACGGAGGCCGGGAACCCCGGCTTTGCACCGGGGTCCGCGCTGCTCATGGCATTACTGGGTGACGCCCAGGTCGATCGCCATCTTCACCAGGTCCGCGAGCGAGCGGGCCTGCATCTTCTCCATGACCCGCGCCCGGTGGATTTCCACGGTGCGCTGGCTGAGGTTAAGGTCGAGGGCAATCACCTTGTTGGCCTTGCCGGCAACCACCATCTCCATGACCTCGCGTTCGCGGTCGGTAAGGCTTTCGTAGCGCGTTGCCAGCGTGGCACGCTGCGAGTCCTCGCTGCGCAGGCGGGAATCCTCTTCCAGCGCGGCATGGATGCGATCCAGCAGGTCCTGGTCACGGAACGGCTTCTGGATGAAGTCGGCCGCACCTTCCTTGATCGCCTGGACCGCCATCGGGATGTCACCGTGGCCGGTGATGAAGATCACCGGCAGGCGACTGCCGAGCTCGCGCAGTTTCTGCTGCGTTTCCAGCCCGCTCATCTTCGGCATGCGGATATCGAGCACCAGGCAACCACTCAGATCCGGGCGGTAACGCTCCAGGAAGGCGATACCCGAGTCGAAGGTCTCGACCGGCAACTCGACCGACCGCAACAGCATGCCCAGCGAATCACGGACGGCATCGTCATCATCGACCACGAAAACGGTCTGCCTGGCAGGTCCGTTCAGGGGGCGGCCTGTTCCCGACATAGGGCATCACTCCTTGCTGCGCTGTTATCGACCGGAAGCCGGAACCGGAAGCATGCCCCATGCTCGCGGCCCTCGTCGACCTCCAGCTCGCCCTGGTGGGCCTGGATGATCGACTGGCTGATGGCCAGCCCCAGCCCCATGCCCCCCTGCTTGGTCGAGTAGAACGGCTCGAACAGGTGCTGGCGGTCCTCCTCGGTCAGTCCGCAGCCGGAGTCCTCGATCCGCACCTCCACCTCGTTGCCGGACAGGCAGGTGCTGATGCGCACCTCCCGGACAGCCGGCGGCACCGCGGCCGCCGCGTCGAGGGCGTTGCGCAGCAACTGCACCACGACCTGCTTGATCTGCAGCGGATCGGCCACCACGGCGGTCACGTCACCGGCAAGGTCGAGGCTGACACGGGCGCCGCTGGCAGCGATGTCGTCGTCCATCAAGGCAACCACTTCGCTGACCAGGCGGTTCAGGCAGGTCCGCGACGGCTCCGCCGAGGGCGTCGACGGCATCAGCGAGCGAATCCGCCGGATGGCCTCGCCGGCACGCTGGGCCTGTTCGGAAATACGCTCCAGGGCCCCGGCAACTTCGTCACCGCTGCAGGGCTTGCCGGCGAGGATCAGGCGGCGACTGGCCTGCGCATAGTTGGAGATGGCCGCCAGTGGCTGGTTGACCTCGTGGGCGATACCGGCGGCCAGTTCGACCAGCTGGCTGCTGCGCGCGGCCTGGCTCAAGCGCTCGCGCGAGTCGCGCAGCGCCTGCTCCGCCGCCCGCAGCACGCGTGCCGTGTCCTCGCGCACCGTGACGTCGCGCAGCGAAACCAGCACCAGCCGCCGCGGACCATCGAGCAGGTCCCGCAGCGCCACTTCCGCAACCAGACGCTGACCCTCGCGGGGGTGGAACTCCCAGCTGAACACGCCGCCCTGGCGGCCGGAAACGGCATCGACGCGCGCCTCGAACTGCGCCAGCAGCGCATCGCCTCCGGCGTAGCGACGGAAAAACTGCCGCCAAGGCAACCCGATGACCTGTTCGCGCCGGCAATGGAACATCTCGCAGAAACTGTCGTTGCACTCCTCGATGCCGTTGCCAATCAGCACGACACCTTCCGCCGTGCTGGAAAACAGCGTGCGGTAGCGTGCCTCGCTGATGGCAATACTGCGCAGCAACGGCGCCGTCATCCGCCAGAACAGGAACAGCCCGAGCATCAGGAGCAACACCAGGGCGGCGGCCGCCTGCATGGCGGCACGCTGGTAGGGGGCGCGCAACTCCGCGAGGCCCACCCAGGCAATCAGTGCGCCGGAATCGTCGGTGCGACGCACGGCAACCAGGAAATCGCCGGCAGGATCCTCCAGCCAGGCCACGTGCCCGGGCGGCTGCGCCTGCACCGGGGGCAGCAACGCGATGATCTGCGGCGGCACCTGCACGTCGCCACTGCGCCAGCGCGCGCCGTCACTGAACAACCGCGTGACGCGCGGGGCGGCGGTGCCGCCGCCGGCAGGATCCTCGAGCAGCGCCGCGATGGCGGCGCGCTGCTGCTGCATGCCGGCCTCGAACAGCGAGACCAGCGTAATACCGACCGCACCGATGGCGACCGCCACGATGATCACGGCAAGCAACAGGAGACGACGACGCCCTTCCACGAAAGGCTCCCGGGTGGTGCAGACAGACAAAAACTAGCACAGCGGTCACGCAACTCGCGCCAACAGCGTCACGCTTTGGGCCGCGAGTGATCACCGCCGCATACGTAGTTTCCGAAAACGAACTCAATACTCGTCGAGGGTGACGAGGAATTCGTCCAGCAGTTGCCGCCAGCCGGCGATCCAGCGCCGGATGCGGGCAAAGTCGTCCGCCGACAGCGGCTCGATGGCCGTGGCGGGCACGACCGCGATCATGCGGATGCGGCCCTGGTCGTGATGGTGATCGTGGCCATGCTCATGGTGATCGTCATCGTCGCCCGCCTCGCGCTGGCCATCCGGCTGCGACGACAGGCAGCGGCGCGCATCATCGACCTGCTCCTGCAGCCAACCCCCGGATTCCAGCAGGCCACGCACGCGCCCGAGTTCGGGCGATGCCATGCCACGCGCAGCCAGGGCCGCGACGGCGGTGTCCAGCGTCAGCGATTCGGGGGAACGCTCCAGGCGCAGCCGCACGGCCACGTCGTCGAGCAGGCCGGTCAGCACCGAGTGCAACTGCAGCACCGCGCCATTGCGGCAGGCCATGGCCACGCCGTGACGGTTGAGCGCATCGCCGGCGAGCTCGCGCTCGGCCAGCTTCACCAGCTCGCCGGCGAAGAACAGCCGCTGGCGCAGGGCGGCAATGCCATCCTGGCGACCGGGTACGGTTTTCATGGCCGGGCCCTCACTCCTTGTCCTTGCCTTCCACGACCACCCAGCGGCCATCGCGGAAGAACGCGCGCCAGCCGCTCGGCTTGCCATCGACCTCGCTCTGCACGTACTGCTCGCGGGTCTTGCGGCTGAAGCGTACCAGCGCGGGGCGCCCTTCCTTGTCCTGCGCCGGCGCATCGGCCAGGTAACGCAGTTTCGGGTCGAGCTTGTCCTTCACGCTGCGGATTTCCTCGACCGTCGGCGGACGCGTCTCGCGGTGGCGCGGGAACTTGCTGGCCGCGAGGAACACGCCGGAGGCGCCGTCACGCAGCAGGTAGAAATCGTCGCAGGTCTGGCAGCGCAGCTCCGGCATCGGGATCGGGTCGGCCTTGGGCGGCGCGGCCTCGCCGCTGCGCAGCAACTTGCGGGTGTTGCCACACTCCTTGTTGGTGCAACCGAAGTACTTGCCGAAACGGCCGGTCTTCAGCTGCATCTCGCTGCCGCACTTCTCGCACTCGATCACCGGGCCCTCGTAGCCCTTGATCTTGAACTCGCCGGCCTCGACCTCGTAGCCGCCGCAGTCCGGGCTCATGCCGCAGATGTGCAACTTGCGCTTTGCGTCGAGCAGGTAGCTGTCCATGGCCGCGCCGCACTTGCGGCAGCGCTTCTTGGCGTGCAGCACCTGCGCCTCGGCCTCGCCGTCATCGTCGTCGGAGGAAACCGATACGACCTCGTTGGCGGACACCAGGTTCATGGTGGTGGTGCAGCGTTCCTTGGGCGGCAGGGCATAACCCGAGCAGCCGAGGAACACCCCGGTGGAGCCGAAGCGGATCTGCATGTGACGGCCGCAGGTCGGACAGGCGATGTCCGTTTCCACCGGCAGGTTCGCGCGCATGCCGCCGGTGGCCGCCTTCCCTTCACCGCCGGTGCCGCCGGCCTTCTTCAATTTCCTCTTGAAGTCGGCATAGAACTCGTCGAGGACCTCGTGCCACTCGCGGGTGCCGCCGGCCACCTCGTCGAGCTGGCCCTCCATCTGCGCGGTGAAGCCGTAGTCCAGCAGGTTGTCGAAGTTCTCGACCAGGCGATCGGTGACGATGTCGCCCATCTTCTCCGCGTAAAAGCGCCGGTTCTCGACGCGGGCGTAACCGCGGTCCTGGATGGTGGAAATGATGGCCGCATACGTGGAGGGCCGGCCAATACCGCGCTTCTCCAGCTCACGGACCAGCGCCGCCTCGGTGTAACGGGCCGGCGGCTTGGTGAAGTGCTGGCTGGGCAGCAACGCCTTCAGTTTCAGCAACTCGCCCACCGCGACGTCCGGCAACGGCTGGTCTTCCGGCGCCGCCTTGCCGCCCGGGGGCAGCACGCGCGTGTAGCCGTCGAACTTCACGACGCGACCGCGTGCGCGCAGCTCGACGCCGGCGGTTTCCACGGTCAGCGACGTGGACAGGTACTCGGCCCTGGTCATCTGGCAGGCCACGAACTGGCGCCAGATCAGGTCGTACAAACGCGATGCATCGGCGTCGAGGTCCTTGAGATCCTCGGCGCGGGCGTTGACGTCCGTCGGGCGGATCGCCTCGTGCGCCTCCTGGGCGCCCTCCTTGCTCGCGTAGACGTTCGGCTTCTCCGGCAGGTACTTGTCGCCGAATTTCTTGGCAATGTAGGCGCGCACCGAATCCAGCGCATCCTGGCTGAGATTGGTTGAGTCGGTACGCATGTAGGTGATGTAGCCGGCTTCGTACAGCTTCTGCGCGATGGTCATGGTGCGCTTGACGGAGAAGCCGAGGCGCGTACTGGCGGCCTGCTGCAAGGTGGACGTGATGAACGGCGCGTTCGGCCGCGTGCTGGTCGGCTTGTCCTCGCGGCCGGTGACCGCGAACTTCGCCTTCTCGAGCTTCGCGATGGTCTTCTTCACCGCGGCCTCGGAGTTCGGCCGGAATTCCTTGCCGTCCTCCCTGGCAACCTGGAGCTTGAGGGCCTCGCCCTTCGGCGCCACGGTGTCGGCGTGCAGTTCCCAGTATTCCTCCGGGTTGAAGGCACGGATCTCGCGCTCACGCTCGACCAGCAGGCGCACGGCCACCGACTGCACGCGCCCGGCGGACAGGCCGCGGGCGATCTTGCTCCACAGCAACGGCGACACCATGTAGCCGACGATGCGGTCGAGGAAACGACGCGCCTGCTGCGCCTCCACCCGGTGCATGTCCAGTTGCTTGGGTTGCTCGAAGGCCTTCTTGATCGCGGTCTTGGTGATCTCGTTGAACACCACCCGCTTGTAGCGGCTGTCGTCGCCGCCGATGACCTCGCGCAGGTGCCAGGCGATGGCCTCCCCCTCGCGGTCCAAGTCGGTGGCGAGCCAGATTTCATCGGCCGACTTCGCCAACTTGCGCAATTCCTCGATGACCTTTTCCTTGCCGGGCACGATCTCGTAGCGGGCTTTCCAGCCATGCTCCGGGTCAACGCCCATGCGGGTCACCAGCTGGTTCCAGGCCTTCTCCTCGCGGGAGGGCTCCTTCGCCGGCTTCTTGCCTTCCTTTTTAGCAGCCTTCTTCGCGTCGGCAGCCGGCTCGGCACGCCCGCCCCCGCTGGAGGGCAGGTCGCGTACGTGACCCACGCTGGACTTCACGACGAAGTCCTTGCCCAGGTACTTGTTGATGGTTTTCGCCTTGGCCGGCGACTCGACGATGACCAGTGACTTGCCCATGGGTCCATTCTGGCAGGGGTGTAAAGGCGGGCATTTGTACGGGAGGGCTGCCGGGGGGGTCAAGGCAGACCGTAACCGGGGCCTGCCAGCCGCCGCCTGTTTCCCTTGTGCTATCAAGCCCTTAGGCCCCCGGGGGCGAAAGAGGATTTCGGATGCCACTGACTAGGCAAACAGGGGGTTTGCGTGCAAAGTCTGTGATACAGGCCACAGTTTGGGTCTACCTGGGCCCACAAGAACAATAATCAGGAGGCTCTGATGAGGCAGCAATCCCCCCTGGCGTCACTGGTGCTGCTGCTGGCGCTGGTACTTGCCCCGTTCCATCTGCTGGCTGCCGACAACGCGGCCGCCAAGCCGCTCGGCGAACTCTACGCCGTGGCCCAGTTGATGGACGCCGCGGTGCTCGACCTGAACATGCTGCTCGGCGAAGAGCAGAGTCCCGCCTACAAGGCGCGACTGGACGAGACCCTGAAGAAACTCGACACCGCCATGCGTGCCTCGGTGGCCTCACTGGGCACCGCCGGCATCCCGGCCCAGACTGCCAATTCCCTGGCCGAGAACGTCGCGGCCTTCAGCCGCCTGGCGCGCGTGAATCGCGACAACATCATGAAAAGCGGCTACCAGGAAGGCGCCGTACTGGACGAGATGATGCAGCGCCGGCAGGCTGCGCGCGCCCAGCTCGACCCGGTCTATGTCGACCTCGAGAAGCGAGCCGGCCTCACCGGTTCTCCGCTGTCGGAAGCCCGCGCGCTGGCCCTGCAACTGCAGCAGATGTCCGCGCTCTATGTCGAGAATGCCTCGGCGGCCTACGTCAGCAACCGCTCGCAGGACTCCACCGACGTGACCATCGACAAACTGGCGATGGCCTTCGCCAGCCGACTGGCCAAACTGGAGTCCCGCGCCAAGGGCGAGGAAGCCATGAAGCGGGTACAGGCGATCAAGTCGAAGTGGAAGTTCATCGAGCGATCGATGATGAACTACCAGGAAAACACCGTGCCGTTCCTCGTGGATCGTTACACGCAAGCCATCGTGGTGGATCTCATGGCACTGGCGGAAGCCCTCAAGTAAACGCCGCGCAGCCCTGCCCGCGCAGAGTCGCGAGCAGGGCCAGCACCGCAGCCAGCTCATCCTCTTCCCGTTCGTCCCAGGCCACGGCCACCTCGTCGGGACTGCAACGCATCGCCACGACGCCCGCGGGTACGCCGGCGGGCATGGCAATCGGCCCGCCAGCAGCGTCCACCCATCCTTCCCCGTGCCGCACCAGGCAGCGCTCCGCGCGTTCCGGCAGCGGTCCATCCACCACCACGTACCAGCACGCCAGCGGCAATCCGTAGCGCTCGCGCTCGTCGCGTCCCACCAGGCGCACGCGGCAACCCGCATCCATGGCCCGCGTACGCAGGCGTCCCTGCCGGCGCTCGTCCGGGCCGGGGCCCAGTTTCAGCCAGGCGCCGACCACCAGCGCCAACGCGACCAGCAACACCAGCAGGAAGGTGGTCATCGGCAGCAGGTCCTGTTCAGCGCAGCGGCGAGCGGATAACGTGTAGGCATCGACAACACCCCGGGGGTCCCATGTACAAGCACGTCCTGCTCGCCACCGACCTGTCGCCCGACACCGGCATCGTCGTCGAGCGTGCCCGCGCGCTGGCCGATGCCGGCGCAGCACTGACGGTGGTGCATGTCATCGAACCCATCGCGCTGGCCTACGGTGCGGAGATGCCGATGGACCTGGGTTCGTTGCAGGAAGAAATCACCCGCCAGGCCAGGAGCAAGCTGGAGGCGCTGGCGCAACAGCTGGGCATTCCCGCGGAAAACTGCCTGCTGGTGACGGGCACCATTGAAAAGGAAATCCTGCACATCGCCGGCGAACGGGGCGTGGACCTGGTGGTGATGGGCAGCCACAGCCGGCGCGGACTGGCAGCCCTGCTGGGCTCGACGGCCAACGCCGTACTGCATCATGCCCGCTGCGACGTCCTGGCGGTGCGCATCGCCAGCCACTGAGTGGCTGGCACTCGCCGCGAGGCGGTCAGCGCGATGAGGCAGAGGACTCGTTCCACTGGCAGAGGATGTCCGCCAGCACGTGTGCCTGGTCACGCAGCGAGCCGAGTTCGTCACGGGTGCCGCGCTGGCCGGTAAACAAGGGAACCTTGCGCATCTGTGCCACCAGCGCATTGGACGGGTCGGCCTTCTTGTTCATCTCGAGCGTCCAGCGGATGTCGTTGACCACCGTCTTGTAGAAGGACAGCTTGGTCGGCAACGAAAACAACACGTGGTCGTCGATGTCGCGGAAGAAGTTGTAGTCGAGCGCCAGCAGGATCGACGGCTTGCCATTGGGATCGGCAACGATGGTGGCGCTGCGCGGCATGGCGCGCAGCATGGCCAGGGTGCCGAACGGCTGGCCGGCGGAAATGGTGTTGATCACCGCCGAACCCGGCTCGCCGGACAGCACCTGCAACTGGCCCTTGAGCAGGAAATACAGGTACGGGTCGGTATCGCCGCGACGGATCACCACGTCGGCCGGTTCGGCGTGCAGCAGCCGGCAGCGCGTCATGATCTGGTCGAACTGGTGCGGGTCGGTGCGGATGATCTCGTTGAAAAACGGGATTCCTTGCACCATGCGCTGGATGGACTCCGGGGAGATCTCCCCCTTCACCACGTCTCTCATCAAAGCTGCTCCGCACTTGCACAAGCAAAAAGCCGCAGGTCTTCGTGACCCACGGCACAAGCGGCTACCTTGCCACAGCGCCCCTGCCCTTTCAACGCGCCGGGCCGTTCGGGCAACTGGCCATAAAAACACTGTACATAGTCACAGTACCTGTGCCAAAGTACAGTATCGGCGCCCCGGCCAACCGGTGCGCACTATCGATAGGCTCCCTTCATCCGGGCAGGCTCCAGGTCATGGACAAACTCACCACCCGCCAGCGCCAGGTGCTCAATTTCATCCGGCGCTCGCTGCAGAAGAACGGCATTGCCCCCACCCGGGCAGAAATCGCCGAGGCCATGGGTTTCCACTCCAAGAATGCGGCGGTGGACCACCTGAAGGCGCTCGAACGCAAGGGTTTCATCCGCCTGCACAGTGACCTGTCACGGGGCATCCAGTTGCTCGACGGCAGCGAGGCAGCCGGCGACGAGGTGGACCTGCCGGTAACCACCCTGCCGGTGATCGGCTCGGTAGCGGCCGGCTCCCCGATCGAAGCCATCGAGAACGTCGAGCAGCAGGTGACGGTCCCCGACGGCCTGTTCCGACAGCAGCCCACCTACCTGCTGCGGGTACGCGGCGATTCCATGAAGGATGCCGGCATCCTTGATGGCGACCTGATCGCCGTACGCAAGACCAGCCAGGCGCAGTCCGGGCAGATCGTGGTGGCGCGCATCCAGGACGAGGTCACCGTGAAGACGCTGCTGATCAAGCGCAACCGGCCGGTGCTGATGCCGGCCAATGACGCCTACCGGCCGATCATCATGGCGCCGGAAGACCTCACCATCGAGGGCGTTTTCGTCGGCCTGATCAGGGATGCGGGCTGACATGAGCGGCATCCTCTTCGCAGTCACCATGCTGCTGTCGGCTTACCTTGCCGACGTGCTGGCCGCCCACTGGGGCTTTCGTGGCGAGCAGACCATCCTGCGCTCGCCGGGACGGCCGCGTCAGTCCTGGTTGCGCTCCGCCAGCCGCAGGACGTCCAGCAGGCTGAAGGGCCAGCCGATCTCACCGCTCACCGCGCGCAGCACGGGAATGCGTTCGCCGTAACGTGCCAGCAGGGCATCGTCCTCGGCCACGTCCAGGTACTGCCAGCGGACCCCGCGCGCAGCAGCGGCACGCGCCAGCATCTGCTCTGCCTCCTCGCACAAGTGGCAGCCGCGCGTGCCCAGCAACTGCAGCTCAGCGTCAGCCACGGTGGCGGATCTCCCAGCACTGGTGGATCTTCGTGTTGCGGGCGAAATCCGGCGGAATGGTTTCCGCCGTGATGTCACGCACGTCATAGTCGGCAAGGACCGACGGATCCATCTTGAAGCGGCGATAGTTGTTGGAGAACAACAACACCCCGTCACGCGCCAGGTGGCGCATCGTTCCCTTGAGCAGGTCCACGTGGTCGCGCTGGATATCCAGCACGTTGGGCGTGCGCTTGGAATTGGAGAAGGTCGGCGGGTCCATGAAGATCACGTCGAACTGGTCGCCGCCCTTCGCCAGCGCCTGTGCCACGTCGGCACGCTCCAGGTGGTGCTGCGCGGTGGAGAAGCCATTCAACGCCAGGTTGGCTTCCGCCCAGGCCAGGTAGCGCGGGTTGAGATCCACCGACGTCGTGGAACGCGCGCCGCCCAGCGCCGCGTGCACACTGGCCGTGCCCGTGTAGCAGAACAGGTTGAGGAAGTGCTTGTCACGGCACAGCGACTGCAGGCGGTGGCGCACCGGTCGGTGATCCAGGAACAGACCGGTATCGAGGTAATCGGTGAGGTTCACCAGCAGGCGGGCGCCGTACTCCTCCACCTCGAACAGGTCGCCGCTGCTGTCCTGCCGGCGGTATTGCTGCGTGCCCTTCTGCCGGGCGCGGACCTTCAGGGCCAGCGCCTTGCGCGACTTGCCGGTGACGGCGCAGATGGCGTCCAGCGCCACCTCCAGGCGATGCGCCGCCTTCTGCGGGTCAATGCTCGACGGTGCCGCGTACTCCTGCACGTGGATGCGGTCACCGTAGGCATCGACCGCCACGTTGAATTCCGGCAGGTCGGCGTCGTACAGCCGGAACGCGCGGATACCATCGCGCTCCACCCAGCCCTTCAGTTGCTTCCAGTTCTTCTGCAGGCGATTGGCAAGCGCCTCGCCCTCGCCCTCCACCTGCGCATCGGTGCGCAGGCGGAACAGCGGCCACGCCGCCTCCGGCTGCGTCGGCGCGTTGAACACCCGCACGAAACAGGCCAGCGGGCCGTTGTGGCAGCGGTGCTGCTGGTAGCCTGGCACCCGGAACTCGTCGAGGTGCTCCACATCCGCGCCCAGCACAGCCACCGGCCAGCCCGGCGTGACGGCACGTAACTTGCGTCCCAGGCAGCGATACAGGAACGGGGCCGCGTTGACGTCGGAAAGCCGCTCGCCGTAAGGCGGATTGGTAAGCACCACGCCGTCATCCACCGCCAGGCGCCCGCCGCGGCGGAGGTTGGCCAGCGGCTGGCGCTCGATGTGGACCAACGCACCGACACCGGCGGCCGCGGCGTTGGCCTGCGCCGCGCGCACCGCCCGCGGCTCGGCATCGAAGCCGACGAAGCGCGTGGCCAGCGAAGCCAGGCCGGCCTCGCGGCGCCGCAGCGCTTCGCTGCGCACGGCCTCCCATGCCGCGGCATCGTGGCCACTCCAGCGCTCGAAACCCCAGCGCGTGCGCAACAGGCCGGGCGCCACGTCGGCCAGCATCCAGGCCGCTTCCACCAGCAGGGTACCGCCGCCGCACAGCGGATCCAGCACCACTGTCGGTGCGGCGACCGTACCGATGCCGCCCCAACGCGCAACCGCCGCAGCCACGTTTTCCTTGAGCGGTGCCTCGACACCGGACACGCGGTAGCCGCGCTCGTGCAGCGGCGCGCCGCTGAGGTTCAGATAGATCGCCGGTTCCCTTTCATCGAGGTGCAACTGCAGGTACACGTCGGGATTGTCGCGATCGACATTGGGACGGATGCGCGCGCGACTAACGAAGTGATCGACAACAGCATCCTTGGCGCGGAAAACCGCGTGCTGCGAGTTGGCGATCGCCGGAGTGCTGCCGCTGACGGCGATCACGAAGCGCTGGCCCGGTCGCAGCCACTGGTCCCATGGCACCTCGCACAACTGCTCGTAGAGCGCGTCGGCGTTGCCGTCACGCAGGGTGGCGATGCGCAGCAGGACGTGGTTGGCAAAGCGCGACCAGAGGCAGGCGCGGTACAGGGCGTCCAGCGTGCCCTCGCCGGTGACCGCGCCACGCCCGCGATGGGTCACGGAGATCCCCAGGCCAGCCAGTTCGTCAGCCAGCAGGGCCTCCAGGCCACCGGGACAGGTAAGGGTCACCGCACGCGTGTTCATCGGTGTTTGTTCCTGGGCGACATGGGATGAGGGATTACAGGGTCTTTCCAACCCCGTACCGGGAACGCATGCCGCCGAATCAAGTAATTAGCTGGCATGGCGCCCGCGCAGTCCTTAGAGGCATACGGACCGAGCGACGCCCTTCATATAGCGAAAGGTTGTTGGCCGGGCGACATCGGCCTTCGCTAAAACAAAACGGCAGTGCAACGACCCACCATCGACGAAACACGAGGTTCCCGGACGATGAAGAGACAGAAGCGTGACCGCGGCGAGCGCGCGTATTCTCGGGGCTATCAGGCAGCCCTGCAAGGTCGCTCCCGTGAGGCCTGCCCGTTTGTGGACGACAACACCCGCCAGGCCTGGCTCAACGGCTGGCGTGAAGGCAAGGAGATGAACTGGCAGGCGGAGGTGCCGCTGCAGCGCACCGGCTGAGCCTCGTCGGATCCTGTAGAGAGGGGGCCATGCCCCCGGCAGCAAACAAATCGGGGGCATGGCCCCCTCGCTACAAGAGAAAAGGGGCCGCAAGGCCCCTTTCGCATACCTACCAGGCCTCGACGATCTCTTTCACCAACGCCGGGCCCCGGTAGATGAAGCCGGTGTAGACCTGCACCAGTCCCGCCCCCGCGTCACGCTTGGCCAGCGCGTCGGCTGCCGACAGGATGCCGCCGACGCCGATCACCGGGACCTTGCCCGCCAGGTCGCGCGACAGTTGCGCCAGTACCGCCGTGGACTTCGCCGTCAGTGGCGCCCCGGACAGGCCACCCTGTTCCTGCGCATGCGGCAGCCCCTCGACGCCCTCGCGCGAGGCGGTCGTGTTGGTGGCGATCACCCCGTCGATCTCGAACTCCACCAGGGCCTGCGCCATGGTCGAGATCTCGGCCGGCGTCGAGTCCGGCGCGATCTTCACTACCACCGGCACGTGGCGGCCGCTGGCCCCGCGCAGGCGCTCCTGTTCGAGCTTCAGCCCGTCGAGCAGCACGCGCAGCGCATCGCCGTGCTGCAAGGTGCGCAGGCCGGGCGTATTGGGCGACGAGATGTTCACCGTGACGTAGCTGGCGTGGTCGTACACCTTGCGCAGGCAGGCCACGTAGTCGTCCAGCGCATTCTCGTTGGGGGTGTCCTTGTTCTTGCCGATGTTGATGCCCAGCACGCCGCCGAAAGAGGAACGCTTCACCGCCGCCACCAGGTGGTCGACGCCGTGGTTGTTGAACCCCATGCGATTGATGATGGCCTGCCGCGCCGGCAGCCGGAACAGACGCGGCTTCGGATTGCCCGGCTGCGGTCGCGGCGTAACGGTGCCGATCTCCACGAAACCGAAACCCAGCGCACCGAAGGCATCGATGCAGTCGCCGTTCTTGTCCAGGCCAGCTGCCAGGCCGACGGGGTTGGGGAAGGTCAGCCCCATGCACTGAACCGGCTTCGCCGGCACCTGTGGCGCCACCAGGCCAATGACGCCCGCGCGCTGGGCGGTTGCCAACGCATGCAGGGTGAGCTCGTGTGCCGTTTCGGCAGGAAGGCAGAAGAGGCCCGTACGGGCGAGTTCATAGAGCATGGCGCGGCATTCACGGTGGGCGGTGCAGGATTATAGCCTGCACCGCCCGCCGCGGGCGCCCGGGATCAGGCCTTGGGCGCGGCCGGCTTGAGCAGGAAGTGGGCAATGGCCGGCAACAGCCACAGCGCACCGATCATGTTCCAGACGAACATGAAGGTGAGCAGCAGGCCCATGTCTGCCTGGAACTTGATGGGCGAGAACGCCCAGCTCGCCACGCCAATGGCCAGCGTCACACCGGTGAACCACACGGCCTTGCCGGTGGACTTGAGCGTCTCCAGGTAGGCCGACTCCATGTCCATGCCCTTGGCCAGGTATTCCTGCAGGCGGCTGTAGATGTAGATGCCATAGTCCACGCCGATGCCCACGCCCAGCGCGACCACCGGCAGCGTCGCCACCTTCACGCCGATGCCCAGCACCGTCATCAGCGCGGTGCACAGCACCGACGTCAGGCCCAGCGGAATGACCAGGCACAACACCGCCCGCCACGAACGGAAGGCCGCCCACACCAGCGCTATCACCACGGCGTAGACGAACACCAGCATGGTATTGTTCGCCTCCTCGATCGCCTCGTTGGTTGCCGCCTCGATACCGGCGCTGCCGGACGCCAGCAGGAAGCGCGCAATCGCCGGGTCGTCGTTCTGTGCCGCGTAGTCCTCGACCACGCCGGTCACGCGCTTGAGCGTGTCGGCCTTGTGATCGTCGAGGAACACGATGAGCGGGGCCAGCGAACAATCGGTGTTGAACAGGCCCGATGGCAGGCGCTGCAGTGCATTGTTCAGCGCGTACTGGTCACGCGAGATCACGTACCACTTCAGGTTGCCCTCGTTGAGGGCGGCGTTGACCTGCTTGGTAGCGGTGGCAATCGACACACTCGACTGCACCCCGGGCGTGTTCTCGAGCTGCCATTGCAGGTCGTCCATGCGCTGCAGCGCGGCGTAGCTGTTGCAGCCATCCGTCGGCGTTTCAACCATCACCACCAGCACGTCGGCGCTCACCGAGTAGTTGTCGGTGATGAAATTGACGTCGTAGTTGTAGCGGTACTTGGCCGGCGGGCGGTAGTCGGTGCCGCACTGGGCGCCCTCCTCGGCACACGGATCCGGCCACAGTTCCGGCGCACCCCGGTCGAGGTCACCGATCTGCTGGTCCTTGCCGACGTACAGGCCCACGCCATAGCCGACCACCGCGATCAGCACCGATACCATCGCCACCTTCGGGGAGGCCAGGCGCGCGATCTTGCGCAGGAACTCCGACGGCTCGGCATCCATGCGACGCTTGCGCTCGATGGCCTTCGGGGCAATGCCCACGAAGGACATCAGCACCGGGTGCAGCACCAGGTTGGTCAGGATGAGGAGGGCCACGCCCAGGCCGGCCGCCACCGCCAGCTCGCGGATGACGCCGATATCGATGATGTAGAGCGTACCGAAACCGACGGCGTCGGAAACCAGTGCCACGATGCCCGGGGTGAACAACGCGCGGAAACCGCCGCCGGCCGCCTGCAGGCGGCCGGCGCCATGCACGGTTTCCACCGAGATCGCGTTGACCATCTGCACGCCGTGACTGACGGCGATGGCAAAAACCAGGAAAGGCACCAGCACGGAATACGGATCAAGACCGAAGCCCAGGGTGTGCAGCAGGCCCAGCTGCCACACCACCGCCACGATCGAACAGGTCACGATGACGCCGACGCTGCGCAGGCAACGCAGGTCCACGAACAGGATAATGGCAGTGATCAGCAACGAAGCGAGGCCGAACATCAGCACCACACGCACGCCATCGATCAGGTCGCCCATCTTCTTGGCGAAGCCGACGATGTGGATGCGGGTGTTCTCGTCCTGGTACTTGGCGCGGATCTCCTCGAGCTTGCCCGGGAACTCGCGGTAATCAACGCCGCCCTTGCCGGAGGCATCGGCCTCGAGCAGCGGGACGTAGACAATGGAGGAGCGGAAGTCGTCGGCGAACAGGCGGCCGACCTGGCCGGAGCGCAGGACATTGGCGCGCAACTTCTCCATGCTCTCCGGCGAGCCGTCGTAGTCGTTGGGAATGACCTCGCCACCCTGGAAGCCTTCCTCGGTGACCTCGGTCCAGCGCACGTTCGGCGTCCAGATGGACTTCACGTTGGACGTATCGACGCCCTCGATGGTGCTGACCTCGTCGGTGATCTTGCTCACCAGTTCGAGGTAGGCCGGATCAAAGATGTCGCCGTCCAGCCGCTCGATGGCGATCTGCACGTCGTTGCCAAGGCCCAGGTCATCCTTGTACTTGAACAGGTTCTGGATGTACGGGTGATCCAGCGGCAACATCTTGGACAGACTGGTGTCCGGGCGCAGGTGACTGGCCTGCCAGGCGAAGAACGCCGTGAGCAGGGCAAACAGCACCACGACCACGGCGCGGTTGCCGAAGATCAGTTTTTCGAAGAAGTTCTCGATGCGGCGCATGGGATGTGAGTCGTCCGATTGGGGCCGTAATCAGGGGTTCTGGCCATTGGCGGCGGCAAGGCGCGCACCGCCCTCGCCCACCAGGACCACGCCTTTTGCGATGGCAACACAGGAGAGCACCGACTGGCGGTCAGCGCGTCGCACGGCGGTGAACGCCGGGCTGGTGCGGTCACCGCTCAGCACGATGCCGGCGTTGCCGGCAATCACTACCGAGCCACCCGCTGCCACGCAGCCGTCGTTGAGCCCGGAGGTCACCGAGGTTTCGATGCGCGACCAGTTGGCACCGGCATCGATGGACCGGTACAGGCGCCCCTGCAGACCGAACGCGTAAAGGGCGCCGGAGTCGTCGCCCATGACGCCAAAGAACGAACCGTCGTAGGGCGAAGCCAGCGGGCCGAAGGTCATGCCCCCATCCAGCGAGCGGTAGAGGGTGCCCTTTTCGCCGGCAATCACCACCAGAGACGCGTTGCCGGGCAGGCCGCCGATCGCATTGAAGTGCCAGCCATCACGGTTGGCCACGCGGTCGCTTTCGTCCTGCCAGGTCTTGCCGCCGTCACGCGTGCCGAGGAGCAGCCCGTAGGCGCCGACGGCGAGACCGCGCTGGCCATCGGCGGAAAACCACACGTCGAGCAGCGGCACGCCTTCGCGGCTACCGATCTCGCGGGTCTCGCCTTCGCCCGAGCCGTCATCAACCCAGGCGTCGTCTTCCATCGACTCGTCGAGGTTCTCCTCGTCGGCCGCTGCTTCGGCGGCAGCGGGGTCGAACTCCTTGTAGTGCTGGATAGCCCAGCTGCTGCCTCCGTCGGTCGTTGCGAGGACCACGCTGTCATGGCCTACGGCCCAGCCACGCCTTTCGTCTACGAAATAGACGGCGGACAGCAACGAGCGTACCGGCACCGGGGCCTGCCGCCAGGAGGCACCCTGGTCATCGGACAGCACCACGTGGCCACGCTCACCCACAGCAACCAGGCGATCGCCTGCGCGGGCGACATCCAGCAACAGGGATTTGTGCGCCTTCACGCTGGTGATCGACGGGGCCGGCTGCGCCGCATCGGCAACTCCGGCAAGCAGCGTCGCGCCCAGCAGCAGGCGCACGCAGGAGGACAGTTTCATAGTCGGGAACCACTCTTCCGTTACAGAAGAACGCCGGGCCACCCATCGATGGCCCGGCGCAGACAAGGAACTGGCCGTGACGCTTGCAGCCGTCACGGCCATGGACATCAGCGACCGCGGCGGCGCAGGGCTGCCGGGCTGAAGTAGGCGTCACCCGGCACGGCCTGGCTGAAATCCAGGGTGGTGTCTTCCTCGTTGTCGAGGTACTGGGCGTGGTAACGCTTGGAGCGCAGGTCGTGGAACACATCGAGCGCGGACCAGGTGGTCGGCACCTCGTAGTAGTTCTTCAGGAAAGCCTTGCTGACGCGCCACAGCTCACCGCGGTTGTCATACTGGTCGGCCACCGCGATGCCCCAGCTGTCCTCGTCGATGTAGAAGGTGCGCTTGGTGTACAGGTGGCGGGCACCCGGCTTCAGCGTCGCTTCCACTACCCACACGCGGTGCAGTTCGTAGCGGGTGTAGGCAGGGTTCGGATGGCCCTTGGTCAGCAGGTCCTTGTACTTGATGTCCGGCGAATCGATCTTGAAGTTGTTGTACGGGATGTACATCTCCTTCTTGCCGATCAACTTCCAGTCGTAACGATCCGGCGAACCGTTGTAGATATCGGTGTCGTCGGCGGTACGCAGGCCGTCAGCCGCGGCGATCGGGGTGTCGTAGGCAAGGTTCGGCGCACGACGTACGCGACGCTGGCCGGCGTTGTAGCCCCAGGCCTGGCGCGGCAGCGCCTTCTGGTCGATGGTCTCGTGCACCAGCACCGCACCACCGGCCAGACGCGGCGGGCTCTTGGTGAAGGCCAGATAGTAGAAGGACACGTTGTCCGCGAGATCCTTCGGCGAACCCTTCGGGTTGTAGTAGCGGAAGTAGACTTCCTGCTGGCTCACCACCAGCGAGTAATCACCGTTGCGCTGCACGGCCACTTCGGCTGCACGGCGCACCACGAAAACGCCGCGCCAGCGCATCGTGTGGTTCCACACGACCTGCAGCGCCTGCTCCTCGTTGCTGCCCGAGGGGATCGGGAAGGGGATGCCGCCGTAGACACCGTCAAGACCGTTGCCGCCGGCGATCATCACGCCATTGGTGGCATTGCGGAAGGTGTTCTCGTTGACCCAGTCCGGCGCAGAATGCGAACGACGCGACGGATAGACCGGCACCTTGAAGGTATCCGGGTAGGTCGCGAACATCGCCTGCACGCCCTTGGGGAGCTTGTCGGCATACTGCTTGTAGTTCTGCGCCGTGATCGTGAAGATCGGCTTGTCCGCGGCGAACGGATCCGGGTGGTGCTGGCCGGCCTTCTTGTAGCTGGCCGGGATCTGCGCCTTGGTGATGCCACCGGTCCACTCGGGGATGCCCTCCCCCTTCGCCACGTCCTTGCCGTTGCCGGCGCGCAGCGCACCGAACGGCGTAAGCACGCCCTTGAGTTCCTTCGCCTGGTCGGCGGACACCTTGGCGTGGGTTACCGTGGCGGTACCCAGGGCAAGGGCCAGCGCGGTGCCCGCGAGGATTGCCTTCTTGAAAAGCATGGAATGCCTCCTGGTCAAGATACGCGCACCGTAAGTTACCGGCGCGCGACAGTCATCGGCGAAAATACGTATCAGAATGAATACTTCACGCTGGCAGTGATGTTGTCGCGATCCTGCAGCTGGTTGCGGTTTTCCGCGCCCCAGAACGCGTTGTAGCCGACCGTGAAGCCCCAGTTGTCCGCGTAGGTCGCATTCAGCGCCGCGCTCGCCGACTGGCGACCTTCGACGAAGTTGCCACCCACCACGCTGTTGCCCGACACGTCATGGGCGAAGCGGATCTGCGGATTCAGGGTCACGCCGGCGAACACGTCGTTGTACTCGGCGGAAAAGACCAGACGGTAGCCCCAGGAGAACTCGTCCAGGTAACCGTCCTTGGTGCCCTCGGCGAGAACCGGCAGGCCGAGATCGGAGTCGATGACCGTGCTGCAGGTCGAAGGATCATTCACGTTGGCACACTGCACCGCCGTACCCAGCGCGCCCTCAGCCGCGTAGTTGACGCCGGACTTAAGGTCCCCCATCCACGCCCCACCCAATTCAAGGATACCCGTCAGACCATCGGACCACAGTGCCGGGCCGAAGTTCTGGATGGCCAGCAGGGAGATGTTGACGGCCTCCGAGTAATCCACCAGCTCGATGGTGTCGCCGGCGCTCAGCAGCCCGTTGCCGTCGGCATCATTGATGATGCTGTCGGAGGTGATGTGCTGGCCGAAGTCCCCGTCGGCCACCGTGCCGCCGTTGGCCAGCGACGCCTTGGCGTTGATGGCGTTGAGGGCGATCAGGTTGTCACCGACTTCCGGCAGGAACGGCATTTCCGGACGATAGGCGATCTCGCCAGCGAACGAGGTCTCGCCGATGTTGGTGCTGAACGTGAAGCCGTAGACCTGGATGTCCTCCTCGTAGGCGAGGAAGTAGCTGGAAGAATCGAGGTAGTGGAAGGTGTTCATCGCGCCGACGATGGAGCCGGCGGTCGTGGACGGGTCGAGTCCGTTCAGGACAGCGCAATCCTGTTCTGCCAGGGCGGGATCCAGCGTGGCAAGCACCCCTTTGGCGGCAGCGCAGGTCTGCTCGTCGTAGCGTACACCATCGGCCTCACCCAGCACGGCACCTGCATGCGGCTTGCGGCTGTGGTAATTCATGAAGTAGAGGCCGAACTCGGTATTGTTCAGGCTCGGGGCCATGTAGCGGAACGCCAGGCCGAACTGGCCGTCAGTGGAGGGCTCGACATCGTCGAGCTTGTTGTTGCTCAGGCGCGTCGCCATGGGATCGGCGGGATTCAGCAGACGAACCGCAGCGTTATAAGCGCGGATCAGCGACTCGGTCGCCTGCTTGGTTTCGATACCTGCCTGCGGGAGCCCGGTAGCCGCAGCCAGCAGCGCCGGATCGCCCTCGAAGAAATCCAGATCCACGATCACCGCCTCGGCACCACGACCGAAGAAGGCATCGGTGGTGGAATACAGCGTGCCGACCGGATCCGGCTCGGAGTTCCCCCAGCCGAACTGATAGAAGGCTTCCGCGGAGAGGTTCTCGGTGAGCGGGGACTGCACGTACAGCATCGGCAGCGGCAGCAGCGCGTCCTTGATTTCGGCGCCCGGCAGGCGCAGCGCGGACAGGTCGGCCGGGTTGACCTGGTTGATGCCGTCCTGCATGAACAGCGCCTCCCCCCAGCTGATCACCTGCTCACCGAAGCGCACGTTGACGTTCTTGCCGCCAATCTCGAAGTCGCCCCAGACGTAGGCCGACGACAGGCGCGCGTCCTGCATGGCGTAGTCCTCGGCACGCTCGCCGAGCTTGCGGTTGTCAAAGCGATCGAAAGCGTCGACGCCGTTGATGAAATCCGACGCCGAACCGGTGTCACCCTTCATCTCGTACAGCGCCTGGTCATGGAATGCAAAGCCACTGACCTGCATGCCGTACTTGTCGTAGGTCAGTTCGAGCAGCGCATTGAGTTTCACGACCGATGCATCGGCGCGCGAATCGTTGTCGAAATTGCGGTTGCCGTCGTTCTTGTTGGCCTGCGTGCGGTTGGACGGCAAACCGATGTAAGTACCATCCGGCGAGATCGCGGCGAAGGTGCTGTCCGGATCCTCGGTGCGCCAGGTCGCGCCATAGGAAATGGCGGTATCAAGGCGACCGGCGACCTCGCCGTCGGCGAAGTTCAACTCGATGCCCCACGCGGTGGACGCCACGCACAACGGAAGGATGCTGGCGAGCCTGAAGCCGGCGCGGGACAACTGGGCATCTACACTCTTGAATTTGCGCATGGTGCTGGCACTCCGGTGGACAGCTGTTCTTGGTTATTGGAATGAATGCTGCAGCATGCGCCACGCAAACCGGATGGCATCCGCAGACAGGGAGGCGATGTGGCCACACCCGTGTCGGACAATTGAGGCAAGGCCCGTATACAACCGTTCACTGCCAGACTACGGCTGCTGCCGACGCCCGAACGGATTGCGGCACCCCTGGAACAACCTGCCGGTTTTTGTAGCGCATTTCTTGTTATCGACGGCAACTGTAAACCAACAGGAAGTCACATTGCCACAACCCTGAACGCGATTCCCGTGACCGGCCAACCCCGGCTGTGTGCCCGGGAAATCATGACCGTACGGTCGCATTCTCCAGGGCTGGCGGAGGTTGCTGCGGCGGCCACGGTGCGTGCTAGTATGGAGTTCGAACTTGCCGGTTGCGCTGCCGGCGAACACTGTTGTGCCGTGGCACTTGCCGGCGACACAGCAGAACCCGCGGAACAACAACCAATAACCGTTGCGGCCAGGAAAACACCATGACCAAGCTGCCCTTCAAACGCCTCGCACTCGCCGTCGGCGTCGCCTCCACGATCCTGCTTGCCGGTTGCTCGTCGGAGGACGCCGACCCGACGCCGGTTTCCAGTACCCCGCTGCCTATCGATGGCGTGGTGTCCGGAATTATCAATGGCAACATCAGCATCGGTGGCGGCCTGTTTCTGGACGACATCTCGTTCGAGGGCACGGCGCCTACCTACGCTCTCTTTTCTCCCCTCGAGGGCCTGATCCCGCTGCCCACTGACTTGCTGTTTGCCGCAGCCAGCGCTACCGACGGCACCGCAAGCACCGATCCGGGCAACCAGGTCACCAACGCCATCAACGACCTGGACGGGTGGTCGACCAACGCTCAACTGGATATCAAGTTCAACGCCAACCTCGATCCCGCCAGCGTCAAAGGCCCGGGTAGTCCCGGGCAGAACGTGTTCCTGATCGTCCTCGACACGGACAAGGCCTCTACGCCGTACGTCGACGATGCGCTGGATCCGGCGAACATCGACGGTATCGACGTAGCAGCCACGACCGCCCTGCAGGGCAACTACACGGTTGCCACCATTTCGGTGGATGGCGGCGAGAACAACGCGATCCGCATCTCGCCGACTTCACCGCTGCTTGCCAAGCGCAAGTACCTCGCCTTCGTATCGAATGTGCTCAGCCCGGTTCTCGACACCGATGGCGCACCCGTAGGGGCATCCATTTCCTACAGTTACTATGGTGACCTGAGTCTTCCGGCGCTGACTGGCCAGACGGCCGGCATCCAGCAACTGGTGCAGGGACTGGAGCAGGTTGCTTCGTGCTTCCTGAACGTTGCCGGCGGCGGTGATCTTTGCCTGGGTGGCGCCACCACTGGCGCGATCCCCCTGGCTGCCGCCCGTTCCAGCCTGGTCATCACCAACAGCTTCACCACCACCGACCCGACCACCGTTCTGACTGCCATGGCTACGCCGTTCGGCGCCATGACGCAGGCCGGCGTACCGGCCGCTACCGCCGCGAACCTGATCCACACCGGTGCGATCGGCGAGATTCCGGTGCCGCGCAACCGCACCATCGGCTTCTACGACACCGACATCACGCTGGCCGGGGCGCCGGAAGTTGACGGCCAGATCAAGGGTACCGACATCAAGGTGTTCCTTGACCCGACCAACAGCAACCCGGCCGTGCTGACCGGGCAGGCATATGTGTACCAGGGCTACATCACCGTCCCGTATTTCACGGACGCCCCGGCCAATACCGGCGAACTCGACAAGATCCTCACCGGCACCTGGTCGACCAATACCGGCCTCGCCAACTTCCTCACTGACCTCAGCGATGACGCCACGGTAAACGGGTCCAAGTCCTACCCGTCTGATGACGACGGCTCCTTCAACGTGACCTACCGCATGCCGTTTGCGCAGAAAGTGGAAGACGTCACCATCCCGGTGCTGCTGGTGCTCCCCGAACAGAACGACCCGGAAACGGGCCTTGCAAGTGAAGGCTACAAGACGGCCATCTTCGTGCACGGCATCACCGGTGACCGCACAAATGCACTGCCGGTCGCCTACGCACTGGCAGCCAATGCCAACGTCGCAACCATCGCCATCGACCTGCCCACCCACGGCGTGGCCCCCGCGACGTCGGCGGGAGCGAACTCCGCTTACGCGACGTTCAACGTCGACCACGGCTCGTTCAGTGCCGTTGCAGCGGCGGCGAGTGCCGGCATCGGTGAACGTCACTTCGATGCCGCGCGCCTGCTAGACGGAACCCCGGTCGCCATGCCGACTACCGCGACCGCCAACCCGGTGGATGGCTCGGTGGACTACCGCTCGGGCCGGCACTTCATCAACCTGACCTCGTTCGGCACCACCCGTGACAACATGCGCCAGGCCGTTGTCGACCTGCTCAACCTCAACGCCTCGCTGGCGGCAATTGATATCGACGGTGACGATACCCCCGATCTCGACTCGGGAAGCGTCCATCTGGTCGGTCACTCGCTCGGCAGCATCCTGGGCAGCGTGTTTGTGGCGATCAACAACAGCGAAGATGTCCAGACCGCTTCCCAGGGCCTTTCCTTCCTGACGACCTCTACCGACTACCAGTTGCCCTATGTTGTCTCTGCTTCCCTGTTTGCCCCGGGCGGCCAGCTGACGAAGGTGATCGAGAACTCCCCGGCTTTCGCCCCGGAGGTGCTCATCGGTCTGGCAAGCAGCGGCGTGCCCCAGGGCAGTTCGGATTTCGACAAGTTCATGTATGTCCTGCAATCGACAATCGATTCTGCGGACCCGGTCAACTTCGTATCGAAGTTCCAGTTTGACGATGGCACCAGTGGCACCGCGTTGCTGGTTCAGGAGATCGCCGGCACGCCGCCGTTCAGCTCGCTGATTCCCGACGTTGTGGTACCGGTGGAGGCCACCGGCACTTACGATCTCTTCTACGAGACCGCCATCCTCAACCGCCTGATTGCCCTCGGCTTCGGCAGCCTCGGCTATGAGTCTGTACCTGCCCCTCTGGCTGGCACCGAGCCGCTGCTCATGCTTGCCCACATCAAGGCGGACACCGACCCCGGCGTAATCAATGGTGCTCCGGTACAGGCCACCGTCCGCTTCCTCGCCGGCCACCACAGTTCGTTGCTCTATCCGTCGGTTAATGGCCCCGGCCAGACGGCGACGGCGGCAGAAAACCTGGTCTGGCAGGACTCGCTGACGCAAATCATCGGCCTGATCAGCACCGATGGTGCCACCCTGCCGGTAGGCACCTTCGGTGCCGGCGCCGCGGCAAGCGTCATCAAGTAACGCTGTATTGCTCCAGAATGAAAACCCGGCCTAGCGCCGGGTTTTCTTTTTTCAGCGACCGGCAAGTTGCCGGACAGGGTGAACCGCCGCGCACGCGGCAGCCAGTCAGGCCTCGCCGCCGTGCCGCGCCTTGTGCACCACCTCGTAGAGATTCGGTGACAACGGTGTGCAGGCGAGGATCTGCTCCATCGCCTCCGCCGCCCTCGCCTGCCGCACCCCGTCATAGCGCAACCAGCGGCTGAACTGCCCGGCCATGCGCGCCGCCACCTGCGGGTTCACGCGATCCAGCGCGATGACCTGCTCGGCGAGGAAGCGGTAACCGGCACCGTCGGTGCGGTGGAACTGCGCCGGGTTGCCGCCGGCAAAGGCACCGGTCAGCGCACGCACGCGGTTGGGATTGGTGAGTTCGAACTGCGGATGGGCCAGCAACGCGCGCGCGCGCGCCAGCGCATCGATGGCAGGGCTGGTGACCTGCACGCTGAACCACTGGTCCACCACCAGCGCCTCGTGCTGCCACTGGGCATGGAAGCGCGCCAGCAGGTCGTCCGCGCAGGCGTATCCGCCATGCACGGCAGCACGCAGGGCGGCAAACTGGTCGGTCATGTTGTCGGCGCGCGCGTACTGCTCGCGCAGCAGCGACTCGACTTCCGCGTCCGGCAACGCACCGAGCAAGCCCAGCAGGCCGTTGCGGAAGGCCCGGCGGGCGATGGCGGCGGCGCTGGCCTGCCAGGGGCCGTCAGCACGGAAGCGCTCGTACGCGCCGAGCAAGGGCTGGCGCAGCGCCAGCGCCAGCGCCTGGCGCAGCGCCTGGCGGGCCTCATGGACGGCACCGGGGTCGGCCACGGCCATCTGGTCGGCCACGTAGGATTCCGCCGGCAGCGCGAGCGCTTCGGCGGCCAGCGCGGGGTCCTCCGCAGCACGGGCGACAACGTCCGCCAGCAAGTCGCGCAGGGCGTCGGGCAGGCGCACCGTGCGCCCGGCCTGCACGTCCGCGGTGGCAGCCAGCAGGCTGCGCAGCATCAGGCGCTGGCCGGCGTCCCAGCGGTTGAATCCATCGCTGTCATGACGGGCGAGGAAGGACAGTTGCTCGTCGCTGTACTCGTACTCCAGCTTCACCGGCGCCGAGAAGCCGCGCAGCAGCGACGGCAGCGGCCGGCGCGGCAGGCCGCGGAACACCAGTTCGGTCGATGCGTCGGTGATGGCCAGCAAGGTGCCGCCTTCGCCCTGCCGCAAGCGGGCATCGGCGTCCACCGGCACCGCCAGTTCCGCGCCGGACTGCGGGTCCAGCAGGCCGAACACCAGCGGAATGACGAACGGCAGTTTTTCCGCCTGGCCCGGCGTGCGCAGGCAGGACTGGCGCAGACGCAGCCGGTACTCGCCGCGCGCGGCGTCCCAGTCGTCGCTCACGGTGAGCACCGGCGTGCCCGCCTGCGCGTACCAGCGGCGGAACTGCGCGAGGTCGGTGCCGGTGGCATCTTCCAGTGCACGCACGAAATCGTCGCAGGTCACCGCCTGGCCGTCGTGGCGCGCGAAATACAGGTCGCAACCGCGGCGGAAGCCGTCGGCACCCAGCAGCGTGCGCAGCATGCGCACCACTTCCGCGCCCTTCTCGTACACCGTCACCGTGTAGAAATTGTTGATCTCCACGTAGGAATCCGGGCGCACCGGGTGCGCCAGCGGGCCGGCGTCCTCGGGGAACTGCACGGTGCGCAGGAAGTTCACTTCCTCGATGCGCTTGACCACCCGCGAATGCATGTCCTTGCTGAACTCGGCATCGCGGTAGACGGTGAAACCTTCCTTCAGGCTCAGCTGGAACCAGTCGCGGCAGGTAACACGGTTGCCGCTCCAGTTGTGGAAATACTCGTGGGCAATCACCGCCTCGACGCGCTGGAAGGCGGTGTCGGTCTGGGTACGCGGATTGGCCAGCACGCAGGAGGTATTGAAGACGTTGAGGCCCTTGTTCTCCATCGCGCCCATGTTGAAGTGCGACACCGCGACGATCATGTAGATGTCCAGGTCGTACTCGCGGCCGAACACCTCCTCGTCCCAGCGCATCGAGCGCTTGAGCGAGTCCATGGCATGCGCGGTCTTGTCGAGGTCCTGCGGCTCCACGAAGATCTGCAGCGTCACGCGCCGACCCGACATCGTGGTGAATTCGTCTTCCAGGCAGGCCAGGTCGCCGGCGACCAGCGCGAACAGGTAGCAGGGCTTGGGGAACGGGTCTTCCCAGGTGGCGCGGTGGCGGCCACCGGGCAGCACTTCACGGGCCACGCGGTTGCCGTTGGACAGCAGCAACGGGTAACGGACCTGGTCGCCCTCGATGGTGGTGCGGAAACGCGCCATGACGTCGGGGCGGTCGAGGAACCAGGTGATGCGGCGGAAGCCCTCCGCCTCGCACTGCGTGCAGTACATGCCGTGCGAGACGTACAGGCCTTCGAGCGCGGTGTTGGCGGCCGGATCGATGTCGCCGACGGTGCGCAGGCGGAACGACTCCGGCACGCCGGGAATCTCCAGGTACTTCTCCTCCAGGCGGTACTCGCCGGCTTCCAGCGGCAGGCCGTCCAGCAGCAGCTCGCGCAGCGCGATGCCCTCGCCGTCCAGGCGCAGCGGCGCGCCGCCATCGGCCGACAACGGGTTGCGGCGGATGTCGAGGTCGGCGGTGACGCGCGTGTGTCCGTCGTGGATGTCGACGTACAGGGAAACGTGGTCGACCAGGAAATCGGGGACGCGGTAATCCTCGCGCCGGATCACCTGCGGTGCATGGTTGTCACGCATGGGTATTTTCCCGGGATGATCGCGACCGGCGCTCAGTGCCGGTCGCGGATATGCAGCGGTTGCTCGTGCGCGTGGTCGTGGCTGTCGCAGGTTTCGCCGTCGGCCTTGGTGCCGCGGTCGATGTAGCCGGTGCGTTGCTCCGGCGGCAGGTTGCGGACTTCCCAGGCCAGCACCGCCTCCATGCACAGCTCGCGCTGCTCGTCGGTGAGGCGGCGACCGTCCGGGAACTTGCCGGTCTCGATGGCGCGCTTGAGCGCCTCGCAGGTGGTGGCATCCATGCGCGCGATCAGGGTTTCGTAGTCCATCGCGGGCTCGTTTTTCATGGTTTGCTGGACCAGCCGAGTTTCGATCGGCAGGCTTCGTAGAAATCGTGGTCGTGCGGGTGCAGCAAGGTGAGCTTCTGCGCGCGCTTGCGCACGTAGATCACGTCGCCGGCCTGGGCGCGCACGCCGGCCTGGCCGTCGCAGCTGACCAGCGGCGAATTGTGACCGGAACGGATCACCAGCTTGATCTCGCTGTTGCCGTCCACCACCAGCGGCCGGCTGGACAGCGCATGCGGGTGCATGGGCACCAGCACGATGGCATCCAGCTTCGGGTGCATGATCGGGCCGCCACCGGACAGCGCGTAGGCGGTCGAACCGGTGGGCGTGGCGATGATCAGGCCGTCGGAACGCTGGTTGTAGACGAAGCGCCCCTCGATCCACAGTTCGAACTCGACCATGTGCACGCTGTCGCCGGCGCGGATCACCACGTCGTTGAGGGCGCTGCCGCCACCCACCGGGTGCTGTTCGCGGCGTACCTCGGCGTCGAGCAGGAAGCGCTTCTCGGTCTCGTAGTGGCCGTCGAGGATGGCGCCCAGTTGCCGCTCGAGTTCGCCCGGCATGATGTCGGTCAGGAAGCCGAGGTGGCCGCGGTTGACCCCGACCACCGGCGTGCCATAGCGCGACAGCGCGCGGGCGGCGCCCAGCAGGCAACCATCGCCGCCCACCACCACCACGAGGTCCGCCGATTCACCCAGTATCTTGCGATCGCCCACCTGCAGGCCATGGCGACCCAGCAGTTGCTCGATGTCGGCATCGAGGATGATGTTGCAGCCACGCGACTGCAGGAAGGTGATGGCGTGCCTGAGCGTCTGCACGACCTCGTCGCTGCCCGGCCGGCCGATCAGGCCGACGTTGCGGAAGTTCTCCATCGACGCGGGCAGCCCTAGAAATCGACCAGGTGCTGCTTGCGCTGCGCCTGGGTGAGGGCATTCAGGCCGCCCTCGAGGACATCGACCTTGAAGCCGGCGTTCTTGAGCAGGAAGGCGGCCGCCGTGCTGCGCCGCCCGGTGTCGCAGTACACGAGGTAGTGCTTCTTGTTGTCGAGCAGGCGCGACTTCAGGCGCAGCACGTTGAGCGGCATGTTCTGCGCGCCGCGGAAGTGCTCGGCCTCGAACTCGTCGGCGGTGCGCACGTCGAGCCATTGCCCGCCGGTGGCCTGGCAGGCCTCGAAATCCACGGCGCTGACCACCGGTTCCTTGAGCAACTCGATGAAGTCGGCCTTGTCCAGGCGCATGAGGATGCCGTCGGTGGCCATCGACACCGTGGCATTGCGCGACGTTTCCGACAGCAGTGCTTCCTCGCCGAAACCCTGACCGGCTTCCAGCATTGCCACCACCACCGGCTGCTCGGCGCCCGGCGCCAGGACCGACACTTCGCACACGCCCTTCTTGATGAAATAGCAGCAATCGGCCGCGTCACCCTGGCGCAGCACCACGTCACCGGCCTTCAGCGGCACCGGCTTGAGACGACGGAAGATCTCCTGGATGTTGGCCGGCGGCACGCTGTAGAACAGGTTCGATTTCAGCAGCTTGATCATCCAGTCGGCATCCTGGTCGAGCTGCCGGTTGGAAGCGATGTCGAGGATCATGTAACCGGCCGACTGGTCCCAGGACAGGATGGTGTCCAGCCGGTAGCTGTCGAACTTGACGATGCTGACGTCGGTGAGCGCGGTGGCGGTGCTGCGGCGCGGCTGGAAGTGCTCGACCGGGTGCCAGCTCTCGATGCCACCGGAGGAGATCACCGTGCGCCGGCCCATCGAGTCGATGAGTTCCACCTCGCCGCTGAGCAGGTAGATGGTGGTGTTGTCCTCGTCACCGATGCGGAACAGCGTCTGACCCTTGGGGATCAGCGCAACGTCCTGCTTGGCCAGCAGCTGGTCGAGGTGATTCGACGTCAGCGAATTGACCGGCACGAAGGTCTGCAGGAGTTTCTTGTTGATCGACTGCTGGCTCATGGCCCTGTTTCCTGTTCCGATCCCGCCGCGGCACGCCGGGCGGGGTTACTGCAAGTCAATGAAGACACTTTCCGCCGGTCAGCGGAATGCCAGCACGTTGGCGATGTTCTTGTCGCCCTGGCACTTCGGGCACACGTCCGAGTCCCCGGGCTTGAATTTGCTTGGTACGTCCACGCGGATGACCCGGGTACCGCAGGCCTTGCCGTCCGGCTTGACGATCTTGCACACCGGGTTCTCGTAATGCGCCAACCACGCGCGATACCGCTCCTCGGTCACCAGGCACTTCTCCGCGGCGTAGGCCTGCGGATTGTCCACGTAGCGCTGGATGTTCTTGAACGGGATGGAGATGTGACCGGCGCCCGGGTGGAAGGCGATGAAGCTGACACCGAGTTTCTCGAGTTTCTCGAGGAACTTGTCGGCACCGGCCTCCTGCGACACGGCGTGGTGACGGCCGAGCTCGGCGATTTCCTCCTTGAGCTGGCCGATCTTCTCGTCGCGGTTGATCAGGTCCATCTCGCGCACGTGCAACTCTTCGCGCAACTTGGCGGTTTCTTCCTCCAGACGCTGGTTGAGTTCCGTCTCCAGCTGGCGGCGCATCTCCTCGGCCTGGGACTGGCCGCTGGCGGCATCGGTGGCCTGGCGTTCGAGCGCTGCGTGCAACGACTCGATCTGTGCACGCTGCGCATTGGCCTGCTCGCGCAGGGCACCGTTCTGGGACTTGAGCGACGAGAACTGGCTGAGCAGCTTTTCCAGCTGGCTGTTGAGGATCTCTTCCTTCTGCTGGAAAGCGTAGTTCAGCCGGGCGATTTCCTCGGTGTGCTGGGTTTCCATCGTGGTGACCTGCAGGCGCAGGTCCTTGATGGTGCGCGCCAGCTTCACGCGTTCCTCGCGCAACTGGTCGATGATCTCGACGTCGGCATCGGCCACCGCGGCAACCACCGGCGCGGCCAGGCCGCCCGGCGCCTGTGCCCACCCCGCGGCAGGCGCCGGCGGCGGCACGTAGGCAGGGACAACCGGCGCAGCGACGGGCGCGGCAGCCACCGGCGGCACGTTCCAGTTCGGGGCAGCCGGCTCCGGCGCCTCCTCGGAATAGGTCAGGCCGAGGTAGCGGCCGCGTTCGCGGACCGCGTCGCGCACGAAGACGAAGTCATTCTCGCCCTGGCGCATGTTGGGGTCCCACAGCTGCTGCTGGTGCCAGGAAATCGGGCACTGGCTGCGGCAGGCGAGGCGGATCGGCCCGGCACCGAGGTCTGGGCCACGATCGGCCTTTTCCACCATGTGGCGCAGCGGGATGTTCCAGGTGCGGTCGGCCACGCCGGACTCGTCGAAGGCGATGGTGAACAGCACCATGCCGGTCACCTGCAGGCGGCCGTTGACGGTGACGTAGGCGGCCTTCATCTCGTGGCCGGCGAATTCCTGCATGCCGACCACGCCGTCGAGCACGGCCTCGAAATCGGTGTACAGCAGCCCCTTGCAGATGCCACCCACACCGAAAAACAACACGACTTCAGACTGGTTACCGCTGGCGTAACTCATGGGCAGGTCCGTTTTCCCGAATATCGAGCCAGAACAAGGCGATGGGGCATATTCTCACCCCGCCGGCGCAAAAGCCAAGGATACCGGGCCGGCAGAGGTGCGGCCTGCGTCACAACCCTCGCTACGGGGGCGGAGTCGGGGGCATGGCCCCCTCTCTACAGAGGAGGAGCGGTCGGGGGCATGGCCCCCTCTCTACAGGCGCAGGGAGGGGGCCGACCGGATCAGAGCTTGAGGGCCAGCTCGGTGCCCTGGCGGATGGCGCGCTTGGCGTCCAGCTCCTTGGCCTCGTCGGCGCCGCCGATCACGTGCGTGGAGAGGCCGGCGGCCTGCAGGCCCTCCAGCAACTCGCGGTTCGGCTCCTGGCCGGCGCAGATGACGATGGTATCGACCTCCAGCACCTGCTCGCGGCCTTCCACGGCGATGTGCAGGCCCGTGGCATCGATGCGGCGGTACTCCACGCCCTGCAGCATCTGCACGCCCTTCTTGAGCAGCGCCTCGCGGTGAATCCAGCCGGTGGTCTTGCCCGGGCCGGCGATCTTCTTGTTGCGGCGCTGCAACAGGTAGACGGTGCGCGGGCTCGGATCGACCTGCGCCGGCACGCCCTCGATGCCACCCCGGACGCTGTTGGTGCGGTCGATGCCCCACTCGCGGAAGAACACTTCCTTGTCGAGGCTGGACGGCTTGTGGCTGGCGTCGTGGGTGAGGAACTCGGCGGTATCCACGCCGATGCCGCCGGCACCGACGATGGCCACGCGCCGGCCCACCGGCTTGCGGTCGCGCAGCACGTCGAGGTAGCTCATCACTTTCGGGCCATCCGCGCCGGGGATATCGGCGTGGCGCGGCTGGATGCCGGTGGCCAGCACGATGTCGTCAAAGCCGCCCGCCTTGAGCGAGTCGACGCTCACGCGCGTGTTCAGCTTGAGGTTCACGCCGGTCTTTTCCAGCATGGCGGCGAAGTAATCCAGCGTTTCCTGGAATTCTTCCTTGCCGGGAATGGTCTTGGCGATGTTGAACTGGCCGCCGATGCGCGACTCGGCGTCGAACAGCGTGACGTCATGGCCACGCTCGGCGGCGTTGACGGAAAACGCGAGGCCGGCCGGGCCGGCGCCAACCACGGCGATTTTCTTCTTCACCGCCGCCGGCGTGGACACCAGTTCGGTTTCGTAGCAGGCGAACGGGTTCACCAGGCAGCTGGCGCGACGCAGCTGGAAGGTGTGGTCGAGGCAGGCCTGGTTGCAGGCGATGCAGACGTTGATTTCCTTGCGCTGGCCGGCGGCCGCCTTGACGGCGAAATCCGGGTCGGCGAGCCACGGCCGCGCCATCGACACCAGGTCGGCGTGGCCGGCGGCGATGATGCCCTCGCCCACTTCCGGCACGTTGATGCGGTTGGAGGCACACACCGGCACCTTCACCAGCTGCTTCACCCGGCCGGTGAACTCGGCGAAAGCCGCGCGCGGCACCATGGTGGCAATGGTGGGGATCTTCGCCTCGTGCCAGCCGATGCCGGTATTGAGGATGGTGACGCCGGCCTGCTCCAGCGCCTGCGCCAGGATGGCGATCTCGTCCCAGGTGCCGCCGCCCTCTACCAGGTCGAGCATGGACAGGCGGTAGACGATGATGAAGTTCGGGCCGACCTTCGCGCGTACGCGGCGCACGATCTCGACGGGGAAGCGGATGCGGTTCTCGATAGGGCCGCCCCAGCGGTCGGTGCGGTCATTGGTGCGCGGCGCGAGGAACTGGTTGATCAGGTAGCCCTCGGAACCCATGATCTCGACGCCGTCGTAGCCGGCGTACTGCGCCAGTGCCGCGGCGTTGACGAAGCCGCCGATTTCCTCCTCGATCTCTTCGTCAGTGAGGCGGTGCGGCTTGAACGGGTAGCTGCCGGCCTTCATGTCGGAAGCCGACACGCAGTTCGGGTGGTAGGACTGGCGGCCGGCGTGCAGCGCCTGCATGGCGATCTTGCCGCCCTCGCGGTGCACCGCCTCGGTGATCACCCGGTGCCGCTCGGCGTCCTGCTCGGTGATCATCGACGACACGCCCGGGGCCAGCGCGCCGCGCGCCGTGACGGCGATGCCACCGGTGATGGCCAGCGCGCAACCGCCGCGGGCACGCCGCGCGAAGAACTCCGCCTGCATGCGCGGGTCGATCTCCTCGAGCCCGGTGTGCATGGAACCCATGATCAGGCGGTTCTTCAGGGTCGTGAAGCCGAGGTCCAGCGGGGCCAGCAGGTGCGGGTAGGCATTGGTCGTCATGAACATTCCCCAGGAAATGGCGCAGGCGCGCGACTGGAGGGGATGCTAGGTGGCGGTTATCCTTGCCCTCAATGACGGGAACTGACAGTTTGATGGCCGCTCGGGGCAGCCATCCGCCCGCCCCACGCCACGGCAGGACCATGCGCGCCGGAGACATCACCTGGACATCGGTCGACCGACTGCTGGCAGCGGCCAGCGCGCTCGGCGTGTCGCCGCAGCAGCTCGCGCCGCTGCTGCCGCCGCCCGAGCAGCGCGAGGCGCGCCTGGAATTGCTCGATTACTGTCGACTGGGACAGCGCGTGATCGCGCTTTCCGGCCACGGCGAACTGGGCCTGGAAATCGCCCGTGCCACGGCCATCACCCACGCCGGGCTGGCGGGCCTGGCGGCCATGAGCGCCCCGACCCTGGGTGAAGCGCTGGCCCTGTTCATGCATTTCGAACCGCTGACCGTGCGCAGCTACCGCGGGCAATCGCGCTGGTTGCCCGCCGAGGGCAAGCTCGCCTTCTACAGCATCGCGCCCTACAACGACTTCACGCGCTTCATCGTCGACGCCATGCTGGCCACCTGGTGCCGACTGGTGGCGGAGGTGGCCGGCGCCGATGCGCTGCGCGAAGTACGCCTGGAATACGCCGCACCGGCCTACCACGCGCGTTATGCCGGCATTTTCCCCTGCCCGGTCTACTTTGCCTCGGACGAGAACGCCGTGCTGCTGGCGCGCGACGCGGCGCGCCGGCCATTGCGCACCCACGAGCCGGTGCTGCACGCGGAACTGGTCGAGCTGTGCGAGCAGAAGCTGCGCCAGCTGGAAAACGAGAGCCGGTTCCGCGCGCGCGTGCAGAAGGTGCTCGGCCCGATGCTGTCCGGCAACACCCCCTCGCTGGACGACGTGGCCGATGCACTGGGCATGGCCAGCTGGACGCTGCGGCGCAAGTTGCGCGAGGAAGACACCTCGTTCCAGGACCTGCTGGACGACATGCGCCGCGACCTGGCTCTGGCGTACATGAAGGACATCGGGCTGTCGCTGGGCGAGATCACCTACATCCTGGGCTTCTCCACCCCGGGCGCCTTCCAGCGCGCCTTCAAGCGCTGGACCGGCACCACCCCCGGCGAATACCGGCGGCAATTGCGCGGCGAGTAAGCGTGGCAGGCCGCCCCACGGGCGTGGTCGGGCGCAGAAACGAAAAAAGCCGCGCAATGCGCGGCTTTTTCGTCTCTTGCGAGAATTGGCGGAGCGGACGGGACTCGAACCCGCGACCCCCGGCGTGACAGGCCGGTATTCTAACCGACTGAACTACCGCTCCGTACTTTGGTGGGTGGTACAGGGATCGAACCTGTGACCCTCAGCTTGTAAGGCTGATGCTCTCCCGGCTGAGCTAACCACCCCGAAAGAGCGCGCCATTCTATAGAAAAGTCCGCGGCTGTCAACGCCCCCGACAAACGTTTCGTGGCGGCGGATCAACGGGCGGCCCGCGACGCCATCCCCCTTGAAGCCGGACGGGAATGTCCTAACATCAGGGTCGCAGTCACACCGACATTCGTTAACGCAACCGGATAGCTCCGCTTACGACAACGAGGTGCATGCCCGATGGCGAAGAACCAGGCAAAAACCGATAGCGAAGACCAGGACCCGTGGGTCGCCGATGACGCCGGCGATTTCGACGAGGCCGCCAACGACGTGGTGCCCCCGGCGAAAGCGAAACTCGCCGTGCGTCACAAGATCGAGGATCTCATCGAGCAGCGGCGCCTGAAGGCGCAGCTCGGTGACTACGAGGTGCTCGACCTCGACGAGCGCAAGCCGCGCCGGCTGCACTGATCGGAACAAAAAAGGGAGGCCGGAGCCTCCCTTTTCGCCAACGGAGCATCGCGCACCGGGCGCCTGCGCGCCCGGTGCCCGTATCCATCAGTTCCAGCCGGTGATTTCCTTCACCGCAAGGCCGATCTGCGACGGGTTGCGCACGGTCTTCACGCCCGCCGCCTCCAGCGCCGCGAACTTCTCGGCCGCCGTGCCCTTGCCACCGGCGATGATCGCACCGGCGTGGCCCATGCGCTTGCCGGCCGGCGCGGTGACGCCGGCGATGTAGGAAACGACCGGCTTCTTCACGTACTGCTTGATGAACTCCGCGGCCTCTTCCTCGGCCGAACCACCGATCTCGCCCACCATGACGATGGCCTCGGTCTGCGGATCGTCCTGGAACATGCGCAGCGCATCGATGTGCGTGGTGCCCGGGATCGGGTCACCGCCGATGCCGATACAGGTGCTCTGGCCGTAGCCCAGCGCGGTGGTCTGCGCGACGCACTCGTAGGTCAGCGTGCCGGAACGCGACACGATGCCGACCTTGCCCGGCTTGTGGATGTGGCCCGGCATGATGCCGATCTTGCACTCGCCCGGCGTGATCACGCCCGGGCAGTTGGGGCCGATCAGGCGCACGTCGCCGCGTTCGGCGATGTACTGCTTCACGTACAGCATGTCGAGGGTGGGAATGCCCTCGGTGATGCACACGACCAGCTTCACGCCACCGTCGACGGCCTCGAGGATCGAATCCTTGCAGAAGGCCGCCGGCACGTAGATCACCGACGCGTCGGCGCCGGTTTCGGCGACCGCGTCCTTCACCGTGTCGAAGACCGGCAGGCCGAGGTGCTTGGTGCCGCCCTTGCCCGGGGTCACGCCACCGACCATCTTCGTGCCGTAGGCAATCGCCTGCTCGGTGTGCAGCGTGCCCTGCGAACCGGTGATGCCCTGGCAGATCACCTTGGTGTTCTTGTTGACCAGTACGCTCATGGCTATCAGGCTCCTTTCACTGCTGCAACGATGCGGCGGGCCGCGTCGTCAAACCCGTTGGCGGCGACGATGTTCAGGCCGCTTTCCGCCAGTTTCTTCGCGCCGAGATCGGCGTTGTTGCCCTCGAGGCGGACAACCACCGGCACCTTCACGCCCACTTCCTTCACCGCCTCGATCACGCCGTCGGCGATCATGTCGCAACGGACGATGCCGCCGAAGATATTGATCAGCACGCCTTTCACGGCGGCGTCGGACAGGATGATCTTGAAGGCCTCGGTGACGCGCTGCTTGGTGGCACCGCCGCCCACGTCGAGGAAGTTGGCCGGGTTGCCGCCGTGCAGCTTGATGATGTCCATGGTGGCCATCGCCAGACCGGCGCCGTTCACCATGCAACCGATGTTGCCGTCGAGGGCCACGTAGTTGAGGTCCCACTTGGCGGCTTCGCGCTCGCGCGCGTCTTCCTGCGACGGGTCATGCATGGCCTTGACCTGCGGCTGGCGGAACAGCGCGTTGCCGTCGATGCCGATCTTGGCGTCCAGGCAGTGCAGGTTGCCATCGGTCTTGATGACCAGCGGGTTGATTTCCAGCAGCGCCAGGTCCTTCTCGACGAACAGCTTCGCCAGGCCCAGGTAGATGTTGACGAACTGCTTCACCTGGTCACCGGACAGGCCCAGCTTGAACGCCAGTTCACGGCCCTGGAACGGCTGCGCGCCGACCAGCGGATCGACGGCGACCTTGAGGATCTTTTCCGGGGTGTTGTGCGCGACGGTCTCGATGTCGACACCACCCTCGATGGAGGCCATGAACACCACGCGGCGCGAGGAACGGTCGACGACGGCGCCCAGGTAGAGCTCCTTGGCGATGTCGGTGCATTCCTCGACGAGGATCTTGCTGACCGGCTGGCCCTTGGCATCGGTCTGGTAGGTCACCAGGTTCTTGCCCAGCCAGTTCTGCGCGAAGGCGGCGGCGTCTTCCGGCGTCTTCACCAGCTTCACGCCGCCGGCCTTGCCGCGGCCACCGGCATGCACCTGGGCCTTCACGACCCACATGCTGCCGCCGATTTCCTTCGCCCGTGCCGCGACTTCTTCCGGCGTGTCGCAGGCAAAGCCGCGCGACACCGGCAGGCCGTATTCACGGAACAACTGCTTGCCCTGGTATTCGTGGAGATTCATCGATGTTTTCCTGGCTGTGTTGCTGCTTGCTCTTGCGGCGTCAGGCGGCTCACTTGGCCCGCTTGCGCTGCGCGATGTGGATGGCGCGGTAATCGGTGGCCAGCGCCGCCTCGTGCACGGTCTCCGACAAGGTCGGGTGGCCGAAGCACATCAGCTGCAGGTCTTCCATGGTGGCGCCGAATTCCAGGGCGATCAGGCCCTGGTGCACCAGCTCGGAGGCCTGCGGCCCGATGACGTGCATGCCGAGCATGCGGTCGGTCTTCTCGTCGGCGACGAACTTGACCATGCCGTGGCTCTCGGCGGACGCCAGCGCGCGACCGTTGGCCGCGAACGGCACCACGCCGGTCTTGTACGGCTCGCCGCGCGCCTTGGCCTGCTCCTCGGTGAGCCCCACCCAGGCGATTTCCGGGTGGGTGTAGATCACGCCGGGGATGGCGTCGTAATTCACCTGCGCCTGCTCGCCGTGGATGCGCTCGGCGACCATGACGCCCTCTTCCATCGCCTTGTGCGCCAGCGCCGGGCCGCGCACGAGGTCGCCGATGGCATAGACGCCCGGGACCACCGTCTGGCACCAGTTGTTCACGGCGATGAAGCGACGCTCGTCGAGCGTGACGCCGCAATCGTTGGACATCAGGTTCTGGGTGACCGGCGCGCGACCGACGGCAACGATCAGCTTGTCGAAGCTCTCCGACTTCTCGCCGTCCTTGCCGCTGTAGGTGACCGTGACCTTGCCCTTCTTCACCTCGGTGCCGGTGACACGGCAACCCAGGCGGATGTCGAGACCCTGTTTGGCGAGGATCTTGGCGGCATCCTTGGCGATCTGCTGGTCGACCATCGGCAGGAAGGCCTCGACGGCCTCCAGCACCACGACCTCGGCGCCCAGGCGCGCCCACACGCTGCCCAGTTCCAGGCCGATCACGCCGGCGCCGATGACGCCGAGGCGCTTGGGCACCGCGCTGAATTCCAGCGCGCCGGTGGAATCCACGATGGTCTCGTTGTCGACCACCGCCACCGGGATCTTCACCGGCGCGGAACCGGCGGCGAGGATCACGTGCTGCGCCTCGATGACCTCGGTGGCGCCGCCGTCGGCGGCGGTGAACTCCACCTGCTTGCCGGCCAGCAACTTGCCGTGGCCCTTCAGCCAGGTGACCTTGTTGGCGGTGAACAGCGAGGCAATGCCGCCGGTGAGCTGCTTAACCACCTCGTCCTTGCGGGTGATCATCGCCGGCACGTCGATGCCGACGTCCTTGACGCTGATGCCGTGCGCGGCGAACGACGTCTTCGCCTCGTGGTACTTCCACGACGAGTCGAGCAGCGCCTTGGAGGGAATGCAGCCCACGTTGAGGCAGGTGCCGCCGAGGGCCGGCTTGCCCTTGTGCACGCGCTCCTCGATGCAGGCCACGGAAAGGCCGAGCTGGGCGCAACGGATGGCGGACACGTAGCCACCGGGGCCGCCGCCGATCACCACCACGTCGAATGATTGGGCCATGTCGAAAATCCTGTGCTTCGTTGCAGGGTGCTCAGAGGTCCAGCAGCAGGCGTGCCGGGTCCTCGATGAGCTCCTTGATGGTGACCAGGAAGCTCACCGCTTCCTTGCCGTCGATGAGACGGTGATCGTAGGTCAGCGCCAGGTACATCATCGGCAGGATCACCACCTGGCCATTCACCGCCATTGGGCGATCCTGGATCTTGTGCATGCCGAGGATGGCGGTCTGTGGCGGGTTGAGGATCGGTGTGGACAGCAGCGAGCCGAACACGCCGCCGTTGGTGATGGAGAAGGTGCCGCCGGTCATGTCCTCGATGCCGAGCTTGCCGTCACGCGCCTTCTGGCCATAGGCAATGATGTTGCTCTCGATCTCGGCGAAGCCCTTGCTGTTGGCGTCGCGCAGGATCGGCACGACCAGGCCGCGATCCGAGGACACGGCAATGCCGATGTCGTAGTAGCCGTGGTAGACGATGTCGTCGCCGTCGATGGAGGCGTTGACGCTCGGGAAACGCTTGAGTGCTTCCACCGCCGCGCGCACGAAGAACGACATGAAGCCGAGCTTCACGCCGTGCGCCTTCTCGAACTGCGCCTGGTAGTTCTTGCGCATGTCCATCACCGGCTTCATGTTGACCTCGTTGAAGGTGGTCAGCATGGCGGCGGTGGACTGCGCCTCGACGAGGCGCTCGGCCACGCGCTTGCGCAGGCGGGTCATCGGTACACGGCGCTCCTCGCGCTCGCCCGGGGTCCAGGCGGCGGTCGGCGCGGCGGCGGCTGCCGGGGCCGGCTTGACCGCAGGCGCGGCGGCCGGGGCAGCGGCACGCTGCACGTCTTCCTTGGTGACGCGGCCACCCTTGCCGGAGCCCTGCACTTTCGCCACGTCGACGTTGGCCTCGGCGGCCGCCTTGCGCGCTGCCGGACCGGCAGCACCCTCGGCCGCGGCCTTCGCCGGTGCGCTGGCAGCCGGGGCTGCCGCCGGAGCAGCGGCAGCAGCCGCCGCGGCACCGGCCTCGAACAGCGCCAGCACTTCCTGCGACTTCACCACGTCACCGGCATTCTTCATGACCGAGGTGATGCGGCCGTCGGCCGGCGCGACTACTTCGAGGACGACCTTGTCGGTCTCGATGTCGACGATCAGTTCGTCGCGGCTGACGGCCTCGCCGGGCTTCTTGTGCCAGGTAGCGATGGTGCCGTCGGCGACGGATTCGGGGAATTGCGGGGCTCGGATCTCGATGGCCATGTCCCGGGTTCCTTGTTGTTTGCTGTCAGTGTTTGATGGAAGGACGCGTTCAGTTGAACGCGTCGTTGACCAGTTTTGCCTGCTCCTTGGCGTGCAGGCTGGTGTAGCCGGCGGCCGGGGAAGCAGACGGCGGACGGCCGGCGTACTCGAGGTAAAGCTTCGCGTCGTGCTGCTTCAGCACGTTGCGCATGTGGTGCTGGCTGCAGTACCAGGCGCCCTGGTTCTGCGGTTCCTCCTGGCACCAGACCACCTTCTCGAGGTTGCGGTACTGGCCGATGACCTCGGCCAGTCGCGCTTCCGGGAACGGGTACAGTTGCTCGATGCGCACGATGGCGACATCGTCGCGGCCGTCGGCCTCGCGCTTGTCGTCGAGGTCGTAGAAGACCTTGCCGCCACACAGCACCAGTCGCTTGACCTTCTGCGGGTCCTTCACGGCGGCGTCGCCGATCACCGTCTGGAAGCCCCCGTTGGCGAGGTCCTCCAGCGAGGACACCGCCTTGCGGTGGCGCAGCAGGCTCTTCGGCGACATCACCACCAGCGGCTTGCGCAGCGGGCGGATGGCCTGGCGGCGCAGCAGGTGGAAGATCTGCGCCGGCGTGGTCGGCGTGCACACCTGCATGTTGTTCTCGGCGCACAGCTGCAGGAAGCGCTCCAGGCGCGCCGAGGAGTGCTCGGGGCCCTGCCCTTCATAACCGTGCGGCAGCAGCATGGTCAGGCCGCACAGGCGCTCCCACTTGATCTCGCCGGAGGAAATGAACTGGTCGATCACCACCTGCGCGCCGTTGGCGAAGTCGCCGAACTGCGCTTCCCAGATGACCAGGCCGCCGGGTGCCGTGGTGGCGTAGCCGTACTCGAAGGCCAGCACCGCTTCCTCGGACAGCAGCGAGTCGTAGATCTCGAACGGCGGCTGCTCGGGCTTGAGGTTCTTCAGCGGCACCCAGGTGCTGCCGTCCTTCTGGCTGTGCAGCACGGCATGGCGGTGCGAGAACGTACCGCGGCCGACGTCCTGGCCGGTCAGGCGCACCATGTAGCCCTGGTCGAGCAACGTGGCGTAGGCCATGGTCTCGCCGTAGCCCCAGTTGATGGGCATGGCGCCGGCGGTCATCCTGGTGCGGTCTTCGTAGATCTTTTCCACCTGCTTCTGCAGCGGGAAGCCGTCCGGCATCTTCTCGAGCTTGCCGGCCAGCTCCTGCAGGCGGCGCAGGTCGACGCGCGTATCGCCGGCGTCGGTGTACTCGTGGCCCAGGTACGGCGTCCAGTCGACGAACAGCGTCTTGTTGGGCTCGCGCACCAGCGACTTCACCACGTGCGTGCCGCTTTCCAGCGACTGGCGGTACTCGCTGGTCTTGGCCTCGGCCTGCTCGGCGGTGAGCACGCCGTCGCGCACCAGGCGGGTGGCGTAGATGTTGCGCGTGGTCGGCAGGTTGCGGATGACGTTGTACATCACCGGCTGGGTGCCCGACGGCTCGTCGGCCTCGTTGTGGCCGCGGCGGCGGTAGCAGACCAGGTCGATGACGACGTCCTTGTGGAACTCCATGCGGTAGTCGATGGCGATCTGGGTGACGAAGTACACCGCTTCCGGATCGTCGCCGTTCACGTGGAAGATCGGCGCCTGCACCATCTTCGCCACGTCGGTGCAGTACTCGGTGGAGCGGGCGTCTTCCTGCTTGCTGGTGGTGAAGCCCACCTGGTTGTTGACGATGATGTGGATGGAGCCGCCGGTGCGGTAGGCGCGCGTCTGCGACAGCTGGAACGTTTCCATCACCACGCCCTGGCCGGCGAACGCCGCGTCACCGTGGATGAGGATCGGCAGCACGAGGTCGCCCTTGGCGTCCTTGCGGCGGTCCTGGCGGGCGCGCACCGAGCCTTCCACCACCGGCGACACGATCTCCAGGTGCGACGGGTTGAAGGCCATGGCGAGGTGCACTTCGCCGCCCGGGGTCTGCACGTTCGACGAGAAGCCCTGGTGGTACTTCACGTCGCCGGAGCCGGACTTGACGATGTACTTGCCCTCGAACTCGCTGAACAGGTCCGCCGGGTTCTTGCCGAAGGTGTTCACCAGCACGTTCAGGCGGCCGCGGTGGGCCATGCCCAGCACGACTTCCTTCAGGCCGTAGCTGCCGCCGCGCTGGATGATTTCATCAACGCACGGAATCAGCGCCTCGCCGCCTTCCAGGCCAAAACGCTTGGTGCCGGGGAAGCGCGCGGCCAGATAGTTCTCGAGGCCCTCGGCGGCAGTGAGCCGCTCGAGCAGGTGGCGGCGGATCTCGGTGCTGTATTCAGGCTGCGAGCGCACGCTCTCGAGGCGCTGCTGGATCCAGCGCTTCTCGGCGGTATCAACGATATGCATGTACTCGGCGCCGACGCTGCCGCAGTAGGTCTGCTTCAGGCAGTCCCAGATTTCGCGCAGGGTGGCTTCCGGCTTGCCCAGGAACAGGTTGCCGGTCTGGAAAACGGTGTCGAGGTCGGCGGCGGACAGGCCGTGGTGGCCGAGATCGAGGTCCGGCGCCGGGTCGCGCACCATCAGACCCAGCGGATCGAGTTTGGCGTGCTGGTGGCCACGGTTGCGATAGGCGGCAATCAGCTGCAGGACCTTGACCTGCTTGCGCTCGTGCTCGGTGCTGACGGCGCTGGCGCTGAACTTCTCGACGCGGGTGGAGTTCTTGGCGGACAGCAGGAAATGCTCGCGCACCGGCGCGTGGGGCATCTCCTCCTCGATGTTGCTGGCGACGCGCGGCAGGCGGTCGAAGTAGTCACGCCAGTCCGCGGGGACGGCGTTGGGATCGGTCAGGTAGGCTTCGTACAGTGCATCGACATACGCGGAATTGCCGCCGAACAGATGGGAGCTGGCCCACTGCCGTTGCATGTTGTCCTGCATGGTTCGACCTTTGATCGTCTCTGGTCCGTGGGTCCGGCCTGCTGGGCCGGTACCCGGTGATCGGGCCGGGAGCGACCCGTCAGTCACCCCCGATTGTGCGAAAAGCGCGTTGCCGCGCTTTCCGTCCGCCGTCTGTGGCGAACCGGCAGTTTACCCCCTTGGAGGGGGAAAGACAGGGGCAAAAACGCAAGTGGTCTGACCAATCGGCCAATTTTTTGGGCTTTCCGGAGACATTTTGTTGCCCGGAGGGCAAAAAAAGGCGGGACCCGCAGGCCCCGCCCCTTTGACCCCTGAGCGGGGTCAGACGCCTTTCGACAGCAGCATGTTGCGGATGTGGCCGATGGCACGGGTCGGGTTGAGACCCTTCGGGCACACGTTCACGCAGTTCATGATGCCGTGGCAGCGGAACACGCTGAACGGGTCGTCGAGGTTGGCCAGGCGCTCCGCGGTGGCCTCGTCGCGGCTGTCCACCAGGAAGCGGTAGGCCTGGATGGACGCGGCCGGACCGAGGAACTTGTCCGGGTTCCACCAGAACGACGGGCAGCTCGTGGAGCAGCATGCGCACAGGATGCACTCGTACAGGCCGTCGATCTTCTCGCGGTCTTCCGGCGACTGGCGGCGCTCGGTCGGCGGCGGCGGCGTGTTGTTGATGAGGAACGGCTTCACCTTCTCGTACTGGCGATAGAACATCGTCATGTCCACGACGAGGTCGCGGATCACCGGCAGGCCCGGCAGCGGGCGCACCACGATCTTCTTCGGCAGTTCGTCGAGGCTGGCCAGGCAGGCCAGGCCGTTCTTGCCGTTGATGTTCATGCCGTCGGAGCCGCAGATGCCCTCGCGGCAGGAGCGGCGGAAGCTCAGCGTTTCATCCTGCTTCTTCAGCTTGATCAGCGCGTCCAGCAGCATGCGCTCGGAGCCGTCGAGCTCCAGCGTGTAGGTCTGCATGTACGGCGCGGCGTCCTTGTCCGGGTCGTAGCGGTAGATTTCGAAAGTACGTACGTCAGCCATGTGATGTCTCCGGAATCTGTGTGCGCTCAGAACGTACGCTTCTTGGGCGGGATGGTATCCGTGGTGAGCGGCTTGAGCTTCACCGGCTTGTAGTCAAGGCGGTTGCCGTCCTTGAACCACAGGGTGTGCTTCATCCAGTTCTCGTCGTCGCGCTCCGGGTGGTCGTCATGGGCGTGCGCGCCACGGCTTTCCTTGCGGGCCGCCGCGGAGATCATCGTGGCCTTGGCGGCCTCGATGAGGTTCTCCACTTCCAGCGCCTCGATGCGGCCGGTGTTGAAGACCTTGGACTTGTCCTTCAGGTGCAGGTTCTGCACGCGCTGGTCAATCTCGAGGACCTTGGTGACACCCTCGTCCATGATCTTCTGGGTGCGGAACACGCCGGCGTGCGCCTGCATGCTGGCACGCAGGTCGTCGGCGACGTTCTGCGCGTACTCGCCGGACTTCGAAGCGTCGAGCTTGGCGATGCGCGCCAGCGACACGTCCAGCGCGTCCTTCGGCAGGATCTTGTGGGCCTTCGGCGACTTCTGCACGTGCTCGATGATGTGGTCACCGGCGGCCTTGCCGAACACGATCAGGTCGAGCAGCGAGTTGGTGCCGAGGCGGTTGGCGCCGTGCACGCTCACGCAGGAGCATTCGCCGATGGCGTAGAAGCCGTTGACCACGCTGTTCGGGTCGCCGTTCTTCGGCGCCACGACCTGGCCGTGGATGTTGGTCGGGATGCCGCCCATCTGGTAGTGGATGGTGGGTACGACCGGAATCGGCTCTTTCGTGCAGTCGACGTTGGCGAACTTCTTGCCGATCTCGTACACGGACGGCAGGCGCTTCATGATGGTGTCGACGCCCAGGTGGGTCAGGTCGAGCACGACGTAGTCGCCCTTCGGGCCACAGCCGCGGCCTTCCTTGATCTCCTGGTCCATCGAGCGCGAGACGAAGTCGCGCGGCGCGAGGTCCTTGAGGTTCGGCGCGTAGCGCTCCATGAAGCGCTCGCCGTTCTTGTTGCGCAGCAGACCGCCTTCACCGCGGCAGCCTTCCGTCAGCAGCACGCCCGCGCCGGCCACGCCGGTCGGGTGGAACTGCCAGAATTCCATGTCTTCCAGCGGGATGCCGGCACGCGCCGCCATGCCGAGGCCGTCGCCGGTGTTGATGTAGGCGTTGGTGGACGCGGCGTAGATGCGACCGGCGCCGCCGGTGGCGAACAGCGTGCACTTGGCCTGGAACGCGGCGACTTCGCCGGTGGCGAGGTCGATGGCGGTGACGCCGAGGACGTCGCCGTCCTGGTCGCGGATCAGGTCAAGGGCGATCCACTCGACGTAGAACTGCGTCTTCGCCGCCAGGTTGTTCTGGTACAGCGTGTGCAGCAGCGCGTGGCCGGTGCGGTCGGCGGCGGCGCAGGCGCGCTGTACCGGCTTCTCGCCGTAGTTCGAGGTGTGGCCACCGAACGGACGCTGGTAGATGGTGCCGTCGGCGTTGCGGTCGAACGGCATGCCCATGTGCTCGAGTTCATAAACGACTTTCGGTGCCTCGCGGCACATGAACTCGATGGCGTCCTGGTCGCCGAGGTAATCGGAACCCTTGACGGTGTCGAAGAAGTGGTAGTGCCAGTTGTCTTCGCTCATGTTGCCGAGCGAAGCGCCGATGCCGCCCTGCGCCGCCACGGTGTGCGAGCGGGTCGGGAAGACTTTCGTCAGTACGGCGACCTTCAGGCCGGCGCGCGCCAGTTGCAGCGAGGCGCGCATACCGGCGCCACCGCCGCCGACGATGACGGCGTCATAGGAAAGGGTGCGAATGTTCTGCATGGATCAGGCTCCCGCCCAGATGATCACGGCGCCCCAGGCGAGGGAGCCGAACAGCCACAGGAAGACGACGACTTCGAGCAGGAAACGCAGGCCGGTGGCGTAGTCGCCGAGGCCGACGTTACGCATGCGCGCCGGGGTCACGTAGTCGGTGAGGATGCTCCACACGCCGACCCAGGCGTGCGCGACCAGCGACAGCACGACCAGCGTGTTGACGATGCGCATCGCCGTGCAGGCGTTGAGCGCGGCCCAGGCGGCGTGGTCGAGCACCGGGGTGCAGACGAACCAGCCCATCAGGCCGATGAAGTAGATGCCGAGGATCACCGCGCTGACGCGCTGGATGATCCAGTCGTGGGTGCCGCTGCGACCCAGCGTGGTTGCGCTGTTCATGCCCATACCCAAACCCCCAGCGCGATGACGATGATTGCGGAAAGGACCAGCACCGCGGCAGACAGCGCGCGCGCAGCCGGCAGCGTTTCACCCACGCCCAGGTCCATCAGCAGATGCTTGAAACCAGCCAGGGTGTGGTAGACGAGGCCGGCCAGCAGGACGACCACGGCCGCCTTGAAGGCCACGCAGTCGGCCAGGGCGGCGAAGTTCTCCGGCGAGGACAGCGAGTACTGCCAGGCCCAGATCACGGCGGGGACCAGGCCGAACAGCGCGAAGCCGGAGATGCGGTGCAGCAGGGAGATGATCGCGGGCAGCGGGAACTGGATGGTTCCCAGCGCGAGGTTGACGGGACGCTTGTCGTTCACGGACGTCACTCGGTTGTGCCCGGAAGCGGGCGCCGGCGGGCCGGCAGGCTCCGGGGGGATGGACAGGAGTACAGAAAAACGCGGGAAGGCGCCGGCCGGCCTGCATTGCCCGGCATTGGTACCCCCCCTCGGCGGGCGGCAAGTATAGACCCGTGCCGCGCCCGGTTACAAACGGCTCCAGACGTGCCCGCGATCATGCCGATTCCCGGCCAAGGCATTGAGATGCTGCGCATTTATGCTCGTCACGCGGGGGGCTGCCGCGCTGCCGGCGCCATGGCCGGGCGGATGCCCTGCAACGGGGCGACCGGCGGGTCGCGGCGCCTTCGTTGACATCCCTGTAACACTTCTTTACTTTGCGCGCACTTTCCCGAGTTTCATCAGGTTATTGGCGCAACGGCGCGCCAAGCAGTCACCCTTTTCCGTCCGACGCCGCCGGAGTCCCCGCCATGTCGCAGCAGAAGAAGGCGATCCTCACGATCGAGGGCCGCGAACCCATTGAATTGCCGATCTATGCCGGCACGCTCGGCCCGGATGTGGTCGATGTATCCAGCCTGACCGCCAAGGGACTGTTCACCTACGACCCGGGCTTCATGTCCACGGCGGCCACCAAGTCGGACATCACCTTCATCGACGGTGACAACGGCGTGCTGCTGCATCGCGGCTATGCCATTGCGGACCTGGCCGAGAAATCGGACTACCTCGAGGTCTGCTACCTGCTGCTCAACGGCGAACTGCCGAATGCCGAGCAGAAGGAGAAGTTCGTGAACATGGTGCGCCGCCACACCATGGTCCACGAGCAGCTGCAGTTCTTCTATCGCGGTTTCCGCCGCGACGCGCACCCGATGGCCATCATGTGCGGCGTGGTAGGCGCCCTCTCCGCCTTCTACCACGACTCGACCGACATCAACGATCCGCACAGCCGCGAGGTTTCCGCCTTCCGCCTGATCGCGAAGATGCCGACGATCGCGGCGATGAGCTACAAGTACTCGGTTGGCCAGCCGTTCCAGTACCCGGACAACACCCTGGGCTACTCGGAGAACTTCCTGAAGATGATGTTCGGCACGCCGTGCGAGCCGTACGTGGTCAACCCGGTGCTGGCCAAGGCCATGGACCGCATCTTCATCCTGCACGCCGACCACGAGCAGAACGCGTCCACCTCCACGGTGCGCCTGGCCGGCTCCACCGGCGCCAACCCGTTCGCGTGCATCGCCTCGGGCATCGCCGCCCTGTGGGGGCCGTCGCACGGTGGCGCCAACGAAGCCGTGCTGAAGATGCTGGACGAGATCGGCGACGTGAAGAACCTCGACGCCTTCGTCAAGCGCGTCAAGGACAAGAACGACAGCACCAAGCTGATGGGCTTCGGCCACCGCGTGTACAAGAACTTCGACCCGCGCGCCAAGGTCATGAAGCAGACCTGCCACGAGGTGCTGAACACGCTGGGCATCCACGATCCGCAGCTCGAACTCGCCATGGCACTGGAAGAGATCGCGCTGAAGGACGAATACTTCGTGGCCCGCAAGCTGTACCCGAACGTCGACTTCTACTCGGGCATCATCCTCAAGGCCATCGGCATCCCGACCAGCATGTTCACGGTGATCTTCGCGCTGTCGCGCACCGTGGGCTGGATCGCGCACTGGAACGAGATGATCGGCAGCCCGTACAAGATCGGCCGTCCGCGCCAACTGTACACCGGTGCCACCGAGCGCAATTACGTGGCGATGTCCGAGCGCAAGTAAGGACCTCACCCCGTACGGCAAGAAGGCCCGCCCCGCGCGGGCCTTTTTCGTTGGCGCGCCGCGCTCTGCTATCGTAGGCGGCATCGCCCGCGCGGCAACCACCGGCAGGACCCCCTCATGAAAGTCGCCTTCATCGGCCTTGGCGTCATGGGCTTTCCCATGGCCGGCCACCTCGCCCGCCACGGCCACGCGGTGAGCGTGTGGAACCGCAACCCGGAGAAATCCGCCCGCTGGGCCGGCCTGCATGCCGGCCACGTCGCCAGCGACCCGGCCGATGCCGCGCGCGAGGCCGACATCGTGTTCACCTGCGTGGGCAACGACGACGACGTGCGCGCAGTCACCAGCGCCGCGGGCGGCGTGATCGGCGCCATGCGCGCCGGCAGCGTGCTGGTGGACCACACCACGGCGTCGGCGGAACTGGCGCGCGAACTGGCGGCAGCCTGTGCGGCGCGCGGCATCGGTTTCGTCGATGCGCCGGTGTCCGGCGGCCAGCCGGGCGCCGAGAACGGCCAGCTGACGGTGATGTGCGGCGGCAGCGACGCCGATTTCGCGCGCGTTGAACCGGTAATCCGCCACTACGCCAAGGCCTGCATCCTGATGGGACCGGCGGGCAGCGGCCAGCTCACCAAGATGGTCAACCAGGTGTGCGTGGCGGGCGTGATCGCCGGGCTGGCCGAAGGCATGGCATTCGCGGAGAACGCCGGGCTGGACCTGCAGCGGGTGATCGACGTGATCAGCAAGGGCGCCGCGCAATCCTGGCAGATGGACAACCGCCACAAGACGATGATCGCCAACCAGTACAACCACGGCTTCGCGATCGACTGGATGCGCAAGGACCTGGCGATCTGCTTCCGCGAGGCAGCACGCAACGGCAGCGACCTCGAGCTCACCCGCCTGATCGACTCGCAGTACGCGGAAGTCCAGGCCATGGGCGGCGGGCGCTGGGACACCTCCGGCCTGTTCGCGCGCCTGCGCGCCAACCACGGGAAGCGCTGACATGCACGAGAAGATCGACATCGGCAACATCGTGGTACTCACCGGTGCGGGGATTTCCGCCGAGAGCGGCATCCGCACCTTCCGCGACGCGGACGGCCTGTGGGAGAACCACCGGCTGGAGGACGTGGCAACGCCGGAGGCCTTCCAGCGCGACCCGGTGCTGGTGCAGCGTTTCTACAATGAACGCCGCCGCCAGCTGCATGACCCGGCCATCGCGCCCAACGCCGCGCACCTGGCGCTGGCCGAACTGGAAAAGCGCTGGCCGGGCGAGTTCCTGCTGGTCACCCAGAACGTCGACAACCTGCACGAGCGAGCCGGCAGCCGCAAGCTGGTGCACATGCACGGCGAGTTGCTGAAGATGCGCTGCCGCCGCACGGGTCGCGTCTACGCGATTGCCGATGACATCACCGCCGACATGCGTTGCGAATGCTGCGCCCTCCCCGGCACGCTGCGCCCCCACATCGTCTGGTTCGGCGAGGAGCCGCTGGAGATGCTGCGCATCTACGGCAACATCTCGCACTGCACGCTGTTCATCGCCATCGGCACCTCCGGCAATGTCTACCCGGCCGCCGGCTTCGTGCGCGAGGCGCGAGCCGCCGGCGCGCATACCGTGGAAATCAACCTGGAACCGTCGCTCGTGCAGACGGCTTTCCTGGAACACCGCTACGGCCCGGCCACCGACCAGGTACCCGCCTTCGTCCGCCACCTGCTGGCCGCAGCCGGCACCTGAATCACCGATTCCGGCAATGTTGCCAGTGCTCGTCGTCCAGCCGGCGCAACTCGCCTGACAACAGCGAGCCGGTCTTCGCCTCCGCGGCGGTGATGCGCTTTTTCAGCGCGTCGCAGCGACGGGCCGTCTCGCGCTCCTTCCTTGCCGTGTCCCTGGCGATGGATCGGATCTTTTCCTGGCGGCCCTGCTGCTGGTGCTTGACCTCCTGGTTGATGACGCTGCGCATGGCGTTGCGCCTGACCACGACGGTGTCGACCAGTGACAGGTGCCGCCCCTTGCCGGGCTCCACGCGCTCGCTGTCTGCGTGCGGCGGCTGGTCACCGAAGTGCGGATGGCCGTGTTCGTCTTCCCAGCGGTAGATGCCGCCGCCCTGCGCCGAAGGCGGCACCCAGGCCACCGCGCCCAGCGCCAGCATCAACCCCATCGCCTGCATACGTGTCGCGCGCATGCCCAAGCCCTCCCCTGCTCAACGGCACTCGCCCATGGTCCGCGCCGCGGCGGGGCGCTGGCAGTGGCCGCCTCTGCCGTCGGCGTGCGCGTATTCCCAAGCACGCGTGGGCGCCACCTATACTGCGGCGCCCGATACAGAGCACGGAGACCCGCGATGCGCCGCCCGATCCACACCTGCCTGCTGCTGCCACTGTTGTCCGTGCCCGCGCTGGAGGCTGCGGAACAGCCGCAGGCCGGCTGGAACGGCAGCCTCGACCTCGGCTACACGGCACTGGCCGGCAACAGCGACGCGACCACCCTGGTGGCGGCCGCCCGCGCCCGCCGCACCGACGATCGCCTGACCCATCACCTGGAGGCCCGCGCCCGCAATACCGAGGAGCACGGCGTGCGCACCGCCGAGGCCTACCACCTGGCTGGCAAGGAGGACATTGCCTTCAGCGAGCGCGACTACCTGTTCGTGCACAGCGCCTGGGACAAGGACCTGTTCAGCGGCTACGACTGGCAGCTGACCGCGGCGGCCGGTTACGGGCGCAAGGTGATCGACGGCGAGCACCAGCAGCTGGCCCTGGAGGCCGGCCCCGGTTACCGGCACGATGACCTCCCCGCCGGCGACACCGAGGACGCCGGCGTGCTGAGGGCGGCCGCCGATTACCGGGCTGAATTGTCGGCAAACAGCCGCTTCACCCAGCTGCTGGAGGCCGACATCGGGGAGGACAGTACGCTGACCCGCTCGCTGAGCGAGCTGGCGGTGAGCATCAACGCCAGCCTGGCACTGAAGGTGTCGGTGGAATTCCGCCGCAACAGCCAGCCACCGGCGGGCAGCAGGAACAGCGACCGCACGACACTGGTGTCGCTGGGCTGGAAGTTCTGACCGGGCAGGTGCCGGCGGGACAAACAAAAAAGGCGCCTTGCGGCGCCCTTTCTGTTCAAGAGAGTGGTGGAGCTAATCGCCCTCACATCGGACCTATATCATTGATGATTCAATAGGTTTTTTGTCCGCGGTGGCAAAAACACTACCCCCAACGTTACCCCCAGAGCGCCGCAATGCTCGTCCCGCACCAAGACGGGATCGCACCCTGGGCCGAGGCGGGGAATAGCCCGACAAAGCACTCAAAAAAACAGACCGGATACGCGCTCGACTCTCGCCGAAATTCCCCCATAACGCCAGCCCGGCATTCTTCGGTATCGTTTAAAACACTGACCCATCGCCCGGACGCTTGCTGTGATCGATCACGACCATCGCCCGCTCGTCATGACCCGCCTGTATGACCTCCGCGATGCCGGACAAGCAGTCGGCATCCAGCCGGAGGACCTTCTGCGGTTGGGCGCGGCCGGTCATTTGACCCTCTGTGTTCTCGTCCCCGCCAACACCCGGGCCTTCACGATCGCACCCCGGTCCACTGCCATCCGGGATGCCCAGGTCGAGCTCGACAAACACCTCCACCGTGTCGCCCCCTCACCCAGCGATGTACCGGTTCTACAGAACGGAACTATCGGCGCCCTATGCCTGACCCAGGCTCAATGCCGCGAGCTCTTCGCCTTCGGCATAAGCCGCACCTGGGAGTTCAGGCGCGCCTACGCGATCAGCACGACCAGCCATTTCGGTTACTCGGACCCCCTGGAGCTGACCCCCATCGGCCTACCTCTTTTCAATCCCGACGGCTCCAGTGCACCCCAGGATCACTGGCGGTTTGCTGTCTACCCGACAGACAAATCCTTTGTCTTTGAGGAACACGCCGGGTTTCCAGCGCCGCAGGAACTCCTTGTCGGTCCAGCGGATGTGCGCGTCCTTGGCAGGGAACTTGGGAAGCTGCCCAAATTAGTTGACGCCTCCCTTCCAGAGGAGAACGCAGGCGTTTCGCCAGCCGCACCTTCGGCGCAATCAACCACCCAGGCCCCACCCAAGCGCCCCTCGCCGCCTCCAGCGGGCAGTACCACCAATCAAGCGTCCACTGGATCTCCTGATCCTGGCGAAATGCCGAGGCGAAAGCGCAAGAGAACGAAGGCAGAAGTGCTCGCGTCAGGGATTTCCGATCCCGTCTTCATCGATATCGAGGAAGTAATTCGCAAGACCGGCTTAGGAAAATCCACGATCTACGATTACCTGAATCCAAAGCACAAACTCTACGACCCAACATTCCCCACTCAAATCACGATCGGTAGCAGGGCCGTGGGATGGCTTCCCGCCGAGGTTGAGGCGTGGACACAAGCAAGGATTGCGAATTCACGGTCAAAGCCGGCAAAGAAACGTGGTCGCTAGCTGAAAAGTCGATAAGAACTAACACCTCTTTGTGTCCCCGCAGGCGCCCTGCTCCAATTCCATTTGCTGACTGGACGACAGCGCATTCAACAACTGGCCGTTTGACTTGTTCGCGATCTCGACGGGGGCGCTGCTGTGATCAGCGAAAGCAAGGGACGACGCACGGAGGCACGCCGACACCTGATCCCGCTGCTGCCAGGGGAAAAGGAAGCGCTCGAACAGATAGGCGCGCAGGCCATGGGGCCTTACCTGCTAACACTGACCATGGGTGAAAAGCCCGTTACGCACACGACGTTCCGGCATGCCCTCCGGGCGGTCGTCGCGGAAATGGTGTGCCGTCATCTATAGCGTGAATTTCCCCGACTGGAGCGCAGCATGCACTTCGCCAAGCGCCTTTAATGGAGACGATTTCACGATGTCGACCATCATGTTCATCGACTGCACAGCAAGGTCAACATTACCCGTATCCAAGGCCTTGTCGAGCACCTCAAATGACTTGTTGATTGCGGCAGCTCGCTCTGCATACGTGTGCTGCATCATCTGCATGATGACGTCACGCTGCGCTTGGATTCTCTCCAGCGCAACGTCTCTCTGGGCCATGATCTCTGTCCGCTTGGACCTTTCCTGCTGCGCGACCGTGAGGTATCCCAGCAACTCGGTTCCAAAGTCAGCCAACGGCTGCGCGGACGGTAGCTTATCAAAAGGCAGCGACGGCAAATTTCCCTTGCTCATGACCGTGACTCCAGCAGGTGGTCCGCATTCTGAATCGCCAACTCACTTTCAGAAGTCAGCGCCCCAACCTCGTCGATAATGTTTACCTTGATGACAGTTTTGAGCCCGGTTGCCCAAGAAAAATACCAAGAGATCTCCCTCTGTTCCTCAGCAGAAAAGTTCCCGTAGTCCATCGGGTTTTGGTAGCTGAAATCTGGAACTCGCCGGAACAACCAGTTAAAGAAACGTATAAATATATTGACCTTGGAGTATGCGACTCTCCGCTCAGCGGAGTCACGCTCGAGCCTGCGCTTCTCGTCAGCCTTTCGTTGAACGAAGGAAGACAAACGTGCTGTCACCTCCTCGAATCGGGGGATGAGTGCCTGGATGGTAGCGGAAAGCTCGTTGACTCGAGTCTGGATCATGGCCGTGGCGACTCTGGCATTCTCAACGTCCTGAGTCGCAGCAGAGATCTCAGACTCCTGACGATAGGCCTGGGTCAGCGCTTCCTGAGCCTTCTTGGCCGCCGCCATGCCAGTAATTGCCACAAGCGGGCCTGCAACCGCACCACCCAAAACCGCCATCCCACCCGCCATGCCCATACCGCCAGCAGCAAGCGAACCACCGCCAAGCCATGCCAACGTTGCGTTGGTGGCAGCCACACCGGACAAGGAAGAAATTGCAGTGCCTGTAGAGGCTACGCCAATGGATGTGGCGAGGCTCCCAGCCCCGGCAGCGCCCATCAGGCCCAGTGCCAGCCCCTGCACTCCAGACGTTGGGAGATCCGCCCAAACCTTTAAGTCTGCCTCGATTTCCGGAAGCGTAGGCAAGGCGCTTGCGGGAAGCCTTGCATCAATCCGGATCATCTCATAGTCAAGATTTACCAACTGCGACGCTTGGTCACTGAACGCCTTCATATGGCGCTGATCGACCAACTTTCGCAAACTAGCAAGGTCCAACGCGGACTGCTTGAGCGCCTCTTTCTCCGCAACCAATTTCTCTTGGGCTTCGAGGAACTCTTCCGTCGCGTGCCTTATGACCCGCTCCGCCTTGTCTCTGTCCTCTTTTGCGTCGTAGTGCTTTTTTGCGCCCCATACGGCAGACGCGATCGCGGCTCCACCGATCAACAAAGGAATCGCCATGCTTATACTCCCTGCGTTCTTATTCGCTTATCCAGGTTGACTTTTTGCGATTCTCTAACCACATCGCAAGCCATCAAGTTTGCCGAATAGTACTCTTCAATTGTCATGACCCCTGAGAAGAGCTCGTAACCTGCATCAACGCGGCATACCAGTGGACGATCTTCATAGATCTTGCACAAGTCCGTCGCCTCATCAAGATGGAAACAAATCCCATCACCTCTATTCAGCCAACTGGTCATTTCACTGCTGCCAACTCTCCGGCAGCAAGCGCCACATCTTGAGCACGGGAACTGCATCAGACAGCTCGCGCTATGAATCGCTCGCCAGAACGGAATGCAGTGAGCACGGCGGCGGCCCACTGACGTGCCTGATCAACCTGAGAACCGATGCCAAGGTGGTCCGCAATCGAGCGAATCTTCTCAAGCTCCTCATCTGAGATTGACCCGTCGATCATGGCGACCATCATCAGCTCAAGCAGTGCAATGCGCTTTCCTTCTGAACGGTCAAATGATCGGCATGCTTCCTCCAGCGAGAGAATAGAACTCGGCTTGGTGATAGACATCTCGCCGACCGCAGCGGAAAGAATGCTTTCCTCTGCTTCGGAAACGCCCCCTTCGGCAGCAGCCACCGCATGCGCCAACGCGTAAAAGGCCGACTTTTCCTTATCCAGCAACCTTCCAAGAAACATATATCCTCCAATCTCTTCGAGAAATGTCACCAAAAGAACTGCTAAGAGGGCTACTCGTTGCCCATCCCCCTCAACCACCACCCCAACTGCGGCGTATCCGCCACCGTCGCCGTGATCTCCAGCCTGCCATCCGGCAACTCCCGAATCACCTGGTCCTCGCTCAGCCGCGATTCATACAGGTGCTCTCCGGCTTCCCGCGACAGCACGATCTTCACTTTCTTCATCTTCCCGCCGTTGCCGAAGCCCATCCCCCCACGGGCGAGGTACTCGTCCAGGTCGAAACCGGCAGGCTTCTTCACGCGCTCCTCGCGCACCCAGGCCTTGCGGACGCGGTGCATCGCGAAGCGGCGAATCTCGTCCGCGCCGTCGCGCGAGGCAATCAGGTAGATCACCGGGCCGCGCTGTACCAGCGCGAGCGGGTCGATGGTGGCGTCCACGCGGGCCTGCTTGCTGCGGCTGTCGTACACGACATCGAGACGGCGATTGGTGAGCAGTGCCTCCTGTACGGAGCGCAGGCACTCGGGGTCGATCACGGGCGGGATGAGCGGCTGGGTCGCCGGGACCACGCGGACCTTGTCGACCCAGTGCGAGCCGCGCGGCGCGCCGGCACGGGCCACGCGGCGGGCGGTGTCGAAATAGGGCTTGAGCTCGTCGAGGACGCTGCCGGGCGTGAGTTGGCGCAGGTGGTCCTCGACCATCAGGAAGGTCAGCGCCTGGCTGGAGGTCATCTGCGGCAGGTCCATCGCCGGCGCGGTCTTCTTCCAGCGCCAGCCCTGCGGGTTGAGGTTGTTGGCCTCAAGCGGGAACGAGCGCGACAGCGCGTTCAGGTCGCGCTGGATGGTGCGCAGGGTGACGTCTATGCCCTCGCGCTGCAGCGACCGCTGGAGATCGACCGTGCCGATCCAGTGGTGCCGGGGAATCCGCTGCAGCAGGTGCCACTGACGGTGGAGGGTGGAAGGCGTATCCGTGCTCATCTCGCATCGAGTCCATTCGAGAACGAGCATTTATCCATGAATTCTTCGTATTCGTCCACCCGAACCATGAGATTGGCTGATACACAATCATGCGTGAATTGTTTACTCACCATCCTGCCCTTCCCTGCTGGCCTGTCGCAGTGCGTCGTTCACGCGACGCAGCCAGCTCTCGACGCGATCAAAGACGGTCGGGCGGCGTAGCGCCCGGCAGAACGCCCAGTGCACGAAATAGATGAGCAGAGCGACATCAGGCCGCCGAAGTGCGACCGCAAGGAACAGCACCAGAAAGACGACCGAGCCCATGCTCACCCCGCCGACCCGTCGCCGGGCCCGCCCATGAGGCGCAGGTAGTTCAGGCGGTACAGCGGATTAAGGCGATCGAATGAGGAGGCAGCGCCGATCCGCAGGGTGCCTGGACAGTTCGGGCAGGACACCCGCGTCAGCACGATGGCATCGCCGCCACGCCAGACTGCCTTCCACCCGCAGCGATCGCAGGTCAGGCAGTGGGTCTGCATCATCACCATGGAAGTATTTCCTGTGAGTTATTGCCGCTCACCTTGCCGGGCTCGCACGACACAGACGGTCGCGCGCAGACGGGAAAGTGTTTCCTTTTGGCGCTACAGAGACTCGGCGCGTCCTGCGGCTGCATCGGATAGCAGCGCCTGCAGCAATGCGTGGGGTGCGTTCAGGACGTCAGGTTCAACCACAACATCACGGACGCTTAAGTCATACCTGTCCCTGATAGTCGCCAACTGTGCGACCGCGCGGTCCCAGTCATCCGTCGTCGCGTCCTCGGGAAGCAGCGCAAGCAGACGAATCCTCGCCCCGAGTCCGGCCCATCGGCCAGCTAGGCGGATCAGGAGGTCAAAATCAGGTTCGCCGAGACGCCCGACGAACCACAGGGTGGTGACCCGCTTGCGGAACGGTGTCAGGGGATCGCGGTACCGGGGACGCCGACTCTGCCCGGGGATCGGGGCGGCGGTGACGGCAAGGTGGGCGGTCGGGAATTGACCGCCCAGCTCATGTACGAAGCGCTCCACGACGGCGCTGCCCGCCCGGCCGACCGCGTACAGAACGGGAAAATCGCTGGCGCAGGCCTTGATCCGGGCGGTGACCACTGGACTGGGCACTGGGTCGAACTCCACCGGGGGACGATCCGAGGTCAGTCCCGGAGATACGCCGGGCCGGAAACAAATGTGTTGATCCATGAGGCGTCACGTCATCCGCAAAGGGGCTGCGTAGCGTCTCCCCTTTGCGCGACAGATGTTGTCGCGTGATTCCATCCGATTTCAGATACATATCACCCTCCTGACAACGCCCCGGGTTTCGCGAAAGCGATCCGGGGCGTTTCTGTTTCTGCCCCCTCGGCAGCCACTTCTCAGGAGACGTTTCATGTCCATCCAATGCCCCAAATGCCAGTCGGGCCTGATTGGCACCATTGATGCCGGCCGCAAGGTCGGTTCCACCCTGGGTACGGCCGCCGGTGCAGCCGGTGGTGCCGTGGCCGCAGCGCGCGGTGCGCAAGCTGGCGCTGCGCTCGGCGTTGTCGGCGGTCCCGTTGGCATGGCGCTCGGCGGCATCGCCGGCGCCCTGGTCGGCGGCATGCTCGGCGGCCTCACTGGCGGTGCCGCAGGCGCGTCGCTCGGCGGCTTTGTCGACGAGAACATCCTCGACAACTACCAGTGCTTGCGCTGCGGTCACAACTTCAGCCAACGCCAGGATTGACCCCGCCGCCACTTCCACAGCCCGCCTCGCGCGGGCTTTCGTATTTCTGGAGCCCAACATGTCCAAGCCCCTCTTCATCAAGAACGAGCAAGGCCTGTACCGGGTGCGCGGTTACTTCCGGCCGGAGGATCTGGTTCGCGTCGCCGCCGACATCCTGCTCGACGACATGACCGGCAAGGAGGTCATGTCCAACCCGGCCAACGCTGCGCGTTTCGTTCAGCTCGCCCTGGCGCAGGAGAAGAACGAGCACTTCGCTGCCCTCTTCCTCAGCACCCAGCACCACCTGCTCCGCTTCGAGACGCTGTTCACCGGCACGGTGGACGGCGCCTCGGTCTATCCGCGCGTCGTCGTGCAGAAGGCGCTGGAGTTCAATGCCGGCGCAGTGATCTTTGCGCACAACCACCCTTCGGGTGAGTGCGAGCCGTCACTGGCAGATCGGCAGATCACCCGTCGCCTGACGGATGCCCTCGCCCTTATCGATGTCCGGGTTCTGGATCACTTCGTGGTCTCCCGGAACAGCTACGTGAGCTTCGCCGAGCGCGGCCTGCTCTGACCTGTCGTCGCAACGACGACATTCGCTGTCGCATCGCCCAACCACACTGGCCTCACCCCGACGGGTGCGGGCTGTTATGCCCTTTTCAGGAGGAAGCCCTCATGGCTCATCTTGTCGAAACCATGGCCTACGTCGGCCAGACCCCGTGGCACGGGCTGG
>JADFDG010000013.1 GCA_018262975.1 Gammaproteobacteria bacterium
AAACTGCGTCATTTTTGACGCATCGAAGCGTTCACGCGCGCGTGTCGGCGTGTCAGAAGAGGTTGTTCAGAGGTTCCCTAGGGTAATAACCCTTGGCACTAAGGCCCGGCCCAGGCAGGGGCCCGGCGATTCACCGCACTGACGCCCCCGCGGCGAATCCGGCCAATCCGGGCCTGCGCACCTACGGCCAGAATGCACCCCCCGCCATTCCTGTAGCGAGGGGCCACACCCCCGATTGGCGACGGTCGGGGGCATGGCCCCCTCGCTACGAAGAGCACAGCAGAGAGAGAACGACGATGCCGACCTACAAGGCCCCGCTGCGCGACATGCGCTTCCTGATGACCGAGATGTTCGACTACAAGACCCACTACGCGGGCCTGTCGAACGGCAAGGACGCGGACCCGGAAACCGTCGACGCCATCCTCGCCGAGTGCGCGAAGCTGTGCGAGAACGTGCTGGCGCCGCTCAACCTGCCGGGCGACCTCGAGGGTTGCCACTGGGACAACGGCGAAGTGCGCACGCCCAAGGGCTTCAAGGAAGCCTACGAGCAGTACGTGGCCGGCGGCTGGCAGGGGCTGAGCCATCCGCAGGAATACGGCGGCCAGGGCATGCCGATGTCGCTGGGCCTGATCAAGTCCGAGATGATGGGCACCGCCAACTGGTCGTTCACCATGTACCCGGGCCTGTCGCTGGGCGCGATGAACACCATCATGCAGCACGGCACCGAGCAGCAGCTGAAAACCTACATGCCGCCGCTGGTGGAAGGCCGCTGGACCGGCACCATGTGCCTCACCGAAGCGCACTGCGGCACCGACCTCGGCCAGATGAAGTCGAAGGCCGAACCGCAGGCCGACGGCTCCTACAAGATCACCGGCACCAAGATCTTCATCTCCGCCGGGGAACACGACCTGGCCGAGAACATCATCCACATCGTGCTGGCGCGCCTGCCGGACGCGCCGGCGGGCACCAAGGGCATCTCGCTGTTCATCGTGCCGAAGTTCATCGTGAACGCCGACGGCTCGCTGGGCGAGCGCAACAACATCCACTGCGGCTCCATCGAGCACAAGATGGGCATCAAGGCGTCCGCCACCTGCGTGATGAACATGGACGGCGCCACCGGCTACATGATCGCCAAGCCGAACGAAGGCCTGAACGCGATGTTCACCTTCATGAACAGCGCGCGCATCGGCACCGCGGTGCAGGGCGTGGCGCACGCCGAGGCGTCGTTCCAGGGCGCGCTCGCCTACGCGAAGGACCGCCGCTCGATGCGCGCGCTGCGCGGCAAGCAGGAGCCGGACCAGGTCGCCGACGCGATCATCCACCACGCCGACGTGCGCCGCATGCTGCTGACGCAGAAGGCCATCGCCGAGGGCGGTCGCGCGATGCTGTATTTCGCCGCGCAGTACGCCGACCACATGGTCAACGGCATCGTCGAGAAGGACCAGGCCAAGTACGAGAAGTGGGACGACAAGCTCGGCTTCCTCACGCCCATCCTCAAGGGCTTCCTCACCGAGATGGGCCTGGAAGCGGCGAACATCGGCATGCAGGTGTTCGGCGGCCACGGCTACATCAAGGAACACGGCATGGAGCAGATCGCCCGCGACGCGCGCATCTCCACGCTGTACGAAGGCACCACCGGCATCCAGGCGCTGGACCTGCTCGGCCGCAAGGTGCTGCTGATGACGAAGGGCAAGGCGGTGCGCGAGTTCAGCGCCAACCTGTTCGCCTTCGGCCGCGCCAACCTCGCCAATGGCGAGCTGCGCCCGTTCGCCTGGAAGATCCTCAAGCTGGCCACGCAGTGGAACTACCTGACCACGCGCGTGATGCTGGTGGCAGCCAAGGACCGCGAGATGGTCTCCAGCGCCTCGCACCACTTCCTGATGTATTCCGGCTACGTGACCATGGCGTACTTCTGGGCGCTGATGGCTGCCCGCGCACAGGAGAAGCTGGCGAAGGGCGACGGCATCGAGACGAAGGAGTTCTACCAGGCGAAGATTGCCACCGCGGAGTTCTACTTCGCGCACCTGCTGCCGCGCGCGCAGGCGCACGCCGAGTCCATGCTGTCGCCGACGAAAGCGACGCTGCAGCTGGACAAGGAGCACTTCGCGTTCAACTGACGTGGGGTCGGGGGCATGGCCCCCTCTCTACATGAAAACTGTAGCGAGGGGGCCATGCCCCCGATCAACGAGAAGGTCCCGCTGAGCCACTCAGGACGCCTCGGATCGCAGCAACGCCGGCAGCCGGATGCCTTCCGCACGGAAGGCCTCGGCCACCCGCAGGTGGACATCGGTCTCGAACGCCTTCTCGTAACGGCAGTCGAACACGTAAGGTCGCGCCTTGATGCGGAACACCACCAGGTTGTTGATGATGACCTGCTGCACCAGGATGGGCACCGGCCGCCCGAGGAACACATACGGGCTCGACAGGCAGGCCTCGCGAACGATCAGTTGTGCCCGCGCGAGGTCCTGGTCAATGCCGACATGGAAGTCCATCGGAACCTGCATCTCCAGCTCGCCGTAATTGCCGCTGGAGGTGATGTCTGTGAAGACCTTGTTGTTCGGGATCGTGATCAGGTTGTGATCGAGGGTCATCATGCGCACGCTGCGCAGGCCGATCTTCACGATATCGCCGTATTCTCCGGCATAGGAAACACGGTCTCCGACCTGGAACGGCCGGTCGAAGATGATCGTGATGCCGGCAATGAACGATGCCACGAGGTCGCGCATCGCAAAGCCGACGGCGAATGCCAATGCGCCGCCGATCACGGTCATTGCCGTGGCATCGAGACGGATGCTCAGGCCAACCACCACAGCCACCATGCCCGTGTACACCAGGAAGCGCAGCGCGGTCTGCACTTTCTGGATGGTCAGGCGCAGATGCGGGAAGCGGCCCGTGAGGCGACCGGTCACGCTGTCGATCATGCGCAGCATGAACAACGCGATGATCACCACGGGCACCGACGCGATCACGCCGCCCCAGCGGATGAATTCAACGATCTTGCCGAGGTCGGCCTCGGTGGCCGCCACCACCGGCGCGGAAAGCACCAGCAGCAGCCCCAGCAAGCCACTGCGCAACAGCTTGCGTCCGGTCATCGTCATTGTGGCTCCACCAGCAGATGTTGTCGTTCCAGCACGCCGCGAACGCTGCGCAGCCAGCACCAGCTCACCGCATAGCGCCCGTCGCGCTCGTCGATGAACCCCTCCAGGAGGCCCGCCGCCAGCTGGCTGGCCACTTCGGCCGCCGGCAGGCGTGTTACCTCCGCGAGCTCATCGCGCGTCACCGGCTCCATCTGCAGCAGGGTGCGCAAGAGGAAGTGGGCGGCAATCGGCAGGCGCTCCAGGTAACGGAGATCCTGGCTGGCCAATGTCCGCACGAACACTTTGCCCGCGTCATCGACCACCAGCGAGCGACGCCAGGCCTCCAGTGCCAACCCGGGATTTCCGCGCGCATGGTCCCAGAGCAGGCGCGAGAACCAGTCCCGGCGATTTTCCAGTTCTTCGAGGCGCGTATCGGCGTCGATGGCGTCGCTGTCGGCACCGAGCAGGTCGTCGAAGGCCGGATCGATGCCGGCCTGCGCGGAACGAGCCGCGAGCAGCGCGGCGATGCCTTCCTCGCTCCATGGCTTCATGCGCATGACCCGGTCGAACAATGGCAACTGATCGCGAGCGCGACTGAGGAATGGCCAGCTGGTTTCCTCCAGTACGAACAGCCAGACGGCGTCCGGCAGGCGGACGCGCGACTGCGCATGGATGCGATCGAACAGGTGCAAGCCACCGATGGCGGGCTTGAAGAGGCGTTGTGCATCGTCGACCAGTACCAGGCGCGTGCCCGGTGGATGCACGAGGCAGCGATGCTCGAGGTCGGCCTCATCGCCGGTTAGCGCGCAATCCACGTACACGGCACCGTCGACGCGGTTCGCCAGCGCCCGCAGGACGCTCGACTTTCCCGTCCCGCGGTAGCCCACGAGGGCAAGTACCGCACCTTGCCCGCGCGTCGTGGCAGCAACAACCTCGTCGATGACCGCGTCGGCCGGGCAGGCAATCCACGCTGTCGATACCGTGGCCGGGGACAAGCCCTCGAGCGCGGGCCCGGTCATCGGCTTCTTCACCACCGGGTTGCCACGCGACAGGCGATCTATTTCCTGGCGGAACACCACCGCATGTGCGCGACGGACGATGTCGAACCCGTCGAGCGCCCGACGCGCCATGCGCAGGCCACCGTTGAGCAGCAGCGAACCGCCACCGACCGCGACTGCCGCGGCGGCGGCAGCACCCTCACGGTTCTCCAGGGCCCAGCGCTCGACGGCATTGCGGCGATGCAGGCGGCCAAGGCGCGTGAACACCACCCCGCGCCACCATTGGACGAGCTGATAGCCAACCGGCCAGATCACCAGCCACGAGAGCGTGAGCACCCAGTGGTAGACGGTGCCGTTGCCCACCAGTTCCGCCGTCAGCGACAGCAATACGCCGATCGCGGCAACCGCGTGGCCCACCAGTTTCAGGGAGCGCAGGCGCAGGCCATCGGGAATGCCCTGCCACGCGCGTCCGTGGCGCGTGCCCGCGACCGCCAGCGAGGCGTTGATGATGTGCACCACCAGCGATACGGCAAGCGCCCAGCCGATGATGACCATCGCCACGCGCACTTCCAGCCAGCCGGCGACCGTCGCCGGCAACAGCCAGGCCACGGCTTCGAACAGCAGTATCCACTCGACGGGCCGGACGATGCCGATGATGAACTGTACGGCGCGCCGCGGCCGCCCGGCCACGCCGTAGCCACCCGCGCGTTCGCGGTCGGCCAGTTGCCGTTCCACCTGCAGCAGCCACGCCGTGCTGAAGCGGCGCAACCAGACGAACAGTGCCAGCACGAGCACCAGCGGTGCCGTTTCACTTAACAGCCACCAGAGCGTCGCTGGCTGCCAATGCGTCGATTGCGTCACCCAGTCGCGGATGACGAATGCGTGGTAACGGGCGATCAGCGCCAGGTGCCACGCCTCCGCCCCTGCCTGGTCGAGCGCAGCGCGGTTGAAGCCGGTGATGCGGTCGCGCTTCGTTGGCGACAGGTGCTCGAGCAACTCGAGCCGGTCGGCATTCAGCGCGCTGATGGCCTCCAGCGCCGCCGCGGCCTCGTCCTTCTGCAGCGCCAGCTCTTCGCGGCGCAAGGTAGCGACTGAGCCGGCAAGGCGGGTTCGCTCCTCAAGCACGCCCACCGCGGCCGGCAAGGAGAGCAGCCCGCCGGCGGGCTCTGCCGGCAGTCGCGGCACGATCGAATGGCCTTCGGCGAGGTGATCGAGATGGCGAGACAACGCCTCGCGTCGCGTGCGCAACACGCTGCGCAGGTTGTCATAGGCGGCATCGGTATCCGCCGTGTCGGCAGACGCACGCCAGTCCACGGCCCGCTGTTGCCAGCCGGTCACTTCCGCCCGGCCGACCGCGAGCGCGGCCCGGCGATCTACCAGCGACTGACCAACGGCGGTGAGTTCCGCGGCGACGTCGGCCAGGCGCTGCCGCTCCAGGGCAAGCAGTCCGGCGGCCTCGTCTATCGGTTCCGGCGGCGGCGGGGTGGATGGCACCTCCCGTGGCGCCTCGACGGCGACCGGGGCTGGCATCGCGGCCCCCGGCGTCGCCGTTTCGGTTTCTGCCATGGCCGGCGCAGACACCCACATCCCGGCCAGCACCAGCAGCCATCCCAATCTGTCACGCAACGCCATCAGCCCGACTCCCGCGGTCCCTCGAGCGTTCCACCTTGCCAGAGGCGGGTTGCCATCGCCATAGACCGGCGACGGGGCTGCGGCCCCGCAGCGGGCGTCTTCCGGCGCGACAACCGCTCAGGCCGGCGGCAGCCGCACCACCCGCACCTTCTTCTGCAACGCACTCACCAGCAACTTGTAGGTGTCGCGGTCGAACACCGGCTCGGCCGGGCTGGCGAGGATCTCCGGCACGTCGCTGTCGTCGCGCGCGGTGCCCAGCCAGCACCAGTGGTTCACCACGTGCAGCTCGCGCAGGCCGGCCTCTTCGTTTTCCTCGATGAAGCCCACCGGGCCGTCGAACGGCCAGGTGCGCAACGCCAGGGTTTCCAGCGCCTGCAGCATGCGCACGTTGTGCTGCTGCGCGGTTTCGGTACCCACGCACCAGCCGTCGCAGCGCTTCACCTGGCGTGCGCTGCAGGCGCGGCCGGCGGGCTGCTTTTCCAGGCCGGTGGCGACCAGGCAGAGGCGGTGCGCGGCGGCGAGGTCGCGCAGCGCGGTTTTCGCCGCGGTGGGCGAGGGGAACAATCCGTACAGTCGCGGCGCGCGGCCCTTGAGGTCGCGGGCGAACACCACGCGCGGGCGCAGCAGGCCGTCGCGGTCTTCCTCCAGCAGCAGGCTGCACAGTTGGCCTTGCCGGCGCAGCTGGCGGTTCATCAGCGGCTGGCGCTCCTTGACCAGCCGCGCCTCGCGCAGCAACGCGCCAAGTTCGCCGGCGGTTTCCTGCCAGTCGATGCGCCGCACCTGCTGGCACAGGCGCATTTCGCGGCTGCTGGTGTGATCACTGGCGAAATGCGACAACACGCGCGTGCGGATGTTCTTGCTCTTGCCCACGTACAGCAGCGTGTCGTTGTCGCCGTAGAAGAGATAGACGCCCGGCGTTTCCGGCAGCGCATCGATCACGGCCGGATCCAGCGCCGGCGGCAGCGTGGCGCGCTTGCCCTGGCGCAGGATGGCAGCCGCCACGGTGTCCGCGCCCAGCTCGGTTTCCGCCGCCTGCAGGAACTGCCACACCGCGCGCGCGTCGGCCAGGGCGCGGTGGCGCTCCTCCATTTCCAGCCGGTGGCGGGCAATCAACGCATCGAGGCCGTGGCGCTCTTCGTGCGGGTACAGCGCGCGCGACAGGCGCACGGTGCACAGCAGTTGCGGGTTGAAGCGCAGCCCGGCGCGCTGGAACTCGTTGCGCAGGAAGCCGTGGTCGAAGCGCACGTTGTGGGCGATGAACAGGCGGCCCTGCAGGCGCGCGTGCAGTTCGGCGGCGATTTCCTCGAAGGTCGGCGCGCCGGCGACCATGTCGTTGGTGATGCCGGTGAGACGCTCGATTATCGGCGGGATGCGTACGCCGGGGTTCACCAGCGACGACCACTCGCGCACGCCGGCCTCATCGATCTCGACAATGCCGATCTCGGTGATGCGGTCGAAGGTGGCGCGGCCGCCGGTGGTCTCGAGGTCGACGATGGCCGCCGGCAACGGCAGGGCGCGGGTCATGGGGGTGGTGTGCTGCGCAGGATCGGGCTGCGGGAAGCATGCCCGATCCGGGAGCGCGTGTGCAGCGGGGAAAAGCGAAGAGCTCGGGGGCGTGGCCCCCTCTCTACGAAGAGCGTGGCGCGATGTCAGGCGACGGTGATGACCGGCGGGACGACGCCCTGCAGGTGGCCATCGGGCTTGCGCGGCAGGGTGCGCGCCGGCGGCGCCACCTTGCGCGAGCGGCGCTCGATGCCCTCGAGTTCGCGCGCATAGGCCCGCGCATGGTAGGCCAGCGGCACGTAGCGCACCGATTCCGGCAGGCGGTGGTAGACCGGGCGGATGGTGGCCATCATGCCGCGCAGCGCCGCCTCGTGGGCGCCGGTCCAGCGCACGCCGAGTTTTTCGCGCGCCGAATCGGTCATGCCACCGAGCAGGAACAGCAGCGCCACCTGGCCACCCGCGCGGCGCACGGGCGCGGTCAGCTGCGCGATCACCGGTGGCAGCGGCGCGTCGAGGCGAGTTGCCTGGTTCAGGATCAGGTCGGCCATCTTCGTGCGCGACAGGCGCTCGGAGACCATGGTCTCGTAGTAATCCCAGTAGTCCTTCACCGTGGCCGGCAGTTGCGAGGGATGGATGCGCAGGATGTCGCCGAGCTGCAGCATCTCGTCGTAATACGACTCTTCTTCCTTCGCGGTGAGGTGGCGGCCGTGGATGTACGGGTAGATCCGGGTGGCGGTGACGAACGCGGTGGCGTGCACCCAGCCGTAGGCTTCCTGTTCCACCGCGTGGTAACGCTCGCCGTCGTCGGCCACGCCCTTCATCGCCGCGTGCAGCTTGATCAGCCGGCGGCCTTCCTCGATGGCCGCCTGGCCACCGTAGATCCACTTCACGATCGATTCCATGTTGCGCACGGCGCGACCCACCGGCTCCTCGAACACGTCGGAATGCATGTCCACCACGCGGGCGATGGTGGGGTGCATGACCTGCAGGATGAAGGCGCCGCCGCTGAAGGCATGGGTCATCACGTCGCCGAATTCATCCCACAGGCGGGCGCCGGGGCCGAAGGGAACGGGTTCGCGGGCGGGGCGGTCGACGGTGGTCATGGGGACTGCTGCTCCTGGGGGGTTGGGGGTCGGGGGCATGGCCCCCTCTCTACGAAGGGCGAGAGTCGGGGGCGTGGCCCCCTCGCTACGAAAAGCGGGGCCGCGCGGGCGCGTGCTTGACCCGGACCCTAATCCGAGGCTTTACTCGGATTCAACTCGGATCCGGGCGCCGCCCGGCACATCCCGCCAGGAGCAGCAGCCCCATGTCCCGCGGCCCGCGCCAGCCCCGCCAGCAACGTTCCCGGGCCACCGTCGAGGCCATCGTCCAGGCCGGCTACGCGGTGGTGGCCGAGCGCGGCCTGGACGCCACCACCACCCAGCACATCGCCGACCGCGCCGGCATCGGCATCGGCTCGCTTTACGAGTACTTCCCCAACAAGGAGGCGGTGTTCACAGAGATGTTCCGCCGGCTCACCGACGACACGGCGCAGATCGTGCGCGACCTGACGCCGGAGATGGTGGGGATGGAAATGCGCGAGGCGATCCGCCTGATGATGTTGCGCATCGGCGCCATGCTGCGCCGCGACGACGGGATCTACCTGCGGTGCGCGCAACAGGCGCTGCGCGCCGACGCGGTGGCCGACCGCGAGCCGATCCAGCGCGCGCTGGGCGACCTCGCCACCCAGTACCTGATGCACCACCCGCAATACCTGCGCGTGCGCAACCTGCCGGTGGCCGTGTACATCTTCATCCACGGCGGCATGCACGCGTTCATCCATCACCTGAATGAACGCGCGCCCGCGATCAGCTACGAGCAACTGGTGGACGGCATGGCGAACATGATCGCCCACTACGTGGAACGCGAACTGCAGATCGTGGAGTCGGGGACGTAGCACCCCCGCCCGCTTTCTGTAGCGAGGGGGCCATGCCCCCGACCCGCCTTACAGCAACGTCACGCCCAGCGGCAGGCCGTCCTTGCCCAGCACCGCCACGGTTTCACCGCTGCGCACCAGGGTGAACGCGGTGCGCTCGCCGCTGGCGGCAGTCGCCTGCACGTCGATGGAGCCGTCGGCCTGCAGGGTGAGCAGCGCCTCGCTGCCGTCCTCGCCGATCACGCGCTGCTGGTCGCCGGCTTTCGCGACCGGGTTGTCGCCGGTCCACCACTGGATGGAGTTGAACACGATGCCGTCCGCCAGCAGCGACAGGCCGTAGACCGGCAGGATCACCGCCAGGCCGACGAAGATGATCTCGTTCACCCAGCGGTCCTGGCCAACCGTGGAGTTCCACTTGTAGAGCTTCTTGGTGAGGGCGAACTTGCCCATGCAACCGCTGAGCAGCACGCTGCTGGCGATCACGGCGATGGCGAGGGTCTTGACGGTACGGGCGGCCATGGGGATCTCCTGTGTCGGTGGCGGCAGCAACCGGCCGCCTCTCGGCCATGATCAACCCGACTGGCGGGCGCTGTACAGGCGAGGCCCGCCCGGGACGGTTGCATTTGTGACGTTTTTGGCGGAAAAGGAGGGCGTTATCCATCCACTGAAGGGGTTTCCCATGAAAGCGGTCATCAGGACGATTGGCGCGGTTGCGCTGCTGGGCATCGGCGGTCTCGCGCAGGCCGACATCTACATCGGTGGCGGCGGCTACGTCACGTCCATCGACGCGGCCGGTGCCGCGCTGGAAGACGACGGCGACTTCGCGCCGGCCATCTTCCTGGGCTGGCGCCCGCTGGAGATGGTCGGCGTCGAGTTGGGTTACTACGACCTGGGCAGCTACGACACCGGCGGTGGCAGCGTTGATGCAAGCGCGCTGGGTCTTGCCGGCCTGCTGTCGATGGAAGTCGGCCCGGTGGGCGTGTACCTCAAGGGCGGCCTGGCCAGCACGGAAATTTCCGCGCCGGGCGGATACAACGAGACCAACAGCGACCCGTTCGGCGGCCTCGGCCTGACCTTCGACCTGATGGACAAGCTGTACGTCTATGGTGAAGCGCTGCGCTTCACCCACGAAGACGCCGACATCGACGTCATCGGCGCCGGCGTCCGCTACACCTTCTGACCCCGCTTGTCGTAGAGAGGGGGCCATGCCCCCGATGCCTTTCGAACGAGCGTCGGGGGCATGGCCCCCTCTCTACAGAAGAGCACCGACGGAGCAACCATGTCACTCAAGCAAGTCACCGGCGCCTATACCCGTGAGCGCGGCCACTGGGTGGGCGATGGTTTTCCGGTGCGCACGCTGTTCGACTACAACACCTTCGGCGCGAAGCTCAGCCCGTTCCTGATGCTGGACCGTGCCGGCCCGCTGGAATTCACGCCCACTGCGCAGCAGCGTGGCGTGGGCGTGCACCCGCACCGCGGCTTCGAAACCGTGACCATCATTTACTCCGGCAGCGTCGCGCATCGCGACTCCGGCGGTGGCGGCGGCACCATCGGTCCCGGTGACGTGCAGTGGATGACCGCCGGCAGCGGCGTGGTGCACGAGGAATTCCACGCCCCGGCGTTCGCCGCCAGCGGCGGGCTGCTGGACATGGTGCAGTTGTGGGTGAACCTGCCGGCGAAGGACAAGATGACCACGCCGCGCTACCAGAGCATCGTTGACGCGCAGATCCCGGCCGTGGACTTGCCCGGCGGCGCCGGGCGCGTGCGGGTGATCGCCGGCGAGTTCAGCGGCGCGCGCGGTCCGGCGCACACCTTCTCACCGATGCACGTGTGGGACGTGCAGCTCACCGCGGAAGATCCGGTGACGCTGCAGACGCCGGATGGCTGGTCGCTGGCGGTGGTCGGCCTGCACGGCGCCGCCATCGTCAATGAATCGCATCGCCTGCATGACGGGCAGTTCGCGGTGTTCGACCATGCCGGCAGCGACTTCACGCTGCGCGCGCAGGGCGCCGGTGCCACCGTGCTGGTGCTGGCTGGCCAGCCGCTCAACGAACCGATTGCCGGCTACGGTCCGTTCGTGATGAGCACCATGCAGGAAATCGACAAGGCCATCGAAGACTACAACAGCGGGCACTTCGGCAGCCTGCCGCAAGCAGGTTGAATGCATGAACCGCATGGAGTTGCTCGACAGCACGCCCATCCCCAACAACGGCGGCGAACTGAAGCTGTTCCGCCACGGCGATGACTTTTCCATCCGCGTGGTGGGGACGCGTGCCGGCGGCGGCGGCGAGCTGATGAATTCGCGCATGCACGGCTCCGAGGACAAGCTCGCCGAGTTCGCCTGCGACAAGGTGCGCGAGCGCGCGAGCCCGCGCGTGCTGGTGGGCGGCCTGGGCATGGGCTTCACGCTGGCGGCGGCGCTGCGCCACATCGGCCCGCGCGGCGAGGTGGTGGTGGCCGAGCTGGTGCCGGGCGTGGTGGAGTGGAACCGCGGACCGCTGGGCGAGTGCGCCGGCCGGCCGCTCGACGACGCGCGCACCCGCGTGCACGTGGGCGACGTGGCGGAACTGATCCGCGGCGAGCGTGGCGGCTTCGACGCCATCCTGCTCGACGTCGACAACGGTCCGGAAGGCCTCACGCACAAGGCCAACGACTGGCTCTATTCGCCCGAAGGACTGAAGGCTGCACAAGGCGCGCTGCGTCCGCGCGGCGTGCTGGCGATCTGGTCCGCCGGACCCGACCCGCGCTTTACCATCCGCCTGAAGAAATGCGGCTACGCCGTGCAGGAAGTGAACGTACGCGCACACGGCAACAAGGGCGCGCGCCACCTGATCTGGCTCGCCACCAAACCACAATAACGAACGCGAAGACGGAAGCACCATGACGGCCATCAACCGACCCATCAAGCGACCCGGCCTGCGCGCGGCACTGCTCAACGCCGCACTGCGCAAGTACGTGAAGGAACCGGCGAAGCGCGCCGAGGCGCGTGGCCTCGAGGTCAGCGACGAACTGCTGGCGCGCGGCGCGCGGCGGACCGCCAAGGCCATGCGCCGCAACGAGCGCGTGCCGGCGTTCGTTTCCGTCGACCCGCTGGTGATTCCCACGCCGGCCGGCGACATGGACGCCGAGTGGGTGTACACGGCACGCGCTGGCGAGCAGGGCAACGACAAGCACGTGATTCTCTACCTGCACGGTGGCGGCTACTTCATGTGCTCGGCGGCCACCCACCGCCCGCTCACCAGCCGGCTGGCGCACGGCGCGCGCCGCCGCGTGCTGGCCATCAACTACCGCCAGGCCCCGGAGCACAAGTTCCCGGCCTGGCTGGACGACGCGGTGAGCGCCTACCGCTTCCTGCTGGCACAGGGCTACGACCCGAAGAAGATTTCCATCGGTGGCGATTCCGCCGGTGGCAACCTCACGCTCATTACCCTGCAACAACTGCGCACCGAGCAGCTGCCGATGCCGGGCGCGGCCTTCTGCATTTCGCCGTGGGCGTGCATGGCCGGCGAGAGCGAATCGCTGGCGCGCAACGCAAACCGCGACGTGATGTTCAACCCCGAGGGCGTACGTGCGCTGGGCCGCTTCCACGCGCAGGAATCCGACCTCAAGCACCCGCTGATCTCGCCGGTGAACGCCGATTACACCGGCTTCCCGCCGATGCTGATCCAGGCCAGCAGCACCGAGGTGCTGCGCGATGACAGTCGCCGCGTGGCGATGAAGGCGCGCGCCGACGGCGTGCCCGTGGTGCTGGAGGAGTGGCACGGGCTGCCGCACGTGTTCCACCTGTTCGCCGATTTCATCCCCGAGGCCGGCAAGGCCATCCGCACCATCAGCGCGTTCGTGCAGTCGCACGCGTAGGGCGCTGCCGTGGTGCAACAGGCGCGGCTGCTGCTGTGGCGCGCGCTGGCGGTGTGTGCGCTGGCGCTGGGCATGGTCGGGGTGGTGGTGCCCGGCTTGCCCACCGTGCCGTTCCTGCTGCTGGCGGCCTGGGCCGGCGCGAAGAGCTGGCCGGCACTGGAGCGCTGGCTGGTGGAGCACCCGCGCTGGGGTGACGCCATCCGCCAGTGGCGCGAGAAGCGCGCCATTCCGCGGCGCGCCAAGTGGGCGGCCAACGCGATGATGCTGGCCAGCGCGATCATCCTGCAATTCACCGCCGAATCGGCCTGGCTGCGCTTCGGCGTGCCGGCGCTGCTGCTGGTGGTCGCCACCTGGCACTGGACGCGACCGGAACCGGACTGACCGGCACCGTTCGTGCGCGACCGCTGTTTATCGGCGCGGCGGTTTGTGGGAAGGTTCGGCAAACGCTGCCAAGGAGGCGCCATGTCCCGCCTGTATCCCGCCGTCGATGCCGACGGCCTGCTCGAGTACTCGGTGGTCTTCACCGATCGCGCGCTGAACCACATGTCGCAACAGTTCCAGGGCGTGATGCGCGACATCTCCGCGACGCTGCGCGAGGTGTACCAGGCGGACGCCGTGGCAGTGGTGCCCGGCGGCGGCAGCTTCGGGATGGAGGCGGTGGCGCGCCAGCTGGCCAGCGGCCAGCACTGCCTGGTGCTGCGCAACGGCTGGTTCAGTTACCGCTGGACGCAGATCTTCGAGGCGGGCGGCATTGCCGCATCGCACACGGTGCTCAAGGCCCGGCCGGTGTCGTCCGCCACGCAGGCGCCCTGGGTGCCGGCGCCGCTCGAGGACGTGCAGGCAACCATCCATGCGCAGAAGCCCGCGGTGGTGTTCGCGCCCCACGTCGAAACCGCGTCGGGCATCATCCTGCCCGATGCGTACCTGCGCGGCATCGCCGACGCGGTACACGCCCATGGCGGCCTGTTCGTACTGGACTGCGTGGCGTCCGGCGCCATATGGGTGGACATGAAAGCCTGCGGCGTGGACGTGCTGATCAGCGCGCCGCAGAAGGGCTGGAGTTCAACGCCCTGCGCGGCGCTGGTGATGCTCAGTGAGGCGGGCCGCGCGCGTGTCGAGGCCACCACCAGCAGCAGCTTCGCCATCGACCTGAAGAAATGGCTGCAGATCATGCAGGCCTACGAGGGCGGCGGGCACATGTACCACGCGACGCTGCCCACCGATGCGCTGCTGGCGCTGCGCGACAGCATGAATGCCACGCGTGCGTTCGGCTTCGAGCGCGCACGCCAGGCGCAGTGGGACATTGGCCTGCGCGTGCGGGCGCTGCTCGCGCAGCACGGCTACCCGTCGGTGGCTGCCGAGGGTTACGGCGCCCCGGGCGTGGTGGTGGCGCATACCGGCGACCCGGACCTGCACAACGCCCGCAAGTTCATTGCGCGGGGGCTGCAGACCGCCACCGGCGTACCGCTGATGTGCGACGAGCCGGCCGACTTCCGCACTTTCCGCATCGGCCTGTTCGGCCTGGACAAGCTGGCGCACCCCGACCGCACCGTGGAGACCCTCGCGCAGGCCATGGCCGCCATGGACCGCTGAGCCCGGCCGCAAGCAAATGTAAATTCCGGTTTACAATATGCCGGCGGGGCGCTTGAATAGGGTACCTCCCCGCCGGAGCCGCACCGTGCCCAGCCCTTCCGCTCCCCGCCCCGCCCCCAAGCAGGCCCGCAGCCGCCGCACCGAGCAGGCGCTGCTGGACGCCGCCCTGGCGCTGTTCAGCGCGCAGGGCGTGGAGGCGGTGACCGTCGGCGAGATTGCCGCCGCCGCCGGCGTGGCACCGGCCACCATCTACCGCCGTTTCGGCGACAAGGAAGGCCTGGTCAAGGAAGCCTTCGCCCGCTTCATTGACCAGGCCCTGGCCATGCTCGACGCCGCGCCCGCGGTGCCGGAGCGGCAGGCGTTCGTGCCGCTGGTCGCGGATGTCGCCGCGCTGGTGGTGCGCTTTTCGCAAGCCAACCAGCGGATGCTGCAATCGGCCTATGCCAAGGCGCTGGCCGATGATTTCTACGCCTCCCGCCTGGTGATGTTGCGCGCGCGCGTCTTCGCGCTGCTCAAGGAGCGTTTCCTGCACCGCGCCGGCGACATCCAGCATCCGCAACCGGCGGTGGCCATCGATTTCGCCCTGCGCCAGGCGGTGGCGATGCTGTCGGCGCGCATGGAGGCCAGCCGGCTCGAGGTGGGTGACGGCGCCAACGACGACCGCACCTTCGTGCGCGAGCTGTTGCGCTCCATTCTTTCCTACCTGCAGGCGCCCTATACGGCGCAGGACATCGACCGCGCGCTCACCGCGCGTGGCCTCTGAGACGAATTTCCACGAGGACCTGACGATGAAAGCCATGGTGTTCCACGGCGCCCGCGACTTCCGCTACGACGATTACGCCGAGCCGAAGCTGACCGGCGAGCGCGACATGATCATCCGCGTCGAGAAGTGCTCGATCTGCGGCTCCGACCTGCACATGTACAACGGCAAGAAGCTCGGGCCGCTGGACTACAGCCTGGTGAAGATGAACTTCTGCGTCGGCCACGAGGGCATCGGCGAGGTGGTGGAAGTCGGCGCCGCGGTGAAGAAGCACAAGGTCGGCGACCGCGTGCTGCTGGCCGGCGGCGTGGGCTGCGGCAAGTGCCGGCGCTGCCTGAAGGGCGAGTTCAGCCTGTGCGAATCGAAGACCGTGCTGCCCTACGGCTTCAGCCCGATGCTGCAGGGCCTGCAGGCCGAGTACGCGCTGGTGAAGGAGGCCGACCTGTCGGCGCTCACCATCCCCGAGGGCGTCAACGACGAGCAGGCCCTGCTGCTCACCGATTCGCTGGCCACCGGCTTCCTCGGCGCGGTCAAGGCCGACGTGCAGCCGGGCAAGAGCGTGGCGGTAATCGGCCAGGGACCGATCGGCAAGACCGCGATGGAATCGGCGTTCGCGCTGGGCGCCGAGCGCGTCTACGCGATCGACCCGTCGGCGTTCCGCCGCGGCAAGGCCGCCGAGCTGGGCGCGATTCCCCTCGCGCCGGAAGAAGCGGTGGACCGCATCATGCAGGACACCCATGGCCTGGGCGTGGATTGCGTGATCGAGGCGGTGGGCAAGGAAGAAACGGTGAAGCAGGCGATCCGCATCGCCGCGGCCGGCGGCAACGTGGCGATCCTCGGCGTGGTCGAGCGCGGCATGCAGACCTCGCTGATGCAGGCGCAACTCAAGTCGCTGACGATCTTCGCCGGCGTGGCCGGGGTGGCCGATTCCTGGCCGAAGCTGGTACCGCTGGTGCAGGAAGGCAAGATCCGCGGCGAGGGCATGTTCACCCACGAGTTCGCGCTGGCCGACGGCGCGCAGGCATACGAATTGTTCAACACCGGGCAGGACACGGTGCTGAAGGTTCTCATCAAGGTTTGAAGCAGGATTACGCGACCATGAAGAATTTCCCGATCAAGGTACCGGCCGACACGCTCAACGCGATCAACCACGGCCCCTACAACTTCAGGAACGTGCACTCCTACCAGGTGATGTTCCAGTCCGACCCGGAACTGGTGGCGTCGCTGGTGCCGGAACCGCTGATTCCCAACAAGAACGGCAACATGGGTCTTGTCGTGGCGCAGTACTTCGGCGGCGTGGAAACGCCCGAGGAGACCTTCGCCGGCTACAACGAGATCGTGCTGGGCGTGAACGCCAAGTACAAGAAGGCCGACGGCACCGAGGTGAAGGGCCTGTACATGGTGTCGCTGTGGCTGTCCGACCGCACGCCGCAAAGCGGCGCCGAGCCGACCATCCTCGGCCTGATGGTGCCGGGCTATCCCAAGCGCGTGTGCAACTGGCAGGAATTCGAGCGCGGCAACGAGCGCCACATCCGCATCGGCCGCCGCGGCCAGGACGTGATGGGCCTGCGCATCACCGACGCGCCGCTGATGCCGCTGCAGATGCCGCCGCTGTCCGGTTCGTCGTTCGTGCTCAAGTACATCCCCAGCCCGGTGGAAGGCGAGTGCGCCGACCTGCTCAAGCTCTACCAGCTGGACGGCAGCACGCAGATGTCGTCGATGGCGCAGGTGCAGGTGAAGTTCGACAACAACGAGATCCGCCTGGACTCCGGCATCGTCCTGCCGATCAGGCAGATCAACATGACCACCCGTTGCATGATGGACATGCAGCCGCTGGGCAACACCGAACTCGTCGATTACCTGCACCCCGGGGTGTAAGGCAGAGCAGGGCAGGGACAGCATGAGCAGCGCAACCGCCAACACCGTCTGGCATCCGCACACCGTCACCCGCGACATGCGCGCGGCGCAGAAGCACCAGCGCCCCGCGCTGATCTGGTTCACCGGGTTGTCCGGTGCCGGCAAGTCCACGGTCGCCAACGCGCTGGAATCCTGGCTGTACGACCACGGCCACCATTCCTACCTGCTCGATGGCGACAACGTGCGCCACGGCCTCAACAAGGACCTCGGCTTCTCCGACCGCGACCGCCAGGAGAACATCCGCCGCATCGGCGAGGCCGGCAAGCTGTTCGCCGACGCCGGGCTGATCGCGCTGTCGGCGTTCATTTCGCCGTTCCGCGCCGACCGCCAGCTGGTGCGCGACCTGTTCGCGCCGGGCGAGTTCGTGGAGGTGTACGTGGCCACGCCGCTCGCGGTGTGCGAATCGCGTGACCCGAAGGGCCTGTACCGCAAGGCGCGCAAGGGCGAGATCCGCCAGTTCACCGGCATCGATTCGCCCTACGAGGCACCCGACGCGCCGGAGATCGTCGTCGACACCTCGGCGGCCAGCGTCGAGCAGTGCGTGCTGCAGATCGTGGCCTTCCTGCAACAGCGCGGCATCCTCGCGCAAACCGGAGCAACCCGCGGTGAGTGACCAGGACATCCTGCGCAAGAACTGGCAACGGCTGCTGGACGGCCTCAAGCAGGCCGGCGACGCCATCGAGACGCAATGCGCCGGGCGCAGCGAAGCCGAGCGTGCCGACGCCTACCGCGCAGTGATGCGCGCGCTCACCGCCAATCTCGGCAAGGTGGAAGCCGACGGCCGCTACCCGCTGCCGGTGCACGTGAATCCGCCCAACCAGAAGTGGTTCATCGACAATCCCGATGGTGTGACGTTGCACTGCCCGGTCGACGACACCCAGCGCTACCGGCTGTGGGGCAACGTCGGCGGCGCCTGCTACACGTCGTTCACCCTGTACGAGGGCAAGGGCGACGGGCTGGCGACGAAAGCCACGCTGGTTCGCACCGACCGCGAGATTCCCGTGCGTGCCGACGGCTCGTTCGAACTGACCGTGTCGGCGCAAGCCAGCGACGATCCGGCGCACCTCACGCTGGCGCCGGGCACCGGCCAGCTGTGGATCCGCCAGCTGTTCAACGACATCGACCACGAGACGCCCGGCTGGTTCATGATCGAGAACCTTGCGCCCGACGCGCCGCCGGCGGCGGTGAGCGTGGACGCGGTGGTCGGTGGCATGAAGCGCATTGCCCGCGGCATGCCGCTGCTCACCCAGCTGATGTTCGGCGCCTGGCGCATGCAGACCGGGCCGCACCCGGCCAACAGCGTGCGCGTGTGGAGTGAGATGCAGGGCGGCGCGGTGTTCACCAGCGGTGACTGCGACTACTACATCGGCAGCTGGCAACTCGATGGCGACGACCGCCTGGTGATCCGCGGCGTGAAACCGCCGTGCCGGCACTGGAACATCGTGCTGTACAGCCCGGTGCTCAATTCGCTGGAGCACCGCTACCGCCGCACCTCGCTGACCGGCGCGCAGCTGGCCTGCGACGGCGACGGCCGCTACGAGATCGTCATTGCACATGCGCAGCCCGACGGCACCGCCAACTGGCTGGACACCGAGGGCCGCCGCGAAGGGTTGTTCGTGATCCGCGTCACCGGTCCGCAGGTGCCGTCGCAGTTGCCCGCCGCCGAACTCGTCTCCCGTCGCGCGGCGGCCACGCCTGCTCTTCGTAGTGAGGGGGCCATGCCCCCGACCGCAGAAGCCGGCGGGCCATGGCGACCCGCCGAGCGCAGCGAACTGGCGAAATCGCTCTACGCGCAGGCCGCCGCCACCCAGCGCCACCGCTCGGTGAGCGTGCAGCACATCCTCGACAGCGCGCGCAGGAAGACCGGCCTCGACGACTTCGGCGACATGGACTTCCTGCCGCGCCTGGAAGCGCTGGTCGACAGCATCAACAACGAGGCGAAGCTGAATCCGCTGGGACTGGCCTCCACCGGCACCGGCATGCCGGTGGACATGCTGCGCGGCCGCCTGGAACTGCAGGACGCGCGCAAGTCCCGCCCGGACATCTTCAACACGCCGATCGAGCGGCCGATCTTCATCGTCGGTGGCTCGCGTACCGGCACTACGCTGCTGCAGCGCCTGCTGGGCAGCGATCCGCGACTGGCCACGCCGATCCTCTGGCAGATGGCGTCCACGCGCACCTTCGCGCTGGGCAGCGACGAGGAGCGCGCGATGCAGCGCAACCGTGCCGACACCGGCCAGAAGATGCTGCACATGCTCAACCCGTCGATGAAGGCGGTGCACTTCTCCGAGGCCGACGGTCCGGAGGAGTGCGTATTGATGATGGGCACCGACCTGCGCAACCTGGCGCTGATGTCATGCATGAACACGCCGTCGTACAGCGCACTGCTGGCGAAGGAGGATTTCCGCGAGTCGTACGTGCGCCACCGGCAGCAACTGCAGCTGCTCGACCACGGCGTGCGCCGCGACCGTGCCGCGCGCGGACTGGCTCCGGCGCGCTGGCTGCTGAAGGCACCGTACCACCTGCCATGCCTGGAAGCGCTGGCGGCGGCCTACCCGGACGCCATCATCGTGCACACGCACCGCGACGTGGTGGACACGGTGACCTCCACCTGCAGCCTGTACAGCGTGTTCCGCAGCACGTTCAGCGACGAGGTTGATCCGCTGGAGACCGGGCGCCAGCAGGTGGCGATGCTCACCGACTGGTTCAACGGCACGGTGGACGCGCGTGCGCGGCTGGCCGGCAGCGGCGTGACGTTCTTCGACGTGCATTATCGCGAGCTGGTGGCGGACCCGCTGGCGATGGCCGAGCGCATCCTCGCGTTCGCCGGGCTGGAAACCAGCGAAGACAGCCGCGCCGCCATGCGCCGCTGGCTGGACGACAACCGCGCCGACAAGCACGGCGGGCACCGTTACACGCCGGAGCAGTTCGGCATTGATGCGAAGGCGCTGCGTGCCGGCATGCAGCCGTACCGCGACGCCTTCGGAAAGGACCTGTAGAGAGGGGGCCATGCCCCCGATGCTTCAGGAAATCGGGGGCATGGCCCCCCTCTCTACATGGGTGTCAGGCGACCGGCTTGAAATCGACCTTGTCGCGCACCGCGCAATCCGGGCAGCTCCACGTATCGGGGATCTGTTCCCAGCGCGTGCCCGGCACGAAGCCTTCCTGCGCGCAGCCCTGGCGCTCGTCGTAGACGAAGCCGCAACCCGGGCACTGGTAGCGCGTGTACTTGCCGGTGGTCACCGGTGCTGCCGCAGAGCCGCCCGCGGCCTGCGCCGTCGCCGCGGTGGCCGGCTTGAAGTTCCACTCGCGGTAAATGCGCTCGCGCGCCTGCGGCAGGATGTTCGCCTTCGACAGGTCACCGTTGAAGTGGGCCACCACGCGCTTGTCCATCAGGCGGTACCACAGGAACGGAATGTACGCCGGCAACAGCATCGACGCGTAGCCGCTGGGCAGCTGCGGGCTGTTCTCGAAGTGGCGCAGCGCCTGGAACGCGCGCACCGGGTTGGCGTGGTGGTCGCTGTGGCGCTGCAGCTGGTAGAGGAACAGGTTGGTCACCACGTGGTTGCTGTTCCAGCTGTGGTGCGGCTGGCAGCGCTCGTAGCGGCCGGAGGCGTCTTTCTGGCGCAGCAGGCCGTAGTGCTCGATGTAGTTGATCACTTCCAGCAGCGAGATGCCGTAGGCGGCCTGCGCGGCGAGGATTGCCAGCGCCGGCCAGCCCAGCCACGCGGTGAGCGCGCCGTAGAACACCACCGTCATTGCCCAGGCCTGCAGGTTCTCGTTGTCGAAGGTCCACACGCCCTTGCCCTGGCGCTGCAGGCGCTCGGCCTCGATGTGCCACGCCGATTTCGCGCTGCCGAACACGGTGCGGGGCAGGAAGCGCCAGAACGACTCGCCCATCTTCGAACTGGCCGGGTCGTCCGGCGTGGCGACGTTCTTGTGGTGGCCGCGGTTGTGCTCGACGAAGAAGTGGCCGTAGGCGACCGGCGCCAGCGTGAGCTTGGCGAGGAAGCGGTCGAGACCCTCGCGCTTGTGGCCGAGCTCGTGCGAGGTGTTGATGGCGATGCCGTTGATGGTGCCGAGGCTGAAGATCAGGCCCACCAGCTCCCAGGTCTGCAGGTTGCCGGTGATGGCGAACCAGGTGCCTACCGCGGTCACCGCGAACTGCAGCGGGATGTAGCTGTAGACGATGTAGCGGTAGTAGCTGTCGTTCTCGAGTTGCGCGACGGCGGACTCCGGCGGGTTGCTGCTGTCCTCGCCGATCAGCCAGTCGAGCGTCGGGATGATCACGTAGACCAGCAGCGGGCCGGTCCACAGCAGAATGCCCCAGCCGAACGCCAGGTAGAGGGCGAAGGCGATGACGGCGATGCCGGGCACCATCGGCGAGAGCAGCCACAGGTAGCGCTTGCTGTCGTGCCAGGCCTGGGGGGAGACGGTCCGGGTGGTCATGGCGGGGATACCGTACGGGTTGTTGTTATCGGCCACCCACAGTACGGCGAACCCCGGCGCGGCGCACCGCACGCGGCCGCCACCGGGTTATGGATTCATGACGCCGGCCAGGCGGTCAGTCGCGGCTGACGGTGAACCAGAAGACGTTACGGGCCTTGCCGGCGATCTTCATCATGCCGCGGCCGAGGAAGGTGCCCGGCTGCGTTTCGCGCACTTCGTCGGTGAGCGGGCGCATGAAGAAGGGGTTTTCCGGGGTGTCGTAGATGATCTGCGTGACGTCGGCGCCGTCTTCGGACGCGCCGCGGGCCACGTGGAAGCGGCCGGTCTTCACCAGTCCGCCGAGGAAGCTGTTGTAACCGGTGATGCCCGCCGAGGTGTGCTGGAACACCTTGGTGTGGCCGAAGAAACGCACCGGCACCGGCAGGAAGCTGGCCACCAGGCGGACCGCGTACTCGCCTTCCAGGTCGTTGGGGTCGCGCGCGGCGCCCTGCTCGAAATCGCTGCGGAAACTCATGGTGTCACCTCCATTTCCATCATTGTAGCCGGATCAACGGACGGTGAAGGGTACCGGGTCGGTGGTCACCGGGCCGTCCGCGCCGGCCAGCCAGACCTCGGCCACCACGCGGTGCTCGCCCTTCACCAGCGGCCACACGAAGCGTTCGCCCGCGCCCTCGCCAACCGGTACACCATCCACCCGCCACACCACGCGCGCCACGGCGCCCGGCGCCTGCACCAGGAATTCGAAGGCCTCGGCGGCGTCGGGGATGCGCGGGTCCAGGGCCAGGCGCAATCCCGGGCCGGGCTTGCGGATGCGCACGCGGCTGTCGCCGTCGGGGAAAGCACCGGGCGTCATCCACGGCGCGAACCACTCGTCGCGCGCCTCGCAACCGGCATCGGCCGCCAGGCCGCTGTCCACGCAGACGCGCACCTTGCGGAGGTTGGCGTGGCGCGCCGGCGCGCGGGTGTCGCGGTGGCGGTTCAGTTCGGCGACGATGCCGCGCACCACCGGCGCCGGGCCGCGCGCACCGGTGATCTCGCGCATGGGCCGGTAGTCGAGGTTGCCGAACCAGGCGCCGACCACGCAGCAGTCGTTGAACGCCAGCGTCCACGCATCGCGGTAGTCGCTGGAGGTGCCGGTCTTCACCGCCGTCGGCAGCGGGAAGTCGAGGATGCCGTGGCTGCCGAATTCGCGGTTGCGCGCGGCATCGTCAGCGAGGATGTCGGCCACCAGGCTGGCGGTCTCGGCACGGAACACGCGACGCGGCGGCGCGCGCGGCGTGTCATCGCCGGCAAACGGCGTCAGCGGGCGGTATTCGCCGCCACGCGCCAGTGTCGCGTACGCCGACACCAGTTCGAACAGCGTGACCTCGCCGTTGCCCAGCGCCAGGCCGTCACCGTAGACGTTCGGGTGCCCCTTCAGCGAGTCGATGCCGGCGGCGCGCAAGGTCGCCAGGAACGCCGGCACCCCGGCGAACTGCACGGCCTTCACCGCCGGCACGTTCAGCGAGTTGCCGAGCGCTTCGCGCGCGCTGATCCAGCCGTAATGCAGGCGCGAGTAGTTGTGGTACTCGTGCAGACCGGCGCCGACCAGTTGTTCCAGCGGCGCATCGAGGATCATCGTCGACGGCGTCCAGCCCTTCTCGAACGCGCTGGCGTACACCAGCGGCTTGAGCGTGGAGCCGGGCTGGCGGCGTACGCGCACCGCGTCGATGCGCGTGGGTTCGTCGCCGGCGCGCGTGACCACCGACCAGGCGAGGATCTCGTTGCGGCGCCAGTCCACCACCAGCGCGGCGGCGTGCCGCACGTCGAGGTCGGCGTCCTGTGCCAGTTGCGCGGCCAGCAATTTCTGCGCGTGGGCCTGCAGCGTCGCGTCGAGGGTGGTGCGCACCTCGGCGCCGGCCTGCGGCGGACGCGGCCAGGCGCGCACGGCGGCGAGGAACGCCGAGGCATCGACGGTCTCCAGCGGGTCGGCCAGCGGGCGCGACAGTGGTTGCGCGGCGAGCGTGGCGGCGTCGACGTCCAGCAGGCCCTGTGCACGCAGGCGCGCCGCGAGCCGCTCGATGGCCCGCTGCAGGCGTGCCTCGTTGCCAGCCATGCCCGCCGGCGAGCGTATCAACACCGCCAGCGCCAGCAGTTCGCGCTCGTTCATGGTGTCCGGGTCACGACCGAAATAGTGGCGACCGGCCTGCACCACGCCGCGGCGCTGCGCGGCATAGGGCACCTGGTTGAGGTAGAACTCGAGGATGGCCGGCTTGCTGTGACGCGCTTCCAGCCACAGCGCTTCCCAGCCTTCGATCCAGCGCGACCACACGCTGCGCGGTCGCGGATGCAGCATGCGCACCACCTGTTCGCTGATGGTGCTGGCACCGCGCACCACGCCGCCGGCACGCAGGTTCTGCCAGGCGGCGTGCGCGCGCGCCGTCCAGTCGGCGCCGTGGTGATCGTAGAAGCGCTGGTCCTCGGCCGCGAGCACCGCCTGCTGCAGCAACGGCGGAACCGCGTGCAGCGGCAAGCGGTCGTGCAGGTTCCAGGCGTTGGCGCGCGTTTCGTTGAGGGCCACGCCGTCGCGGTCGAGATAGCGGGCGCGCACCACGTCGGCGCTGTCCGCGTCGGGCAGGCGTGCGGGAGGCGCGTGCAGGGAGAACAGCGTGGCGAGCACCAGCAGCAGCGGCGCAGCAATCATGTAGCGAGGGCGCCATGCGCCCGATACCCGCCGTAACCACGCAGGGCGGGTCGGGGGCATGGCCCCCTCGCTACGGTCAGGGTGAGGACGCATTGACCGCCTTGAAGCGCACGGGCAGGCCGCGGCCGAACACGTCGATGTCGTACATCTCGCCGGCGAAGGTCGGCTGCGCGGTGAATTCACCGGTCGCGATCACCTGCGCGGCATAGGACAGGTGGTAATTGCCGGCCGGCAACTGGTCGGCGAAGAAACGCACGGCGTCGTGCTTCATCTCGCGGTGGTAGAAGCTGTAGCCGTAGCGACCAAAGGTCCTCCAGCCATCGCGGTTGCTGAACCAGAACGAGCGCGCATCGCGCGGTGACGCGGCGTCCTGGTCATCGAAGGTCGAGGCATTGGCCAGGTCGGTGTTCACCGGCTCGAGCAGGCCCGGCACCGGATCATCCACCACCACGTAGTGGCGAGCACCCGGTGTGCTGACGAACAGGTCCACCCGCACCAGGTCACCGCGCGCCAGCGTCTCGCCGCCCTTGAGCAACACCCACTTGCCGTTGCGCTTCACGCTGTATTCGCGCGTTACCGCGATGCCGTTGTTGGCGCTCTTCGCGGCCTCGTCCTTCGGCGCGAACTCCAGGCGCGTGCTGTAGTACAGGCGGCCGGCGCCAGCCTTGTCGATCACCACACGGCCGGTCTTACCGGGGTCGGTGGCGGTGAGCGCGCGGCGCAGCACCTTCTGCGGATCCTGCACGCTGGCGAACGTCGCCGTGCCCAGCGGCGCCGCGGCGCCACCCACCGGCACCTCGAAGCGCGCCTTGACGGTCATGGCCGGCTTGTCGCGCTCGTAGAGGCGCGCGTATTCCACCAGCGCGTTCATGCAGAACACGTTTTCCTGGGTGTTCTCGAAGTGGTCGCGGCTGCCGCGCGCCTGGGTGATGGTGCGCACCAGGCGGAACGGGATGTCGCCCACGCGCGTGCCCACGCCCGGCGTGGTGGCCATGCGCAACAGCCCCGACAGCGCCGCGCAGTTCTCGCGCAGCGGCGTGGCGAGCAGTTCGCTGTAGTCGTCGCTGAGCGTCTCGGTGAACTGGTACTTGCCGCCGCTCTGGTTGCCCATGGCGAGGATGGCGTCGCCGGCGCGCTGGATTTCCGTGGCCGGCGCGCCGCTGGCCGCCAGCGCCTGCAGGTAGTGCGCCTGGCCCAGCAGGGACATCTTCGGCAGGTGGCTGGCGTAACGCAGCACTTCGTCCTTGTTGATGGCGCCGGCATCGGCCAGCGCGGCAAGCGCGACTGCGCGCACCGTCGACGTCATGCCCGGGTCATAGAAGGTCGGCAGCACGTTGGTGCGCAGCATGCGGCGCAGGTAGTCGTGCAGGCGCGCTTCCACCGGCTTCGGCACCGCGTGGCCGCTCTTCGCCAGCCAGCGGAAGCCCAGCGCGGTGTACGCCGACAGGTAGGGGCTCACGTAGGCGTCCTGCGCCACCCAGTAGGTCATGCCGCCGTTGGGCGCCTGGAAGCCGGCTGCGGAGGCCAGCGTGTCGCGCACCAGCGCATCCGGGTTGGCCGGCAGGTCGGCGGGCTTCAGCCACGGCTTTAGCGTTTTCGTCGACGCGTACATCAACGCCTTGGCCAGGCGCTGCTCCCAGCACAGGTACGGGTACTGGGTGACGTAGCGATAGGCGCCATCGAGGTTGCCCAGCGCGGTGGGCGCCAGCGTCACCGACAGCGCACTGGCGTCCGGGTAGATCGCCGCCGGGATGGCCACCGCGTCGATCGCCTGCGCGTCCACGGTGGTGCCGTAGTTGGCCGCCACTTCCTTGATGCGGCGCGGTTTCACCGGGACCGTGTGGGCGAGGGCGTCCTTGTCGGTGGCGTCGGCGGCGCTGGCCTTGAAGGCGATGTTGCCAACGGCGCGCGTGGCCACCGGCACTTCCACCACTTTCTGTTCCCAGGCATCCAGCTTCATCGCCACTGCCAGCGGCTTCACCTCGGCACCGGTGGCCTCGATGCGCACCGCCAGCGTGCGCGCCTGCGCGGTGCGGTTCATCACCGTGAAGCGCGCGGTGAACGCGTCGCCTTCCAGCACCTGGTTGGGCATCGCCGGGCGGATCTCGGTGGGGCGGTTCACCTTCACGGTGGCCTGGCCCAGGCCGAACTCGTCCTGCGGCGTTGCAGCAATGGCCAGCAAGCGCCAGCCGGTTAGGTTGTCCGGTGCCTTGAAGCGCAGCTCGGCTTCGCCGTTGGCATCGAGCTTCACGTCGCCGCTCCACAGCGCCACGAAGCGGAACTGGTCGCGCAGCGAGGAAAACGCATCGCCACGACCGCCGTCACCGCCGGGGTTGGCGCCCTTCTTCTCGATCTTCTGCCGGCCGATCAGGCGGGTGACCAGGTTCCAGTTGCCCACGTCGAGCGCATCGAGGCGATGGAAGCCGGCGCCGGCGTCGTAGTAGCCCGCGCCCGCGGCGTTGAGCGCCAGCACCGCCTCGTCGATGGCCACCACCGCCACGTTGAGCGGCTGGCCCTTCGCGGCAACCGGCAGCGTGGCCTTGAGTTTCGCCACCACCTCCTCGCGCGGGCGGTACTCGGCGCGCGCCGGCGTGATGGCCACCTGCACCTGCTTGTCCGGCGCCGTTACCTGCGTTTTCACGTAGCCCATGCGGAACGCCGGCTTGCCGAGGTCCACTTCGCCTTCCAGCGGCTTGGCCACGCGCGGCGACGCCACCACCACCGACAAATAGAAGCCCGGCGCCATGTCGCGCGTCACCGGGATCTCCACCACCGCGGCCGCATCGTTGAACACCTGCACGCGTCGCTCGAGCACGCCGTAGCGCTCCACGGTGATCAGCGCGCGCGCGCCGGGGTAGGGGTTCTTCACCAGGTAGCGCGCGGTGTCGCCGGTCTTCACCTGGTCGTTTTCGGGCACGATTTCCAGCGTGCCGTCGTTGTCGCTGGCCCAGTTCACCCAGCCGGCGCCCACCACCCACAGCGATTCCTCGCTCTCGTAGGCGCGGCCTTTCGTATCGGTGATCTTCGCCACCACGCGATAACTGCCCGGCTCCGGCGGGAGGATGGTGCAGGACACGCTGCCGTCGGCACGACTGGTGACGGTGCACGACTGCACGGCTTCCCAGTCGCCGGTGTTGCGCAGAAGGTAGGCGTCGCCCGGTCCCTGCACGCGCGCGGAGCGGATCACGCGCTTTTCCAGCGAGACGTTGATGGCGGTGCCATCGGCCAGCTTGCCGCGCGGATCGGCGACGATGAAATCGACCACGCCGTCCTCGTCGGCGTTGTACAGCCAGCTGCGCGGCTTGATGCCCACGAAGCGGTCGCGCGACACGTACAGCGCGGTGCCCAGTGCCGACACGTTCTTGCCGCGGTCGTCCATCACCGACGATTCCACCAGCAGGCGGCCGTAGTAGATGCCGTCCTCGCCGGTATTGAAAGTGGATTGCAGCACGCCCTCGCGGTCCACCTTGCCCTGCTGTTCGCCGAGGCTGCGCGTGCCGTCCTCGCTGCGCTCCCAGCTGCCGAAGGTGTAGCCGCGCGTGACGGTGGTGCCGGGCGAGTAGGGCATGCCCACGATGCGCGCACTCACGCGCGCGGCGGCGTTGGCAAACGCGCCGCCGGAGAACAGCGTGGCACGCGTGGTGACCTTGACGGTCTCGCCGGCCCCGAACAGATCACCCTCCAGTTGCGTGTCGGTGCGGAATGGCGCCGGCGTGAAATCGCTGACCAGGAAGCGCAGCGGCGTGAACTGCTGGCCGGCGCGGCTGCGCAATTGCACCTCGTACCAGCCGCCCACCGCCTGCGCCGGCAGCGCGAATTTCAGCGTGCGCGCACCGAAGGCGTCGAGCTCGAGATCGTCGATGGCATGCACCACCGTGCCCACCGGGTCCATCACGCGCAGCGCGTAGCCGTGGCGCAAGGGCGGCGTGCTCCAGCGGCGGTTGGACTGGTCACGCACGTACAGTTTTGCGTCCACCGTGTCGCCGGCGCGGTACACGCCCTGCGCGGTGAAGCCCCAGGCGTGCGCGTGGTCGCCTTTCTTCTGCAGTTCAGGCCAGATGCCGTTGCCCGGTTGCGCCTCGAAGGCACCGTCCAGCGGCAGCAACGCGATGTCGTCGCCCAGCGTGACGCGCACGAACAGGTTGCGGGCGTTTTCTTCCCAGTGCCAGCCGAGATACTGCAACGCCGGGTCCAGCGTCTCCACGCCGGGCAGCTCGGCGACGCCCTGCGCATCGGTGGTGAACGGCCTGCTCATCACCACCGGCCCGAGCGGCGGCTGCGCGCCGAGCGTGTCGCGGCGACCGAGCACCACGTCCACCCGCGCGCCGGGCACCGGTTCCCCGGTGGCCAGGCTGGTGACCCACACCAGCGACGAGAAATGGCCGAGCTTGGCGTGCACCTGGTACGGCGTGACCTGGGCGAACAGGCAGTCCGGGCGGTCCCAATTGCGCACGGCAGCCGGCGAACTTTCCACGCAGAACCAGCTCACGCCGGACTGCCCCTGCAGGATCTCGCGGACCAGCAGCGCGAACTTGTAGGAAATGTCCTGGATGTTGGCCATCGGCTGGGTGACGTTCACCGCCGACGGCACGAACTTCGCGTCGCGCCGCACGCCCTGGTAGTGCAGGCGGTCGATGTTGGTGACGTAGCCGGCCGCCTGGCTGTCCACACCCTTCTCGAGCACCACGTCGCGGTAGTCGATCACCAGGCGCGGGTCGCGGTGCGAGGTGGCAAAGCCCAGCGACAGCGGCGCCGGCAACGCGCGGCCGAACTCGTCGCGCAGCCCGGCACCCAGCGTGAACCGGTAGGCCTGCGCGGCCTTCAGCAGTTCCGGCAGCCAGATCGAGTACTCGCGGCCGCGTTCATGCGCGTTGTCGCGCTGCGAGTAGTCCTCGGTGTTGGCCCAGGGGTCGTAGTCGGTGCGACCGCCGTCCAGGCGCGGGGCGAACGCCACGTGCGCCTTCACCTGCGACGGCAACACCGGGCTGGAGAAACGCAGCATCACCGGCGCCATGGGGTCACAGGCAGCCGTGCGCGACGGGCCGGCCAGGTCGGCAGCGTCGATGTCCACCCATTGGTCGTTGGTCGGGTCCGGCTCGTTCGGTATGCAGCGGATGCCGAGGAAGGCGAACGCCGGGAAGGTGTCGAACGCCACCACCGTGCCATCCTCGACACCGCGCTCCGGGCCCAGCGGCGTGGCCAGGCCCGGCGACACCTGCAATTCCACCGATGCATCCGCCGGCAGGTCGCGCCGCGGAATCACCAGCCACACCGAGCGCGCCTCGTCATCGGCGGTACGGACCAGGCCATCGTTGATCGTTTCCGGCTGGCCTTCGTCGAGCCCGAGGTACGCCATCCACTCGGGGAACTGGCGCTTCATGTCGTCGGCGTACAGGTCGAAGGCGGGCGCCCGCACGATGCCCTGCCCGGCGAACGACAGCGCCGCGGTGGCCGAACGCTTGGTCACCGGCTCGCTGAACGACACGCGGATGACCGGCTGTTGCGGGGTGAGCCAGAACACCAGGCTGGCGTAACGCACGGCGGGCCGGCGGGTGATGAAGCTGCCTTCCCAGGCCGCCGTCATGGTCGCGCCCGACAGCGCCTTCAGCCCCGGCGCCACCCGCACGCGGTAACGGGTGGCCGGCTTGAGCGCGCCCGCCTCGTCGAGCTGGCAGGCCAGCGCACTGCTGTTCAGCCAGCGCCATTCGCAGGGCAACGCCGGGGTCACCGTCACCGGCAACGCCGCGCCCTCGCGGCGCATGTCGCCCACCGGTACCACGTCCTGGTTGAACTGCAGGACCAGCTGGCGACCGGGGGGCACGTCGTCGCCCTCCGGGGTCAGGCGCAGCACCTCCAGGGCAGCGGGCCGGGCAGCACGCTGGCCGCTGTCATGGACGGCCAGCGCCGCCAACTGCTCGAGCCGCTCGCGGTAGTGGCTGGCCAGGCACTGGTCGGCGCCGGCGTCACCGCCGGCGCCGGTACCGCACCAGTCGCGGCGGTTGGCCAGCCACTGGCGCTGCGAAGCCAGCAAGGCCTTCTGCGCATCGCCGTAACTCGCCGCCAGGGCCGCCCGGTAGGCGCGGCCGAGTTCCTCGTCCAGCCGCGACAGTTCCGGGTTGGCGCAGACGCGCTTCTCGTCGGCGTTCCAGGCGCGGGCGCAATCGAAGCTGGCGGCCGGCGCCAGCGACGCACCCAGCAGCAGGACGGCAACGGCGAACAGGCGGGCAGGGAACAGGGGCATGGCTGCGGTCCTTCGGCACGGCGATCGGCGGGGCAATCCGCAAGGATAGTGCGCGGATGCGAACGGTTGGCGAACGGGCCGCCCAAATGTTGACGCCGATGCCATGACGGCCGGGAAGGCCCCCCGCTATGATGATTGCTTGCTTGCACGCATGGCCGGCCTGCCGGCCGGAAAGGAGTCGCCATGAAAGCCCTCAGCCCCGTGGACCAGCTGTTCCTCGTCCTGGAGCGGCGCCAGCAGCCCATGCACGTGGGCGGCCTGCAGTTGTTCGAGTTCCCGGAGGACGCCGAGGAAAGCTACGTGCAGGAACTGGCCGAGTTGCTGCGCGCCTACGACCAGCCGACCGGTCCGTTCAGCCAGCGCCTGGTGAGCAAGTTCGGCCGCTCGTTCTGGGACCAGGACCAGCAGTTCGACCTCGACCACCATTTCCGCCACGAGGCGCTGCCGCACCCGGGGCGCATCCGCGAACTGCTGTCGCTGGTATCGGCGGAGCATTCCGCGCTGCTCGACCGCGAGCGCCCGATGTGGGAATGCCACCTCATCGAGGGCTTCTCCGACCGGCGCTTCGCGCTGTACAGCAAGATCCACCACTCGATGGTGGACGGCATCGGCGCCATGCGCCTGATGCAGCGCTCGCTGACCACCGAGCCGAACGCCCGCGAGACGCCACCGGTGTGGGCACAGCCGCTGCGCAAGCGCGAGAAGGCCCCCATGACGCCGGCCGACGCCGTCACCCACATCGCCCAGGCCGGCGGTACCCTCGGCAAGCAGCTCGGCTCGCTGTCGCACGTGGCCCGCGAGGTCTACCGCAACGTGCAGAAATCGCGCCGCCACGAGGAACACACCTCGGTGTTCCAGGCGCCGCACTGCATCCTCAACGAGCGCATCACCGGCTCGCGCCGCTTCGCCGCGCAGTCCTACTCGATGACGCGCTTCAAGGCAGTGGCGAAGGCCTTCGGCGGCACCCTCAACGACGTGGTGCTGGCGGTGTGCGGCTTCGCGCTGCGCGAATACCTGATCGGCCAGCGCGCGTTGCCGGACCAGCCGCTGATCTCCATGGTGCCGATGTCGGTGCGCGCCGCCGGCAGCGACGATGACGAGGAGGGCGGCAACCAGATCGCCATGATCCTCGCCAACCTCGGCACCCACGTGGCCGACCCGGCGCACCGCATGGAGATCATCATGAAGTCGGTGCGCGAGGCCAAGGAACGCTGCGCGCGCATGACGCCCGACGAGATCGTCGCCTATACCGCGCTGACGCTGGCGCCCGCGGGCATGAACCTGCTCACCGGCGTGAACCCGAAGTGGCAGAGCTTCAACGTGATCATCTCCAACGTGCCGGGCCCGAAGGAGCCGCTGTACTGGAACGGCGCGCGCCTGTCCGGCATCTACCCGGTATCCATCGTGCTCGACCGCATGGCGCTGAACATCACCGTGACGAGTTACATCGATTCGCTGGAATTCGGCTTCATCGCCTGCCGGCGCACGCTGCCGTCCATGCAGCGCCTGCTCGACTACGTGGAGCGCGGGCTCGACGAGCTGGAGATTGCCGCGGGAATCCGTGAATGATCCGTCCCGACGAGTTGTCGACCCTGCCGCGGCGCGCCCTGATCGGGGTGTTGCTGCTGGGCCTCGTGGTGCTCGCGTTCCGCATCGTCCAGCCGTTCATTCCCTCCATCGTCTGGGCGCTGATCCTCTGCTACGTCACCTGGCCGCTGTACATGCGCCTGCGCACGGCGGTGGGCGGCCGCCACAACGTTGCCGCGGTGATCATGACCGCGCTGCTGGCGATGGCGCTGGTGTTGCCACTGGCCTGGCTGGTGCTGCTGCTGGAAGGCGAACTGGTGAGCCTGTACCAGGCGCTGGCGCAAAAGCTTTCCACCGGCCGCATCGTGCTCCCCGAATACCTGCGCACGCTACCGGTGCTGGGCGATGAACTGCAGCGCACCATCGAGCGCCTCGGCGCCAGCCCCGACGCGCTGAAGATGGAGGCTCGCGCCTTCGTCGGCGGCTGGCGCGACGAGATCAGCGGCGTAATCGGCGGCGTGGGCAAGAACCTCGCCAAGCTGGGCTTCGCGCTACTCACCGCGTTCTTCGTCTACCGCGATGGTGAAGCGCTGCTTGCGCAGGTCAGCGCCGGCATGCGCCTGCTGGTGGGCGAGCGCGAGCGCGACTACATCGAAGCCGCCGGCGCCACCACCCGCGCGGTCGTCTACGGCATCGTGCTAACCGCCATCGCCCAGGGCGTGCTGGCCGGCATCGGCTACTGGATTTTCGGCGCGCCCGGGCCGTTGTTCCTCGCCGCGGTCACCGCGCTGGTGGCAATGATCCCGTTCGGCACGCCGTTCGCCTGGGGCGGCGTGGCACTGTGGATGGTCATCAATGGCGACTTCTGGGGAGGCCTGGGGCTCGTGCTGTGGGGCACGTTCCTGGTCAGCTGGGTGGACAACATCATCCGCCCGCTGGTGATCAGCAGCGCCACGCGCATTCCCTTCATCCTGGTGATGTTCGGCGTGCTCGGCGGCCTCGCCGCCTTCGGCGCGGTCGGGCTGTTCATCGGCCCGGTGGTGCTGGCGGTCATGCTGGCGGTGTGGCGCGAGTGGCTGGAGGGCCCCGACCTGGTGGTTACCACCAGCGAGGCCGCCCACGAGCCGGCACCGAAACGCTGACCCGCGCTACTTGCCGCAGCACTGCTTGTACTTCTTGCCGGAACCGCACGGGCAGGGGTCGTTGCGACCGACCTTCTGCTCACGCACCACGGTCTTCGCGCGCGCCGCCTCGCGGCGCGCATCGGCGAACACCGCGCCGGCCTTGCGCAACGCCTGCGGCAGTTCGCCGAACACGTCCAGGCGCTCGTCCAGCGTCAGCGGTTGCTGGCCGGCTTCCTCGCTCATCATCAGCGAGGTGATCAGCATCTCCAGGCGCTCCAGCGCCGGCGCGTCCACGGCGGTGGCATCCCAGGCGTCCTCGTAGAAGCGCATGCCCTCGACGAATCCCAGCGCCCATTTCAGGCCGAGGAATTTTTCCGCGTCTTCCGGCGTGGCGTACACGTCGTCCGGGAACACCACCGGCACGTAGTTCACCGTCTTGCCCTTGGCCACCACCAGGTCGTACGCCACCGCGTTGGCGTGGCGGGCCAGCAGCACCAGGAAATCCTGCATCTGCTCGGCGCTGTCGAAGGCCGGCGCAGCCTCGTCGGCCACCTCGCCACGGATCACCGGCAGGTACTGCGAGGGCGGCACCGGCACCGGACCGATGGCCAGCGCGGCGCAGAAGCCGTCGAGTTGCTCGACGTCGTAACCTTCCTCGCGTGCGCTGTATTTCTCCAGCAGTTCGTCGAGGTGGTCCAGCTCGTCGTCGTCCAGGGCCAGGTTGCGCTCGTTCATGTCGTTCTCCGGAAAGTTCAGGTGGCGGCGCGCTGGCGCACGCCCACCCAGGCGCCGACACTGGTCAGCAACAGGCCGACCACCAGCCAGGGAGTCAGCGGTTCATCGAGCCACAGCGAGGCGCCGATGCCGGCGATGGCCGGCACGGTGGCCATCATCGCACCGAGGCGGGCCGGTCCCAGCCGCACCATCGCCTGCATGTACAGCACCATGGCGACGATCAGCACCAGCACGCCCTGGTACAGCGACTGCAGGACGACTTCGCCCATGTCCGCCTGGACGATCGCCTGTGGGCGCAGCAGCGCATACACCGGCAGGTACAGCATGGCCGACAGCAGCGCCACGCCGATGGTGGTCTCCCACGGGCCGTACTGCCAGCGGCGCACCAGCGCCGTGTACAGCGCCCACAGCAGCGACGCCGACACCAGCAGCGCGTCGCCGGCGGCGATGTGCAGGCTGTAGTCGCCGTGCAGGAACATCTCCAGGCCCAGGCAGGCCACGCCGGCGGCGATCAGCGCCAGGCCGCGCTTCATCTGCCGGGTGGGCGCCTCGCCGAGCACCCACCACACGCACAGCGCCATGGTGAACGGCAGCATGCCCGACACCAGCAGCGCGCCGTGCGACACCGGTGCCAGGCGGAAGCCGCTGTACACGGTGAGCGAATAGGCAATGCCACCCACCAGCGCAAGCACCAGCATGCGCCGGTTGAACAGCGGCACCCGCAGCCACAGCAACCAGAACGGCGCCAGCACCAGGGTGGCGGTGCCCAGGCGCAGGGCGGCAATGTCGGCCGGCTGCAGGGTCCCGGTGCCACCCAGGCGGGAAACCAGCACGAAACCGGCCCACAGGGCGATCACCACCAGTGCGATGGCACATCCCGTACGAATTGTGTTGGTTTGCATCCGCGACCGCCCGACCCACCGCTCTTCGTAGCGAGGGGGCCATGCCCCCGAAACCCCGCCCGACCTGCCCCCCGATGAATGGGCGCCAGACACACTGACCTGCCTCAAACAAGGGCTGCGCAGGATACGCCATCGTGGGATGCTTCATGGCAGGGCCGGACATGCTGTGTTAGCTTCTGCCCGCTTTTTGCCATTCGATGGCTTTCACCGTCAGGAGAGACACTCATGCGCATCGCATTCACCGCGGCCCTGCTGGCCGTCTCCGTTTCCGCCGCCGCCCACGACACCAACATGGGCTACTGGGGCGACAGCACCACCCAGTCCATCTGGAAGAACAGCTACGGCGAGTGCTGGCAGTCCGGCATTGCCACCAAGGAACAACTGAACCTGGGCTGCGGCGCCGCGCCGGTCGCCAAGGTAGAAGCTGCCCCGGTCGCCAAGGCCGACACCAGCGCCGCTGACGCCGCCGCTGCTGCTGCCGCCGCTGCCGCCAAGGCGAAAGCCGACGCCGAAGCCGCCGCTGCTGCTGCCGCTGCCGCCCTGGCCGCTGCGAAGGACACCGATGGCGACGGCGTGTCCGACGCCAAGGACCAGTGCCCGGATACCAAGGCCGGCGCCAAGGTCGACGAGAAGGGCTGCTACATCGTCCTGAAGGAAACCGTGACGATGAAGATCAACGTCACCTTCCCGACCGGCTCCTCGCGCCTGGACGCCGCAGACGAGGCCGAAGTGAAGAAGCTGGCCGACTTCATGAAGGAATACCCGCAGACCACCGTGGAAGTGGGTGGCCACACCGACAACACCGGCGCGGCGTCCACCAACTACAAGCTGTCGCAGGCCCGTGCCGACGCCGTGCGCAAGATGATGATCGACAAGTTCGGCGTTGACGCCGGCCGCGTCACCGCCAAGGGCTACGGTCCGGACAAGCCGATCGCCGACAACGGCACCAAGGAAGGCCGTGACGCCAACCGCCGCGTCGAAGGCGTGGTGCAGCAGGTCGTCGAGAAAGTGCAGCAGTAACTCCCCAGCGGGGTTACCAGGGGGCGTGCCGGCGACGGCACGCCCCTTTTTCTTTGCCCGCCCCCCGGTGCGCGCTATCCTGCCCGCCATGAGCCATGGACCGAGGCCTCACCCGGCAACGTAATGACTGCCACCCCTAGCCCCCTGCAGCCGGAGTCGGAGCAGCGCCGCCGCTTCCGCGACGCCATGCTGTTCGCCGGGCTGACGCCGGCGGTGTTCGGCGCCGCCCTGAGCCTGTCCGGCCATTGGTGGCCGTTCGGCATCGCCGACATCCTGCTGGGCATCGTCGTGCTGGCGGTCCGGCAATGGGCGCTGGCCTCCCACTCCGCGGACCGCGCCGCGATCGGCGTGAACCTGCTGGCCGGCGCCGGCCTGCTGGCCATCGGCTGGCACGCGGTCTTCACCGGCCAGAGCGAGTCCTTCGCGCTGTGGTTCCTCACCATCATCCCGCTGGTGTCGGCACTGATCGGCGACGTGCGCACGGCGGTGGTCTGGACCGCGCTGGGCGCGGCGATGGCCACGGTGATCTGCCTGAGCGAGTTGTGGATCCAGGTGCCATCGCAACTGGCGCTCAACCCGCTGATGCTGTTGCTCGGGCAACTGATGCTGATGTTCCTGGCGGCCGCCTACGGCATCACCGCGCGCATGGCCAACGACGACCACGTGCGCAACCTGCGCATGGCCAACGCCACGCTGCGCGACCAGGCCGAACTGCTCGCCGAACAGTCGGCCGCGCTGCAGGAGAGCCTGCGCGATGCGCAGCGCTCGCGCGCCGCGGCCGACGCCGCCAACCGCGCCAAGTCGGATTTCCTGGCCATGATGAGCCACGAGATCCGCACGCCGCTCAACGGCGTCATCGGCGTGCACAGCCTGCTGCTGGACATGGAACACCTCGACGAGGATGCGCGCCACTACGCGCGCATCGGCCACCAGTCCGGCGAGGCACTGCTGGCGCTGGTGAACGATTTCCTCGATTTCTCGAAGATCGAGGCGGGCGCGCTGGCGCTGGAGCAGGTGCCGTTCGAGCCGCGCGCGCTGGTCGGCGAAGTGCTGGCGATGGTGGAGAACAGTGCTGCCGCCAAGGGCCTGCCGGTGCGCAGCGAGGTGGTGGCACCGGCGTTCGTGTCCGGCGACCCGGTGCGCGTCCGGCAAGTGCTGCTCAACCTGGTGGCGAACGCCGTGAAGTTCACCGCGCAGGGCGAGGTGAGCCTGCGCTGCGAGCCGCTGGCGCGCGGCGACGGCCACACCTGGCTGCGCTTCGTGGTCAGCGACACCGGCATCGGCATCGACCCCGACCTGCAGGCACGCATCTTCCAGCCGTTCACCCAGGCCGACGCCTCCACCACGCGCCGCTTCGGCGGCACCGGGCTGGGGCTGGCCATCTGCAAGGCGCTCACCGACCTGATGGGCGGCACCATCACGGTGAGCAGCAACGCGGGCGAGGGCAGCACGTTCACCGTTGAACTGCCGTTCGCGGCCGTGCGCCACGGCGCCGGCGCCGCGCCGGTCCGCCCGGAGGCGCAGCCGCGCATGGCCGGCACCCGCGCGCGCGTGCTGGTGGTGGAGGACAACCCGGTGAACAGTTACGTGGCCGCGCAGATGCTGCGCCGCCTGGGCTGCGAGGTGGTGCTGGCCGAGAATGGCCGGCAGGCGGTGGACGCCTGCCGCGAGGAACGCTTCGACCTGGTGCTGATGGACTGCGAGATGCCCGTCATGGACGGCTTTGCCGCCACGCGCACCATCCGCCAGCAGGAACGCCCGCCACGCTACACGCCCATCGTGGCGATGACCGCCGGCGCACTGGCCGGCGACCGCGAACGCTGCCTGGCCGCCGGCATGGACGATTACCTCGCCAAGCCCGCGCGCATCGAGGACGTGGAGCGCGCGCTCGGTTGCTGGCTGTCGCGCTGACGCGCGGTCGGGCGCCGCCGGCCGGCGGCGCGGTATGCTGAAGGCATGTCGCGCCCAGGACCCGAGGATGCCCCGCCAGTCCCGCATCGAACTGCCACCGTCGCCCCAGTCGATCGACACCGAGCAGGCCCGCATACGGTACCGCTTCACGATGCTGGTCGCGGCGGGCGCCTGCCTGCTTTACGGCCTGGTATGGCTCTCGCTGGGTTACTGGACACTGGGGCTTGGCGACGTTTTCTGGTCAGCCATTCTCTACCTGCAACATCGCTGGACGCTGGCGCCCGACGACGACCGTCGCCTGACGGCCGGCGTACACCTCATGGCCGGCACCGGCGTGTTGCTGCTCGCCTTCCACAACCTGTTCTTCGGTTTCGGCGAGGGCTTCACCAACTGGTATTTCTGCGTGGTGCCGATTGCCGTGGCGCTGCTGGGCAACGTGCGCGTGCTGCTGGTCTGGACGGTGATCCCGCTGCTGGCCATCTTCGCGATGCACCTGCTCGAAGCCCTGGCACCGCAACCTCCGCTGTACGTGATGGGCCCGGGCCTGCGCGCCTTCACCCAGATGATGCTGGTGGGCGTGACCACCGCCTACAGCATTTCCGCGCTGCGCACCTACGGGCAGCACTTCGCCGCCTTGCGCGATGCCTATGCCAGGCTGAGCGCACAGAAGGACCTGCTGGACCGCCAGGCCCGCGAGCTCAATGACACCCTGCGCGAAGCGCAGGAGGCGCGCGCTGCCGCCGATGCCGCCAACCGCGCCAAGTCGGAGTTCCTGGCCATGATGAGCCACGAAATCCGCACGCCGCTCAACGGCGTCATCGGCCTCAACAGCCTGCTGCTCGACCTGCCGCTCGACGACAAGGCGCGCCGCTATGCCGAGCTCAGCCGGCAATCCGGTGAATCGCTGCTGGCGCTGGTGAATGACTTCCTCGATTTCTCGCGCCTGGAAGCCAACGCGCTGCAACTGGAGCAACTGGCGTTCTCGCCGCGCGACGTGATCGACTCGGTGCTGGCGGTGATGGGCGAGCAGGCGCGGCGCAAGGGCCTGCTGCTGGCCGGGGAGGTGGATGCGCCCGCGCAGGTCGTCGGTGACGCCGGCCGGCTGCGGCAGATCCTGCTCAACCTGGTGGGCAATGCCGTGAAGTTCACCGCGCAGGGCGAGGTGCGTGTCCGTTGCCGCGCGCTGCCGGTGCGCGACGAGGCGCGCCACTGGTTGCGCCTGGAAGTGCGCGACACCGGCATCGGCATCGATCCGGCCACGCAAGCGCGCCTGTTTCAGCCGTTCACCCAGGCCGATGCATCCACCACGCGCGAATACGGCGGCACCGGCCTGGGGCTGGCCATCTGTCGCGCACTGGCCGACCGCATGGGCGGGCGCATCGGCGTGCAGAGCGTGCCGGGCGAGGGCAGCAGCTTCTGGGTGGAGTTGCCGTTCGCACCGGCGCCCGCGGCAGGCACTGCCGGCGCGGGGCGGACGGACGAGCATGCGCCGCGGCAATTCCGCGGGCGCGTGCTGCTGGCCGAGGACAACCCGGTGAACCAGCTGGTGGCGCGCGAGATGTTCGAGCGGCTGGGACTGTCGGTGGACGTGGTCAACGACGGCGCCGCCGCGTTCGAGGCGGCACTGGAACGCGACTACGAGTTGGTGTTCATGGACGTGGAAATGCCACGCGTCGACGGCGTCGAGGCGACGCGCGCCATCCGCGCCATCAGCGGGCCGCGCGGCCAGGTGCGCATCATCGCCATGACCGCCGGCGTGCTGGCCGGCGACGAGGAAATGTGCCGCGAAGTCGGCATGGACGACTACCTGGCCAAGCCCGTGCGGCTGGGCGACCTCGAGCAACTGCTCGCGCGCTGGCTGCCCGCCTCCCGCTCTGCGTAGCGAGGGGGCATGCGCCTCTTCGTAGCGAGGGGGCCATGCCCCCGATATGATTCAGGACAAGAGCGTCGGGGGCATGGCCCCCTCTCTACAAACGGAGTGAAATGATGCGCGCATTGCAGGTGGAAGCGTTTGGCGATCCGAAGGCATTGAAGGTATCGGATCTGCCGGCGCGCGAGCCCGGCCGCGGCGAGGTGCAGTTGCGCATGGCCGGCGTCGGCATCGGCTATTTCGACGGCCTGCTGGTGAAGGGTGAATACCAGATCAAGCCGCCGCTGCCGTTCGTGCCGGGCAGCGCCATCGCCGGCGTGGTGGAAAAGGTGGGCGAAGGCGTCAGCCATGTGCAGGCCGGTGACCACGTCGCGGCATTTGCGCTGCTCGGCGGCATGGCGGAACTCGTCACGCTGAACGCCATGTCCTGCGTACCGCTACCGAAGCAGATCCCGCTGGTCGACGCCGCCAACTTCTTCGTCGCCTATGCCACCGGCCTGTACGGCCTGCGCGAGTGCGGCCACCTGCAGGCCGGCGAGACCGTGCTGGTGCTCGGCGCCTCCGGCACCACCGGTTCAACTGCCATCGAGATCGCCAAGGCGATGGGCGCGAAGGTCATTGCCTGTGCGTCCACGGAAGAAAAGCGCGCGCGCTGCCTGGCCGCCGGCGCCGACCTCGCCGTCGACTACACGAAGGACAACTGGCGCAACGAGGTGAAGGCGGCGAGCGGTCGCGGCGTGAACGTGGTTTACGACCCGGTGGGTGGCGACATGACGGAAGCCGCCTTCCGCCTGCTGGCGCCCGGCGGCCGCCACCTGGTGGTGGGCTTCGTGCAGGGCATCGCGAAGTTGCCGTCCAACCTGCCGCTGCTCAAGCGCGCCAGCCTGGTGGGCGTGAACTGGGGCGGCGAGACGATGGAAAACCCGTCGGTGGTGCCGCCGGTCATCCGCACGCTGGTGGAATGGACGCTGGCCGGCAAGCTGAAGACCGCGCCGGATCACGTCTACTCGCTGGAACAGGCCGGCGACGCATTCGCGTCGATTTTCGAGCGGCGCTCCAGCGGCAAGATCGTCATCACGCCGTAGCCTGTTCATGTAGAGAGGGGGCCATGCCCCCGACGCTCTTACTCCGCCGCGTTGAAATTCTGCGGCTTGCAGCCGGTCACGCCGGCGTAGAACTGCTTGATTTCCACCATGTCCTTGTCGATGTCGCCGGTCGGCCAGAACATGCGGTCGAAGCCGCCTTCCTTCTTCGCGAAGTCCAGGTAGCCGAGCATGATCGGCACGCCGGCGCCGTGCGCGATCCAGTAGAAGCCGGTCTTCCAGTACGTCACCTTCGCGCGCGTGCCTTCCGGCGGCACGATGAGGATCAGCGAATCGGCGTCCCTGAGTTGCTGGGCCGACGCCGCCACCAGGTCGTTCGATTTCGAGCGATCCACCGGGATGCCGCCCAGCCATTTCATCAGGCCGCCGAAGGGCGGGCTGAAGATGGTGTCCTTGCCCATCCAGTAGATGTTGATGCGTAGCGCCAGCGCCACCATCAGCGTGTAGGGCAGGTCCCAGTTGCTGGTGTGCGGCGCGGCGATCATCACGCACTTCTTCACGCCCGGCGGCATGGTGCCGCGCGTTTTCCAGCCCTTGAGGCGCAGGAACAGCACCGCGATGCCGCGCAGCAGGGAACTGACGACCGGGGTGGTGAACATGGTGCGGTGCAGGGGGCGGACGGACGGCATCGGGGATTCCGGTGAGGGGAGGGGACGCCGGCCCTGGCGAGGTTTTTGATGTCGCCATTATCAACCGGTACGCCCGTCCGGTAATTGACCGCAGCTGCCCATCCCGTGTGCAATCGCTGTCATGCTGCGCGTCACGGGGGTACCAACCACATGAGCAACACGCAGCCGGTTGCCGGCTATTCACACGGTGAGGAGATCGCCAACGCGGTCACCCACGGACTGGGCGCCGCCGCCGCCATCGTCGCCCTGACCCTGCTGCTGACCAAGGGCATCCCGGTGCTGTCCGGCTGGCAACTGGCCGGGGTCGCGGTGTACGGGGCCAGCCTGGTGGCGCTGTTCCTGGCCTCGACGCTGTACCACGCCATTCCGCACCCGCGCGCCAAGGACATCCTCAAGCGCATCGACCACGCCGCCATCTACCTGCTGATCGCCGGCACCTACACGCCGTTCATGGCCATCGCCCTGCACACCACCGCGGCCTGGGTGCTGCTGGCGGTGGTGTGGTCGCTGGCGGCGGCGGGGGTGGTGTTCAAGATCTTCTTCGTGCACCGCTTCCGCTGGCTGTCACTCGGCACCTACCTGGTGATGGGCTGGCTGGCGATGTTCCTGGTGTACGAACTGTGGCAGGCGCTGCCGCGGCCGGGCTTCACGCTGTTGCTGGCCGGCGGGGTGTGCTTCACCGCCGGCGCGGTGTTCTACGCGATGAAGTCGGTGCGCTACACGCACGCCATCTGGCACCTGTGGGTGGTGGCCGGCGCCGCCTGCCACTGCGTGGCGATCGGCGCCTACGTCATTCCCTGAGGCAACACCCGCGCCGTATCGGGGGCATGGCCCCCTCGCTACGAAACGCGGACGGTTACTGCGCCGACTTCACGTCGCCGTCGACGTAATACCAGCGGCCGTTCTCGCGCACGAAGTTCGAGCGCTCGTGGATGGTGGCCGTTTCGCCGCCGCCCTCGCAGGTGGCCTTGAACTCGACGATGCCGGTGGCATCGCTGGCGCCGCCAGCCTCGGTTTCCAGCACCTCGAGGCCCTTCCAGCTGATGCCGCGGAAGCTCTTGGTGATGGTCTTCAGCTCGTTCTTCTCGCGCCGGGCCGGCAGCGTGCTGGCGAACAGGTAGTTCGCGTTCTGGCGCGCGTAGGCGGTATAGCGCGAGCGCATCAGCTGCTCGGCGGTTTCGGGCTGCGCGCGGCCGGACAGGAAGGGGCCGCAGCAGGCGTCGTAGTCGCGGCCGGAGCCGCAGGGGCAGGGGATGGGCTTGTTCATGGCGCGCAGGGTATCGTGTCGCGCATGACTTGGCACGTGTACCTGCTGCGCTGCGCCGACGGCACCTTCTACGCCGGCATCACCACCGACCTCGCGCGCCGGCTGGCCGAGCACAACGCCGGCAAGGCCGGGGCGAAATACACGCGCGCCCGCCGGCCGGTGGCGCTGGCCTGGAGCGAGCCGGCCAGCGACCGCGCCGCCGCCAGCCGCCGCGAGTACCAGGTGCGCAAACTGCCCCGCACGGCCAAGGAAGCCCTCGTCTCCGGCTCTTCGTCCGGCTCTTCGTAGCGAGGGGGCCATGCCCCCGACAGGCGACGCGGCCGGATACCGCATACGTAGTTCCCGCAATATCCTCCCCCCGCGACGGCCCTACTATTGGGCGCATGCCCAATAATACCTCCCTCACCGCCCCCGAACCCGGCTGCCCGCTCAAGGCGCTGGTCCCCCGCCGCCGTGGCCGTCCCAGCCGCGACGCCGAGGCCATGCCGCGCGCCGAGATCATCCGCCACGCCTTCACCGCCTTCGCCCGTGACGGCTACGACGGCGTGTCGTTGCGCGGCCTGGCCGCGCAGTGCCGCGTCAGCGACAGCCTGCTCACCCACCACTTCGGCACCAAGCAGCAGCTGTGGCGCGAAGCCGCGGACAGCGTGTTCGCGCCGATCCTCCAGCGCCTGCTGTCGCTGCTCGACACGCTGGCGCAGCAGGGCGACGAGGTCAGCACCTTGCAGGCCAACCTGCCGCGCGCGCTCAAGCTGATGGCCGCCGACCCGGTGGCCATCCAGTTCCTGTTCCGCGAGGGCGAGGGCGACACCGAGCGCGGCGAGTACATCCGCACGCAGTACGTCAAACCCTACCTCGCGCAACTGGACGTGTTGTTCGAGCGCGCGCAGGCGCAGGGCCACTACCGCAACGTATCGGCGGCCAGCCGCCACGTGCTGGTGTTCGGCCTGATGCGCTCGCTGGTGATGCCCGGCGTGATGCGCGACGAGCTGGCGCCGCACCTGGCGTCACCGGAAGCGGTCAGCGCCTATATCGATGAAGTGGCGACGCTGTTCTACGACGGACTCGTCCTCACGCCCGAAAAGCAGTTCACACGCCCGTACCGCGGAGCACCGTCATGACGACCCTGTCCAAGCACCCTTCCGCGCACAAGCGTCGCTACGCGGTGGCCGGCCTCGGCGCAGTTGCCGTGGCCGCCACGCTGGCGCTGTATGCCTGCAGCGAAGCGCCGCAGGCCGAACCGCCGGCCCGTCCGGTCAAGCTGCTCACCGTCGGCACCGCCGCGGTGGCGCCGTCGTTCGAACTGGCCGGCGAGGTGCGCGCACGCGTGGAGTCGAAGCTGGGCTTCCGCGTCGCCGGGAAGATCGTGTCGCGCCGCGTCGAGGCCGGTCAGCGCGTGCGCCGCGGCGAGGAACTGGCGCGCATCGATCCGCGTGACTACCAGCTGGCACAGACCGCCGCCGACTCGGCGGTGACCGCGCGCCGCGCCGACCTGGAGATCGCGCAGTCCGAGTACCGCCGCTTCCAGGACCTGCGCAAGCAGGGCTACGTGTCCGAGCAGGAACTGGAGCGCAAGCGCGTCGCACTGTCCGCCGCGGAGTCCGCGCTCAAGCAGGCCGAGAGCGGCGCCTCGCTGGAAGGCAACCGCGTGGATGACACCGTGCTGCGCGCCGATGCCGACGGCGTGGTGACGCAGACGCTGGCCGACGTGGGCGAAGTGGTGGAGCCCGGCGCGCCGGTGCTGCTGCTCGCCCAGGAGGGCGCACGCGAAGTGGTCGTCGAATTCCCCGAGGACCGCACGCCGCTGGCGCGCATCGCGAAGGCCGAGGTGTCGCTGTGGGCCGCGCCGGGCGTGAAATATCCCGCGCAGCTGCGTGAACTGGCCGGCGCCGCCGACCCGGTCACGCGCACCTTCCGCGCCCGCTACAGCGTGAAGGCACCGGCCGGCGCCCTGGCGCTCGGCCAGTCGGCCACGCTCACCCTGCGCCTGCCGGCGCAGAAGGCCGGCATGCGCCTGCCCACCACCGCGCTCACCGGCGACAACAACGGCACCCGCGTGTGGGTGTACGACGCCGCCACCTCCACCGTGAAGCGCGTGCCGGTGCAGGTCGCCGGCCTCGACGGCAACGACGTGCTGGTGGCGGGCCTCGCCGACGGCGCGCAGGTGGTGGTGGCCGGCGTGCACGTGCTCACCGAGGGGCAGAAGGTGCGACCCATGGACGCCCCGGTAGCCGCCGCCGCGGGTAGCCAGCCGTGAACCTGCCGGCGAAAGACCGCTTCAACCTGTCGCGGATCGCCATCGAGAACCCGGCGATCACCGTCTACCTGCTGGCCGCGCTGATGCTCGCCGGCGTGGCGGCATACTTCCAGCTCGGCCAGGACGAGGACCCGCCGTTCACCTTCCGGGTGATGGTGGTGCGCGCGTTCTGGCCCGGCGCCACCGCCATGCAGATGACCGAGCAGGTCACCGACAAGCTCGAGCGTGCACTGCAGGAAGTGCCCTACGTCGACAAGATCCGCAGTTACTCCAAGCCCGGCGAGACCACGATCTTCCTGGAGATCAAGGACTCGGCGCCGCCGCAGGAGATATCCAACCTCTGGTACACGGTGCGCAAGAAGACCGGCGACATCCGCGGCACCTTGCCGCCGGGGGTGCGCGGGCCGTTCTACAACGACGACTTCGGTGACGTGTACGGCGTGGTCTACGCGCTGTCCTCCGACGGTTACACGCTGGCCGAGCTGAAGGACCATGCCGACTTCGTGCGCAACGAACTGCTCGGCGTGCCCGACGTGGCCAAGGTCGAACTGTACGGCGTGCAGGACGAGAAGCTGTACGTCGAGATATCGCAGAAGAAGCTGGCGCGCATGGGCATGGACGTGCGCGAGGTATTTGCCGCCATCAACGCGCAGAACGCCATCTCCTATGCCGGCGTGCTGCGCACCCCCGGCGACGACATCCAGGTGCGCATCGCCGGCCAGTTCGACGCCGTGGAAGACCTGCGCGCGCTGCCCCTGCGCTTCGCCGGCCGCACCTTCCGGCTCGGCGACATCGCGAAGATCGAGCGCGGCTACATCGACCCGCCGGCACCGCTGGTGCGCCACGACGGCAAGAAGGTGATTGCGCTGGGCGTGTCCATGGCCAAGGGCGGCGACATCATCCAGCTCGGCAAGCACCTCGACGTGGCGGCCGAACGCCTGCGCCACGCGCTGCCGGTCGGCATCGAGATGCAGCAGATCCAGAACCAGCCGGCGGTGGTGGCCGACTCGGTACGCGAGTTCCTGCGCACGCTGGCCGAGGCACTGATCATCGTGCTGGCGGTGAGCTTCGTGGCGCTGGGCATCCAGCGCGACCCGGGCTCGCGCAGCGGCTGGCGCATCGACATGCGCCCGGGCCTGGTGGTGGCGCTGTCCATCCCCACCGTGCTGGCGGTGACCTTCCTGGTCATGGAGCGCTGGGACATCGACCTGCACAAGATCTCGCTGGGCTCGCTGATCATCGCGCTCGGCCTGCTGGTGGACGACGCCATCATCATCGTCGAGATGACGGTGCGGAAGCTGGAGGAGGGCTACGACCGCCTGCGCGCCAGCACCTACGCCTACACCGCCACCGCCATGCCCATGCTGACCGGCACGCTGATCACCGCCGCCGGCTTCCTGCCCATTGGCCTCGCCAAGTCAGCGGTGGGCGAGTACACCTTCTCGATCTTCGCGGTGACCACCAGCGCGCTGCTGATCAGCTGGTTCGTGTCGGTGTACTTCGTGCCCTACCTCGGCTACCGCCTGCTGCGTGACCACCCCGAGGCTGCCCGCCACGCCGGCGACGGCGACGGTGAACTGCGCGAGGTGTTCGATTCACCGTTCTACGTGCGCGTGCGCGCGCTGGTGGACTGGTGCGTGGCGCACCGCTGGAAGACCCTCGGCGCCACCGCCGGCGCACTGGTACTGGGCATCGTCGGCATGCAGGTGGTGGACAAGCAGTTCTTCCCGGATTCCAACCGCCTGGAAATCATTGTCGACCTGTGGATGCCGGAAGGCACCTCCATCGCCAACACCGACCAGCTGTCGCGGCGCGTGGAAGAACGGCTGCTGAAGGTGGAAGGCGTGGACGCGGTGACCGCCTACGTCGGGACCGGCTCCATCCACTTCTACCTGCCGCTCGAACAGCTGATGCCGCAGAACAACCTGGCGCAGCTGGTGGTGATGCCGGCCAGCAAGGCCGACCGCGAGCGCGTGCGCGTGGCGCTGCCGCAACTGCTCGAGCAGGAATTCCCCGAGGCGCGCACCCGCGTGCGCCTGCTGCCCAACGGCCCGCCGATTCCCTACCCGGTGACCTTCCGCGTGATGGGCCCGGACCCGGTGGCGGTGCGTACGCTGGCCGAGCAGGTGAAGGCGCAACTGCGCGCCGACAAGGACGTGGTCGGCATCAACGACAACTGGAACGAGCAGATCAAGACGCTGCGCCTGGACGTGGACCAGTCGCGCGCCCGCGCGCTGGGCGTGACCACCGAGGCGCTGGCCACCGCCGGCGAGACCATCCTGTCGGGACTCACCATCGGCCAGTACCGCGAGGACGACAAGCTCATCGACATCGTCATGCGCCAGCCGGCCAGCGAGCGCGACACCATGACCGCGCTGGCCAGCGCCTACATGCCTACCGCCAGCGGCGTGTCGATCCCCATCGCCCAGGTCGCACGCCTGGAGATGGTGTGGGAGCCGGGCGTGGTGTGGCGCCAGAACCGCGACTTCTCCATTGCCGTGCAGGCCGACGTGGTGGAGGGCGTGCAGGGCTCGACGGTCGCCACGCGCCTGAACCGCCAGCTGGATGCCATGCGCGATACGCTGGAGCCGGGCTACCGCATCGAGGTGGGCGGCGTGCTGGCGGAATCGTCCAAGGGCACCGATTCGATCGTTGCCAACGTGCCGCTGATGCTGTTCATCATCTTCACGCTGCTGATGCTGCAGCTGCGCAGTTTCTCGCGGGCGATGCTGGTGTTCCTCACCGGCCCGCTGGGCATCATCGGCGCGGCGATGACGCTGCTTATCCTCGGCCGGCCGATGGGCTTCGTGGCGACGCTGGGCATCATCGCGCTCAACGGCATGATCATCCGCAACTCGGTGATCCTCATCGACCAGATCGAGCAGGACATCGCGCGCGGCATCGACCCGTGGAACGCCATCGTCGAGTCGGCGGTGCGCCGCTTCCGGCCGATCATGCTCACCGCCGCGGCCGCGGTGCTGGCGATGATCCCGCTGATCGTCAGCTCCTTCTGGGGGCCGATGGCGGTGGCCATCATGGGCGGCCTGATCGTCGCCACCGCGCTGACCCTGCTGAGCCTGCCGGCGATGTACGCCGCCTGGTTCCGCATCGAGCGCCCACGCGCCCTGTAGAGAGGGGGCCACGCCCCCGACCGTCTTCTCCTTTGCCCGGCTCCGGCCGGGCCTTTCCGACCCGGCGCCTGCCGGGTCTTTTTTTGCGTGCGTCCGGCGGCCGGCTGGACGCCGGGGCACCCGCTTTGTCACTTGCGGTGATTGCCGGCCGGGCGGGCAGGGGACAACCATCAATGCGTCGTCCATCAACGGAGATCGCCATGAAGCCCGCCGTCCTGCAACGCTGGCACGCCCTGCTCGACTCGAAGGACCTCAATGCCATCGACGACCTGCTCGCCGACAACGCCACCTTCCAGTCGCCGGTGGTGCACACCCCGCAGGTGGGCAAGCAGATCACCGGCATGTACCTGAAGGCGGCCGGCATGATGCTGGTGGCCGGCGGCAACTTCCGCTACCTGAACGAGTGGTGGAACGACTCCTCGGCAGTGCTGGAGTTCGAGGCCGAGGTGAACGGCATCACCATCAACGGCGTGGACATGATCTTCTGGAACGCCGAGGGCAAGATCGAGCGCTTCAAGGTGATGGTGCGCCCGCTGAAGGCGGTGAACCTGGTGCACGAGGCGATGGGCAAACTGCTGGCGATGTCCAAGCCTGCCTGAGCGCTCTTCGTAGCGAGGGGGCCATGCCCCCGACGCTTTTGCTCCCGCTCTCTCGATGGCTGAATCGGGGGCATGGCCCCCTCGCTACAGGGTGCTGTCGCGCGTCTCGCGGATGGTCAGCAGGGCACCCAGGCTGACCAGTGCCACGCCACTGATGTAAGCGCCCACATACCCCAGACCGCCCGTGGTGACGAGCCACTGCGACAGCGCCGGGGCAAACGACGCACCCAGGATGCCACCCAGGTTGTAGGCCACGGCGGCGCCCGTGTAGCGCACCCGGGTGGGGAACAGTTCCGGCAGCAGCGCCCCCATCGGCCCGAAGGTGATGCCCATCAGGAACAGCGCGAGCGCCAGGAAGGCCCCCAGCACGAACAGCGAGCCACTGGTGAACGCCGGCCCGAGCAGGAAGCCGGCGAGCACCGCCAGCACAGAGCCCGCCAGCAACACCGGTCGCCGGCCGACACGGTCGGCCAGCCACGCCGACAACACGATGCCCAGCGCCATGAACAGGATCACCGCGCACTGCAGCAGCAGGAAATCGGCGCGCGGTATGCCCAGCGTCTTCACGCCGTAACCCAGCGCGAACACCGTCGCCGTGTAGAACAACGCGTAGCACACCGCCATCGCCAGCGCGCCCTGCAGGGTCGGTCGCCAGTGGTCACGCAGCAGCGCCAGCAGTGGCACCTCCGCACGCTGCTGTTGCCGCATCGCCTGCAGGTACACCGGCGACTCCACCAGCGCCACGCGCACGTACAGGCCGATCACCAGCAGCACCACGCTGAGCAGGAACGGCACCCGCCAGCCCCAGTCGCGGAACGCCTCGTCGCCCAGCCACACCGCCATGCCGAGGAACACGCCGTTGGCCAGCAGGAAACCCAGCGGCGCGCCCAGTTGCGGGAACATGCCGAACCAGGCGCGCCGGCCGGGCGGGGCATTCTCGGTGGCCACCAGCGCCGCGCCGCCCCATTCGCCGCCCAGGCCGATGCCCTGACCGAAACGCAGCAGGCACAGCAGCAACGGCGCCACCACGCCGATCGACGCGTAACCCGGCAGCAAGCCAATGGCTGCCGTCGACAGGCCCATCACCAGCAGCGACGCCACCAGCATCGCCTTGCGGCCCACGCGGTCGCCCCAGTGGCCGAACAACGCGGCGCCCACCGGCCGGGCAATGAACGCGATCGCGAAGGTGGCGAACGCCGACAGCTGCTGCGCGGCGGTGGACTCGCCGGGGAAGAACAGCGCGCCGAACACCAGCGCCGCGGCGATGCCGTACAGGTAGAAGTCGTAGAACTCGATGGTGGTGCCGACCAGGCTGGCCACCAGCACGCGGGCAGGGGGGTTGGCGGGCGTTACCGCGGGATTCGGTGTGTTCACGGGCAGCTCCACGGACATGGAAAGGCCGGGGCGGGTTACCCCGCGCCGGCCTGTCGTTCAGCTGCCGAAGGTAGCAGGTTTACTGCGCGGGCTCGACCACGCCCTCGTCACGGCTCTGCGTGGCAGTTTCGTCGCGGGTCTGCGCCTGCTCGCCGCTGGCATCACCCTGCTCCACGCGCTCGCGTGCCTGCGCCTGCTTGCGCTTGCGCTCCTGCGCGCCGTCACCGCTGCCATCGTGCAGGTGCTGGTGCTCCCGGGTCATGACGCGGTCCTGCGACATCTGCATGTCGCCGGCGCCCATGCCGCCACCTGCACCACCGCCACCGTTTCCACCGGCGGCGACCGCCATCGCGGAACCCAGCGACATCGTCAGCGCGAGCAGCGAGACATTGATCAGCTTGTTGGCGTGTTTCATGGTGTTGATCTCCCTTGGAGGAATGAAAGGGCGAGACTCTTGCGCTGCAATACCACCTCACCCGACGGAGACCATGTTCTGCCCGTCGGTACCGCGCGGGTATGACGAATGTCAACGCATTACCGAACGTAACGCGCACACCACAGTCGTTACCCAAAGCATGTAGAGAGGGGGCCATGCCCCCGACGCTCTTTCTCCGTCGTCCTGCGTCTGAAAGGCATCGGGGGCATGGCCCCCTCTCTACGAAGAGCCGTCAGTCGTGCGCGGCGCGGCGCTCGCGCCAGCCGAGTACTTTCAGCAGGATCACCGGCAACAGCAGCAGCGTGAGGATGGTTGCCGCCAGCGTGCCGAAGATCAGCGAGATCGCCAGACCCACGAACATCGGGTCGCTGAGCATCACCGCGCTGCCGAGCATCACCGCCAGCGCGGTGAGCATGATCGGCCGCATGCGGATGGCGCCGGCCTCGATCACCGCTTCGCGCAGGTCCTTGCCCTGCAGGCGGTACTCGAGCACGAAGTCGATGATCAGCAGGCCGTTGCGCACCACCACGCCGGCCAGCGCGATGATCCCCACGATCGACGTCGCCGAGAACTGCTGGCCCATGATCCAGTGCCCCGGGAACACGCCGACCAGTCCCAGCGGGATCGCCGCCAGCGCCACCATCGGCAGCGAGAACGACTGGTAGTACGCCACCAGGATCAGGTAGAGCAGGACAATGGCGATGCCCAGCGCGCGGAACATGTCGCGGTAGGTGTCGAGCATTTGCCGCTGCTGGCCGCCCCAGAACACCTGCACGCCGCGGGTGTCCGCCGACAGCGTGTCGGGAATGTCGCGCGCCAGGCCCATGTTGCCGGTGCTGAGGGTCGTGCCGTCGGCCAGCACCAGGCCATCGAGGCGCTTGTTTAGATCGAGCACCGCGTAGATCGGCGGCGCATCGCCAGGTTCGCCGGACACGAAGGTCACGCGCTCGCCGTTGCGGCGCTGGATGGGGCGGTCGGCGAGGTCACGCTCCACGCGCACCAGCGCCGACAGCGGCACGCGCGCACCCTGCGCGTTGGTCACCGAGGCGCGCGACAACAGCGACGGATCGAGCTGATAGCGACGCGGGATCGCCAGCCGCACCGGCACCGGGTTCAGTTCACCGGCCACGTGCGCGCGGCCGAGCAGTTCGCCGTCGGCCAGCCGGCGCAGGGCCGTGGCCACCTCGGCGGCAGTCACCCCGGAGAGGGCCGCTTTCTCGCGGTCGACCACGAAGCGCCAGCGCGTCACGTCGGCCGGCTCGGTGTCCACCGCCTCGACCACGTTGCGGGTGGCGGCGAACTCGTCGCGCACCGCGGCCGACACCCGCCGCAACTGGTCGAGGTCGCGGCTGTAGATTTCCACGTAGATGTTGCCGCGCACCGGCGGGCCCGGCGGGTCCTCCACCAGTTGCACGGTGGCGCCCGGCTCGCGCGCGGCGATGCCCTGCAGCACCGGGCGCAGCGCGCGCACCACGTCGTGCGAGCGTGCCGCGCGCGTGTTCTTGTCCACCAGGTTCACGCGGATCTCCGCGTAGTGCTCGCCGCGCTGCTCGGCGGTGCCGCGCAGCATGCCGTTGAAATCGATGATGCCCGAGCGGCCCAGCCACACCTGGTAGTCGCGCACCTCCGGCACCGTGCGCAGGGCCGTGCCCATCTGGCGCACCAGCCGGTCGGTCTGCTCCACCGGCGCCGATTCCGGCAACGTCACCACCACGTTGAAGGTGTTCTTGTTGTCGCCGGGCATCATGCCCATTTCCACGCCGAACCACGCCATCGGCGCGTTGACGCCGGCCGGGCGCAGGAACTGCCAGGCAGGCATCAGCAGCGACAGGCACAACAGGCCCACCACCAGCAGCGCCATGCGCCGGCGCCGGCGGCGCTCGTCAACCAGCCGCGTCACCGCGCGACGGAACAGGTTCTCCATGCGCGTCGCGAGGTGGTGTTCGCCCTCGTGGTGGGCGTCGGCCGGCAGCCATTTCAGCGCCGCCCACGGCACCACCGTGTAGGCCACCAGCAGTGACGCCGCCATCGCCACCGGTACCGTGTAGGCAATCGGGTAGAAGAACTGCCCGGACATGCCGGTCACCGACATCAACGCCAGGAACACCACCATCACCGCCAGCGTGGCGAGGTTGGTGGGATTGCCGATCTCGCGGGTGGCCAGCACGGTGGCGGCGCGGCGATCGGTGACACCGGGCTTGAGGTAGTGGCGGTGGATGTTCTCGATCACCACGATGGCGTCGTCCACCAGCAGGCCCAGCGCCAGGATCAGGCCGAACAGGGTCACCCGGTTGATGCTGTAGCCGGCCAGGTAAACCATGCCCAGCGTCAGCGCCAGCACCAGCGGGATGCCAATGCCCACCACCAGCGCCTGGCGCAGGCCGAGGAACAGCGTCACCACCAGGAACACCGCGGCGATGGCCACCAGCAGGTGCTCGATAAGCCCGTTGATGGTGTCGTTGGCGAACTCGCCGTCGTTGCGCGTCACCACCACGTCAATGCCGGCGGGAATGAGTTCGTGCTGCATACGCGCGACGCGCGCCAGCACGTCGTCGGCCACGAACACCGCGTTGGCCTCGGCGGTCTTGGCCACCGTGACCGTCACTGCCGGGCGTTCGGCGTCGGCGGTGCTGCCGAAACGCGCATCGCCGGGGCCGAACGCCAGCCGCGACAGTTGCACGCGGTCCGGCGTCGCGCCGTCGATCACCGTCGCGACGTCGCCCAGTTGCACCGGGCGGCCGCCATGGTTGCCCACCACCGTGCGCGCCACGTCGTCGGCCGCGTGGATGAAGCCGTCGACGAACAGTTCCTGGCGCTCGCCGTCGCGCACCACGCTGCCCAGCGGCGCGGCGACGTTGCCGGCCGCCAGCAACTGGCGCACCTGGTCGAGCGTTACCCCGAATGCCTGCATGCGGTCGGGATCGAGTTCCACGCGCACCTCGCGGTCGGTGCCACCGTGCACTTCCACGCCGCCGGCGCCGGGCACCGTGCGCAGCCCGTCGGCCACGCGCTTTAGGGCATGGTCGTCGTAGTCGCTGGCCACCAGCGTCAGCGTGACGATCGGTACATCGTCCACGTCCATGCCGCGTATCACGATCGGCCCGGCTTCCGCCGGCAGCAGGTCGCGGCGCGTGGCGACGCGGTCGTTCAGCCGCACCAGCACGTCTTCCTGCGTCTCGGTGGTCTTGAAGCTCACGAAGAGCATGGCCTGCGAGTTCTGCGCCACCGCGTCGAATTCATCGACGCCGTCGAGGGTGCGCACCAGTGCTTCCAGCGGCCGCACCACCAGCGCTTCCACCTCGGCAGGCGTGGCGCCCGGCATTTCCACGCTGATGCGCGCGGCCGGCACCACGATGCGCGGGTTGTCCTGGCGCGGCGTTTCCAGCAACGCCCAGGCGCCGACGAGTGCGCAGGCGAGGATGAACGCCGCCGTCAGCCGCGAGGTGACGAAGGTGTCGGCGAGCAGCGAGGCGAGGCTGGTTTTCTCGCCGAGCGATTTGGGCTTCTTCCTGCTCACGGTGCGCGACCCGTCACGCGGTCACCTTCGCGCACCGTCGCACCCACCTGGCCAGCCACGCGTTCGCCGGGTGCGAGCCCCGCCAGCACCTCCACGCGATCGGGCCACTCGCGGCCGATGCGCAGCCAGCGGAAACGCAGGGTGTCCTGTGCATCCACCACGAACACACCGCGCAGGCCGGCACGCTCCACCAGCAGCGCGCGATCGATCACCACCGTGTCGCTGCTGCCCAGCGGGAAGTCGGCGCGCCCGAACATGCCGGGCAGCAGGCCGGCGGTGGCCGGCAGCGCGATCTTCACCGGGTAGGTGCGCGACACCGGGTCGGCGGACTGCACCACGCGCGCCACCCGCCCGTTCACCGGCTTGTCCAGGCCATCCACGCGCACGCTGACGCGCTGGCCCACCTGCACCGCGGCCACCTGCTTTTCGGTCACCGTGGTCTCGAACACCAGCTCGCGCGCCGATTCCACCAGCAGGATGGGCGCGCCGGGCACCACGAGGTCGCCGGGCTTGCGCAGCACTGCCACCACCGCGCCGTCCTGCGGACTGGTGATGCTGGCGTAGCCGCGCTGCGCCTCGGCGCTGGCCAGTGCCGCCTGCGCCTGGTTGAGGGTTTCGCGCGCAGCGTCCAGCTTCAGGCGCACCTTGCGCATCTCGCTCTCGGACACCATGCCTTTCGCGAACAGCTGTTCGAAGCGCTCGACATCGATCTGCGCGTCACGCGCGGCGGCATCGGCGGAAGCTTTCGCCGCGCGCGCCTGGCCGATGGCGCCGTCCACGTCGGGCGCGTCCACGCGCGCCAGTGCCTGCCCGCGACGCACGCGATCGCCTTCGCGCACGTGCAGTTCGCGCAGGTAACCCGACAGCCGCGACGCCACCTCGATGCGCGCATCGGACGCCACCGAACCCACCGCCGTGTAGTCGCGCGGCGCACCGGCGGCCACGGTGGTCACCGGCAGCGACCAGGCCTGCACCGCGGGCGCCGGTGGCGGCGTTTCCGCACCGCAGGCGGCCAGCAGCGCAAAGCCGCCCAGTACAGCAAGTCGCAACGTGTTCATGCGCGCATCTCCACGGTGAGGCCATGGCGCAGCAACTGCACCACGTGGCGGGCAAAGGCGTCGGGGTCTTCCGCGGGCGCGCTGAAGCCGGGCAGGTGGGAAGTCACCACCGCCGCCTGGAACGGGAACATCACCAGGCCCAGCACCGACAGGCACAGCCGGTACGGGTCGTAGGCACCACCGAGGTCGGCGGCCAGTTGGGTGACGGCATCAAGGAAGGGACGGAACACGTTTTCCACCAGCTGGCGCTGGCGCGCCGGATCGGTGTCCAGCATCACCCACTGCGCCAGCCGCAACAGGCGCGGCTCGGTGGCGTTCATCAGCGCGATGCCGCCCACCAGGTGTTCCAGCCGCTGCCAGGGATCGGCGCTGGCAGTCATCTGCGCGATGACCTGCGGGATGCGGTCGTTGTAAAGGTGGGCGATCACCGCCAGGTACAACTGCTCCTTGTCCGGGAAGTGGTAGTACAGCGCGGCCGGCGTCATGCCGGCGGCGGTCGCCACCTCACGCATGGACACGCCGCTGAAACCGGCGGCCACGAACAGCGGCAAGGCCGCCTCGAGGATGCGCTCCCGGCCGGCGGCCGGGGGCAGGGCAGGGGGGGACTGGCGGGGCATGGTCCGGGGCTCGTCATGGGAAGACTGACCCCGGACACTAAACGAACGTTCAGTAGGTGGCAACCGGCAGGTTCGACCTACTGCAGGGTGTTCGCCGTGCCACCCACCGCACTGTGCAGCAACTTGCGCAGCCAGACCCGGTACGCCTCGTCATCCCGGGCCGGCTGGCCGGCGCAGGCCTGTTCAAGGGCCGCGTCGTCGGCGTTGACGAAGTGGACCAGCGGCTCCAACGCCGCCCGGATTTCCGGTGTCAGGCCCTTGTTCATCATCACCTCGACACGCCGGGTGAACTCCGGCATCAGGTCGGAGCCATTGCGGCGCGTCTTGGCCAGGGCTGACAGCGCCAGCATGCGTGTCTGGCCGGCGTCCGGAAACTCCGCGGCCAGCATGAATGGCCGCTCGAGAATGTCCCGTTCCCCGTGCAGGCTGCCGCGCTCGGCCACACCGTTCGAGACCAGGCTGAGCATCAGCGACTGGTTGAGACACAACAGGTACGTCGGCAGCCACGCGTCAGGCACGCGGGCATACCAGGGATCGAGCGTGGTGCCGCCGGCGAGCGCATGGCCGAGCACGCCAAGCAGCCAGTCTTCAAGTGCGCGCACCGCGGCGCCAAACGATGCCGGATCCTGCACGCTGAACGTCGCTTCCCGCGTGGCGATGCAGGTCCGCTGCGCAACATCCCATGCGCCCAGCACCAGCGTGAACATCTCTGCGTTTTCGTCGATGCGGCCGGTCACCAGCCATGCGCCATGTTCGGCCAGGGCGTCCAGCAGCGTATCCATGTCGTGCCCGGCACCGAAAACGGCCGGGCCTGTGCCCTTGACCACCGGCAACAGCGTTGTCCCGATCAGCGTCGTCCGCTCATGCACACACTCGGCCAGATACAGCGGCACCGCCCGTGACAACCGGCCGGCGGTGTCCTCACGCTGCGTACCGGCAGGATCGTGCGCGCGACCCGATACCGACGGCACATAAAACAACACGCGTGGCGCATCCTCGGGCTTGTCGGCAAACAGCCAGCGCGGATCGTCCATGCCGTATTGCCAGATCGGCGACGCAAGCATCATGTTTTCGACGCGCGGCTCCCCGATATCGGCCTGGGCAAGCGGACGCTTCGCCAGGATCTCGTCGAAGCCCGCCGCGAAGCGGTCGAGGTGCTGCTTGATCGCCGGGTTCTGCAGCGCGTACATGCGCTTGAGCCATGCCAGCCCGTCATCGACCAGTTCCGCCTGCAGGCAGGCCTGCAGCAGGTTCAGCCCGATGCGCACATCGTGATGCGCCGGGTCGTAACGCCCGGCGACGAGGGAAAACACGAGGTCAATGCGGCCGGCATTGCCGAGGTCACCGGAGATCGAGAACAGCACGTCGCTGTGGACGACATCCCTGGCAAGCAGTTCCCGATAGATCGCTACCGCCTCATCGACGCGGTTCTGTTTTACCAGCGCCAGCGCCTGCCACAGTTGCGGGCGCCATGCGCCGGGAATCGCTGCCGCCCGCGCCAGGCCCGCATCCCACGCCGGCTCCCCGCCACGCTCGCGCGCCCGTGCAAGCCACCACAGCAGGCCGTTTTCCTGGTTCGGATCACGCGCGATGGCACGCTCGAGGATGGCGTCGGCCGCCGCCTCGTTGCCGCTGCGGTCGCACACCTTGGCCAGGTTGGTGAGCAGGGTGCCCGTCTCGCCGGCGCGTCGCATGCCTTCGCGCAGGACGATTTCCGCCTCGGCCAGCCGCCCGAGTTGCATCAGCACGATGCCGCGGATGGTGTGACTGCGTTCCGCGACGGGGTCGATGGCCAGCAAGCGGGCGCTGGCCGCTTCCACATCCTCGAACAACCCGTCGTTCATCGCGCTCACGATCAGCCCGTAAAGGCCTTCCGGATCGTCGGCATTTTTCGCGAGGTTGGGCGCCAGTACTTGCTGCCGCCAGGTCTCGCGGGGAATTTCGAACTGCCGGCCAAACTCGTCAACGACGGAGACCATTGGCGACGGTTCGACTGCCGGCGGTTTCCCGTCCGGCTGGTGAGCATCCGCGGGTGGTGCCGCGGCAACGGGTGTCGCGCTCGCTTCGGGGTTCCCGGAATCACTTTTGCCGCCTGCAAGCAGCCGGCGCCACAGTCCCTTGAGCATGTACGAAGTCCATGGGTGTTGCGGAAAAGAGCAGGGCCCCGATGGGGCCCTGCAGGTGTCACGTGCAAGCGGGTAGAGCGGTCGGGGGCATGGCCCCCTCACTACAGGATCAAACGTCCAGGTTCGCCACCCGCAGCGCATTGGTCTCGATGAAGTCCCTGCGCGGCTCCACCTCGTCGCCCATCAGCGTGGTGAAGATGCGGTCGGCGGCGATGGCGTCCTCCACCGTGACCTTGAGCATGCGGCGCACCTCAGGGTTCATGGTGGTCTCCCACAGCTGCTCGGGGTTCATCTCGCCCAGGCCCTTGTAGCGCTGGATGTACACGCCACGGCGCGACTCGGCCAGCAGCCAGTCCACCGCCTCGCGCAAGCTGGACACCGCCAGGCGGCGCTCGCCACGCACGACCTCGGCGCCCTCGGCCACCAGGCCGTCCAGCAGCTTCGCCATGGAAGTGATGGCGCGGTAGTCGGCGCCGGCCAGGAAGTCGCGGCCCAGCACGTAGGTGTAGGGCACGCCGTGCGCCACCAGTTCCACCTTGGGCAGGAACAGCTGGTGCTCGCGGTCCTCGTGCACCGACAGCGCGAAACGCTCGCTGGCAGGCGCGGCGGCTTCCACGCGGTTAGTAAGCACTTGCACCCAGTTGGCCACGGCATCGCGGTCGCTCAACTGCTCCAGGGCCAGCGGGGCCACGTACAGCAACTGGCCCAGCAGGGTGCGCGGGTAGATGCGCGACAGGCGCTCCACCAGGTTCAGCGTCTGGCGGAACTGCGCCACCAGGCTCTCCAGCGGCGCGCCGGAGATCGGCGGCTGGCCGCCACCCGGGATCAGGCGGGCATCCTCGAGCGCCGAGTTGGTGAGGTACTGCTCCAGCGCATGCTCGTCCTTCAGGTACTGCTCCTGCTTGCCGCGCTTCACCTTGTACAGCGGCGGCTGGGCGATGAACACGTGGCCGCGCTCGATCAGCTCCGGCAACTGGCGGAAGAAGAAGGTCAGCAGCAGCGTGCGGATGTGGGCACCGTCCACGTCCGCGTCGGTCATGATGATGATCGAGTGGTAACGCAGCTTGTCGATGTTGTACTCGTCGCGGCCAATGCCGCAGCCCAGCGCAGTGATCAGCGTGCCCACCTCGGCCGAGGAGATCATGCGGTCGAAGCGCGCGCGCTCCACGTTGAGGATCTTGCCCTTGAGCGGCAGGATCGCCTGGTTCTTGCGGTTGCGGCCCTGCTTGGCCGAGCCGCCCGCGGAGTCACCCTCCACGATGTACAGTTCCGACAGGCCCGGGTCCTTTTCCTGGCAGTCAGCCAGCTTGCCGGGCAGGCCGGCGATGTCCAGCGCGCCCTTGCGGCGGGTCATCTCGCGCGCCTTGCGGGCGGCCTCGCGGGCGCGGGCAGCGTCGATGATCTTCCCCACGATCTGCTTGGCGTCCTGCGGGTTCTCCATCAGGTACTCGTGCAGCTTCTCGGACATCACCGACGCCACCGCGTTGGTCACTTCCGAGGACACCAGCTTGTCCTTGGTCTGCGAGGAGAACTTCGGGTCCGGCACCTTCACCGAGATGATGGCCACCAGGCCTTCGCGGGCGTCGTCTCCGGAGAGGGCGACCTTGTCCTTCTCCTTCTTCAGCAGCCCCTCGGTCTCGATGTAGTTGTTCAGGGTGCGGGTGAGGGCGGTGCGGAAACCCTGCAGGTGGGTGCCGCCGTCACGCTGCGGGATGTTGTTGGTAAAGCACAGCACCTGCTCGTGGTAGGTGTCGTTCCACTGCATGGACACTTCCACGCCGATGCCGCCACGCTCCTGGGGCACCAGGAAGTGGAAGATCTTGTTCAGCGCCACCTTGTTCTGGTTCAGGTAGCCGATGAAGGCGGACACGCCGCCCTCGTACTCGAACACGTCCTGCAGGCCTTCCTCGCGCTCGTCGGTGAGCACGATGCGCACGCCGGAGTTCAGGAACGACAGTTCGCGCAGGCGCTTGGCCAGGATGTCGTAGTGGAACTTGATGTTGCTGAAGGTCTCGGCCGACGGCTTGAAGTGCACCTCGGTGCCGCGCTGGTCGGTCTCGCCGACCACCGCCAGCGGGGCCTGCGGCTCGCCGTGCTTGTAGATCTGCTCGTGGACCTTGCCGTTGCGGCGGATGGTCAGGCGCAGCTCCTCGGAGAGGGCGTTCACCACCGACACGCCCACGCCGTGCAGGCCGCCGGACACCTTGTAGGTGTTGTCGTCGAACTTACCGCCGGCATGCAGCACGGTCATGATGACCTCGGCCGCCGACACCCCTTCCTCGGGGTGGATGTCGGTGGGGATGCCCCGGCCGTTGTCGCTGACGGTGATGGACTCGTCCTGGTGGATGGTCACCCGCACCTCGGTGCAGTGGCCGGCCAGGGCCTCGTCGATGGCGTTGTCGACCACCTCGAACACCATGTGGTGCAGGCCGGTGCCGTCATCGGTGTCGCCGATGTACATACCCGGGCGCTTGCGCACCGCGTCCAGGCCCTTGAGCACCTTGATACTGGAGGAGTCGTAGCTGTTCTCGCTCATGCCTATTCCATCTGGGCGGTAAGGGGGTCAAGCCAATGGCCGGACAACACCATGTTCCACGTGGAACATGTTCCGCTCGGCCGAGGCCGGCAGGAGGTCGTCGAGGTCACCGGGGTTGAGCACGGATATGAAAGCCTGCATGCCGGTATCGAGGACCAGCGTCAGGACCTGCGCGGCGTTGTTCTTGTCGAGTTCCGAGCACAGGTCGTCCAGCAACAGAACGCTGATTTTACCTGTTTTCCGGCGCACGAGGGCAGCCTCCGCCAGTAGCAGGGCGTAGACCAGCACCTTTCTTTGCCCCCGGGAGAGGATGTCGCGGGCCATGCCGCCCGGGACGCGGATACGCAGGTCGTCGCGCTGGAAGCCGAACAGCGAATAGCCCAGCTCGCGCTCGCGGGTCTCCAGCTCCAGCCAGCCGGTGTCGCTGTCCGGCAGGGTGGTGCCTGCGTACTGCAGGTCGATGGCGTCCATGAACGCGAAGCGGGCCAGCAGGGGAGCCAGTTCCTCCTGCAGGTCGGCCAGTGCCTGCTGGCGCAGCTCGCCGATGCGGGCCGACGCCTCGGCCAGTTCCCGGGTCCAGGGCTTGAGGGCCGCCGGGGCCGCCCGCTGCTTGAGCAGGGCATTGCGCTGGGCCAAGGCCCGGTTGGCCCGCCGCCACAGTCCCAGGTAGCTGTGTTCCACGTGGAACAAAATCCAGTCGAGGAAGCCACGGCGGATAGCCGGCTCCCCCTCCAGCAACTCCTCGGAGCCGGGGCCGATGAAGCGGACGGGCAGGGCGGCGGCGATCTCGCCGAGGCTGGCCGCCTCGCCGTCGATACGGATCTCGGGATCGCCGCCCTTGGATTTGCGGTAGCCGTAGCGGTGCTCGCGGCCTTCCGGCTCGCGGCCCACGGCAAACAGGGTCAGTTCGGCCAGCCCGTGCTGGATGGCGCCGTCCGCCCGGTTACTGCGGAACGACCGCCCGGTGGCCAGCAGGTGCAGGGCTTCCAGCGTGCTGCTCTTGCCGGAGCCGTTGTCACCGGCCAGCACGTTGAGCAGGGCAGGGCGCAAAGAAAAAGGCTGGAGGTTCCGGAGCCCGGCACCGTCCAGCCTTGCGATGTACATCAGGAGGGGACTGCGTAATGCCGTGGCCTCAGAGGCGCATCGGCATGACCACGTACCAGGAGGCCGCGTTCTCGGCGTCGGAGATCAGCGCCGAGGAGTTGGAATCACCCAGCGCCAGCTTCACCTGCCCACCCTTGAGGGTGTTCAGCACGTCCAGCAGGTAACTGACGTTGAAGCCGATCTCGAGGTCCGCGCCCTTGTAGTCCACGCCGATCTCCTCGTGCGCTTCTTCCTGCTCGGGGTTGTTGGCGGCAATACCCAGGGTGCCGGACGACAGCGCCAGGCGGATGCCACGGTACTTCTCGTTGGAGAGGATGGCCGCGCGCGACAGGGCCGAGCGCAGTTCCTCGCGCTGGGCCAGCACCGCCTTGTCGGAGTTCTTCGGCAGCACGCGCTCGTAGTCCGGGAACTTGCCGTCGATGAGCTTGGAGGTGAAGGTCAGGTTGCCGTACTCCACGCGCACGTGGTTGCCACCCAGCGACAGCTTCGCCTTGCTGTCACCGTCCTCGGTGAGCAGGCGCGACAGTTCGAGGATGCCCTTGCGCGGCACGATCACCTGCAGCTTGCTGGCCACGCCGGTCGTCACGGTGGCATCGGCCATGGCCAGGCGGTGGCCGTCGGTGGCCACGGTGCGCAGGCGGTCGGCGGTCACTTCCAGCAGCATGCCGTTCAGGTAGTAGCGCACGTCCTGCTGGGCCATGGAGAACGCCGTGCTGTCGATCAGCTTCTTCAGCGTGTCCACTTCCAGCTCGATGGCCTGGTTGCCCACGCCCTGCTCGATGTTGGGGAACTCGCTGGCCGGCAGGGTCGCCAGGCTGTAGCGGCTGCGGCCGCTCTTCAGCGTGATCTTCTGGCCGTCGCGCTCGAACTTCAGCTCACCACCGGCCGGCAGAGACTTCACGATGTCCAGCAGCTTGCGCGCCGGCACCGTCACCTCGCCGTCCTGCGCGGCTTCCGCCAGCGGCAGCGATGCCACCATCTCCACTTCCAGGTCCGTGCCCGTCAGGCGCAGCGTGTTGCCGCGCACCTCGAACAGCGCGTTCGACAGCACCGGCAGGGTCTGGCGGCGTTCAACCACGCCGGCGACCAGTTGCAGCGGCTTGAGCAGGGCGTCACGACCGACCGAAAACTTCATGTGTATGTGCCTTCTTTCTGGGATTCGTCAGCTGGTGAGCAGACGCGTGAGGTTGCGCCAGTCTTCCTCAACGTCCGTATTCGAGTTGCGCAGTTCAACGATTTTCCGGCAACCATGCAAGACCGTCGTGTGGTCACGACCACCAAAAGCCTCGCCGATTTCCGGCAGGCTGTGGCTGGTCAGTTCCTTCGCGAGGGCCATGGCCACCTGGCGGGGACGAGCCACCGAGCGATTGCGCTTGGGCGACAGCAAATCCGCCATCTTGATCTTGTAGTACTCCGCCACCGTGCGCTGGATGTTATCAATACTGATCAGCCTTGCCTGCATCGCCAGCAAATCGCGCAGCGCATCGCGCGCCAGATCGGCGGTGATCGGCTGGCCCTTGAAGTTGGCATGGGCGATCACCCGGCGCAGCGCGCCCTCGAGTTCACGCACGTTGCCGCGGATCTTCTGGGCGATGAAGAAGGCGATGTCCTGCGGCAACTGGATGCCCACGTCGTCGGCCTTGCGCACCAGGATCGCCACCCGCGTCTCCAGTTCCGGCGGTTCCACCTGCACGGTCAGGCCCCAGCCGAAGCGCGACTTCAGGCGTTCCTCCAGCCCCTCGATCTCCTTGGGGAAACGGTCGGAAGTGAGGATGATCTGCTGGCCGCCATCGACCAGCGCATTGAAGGTGTGGAAGAACTCTTCCTGCGAGCGGTCCTTGCCGACGAAGAACTGGATGTCGTCGATCAGGAGCGCGTCCACCGAGCGGTAGTAGCGCTTGAACTCGTTGATGGTGTTGGTCTGCAGCGCGCGCACCAGCTCGTTCACGAAACGCTCGGACTGCAAGTACACGATCTTCGCACCCGGGTTGCGCGCCAGCATGGCGTTGCCCACCGCGTGCATCAGGTGCGTCTTGCCCAGGCCCACGCCGCCATAGATGAACAGCGGGTTGTAGCCCTTGCCGGGGTTGTCCGCCACCTGCTGGGCAGCGGCGCGCGCCATCTCGTTGGATTTACCGGCAATGAAATTGTCGAAAGTCGAACGCGGATCCAGGCCATGGCGATAGGCCGCCGGGATGCTGTCGGACTTGCGCTCCTCGGCGATGACCACCGGGGCGACTTCCACCGGCGCCGCCGCGGTACGCGCGGCCACCGCCGGGGTGGTCACCGGGGCCAGGATAGGCGAGGGCGCAGCGGCACGCGGCTTGCTGCCGACCTCGACGCTCACCTGGGCCGGCGCGCCATCGATCTCGTTGACCAGTTCACGGATGCGGGTCAGGTACTTCTCGTTGACCCAGTCGAGCACGAAGCGGTTGGGGGCAAACAGGCGCAGCTTGTGCGCGCCACCGTCCCAGTCGGGCTGCAGGGGTCGCAGCCACATGTTGAACTGCTGCGACGGCAACTCATCCTGGAGGCGGTCCAGACAATTTTCCCAGATCACTCGATTACCCCTGCGAACGTTCTTGTTCTTCCAGTCCACGCGTCCGGCGTTGAGGGCCCGGCAGTGGCGAGGTGGGGCATTCTAGACAGTCACCCCCGAGTTATCCACAGGACAACTCGGTGGCTTTCCTGTGGATATGTTGATGAATCAGGCAGGGGTAACCCGGTGGGTAAATCCGGGGACAAAACGTTCCACATTTCATCCCGGGGTCTTCCCGGGTCCATACCGGCTTCACACGGTACTTGCCCACGGGCTTGTCCTTGCCATTATTGCGAGCCCGTACAACGACTTGCACCCGCTATCCACAGATCCGGGCGTCCCTTGCTATGCACTACTGCTTCTATGCTTCTCTTTTTTTAAAAAGAAAGATCAAGAGCAAGAGCAAGCGGACCCCCCCAGGAAAAACCTGCTTGCAGACCCTTTGACACCTGCCCCTCGCATCGCTAACATTCGCGGCCCTGTTCCCGGGAACCCTCCCGGACTAGCCCAAGGTTTCGTGTCATGTCGACCAAGCGTACTTTCCAGCCGAGCAACCTGCACCGCGCCCGTACCCACGGCTTCCGCGCCCGCATGGCGACCAAGAACGGCCGTCAGGTGATCGCCCGTCGCCGCGCCAAGGGCCGCAAGCGTCTGACCACGGTCTGACGCGCGCCCGGTTCGCACCGGCTGCCTCCGGCACTTGCCTCGAAGCCACCCTCGCGGTGGCTTCGTCGTTTCTGGGCGGGATCAATTCTGGACACGCCCATACTCACGGCATGACTTCCCAGGCTTTCACCCGCGACCTCCGGCTGCTTACCCCGGCCGACTTCAAGCGCGTCATGGATGCCCCGTCCCTGCGCGCCTCGCAAGGCGGTTTCGTGCTGCTGGCCCGTGACAACGGCCTGGCCGTTGCCCGCATCGGCTTCGTGTTGCCAAAACGACGCGTCCCGCGCGCGGTTGCAAGAAACCGCGTCAAACGTATCATTCGCGAGTCCTTCCGCCGGCAGCAGCCCCTGCTTGCCGGGCTCGACATCGTCGTCATGGCCCGTGACGGTCTGGCCGCGCTCGACAAGGCTGCCCTGCGCAGCGCCGTCGACCGCCAGTTCCAGTACCTGGCCGGCAAGCGCCAGCGCGCCGCGACGGTGAATCCCGAAACGCCCCAGTGATGAAAAACACGCGGAAACCTGCATGGATATCCAGCGCAATATCCTGATCGTCGGCCTGCTGGTCGTGTCGTGGCTGCTGTTCGTGTCCTGGCAACAGGATTACGGCCAGAACAAGCCGGCGGTGACCACGGCCACCAGCCAGTCCGCACCGGCCGGCACCGCCGCGGCCAATGAAGTGCCGTCTGCACCGGCTGCCACCGCTGCCAGCGGCGACCTCGCTGGCCTGGCGCCGGCCAGCACCGCGGCCGGCGAAGTGCCGGTCGCCGCCGCCGGCGCCGTGACCGGCGCCGGCAAGGTCACCGTCACCACCGACGTGATGGAACTCACCATCGACCTCGCCGGTGGCGACATCACCAACCTGGTGCTGCCGCACTACCCGCAGTCGCTGGACACCCCGGATGAAAAAGTCCGCCTGATGTCCAACGACGGCGTCACCTACGTGGCGCAAAGCGGCCTGGTGAGCAACCTCGGTCCGGACCTGCCCAGCGGCGAGCGTGGCACCTACACCGCCGACGCCACCAGCTTCACCCTCGCCGATGGCAGCGACGTACTGGAAGTCGTGCTGCACGCCGCGCCGCGCGATGGCGTCAGCGTGGACAAGATCTTCCGCTTCAAGCGCGGCGATTACCTGGTCAACGTCAGCTACCGCGTCAACAACCAGTCGGCCGCGGCCTGGAACGGTTTCCTGTTCGGCCAGCTCAAGCGCGACGGTTCCGGCGATCCGTCGCACCCGGGTGGCGGCAGCTTCTTCAGCACCTCGCCCACCTACCTCGGTGGCGCGTACTACAGCGACGAAGCCGTCTACAACAAGGCCACGCTCGGCGACGTGCAGGAAGCGCCGGTCAAGGTCGAAGCCCAGGGTGGCTGGATCGCCTTCATCCAGCACTACTTCATCGGCGCGTGGATCCCGACCCAGGACCAGCGCAACCAGTACTTCGCGCGTTACCGCCAGGACGAAGGCACCTACCTGTTCGGCTTTACCTCGCCGCAGGTGAGCGTTGCCCCGGGCGCCACGCAGGAAATCGGCGCGTCGTTCTACGCCGGCCCGAAACAGCAGGACCGCCTCAAGGAAATCTCCACCGGCCTCGACCTGACCGTGGACTACGGCTGGTTCTGGTTCATCTCGCAACCGCTCCTGTGGCTGCTGGTGATGATCGAGGAAGTGGTCGGCAACTGGGGCGTGGCCATCATCCTGCTCACCGTGCTGATCAAGATCCTCTTCTACTACCCGTCGAAGATGAGCTACACGTCGATGGCGCACATGCGCCGCATCACGCCGGAGCTCACCCGCATCCGCGAGGAATACAAGAACGACCGGCAGAAACAGTCGCAGGAAATGCTGGCGCTCTACCGCAAGGAGAAGATCAACCCGCTGGGTGGCTGCCTGCCGATCCTGCTGCAGATGCCGGTGTTCATCGCCCTGTACTGGGTGCTGCTGGAATCGGTGGAACTGCGCCAGGCGCCGTTCTTCCTGTGGATCCACGACCTGTCGGTGATGGACCCGTACTTCGTGCTGCCGATCCTCATGGGCATCTCGATGTGGTTCCAGACGAAACTCAACCCGGCACCGCCCGACCCGATGCAGGCCAAGATGCTGCAGTGGCTGCCGTGGATCTTCACCGTGTTCTTCCTGTTCTTCGCCGCCGGCCTGGTGCTGTACTGGCTGGTGAACAACATCCTGTCGATCGCGCAGCAGTGGTACATCACGAAAAAGATCGAGAAGGAGCACGCGAAGGCCTGAGTGCCGGCTGCCTCGGGGGAGGTGTCCGGCCTCCGCTCGCTACCGCTCGGGAGCCGGATCACCTCCCCCGGGCGCGCCGGGGCAGGGTTCAGGTAGTGCTCCGTGGAGCGGGGCGGGCTTCGCCCGCCACCGGGAAAAGCGGGCCCGGCGTTGCCGGGCCCTGAAGAGCGGGAGCGGGCCATGAAACTCGACGCTGACACGATTGCTGCGGTTGCGACCGCCCCGGGCCGGGGCGGGATTGGCATCGTGCGGTTGTCGGGGGCGAAGGCTTTCGCGATTGCTGCCACCATCAGCTCCATTCCCGAAGCGCGGCTGCAGCCGCGGCTGGCGCAGTACGCGACGTTCCGAGACGGCAGCGGCGAAGCGATCGACGAGGGGCTGGTGCTGCCGTTCCGTGCGCCGGCGTCGTTCACCGGCGAGGACGTGGTGGAGCTGCAGGGCCACGGTGGCCCGGTGGTTATGGACCTGCTGCTGTCGCGCTGCCTGGCGCTGGGTGCGCGGCTGGCGCGGCCCGGTGAATTCTCCGAACGCGCCTTCCTCAATGACAAGCTCGACCTCGCCCAGGCCGAAGCCATCGCCGACCTGATCGACGCGCGTTCGGCGGCGGCCGCGCGCGGCGCGGTGCGCTCGTTGCAGGGCGTGTTCTCCGATTGCATCTCCTCGCTGGTGGAAGCGCTGATCCACCTGCGCATGTTCGTGGAAGCGGCCATCGATTTTCCCGAGGAGGAAATCGATTTCCTGGCTGATGGCCAGGTGTCGGCCATGCTCACCACGCTGGAAAGCGATCTCGACGAACTGCTGGCGCGCACGCGTGCCGCCACGCTGTTGCGCGAGGGCATCACCGTGGTGATCGCCGGCCGGCCGAACGCCGGCAAATCGTCGCTGCTCAACGCGCTGGTCGGCCGCGAGGCCGCCATCGTCACGCCCATCGCCGGCACCACCCGCGACCTGCTGCGCGAGCAACTGGCCATCGACGGCATCCCGGTGAACATCGTCGACACCGCCGGCCTGCGCGACAGTGACGACCCGGTCGAACAGGAAGGCATCCGCCGCGCCTGGTCGGAAGTGCGCAACGCCGACGTGGTGCTGCTGCTGGTCGACGGCACCCAGGCCACCGGCACCGACCCGCGTGAGCTGTGGCCCGACTTCGTTGCCGCGCTTGCCCCGCAGCAGGCGTTGCTGGTGGTGCGCAACAAGGCCGACCTGAGCGGCGAGCCCGCCGGCTTGCTGCCCGCTCCTCGTGGCGAGGGGGCCATGCCCCCGACCGCTCCTCACCCCGACGCCGTCGCCATCTCCGCCAGAACCGGCGCCGGGATCGACGACCTGCGCACCCTCATCAAGCAACGCGTCGGCGCCGGCGACTTCGGCGAAAGCGCCTTCGTCGCCCGCCGCCGTCACCTCGACGCGCTGCAGCGCGCCCGCGCCTCGCTGGCCAACGGCCGCACCCAGCTCGAGCGCAACCGCGCCGGCGAACTGCTCGCCGAAGACCTGCGCGTGGCCCAGCAGGCGCTCGGCGAAATCACCGGCGAGTTCTCCGCCGACGACCTGCTCGGCCGCATCTTCTCCAGCTTCTGCATCGGCAAGTAACACCCCGCCCCTGTAGAGAGGGGGCCATGCCCCCGACCGCTTTGCTCTTCGCACGCCTCGGGGGCGTGGCCCCCTCTCTACGAAGAGCGGTCAGGGCCATGGCCCCCTCACTACAGGGTCAAGGACTCACCTTTAACATGAGGTTCTTCTCATGTTCGAAAAGGCGGTCTTTCTTAACATGACCGCTACCACCCGACTGCCGCAGGTCATGCACGATGCCATCCCGATCTGAAATCGCCGCGCGCAAGGCACTGATGGCGGCAGATTCCCACTACCACGCCTGGCGGCCTGATGACCAGGAGCGATTCCGCGCCACCATGGACGCGGCTGCCCGGAGCCGCGCAAACGCCGTGTTACTGCACGAAGTGCTGGGCATCACCTGCAATGCCGATGACGCCGCCAGCATCATGGATAACCTGTCGCTGGCGCAGCTCAGCCAACTCAACGAGGCAAAGCTGCTGACCGCCGGCATCGGCGAGGACTTTGTCTTCCTGAATGAATCCATGGAGGCCAATACCAGCCTGCTGGATTTCACCACTCTTCATGACTACGACTACGCCGATCACCTGTACCAGGAGCAGGCCAACAGGAAGGAATTCGCCGACTACGCCGGCCGCGAATACTTCGCCTTGCGCTTCAGCCACTGGGTGCGCTTGCTGGTCAACGGCCGGCTCCACTATGGCTCCCTGTATTCGCTGGCCGGGTACCTGGCGGACGTCGTCGAAGAAACGGGTCTGGAACGGATCGACACCCTGATTCCCCACCAGTACGTCGAAGGCAAGAACCATGGCAGGGCCGAGACCGGCGGCTACCTGTGGGACATGCAGGTCGACGCCGCGGGGCAGGAAGCGCAACTGGATGAACTCACGCGTCGCTGGTACGGCTATGTCCAGCAGCGCTGGCTGGAACTCAGCCAGTCATTTGTCGCCGTGCCGCCGGCCGTCTTCATGGTGGACCACGTACAGGACGGTGATCCGCACCGGGACTTCATTTTCAACAACGCCACTGCACTGAAGGCGGTGCGCTGGAAACACCTGTTGGCCGACTGCGCGCCACTGCGCGCGAATCCCGTGGACCTGCTTCGCCTGGAGCAACAGGAAGTCGACCGGGCCGTGCGATGGCTGGACCTGGCGCACGAAGATATCCGGCAGAACTTCGATCCCCGGGTGGTCCGCCTGGAGAAGCGGCGCAAGATCGTCATTGCACCAGGGGCCTTCGATGGCCTGCCGGACAGCGACGAGCCCGTGTAGAGAGGGGGCCATGCCCCCGACGCTTTGGGGCACAAAAGCAAAGGCATCGGGGGCATGGCCCCCTCACTACAGAATAGCAGTAAGTAATCACCAACCCGCCGCCTCTTTATTTTCAAGGGGGCAGGCCTATACTTGCTTCCCCTTTTTGCCCGCGTTGCGCAGAAAATGTGCTCCCGGCGGGCGATACCTACTATATATAGTGGTTGGCAGGCACAAACGGCCGTGAACTACCCGGACAGCTTCGACGTGATCGTGATCGGTGGCGGCCATGCCGGCACCGAGGCAGCGATGGCGGCTGCCCGCATGGGCGCGAAGACCCTGCTGCTGTCCCACAACGTCGAAACGCTGGGACAGATGTCCTGCAACCCGGCCATCGGCGGCATCGGCAAAAGCCACCTGGTGAAGGAAATCGACGCCCTCGGCGGCGTTATGGCGCGCGCCACCGACCAGGCCGGCATCCAGTTCCGCGTACTCAACCGTTCCAAGGGCCCGGCCGTGCGCGCCACCCGCGCCCAGGCCGACCGCGTGCTGTACAAGCAGGCGGTGCGCTCGATGCTGGAGAACCAGCCCAACCTCACCATCTTCCAGCAGGCCGTCGACGACGTGCTGATGGACGGCGAGCGCGTGTGCGGCGTGGTCACCCAGACCGGCATCAAGTTCAGCGGCAAGACCGTCGTGCTCACCGCCGGCACCTTCCTCGGCGGCGTGATCCACATCGGCCTGCAGAACCACTCCGGTGGCCGCGCCGGTGACCCGCCCTCGATCTCGCTGGCCCATCGCCTGCGCGAATTGCCGCTGCGCGTCGGTCGCCTGAAGACCGGCACGCCGCCGCGCATCGACGGCAAGACCGTCGATTTCTCGGTGATGGAAGTGCAGCCGGGCGACGACCCGCTGCCGGTGATGAGTTTCCTCGGCAAGACCAGCGAACACCCGAAGCAGGTGCCGTGCTGGATCACCCACACCACCGAGAAAACGAAAGAGATCATCCTCGCCAACCTCGACCGCTCGCCGATGTACGCCGGCGTGATCGAAGGCGTGGGCCCGCGTTACTGTCCGTCCATCGAGGACAAGATGGTGCGCTTCGCCGACAAGATGACCCACCAGGTGTTCATCGAGCCGGAAGGCCTGACCACCCACGAGCTCTACCCGAACGGCGTGTCCACCTCGCTGCCGTTCGACGTGCAGTTGCAGATCATCCGCTCGATCCGCGGCATGGAGAACGCGCACATCGTGCGCCCCGGCTACGCCATCGAGTACGACTTCTTCAACCCGCAGGACCTGCACTACACGCTGGAGACGAAACACGTTCCGCACCTGTATTTCGCCGGCCAGATCAACGGCACCACCGGTTACGAAGAGGCGGGCGCCCAGGGCCTGCTGGCCGGCATCAACGCCGCACTGAAGGCGCTCGGCCGCGACCCCTGGTACCCGACACGCGAAACCGCCTACCTCGGCGTGCTGGTCGATGACCTGATCACCCACGGCACCAAGGAGCCGTACCGCATGTTCACCTCGCGTGCGGAATACCGCCTCCAGCTGCGCGAGGACAACGCCGACCTGCGCCTCACCGAGCAGGGCCGCGCGCTGGGCCTGGTGGACGACGAACGCTGGGCCGCCTTCTGCGCCAAGCGCGAGGAAATCGCGAAACTCGACCAGCGCCTCGCCAGCACCTGGGTGTTGCCGCACAGCGAGATGGGCCAGCGCGCCATTGCCCGCGGCACCACGCTGTCGCGCGAAGCCACGCTGAAAGACCTGCTCAAGCGTCCCGAGTTCGACTACGCCGCGATCGCCGAGATCGGCGCGCTGGAGGCGGTGAACGACGACGTCGCCGCGCAGGTGGAAGTGCAGACCAAGTACGCCGGCTACATCGATCGCCAGCAGGACGATGTCGAGCGCCTCAAGCGCGCCGAATCCATCGTCATCCCCGAGTCGCTGGACTACGCCGCGATCAAGGGCCTGTCGAACGAAGTGCGCCTGAAACTGACGCAGGCGAAACCGCAGACGCTCGGCCAGGCCGCGCGCATCCCGGGCATCACCCCGGCGGCGGTCTCGCTGTTGCTGATCTACCTGAAGAAGCACGGCCTTGACCGCAAGTCGGCCTGACCGCATCGCCGCAGGCGCGCAAGCGCTCGGCGTGGTCCTCGGCGAAGACCAGGTCGCGATGCTGCATCGCTATCTCGACCTGCTGGAAAAATGGAATGCCGCGTACAACCTCACGGCGGTGCGCGGACGCGCGGCGATGGAAGTCGAGCACATCCTCGACAGCCTCGCCATCGTCCCGCACGTCACGGAAGGCCCGGTGCTCGACGTGGGTACCGGCGGCGGCCTCCCCGGCATGGTGCTTGCCATTGCGCGGCCGGAGCTGTCGTACGTGCTGGTCGACAGCAACGGCAAGAAGACGCGTTTTCTCAAGCAGGCGGTGCATGAGCTCGGCCTGCGCAACGTCGAGGTGCAGCAGGCGCGCATCGAGGAACTCGAGCTCGCCGCCGCACCGGCGCTGGTGGTGAGCCGCGCGTTCGCCTCGTTGCCGGACATGGTCGACGGCTGCCGCGCGCTGCTTGCGCGGGGCGCCCGCCTGCTGGCCATGAAAGGCGTGCGCCCGGACGACGAGATCGCCGCGCTGCCGGCGGACGTGAAGGTTACGCAGGTGCTGGCGCTGACGGTGCCGCACCTGGGCAAGGAACGGCACCTCGTGTGCATTGAACCATGTAGAGAGGGGGCCATGCCCCCGACCACAACGGAGTAACGCACGTGTCCCGGATCATCGCGGTCGCCAACCAGAAAGGCGGCGTGGGCAAGACGACCACCAGCGTGAACCTCGCCGCCTCGCTCGCGGCGGCCAAGCGGCGCGTGCTGCTGGTCGACCTCGACCCGCAGGGCAACGCCACCATGGGCTCGGGCATCGACAAGCACGACCGCGAGCACACCGTGCTGGACCTGCTGATGGGTGACGCCGGTTTCGACGCCGTGGCGGTGCGCTCCGAGGCCGGCTACGACGTGATCCCGTCCAACGACGACCTCACCGCCGCCGAAGTCGGGCTGCTGGAAATCGACAACAAGGAATACCGCCTGCGCGACGTGCTGGAGGCGGTGCGCACGAAATACGATTTCGTGGTGATCGACTGCCCGCCGTCGCTGAACATGCTCACGGTCAACGCGCTGGCCGGCGCCGACGAAGTGATCGTGCCGATGCAGTGCGAGTACTACGCGCTCGAAGGCCTTACGGCGCTGATGAACACCGTCGAGAAGATCAAGGCCGCGCTCAACCCGAAGCTGGAAATCGGCGGCGTGCTGCGCACCATGTTCGACCCGCGCAACAGCCTGGCCAACGACGTTTCCGCCCAGCTCGAGGCGCACTTCGGCGACAAGGTTTTCCGCACCATGATCCCGCGCAACGTGCGCCTGGCCGAGGCGCCCAGCCACGGCCAGCCGGTCATCACCTACGACGAGAAATCGCGCGGTGCGCTGGCCTACCTGACGCTGGCCGGCGAGATCCTGCGCCGCGTCGATGCCGCCGCCGCCCGCGCCGCGAAATAACGAACCCCGAACCGGTACCTCATCATGTCGACGCCGAAGAAAAAAGGATTGGGCAAGGGCCTCGACGCCCTGCTGGGTTCCGCCGCGAAAAAGGCACAACAGGCCGCCGCCGCCGCGGGTGATGCCGTGCCGGCCGCCGCCGCGCCCGCCGACGCCATCGCCGCGGTAATCGCCGAGGGTCCGCTCAAGGAACTGCCGGTGGAATTCCTGCAGCGCGGCCGTTACCAGCCGCGCCGCGAATTCGCCGAGGACAAGCTCGCCGAGCTCGCCGAGTCGATCAAGGCGCAGGGCCTGATGCAGCCGATCGTGGTGCGCCCGATCGGCGAGAAGCGCTACGAGATCATCGCCGGTGAGCGCCGCTGGCGCGCCTCGCAACTGGCCGGCCTCGAGAAGGTGCCCTGCGTCATCAAGGACGTGGGCGACGAAGCCGCGCTGGCGATGTCGCTGATCGAGAACATCCAGCGTGAAGACCTGTCGCCGATGGAAGAAGCCATCGCGCTGAACCGCCTGCAGGAAGAGTTCAACCTCACCCACCAGGAAGTGGCCGACGCGGTCGGCAAGTCGCGCGCCACCGTCACCAACCTGCTGCGCCTGCTGGCTCTGGCGCCGGACGCCAAGACGCTGCTCGAGCGTGGCGACCTGGAAATGGGGCACGCGCGTGCCATCCTCGCGCTCGACCCGAAGGACCAGGGCGAGATCGCCCGCCAGGTGGTGGCGCGCGGCCTGTCGGTGCGCCAGACCGAGGCGCTGGTGCGCAAGATCCAGTCCGAGCAGCAGGCCGCCGGCGCGCCGGTGCAGCAGCGCCTGGACCCGGACATCCGCCGCCTCCAGGACGAAATCTCCGAGAAGACCGGTGCCCCGGTGCAGCTGCAGCACAGCGCCCGCGGCAAGGGCAAGCTGGTGATCAGCTACAACAGCCTGGACGAACTGGACGGCATCCTGCGTTTCTTCCGCTGAAGCGTTTCTTCCGGTAACACGGCCGCAACGCATAACCGACTGTTTTTGTAGGGATTTTCACTTTCGGCGCCCCTCGCGGAAACCCGCACCCGGTTTTGCTTGCCGGGGCAGGGGGGCACCGCTAGAATGCGCGCCGCCGAGCGGCCTGACGGTACTGTCGTGACAGAAACACTGGTCAACGCCCGACCGCTGCTCCGGGCCAGCGCGTTGCACTTCGCCGCCTGGCTCCTGCTGGCCGCAGTTTTCCTGGTGGTGGACACGCTCACGGCCAAGTCCGTGCTGGTCGGGGCCGCCATCGCCATCCTGCCCTCGGCCCTCATGGCGTGGGTGGTGTTCAGGTTTCGCAAGTCGGTCGCCCCGCGGGATTTCACCCGGGCGATCTACAGGGGTGAGCTGGGCAAGTTCCTGTTGACCATCGTGCTGTTCGCCCTGCTGTTTGCCGAGGGCGGTGCGATCCGGGTCGGGGTGCTGTTCAGCGTGTTCCTGGTCGCGATCATGGTGCAGTGGGCGCTCGCCGCCCGCCACCTGCTGCAAGACTGATCCGCGCGGGCCAGTAGCCCGGGCATCTGTAACGAAAGAAAGGCGAGAGCAAGGCATGGCATCCGGGACCATCACCTCGACCGAGTACATCCAGCACCACCTCACCAACCTGGTGTACGGCAAGCTGCCGGCCGGCCACGTCGGTCATGACGGCGTGATGCTGACCCAGGACACCTGGACCTTCGCGCATTCCTCGCAGGAAATCGCCGCGATGGGCTTCTGGGCCTTCCAGGTGGACAGCCTCGGCTGGGCGCTGGCACTGGCCATCCTGCTGGGTACCGCCTTCCGCTGGGCCGCCGTCAAGGCCTCGCAGACCACCGCCTCGGCACCGTCGGGCCTGGCGAACTTCCTGGAAATGGCCATCGAGTTCATCGATAACCAGGTCAAGGACACCTTCCAGCACAAGAACCCCATCGTCGCGCCGATCGCGCTCACGCTGTTCACCTGGATCTTCCTGATGAACACGATGGACCTGCTGCCCATCGACGTGGTGCCGAAGATCGCCGCCGCCGTCGCCGGCAACGACCACCTGTTCTTCAAGGTCGTGCCCACCACCGATCCCAACATCACCCTCGGCATGGCGCTGGCCGTGTTCCTGCTGGTGCTGTGGTACTCCTTCACCAGGAAGGGCCTGGTCGGCTTTATCAAGGAACTGACGCTGCACCCGTTCTCCGCGAAGAACCCGGTCGTGCAGGCCATCTTCATCCCGGTAAACCTCGCCCTCGAACTCGTCAACCTGCTGGCCAAGCCGATCTCGCTGGGCCTGCGACTGTTCGGCAACATGTACGCCGGCGAGATGATCTTCATCCTGATCGCGCTGATGTACTCCGGCGGCTGGCTGATCGCCACCGCGGGCGACTTCTTCGCCGGTCTGGGCGGCACGCTGATGTTCGTCGGCGGCGGCCTGCTGCAGTTCGTCTGGGCGGTGTTCCACATCCTGGTCATCACCCTGCAGGCGTTCATCTTCACCATCCTCACCGTCGTGTACCTGTCCATGGCACACGACGTGGCGGACGAACACCACTGATCAACGCGTTCCAAACCTCTCAACCAAAGAAGCTCGGAGAGCAACCATGAGTGACATCGGTCTGATCATCCTCGCCAGCGGCCTCCTGATTGGCCTGGGCGCCCTCGGCGCGGCTGTCGGTCTCGGCATCCTCGGCGGCAAACTGCTGGAAGGCGTAGCTCGCCAGCCGGAAATGTCCCCGATGCTGATGGGCCGCATGTTCCTGATGGCCGGTCTCGTCGACGCGGTGCCGATGATCGGCGTCGGTATCGGCCTGTACCTGCTGTTCGTACGCGCAGCCGGCTGATTTACGCCCGCCCGTGCGTAACGGGCGAATGCCCTGCGTGATTGGACGCAGGGCCCATGCAGCTAACTGAGGTGTCACCGTGAACATCACCGCGACCCTGATCGGTCAGATGCTGTTCTTCGTCGTTTTCGTCTGGTTCACGATGAAATTCGTGTGGCCGCTGATCACGACGGCGATGGCGGAGCGGCAGAAGAAGATCGCCGACGGCCTGGCCGCCGCCGATCGCGCCGCGAAGGACCTTGAACTCGCCCAGGACAAGGCCACGGCCGCCCTGCGCGAAGCCAAGGAAGAAGCCGGCAAGATCATCGAGCTCGCCAACAAGCGTGCCGCCGAGATCGTCGACGAAGCCAAGCAGCAGGCGCGCGCCGAAGGCGACCGCATCCTGGCTGCCGCCAAGGCCGAAGTCGACCAGGAAGCGCACCGCGCGCGCGAGCAACTGCGCAAGCAGGTTTCCGCTCTCGCCGTCGCCGGCGCCGAGAAGATCCTCGCCAAGTCGGTTGACCAGAAGGCGCACAGCGACCTGCTGGAAAAACTGGCCGCCGAGCTCTGATCCTGGACGGTACCGACCATGGCTGAAATCACGACCGTTGCCCGGCCTTACGCCAAGGCGGCATTTTCCTTCGCCCGCGAGCAGAACGCGCTCGCGAAGTGGAACGAGATGCTGTCCTTCGCCGCCGCCGTGGTGAGCGACCAGAAGATGGCGGCGTATCTCGCCCGCCCGCAACTCACCGCGCAGCAGCAGGCCGACGCCGTCGCCCAGGCTTGCGGCGACAAGCTCGACACCGCTGGCAAGAACTTCGTTCGCCAGATGTGCGGCCACCGTCGTCTCGCGGCGCTGCCCGTCGTGCTGGAGCAGTTCCAGCAGATGGTCGCCGAGCTCGAGAAGCTCGGTGACGTGCAGGTCGTGTCCGCCTTCCCGCTGAGCGACGCCGAGAAGGAGAAGCTCACCGCTTCCCTCAAGCGTCGTTTCGAGCAGGACGTGCGGGTGGATGTATCCGTCGACCCGGCCCTGATGGGCGGTATCGTCGTGCGCTTCGGCGACCAGGTCATCGATGGTTCCGTGCGCAGCCGCCTGGCGAAACTCGCCAGCACCCTGAATTCGTGATCCGAGGAAGATAGTCATGCAACAGCTGAACCCCGCGGAAATCAGCGAGATCATCAAGTCGCGTATCGCCTCGCTCGATACGTCGTCCGAGGCGCGCACCGAAGGCACCGTCGTGTCGGTATCCGACGGTATCGTGCGCATCCACGGTCTTGCCGACGTCATGTACGGCGAGATGATCGATTTCGGCAACGGCATCTTCGGCATGGCGCTCAACCTCGAGCGCGATTCCGTGGGCGCGGTTGTGCTCGGCAACTACCTCGGCCTGGCCGAGGGCCAGAAGGCCCGCTGCACCGGCCGCATCCTGGAAGTGCCGGTAGGTCCGGAACTGCTGGGCCGCGTCGTTGACGCGCTGGGCAACCCGATCGACGGCAAGGGCCCGCTGAATGCCAAGGCCTCCGACGCGATCGAGAAAGTCGCCCCGGGCGTGATCTGGCGTAAGTCGGTCGACCAGCCGGTACAGACCGGCTACAAGGCCGTCGACTCGATGGTGCCGATCGGCCGCGGCCAGCGCGAGCTGATCATCGGCGACCGCCAGACCGGCAAGACCGCCATGGCCGTCGACGCCATCATTGCCCAGAAGAACTCGGGCATTAAGTGCGTCTACGTCGCCATCGGCCAGAAGCAGTCCACCATCGCCAACGTGGTGCGCAAGCTCGAAGAGCACGGCGCCATGGCCTACACCACGGTCGTTGCCGCCGCCGCCGCCGAATCGCCGGCGCTGCTGTTCATCGCGCCGTACGCCGGCTGCACCATGGGCGAGTACTTCCGTGATCGCGGCGAAGACGCCCTGATCATCTACGACGACCTCTCCAAGCAGGCCGTTGCCTACCGCCAGATCTCGCTGCTGCTGCGCCGTCCGCCGGGTCGCGAAGCCTACCCGGGCGACGTGTTCTACCTGCACTCGCGCCTGCTCGAGCGCGCGGCTCGCGTCTCCGAGGAGTACGTCGAGAAGTTCACCAACGGCGCCGTCAAGGGCAAGACCGGCTCGCTCACCGCGCTGCCGATCATCGAGACCCAGGCCGGTGACGTTTCCGCGTTCGTACCGACCAACGTGATCTCGATCACCGACGGCCAGATCTTCCTGGAAACCAACCTGTTCAACTCCGGCGTCCGTCCGGCGATGAACGCCGGTATCTCGGTTTCCCGCGTAGGTGGTGCCGCGCAGACCAAGATCATCAAGAAGCTGTCCGGTGGTATCCGTACCTCGCTGGCGCAGTACCGTGAACTGGCTGCCTTCGCGCAGTTCGCTTCCGACCTCGACGAAGCGACCCGCAAGCAGCTCGAGCACGGCCAGCGCGTCACCGAGCTGATGAAGCAGAAGCAGTTCGCGCCGCTGTCCATCGCCGAACTCGGCATCTCCGTTTACGCCGCCAACGAAGGCTTCCTGGCCGACGTTGCCGTGAACAAGGTGCTGGCGTTCGAAGCGGCCCTGCACAGCTTCTTCAAGAGCCAGTACAAGGACCTCTTCGAGAAGATCAATGCCACCGGCGATTTCGACAAGGAAATCGAGGCGGGCATCAAGGACTGCGTCACCAAGTTCAAGGCCACCCAGACCTGGTAATCGCCGGATAACGGGACCTGAACGGAGAGCCACATGGCCAGCCTGAAAGAGATCCGCGTCAAGATCGCGAGTGTGAAGAGCACTCAGAAGATCACGCTCGCGATGGAGAAGGTAGCGACCAGCAAGATGCGCAAGGCGCAGGCTCGCATGGCCGCTTCCAAGCCCTACGCGCAGAAGATCCGTGCCGTGATCGGACACCTGGCTAACGCCTCGTCCGAGTACAAGCACAAGTTCCTCGTCGAGCGTCCGGTCAAGCGCGTCGGCTTCATCGTCGTGTCGACCGACCGCGGCCTCTGCGGCGGCCTGAACGTCAACCTGTTCAAGCGCACGCTGCAGGAAGCCAAGGCCTGGCGCGACCAGAACGTCGATGTCGACTTCTGCCTGATCGGGCAGAAGGCGCAGACGTTCTTCCGCTCGGTGGGCGGCAAGGTCGTGGCCACCAAGGCGCACCTGGGCGAGCAGCCGTCGATCAACGACCTGATCGGTACCGTCTCCGCCATGCTGGAGTCGTACGAGCAGGGCAACATCGACCGCCTGTACCTGGTGAGCAACGAGTTCGTGAACACCATGACGCAGAAGCCGGAAGTAGCGCAGCTGCTGCCGCTGGTGCGTGACGAGTCGGAAAAACTGAAGCACCGCTGGGACTACATCTACGAGCCGGAAGCCAAGGAGCTGCTGGACGTGATCATGGTCCGCTACATCGAGAGCCAGGTGTACCAGTCGGTGGTGGAAAACAGCGCCTGCGAGCAGGCCGCGCGGATGGTCGCGATGAAAGCCGCGACCGACAACGCCGGCAGCCTGATCCGTGAACTGCAGCTCGTCTACAACAAGGCGCGCCAGGCAGCGATCACGCAGGAAATCGCAGAAATCGTGGGTGGTGCCGCCGCGGTCTAACCGCGCGGTCAAAGGTTCCAGGAGAAACGAAGATGAGCAGCGGTCGCATTGTCCAGATCATCGGCGCGGTAATCGACGTCGAGTTCCCGCGTGACACCGTCCCGAACGTGTACGACGCCCTCCAGGTGAACGGCACCGAGACCACCCTCGAAGTCCAGCAGCAGCTGGGTGACGGCGTGGTGCGCACCATCGCCATGGGTTCCACCGAAGGCCTCAAGCGTGGCCTGGACGTGACCAACACCGGCAAGGGCATCGCCGTGCCGGTAGGCACCAAGACCCTCGGCCGCATCATGGACGTCCTCGGTCGCCCGATCGACGAGGCCGGCCCGATCGGTGAGCAGGAGCGCTGGACCATCCACCGCAAGGCGCCGAGCTACGCCGAGCAATCGTCGGCCACCGAGCTGCTGGAAACCGGCATCAAGGTAATCGACCTGCTCTGCCCGTTCGCCAAGGGCGGCAAGGTCGGCCTGTTCGGCGGCGCCGGCGTGGGCAAGACCGTGAACATGATGGAGCTCATCAACAACATCGCGAAGGCGCACTCGGGTCTGTCCGTGTTCGCCGGCGTGGGTGAGCGTACTCGTGAAGGTAACGACTTCTATCACGAGATGAAGGACTCCAACGTACTCGACAAGGTTGCGATGGTGTACGGCCAGATGAACGAGCCGCCGGGCAACCGCCTGCGCGTCGCGCTGACCGGCCTGACCATGGCCGAGTACTTCCGCGACGAGAAAGACGCTTCCGGCAAGGGCCGTGACGTACTGCTGTTCGTCGACAACATCTACCGCTACACGCTGGCCGGTACCGAAGTATCCGCGCTGCTCGGCCGCATGCCGTCGGCCGTAGGCTACCAGCCGACCCTGGCGGAAGAGATGGGCGTTCTGCAGGAGCGCATCACCTCCACCAAGAACGGCTCGATCACGTCCATCCAGGCGGTATACGTACCGGCGGACGACCTGACCGACCCGTCGCCGGCCACCACCTTCGCCCACCTCGACGCCACCGTCGTACTGTCGCGCGACATCGCCTCGCTGGGTATCTACCCGGCCGTCGACCCGCTCGACTCCACGTCGCGCCAGCTCGACCCGCTGGTTATCGGCCAGGAGCACTACGACGTGGCCCGCGGCGTGCAGACCGTGCTGCAGCGCTACAAGGAACTGAAGGACATCATCGCCATCCTCGGCATGGACGAGCTCTCGGAAGAAGACAAGCGCGTGGTATACCGCGCTCGTAAAATCCAGCGCTTCCTGTCGCAGCCGTTCCACGTGGCCGAAGTATTCACCGGCTCCCCGGGCAAGTACGTTTCCCTCAAGGAAACGATCCGCGCCTTCAAGGGCATCCTCGCCGGCGACTACGACAACCTGCCGGAGCAGGCGTTCTACATGGTCGGCACGATCGACGAAGTGATCGAGAAAGCCAACAAGATGGCCGCGAAGTAATTCGCGGCTGATCACGGAGCAATCGTCATGGCAATGACCACGCACTGCGACATCGTCAGCGCCGAGGAGTCGATCTACTCCGGCGTGGCCGAGATGGTCGTGGCGGTGGGCGTGGTAGGTGACCTCGGCATCCTGCCGGGCCACACGCCGCTGCTCACGCAGCTCAAGCCCGGCCCGATCCGCATCATGAAGCAGGGCGGTGAGGAAGAGATCTACTACTGCTCGGGCGGCATCCTCGAGGTGCAACCGACCGGTATCACGATCCTCGCCGACACCGTGGTGCGCGCCACCAACCTGGACCAGGCCGCCGCCGAGGAGGCCCGCAAGGCCGCCGAGCACGCCCTGGCCAACCAGAAGGACGAAGTGGACTACGCCAACGCCGCTGCCCAGCTGGCCGAGGCCGCCGCCCGCCTGCGTACCCTCGACGCCATCCGCAAGAAGATGGGTCGCCCCGGCTGACCCCGCTCTTGTAGCGAGGGGGCCACGCCCCCGACCCGGAAAGGGCAGCTTCGGCTGCCCTTTCTCGTTGGCGCCGCCACCCGCGTAGCGAGGGGGCCATGCCCCCGATGCTCTTGTCGGGGGCATGGCCCCCTCGCTACGGGTATGATTGGCGCCGGTTTTCGGGAATGGAGCCCGCATGAACGCGCTAGACGTGGTGATCCTCGCGGCCGGCAAGGGCACGCGCATGAAATCGTCGCTGCCCAAGGTGCTGCACGCGGTCGGCGGTCGGCCGATGGTGGAGCACGTGATCCGCACCGCGCAGGCGCTCGATGCGCGCCGCGTGGTGGTGGTGCTCGGCCACGGCATCGACCAGGTGGCACCGCGCGTCGAGGCACTCGGTGCCGTCACCGTCGAGCAGCGCGAGCAACTGGGCACCGGCCACGCCGTGCAGCAGGCGCTGCCTGCGTTGCCGGACGACCACGCACGCACGCTCATTCTCTACGGCGACGTGCCGCTCACCCGCACGCTGTCGCTCAAGCGCCTGGCCGACGTCGCCCACGGCGATGCGCTGGCGCTGCTCACCACCCGGCTGGACAACCCGCAGGGCTACGGCCGCATCGTCCGCGATGCCGGCGGCAACGTGCTGCGCATCGTCGAGGAAAAAGACGCCGATGACGCCACGCGCGCCATCCGCGAGGTGAACACCGGCATCATGCTGGTGCCCAACCGCTTCCTGCACCACGCGCTGCCGCGCCTGAAGAACGACAACAAGCAGGGCGAGTACTACCTTACCGACCTGATCGCCATGGCACGCGACGCCGGCCACGCGGTGATCGCCGTGGACTGCCCGGCCGACGAGACGCAGGGCGTCAACGACCGCCTGCAACTCGCCGACGTCGAGCGTGTTCACCAGCGACGCATCGCCGAGCAGTTGATGCGTGCCGGCGTGACGCTCGCCGACCCGGCACGCATCGACGTGCGCGGTGATTTCGATTGCGGCAACGACACCGTCATCGACATCAACCTGGTGGTGGAGGGCACGGTGCGCGTGGGCAGCAACTGCCGCATCGGCCCCAATGTGGTGCTGAAGGATTGCGCCATCGCCGACAACGTCGAGATCCGCGCCTTCACCCACATCGACGGCGCGAAGATCGCCAGCGACGGCCACATCGGCCCGTTCGCGCGCCTGCGCCCGGGTACCGAACTGGCGCCGGGCGTGCACGTCGGCAACTTCGTCGAGATCAAGAAGGCCGATATCGGCGAAGGCTCCAAGGTGAACCACCTGACCTACATCGGTGACGCCGAGATCGGCCGCGACGTGAACGTCGGTGCCGGCACCATCACCTGCAACTACGATGGCGCCAACAAGTTCATCACGCGCATGGGTGACGGCGTGTTCATCGGCAGCAATTCCTCGCTGGTGGCGCCGGTGACCATCGGGGCGGGCGCCACGGTGGGCGCCGGCTCGGTGATCACCGGTGACGTCGCCGACGGCCAGCTGGCCGTCGCGCGTGGCAAGCAACGCAACATCGACGGCTGGATGCGGCCGGCGAAGAAGAAAAAGGACTGACCATGTGTGGCATCGTCGGCGCTATCGCCAACCGTGACGTAACCCCGATCCTCATCGAAGGCCTCACCCGCCTGGAATACCGGGGCTACGACTCCGCCGGCATCGCCGTGCTCGATGGCGAGATCAAGCGCGTGCGCCGCGTCGGCCGCGTCAGCGAGACGGCGCAGGCCGCCGACACCGAGGGCGTGCATGGCCCGATGGGCATAGGCCACACGCGCTGGGCCACGCACGGCGGCGTCACCGAGCCGAACGCGCACCCGCACGTGTCGGCCGGGCTGATCGCGCTGGTGCACAACGGCATCATCGAGAACCACGAGGAAAAGCGCGCAGAACTGAAGGCGCTCGGCTACGCGTTCACCTCGCAGACCGACACCGAGGTGATCGCCCACCTGGTGCACCACCATTACAAGGCCGCCGGCGACCTGTTCGCCGCCGTGCGGGCAGCCACCGCCGAGCTGGTGGGCGCCTACGCCATCGCGGTGATGGCGAAGGACAAGCCCGAAGAGCTGGTATGCGCGCGCCACGGTTGTCCGTTGCTGATCGGCCTGGGCGAGGGCGAGTTCTTTGTCGCCTCCGACGTATCGGCCATCCTCGGCGAGACCCGCCGGGTGATCTTCATGGAAGAGGGAGACGTGGCGCGGCTGACCCGCCACGGCATGACGCTGCTGGACAAGAGCGGCCAGCCGGCCGGGCGCAAGGTACATGTCAGCGAGCTGTCGCTGGCGTCGCTGGAGCTGGGCCCGTATTCACACTTCATGCAGAAGGAAATCCACGAGCAGCCGCGCGCGCTGGCCGACACCATCGAACCGGTGCTGGCGGACGGCTTCTCGCCATCGCTGTTCGGCGACAACGCCGCGGCCGTGCTGCGCCAGGTGAAGGGCGTGCAGATCATCGCCTGCGGCACCTCCTATTACGCCGGGTCGGTGGCGCGCTACTGGATCGAATCGATCGCCGGGTTGCCTTGCCAGGTGGAAGTCGCCAGCGAGTACCGGTACCGGGACGTCGTCGTGCAGCCGGACTGGCTGGTGGTGACCATCTCGCAGTCCGGCGAGACCCTGGACACGATGGAAGCGCTGAAATACGCGCGGGCCAACGGCCAGAAGCACGCGTTGTCCATCTGCAACGTCCGCGAAAGCGCGCTGCCGCGTGCGTCGGACCTTGTTTTCTACACGCGTGCCGGTGCCGAGATCGGCGTGGCCTCGACCAAGGCATTCACCACCCAGCTGGTGGCGCTGTTCGCCCTCACGGTGACGCTGGCTAAGTTGCACGGCCGCGTCGACGCGGCGCAGGAGGCGGCGTTCCTCGAGGACTTGCGCCACCTGCCGCTGTCGGTGCAGCACGCGCTCAACCTCGAGCCTCAGGTGAAGGCCTGGGCCGACCGCTTCGCGCAGAAGGACCACGCGCTGTTCCTCGGCCGCGGCGTGCACTACCCGATCGCGCTGGAAGGCTCGCTGAAGCTCAAGGAAATCACCTACATCCACGCCGAGGCCTACCCGGCCGGCGAACTCAAGCACGGGCCGCTGGCGCTGGTGGACGAGAAGATGCCGGTGGTGGTGATCGCGCCCAACGACGCACTGCTGGAAAAGCTCAAGTCAAACATGCAGGAAGTGCGCGCGCGCGGGGGCGAGATCTTCGTGTTCGCCGACCTCGACAGCCATTTCACCGACAGCGAGGGCGTGCACGTGATCCGCACGCCGCGCCACGTGGGCGTGCTGTCACCGGTGGTGCATGCCATCCCGGTGCAGTTGCTGGCCTACCACACGGCGCTGGCCCGTGGCACGGACGTGGACAAGCCGCGCAACCTCGCCAAGAGCGTGACGGTGGAGTAGCGGAAAGGGTCCGTCGGGGTGTCCGGGGTGCCTGCCTGAATGCACCGGCTTCCCCGGTGCACAACCCCCAAACGGGTGAGGAGCATGGGCGGGCTCCTCCGGTAACTTACCTTGCAAGCCACCATGACGAGCCCCTGGCCATGAGTCACGCACCAGCCGATATCGCCGAATTCAGCGAACTGGTGGAGTTGATCTATACGGGGGCCACGGACATCCGCGCCTGGGACGAAATACCCCGCCAGATCAGCCGGTGGCTTCAGTCCAGCACCTGCCTGGTTTTCACGCCCCAATACTCGATGGGTGAGGGCGGATTCACCGCGAAGCACCAGCTGCAACTGCTGGACGTCTACGAGTCAAGATTCCGCGAGCAGAACATCTGGGAGGCCAGTGCCTTCCGGAAAGGCCTGTTGACGGCCGGTACGGTGATGCGCGACCAGGAGTTGGTCTCCGACGAGGAGTTCACCAGATCGTCCTTCTACCAGGATCTGTTGGCGAAGATCGATATCGGCAGGTTGCTGGCCGGCGTGATTCTGACCCCCGACGATAACAACGGAAAACTCGTTGTGATCGCCGCGCATAATCCCTTGTCCAGGCCATTCTCCGAGGCACAGGCAGAGAAGCTGCACCTGCTGATGCCCCATTTGTCGCGATCACTGGGGATATTCCTGAAGCTGCGCGCCGCGGAAATTGGCAGCGCCAACAAGCTTTCGGCGCTCGATGCCGTGCCGGACGGGCTCATGCTCTTTGACGGCAACCTGAACATCAACTACGCAAACAAGGCGGCACTCAGGATCCTGAGGCAGGGTCGGGCGCTCAGGATCAACCAGGTACCGGGAGCCAGGACCCTCGTTGCAAGGGATCCCCGCCTGCAAGAGAAGATCAACAAGGCCATCAGCGCGGCCACGTCCTTGAGCCAGTACGGCGGGCAGCATTATGCCGAGCCTATCGTGATCACTCGCGGGCCGGAGGGCTCTGCCATCACGCTGAACGTATCCAGCCTCGCGCGACAACACGAACTGACGGGCGAGCGGGAGGCCTGCGCGATTGCATTGATCTGCGCGTCCGATGGCCCTGCCGACATGGACAGCCAGGTGCTCGAGGAAGCCTACGGGCTGACACAAGCGGAAATCCGCGTCGCGCACCTGTTGGTGGAGGGTGATTCGCTGAAAACGATCGCCTCCCTGCTGGGGATCACCGAGAACACGGTGCGCTCACACGTCAAGAACATCTACCAGAAGACCAATGCCAGGAGTCGGGCAAAGCTGGTACGGCTGTTGCTGATGATCCGGTGACGCCGACAGACGGCAGGGTGTTTCCCGAGCGCGCTCGCTCACCCGAAAGGGTGTTTCTGAGGCGGATACGACGGAAAGAGAATTGACCAACGGTCCGGCTGACTCGAGTCGGCTTTGTGGTCACCTGTTGGGAAGTGTCTCATGCGCACAATCGGCGCTGCCCTGCTTGCGCTACTGCTGCCCGGATGTGATGAAAGCAGCACTGGTGATAATCCAGCGTCGTCGTCAACGCTGACGTTCGGCAACACTGGCCTGCCAGCATCCGGACTGCCATACGTCGCCTCGCGCCCGGACACACGTGCAGCGAGATCCGGACGCACAGGTGCCTCGGGCACGTTCCGCTTCGTGCCGGGCGATACGGTGACGTTCTACCTGGATGACGCGGGAACGGTGCCACTGGCAAGCGTCCTGCTGAATGAGGACGGCATCGGAAGCGTGAACCTGTTCGAGATCGATTTCGCAGATGCCGACGCGAACTTTCCTCGCAACGTGGCATTGCTGATGGCCAGTCTTGATGAGCAAGCGGACGTCGCCGGCGTGCAAGTGCCGGCGCGCGTAACGGCACTGGCGACTGGACAGGCCGTCGCGCTGGGCGCCGCGTTACAGGCGTCCTCCATCGACCTGCTGGCGACAGACCCGGCCGTGTTGGCATTGCTTGCCGCCCTGGACGATCCGGCAACGCCCGCGAACGAGGGGCGTGGAGCGGACGAGTTGAAAGCCATCGGTACTTCGCTGGGCGTCTACGGGTTCGAGGACTTGCTGCCCTTTGCCGACCGGAACGGGCTGGTTTGCGCCACCGGCACCATCAAGCCGGGCTGCACGTTCAGCCGGACAGGCGCACGGCTGACGGTGGCCGCTGATCCTCATTACGACCGCTACGGGTATGGCTCTGACGACATCTGGTATGTCCGCTTCGACCTGGCGGGCAAGGTGGCCGCTGTCTACGACGATATCGGCAACCCCCAGGGATCGAAGCTCCCTTCCGAGTTCGCAGGCTACATCGGCATAGGCACCATCGGTGTGGGCGATGGACCCGGTGAGAGCGAGGACATCAGTGGTGGCACGTACTGGCTGGGAGCCACCGGGGTGCTCTACAGCGCGAATGAAGGCGCCGCAAACTTCGCGCAAGCCATTAACTGAAGCATCGGCACGCACGACAGGGAAAGCACCATGAAGCCCGCAATCATCCTGGTGACCTTGCTGTTCGGGGCTGGCTGCGCGGTCGGTGGCTTCGCCTGGGGCTTCCGCATGGGCTACCAGGGACAGGTCATGAGCGGAATGGTCACGGATGCGCGCCTGAATGCAGCGCTTCTTGCACGAATCGACAACGGAGACCCGGAATTCGTCAGGGACTACCTGAAAGACAGCAGCCATGTCGACACCGCTGTTGTGAACGAGCTGGAGAATCCCGTGTACGCAATCGGAGAGATGTTGGCACGTGTTGACCTTCTCCGGTGACCAAGGCGTCAGCCTGGTGCACGGATAACCGCGTCCTGAAGGGCGCAAATGATCGCGAGACTGGTACGAATGTGCATGGCTATCTGGGGGGCAAAATGCTGAAAAGGTTGATCGCGACCACTGTCATGGTGGTCCTGGCGGGCTGTGCCCAAACCAAAGGCGTGGTGAATCCGGCCGGAATGACCGTTCAGGACGTGGAAATAGGAAGTCGTGGACCGGTCGCGGGGGTCGGGATCGGAGGCAACGACATCGAAGCCATCGCTGACCAGATGGTGCGCTCCATGCTGGCCAATCCGATCCTCGCCGGGGCTGCTACGCCACCCCGCGTGAAGATCGACGCCGAGGACTTTCGCAACGAATCCACGCAACCCATCAACAAGAACTCCATCGTAGGTGCCCTGCGCATCGAATTGGCCAGGGCCGCCAATGGTCGAATCCGCTTCTCCGGACAGGAAAATGCCGCTGCGACGGAGAAGCAGCGCGCGTTGAAGCGACAGGGCGTGACAGACGTGGGGACAAGGGGCCTGACCAAGGCCCAGCTCGGCGTTGATTACTTCCTGGTGGGGACCATTACCTCGCTGGACGCCCGCAGTGCAAAGACCGGGCTTACCCAGAGATTCACGCAGATTACGTTCGAAATGCAGGACGCCGAAACCAATGAGTTGGTGTGGGGTGACCGATACAGATTCGAGCGCGTTTCCGGTGATGACGTTATCTACCGGTAGTGAGTCGCATGCAGCGCAGAAGCCAGGATTCGGGGGACATCACCATGCGAGTAACCATTCCAGCAATCGCGTTGTTCGCGGCGCTCTCGGGTTGTCATGGCAAACCACCTGTTGATCCGCCAGTGGTTGTGGAGTGCGCTGCGATGGACATCAAGCGTGACCATCCACCCGGGATGGCACTCGTGGGCGGGCAGTACGGCGCCATGGAGAGCACCCCTATCCCGCTGGACGCCGTACAGTTCACCGATGCATGGCTGGCTAAGCACATTGCAGTCCAGGGTTTGTATGCAAACAGGACGGCCACGCAAACGATCCAGGTGAGCGCGAGACTCGTCAACTGCAGTGACAAAAGCATCGCCATTGGCGCACGAACCTCGTTCATCAACAAGTCACAGGGTCCCGCAGAAGCCCCGACGATGTGGCGAACACAGGTGATTTCTCCGCGCGCAACGGCCCTGTACCAGGAGAGTTCGGTCGCCACGGACGTTGCGCATTACCTCATCGAGATTCGACCGAACGCACAGGCACAGATGCCGACGTCGCAGGTTCCTGATCCAATGAACCCGCTGTGACGCAAGGCGCAGGAGGCATGATGAAGCCGCTACTGGTAGCGATAACTCTGGCGCTGGCGAGTGAGCTCGTGGTCGCGGATACAAGCGGCTTCTATCGCACGGATGCAGCACCTGTGATTGAGCAACCCAGGGTCGCGCCAACGATTGAACCTGGCGTGGCAAGACTAAAGGATGCTAGCCGCAAATTTGGCGCGGCTTACTCCAGAAGCGGCAGACCACGCATCGTGATCTACTGGAACCGAGTACTTTCCGATGACATTGAACAGCGCAAGGAGAGCAGCATAAGGCGCGTGGAAAGCCATCGCACGCGGGACGTGGCGTCTTCAGAGTCAACGGCCGGTGCCGCCGGCGCCATGACGGTAGACGAGGTGCGTGGCAGTGCTTCCCGGGAGGTTGAGCTGATTGGAACCACTCGCACGATCGATACCGGAAAGCGCGAGGTGCAGCTGGATACCGGTAAAGAATGGGCGTTGCAATCCGGATTGATGACGAACCTGCGTAATGCCGGAGCCAGGCTCGTGGACCGCGCCATGATCCTGCGCAACTCCCACCTCAAGCATGCGGTGACTGATGAGAATGCTGACGGGCATAAGGCCACCGACGTGCTGCGGACGGAAGGGAACGCCTTGCACGGGTACGCTGACATTCTGCTTGAGATCGAGATGGTTCCGGACACCCGCTCGCCTGCGGGGCTTGGCTTCAAGGTAACAGCCAGACGCATCAGCAATGGTGTGAACGTGATGACGTACTACAGTCAGGCGGTACCACCACAGGGGATCCCGGACGAGCGCTACAAGGCCACGGCGGGCGGCTTCCAGAAGATACAGGGCGAGGTCCCGGCCCCGACACTGGCGCAGGTCGCCGACCAACTGAGCGCCGAGGTACTGGAGCAGCTCGCACAGGGATTTGAATAGGCGCTGGCACTTCACGTCTGCTGCATTGCCTTGAGGTAACGCTGACCATGATGAAAGTGACATGTGTTGCGCTTGTGGCGACGGCCTTGCTGCTATCGGTCCTTGTGCCCGGTCGCGCCATGGCTGGAAGTGACGAGCATGAGCTCGATGAGTTCCTGCGCGCGGAACTCGAGCGCCTGCATGAACTGGATGCGCTGAACGAGGCCGCCCTGCGGAAAAAGAGAGAAGCCGAGGCGGCGGCGCGGGCAGCGGCGTCTGCAGCGGCCGATGCGCGTGCGAGGGAGGAGGCCGGCACTGCAGTGGCTGACGCGCTGTACGAGATGCTGGACCTGGTGGCGGCTGACGAGCCGGAATCAGTGCAGGTCATCGTTGTTCCTGCGGTGGAGTCGCAGCCACCAGCGGCCAGGGTAATCACGATGACTGCTGCACCTGAAGTGCCGACGTATACGGTCAGTTGCTCAACAGGTGGCACATACACCTTTCAGACAATGGAGGCCCGCGAACGCTTTGAGTGTCCGCCTGCCCGGGTGCCTCCGCCAGTCGAACCGGTGATTGGACCTGCTCCGCCGTCACGTACGTCCACCGGGGCAGCGGGAGGGCTGGCCGCGCCTTTCTAGCCCGGCCTGCACGCGGACATGTGTCGTCCGGCGCCGGGTCTGATTTGCAGCAATGCGTGGTCGAGGTGTCCGCCCGATTCGAAATCAACAAGACGTCACTGGGTATACAAATCCGGATTGGAGAGTGAGGCGAAATGAACATCCTGCGGTTATCGGTGATCAGTGTTGTCGTGATGCAGGCTGGCTGCGCCAGCATGGTGCCTGTCAAGCCGGGCGTGATGGCGGAAGTGCTGGCGGGCGCTGCGGCAGAACGTCAGTCGGCGCCAGTGAACCCGGAGGACGGGACTTCGACAGAAGGAGCCCTGATACCACGGCCGCTGCTGGAACACGTGCAACGGGATGCCCGGGAAGGCTTGCGCAATCGCGTGCTCAATGACATGCGCGCCGGAACGGCAGCATGGGAAATAGGTGCCGTGCAGCACAGCCAGATACTGTTTGAAGATGCGTTCGCGCAGATCGAAACGATCTATGCAGACAATCCGACAGCGAAGCTCGCGCGGAGCAATTGGCACGAGGAGGCGGTGAAGGACTTCAAGGGCGAGCCGTACGAGCGGGCCATGGTGGGGTATTACCGCGGCCTGTCGGAAATGGTTCAAGGCGACTGGGACAACGCGCGCGCAAGCTTTCGCTGGGGTGAGTACCAGGACACGCTCTCGGCCAGTGAGGAATATCGCGGCGACATGGCCCTGTTGACCTTCCTCACGGGCTGGACGAACGCTTGCACTGGCAGGCCCGCACAGGCAGAGGAAGATTACCTGAAAGCCCGATCTATCCGCGGATCGATTGCAATGCCGGCGCGTGGTGACAATTTGCTCCTGATCGCGGAGACCACTGGCGCCCCCGTCAAGTACGCCACCGGAAAATACAATGATGAGTTGCGGTTCAAGCCAGGCGCCGGTGAAGACATAAACGGCATTGTATTCCGCGTAGGTGAAAGGAACGTGGCTGGAGCATTGGCGGAAGACTTGTTCTTCCAGGCGTCCACGCGTGGTGGTCGCCCGGTTGATGCCATCCTTGCCGGCAAGGCCTCCTTCAAGGCTGGTGCGGAAGCGACCAGCAAGGTGGCAGGTACGGCTGCTGCGGTGGGAATGCAGGTCTCGCTGATGCAGGCAGAGATGGGCGACTACGAGGGCGCGACAAACGCGTTGGGAATCTCCGGGCTCGGCCTCCTGGCCAGCGGGCTTTCCAGTGGTCTTGCCCAAGCCACCAAGCCACAAGCAGATACCCGTACGTGGGACTCGCTACCGGCAAGGATCTACGTGGCGACAGTCAAGGTACCGAAAAAGCCCGGGTTGCTGGCTGCGACTTTCGTCGATGCTACGGGCAACCCGGCAGGCGAGAGGTCCATGCGCGTCCATGAGGTTGGCCAGTGCTATGTCGCCTGGGTGCGTAATGCTGCTGTCGTTGCGGAAGCATGGGATGAACGTAATCCGGCACATTGGGTGCCGCTGACATCGACAGGCCATGCGCCTGCCTCCACGACTGCATCGGCGGCGCCGGACGACGGGGCGGTGCGCCGGGGAACTCCGCCGGGTAGCACCGCAGGATCAGCCGGCACTGTATTTTCGACATTCTGAATGCGCAGGAATCACACATGAGCGTTAACCACCGCAATCAATGCACTGTGAAAGCCCGCGCTCTGGCGGCAGTAATCGTGCCCTTGCTCGTGATACCGGCTGCGGCGTCCGCCGAGACGGCCCTGCGGGTCAAGGGGGGGTATGGTGTCGGTGGCTCATACGAAATCGAAACCGACGATGGTCAAAAGGAAGAGGCCGACCTTCAGGTCATGGCCGTGAGTGGCACGATCATCTTCAATGGCGCGTACGCCGACCTGTCGTACAGCGAATCATCCGGAGATGATCTCACTTACTCGAACAGCAATACCGGCTACCGGGGTCCGGGCGGCAGCCTGGACAGAAGCGATCTCGCCCTGACCATCGGGACGCTGGGTGACATCTCGGTATTTGGTGGCTACAGGCAGGGGAAGAGCCACCTCAACAATGCGCTGGATACCGTCTTCGAGACCAAGGGATTCTTCCTTGGCGTGTCTCCATCCATGAAAGTCGCAGAGAGATCGCGCGTGGGGATGACGGCGGCAATGGCGTTCATGAACGGAAAATGGCAGGACAACGCCTCAGGAACTGCTTCGGCAGACTACGCGCTGGGATTCAGCGTAGGGGCAGCCTTTGGCTACCAGCTAAACGAACAGTTTGGCGTGGGCGCCGACGTCAAGTACCAGTCGTACTCGTTCGATTTCACGAGCGATCTTGGCATTACCGTTGATGAGACGCTCCTTTCCTATGGCCTCAATGCCAATTACCGCTTCTGAAATGTCGTCGGGCCAGTAGTTCCCCGCCACGGCCTCTTGCGGTCGGCCCTGCGCCACACGGCCAGTTACTTGCAGTACGGCGCACGCACAGGCCCACGCGAGGGAGGTGGCGAAAGGCGTGCCACCCGGGCCGCCGTGGCATCCGCCGTTGCCCGCCTGCGAAAATCCCGGCAGTCGGCGCGCCTGCCCCGCAGGCAGCGCCCTGTTCCGTGCCGTAAACTGGGCCACGTCCGCCACTGACTGCGCCCATACGATGCTCAAGAACCTCGCCTGGATCCTCGTCACCCTCGCCGGCACCGGCGCCATCGGCGTGCTGGCCCTCTCGCGCGGCGAGACCATCAACGCCATCTGGCTGCTGGTCGCCGCGGTATCGGTCTACCTGATCGCCTACCGCTACTACAGCCGCTTCATCGCCACCCGTGTGCTGGGGCTCGACGACAACCGCATGACGCCGGCGGTGGCGCGCAACGACGGGCTCGACTACGTGCCCACCCACAAGGGCGTGCTGTTCGGCCACCATTTCGCGGCGATCGCTGGCGCCGGCCCGCTGGTGGGGCCGGTGCTGGCGGCGCAGATGGGCTACCTGCCGGGCACGCTGTGGTTGCTGGCCGGCGTGGTGTTCGCCGGCGCGGTGCAGGACTTCATCATCCTGTTCGCCTCCACGCGCCGCGATGCGCGTTCGCTGGGCGACATGATCCGCGGCGAGATGGGGCCGCTGGCCGGGACCCTTGCGTCGGTCGGGATCCTGTCGATCATGATCATCCTGCTGGCGGTACTCGCGCTGGTGGTGGTGAAGGCGCTGGCGCATTCGCCGTGGGGCACGTTCACCATCGCCGCCACCATTCCCATCGCGCTGTTCATGGGCGTGTACCTGCGCTGGATCCGCCCCGGGCGCGTGCTGGAAACGTCGGCCATCGGCATCGTGTTGTTGCTGCTGTCGATCGTCTACGGCGAGCACGTGGCGCACGGGCCGCTGGCAGAAGCCTTCACCTTCACCGGCGAGCAGCTGGCGCTGATGCTGATCGCCTACGGATTCATCGCCGCGGTGCTGCCGGTGTGGCTGCTGCTGGCGCCGCGCGATTACCTCAGCACCTTCATGAAGATCGGCACCATCCTGGCGCTGGCGCTGGGCATCCTGGTGGCGATGCCCGACCTGAAGATGCCGGCCGTCACGCAGTTCATCGACGGCTCCGGCCCGGTTTTTGCCGGCGAGCTGTTCCCGTTCCTGTTCATCACCATCGCCTGCGGCGCGGTGAGCGGTTTCCACGCGCTGGTGTCGTCCGGCACCACGCCCAAGATGCTGGAACGCGAGTCGCACGCGCGGCCGATCGGCTACGGCGCCATGCTGATGGAATCCTTCGTGGCGGTGATGGCGATGATCGCCGCCTCCGTGATGGAGCCGGGGGTGTACTTCGCGCTCAACTCGCCGCCGGCCGTGATCGGCAAGACCGTGGAGGAGGCGGCGCAGGTGATCAGCAGCTGGGGCTTCGTCGTGACGCCGGAGATGCTGACCCAGCTGGCCAAGGACATCGGCGAGCAGTCCATCCTGTCGCGCACCGGCGGCGCGCCCACCTTCGCGGTGGGCATGGCGCAGATCTTCGCCAGCGTGCTGGGCGGCGCGGCGATGATGGCCTTCTGGTACCACTTCGCCATCCTGTTCGAGGCGCTGTTCATCCTCACCACCATCGACGCCGGCACGCGCGTGGGCCGCTTCATGATCCAGGACCTGGCCGGCATGGCCTACAAGCCGCTGGCGCGCACCGACTCGCACGTGGCCGCCATTGCCGCCACCGCGCTGTGCGTGGGCGGCTGGGGCTGGTTCCTCTACCAGGGCGTGGTCGATCCGCTGGGTGGCATCAACACGCTGTGGCCGCTGTTCGGCATTGCCAACCAGATGCTGGCCGGCATTGCCTTGCTGCTGGCCACCACCGTGCTGCTGAAGATGAAGAAGCAGCGCTACGCGTGGGTCACGCTGGTGCCGGCGGCCTGGATCCTGGTGATCACCATTACCGCGGCCTGGCAGAAGCTCTTTCACCCGAATCCGAAGATCGGCTTCCTGTCGCACGCCGACAAGTTCAGTGCGGCGCTGGCCAACGGCGAGGTGCTGGCGCCGGCGAAGGATCTCGCGCAGATGCAGCAGGTGATCACCAACGACTACGTCAATGCCGTGCTGTGCGGATTTTTCCTGTTCGTGCTGGTGTGCATGGCGCTGTTCGCGCTGCGCGCCGGCTGGCGGGCGCTGCGCAGCCCGGACGTTTCCACCGTGGAAGCGCCGTACCGCGCCATCGGCGAGGTGCTGCCGGGGGTGGGGCGGTGAGCCTGCGTATCACCGGCCGCGTCGGCCACTGGCTGGCGCAGGCCGGGCGCACGGCGCGCCTGATGGTGGGTGTGCAGGACTACGCGCGCTACGTCGAGCACATGCGCGCGCATCACCCGGAACTGCCGGTGCTGGATGAAGGCGCCTATTGCGCGCTGATGCAGGAAAAGCGCTACGGCGGCAAGGGCGTGGGCAAGTGCCCTTGCTGAGTGCCCGCCGGTTCAGGGAACGCGCATGCGCACCGGCCGTGGTTCGACGCGGATGTCCGCCGGCAGTTGCGTGACGGTGTCGCCGTCGGCCTGCACGGGGTCGGGCGCATCGCCCTCCAGCAGTTCCACGCGGATGTCGCGGCCGGCCAGCGAGCGGATGAACCACAACCTTTCCACCAGTCCCAGCGGCAGCATGAACAACATGCCGAGGAACTGCAGCCGGCTGGCCGCCTGTACCAGCACCACCTGCAGCGAGGGTTGCGTGACGTCGGCCTGTCGGGTGAGCGTGTAACTGCCGCCGTAATGGCGCCCGTTGGTGATCACCGCGGACAGCGCCTGGTGTTCCTCGCCGTCGATGCGCACGCGGTAGCGCCGGCTGCCGTAACGACGCAGCTCGCGCAGCATCGACAACACGTAGGCCAGCTTGCCGATGCGCTTCTTCTGTTCAAGGTCCACGCCGGCCACTACCCAGGCGTCGTAACCGATGCCGGTCATCATGCTGAAGCGGCGGCCGTTCACCGTCGCCAGGTACACCGGCAGGATGCGCCCACCGGCGAGCACGCCGGCGATCGCCGCGGCGCCCGACGGGTAGCCGAGCTCGGTGGCCAGCACGTTGGTGGTGCCCGCAGGGATCAGGCCAAGGGTGACGTCATGGCCGTCGAGGCCGTTGATGACCTCGTTGAGCGTGCCGTCCCCACCCGCGGCCACCACCATGTCATAGCGGCCGGCGACGCCGGCCAGGTGGCGCGTGGCGTCGCCGGGCCCCTGCGTGCGATAGACATCGGGCGCCATGCCGCGCGCTCGCAGGGCCGCGATCACCGCGTCGGCCAGTGCGCTGCGCCCTGCCGCCGGATTCACCACCACCAGCATGCGCGTCACGCGCGCTCACCACCGGCGGTTCCCTGGCCGCGCAGCAGCGCGATCATGTCGGCTTCCGGCACGGCGCGGCCGATCAGGAAGCCCTGGATGGCGTCGCAGCCGCTGTTGCGCAGGAACTCAAGGTGGGCGTGCGTCTCCACGCCCTCGGCCACCACCTTCACGCCCAGGCTGTGCGACATGGCGATGATGGCGCGCACGATCGCCGCGTCGTCATCGCTCTTGTGCACGTCGCGCACGAAACTCTGGTCGATCTTGACGGTATCGATGGGGAAGCGCTTCAGGTAGGACAACGACGAGTAGCCGGTACCGAAGTCGTCCAGCGAGATGCCCACGCCGCGCTTGCGCAGCGTTTGCAGCGTGCGGATGGTGCCGTCGAGGTCTTCCATCAGCTGGCTCTCGGTGATTTCCAGTTCCAGCTGTTCCGGCGGCAGCCCGGCGCTGTAGATCACCCGCTCGACCACTTCCACCAGGTTGCCCTTGCGCACCTGGTGCGCCGACAGGTTCACCGACACCTTGATGTCGCCGAGGCCCAGGTCGCGCCACGCATTCACCTGGCGGGCGGCGCGTTCCAGCACCATCTCGCCGATGGCGGCGATCAGGCCGGTTTCCTCGGCCAGCGGGATGAAATCCTTGGGCGCCAGGATGCCGCGCGTGGGGTGCTGCCAGCGCACCAGCGCTTCCACGCCGTAGATGCGCTGGCTGGCGAAGTCGTATTTCGGCTGGTAGTAGACGATGAACTCGTTGCGGAAGATCGCCTTGCGCAGGCTGGTTTCCAGCGCCAGCTGGTCGACGTTGGTGCTGCGCAGTTCGCCGACGAAGAACTGCGAGCTGTTGCCGCCCAGGCGCTTGGCCTGGCGCACGGCGGAGTCGGCGTTGTTCACGAGGATCTGCAGCTCGCGGCCATGCTCGGGGAACAGCGCGATGCCGATCGACACGCCCAGCAGCAGCTCGTGGTCATCGATGTAGAACGGCGCGCGCATCGCCTCGATGATGCGACCGGCGATCTGCTCGAGCTGCGCGCGGTCGGCGTAGTCCTCGAGGATGATGGTGAACTCGTCGCCACCGATGCGCGAAATGGTGTCGGCCTGGACGTCCAGCGCCATCAGGCGGGTGGAGGCGGCGTACAGCAGCTTGTCGCCGATCTCGTGGCCGAGGGTGTCATTGATCTGCTTGAAGCGGTCGAGGTCGAGCATCATCAGCGCCAGCTTGCCGCGGCGCTGGCGGGCCTCGGACATGGCGGCGTGCAGGCGGTCACGGAACAGCGTGCGGTTGGCGAGGCCCGTCAGCTTGTCGTAGTTCGAAAGGTAACGCAGCTTCTCCTCGGCCTCGCGGCGCTCGGTGAGGTCGGAGAAGATGGCCACGTAGTGGGTGATGGTGCCGTTGTCATCGCGCACCGCGGACACCTGCAACCACTCGGGGTACTGCTCGCCGTTCTTGCGCGTTTCCAGCAATTCGCCCTGCCAGCTGCCCTGGCGGGCCAGCGTGGCGGCGATGTCCTTGTAGGCCTGCACGGCGTCGGGTGTACGGTTGAGCTCGGCCATGCCCTTGCCCTTGACTTCCGCTTCGCCGAAGCCGGTGATGCGGCAGAACACCTGGTTGACCTTGAGCACGCGGAAGCGGCTGTCCAGCACCATGATGGCCTCGGTGGCGGTGCCGAACACGCTGGCCGCCAGGCGCATCTGCTCGTCGGCCTCCTGCCGGTCGGTGACGTCGCGGCGCGTGCCGATCATGCGGCGCACGTGGCCCTGCGCGTCGCGCGACACCACCCGGCCGTTGTCTTCCACCCAGCGCCAGCCACCCTGCTTGTGCCGCGTCCGGTACACCATGTGGTAGTACTCGGTGCGCCCCTTGAGGTGCGCGACCATGGCGGCGCGGATGCGCGGGAAGTCATCGGTGTGCACCAGCGGCTGCAGGTGGCCCTTGAAGGTCTTCAGCTCGTCCTGGCTGTAGCCGAGCATGCGATCGAAGTTGGAGTGGAACACCTCGTCGGTGTCGAGGTTCCAGTCCCACAGGCCGATGTCGGAGGCTTCCATCGCCAGCGCGAGACGCTCGCGGTTGCGGGCGAGTTCGTCGTACGCGTGCTGCAGCGCCTGCGTGCGCTCGGTGACCAGGCCCTCGAGGCGGTCGTGCGCGTCCTTGAGGTTCTGCTGGGCCTTCTTGCGCTCGTGGATCTCGCGGGCGAGCTTGCTGTTGAGCGCCTCGGCGTCGCTGCGCGCGCGGTCGAGGTAGGTGATCAGGGCCTGGTTGCGGAATTGCAGCGACAGCCCCTCGAGGGTCATGCGGTTGATGCGCAGGCCGGCGTACACCAGGAACGCGGCGAACAGCATGTCGACGAAGAACATCAGCTCGCCGACGTGGTTGCCGGACAGGCCGAGGTAAATCCCGCCGGGCAACAGTGCCGGCAGGATGAAGGCGAAGAACGACGGCAGGTACGAGGCGTAGGTGGCGACGCCGACGATTGCCAGGCCACCGATCAGCGCCACCATGATGGCCTGGTCGTAGATGATCGCCTCGTCGAGGGTGAACAGCACCGGGTTGAACACCACCGAGGCGAAGCCCATCAGCGAACCGACCACCAGCGCGCCGGCCACGGACAACTGGCGGTAGAAGAGGATGCGTTGCTCGGTGACCGGTGGCAGACGGTGGAAGGCCTGGAACGCGAGCAGGCGGCCGGCGAGGGCGGCAAACGACAGGCCCAGCCACGCGCCGATCACCGCGTGGCTGACGGTGCCGTGGTCCCAGTACAGCCAGGCGATGACCAGGGCCACAATCGGCTGCAGCACGATGGCGGGCGTGAACTGGTCGTACAGCAGGCGCAACTGTTCTGCCTGCTGGCCTCGCAGGTCCTGGTGGCGGCCTTGCCGGAGCGTGAGCGCGTCCGTGGTGTTGTTCTTCTGTTCTTCTGCCAAGGCCTGGACCCTGATGATTCCAGTAACTCTACCGCCTGTCGGCGACGCCTGTCCTTGGCAAATACCGGGAGGAACCCCCGGGAAAAACGCAACCTGCAAGCGCGGTCGCGCAAAGAATGTGAAGCCTATCACGCTTGGGACGAGGGTCCGAATAGCCGGCCATCGGCCGGCCGCCCCCCTATAATCGCCCCCCATGCCCAGCCATCCCCTCCTGACCCACCTGAACCCCGGCCAGCGCGAAGCCGTGGCGGCCGAGCAGCGCCACCTGCTGGTGCTGGCCGGCGCCGGCTCCGGCAAGACCCGGGTGCTGGTGCACCGCATCGCCTGGCTGATCAGCGAGCGGCACCTGTCGCCGCACGCCATCCTGGCAGTGACTTTCACCAACAAGGCCGCCGGCGAGATGCGCCACCGCCTGGAGCAGTTGCTCGGCTTCAGCGCCGGCGGCATGTGGGTGGGGACCTTCCACGGGCTGGCCCACAAGTTCCTGCGCATGCACGCCCACGAAGCGGGTTTGCCGGAGAACTTCCAGATCCTCGACAGCGACGACCAGCTGCGGCTGGTGAAGCGGGTGATCCGCGAGCTGAACCTCGACGAGGCGCGCTGGCCGGCCAAGCAGGCCCAGTGGTTCATCAACGGCCGCAAGGACGAGGGCCAGCGGCCGCGCGACATCAAGCAGGGCGAGGACTATTTCCTGCGCACGCTGACGCAGGTTTACGCCGCCTACGAGGACGCCTGCGCCCGCGCCGGACTGGTGGACTTCGCCGAACTGCTGCTGCGCGCACTGGACGTGCTCCGCTCGAACGAGCACCTGCGCCTGCACTACCGCACGCGCTTCCGGCACGTGCTGGTCGACGAGTTCCAGGACACCAACGCCGTGCAGTACGCCTGGCTGCGCGAACTGGTGGGCGACGCCGGCGAGATCACGGTGGTCGGCGACGACGACCAGTCGATCTACGGCTGGCGCGGGGCGCGCATCGAGAACATCCAGCAGTTCCACCGCGACTGGCGCGACGCGCACACGGTGCGCCTCGAGCAGAATTACCGGTCCACCGGCATCATCCTCAAGGCGGCCAACCACGTCATCGCCAACAACAGCGAGCGCCTCGGCAAGAACCTGTGGACCGACGGCCGTGACGGCGAACCGATTTCCCTCTACGTCGCGTTCAACGAGACGGACGAGGCGCGCTACGTGGTCGACGAGATCCAGCAGGCGGTGAAGCACGGCGCGGCGCGCCGCGAGATCGCCCTGCTGTACCGCAACAACGCACAGTCGCGCGTGCTGGAAGAGGCGCTGCTGCGCGCCTCGGTGCCGTACCGGATTTACGGCGGCCAGCGCTTCTTCGAACGCCTGGAAATCCGCAACGCCATGGCTTACCTGCGGCTGGTGGACAACCGCCATGCCGATGCCGCCTTCGAGCGCGTGGTGAACGTGCCCCCGCGCGGCATCGGCGAGAAGACGCTGGAACTGCTGCGCGAACACGCGCGCACGCAGCAGGTATCACTGTGGCGTGCCGCCTGCGCGCTCACCGGCGACGGCGACGGCCCGAAGCTGCCCGGCCGCGCGGCCGGCGCGGTGCGCAGTTTCCTGCAGGCCATCGACGGGCTGGCCGACGACGTGCAGGGGCTGGAACTGCAGGCGCTCACCGAGCGCGTGCTGAAAAACTCCGGGCTACTGGAGTTCCACCGCATGGAAAAGGACGGCCGCGGCGAACAGCGCGTGGAGAACCTGCAGGAGCTGGTGTCGGCGGCGCGCGCCTTCCAGCCGGAGGACGGCAGCGACCCGACGCTCACCGGCTTCCTCAACCACGCGGCGCTGGAAGCCGGCGACAACCAGGCCGAGGTCGACGAGGACGCCGTGCAGCTCATGACGCTGCACGCGGCCAAGGGCCTGGAGTTCCCGCTGGTGTTCCTGGTGGGGCTGGAGGAGGGGTTGTTCCCGTCGGCGCAGTCGGCCGACGAGGCCGGACGACTCGAGGAAGAACGCCGGCTTTGCTACGTGGGCATCACCCGCGCGATGCGCCGGCTGGTGCTGACGCGCGCGGAGAGCCGCCGCCTGTACGGCGAGGAAAAGTTCAACCCGCCGTCACGCTTCCTGCGCGAGATTCCGCCGGAGCTGCTGCACGAGGTGCGATTGTCCAGCGCGCGCATCAGCCGGCCGATGGGCCGTGACGGTGCCTTCCCGTTCGCGCAGCCGGCAGCGTTCCGGCTGGGCGCGCGCGTGCGCCACCCGAACTTCGGCGAAGGCATCGTGCTGCAATGCGAGGGCGGCGGTGGCAACGCGCGCGTGCAGGTGAATTTCGACGTTGCCGGCGCCAAGTGGCTGATCGCGCAGTACGCGCGGCTGGAAACACTGTAGTCACGGCGACGGCGCAACGGTGCCCGGTGGCTGGAAGTAGTCGAGGAAAACCGCGGTCTTCCGCCAGCCAAGCGCGCGCGCGACCCGGGTGAGTGACAGGCCGATACCCACGAAACCTTCACGGCGTTCGTCGCCGGCGATGTCGCTGCCGTAGCCGCGCGTGTAGTAACCCGCATGCAGTTCCACCCAGCGCAGGGCCGGCGGCACCTGCCCGAAGCCGTCGAGCTTCAGCACCGCGTAATAGCGCCAGCGGTCGTAGTCAGTTAAGAAATCCTCCAGGTGCTCCGCGTGCAGGCGGTACTCGCCGCGCAGCGCGAGCTTGCGGTCGAGCGCGGGGTGCGTGGCGAGCAGCCATGCCAGCCCGGCACCGGCGACATTCATCACCTCGTCCTCCGCGGAAAACCCGTACGGACTGAAGCCATCGCCGAGTTCCATGAAGGTCATCGCCGCGAGCGAACTGGCAGCGCCTGCCCACGCGGCCTTGCGTTGGTCGTAACCGTCGCGGCCGAACCAGCCGGTGAGGCTGCGGCCGAGCACGTAGGCGGTGTACAGGTGGCCGGCCTTGTCGGCACCGCCTTCGTCGGTGTCGGCGCCGAACCAGCCTTCCCCGGTGGTCTGCCAGCCGTTGTTGCCATAGTCCCAGTTCGTGGCGCCCCAGGCGGCAATGAAACCCAGCACCGCCAGGTTGGCGCGGACGATGCGGCCATTGCCGGCGGGCGGCTGGGTTGCCGCGATGGCCGTGCCGGCATCGCTACCCGCGGCTTCGTCCGCGGCATGCGTATCCGCCGCCGCGATAGTGCAGGCCACGAAGGCGAGGGGGAGCGTAATGCGCCATGGGTGCACGGTGCCGGGATCCGTCATGGGAGCGGGTGGAGACATTGTGCGCCACCCGCTTGTCGGCCGGGGAGACGGCGCGCGATGATCGGGGCGAGTTGACGCTTGCAGATGGAGCCATGTCGATCACCCATTGCCGCGAATGCACGAGGCCGGTGTCCGACCAGGCCATGGCCTGTCCGCACTGCGGCGCGCCGTACCCGGCGAAGCCGCAGTGGGACGGCTGGGGCTGGGAATACCGCTCGGAGGCCGGAATCGCCGGGCTGCCGCTGGTGCACATTGCCTTCAAGTACCGGCCCGACTACCGCCCGGTGGTGGCGAAGGGCTGGCTGGCGATCGGCCAGTTCGCGACCGGCGGCATCACCATCGCGCAGTTCAGCCTGGGCGTGTTGAGTCTCAGCCAGTTCACCGTGGCGGCGTTCGCGGTGACGCAGATCGGCGCCGCCTGGTCGCTGGTTGCCCAGGTGGGCCTGTACGTGGACCAGGGCTGGGGACAGGTGGTGGTGCGGCTGGGGGATTTGCTGGCGCGCTGAAGTCACCGCCGCGCGGCGGTGACGGCCATGTCCGCGTTGCGGCGCCGGGCGGCATCCGCTTCCTCGATGGTGACGATGGTCTTGCCCACCGGCCACAGCGCGACGCCGGCCAGCTTCAGGTGCTGCAGCGCGAACGGGATGCCGATGATCGTGATCGCGCACAGCAACGCGTGGCCGAGGTGGCCGAGCGCGAGCCACCAGCCGGCGAACACCAGCCACACCAGGTTGCCCAGCGTGCCGAACGCACCGGTGCCGATGTCGTCACGGCCGTAGTAATCGCGGCGGCTCATCGCCTCGCGGCCGAACGGCAGGAAGGTGAACACGCCGATGTTGAAGCAGGCGCGGCCCCACGGGATACCGACGAGGGTGACGAAGCACAGCAAGGCCGCCAGCCACCACGCCAGCCCCATCAGGAAGCCGCCGAAGATGAACCACAGGACGTTGCCGACCAGGCGCAACACGGGCGTCACTCCTCGAGCGGAATGATGATCCACGCCACGATGTAGACGAGCACGCCGGCGAAAGCCGTGAAGATCGTCGCCAGCGCATACACCACGCGCAGCACGGTGGCGTCGAGGCCGTAGTAATCGGCGACGCCCGCCAGCACGCCGCCGACCATCTTGTTGCTGCGCGAGCGGCGCAGCGGCTTCTTTTGTTCGCTCATGGTTGCACTGCCCTCGTCCGGCCGTTCTCGTCGATGGCCACGAAGGTGAATTTTCCCTCGGTGACCTTCTGCTGTTCGCCGGCGAAATCGCCGACCCACACTTCCACCATCACCTGCATGGAGCTGCGCCCGATCGACAGCAGGCGGGCGTAGCAACTCACCACGGCACCGACCGGCACCGGGCGCAGGAACACCATCGAGTCCACCGCCACCGTGGCGATGCGGCCGCGGGCGGTACGGCGGGCCAGCACGGCGCCGGCCAGGTCCATTTGCGACAGCAGCCAGCCGCCGAAGATGTCGCCCAGGTAGTTGGCGTCCTTGGGCATGGCGATGGTCTGCAGGGCGAGCTCGCCGCCGGGGCCGGCGACCTCGTCGTCGTCGTGGGGGGCGCTCATCCGGCTCTCCAGGGGTACGGGGCGCGGCCATTATAGGATGGGCTTGCGGCGGCCGGGCGGGGTGCCGGCACTGTCATACCGCTGTCACAAGGACCTCCCAGAATGCGCCCCGTACCGCCGGAACCGGGTCACCGGGGGCGGCAAAGGGTAATCACCGAGGAGTGTTGTCATGAAACTGAAGAAACTGCTCGTCGCCGCGGCCGTGGCCGCCGGCACGGCCATGGCCCCGGCCGCCTTCGCCGCCGACGGCGCCGCCGTCGATCCGAAGCTGCCGTCCTACACCAAGACCACCGGCGTGTCCGGCAACCTGTCTTCGGTGGGCTCCGACACCCTGGCCAACCTGATGACGTTCTGGGCCGAGGACTTCAAGAAGCAGTACCCGAACGTGAACATCCAGATCCAGGCCGCCGGTTCCTCCACCGCGCCGCCGGCGCTGACCGAGGGCACCGCCAACCTGGGCCCGATGTCGCGCGAGATGAAGAGCAAGGAAATCGAGGCTTTCGAGAAGAAGCACGGCTACAAGCCGACCGCCGTGCCGGTAGCCATCGACGCCCTCGCGGTGTTCGTGCACAAGGACAACCCGATCAAGGGCATGACCATGGCGCAGGTTGACGCCGTGTTCTCCGCCACCCGCAAGTGCGGTGGCTCCGCCGACATCACCACCTGGGGTGGCCTGAACCTCAAGGGCGCCTGGGCCAACCGTGACATCCAGATGTTCGGCCGCAACTCGGTCTCCGGCACCTACGGCTACTTCAAGGAGCACGCCCTCTGCAAAGGCGACTTCAAGTCCAGCGTGAACGAGCAGCCGGGTTCGGCCTCGGTCGTGCAGTCGGTGGCCACCGGCATCAACGCCATCGGCTACTCGGGCATCGGCTACGCCACCAGCTCCGTGAAGGCCGTACCGATCCAGGGCAAGGATGGCATGACGTTCATCCCGGCCACCGCCGAGAACGCCATCAAGGGCACCTACCCGCTGTCGCGCTACCTGTACGTCTACGTGAACAAGGCGCCGAACAAGCCGCTGCCGCCGCTGGAAGCCGAGTTCATCAAGCTGGTCCTTTCCAAGGAAGGCCAGAACACGGTGGTGAAGGACGGCTACATCCCGATGCCGGCCAAGGTCGCCGACAAGGTGCGCAAGCAGCTGGGTCTGTGATCTGAAGCCCCCCCTTCCCATGTAGCGAGGGGGCCATGCCCCCGATTCGAAAAGCGGGTCGGGGGCATGGCCCCCTCTCTACAAAGAGCGGTGGGGGCAGGACGGAACGGTTACAGGGGGGTGACGGTGACAGGCCGCACCCCCCTTTTTTTGCCCCGGGGAAGGGGTATGCCTGTCATTTGATTGTCACAAACCGGCCCGAGAATCCCCGGCCATGACTGATACCAGCCCTACCTCGACCCTTTCCTGGCTGACCCCCGAGCAATCGGCCAGCCTGCAGCGCCGTCGCAAGGCCAAGGAGTACCTGGCCCGCGGCACCATCATGCTGGGCGGCGTCGGCGTCATCGGCGCCATCGCGCTGATCTTCTTCTACCTCGTGTGGGAGGTGATGCCGCTGTTCAAGCCCTCGGCCATCGAGGACCGCGGCAGTTACAGCCTGCCGCTGGCCGCCGGCGACGACGGCCGCACGCTCTTCCTCGCCCTGGAAGAACAGAACGAAGTGGGCTCGCGGCTGAACGCCGCCGGCGAGCTGGTGTTCTTCGACGTGGCCGCCGGCACGGTCGGCAGCAGCACGCGCATTGTCCACGCCGACGTGGCCACGCCGACCGCGGTGGCCAGCCCGGACACCGGTGGCGAGATGCTGGCGGTGGGCTTCAACGACGGCCGCGTGACCATCGTCAACCAGTCGTTCGCGGTGACCTGGCCGGATAACGTCAAGACGGTGACCAGCGAGATCGACTACCCGTACGGCGAAGCCGCGCTCGCGCCGTTCGGCGAGAGCGTCACCGCGCCGGTCACGCACCTGGCGCTGCGCATCGACGACGACACCTACCAGCTGGCCGCGCGCAACGGCAACGGCCAGGTGGTGGTCACGACGGTGGAATCCACCGAGAACATGATGACCGAAGAGGTGGAGATCACCGAGACGGCGCGTCGTGAATTCACCCTGACCGGCGACGTGCAGGCCATCCACCTGGACAACGACGGCTGGTTCCTGTTCGTCGTGCACGCCAGCGGCGCCGTGCAGGTCTGGGACCTGCGCGAAGAAACCCCGGTGCAGCAGCAGGTGCAGCTGCCCGGCGACGCGCGCGCCACCACCAGCGCGATGCTGCTGGGCCACGTGTCACTGCTGGTGGGCGACGACAAGGGCCGCATCCACCAGTTGTTCATGGTGCGCGATGCGCAGAACCACTACGCGCTGACGCACATCCGATCGATCGCGCTGGAAAACGCGCCGATCACCCGCCTGGTGCCGGAGCAGCGCCGCAAGTCTTTCGCTGCGCTGGATGCGCAGGGCCGCGTCGGCTTCTTCAGCGCCACTGCCGAGCGCCGCGCGCTCGACACCAAGGTATCCGACGCCGGCGACGCCACCATCGCCGTGTCGCCGCGCGGCGACCGCCTGCTGGTCATCGACGGCAAGCAGCTCGACGTGCATACCGTGCACAACGAGCACCCGGACGTGTCGTGGAAGGCGCTGTGGGGCAAGGTGTGGTACGAGGGCTACGACGAGCCGAAGTACATCTGGCAATCGTCCGCCGCGAACAACGACTTCGAGCCGAAGTTCTCGCTGACCCCGCTGGCCTTCGGCACGCTGAAGGCCGCCATCTTCGCGATGATCCTCGCCATGCCGCTGGCCATCTGCGGCGCGATCTTCACCGCGTACTTCATGGCGCCATCGCTGCGCAAGACCGTCAAGCCGACCATCGAACTGATGGCGGCGCTGCCGACGGTGATCCTCGGCTTCCTCGCCGGCCTGTGGCTGGCGCCTCTGTTCGAGCAGGCATTGCCGGCGGTGTTCACCATGCTCATCGTCACGCCGCTGTTCATCCTGGTGGCGGCGATGCTGTGGAACCAGGCGCCCGAGCGCCTGCGCCACCGCGTGCCGGACGGCTACGAGCCGATCCTGCTGATGCCGGTGATCGCGCTGGCGGTGGCGCTGCCGTTCCTGCTGTCGGGCTGGATGGAAACCACCTTCTTCGGCGGCGACGTGCGCGTGTGGCTCACCAACACCCTGGAGATCCCGTTCGACCAGCGCAACGCGCTGGTGGTGGGCTTCGCCATGGGCTTCGCGGTGATCCCCACCATCTATTCCATTGCCGAGGACGCGCTGTTCGAGGTGCCCAAGCACCTCACGCAGGGCTCGCTGGCGCTGGGCGCCACGCCGTGGCAGACGATGATGCGCGTGGTGCTGCCGACCGCCTCGCCGGGTATTTTCTCGGCGGTGATGATCGGCTTCGGCCGCGCGGTGGGCGAGACCATGATCGTGCTCATGGCCACCGGCAACACGCCGGTGATGACCATGAACATCTTCGAGGGCTTCCGCACGCTGTCGGCGAACATCGCCGTGGAGATGCCGGAATCGGAAGTGGGCAGCACGCACTTCCGCATCCTGTTCCTCGCCGCGCTGGTGCTCTTCCTCTTCACCTTCCTGGTCAACACGACGGCGGAAATTGTCCGCCAGCGGTTGCGCAAGAAGTACGGCACGCTGTAAGGAGCCGGGACCATGTCGATCAAGACCGTACAGAACAAGGGTCTCGGCCACTGGTATCGCCAGGGCACGCCGTGGATCTGGCTGAACGCCGGCGCGCTGGCCATCAGCCTGATGGCCGTGCTGGGCCTGCTGGGCTACATCTTCGCCAAGGGCATCGTGCACTTCTGGCCGCATGACGTCATGCAGGCCGAGTACGTGGCCGAGGACGGCTCGCGCGAAACGGTGCTCGGTGAAATTGCCGCCGACGAAGTGGTGGCCACCACGCGCCTGCGCGAGGCCGGCGAGTGGGTGCCCAACGACCACATCGAGAACGAGCGGCAGCTGGTCAAGGTCGGCAACCGTGACGTGTTCGGCCGCGATTTCCGCTGGGTGATCAGCGCGCGCCTCGAGAACGTGCAGTTCCCCACCGACGCCTGGCTGGTGGAGCGCCGCGAGTGGGGCAACTTCTACGGCCGCGTGGTCAACATCAAGGAGAACGGCAACGTCATTGCCGAGGGCGAGGCCGCCTGGCCGGAGTTCGTGGCCCGCGTCGACCGCGCCAACGCGCTCGACGCGCAGATCGTCGATATCCAGAAAGGCGCCATCGGCCGCATCAACTACGGCATCGAACAACTGCGCCTCGAAGAGAAGAAGCTGGCGCTGGAGCACGCGCCGGCGCCGGTGCCGGCAGATGCGCTCGCCGACATCGAGACCCGTCGCAAGGCCCTGCAGGCCGACTACGAAGTGCTCACCGCCGAGCTCGGCAACCTCTACGACCAGATGAAGCGCGATGCGGTCACGCTGCGCACCACCACTGGCAGCGAGCATGAAATCCCGCTGGCGAAGATCGTGTTCGTCGAGCGCCCGAACGCCCTCAGCCTGCCGGAAAAGATCGGCCACTTCGGTCACAAACTGTGGGAGTTCGTCAGCGCCGACCCGCGCGAGTCGAACACCGAGGGCGGCATCTTCCCGGCCATCTTCGGCACCGTGATGATGGTGTTCCTGATGACGCTGATCGTCACGCCGTTCGGCGTGATCGCCGCCATCTACCTGCGCGAGTACGCCAGCCAGGGCTGGATGACGCGCACCGTGCGCATCGCCGTGAACAACCTCGCCGGCGTGCCGTCGATCGTGTACGGCGTGTTCGGCCTGGGCTTCTTCGTGTACTTCCTCGGCGGCAACCTCGACGCGCTGTTCTACCCGGAAGCGGCGCCGGCGCCGGTGTTCGGCACCCCGGGCCTGATGTGGGCGTCGCTGACGCTGGCGCTGCTCACCGTGCCGGTGGTGATCGTGGCCACCGAGGAAGGACTGTCGCGCGTGCCGAAATCCATCCGCGAGGGCTCGCTGGCGCTGGGCGCCACCAAGGCCGAAACGCTGTGGCGGATCATCCTGCCGATCGTCAGCCCGGCGATCATGACCGGCATGATCCTCGCCATCGCGCGCGCCGCCGGCGAAGTGGCGCCGCTGATGCTGGTGGGCGTGGTGAAACTGGCGCCGACCCTGCCGCTGGACGCCAACGCACCGTTCCTGCACCTGGACCGCAAGTTCATGCACCTGGGCTTCCACATCTACGACGTGGGCTTCCAGAGCCCCAACGTCGAGGCAGCCCGCCCGCTGGTCTACGCGACGGCATTCCTGCTGGTGGCGGTGGTGGCGGCGCTGAACATCGTCGCCATCGTCATCCGCAACCGCCTGCGCGAAAAGAACAAGCAGCTGGAAAACTAACGCTAGCCCATGAGTGCCGCCAACATGTCTCTTGATGCACAATCGCCGGACCACACCGCGAAGACCCACGCCATGGACATCAGCGCCCTGGGCCGCACCGCCGGCCAGCGTCGCCTGGAAGACGAGGACATCGCCATCGAGGTGCGCGACCTCGACCTGTTCTACGGCCAGAAGCAGGCGCTGTACGGCGTGAACATGCAGATCGCCCGCAAGCGCGTGACCGCCTTCATCGGCCCGTCGGGCTGCGGCAAGTCCACGCTGCTGCGCTGCTTCAACCGCATGAACGACCTGGTGGACGGCTGCAGCATCAAGGGCGAGATCGTGCTGGACGGCACCAACATCTTCGAGCGCAGCGTGGACATCACCGACCTGCGCCGCCGCGTGGGCATGGTGTTCCAGAAACCGAACCCGTTCCCCAAGTCCATCTACGAGAACGTGGCCTACGGCCTGCGCCTGCAGGGCGTGAACAAGAAGCGCGTGCTTGACGAAGTGGTGGAGAAATCCCTGCGCCGCGCCGCCCTGTGGGACGAAGTGAAGGACCGCCTGCACGAGTCCGCGCTGGGCCTGTCCGGCGGCCAGCAGCAGCGCCTGGTGATCGCCCGCGCCGTGGCGGTGGAACCGGAAGTGCTGCTGCTGGACGAACCGGCCTCGGCACTGGACCCGATCTCCACGCTGAAGATCGAGGAGCTCATCTACGAGCTCAAGGACAAGTACACCATCGCCATCGTCACCCACAACATGCAGCAGGCCGCGCGCGTGTCCGACTACACGGCGTTCATGTTCATGGGGGAACTGGTGGAATTCGGCGACACCGACAGCATCTTCACCAACCCGGCGAAGAAGCAGACCGAGGATTACATCACCGGCCGTTACGGTTGACACACCGTTGTAGGGAGGGGGCCATGCCCCCGATGGAAAGAACAATCGGGGGCATGGCCCCCTCGCTACATGGGTTGGGGGTAGGAAGATGAAAAAGGAAGACTACACGCACCACATCTCGCAGCAGTTCAATACCGAGCTGGAAACCCTGCGCACCCACCTGATGGAAATGGGCGGTCTGGTGGAGAAACAGCTGGCCGACGCCATCAGCGCGCTGGTAGATGGCGACTCGGGGCTGGCCGCCGAAGTGCTGCGCATGGAGCCGAAGATCAATGCCCTGGAAGTGCTGATTGACGACGAGTGCCAGCGCATCCTCGCCAAGCGCCAGCCGGCGGCGTCCGACCTGCGCCTGATCCTCGCGGTGAGCAAGAGCACCGCCGACCTCGAGCGCATCGGCGACGAGTCGGCAAAGATCGCCAAGATGGCCATCAACCTGGCCGAGGAAGGCGCCAGCCCTAGCGGTTACGTCGAGGCGCGCCACATCGGCACGCTGGTGCGCCGCATGGTGCACGACACCCTCGACGCCTTCGCGCGTTTCGACGCCGGGAAGGCCGTGCAGGTGGCGCGCTCGGACAAGGAAGTGGACGGCGAGTACAAGAGCGCCATGCGCGCGCTGGTGACGTTCATGATGGAAGACCCGCGCTCGATCTCGCGGGTGCTGTCGGTGATGTGGTCGCTGCGCGCGCTGGAGCGGATCGGTGACCACGCGCGCAACGTGTCCGAGCAGGTGATCTACCTGGTGAAGGGGAAGGATGTGCGGCATACGCCGCTGGATGAGGTCGAGGAAAAGATTGTGCGCGGGTGACGCCGGCGTGCCGCGGCGGGCGGGAGTTGGCGCCGGTGGCTGATCGCTGCGGCGTGGTGCGTCCACGGCCGGTAGTACATCTCCACGCGCTCAGCGCACCCCGCCTGCGCTAACGCCACCTTTGCCAACTCCCGCCCGCCTGGCAGGGCGGCGGATCCCGGTGGGGGGGTTGGCAAGAGCGGGAAGCCCGGGGTGGCGGCGGGTATAATCGCGGCCCATGAGGCTCAACAAGTTCATTTCGGAATCGGGGCTGTGCTCGCGGCGGGAGGCGGATGCGCTGATCGCGGCCGGGCAGGTGTCCGTCAATGGCCGGCCGGCGGAGCTGGGCACCCAGGTCAACGAGGGTGATGACGTGCGCGTCAACGGCCAGCCGGTCGGGGCGAAGAAGAAGCATGTCTACATCGCCCTGAACAAGCCGGTGGGGGTGACCTGCACCACCGACCAGCGTGACCCGACCAACATCATCGATTATCTCGGCCACGAAGAGCGCATCTTCCCGGTGGGGCGCCTGGACAAGGATTCCGACGGGCTGATCCTGCTCACCAACAACGGCGACATCGTCAACGACATCCTGCGCGCGGCCAACCACCACGAGAAGGAATACGTGGTGAGCGTGGACAAGCCGCTGACCCCCGAGTTCATCGAGGGCATGGCCGGCGGGGTACCGATCCTCGGCCAGGTGACCCGCCGCTGCCGCGTGCAGAAGATCGACCGCCACACCTTCCGCATCGTGCTCACCCAGGGCCTCAACCGGCAGATCCGCCGCATGTGCGAGCACTTCGGCTACCAGGTGCAGCGCCTGACCCGGGTGCGGATCATGAACATCCGCCTGGGCAACCTGCAGCAGGGCCAGTGGCGCAACCTGCGCGACGACGAGCTGGAGGGGTTGCTGCCGGGGCGGAACCTGGTCGCCCTGCGTAACCCGTAAATCGGGGGCATGGCCCCCTCTCTACGAAGAGCGGGGCGAGAGCGTCGGGGGCATGGCCCCCTCGCTACGGGGATGGGAGTTGTATAAGGTTGCAGCTTGCGCCGGCGTTGGCCGGCACCGACAGAAGAAGAAGCAGTAACCCCCATGGATCTTGCGCAGTTCTGGGCCGAACTCTACGCCCGCCCCGACTTCTGGGGTTTCGTCACCATCCCGTTCACCGCGGCCATCGTCACCTGGATCCACGTGTGGATGGCCATGCAGATGGTGTTCTGGCCGCTGGAATTCTGGGGCAAGCCGCCCTTCCTGGGCTGGCAGGGCATCATCCCGCGCAAGGCCAGGAAGATGGCCGGCATCGTCGTCGACAAGTCGCTGGCCAAGCTCGGCTCGCTCGACGAGTTCTTCACCGAGATGGAACCGGAGAAGATCGCCGCGCACATGGCCAAGGCCGTGAGCGACCGCGTGGAGGAATTCACCGACGAGATCATGGCCGAGCGCAACCCGGTGCTGTGGGAGAACCTGCCCAGCATCGTCAAGCAGCGCGTCTACTCGCGCGTGCGCAAGCAGATCCCCGAGGTGATGGACGAAGTCATGCACCAGATGCATGCCAACGTGAACGACCTTGTCGACATCAAGTCGCTGGTGGTCAAGCTGCTCGACCAGGACAAGGCGCTGATGGTGCGCATGTTCAAGGAAGTGGGGCAGAACGAAATCAACTTCGTCATCAACGTCAGCTTCTGGATTGGCTTGGGTTTCGGCCTGGTGCAGATGGTGATGTGGTACTTCGTACCGTGGGAAATGGGCCTGCCGCTGTACGCCGCGGTGCTGGGCCTGGCCACCAACTGGATCGCGCTGAACATGGTGTTCCGCCCGCTGAACCCGGTGAAGATCGGCCCGTGGAAAATCCAGGGCGTGTTCCTCAAGCGCCAGGCGGAAGTGGCCGACCACTACGCCATGCTCACCACCACCGAGATGCTCACGGTGGGCAACATCATGAAGGAAATCCTCACCGGCGACCGTGCCCACCGCACCCACGTACTCATCAAGAAGGCGATGAGCCCGCTGGTGGACTCCGTTCCGGTACGCACTGCCGCGCAGATGACCATGGGCCCGGCCGGCTACGCCCAGCTGCGCAACACCATCGCCGAAAAGGCCGCGCACATGTCCATGGAGCCGCTCTCCGAGCCGGCGTTCAACAAGGAGCGCGGCAAGGTGCTGCAGCGCATCCTGTCCGAACGCATGAAGGCGCTGAGCTCCGCCGAATTCCAGGACCTCCTGCGCCCGGCCTTCCAGGAAGACGAGTGGATCTTCCTGGTGCTGGGCGCGGTGACAGGCCTGTTCGCCGGCACCCTTCAGCTCATCATCGGCTTCCATTAAGCGGGCACGCCACGGCGAACACAGCGGAGTTGCACTGATGAGCGCCCCCGGTGACATGCCCGTGATCTTCCGCCTGTTCTGGATCGCGCCGATCCTCGGCGGCGCGCTGCTCATGCTGTCCGCCCTGCAGGACGTGCAACGCGCGGAAGACTCCGCCGGCTGGACCCCCGTGCAAGCCGAGATCACCCGCGTGGGCGGCCAGAAGCGCCGCTGGTGGAGCACCAAGCGTTGGGGGAGCTACCGCTGGGAGCTGGGCGGCCAGGCCTACGAGGGCAGCGAAATCGCCTGCTGCGGCGCCGACTGGAACGACCTGTTCGAGGAAACCGGCGAGAAGAAGCCCGGCGACCCGGTGACTGCCTGGGTCAATCCCGCCGACCCCACCATGGCCGTGCTCAGCACCGGCGTGCGCACCGGCTGCTGGCTCAGCGTACTGGCCGGCATCGCCCTCATCGTCGCCGGTGTGGTGGTGCGGAAGCGGATACTGGTGGACGAGGTCGGACAGGGGCGGGGGATGTAGGGCGGGGTTCGTCGTCGCCTCCACCGATACCCGCCCGTGACGGCAGCGCCAGCCGGTCCAGCGGACTGAGCACCGCATTGCCACCCCGGTTGAGCACGTGCGTGTAGATCATGGTGGTGGACACATCCTCGTGGCCCAGCAGCTCCTGGATGGTGCGGATGTCGTAGCCCCGCTCCAGGAGATGGGTCGCGAACGAGTGCCGCAACGTATGTGGTGTCGCCGGCTTGTTGATATCGGCGGCACGCACGGCATCCTTGATCGCCCGCTGCACCCGCTTCTCGTCGACGTGATGCCGCCGGATAGCACCGCTGCGCGGGTCGCTGGAGAGCTGCCGGGCCGGAAATACGTACTGCCAGACTAGCTCCCGTGCGCCCGACGGATACTTGCGTGCCAGCGCCTCCGGCATGAACACCTCACCATGACCCGCGGCCAGATCCCCTTCATGCAGCGCGCGCACGCGCGCCACCTGCCGCTCCAGAGGGGTCACCAGTGAAGAAGGCAACACCGTCACGCGATCCTTGTTGCCCTTGCCCTCACGGATCACCAGCGTCTGCTTCTCGAAATCGATGTCCTTCACGCGCAGTCGCACGCACTCCATCAGTCGCATGCCGCCGCCGTAGAGAAGGCTGGCCATCAGCCACATCGTGCCATCCAGTTGGGCCAGCAGGCGCTGCACCTCCATTTCGGTGAGTACCACCGGCAACCGACGCGGCCGCCGCGCACGCACGATGTCCTGCAACCAGGGCAAGTCCAGCCCGGCAGCCTCCTTGTAGAGAAACAGCAGCGCCGCCAGCGCCTGGTTCTGGGTGGACGCCGATACGTTGCACTCGACCGCCAGATGGGTCAGGAAGGACTCGACGTGCTCAGGCCCCAATTCACGGGGATGACGCATACCGTGGAAACGCAGGAAGCGCTTCATCCACAGGAGGTAGGATTCCTCGGTCCGGATGCTGTAGTGTTTGACCCGAATACGCTCGCGCGCAACGGAAAGCAGCCCAGGACTGTCCATGACGGATAACACCTCCCCAATCCGACCCCGAATCCCGGCCCTCGCCGAATCCCGTCAGTCTGATCAAGGGGTTGCACCCCTGTCGTCAATAACTCCACCATTTCTGGTGTAAGTGATTACCCCATTTTTGGGGTCGAATTAACGTTAGCCGCGTGGCGCTCAGATCCCAGTGATCAGCAGGTCCAGCGCCGCAATGATCTCGTCGCGTTGTTGAGCGAGGTCGGCTACCTTCGAACCGACCTGCTTTTTCGAAACGCCCGCGAGTTGGGGCGTGAGCATGGCGTACTGCTTCCCATCGATCTCGAATACCGGCATGAGCGTCTTGATCAGTTTGCCCTTCATCGCTGAGGCGGGGCACAGGGGAACGACAACTCGGGTGCTCAGGTCAGCGATAAGGTCGCTCTGAACATCGAGTAGCAGAGGGTAGGTCGCCTTGGTGTCCGGGTTGGGGTTTCGGTGAACCGTGAACTGAGGCATCAGAAGCTCCTCAGGCCGTCGCTAAATACCCCCTGCTTTTCCACGTGCTCGTTATAAGCCTCAATGGCGGCTTGGTTCTCGGCAACCCATTGATCCCGCTGCCTTTTCCGGAGGGCCTCGACAAGGGCATGCTCCAGGGTCGCGGACAGGTTGATATCCAGTTCCTTGGCCTTGCTGAGCAGGTCGGCGTTAATG
>JADFDG010000014.1 GCA_018262975.1 Gammaproteobacteria bacterium
AGGGTAGCCTTGGGGGTGGGTCAGTTTTGGGCGAGCATTACCCCGGGAAGTGGGTCAATTTTCGGTGGGCGTCAACACAAAGGGAAAGTTGAGGCCGTTGTAGGAGCCGAGCAACACGTCGGCCGCCACCTTGCCACCACCGCTGTTGCCTTCGGCCAGCTTCCAGAGCCGCCACGCGGCTCGGCGAGATTCCTCATGCAGATCGGCTGAGTGCAGTACATCGATTACCTGTGCCATGTGTCCTCCCGGACAGTCAGATAGGGAGCGGAACAAGGGGCGGTCTACCCCTTACTGAAATAAGACACCTCGGCACCAGTAATAACGGGGTAGGGGCGGCTCGCTTCGAGCCGGGAGGCCAGGCAAGGGTGGGCGGACGATCGATGCCCGTTCGCGGTCCCCGAGGACCAGGGGCCGGCATTGGTATAGGAGCGGCTGTCTCTGAGGCCCAGGACCGGGCGGGAGCGATATTTCGTGGGAGCGCTCGAATCAGCCGCCGAGGCGGGAGCGATATTTCGCAGGCTGTCTGCCCTGCGGCGCATGGGGCGTCGAGTCAGTCTGCGGGTCCTATGACAGCGCACGGCCAAAGCGAATGGAAATGTCTTTAGCTTCAGATGGATAGGCGTGACCTTCCTGCCCCTGGCCGCAGGCGTGTGTTCCTGGGGCCATGGGTAATCCCCTCACCGTGACGCCTGGCTAGGCGGGGTCTGCGTAAGATCGCTCCCGCCCGAAAGCCCGCTGCTGGTTGAGCTGCGAAATGTCACTCCCGGCCGGTGTTTGCGCGCGCGGTCAACAGGGGTAGGGCAGCGTTTGTAGCCCAGGATGTGGCGGGAAACCTTTGGAAGGGATGTACCCCGCCGGGCGCTACTGCGGGCGAACATCCCTGCCGAAAGGATGGTGGAGTGCGGCGATATCAGGCCTTCTGGCGGCCCATTGAGATTCGGCTTCGGGTTTGAGGGCGGGTAAACTGCCGGCTAATGCCAATGCAAGTTTCTTGGCACCAAGAGGCTGGATTTCCAGATGTCGACGCAGCAGAACGACCAAAGTGTGTTGAGGTGCCTTCACATTCAAGAATTGTTGGCCACCGTGGATGCGGGGCGGGGAAGTGGTGAACTGTCAGCGAAGATCCGCGCGGGTTCTGATGTCGTCTACCAAGCAAGTCAGGCTGGTTCTGGAAGGGTCGTTGCGTTGTATCGAGACGGCAGCCGGCTAGAAGGGACTTTTCTCGACGGCAGATTCACTCCAGATGAAACTCTGCCTCCCGGCAAGTAGAGCGCCGTGTCCCCGGGTGCTGGTGGCAGTCACCTCCCAGAGTTTGGGCGATCGCTTTTCTGAGCGGCGCTTGGTCGATTCAGCCGACGATGACCAGCGACGTGGTACTACAGGCCTTGCTCGCCGCGGTTTGGCGTCGCAAGCCGGCACCGGGCGTGATGGTGCACTCGGACCACGGCTGCCAGTTCACCAGAAGCGACTGGCTAGGTGTTCCTGAAGATGCACCGGATGGTGCCGAGAATGAGCCGCCGGGGAAACTGTCACGACAACGCCGTGGCAGAGAGTTTCTTCAGCGCGTTGAGGGAAGAGCGGATCAAGCGCCGGATCTACCCGACCCGGGCAGCGGCGACCTCGGACGTCTTCGACTACATCGAGATGTTCTACAACCCGGCGCGCCGGCATGGTTCCGCCGGGAACTTGTCCCCGGTAGAGTTAGAAAGTTGTTACGCGTTTGCGGGCCAACGGGTGTCTAAGGAAGTTTGGTCGCACCGCGGCCTGAGCTCAAACGTTAGGCATATGAATCCGGGCGTGGCGTAGATGTCAAAGAAGAAAAAAATTAGCAATCCATTCTCCACCGGCGGTGGCGGCGCTCATTTTGAAGCGCATGTCCAGGCGTCATTTGTCGCGCTGATGCTTACCGGAGGGAACGCGCCCTGCCTTCCCTGCTGGCCTATTGTAGAAATAAAACTTCAGAGCAAGATTGACGGCCTTGATACAGACGACCTCGTTGTTGTCGTGGAAAACGTGAACAGCAAGGAACAGCGGAAGCTTCTCGGGCAGGTCAAGCATTCCATTGCCATCACGCATGGCAGTCCCTTGTTTGGAGAGGTGATGCAGGCCGCCTGGAATGATTTCAAAAATCCCAAGGTGTTCACCAAGAATAAGGATGTTATTGCCCTGATCACAGGGCCGCTCAGTGCGACCGATGCACACAATGTGCAATGGTTGCTAGGGTTTACCTCGGGCTGGAATGTAACGTTTGGGATGTAGGATACTGATTTATAAGGATTTTTGTTAAACTTTCGGGGTTGCGGTTCCAGAGGGCTCGGCGCGTGATGACGTGCCGGGCCTTTTTGTTGCGCTGCCCCGGCCGGCCGCCCGGGCAGGCCCCGGCGCACTGGTCGGGCAAGCGGCCATAATCTTGGCAACGGGCCGGGGTACGACCTTATAGTCAGCCCCTTTGGGGCGCTGCCCCCACTTTCGTATCGGGCACTGTCTGGCAAGGACAGCGGGGAGACATCGCCATGATGGCGTTATCGGAGGCGGACTTCGCCTGGACGGTGGGCAGCCTGTGCCAATTGCACAGGGTTCCTTTCAGTGAGGATTTGCTGACCCGGGAGTTCCCTCCGCCGCATACGCTGCCTGCGCTGCTGGGGGCGCTGCAGCGTCTGGGTTTCGAGGCGAGCACCCGCGCGTGCCGCACCGGGCGCCTGGGTCGACTGCCCACGCCCTTCCTGGCCCTGGGCCAGCCCGCACCGCAGAACGGCGGGGCAGCCACGTTCTGCCCGCTGCTGGTGCTGCGTATCGAGGGCGACCGGGTTCTTTACTTTGTCGCCGGCAGCAACGAGCCGGTACAGGCGAGCTTCGACGAATTCGCGGCCCTCTACGCCGGCCGGATCGTGCAGTTCCGGCGGCAAGAGGAAGCCCTCAGTGACCCCGACGCTGCCGCCGCCAGCGAGCAACGTTTCGGCTTCCGGTGGTTCGTGCCGGTCTTGCTGCGCCACAAGGCGATGTGGCGTGAGGTATTGCTTGCCTCGCTCGTACTGCAACTGATCGGCCTGGCGACGCCGCTGTTCACGCAGGTCATCATCGACAAGGTCATCGTCCACCAGACGGTATCGACACTGGTGGTCATCGGCGTGGCGCTGTTCGTCTTCATGTTGTTCGGCGCGCTGTTGACCTGGATGCGCCAGCACCTGCTGCTGCTGGTGGGTAACCGCGTTGACGCGGTGCTGGGAACCAGTGTGTTCGAACACCTGTTCCGGCTGCCCGCCCGATACTTCGAGCATCGCGCCACGGGCGTTATCGCGGCGCGTCTGCAGGCCATCGAGAGCATCCGTGAGTTCCTCGCCGGCAGTATCGTCACCCTGCTGCTGGACCTGCCCTTCCTGGTCATCTTCGTGGCCATGATGTTCTGGTACAGCACGGCACTCACGCTCATGGTGCTGGCGGTTCTTGCCACCGTGGTGGTCGTCAGCCTGGTCATCGCGCCGATGTTCCAGAAGCTGCTCAACAGGCAGTTCCTGGTGGGCGCCCGCAACCAGGCGTTTGTCACCGAATACGTGGCCGGCGTGGAGACGGTCAAGGCCCTGCAACTGGAACCGCAGTTGCGCGACCGTTACCGGGACTATCTTGGTGAGTACCTCGAGGCGGCCCGGGCAACGCGGCAACTTGGCAACACCTACAACGTCATCACCAGCAGCCTGCAACAGTTCATGACGCTGCTGGTGCTGATCATGGGCGCCTGGATCGTGATGACCGGCACCACGATGACCATCGGTATGCTGGTCGCCTTCCAGATGTTCGCCAGTCGGCTGTCGCAGCCACTGATGGGGTTGGTGGGACTCTGGCAGCAGTTCCAGCAGGCAAAGATCTCGGTGGAGCGCCTGGGGGACCTGATGAACGCCCCGGAGGAGCCCTATACGCTGACGCCTTCGCGCGAGGTGGTCTCCAAGGGCGAGATCGAGTTCGTCGCGCTGGGATTCCGGTACGGGGAAGACCGCCCGTTCCTGTATCGCCAGTTCAGCCTGCGTATCCCGCCCGGCAGCACCTATGCAGTGACGGGCCCCAGTGGTTCGGGCAAGAGCACCCTGGCCAGGTTGCTGATGGGCTTCCTGCAGCCGGTGGAGGGCAGCGTCCTGATTGATGGTCGCGACGTGCGCCACCTCGCCGCCAACGAGTTGCGGACCGCATTTGGGGTGGTGCCGCAGGAGACCACGCTGTTTTCCGGCACCATCCTGCAGAACCTGATGATGGCCAACCCGAACGCCAGTTTCGAGGACGTGGTGGCCGCGTGCCGCATGGCCGAGATGCACGACGTCATCGAGCGCCTGCCCAAGGGCTACCAGACGGAACTGGGCGAGCGCGGGGTCGGCCTGTCGGGCGGGCAGCGACAACGACTGGCCATTGCGCGTGCCCTGCTTAAGCGTCCGCCGATCCTCATCCTCGACGAGGCCGTCAGCAACCTCGACGACCACACCGCGGAACACTTCTGCCGCACGCTCAACCAGTTGCGTGGCAAGGTCACGATGCTCTTCATCACCCACCAGCTGCCCCGTTCGCTGCAGGTGGATGGCGTCATCCGCATTGGCACGCCGGCTCTGGTCGGAGCCAGCACGCCGCGCGAGCCGGGATCCACGGGGGTGACTCCGTGACCGCTGATTACCGCTTCCTGCCGGCGCTGGATCGCATCACGCAGGAGCCGCCACCCAAGGCCGTCATGACGATCAGCCGGATAGTCATGGCGTTGGTCGCGATCCTGATCATCTGGTCGCTGCTGGGACGACTGGACATCGTGGTGGTGGCCCAGGGCCGGCTGGTACCCGAGAGTCACGTCAAGATCGTGCAGCCGGCGGAGGCCGGCGTGGTGCGCGAGATCCTGGTGCGTGAGGGCGACCATGTCGAGGCCGGGCAGGTGCTCATCCGCATGGACGACACCCTCAACAGTGCCGACACCCGCGCGCTCACGCAGAACCTCGCCGTCAAGCGCCTCGAGCTGCGCAGGATGGATGCCGAACTGCGCGGCGCGGCGTTCGTGGCGCAGGCCGGCGACGACATGACGCTCTATCGCGAGGCTCGCGCCCGCTTCGACGCCAACCGCGCTGCCTGGTCGGACAGCGCCGGGGGTGCCCGCGAGCAGCGCGAGCGGGCAACGGCCGAGCTGGCGGCGGCCCGCCAGGAACTGGCCAAGCTGGACAAGCTGGTGCCCGTCTACCGGGCGGAGCTGGCGGCCATGGAAGGGCTGCGTGCGAAGGGCTACGTGAGCGAGCTGGAGTACAACGCCCGCAAGCGCGCCACCATCGAGGCCGAGCAGGGGCTGGAAGCACAGCGTGCCCGCGTGGCTGGCCTTGAGGCAGCAGAGCGCCAGGCGGAGCGGCAGTTGTCCAACACCACCACCCGCTACCGTGCCGACCTGGAGCGCGAGCGCGTGGCGTTGCTGGCCGATGTCCACCAGATCGAACAGCAGCTGGCCAAGCAGCAACACCGCAACGCGGCGCTGGAGTTGCGCGCCCCGCAGGCCGGCATCGTCAAGGACCTGGCCACGCATACCGCCGGCACCGTGGTATCGCCCGGCAGCGTGCTGTTGTCACTGGTGCCGGATGACGAGCGGCTGGTCGCCGAGGTGGCCATCCGCAACGAGGACATCGGGGAACTGCGCCCCGGCCTGCCCGTGCAACTCAAGGTGGCCGCCTATCGATTCCAGAAGTACGGGATGCTCGGCGGCACCGTGGAGCACATCAGCCCTGACGCCAGCAGCGCGGCTGCGGAAGGGCAGGGACCGCCGGCGCCGCCTACCTACAAGGCGCGGGTGTCGATCACGCGCGTCGGCGACGGTCAAATCGATCACCAGCCGCTGGCAGCCGGCATGACCGTCACCGCCGAGATAGACGTCGGCACCCGTTCGCCCTGGCAGTACCTCGTCGACCCGGTGCGTGGCACGGTGGCCAGCGCCGGGCGCGAGCGGTGAGTTGCGCCATCTAGTCCGTGTTCATGCCAACAACGCCAAGGACGCACCATGAACCCTGCAACGTCAACCTTCACCTTCTGGTACCTGCTACTGGCTGTCGGTCCGCTGCTCGCCAAGCTGGCCGGCCTTTCCCTGCCGGACTCCTCGATCCTCGGGATGGGTCTTGGCATCTGGCTGGCAGCCGACACCTTCGTAAAGCACGAGGCCCGCGCTGCAACGACGGACGAGGCAAGGCGCTTTGCGCGCCTGGTGCTGGTGATCGTGACGCTGATCTGGGCGACGGCCCTCATCCTGCTGGCCGCCTTCGGTGCGAACGCGTTCGCCGCCGTGGCTTGGGCGGGATGGATGCTGGGCGGCGTGTTCACGTCACTGACCGCCCTGCTCGCCGTGGGTGCCAGCTTCGTGGTGTGGTACGTGGGCGCCTACTTCGTTGCCCGGATCGTTTTCGAATGGCGCACTGGCAAGCTCGCGCCGGCGCAGCCGCCTGCCGTGGCACCAGATAGCCAGTCGGGCGCCTGAGCGCGCCGCGCACGGCAGCCTGACAGCCCCAACGGCTCTACCCGACCCTTAGACAAGGAAGCGCACGATGAAACACGACACCCTGACCCGCGCCCTCGCCCTGTGCCTGCTGGCGCTGGCTTTGGCCGGCTGCGGCAAGCAAGGCCCCGGCGGCGAGATCTGGAAGGAAGAAGTCCGCCTGATGAACGGGGACCTGATCATTGTTGATCGCGTGAACGTCTGGGGAGGCACCGGCGACCTGTCGAAGGGGCACGGGCCGCTGACCAAGGTTGAAATCCGCTTCGACTACAAGGGCAGGCGCTACGAGTGGGTGCAGCGGGGTCTTGCGCCGATGTCCATCCAGGAAGACCCGCAGGGCCGCATCTACATCGTGTCGACGTTGCGGTACTGCTGGGCCTGGCGCGACTGGGGCAAGCCCAAGAGCTTTTATGTCGTGCATCGCTACGAAGAGGGCGGCTGGCAGCGCATCGATGTCTCCGAGGTGGCCCCGGACACTGTCTTCAATCTTGCCTCGAAGAGCAGTGAGCCCCGGTCAACCCGGACGCGCGACTACGTGCCGGAGACGGCATGGAAGTACAAGGACGATGACTACGCCCCTAACAAGGGGATACTGCCTGGCCATGGCACGGGATGTCAGTGAGAGAAGGAAAGGAAACCTACTATGTACTCGCAGAAAACCATTGAGCTGGCGCGCCTGGCGCTCTACTCCTACGACTTCGATCAGCGTAACCGCTCCGGCATCCCGCCCGGCTACCGGCAGGTCGCGAAGTGGGAGAATCCGGCAACCGGCTTCCAGGCCTATGCCTTCCTGTGCGATGCAACGAACGAGCTGGTGGTGTCGTTTACCGGCACGCGTTTCGCCGAGGGCGAGCCGCTGGATATTGACTGGCAAACCAACCTCGTTGGTGCCGCCGGCCATCCGTTGAGGTTTGGCGACGAGCGGCAGTTTGCCGATGCGGTTGAGTTCTTCCAAAACCTCATGGCCTCTAACATCCCGCAGGCGGCAAAGGACAACGTCATCTTTACCGGCCACTCGCTGGGCGGCGGGATGGCAGAATTCATGGGTGTGCTGTTTGATCGGCCCGCCTTGGGATTTGCGGCCGCGCCGTTCCAGCAGATGACGCTCAACGAGGCTGTACTGAACCGGGCGTTGGCCGGCTTCCCGGAGGCGCTTACCCATGGTGATTCGCTGCGGGCCTGGGTAGATGCCGTGACGGCAGGCGGGGATACCGCCAGGGCAATGCTGGATGCCCGTGAGTCTCGCGTGCAGACGATTGCGATCGGCGGAGAAGTTGTAACGCTGCCGATGCACACGGGCGACAGTCTGTTCGATGTCATGAGCATGATGCTTACCGCGCTGGGCAGGTCTGGCCCGGTTGGGTCTGCCGCGGCAGTGGTGCTCGCCGCATACATCGCGTCAAACGACGATCTCGAGAACGTCGCGGCCATCGCGCCAATGCTTGCCTTTCTGGGCGTTCCGGCCGTCAGCCAGATCGCTGGAGACGCGCTTGGAGATCTTGACCCTCGCGATCTGTATCTGGGCGACCGGAACTACTCGTGGATAGATGCCGGGGAATGGGCCCGGAGCAGCATTCTCGGCGATGACTTCTCCTTTGATGTCACGCAGTTCGTCACCCAGCACTCGATGGGTTGGCATCTTGCGCTGATGGAGTCAGAGGATCTCCGGCGGGCCGTTGCATCGATTCCTGATATGGCAGCGCTGGTCTCCGATGCTGATTACTTTGGTGTGAACGCCTACTTGGCCGATGCAGCCGATGTGCTGATGAAGATCATCCGGAATCATTTCGGGGTTGTTTCCGTAGACGGCAGTACGTCTATCACGGCCAATGACTGGCTGACCGCTTTCGCTGCCGACATGGTCGCCATTGCCGATGCTGTTGCTGTTGGTTCGCAATCCAGCGAGATTTCCGGTCTTGTCCTTCTGGCGACGGAGTATTACGCCAACAGCCCCGACGGCAGCATCACCCCCTTGCTGACAACCGTGAATGGCGGCGTTTCCGTGGATACGTCCCGCATTAACACTCGCCCAGGGGAGGACCCGGTTGGGTTGAACGACTATCTCTACCGGGATGTTGCCGAGGCATTGCGCGGCATCAGTGGCTGGCGCTCAGTTCTGGGCGCTGCCCAAGCTGATCCAGATGCGACCTGGTTCGTCCAGCTCGGGGCGCAGGGCCTGGTCACATCCGGTACTGCCGGGCGTGATGTCTTCCTCGGCGGCGGCGAAACTGACGAGAGGATCGAGTCCGGCGAGGGGCATGATCTCATCGTAACGAGCGGTGGTAATGACATACTGGCGGGTGGCGCTGGCGACGACGTGCTGGTCGGTGGCTCTGGCCTCGATACCTATGTTTTCCGATCTGGTGATGGCGTCGACGTGATACACGACGCTGATGGCCAGGGTCGCCTGCTGATCAATGATGTCTTGATTGCAGGCGGTGAATCGGTGCTCACTCGGAGCGGCAAGCCCCTGTGGGTTGATCGCCAGAACAATTTGTATTTCTCATTCAATCAAGCGGATGAGGCCAGGCATATCGGGCAGCTGGTGATATATGGCCCGGGGCTTGGCGGGGACGGAAATCGCATCGTCATCGAAGACTACGAGTTGGTATTCCCCGCCTTTGGCGGGCCGGTATCAGGCTCGTTGGGCCTGAGCTTCACGCGGAGTCCGTCGGTCAGCATCGTTGCCGGCCTTCAGGCCATCAACCCGCACTACGGGGTTGATTTCATTTCCCAGACCACTTCGGCCAACCTCAAGGAAGGTTCGAGCGCTGTTCTGACAATCGCCGTCAACAGCGTCGCCGACTACCCGCGAGTGCTGCAGGTGACGATGTCGCAGGCGGGACTCATCGAGTTGCTGTCCGGGGATCAGTACGTTGCACTGGGCGGCACGCCGTTCGAGGTCGTGCTGCCAGCGGGGCAGACGCAGGCCGTCCTGTCGGTGCGCGTGGCGGGTGACATCGATGCGAACAGCGCCGTGCAGCTGTCGGTGACCTTGCCGGGCGCTGAGGGCGACGACCCCGTAACCCACAACATCACCATGAACCTCGAGTCGGTGATCGAGAGCGAGTCGACCTCCACGGTGACCATCGTCGGTGGCGATGACTTCGATTCGATCAACCTCGTCGACGAGGAGCAGGACCACTACGTCGATGCCGGCGCCGGTGGCGCCAACGTGCTCGGCGGTGGTGGCCACGACACCATCATCGGCGGCGACAGTGCCGACAACCTGACCGGCGGTCGTGGAGACGACGCACTGTACGGCGCGGCCCACCAGGAGGTGGACGATGCCTTGGCTGCCAACCTGGCAGCGGGCGATGGCGATGGCGATGGCGTCCTGCCGGAAGGCCCGGTGGTCGCGGAAGACACCCTGTCGGGGCTGGGTGGCAGCGATACGCTGATCGGCAGTGGCCTGGCGGACCTGCTCGCCGGTGGCTGGGGCGCCGACTTGCTGCTGGGTGACGCGGGCGACGACGTGCTGGTCAGTGGCGTTTCAGTGTTTCCCTTCTACTACGCGAACAGTGTCGCCGGCTTCAATGCCGAGATGGAGTTCAGGCCTTTCGCGGCGACGGTTGCAGGCGAGGAGGTGACCTACCTGTCGGCGACCACGGTCAGCGTGATGGCCAACGGATGGGGCATCTACGTGGCAAATGATGGCTCCCCGGAGGGCAGTGACCGGCTGTATGGCGGTTGGGGCAGCGACGCGCTCTATGGCGGGACGGGCGATGACCTCCTGCATGGCGGCACCGGCGATGACATGCTGGCGGGATCGGCGGGCGGCGACCTGCTGGTGGGCGGCGATGGCAACGACATGCTGTTCGGGGGCTACAACTGGCTCACCTTCACCGACCAGCTGATGGGCTACACCGCCTACCTGTACCGCCGTGACGAGGAAGAGGCCGGCAGCGACTACCTGGCCGGTGGCGCGGGCCACGACTACCTGGTGGGCGGTGGTGGCGCGGATGGCCTGTTCGGTGGCAGCGACAACGATGTTCTCTACGGTGACGGGACGCGGCTTGCCCATTCCACGCTGGGCGCAGATGACTACCTCGACGGCGAGGCGGGAGACGACGTCCTGGTCGGCGGGGTGGGCAGCGACCTGCTTGTTGGCGGCGAGGGCGACGATCGCCTGTACGCCGATTTCCCGGATTCCGATGACTCCGACGATAACCGCGAGGGCGATGACACCCTCTACGGCGGGGCCGGCAAGGACCAGCTCCACGGCCACGTCGGCAACGACTACCTCGACGGTGGCGCCGACGACGACGAACTGCAGGGCGGCAAGGGCAACGACACGCTGCTCGGCGGCAGCGGCATGGACAAGCTGGTGGGAGGCCAGGGCCGCGACATCCTGGCTGGCGGCGAGGACGACGACCAGATCATCGGCGACCAGCGGGGGGATGATGACAGCGTCAGTGCCACGGAAGGTGACGACGACGAGATGGAGGGCGGCGCCGGCAACGACATCCTGCGTGGCCAGGGAGGAAGCGACCTGATCCGGGGCGACGAGGGCGACGACAGCATCGCTGGCGATGCCGGCAATGACCGTGTTCTTGGCGGCGCCGGAAACGATTTGCTGGCCGGTGACAATGACGTTGGCGTGCTCGCCAGTCAGTACCACGGGAAGGACCTGGTTGACGGCGGCGACGGCGATGACCGCGTGTACGGCGGCGGCGGCGATGACGAGCTGCTCGGCGGTGCCGGCAACGACCAGATCTTTGGCGATGACCCCGACAACGCCGGCGATGACTACCTGGACGGCGGTGAGGGGAATGACTACCTGCTGGGCATGGCCGGCAAGGACAGGCTGGTCGGTGGCGACGGCGACGACACGATGGGGGGTGACGCCGACGATCTGGACGAGTCCCTGCACGGGAACGACGAGCTGGATGGTGGCGAGGGTAACGATACGCTGCTTGGCCTCGGCGGCGACGACCAGCTGGATGGTGGTGCCGACAACGATTACCTTGACGGCGGCAGCGGGAACGATGAGCTGGTGGGTGGCCAGGGCGACGACCAGCTTGCCGGCGGCACCGGCGATGACCTGCTTGATGGCGGCACGGGTGATGACACCTACTTCGTCGCCCGCGACCACGGCGAGGATCGTCTGCGGGATGCAGGCGGCTTCGACACGCTGGTGTTCGGCCCCGGGCTCGATCCGGCGGACATCCGGTTCTCGCTGGGTTCGCTTGCCATTGGTTTCGCCGACTCCGATGTGCAGGTCCATCTCGAGGGCTTCGACCCCCTGGACGCGCTCGCGTCCGCCTCCATCGAGCGGGTTGCCTTCCAGGCAGCGGACGGCAGTATCGTCTCCGTGCACAGCCTGGCGACCTTGATTGCCGAGAAGGGATTCGACATCGAAGGCAGTGGCCTGGTGGGCGGTACCAGCGTCAGCGATCGCATCGTGGGCAGCGAGGCGTCTGACATGATCCTCGCGCTCGGTGGCAATGACCAGGTCAGTGCTGGCAGTGGCAACGACCTGGTCGATGGCGGTGACGGCGACGATCGCATCCTCGGTGGTGCCGGCGATGACTGGCTGTCCGGCGGCGCCGGCAATGATGCGTTGGTCGGCGGCTCGGGTGATGACCAGTTGGCGGGCGGTGCCGGTGACGATCTGCTTGAGGGTGGTGTCGGCGACGACACCTACGTCATCATCGCCAACGAGGGCGACGATGTCATCGAGGATGTGGCCGGGAACGACCGTCTGCGGCTGGGTGTCGCGGCAGCTGACCTCGTCGTGCAGCGCTACGGCAACGACCTCAGGCTCGCGTGGGCGGGCGGGTCCGTCACGATCGCGGGCATGGCCGCCGCAGGCGGGCTGGAGGAGGTGGCCTTTGATGACGGCGATGTGCTGTCACGGGGCGCGCTGAACGCGCTGGCGATCGACGTCCCCGTCGAGGGGTTGACCTTCGTGGGCACGGCGGGCACCGACGGCTGGATGTACCAGGGATCCCGTCCTGCCGTCGTTTATGGCCGTGGTGGCGATGACCAGTTGTCATCGGGCACGGCGGACGACTACCTGTACGGGGAAGAGGGTAACGACGTCCTGTCCGGCGGCGGTGGCGACGACTACGTGGACGGCGGTGACGGCGCCGACCGGTTGCTGGGCGGCAGTGGCGACGACCATGTCGTGGGCGGCGCCGGCCTTGACGAGTTGGTCGGCGGCACAGGCAACGATCTGCTCGAGGGCGGTGACGGCAGTGACCTGCTGTATGGCGAAGAAGGCAACGACACCTTGCTGGGTGGCGCCGGGCAGGATCGCCTTGACGGTGGCGCCGGTGACGACGTGCTCGCGGGCGGCGATGGCAACGACACCTACCTGGTTGACAGCGCAGGCGACGAGGTCGTCGAAGGCGCGGACGCGGGCTACGACAGCGTGCTCAGCTCGGTTGATTTCACCCTGGGAGATCACCAGGAAGAGCTTCGCCTGAGGGGAGAGGCCGAAACAGGTGTCGGGAACTCGCTGGACAACAGCATCCGTGGCAACGCCGTTGCCAACACACTGTACGGCATGGAGGGTAATGACACCCTGTACGGGGAAGACGGCGATGATGCACTGCATGGTGGTGCGGGCAATGATCGCCTCCACGGCGGCAGGGGCGCTGATTTCCTCGATGGCGGATTTGGCGACGACCGGATGGAAGGCGGCTTTGGTGACGACACCTACGTGGTGGACAGCAGCGCCGATATCGTCCGTGACTTCGGCGGCTCGTTCCGCCGGGAGGCCCTGTCCGACGGTGGCGATGACACCGTGCTCACCACGGTCGACTTCGCAGCTGACTACAGCATCGAGCGGGTTGTTTTCACCGGCACGGGTGATGCGGAACTGTCGGGCCAGTTCAACGCCAACGTCCTTGCAGGGGCGGGCGGCAACGACCTTCTCGTTGCCAACCTGCTGAACGGTGTCGTCGATGGCCCGGGCAACCTGAACTGGGTGTCGCCGCTGGGCGCGACCGAGGAGCGGTTGCTGGAAGAATTCGGTGCTGCGCTCTATCACGGACAGCTGGACGGATGGCGCTTGTCTTTCGGTGCGCGGGAGGGCGATACGCTGAGCGGCGGCGACGGTGACGACGTCCTCCTCGGCGACCTGCATCACGACACGTTGCAGGGTGGCAGTGGCGCCGATCTGCTCGTCGGTTTCGGTGGGGCCGATACCATGGCAGGGGAGGCGGGCGACGATACCTACGTCGTTCACGGCGGCATGGCACTCGACATGTTCTTCACCGGCGGGCATGTGCGTTACACGGATGCTGGTGGTGATGTGATCGTAGAGCTGGCCGGTGACGGCTACGACACGGTGATGTCCATGGCCAGCTTCGCACTGCCTGACCACGTTGAGGCGCTCGTCCTGCTGGATGGGGACTGGCAGGATCATCCCCTGGCATGGATGTATGCCGGTGCGGTAATGCCGGAAGACCTCGCTGTCACCGGCATCGGCAACGCGCTGGACAACCACGTGGTTGGTAACAGCCGTGACAACTGGCTCGATGGCGGGCTGGGCAACGATGTGCTGCGTGGCGGCTTTGGTGACGATACCTACGTGGTCGACAGCGCCGCCGACAGCGTCCTTGAGCAGGTCGGTCAGGGGCAGGACACCGTTCGCAGCTCTGTGTCCTGGACCCTGGGGGACAACCTGGAAGATCTCGTCCTGACCGGCACCGCGGCGGCGAACGGAACCGGCAATGCGCTGGACAACCTGGTGGCGGGCAATGACGCCGACAACAGGCTGCGGGGGTTGGGGGGGAATGACCAGCTCCACGGTGCGGGCGGCAATGACATCCTCGAGGGTGGCGCAGGCTACGATGTGCTCGATGGCGGCACGGGTGCAGATGTCATGCGTGGCGGTGCAGGTGCCGACATCTACTACGTGGATGATGCGGGCGATGTCGTCGAGGAGACTTCTGCATCCGGTCACGATTCCGTGTACGCGGGCGTCGATTTCACCCTCGGCTCCTGGGTCGAGGAGCTGTACCTGACGGGGACAGACGCCATCAGCGGCAACGGCAACAGCCTCGCCAACATCGTCGAGGGCAATGCGGCGGACAACCTGCTCGACGGCCGCGAGGGTAACGACCTCATCAACGGTGGTGCCGGCAACGATACGCTGCTGGGTGGCGGGGGCAATGATGATCTCTTCGGTGAGTCGGGCAATGACTTGCTGGCAGGCGGCGACGGCAACGATGAGCTCGACGGTGGCGCCGGCATCGATCAACTGATCGGGGGGACAGGCGATGACGTTTACCGCGTTGACAACGCACTTGACGAGGTGGTGGAGCTCGCCGGCGAGGGTGATGACACCATCTACGCCAGCGTCTCCGTGCTGTTGTCGGAGCATTTGGAGAGCGTCGTGCTCCGCGACCTCTTTGACGGGGTCGATGGCCAGGGATTCAGGGTCACGCTGACTGACATCGATGCGATGGGCAATGGCCTGGATAACGTCCTTTATGGAAGTTCAGGTGCCAACAGCCTCAGTGGCGAAGACGGCGACGACTACGTGGACGGCGGTGCCGGTAATGACCGCCTCCTCGGCGGTGCCGGCGATGACCAGCTTTTCGGTGGCAGCGACGGCCTGATCTACGAGAGCGACATCCTGCTCGACATGGTGGCGATGCTGCCGCCGAGGTGGGAGTGGATCGAGCTGACGCCGGGCCACTACTGGCGCGAGCGCTATCTGGACAACGATGACTATCTGGATGGCGGCGAGGGCAATGACCACCTGGACGGTGGCTCGGGGAACGACATCCTGCTGGGCGGTGACGGCAACGACTACCTTTACGGTGGCAACGACGCAAGCGGCAATGCTGTGGGCAGTTGGGACTGGGTGGGCACCTGGGGCAACGGGGAGAGCGTGCCGCCGCGTGATGCCCTGGAGGAGCAGGTTCCGCTGGTCGAGCTGGAGATACTGCCGGTCCCGAACGATGACCGGCTGGAGGGTGGTGCTGGCGATGACGTGGTTGATGGCGGTTCCGGGAACGACGTCCTGCTCGGTGGCGACGGGCTGGACAGGTTGCTCGGCGACGGTGAGGGCGACGCTTGGTGGGGCTATGCGCGGGCAGGCAACGACGTGCTGGATGGTGGCGCCGGCCTGGATCACCTTGAAGGTGGCATGGGCGATGACACCTATTACGTTGACGGCTATGGCGACTTCACGCTCACCTGGTCGGATGTCGATCTCAGTTGCTGCAACCTGTCGACCTACGATGCGCTGGGCGGCTACACCTTGTCAGGTACCTGGGTGACCGACACGGTCATCGAGTACGAGGATCATGGTTGGGACACGGTCTACGCAGCAGTCTCCATGCAGCTTCCGTATGGCGTCGAGACGCTTGTGCTGCAGGAAGGTGCCGTGGCGGCTTTCAGCGATGACCGGGATGATTTCCTCGTCGGGAACGACGCCCGCAACCTGCTGGATGGCGGCGCGGGCGTCGACTGGATGGCAGGCGGCTTGGGCGACGATACCTACATCGTTGATCACGAGGCGGATTTCACGTCCGAAGACGTCGCTGCCGGTCAGGATACGGTCATCGCCAGTGTCGACCATGTACTGGCGGAAAACATCGAGCAACTCATCCTGCGCGGCGATGCCGTGGTGGGCAGCGGCAATGGAGGCGACAACGTTCTTGTTGGCCATGCTGGTTACAACCGGCTTTACGGCGGGGACGGCGACGACACGCTGGTCGGTCGCGGTGGGGGCGACCTGCTCGACGGGGGTGCCGGCGACGACAGCTACCTGTTCGGAGTTGGTGAGGGTGATGTCACCGCTTTCGACGAGGCAGGTCAGGATCGCCTTGTCATCGGTTCCGGGCTGACCTCCGCTGATGTCGACGTGGTGCTGGAAGATGGTGGGGACGGCACGAACTACGTCGTCGTCACCATCCGGTCGACCGGCGAGACGTTCACCATCGAGAATTGGCACAACGCTGCGTGGCGTATCGAGACCCTGGTGTTCTGCTGCAGTAACGAGGTGATTGATCTTGCCTCCCTGTTGGAGCGTGATGAGAACCATCCGCCAATTGCAGGTGATGATTCCTTCGTCCTTGCCGAGGACGCCGGCAGCCTGGTGGTATCCGCCGCCTCCCTCCTGACAAACGATGTAGATCCGGATGCCGGCGATGCATTGGAGGTATCGGCTATCTCCGCAGCGTCTGCCGCCGGCATCCTGCTGGTGCGCGAAGGCGACGCGATTGCCTACCAGGCCGCTGGCCGGTTCGACTGGTTGGCACAGGGTGAGGCCGTCGTGGACACCTGGACATACGTGGTGAAGGACGCGCGTGGTGAGACCGCTACCGCGACCGTTTCGGTGACCATCGTCGGCGAGAACGATGCCCCCGTGGTGGCTGTCCCGCTGTCTGCGCAGACGGCGGAGGAAGATGCTGTTTTCTCCTTCATGGTTCCTGCGGGCGTGTTCGCCGATGTCGATTCCGGTGACGTACTCACGTTGAGTGCTGCTCGCCCTGATGGTCAGCCCCTGCCTGCCTGGTTGTCCTTTGATGCGTCCACCGGCACTTTCACCGGCATCCCGGCGAATGAGGACGTTGGAACGATTTACGTCCGCGTTACGGCGACGGATACGACCGGTGCTGCTGCCTCCTCCGTATTCGCACTGACGATTTCCAATGCCAACGATGCGCCGGTGGCAGCGGGTGAGACGGTGTCGCTCGTCGAGGACTCTGCCGCCGTGGTGCTTTCCGGTGATCAGTTGCTGGCCAACGATTCAGATGTCGATGCCGGAGATGTGCTTGCCATTGCCGCGGTTGATCCCTTGTCTGCATCCGGTGTCGCGGTGTCCTTCGCCGGTGGCAACGTCTCCTATGACGCGGGCGATGGCTTCAACTATCTCCGTGAGGGTGAGGTTGCGCGGGACAGCTTCGGCTATACGGTCAGTGACGCTGCCGGCGCGACAGCGCAGGCTGTCGTCGAGGTATACATCACGGGCATCAATGATGCTCCCGTAGCAGTTGATGATGTCTTGTCGACATCTGCGAACAGTGTTTTGGATGCGTCTGTCAATCTGCTGGCCAATGACAGCGATCCCGATCGAAGCACTGTGCTGTCTGCACTTGCGCAGACCCAGGACGGCAACTGGGGGACCCTGATCACGTCGGCCACGGGTGTCGCTGTCTACGCGGTGAATGCAGATGCGGCAAGTGTGCGTGCCCTGGCACAGGGCCAAGTCGTCGTCGATACGTTTGGCTATTCGGTGCGCGATGATGGCAGTACGGCCCTAGCAGACAGTGGGCTGCTGCACGTCACCGTGACAGGCGTCAACGATGCCCCGGTGGTCGCGCAAGCATTGGCAGACCGGTCGGTGACGGAGGGTGCCGCGTTCGCCATCACGTTGCCTGCAGGGTCCTTCGTTGATATCGACAATGGGGACGTGCTGACACTGTCGGCGACCTTGGCTGATGGCACGGCGTTGCCTTCCTGGCTGCTCTTCTCTGCGGCAACAGCCACCTTCTCCGGCACGGCGCCTGCAGGTTCCCCCGACCTTGCGCTGCGTGTTACCGCGACCGACGCTTACGGGGCGGCGGTGTCCAGTACCTTCGCGCTTGTCACCCAGACCGCTGGCGGTGCCTGTACCGGGGTGACCCTGGTGGGCACCAGTGGCAACGATTGCCTGACCGGAACAAACTGCAACGATGTGCTCGATGGCAGCGGTGGTGGTGACGTCATGGTCGGCCTCGGCGGAGACGATACCTATCATGTCGATTCCAACGGTGCCCGCGCCTGGTGGGATCCGTTCGGGATCTGTGCGACGCCGGCGGACACTGTCGTCGAGCAGCAGGGTGCCGGACATGATCGCGTCTACGCCTCGGTTGACTACGTGCTCGCTGCAAACGTCGAGGACCTTCACCTGAACGGTAGCCTCCACTTGTGCGGGACAGGAAACAACCTGTCCAATCTGGTAGAGGGCAACGTCGGCAACAACACGCTGGGCGGCGGCGCTGGCAACGACTTGTTGCGTGGCGGTCGTGGGTGCGACACCTTGGTGGGTGGCACGGGGGTCGACATCCTTGAAGGCGGTGCCGACAGCGACACCCTGCGAGACGGCAGCGGCGCTTCGCTTTTCAACGGTGGCGCAGGAAGCGACACACTTGAAGGCAGTTGCCAGAATGAGCTGTTCCTGGGGGGCTCGGGCAATGACTGCATCGAGCTCGGCGGTGGCAGCGACGTAGTCCTGTTCAATCGGGGCGACGGCTGCGATGTGTTGGCGCTTGGAGGGGGTGGGCTCACCATCAACCTGGGTGGGGGTATCGCCTACGAGGACATCGCCCTGCAGCGCAGCGGACATGACCTGCAGATCCGGTTGGGTGGCAACGAGAGCATCACGCTCGACAACTGGTACGCATGGGGCTGCAATCGTCCCCAGGTCACCCTGCAGGTGGTGGCAGAGGCAATGGCAGGGTTCAACCAGGCCGGCAGCAACGCGCTGAGGGATGACAGTACGGAGCGCTTCAACCTCAATGGCCTGATCGGTCGCTTCGACCAGTTGCGGCAGTCCAATCCGTTCCTGAGCCAGTGGGCGGTTGCCGGCGCGCTAGCCCAGTTCCACCTCGGGGGTAGCGACACGGCGGCCATCGGGGGCGATCTGGCATATCGCTATGGCCTCGACGGCACGCTGGCGGGTTCGTCCGCGGCGGATGCCGCGAGCCTGATCGGCGCCGCCGGGTTTGGCAGCGGCCTGCAGAGCCTGGGGACGGTCGGTCTGGCTGGAGAGGGGGAGCGGCGACTGGGCTGAGTGCTGCAATGTAATGACCCAGCACTTCCTGTACAGGTCAGGCCGCTGATTCATAGGTCTTGGCGGTGGTATTCATGCCCAGTGCCTGGTGGGGGCGCCCCGGGGGTTGTAGGACCGGATCGGGTCCCCGATGCCCCCAAGATCCTTAGCCGTCCGAAGGGCTGTTTGGGAAGGGATGTATCGATCCAGGGACCTGGTGGTTGTGACTGCTTTGGGTGTCGACCCGGGCCGTCGAGCTAGTAGCTGTCGGCGGCCAAGGTCAGGTGGACCAAGTGGGCCCGGGGCATGCCATAGGTGTCCCGGTTTCGGGCTCCTTGGATGCTGTTACTATTTGCTCTGGATTTCGGGCTGATTCCCGCCAAATCGCGACATTCTGAGAGGTGGATGGTGCATATTTTTCAGCAACCCAATGATCGTATTGGTTTTTCTGGCGCCGGCACGTCCTGCCGGTACAAAGAAGAGTTCTGATGACGCGCGGGGCGCCGCGAAGGCGCCCCGGTTGCCTGCCTGATGTATCCCCGTCGGTTGCTGATCGCCATTGGCCTGCTGGCCTTTCTCGCCAGCCTGCTGGTGCTCATGCCCGTGCGCGTCGTGCTGGCCATGCTGCCGGACGGCCTGCCGGTGCAGGCACCGGCCGGCAGCCTGCTGGACGGGCGGGTCACGGTAGTCCGTGGCGGAGACAACTTTCACGTTGCCTGGCGCCTGCAGCCGGCCTGGTTGCTGACTCTCGGTGTCGGGGCGCAATGGTCGGTGACAGGGGCCGACGGTCTGGCCGCCGACGGTTCGCTGGTGCGGCGGCCCTGGGGCGCCTCGGCTACCGTGGTGCAGGCCCGCTTGCCAGCCGCGTTCCTCAACCGTCACCTGCGTGCGGCTGGCATGACCGTCGACCAGCCCTTGCTGGTCCGCGACCTGGCGTTGAGCGGCCGGCCCGGCGGGCCGGTGCGCGCGGCGTCGGGCCGCCTCGCCTGGGGGCCGGGTACGCTGCGCTGGCGTGAGCAGCAGCCGGATACCGTGTCGTTGCCAGCCCTGCGCGGGGAGCTGTCTGCCGCCGATGGCGCCCTGCAACTGCTGGTTGACGGCGAAAGTGCGCCTGGCCAGACGCTGGCATCTGCCCGCCTTGATCCCGTCGGCCGGGAGTACCACCTGGTGGTCACCCGCCAAGCCGCTCCCTTGCTCGGTCGTCCGCAGCAACCCGGTGCGGCGCCCGGTTCCCCGCTCCTCGAAGTGCGCCAGCGGCTACGCTGATGCAACAGCATTGCAGTTGATTTTTCTTATGCAGGCCGATAGGTTGGCCTGCTTATTTCAGGAAAAGAACCAACTCCAATGGAACTCGTCGGGCGACTGAAATCGCTGGCGACCGACCACTGGCGCCGCATACTGGTCGTGACGACGAGCGTGGTGCTGGTGCTGCTCATTGCCGTGACCCTGGCCCGCCTTGTCTGGTTGGTGGTTGATGGCGCGTCGTCCGCGGTTGCGATCCCGCCGGTTGCTGCCCCGGTCATGGCCGTTGCCGCGCCACGTCGTTACTCCCCTGATGACGCCGCCCGCTGGCGACTGTTCGGCGACGCTGCACCCTCGGCTTCACCCGTCGCGACCGGTGAAAATGCGCCTGAAACCAGCCTGGCCCTGCAACTGCTGGGCGTGTTCAGCACCGGTGACACGCGCCTGGCCGGCGCCGTGATCGCGGAGCGTGGCAAGGACGGTGAGTTGTTCCGCATCGGTGCTGCCGTACCGGGCGGCGCCACGCTGGAAAAGGTCGAGGCTGACAAGGTGCTGTTGCGGCGTCGCGGGCAACTGGAAACACTGAAATTCGATGCCATGCCCGCCACAGACGGGGGGGCGCCGACCGTGGGTGGCGAGCGGCCAGCGGGCGGGTTGCCCCCGGGGTTCCGGGGCTTGAAGGACCGGTTGTTGTCCGCGCCGCCGACCGACGCCGAAGCCGGTGCCGGTGCCGGGGGGGCATCCGATGCCTCGGCCCTTGCCGAGCAGGTGAAGGAAAATCCCGAGCAGGCCCTGCAGGACCTTGGCCTCAAGGCCGGCCCGGGCGGCGGCTACCTGGTGGGTGAGGGTGCGAACGCCGACCTGGTGCGCAACCTCGGCCTGCGGCCCGGCGATGTCGTGCTTTCGGTCAACGGCAAGCCGCTCGGCAATGCGCACAGCGATGCGCGACTGGTGGACGAGGTCAAGGCCAGTGGCGAGGCCCGCGTGGAGATCCGCCGTGGCAGCCAGACATTTACCGTGAACTACCCCTTGTGACGGCAGGTGCCGGCGATGGCGTATCACGACCCGAACAACGCTGACGGAAGAACTGCATCGATGAGTATCCAGGCAATGTGGCGCAGGCTTTTCGCTGCCGTGACCGTTGTGGTCCTGCTTGCGTTTGGCGGTGCGCCGGCGGCAGCGGCCGAAGGCCAGTGGAGCATCAACCTGCGTGACGCGGATATCCGCGCGTTCATTGACCAGGTGTCGGCGATGACGGGCAAGACTTTCGTGGTCGACCAGCGCGTCAAGGGCAAGGTCACGGTGCTCGCTCCGGAGCCGATGGGTTCGGCGACGGTGTACCAGGTGTTCCTGTCGGTGCTCAGCGTCAACGGCTTTGCCGCCGTGCCCACCGGGCGGGTGATCAAGATCGTGCCGGATGGCACCGCCAAGCAGGATTCCATCCCGCTGGATACCAGTGCGCGTCCGTCCGGCGACGAGATGATCACGCGCGTCATCGCCATCAACAATTCCTCGGCGGCGGAACTGGTCCCCGTGCTGCGTCCGATGGTGCCGCAGTCCGGGCACATGGCGGCGGTTCCCGGCGCCAACGTGCTGGTGGTGACCGATCATGGCGAGAACGTCGCGCGCCTCGAGCAGGTGATCGCACGCATCGACGGTGCCGATGCCGACGAACTCGAAGTGGTGCAACTCAATCACGCCTGGGTAGGGGACGTGGTCGACATGCTCGGCAGTTTCTCCTCGGCGGCAGACGCCAAGGCCGCCGGCACCGGTGCGGCGCGCGGTACCGGTGGTGCGGTATCGACGGGGCGCGTGCGCGTGGTGGCCGACGAGCGCACCAATCGCTTGTTGCTGCGTGGCGATGTGCGGGCGCGCGAGCGCCTGCGGCAATTGATCGCGACGCTCGACGTGCCCGCGGAAGCCAACACCGGCTCGGTGCAGGTGATCCGCCTGCGCCACGCCGAGGCCAAGAAGACGGCGGACATCCTCAAGGGCATGGTCGAGGGCGGCGGTTCGTCGTCGTCCGCGGGGACCGGCAAGGATGGCGGCGCCGCGGCGCTGCTCAATCCGGCCGCGGGCAAGGTGGCCATCCAGGCCGACGAGTCGCTGAATGCGCTGGTGGTCCGTGCCGAGCCATCGGTGATGCAGCAGATCAAGGCGGTGGTGTCGCAGCTCGACGTGCGGCGCGCGCAGATCCTGATCGAGGCGGCGATCGTCGAGGTGGGCGGCAGTACCGGTCGTGATCTCGGCGTGCAGTGGGCATCCGGCGATCCGGACAGTGGCCTGATGGGCGTGAATTTCTCCGGCGTGGGTCGCAGCCTCAACGAGATTGCCGCCGCGGTGGTCAGCCCGGCCACCAGCGCGGGTCTCGCCGACGGCGTGACCCTGGCCGGCGGCAAGCGCGATGCCAATGGCGACATCCAGTTTGCCGGCGTGCTGCAGGCGCTGGCATCCAATGCCAACGTGAACCTGCTGTCGACGCCCAGCGTGCTGACGCTCGACAACCAGGAAGCGTCCATCGTGGTCGGCGAGAACGTGCCGTTCATTACCGGCAGTTCGACCGCATCCGGTGACGGCGTGTCCAACCCGTTCACCACCATCAAGCGCGAGGACGTGGGCATCCAGTTGAAGGTCACGCCGACGCTGATCGACGAGGAGAACGTGAAGCTGGTGATCAACCAGGAGGTATCGAGCGTCAAGCCCAGCGAGGCCGGCGTGCAGTCCTCGGACATCATCACCAGCAAGCGCTCGATTGCCACCACCGTGCTGGCCGGCAATCGCCAGACCATCGTGCTGGGCGGCCTGATCGAGGACCGCGTGACGGAGACCGTGAAGAAGGTGCCGTTGCTCGGCGACATCCCGGTGCTGGGCATCCTGTTCCGCGCCAAGAGTGTCAGCCGCGGCAAGCAGAACCTGATGGTTTTCCTGCGGCCGACCGTGGTTGTCGATGGTACCTCGGCAGGTGAGTTGAGCAAGGCGCGCTACCAGGGCGTGCGCTCGCTGGCGTTCGAGATCGACGCGCGCGGCGACATCGCCCGGATCCAGGAGGGCACGGTGTTGCCGGCGGCCATGGATGACCTGTTCTCCGGGTTGCGTGCTGCCGGGGAAGAGGCTGCGCAGTCGGGTGAGGTGAAGGCGGGGGGGGCGGCGACCGGTGCGGAACCACCGGCGCAGCCGGCGGTAGTCGAACCGCTGCTTGCAGTGCCTGTCGCTACAGAGCCTGCTGCCACAGAGGCTGCTGCCACAGAGGCTGCTGCCACAGAGCCGGTGGCGGGTGATACCGAGGCAGGTACGCCGTCACTGCCGGACGTTACCGCCCCGGCGACGGACGCCTCGGTCGAGGGTGGCCCGGCTGCCGCCCAGCCGGTACAGTAGACGCGGCTTCACGGGGCGCGCACGGAGGGCCGGCGCGCGCAGTGCGGGTGCTGAACCCGATCGAAGGGACAGGGGTCAACATGCTCAAGTTGCAGTTCAAGGACCAGCGCAAGCCTGCCATCTGGCTGGTCGAGTCGCGCTATGCGATCGGCAAGGACGCCCAGAACAACATCGCCTTGCCCGACGACGGCGTCAGCCCCTTTCATGCCGAAATCAGGGTCGAGGGCGACCAGGTTTTCATTACCGATACCGGCAGCAGCAATGGCACGTTCGTCAACGGCAAGCGAATCCAGCGCCGCACGGAGTTGCGTTCCGGCGATGTGATCGCCATCCACACCGTGCAGTTGCTGCTGATGGATCCCAAGCAGGAAATGAAGGGGGCGCCGGAAGGAGCGACTGCCATTTCCCCGGCGCTGGCCAACATCCCGATTGCCTCTTCCTCGGTCGCCGGCAAGCAGGACAGTGGCTGGGTGCTCAAGGCCAAGACCGGTTCGCTGGTGGGGCAGACCTTCCCGGTGCCGGCGTCCGGCAAGGTGGTGATCGGTCGCGCCAATACCTGTGACATCCAGCTGCCGGCCAACCACGTGTCGCGCCAGCATGCCGAGGTGCAGGTGACCGGTGGCAAGTTGCTGGTCAAGGACCTGAATTCCTCGAACGGCACCTTCGTCAACCGCAAGAAGGTGGCTGACGCCGAACTGCAGAACGGTGACGAGGTGCGCTTCGATACTTTCAGTTTTGAAGTCGTTGGCCCGGGTGGCGCCACGCAGTCGAAGATGACGGCAGTGAATGCGCCCGCACCGGCGCCGGCTGCCCGTGATGCGGCGCGTCCCAAGGCCGACGCAGCGGCCAGGCCGGCCGCCAAGCCGGCAGCAGCGCCCGCGGCTGCCAGCGCGAAGCCGAAGACCGCCGAAGCCTCGTCTTCCGGTGGCAGTGCGATGCTGCTGGTCGGTGTCCTGCTGGTGGCGGCAGCCGCTGCTGCCTGGTTCTTCCTCAAGTAACCGCGATCGTGCGACAGGAAAGGCGGGCCGATGCCCGCCTTTTTTGTTGGTGATGGAGGTATGCCGATGACCCCCGAACAAATCTTTGTGCAATTGCGCCAGGCCGTGCAGGCCGGCCCCGCCGGGGCGGCGGACTTCGGCGCGTGGCGCGCCGGCCTGCGTGTCGATGGCGACCCGTTTGCCGCTGCCGTGCGTTTCGGCCTGACGGCCGGGCAACTGGCGTTTGCTTTCGCCGGCGGTTACCAGGCCGCACTGCGTCGCCTGTTACCCACGCTGTCGCCCACGGCGTTTGGCGCCTTGTTGCTCAGCGAGGGGCGTCGCCAGCGCCCTGACGAACTGCAGACCACGCTGGTGCCGCTGGGTGACGGCCGCTACCGCCTGGACGGGGAAAAATCGTACGTTACCGGCGCCACGGCGGCGGATCCGCTGCTGGTGGTCGCGCGCAACGGCGTGGCGCCCGATGGGCGGGTGCTGTCTGCGTTGCTGGTGTTGCCGCCGGACTTGCCGGGCATTCGCCAGGAAGCGGGCCGTGACCTTGGCTTCCTCGCCGCGTTGCCGCACGGCCGCGCGCGCTTCGAGGCTGTTGAAGTGGCCTCGTCCATGATCGCACCCGGTGACGGCTGGACCGCTTACGCGCGACCGTTCCGCACGCTGGAGGACGTGCACGTGCAGGCCGCCGTGGCTGCGCACGTTGCTGCCGAGGCGTTGCGGCGCGACTGGCCGGCGGCACTGGTTGCCAGCCTGGCGGGATGCCTGGCGCGACTGGCGCAGTGCGCGCAGTACGCACCTGACGATGCGCATGGCCACCTGCTGCTGGCTGCCGCCGAGCGCGAATTGCAGCAGGCAGCAGCGCAGGTCAACGAACTGGTGGCCGGCGCGGACGATGCGTTCGCGCGCGACTGGCGCGCCAATCACCTGCTGGTGGCACTGGCGGCACCGGCACGCGCGGCGCGCCTCGCCAAGGCCATGGCGGTGCTGCGCGCCACACCCTGAGTGCCGGCCGCGCTCAGTAACGCGGCGGCAGGCTGCCGTGGTTGATGGTGGCGTCGGGATCCGCCGACGCCGGTGGTGGCGGCACCGGCAGTTGCGGCGGCGACAGGCAGGCGCGCAGGAACACGATCATCACCGCGAGCATGCCTATGCCCGCCAGCAGGCGTACGACGGCGGACAGTTGCGCTCGTGACAGCCGGCTCATTCGCCACCCTTCAGTTGCTGCCAGTACTGTTCGTAGACGGTGATGGCGTCGCCGATGTCCACCTGCAGTTCTGCTTTCGCCAGCACGTCGGCGCCGGGATAAGCCACCGGGTTGGAAGCGACGGCCGGGTCCAGCAGTTTTTGCGCGGCGAGGTTGGGCGTGCCATAGCCGACGGCTTCACTGTTGCGCTTGCCGATGGCCGGCTCCAGCAGGAAGTTGACCAGCGCGTGTGCCGCGTCGATGCGCCTGGCGTTTTTCGGGATGGCCAGGCTGTCGATCCACATCACCGTGCCTTCCTTCGGGTAGACCAGCACCAGCTTCGGGTTTTCCTGCTGCGCCAGGTAGGCTTCGCCGTTCCACAGCATGCCGATGGCGGCGTCGCCCTGCAGGTAGGCGTCCTTGGGTGACTCGGAGTCGAACTTGCGCACGCTCGGCAGCAGCGCGGCGAGGCGCTGGTAGGCCTGCTCGATCTGTTTCGGGTCGGTGGTATTGCCGGAGTGGCCCAGCGAGCGCAGCGCCATGGCGAAGGTTTCGCGCACGTCGTCCAGCAGCAACACCTGGCCCTTGAACTCGGGCTTCCACAGGTCGGCCCAGGCCGTGACCTTCTTCGGATCGATCTTCGTGCTGTCCACGGCGATCGCGGACAGGCCCCACATGTACGGCACGCTCACCGCGTTGCCCTTGTCGTAGTCCTGGTCCATCAACGCCGGGTCGAGGTGGGCGACGTTGGGCAACTTCGTCTTGTCCAGCGGCGCCAGCAGGCCTTCCTTCGCCATCTTGCTGACGAAGTAGGTGGACGGCACCACTACGTCGCAGCCGCCCTCGGTGAGTTTCATCTTGGCGTACAGCGCCTCGTTGCTGTCGTAGGTGCTGTAGACGACCTTGATACCGGTCTGCTTCGTGAAGTCGTCGAGCACGGTCGGATCGATGTATTCCGACCAGTTGCAGAAGTAGACCTCGCCGGCGGCTTTCGGCGCGGCAGCGGCTGCCGGTGCCGGGGCGTCCTCTTTCTTGCCGCAGCCGGCGAGCGCGAGGGCGGCGGCGAGGATGGCAATGGCCAGGCGGGCGGGGCGGGTGGGTGACGACATGGTGTGACCTCCGGCAGGATGGGTTCAGGACGGGCGACGTTGTCTGAGTAGCAACTGTGATGCCAAAACGATGGCCAGTGACAGCACGAACAGCAGGGTGGCCAGCGCGTTCACCTCCGGCTTGAAGCCGAGGCGGACCATCGAGTAGATGCGCAGCGGCAGCACCTCGTATTCCGGGCCGCTGACGAAATAGCTCACCACCACGTCGTCGAGGCTCAGCGTGAACGACAGCAGCCAGCCGGCAACGATGGCCGGCAGCGCCAGCGGCAGCAGCACGCGGCGCATGGCGGTGAACTCGCCGGCGCCGAGGTCGCGGGCCGCCTCGACCAGGCGCGGATCGAAGCCGGACAGCCGGGCGTACACGGTGACCACGGTGAACGGCAGGCAAAAGGTCACGTGGGCGATCACCAGCGAGCCGAAGCCCAGCGAAACGCCCAGCACCACGAACAGGCACAGCAGGCTGATGGCCAGCACGATGTCGGGCGTCAGCAGCAGCACGTACAACAGGCCGGACAGCGAGGCGCGGCCGCGGAAGCGGTAGCGGTACAGGGCGACGGCGCCCAGCGTGCCGATCACCGTGGCGACGGTGGCCGCGGTGACCGCCAGCACCACCGAGTGGATGGCTGCATCGACCAGTTGCGGGTTGGCGGCCAGCGCCTCGTACCATTTCAGCGTGAAGCCCTTCCACGCCATGCTGTACTTCGAGTCGTTGAACGAGAAGGCGAACAGCACCGCCAGTGGCAGGTACAGGAACAGCAACACCCCGGCGACGACGGCGACGCGCAGTGCGGCGATCATGTCAGGGTTCCCCGATGCGCTGGTTGGCGCGCCGTGCGCTGGCCGACCAGGCCCACAGCAACAGGCCCATCAGCACCACCAGCGTCACGCTGGCGGCGGCGCCGAACGGCCAGTCGCGCGCCACCAGAAACTGGTTCTTCACCAGGTTGCCCACCAGCAGGTCCTTGGCGCCGCCGAGCACGTCGGAGACGTAGAACAACCCCAGCGCCGGCAGGAAAACCAGCACGCCACCGGCGACGATGCCGGGCAGGGTCAGCGGCAGGATCACGCGCACGAAGCGTTGCAGGCGGCCGGCGCCGAGGTCGGCGGCGGCTTCCAGCAGGCGCGGGTCGAGTTTCTCGATCACCGCGTACAGCGGCAGGATCATGAACGGTAGCAGCACGTAGACCAGCCCGGCCACCACCGCGAACGGCGTGTACAGCAGCTGCAACGGTTCGCCGCTGTAACCGAGGGCGAACAGGGCGCTGTTCAGCGCACCGTTGGTGGCGAGCACCAGTTTCACGGCATAGGCGCGGATCAGCGAGTTGGTCCAGAACGGCACGATCACCAGCAGCAGCAACAGGTGCCGCCACGGTGCGCGCGCACGCGCGACGATCCATGCGAACGGATAGCCGACCAGCAGGCACAGCACGGTGGCGAGCGCGGCCAGGCCGAAGGAATCGACCAGCACGCCGGCATACAGCGGGTCGAACAGCCGCGCGTAATTGTCGAGCGTGAGCGGCAGGCTGACGAAGTGGCTGTCGTGGCGGGTGAGCAGGCTGGTGGCGACCACCATCAGGGTCGGCAGCAGCACGAACACCGCCAGCCACAGGGCGATCAGCCCGGTGCTGGCGCGGCGGAAGACGTGCTGCATCAGCGCGCGCCTGCCGTGTCGCGCGGCAACACGGTTTCCCAGTCGGCCACCCAGCTCACCCGCACCGGCTCGCCCAGCGGGTGGTCGAAGTCCGGTGCGTCCTCGTCGAAGAATTCGCTGGCGATCAGGCGCAGGCCGCTGGACGTCTCGATCACCGAGTCGAGGGTCGCGCCCTTGTAGGTGCGCTCGACGATGCGGCCGCTGAAATGTGCCATGCCGTCCGGCAGCGGTTCGCCGGGGCCGTAGACGCGCATGTCCTCAGGACGCACGACGACAGCAACTGCCTGGCCGGCGTGGCTGCCGGCCGGTGCGCGCACGCGGAAGGCCACGCCGCCGATGTCCACGGTGGCCGGTTGGGTGCCGCCGTTCCAGCGGCAGTTGGCCGGCGCGTCGCCGTGCGCCTGCACGTGGAGAAGTGTGCCGTCCATCACGTTGGCCTCGCCGACGAAGCGCGCCACGAACAGGCTGGCGGGCCGTTCGTAGATCTCCCGCGGCGGGCCCTGCTGGGCGATGCGGCCGGCGTCCAGCACCACCACGCGGTCGCTCATCGCCAGCGCTTCTTCCTGGTCGTGGGTGACGAACACGAAGGTGATGCCCAGCTTGCGCTGCAGCGCCTTGAGTTCGCCCTGCATCTGCTTGCGCAGCTTGTAGTCCAGCGCCGACAGCGACTCGTCGAGCAGCAGCACGCGCGGACGGTTCACCAGCGCGCGCGCCAGCGCCACGCGTTGTTGCTGGCCGCCGGACAGTTCGTGCGGGCGGCGCTTCTCGTAGCCGGCCAGTTGCACGGTGGCGAGCGCGTCGGCGACACGGGCATCGATCTCGCCGCGCGGCACTTTCTTCATTTCCAGCCCGAAGGCGACGTTGCCGTGCACGGTCAGGTGCGGGAACAGCGCGTAGTTCTGGAAGACGGTGTTGACGTGGCGTGCGTCCGGCGGCAGGCCGGCGACGTCGCGGCCGTCGATGTGGATGCTGCCGGCGTCGGCCTGCTCGAAGCCGGCGATCAGCCGCAACACCGTGGTCTTGCCGCAGCCGGACGGGCCGAGCAGGGTGAGGAATTCGCCGTGGCGGATGTCCAGGTCGAGGCCGTCGAGCACGGTCTTGCCGTCGAAGGCCTTGCGGATGCCGCGCAGGGACACCACGGGTGGTTGCAGTGCACCATCACGGTGCGCTGCGGGCGCTGGATTTGCGCCGCCGGCGGCGGGCGGCTGGGGATCGGAAGCGTTCATGGCCGCCGATGTTAGCGCCGACCGGCCCGGCGTGGAAAAGCGCTTTTTCAGGTGCCGCCGGTATGGCGGCGGGCGAGGTATTCGGAGGGCGGAACCCCGAACCAGCGCTTGAAGGCGCGCCGGAAGGTGGACACGTCGTGGTAGCCCAGCGCCGAGGCAACCGATTCGACGGTGTGGCGCGGGTTGTCGAGGAACAGCGTGGCCAGGCGCTTCTGCTCTTCGTCGAGCAGGTACTGGTAGCTGGTGCCCTCGTCCTTGAGGCGACGGATCAGCGTGCGCGCCGACAGGTGCAGCGATGCGGCAATGTCGTCGAGCGTCCACAACTGGCCGGGGTTGTTGCGCAGGATGGCGGTGACGCGCGACGCGAACGAGCCGCGTTGCTGCAGGTCGGCGGCCACCTGTTCGCACTGTTGCTCGGCAAGTTGCCTGGCGATCGGGTCGGCGAACGGCAGCGGCGTGCTCTCGTGGCGGCGCGGCATGCTCAGCATGGTGCGTGGCGCGTCGAAGCGGAACGGCGCGCGCAGGTACTCGGCGTAAAGGGCGGCGTGCGCGGGTGCCCGGTAGCCGAAATCGGCGCGCGTGCCATCCAGGTGGTGGCCGAGCAGGAACTCCATGGACGCCTGCGCCGAGGCGACCAGTGCCTCGATCAGGAAGATGCCCACTTCGTCATAGGGCACGCGCAGGTTGAACACCGTGTGGATTTCGTTGGCATCGCGCTCGGTGGAAACCCCGGCGAACTGGCCACGGATGTTCTGGTAACGGACCATGACGTCGAGGGCGTCGCCGAGCGTTGCCGAGGTATAGGCGGCGACGCCGACCGGACCGTGCGCGGCCAGGTGCACGCGCGAGCCCATCTGCAGGCCCAGCGCCGGGTTGCCGGAAATGCGCAGCGCGTTGCGGATGATCGTCACCTGGTCCGGCAGCGACAGGTACTCGTCGAGCTGGAACAACTGCTGCGGCGACAGCGACGTGCCCTCGAGCAGCGGCGCGACATTGTCGATGTCGAGCTGCAGCTCGCGGGCCAGCAGGCGCGAGTAGGTGGTGGCGAAGATCAGCGGTCCGGTCATGGAGCCGGAGTATCGGGACTCCCGGGGCGTTTGTCACTATTTGCCCCGGGGCAATTCCCGTCAGGTGGCCAGGGGCACCCCGTGGCCGGTGTCGTCGGTGAGGATCTCGAAGGCCGCCCGGTGCCGGGTGTGCAGGGTGAGCGGCGGCTGGCCGCTGCGTTCCAGGGTGACCTCGCAGGCGGCGATCTTGCTGTTCAGGCAGGTGTGCGACCCGCCGGGCGGGTTGTAGTAGGTCAGGCCGACGAAGTCCTGGCGGGTGGCGTGGATGCGCCCGTGGATGCGCCAGCCGCGGCGGCGATCAGTGGTGTCGAAGCGCCAGTCGAAGTAGTCCCAGTGGCCACGGGCCCGCAGCGCACCGCCCAGGGCGTTGAGGCGGTAGTCGCTGCCGTCCACGCGCAGCACGGCGATGGTCATGGCCGGCGTCCACAGCGGTCCGAATTTCAGCTTCGCGGTGATGCATTCCAGGAAGGCATCGGGGGCGTTGTCGAAGCCGCACACCTGCCCCCAGGCGTAGGTGTCGGTGTGCTTGCTGCCCCAGTTGTGGTTCTCGCTGCCGGTCCAGTGGTCGATGACGATGCGCTCGCCGTCGACCTCCAGCGTGCCGTTGAACACCACGTTGGGGCGTTGCGACACGGCCTTGGCCTTGGGCAGCGGGGTGTCATAGAGGTTGTCAGGCAGGAACACCATCGGGGCGCCACCGCCGCTGTAGGCGAGACGCCAGCTGATGCGGTGCGGTGTTTCGGCGCTGCCCGTCAACTCGCCCGGGCGGAGCAAGGCTTCTCCGATGTGCACGTCGAGGCCGCGTGGCGAGAAGCGGCAATGACTGATCGGCAACTCGCGCTTGGCGGCGCGTACCAGGCCGCGCTCGCCGTCGGAATGGATCACCCACAGTTCGCCGATGGCGTCCTGCGGGCGCCCGCGCGGGGAAAAGATCGTGTAGCGGATCCAGAACGCCTCGTTGCGCGAGGGATGGTTGCCACGCAGGAACCAGCTTTCGTAGTGGCCGGCTTTCTGTCCGGGGCGGTAGCGGGCGGCTTGCCAGCCGGCGAGGTCGCGGTGGGTCATGGATGAGAATTCCTGTGCTGGGCCTGGATGGAATGCCGCTTCAGCCAAACGTGCCGTACGCCTTCTCCTCGCTCACCAGGCGCACCGCCTTGAAAGGGAACGCCAGCATGGAATCGCGGTACATCACTTCTGCCTTGCCGATCACGCGGCCATCCTTGTAGATGGCCAGCGGGCAGGTGATCAGCGAGGCGACCAGTTTTGCCGGGTTGGCTGAATAGGTCTTCTCGCCCTCGGCGCGCAGGCGGCCATGTTGCGGGTGGTCGAATTCCAGTTCATAGCGCGGGCCGGTGACGCGGATGGTGAGCACGCCCTCGGTCGGTATTTCTTTTCCTGCGACCTGCGCCATGCCGCGGAAATGGCGCGGCGCGCCCAGCGACAGCATCTTCGGCGTGAAGGCGCGGATGGTGAAAGCGAATGCGTGGCCGCTGCCTTCACCGTCCAGTTGCATCCAGCCGCTCATGGTTTCCTCGAGCACGATGCCGATCGCCATGGTTCGTTCCTCTCTGCGTTCTCTGTAGGGAGGGCGCCATGCGCCCGATGTCGTTAAGGATTGGCGAGTTGCTCGCCGAGCATCCGTGCGGCACGCGTCGCCATCGCCATGATGGTGACCTGCGGGTTGGCGCCCAGCGAGGACGGCACGCTGGAGCCGTCCATGACGTACAGGCCCTCGGTGTTCCAGACCTTGTGTTGCGCGTCACACACCCCGCGATCCGCCGACGCGCCGATGCGTGCCGTACCCAGCGGGTGATACGCGGTGACGAGGAAGTGGCGCGGCTTGGGATTGCTGGCCCAGAATGCGTCGAGCTCCTGCAGATTGCGCACCACGGTCATGCGCGACAGCCCGGGGATGCACACTTCCTTTGCGCCGGCCGCCAGGTACATCTTTGCCAGCGTGTCGATGCCCTTGCGGAACAGCGCGAAGTCGGCGTCGTTCATGCTGTAGGTGACCAGCGGCAGGTCGCGGCTGAGTCCGCGGCGGACCTTGCCGCGCGAGGTGTCCTTCACCATGATGCCGAAATAGGCGGTCTGCTGGTAACGCTCGGTGAAGCGCACGAAGTCGTTGGCCTGCAGCGGGTTGAGCAGGCCGTGGCCGACGAAGGGAATGGTGCCGCCCTCGAACATCAGGCCCTGTTCCTTGAGGTCGTAGACGCCGTAGCCCTGCGGGATGGTGCTGCCGTTGGCAAAGTCGCGGTCGGGGAACCACGCCGTGACGGCGCCGGCCGGGTGGATGGACAGGTTGTTGCCCAGCCACGGCGAGCGCACGCCGTTGTCGCGCAGGAAGTTCGGCGTGATCAGCGAGCCCATGCTGACCACCGTGGCGCGCGCGCGCACGGTCAGTCGTACCTTGTTGCCGTCGGCATTGCGCCCGTGCGCCACCACGCCGGTGACGGTCTCGACGCCGTTTTCCCTGGTGCGCAGCAGCGTGTCGGCGCGGAAGCCGGTGAACAGGAAGGCGCCACGCTCGAGCGCGCGTGGAACGAAACTGACGTTGGTGGATTGCTTGGCGTCGGTGGGGCAGCCGAACTGGCACAGGCCCTGGCCGTCGCAGCCCTCGGCGTTGCGGCGGAGCGGGCGCATTTCGGTCATGCCGATGCGGCGCGCGCCCTCGCCGATCACGTTGCCGATCTCGCCGACGTAGCGCGGGTCGGCCTGCTGCACCTTCAGCACTTCCTCGACCAGCGAGAAGTACGGATCCATCGCTTCCGGCGTGAAATCGGCGAGGCCTTCCGCGCGCCAGTCGGCCAGCGTGCTGTCGGGCGTGCGCAGGCAGGTGCCGGAATTGATGGTGGTGGTACCGCCGACGTTGCGGCCAATGGGGATCGGGATGATGTTGTTGCCGATCGCCGAGGTGGCGCCCAGGCCGCGATAGAGCCTGGGGATCACCTCGGTGAGCTTGCCGTTGAAATCGCGGCGATCGTAGTAGTGGCCTTCCTCGATCATCACCACCGCCAGGCCGCGCCCGGCGAGTTCGAGCGCCGCCGCGGCACCGCCGGCACCCGTGCCGATCACCACCACGTCGCATTCCAGTTCTTCGTCCTGCGCCATGTCGGCGGCGGTGGAAACCTGGCTGCGCCAGCGTGCCTGCTCGATCGAGGCGGGTACGCGCACGCCATTGCGCGATTTCATGCGGGCGAGGTTGGCCTCGTCGAGCAGGTAGGCGGTGCGGAAGGGCAGTGACAATGCGCGCAACAGGTTGCCGGCTACCGGTGAGCGGGCGTTGGCGGCCAGGAAGGCGCTGCGCGCTTCGCGGCTGGCGGCCGAAAAGCGGGTGCCGTGCGTCGCGAGGTAGCGCAACTCCAGCCACCACAGCAGGCTGCTCACCACCCGGCGCAGCGCCGGGCTGCCGGCCAGCGCGGAGTCCGCGGCGCCCAGCACGGCCGCGCTGTCGGGTGCCGGCAGCTGCTCGCCGGCCGGGAACGCTGCTTCCACGAGGCGTTCGGCAATCCGGCGCGTGTGGCCGGCCAAAACAGGGCGGTTGTCTGCCATCGGTGCGGGAGGCTCCGGTACTGCGTGGGTCGGGGCGTCCGGGGATGCCGGGGTTCCCCGATTATAGGCAGACCGGCAACCCGGTCTTGTCCCGGACGTCGCCAGCGTGCCGACGATGTGGTTAAGTCTTGCCGTCCATGATGGCGGAGGATGACCGGCGTGCGTCGCACTGTGTGGGTTCTGGCGGGATTGGCGGCCGTGCTGGCCGGGCTGTGGGCAGCATTGCCCTCTCTGGTCGCTTGGCAGGGCGAAGCCAGCCTTGATGAGCAGGAAGGGCGCCTGGCGCTGCCCGGGCTGGAGGGGCCGGCCAGCATCCGGCGGGATGCCCTGGGCGTGCCGCTGGTGGAAGCCGCCAGCGTCGAGGATCTCGCCCTCGCCACCGGCTATGCCATGGCGGAGGACCGCCTGGCGCAGATGGTGGGCATGACGCTGGTCGCGCAGGGGCGCCTGTCGGAGATGGCCGGTGTCACCACCTTCCCGCTGGACGTCTACATGCGCACGCTCGGCGTGTCCGGCATCGCGCGGGAGCATTACGCGGCGTTGCCGTCCGACCTGCAGCAAGTTTTGCAGCGCTTTGCGGACGGAGTGAACGCCTACATCGACGGCCACCGTGATCGCCTTCCGTTCGGCTTGTCCGGCTACCAGCCGGAGCCCTGGACGCCGCATGACAGCATGAATATCTACGTGCTGCTCAACCTGGGCCTGTCGCTCAACCTGCACCAGGAGTTGGCCTTCCTGGCGGCCGCCAACCGCGTCGGTCCGGAGCGCGCGGCCTGGTTGTTCCCGGTGATGCCCGACGAACCGTTGCCGTTCGCCGAGGCGCGCAAGCTGGTGCTGCCGGCGCAGGCCGGCTTGGGGGCGCGCGCGGAAGCCTTGGCGGCGCTCGATGACCAGCTGGAAGCCGCGTTGTTGCCGTTGGGGTTGGCGGCGTCGAACAACTGGGCGATCGCGCCGTCGCGCACCGCCGGTGGCGCCAGCATCCTCGCCAACGACACGCACCTGATGCTCGACCACCCACCCATGTGGATGCAGATCCAGATGCGCGCCCCGGGCTACAACGCCGCCGGCGTGGCGATTGCCGGCGTGCCCGGCGTGGTCGCCGGCTACAACGGGCACGTTGCCTGGGGCATGACCATGGTGATGGCCGACGGGCAGGACCTGTTCGTCGAGCGCCTGTGGCGCGGCCGCGACGGCAACCTGCGCTACAAGGACGGCGATGCGTGGCACAAGCTGCGCTACCGCGGCGAAGAAGTGCGCATCCGCGGTCGCGACCAGCCGGTACGGCTGGTCATCCGCGAGACTCACCGCGGGCCCTTGCTCGACGACGCCCTGCAAGGCCCGGCCATCAATCCCCTGCAGCCGGTTGAAACGGTGCGCGGCAAGGACGATGACTACGCCATGTCGCTGGCCTGGACCGTGCGCGAACCGGATAACTCGCTGGTGGCCCTGTGGCGGCTGGCCAGCGCGACCAGCGCCGACGAGGCGCGCGCGGCGGCACGCGATATCCGCTACATCCACCTCAACATCGTGTACGCGGACCGCGAGCACGTGGGCTGGCAGGTCACCGGCCGCTACCCGGTGCGCAAGGCCGGCACCGGCAAGTTCCCGTCGCCCGGCTGGACCGGCGAGTACGACTGGGTCGGCTGGCGACAGGTCGACGAGTTGCCGGCGCTGCAGGATCCGCCGGCCGGCTTCATCGGCACCGCCAATGACCGCAAGTTGCCCGCGGCGCAGGCCGCGCTGCTGTCGCAGAGCTGGTTCGCGCCCGAGCGCGGCGAGCGCATCGACGCACTGTTGTCGGCGCGTCGAGACCATACCCGCGATACCGTCATCGCCATGCAGGCCGACCAGCACAACGTGTTCGGCCTGAAGTTGCGCGCCGCGCTGCTGGGCGAGCCGCTCGCGGCGCAGTTGCACGCCGCCATCGGCAAGTTGCCGGATGCCGACCGCCTGCGCGCCACCGAGGCCTACGCCGTCCTCAGCGCCTGGGATGGCGACATGCGCGCGGCGTCGGCGACGGCGGCGATCTTCGGGTTGTTCGAGCATGCATTGCCGCGGGAGGCCTTCCTGGATGAACTTGGCCCGGAAGACAGCGCGGCGTTCCGCGCGCTCGCCCAGGACCATCTCATCGCCTACTCCGCTACCCAGGACCACTTGCTGCAGCGCGCCGACAGCCCGTTCTGGGACGATGTGCGCACCACCGGCGTGAGCGAGACCAAGGCCGACATCATCGCCCGTGCGCTGGTGGCGGCGGTACGCGACGCCGAGGCACGCATGGGCAGCGACCGCGCGCAATGGCAGTGGGGCAAGGTGCACACCTACCACTGGCGTTCGCCGGCGACGCAGATGCGTCCGTACCTGCCGTGGCTGGAACGCCTGCTGGTCGGGCGCCTGGGTGGCTGGCTCGATCGCGGTCCGTTCCCGGCGGGCGGCGACCACAACACGCTCAATGTGGCCGGCTTCGAGGTCGGCCGCAGCCTCGACGTGAAGACGGTGCCGGCGATGCGCCTGGTGGTGGATTTCAGCCAGGCGGAGCCGTTGTCGCTGGTGATCGCCGGCGGCCAGTCGGGCAATCCCGCCAGCCCGCACTACGCCGACGGCATTCCCCTGTACCTGTCGACGCAGGGCCGCTCGCAGCCCTTCAACGACCGCGCCGCGATGCATGCGCATTTCGCGCGCGTGAAGACGCTGGTCCCGGCACCGCGAGCACCGGAACCGGAGCGCCAGCGGGGGGAATGACGTCATGACCGACGTACTGGCCGGCTTCACCCGCCATGACTTCGCGCATGAGGGAGCCCGTTACCCGGTGTGGCGCACGGGCAGCGGTCCGGCGGTGGTGGTCATGCACGAGATTCCGGGCATCACGCCGGAAGTCGCCGCCTTCGCGCGTCGCGTGGCCGCCGCGGGCTTCACCGCGGTCATGCCGGAAATGTTCGGCGAGACCGGGCGCGGCTACGATCCTGCGCATGTGGCGAAATCGATGGCGCGCGCCTGCATCCGCCGCGAGTTCAGCGTGCTGGCGGCGCGCCGCTCCAGCGCCATCACCGACTGGTTGCGCGCCCTGTGTCGTGCCGTGCACGCCGAGTGCGGCGGGCGTGGCGTGGGCGCCGTGGGCATGTGCCTGACCGGCAATTTCGCGCTGTCGCTGATGGTCGATCCGGTGGTGATGGCGCCGGTGCTGTCGCAGCCTTCCTTGCCGTTCCCGGTCACGCGCGCCCGGCGGCGCGGGCTGCACGTCACCGACGACGAACTGGCGGCGATCCGGCGCCGCGTGGCCGAGGACGACGTGAAGGTGCTGGGCCTGCGTTTCACCTGGGATGCCATGTGCCCGAAGGCACGCTTCGACCGCTTGCGCGAGGAACTCGGCGACGGCTTCGAGGCCATCGAGATCGACTCCTCACCGGGCAATCCGGCCGGCATCCCGGTGTATGCACACTCGGTGCTGACCCGTGACCTGGTGGACCGCGAAGGCCATCCCACCCGGCAGGCGCTGGACCGCACGCTGGCGTTTTTCGCCGAACACCTGCGGGGATGACAGTACCGGGGGGCGGTGCCATACTCGGGGAAAGGCGGGGGGGTAAACGCATGATCATCGTTCAGGCCCGTATTCCCGTACTCGGCGACAAGCGCAACATCGCCTACCAGAGCATCCACCAGTTCGTGGATCGCGTCCGCACCGAGCAGGGCTGTCTGTCCTGCGAGGCCCTGGTGACCCTCGAGAATCCCGACGTCATCGTCATCCAGCAGGCCTGGCGTGGCGCCGACGACCTCAACACCCATGCCGGCGGCCCGCACCTGGACGCCTTCCTCGACGCGCTGCCGCAGTTCGTCGACGGCGAGGTGTCCACCCTGCGCTACGAGGCCTTTGCGGCCGAGGACACGCCGGACATCGAGCTGGACGCCGACGAGGAGATGGCGGCCCCGCAGGGCGTCACCCTGCACTGAGCCGCGTCCCTCACGCCCGCTTCAGCAGTCGTTCCACCACGCGTTCGAGGTCGTCGAGCGTGCGCGTGGTTTCGGCGATCGTGCAGTACGGCCGGTAGCGCGGCATCACCGAGTCCCCGCTGCCCCAGCGGCCGGCGTTTTCCGGGTTCAGCCAGATCACCTGCCGGGCGCGTTCGCCCAGCCGGCGAAGGATGTCCGCGCGCGGTTCGCTGTAATTGGAGCGGGCATCGCCGAGGAAGATCAGCGTCGTGCGGTGGTCGATGTCATCGCCGCACAGCGCAGCAAGTTCCTCCAGCGCCAGACCGTAATCGGTGGAGCCCATGCCGTACAGCGCCAGCGTCCGGCCGACCGCCTCGCTGAAGTCGTGGTCGCGGAACAGCCCGGTCACCTCGCCGAGACGGTAGGAAAACGCGAAGGCGCGCACCCGCGGCAACACGTCCGCCAGGCTGTACAGGAACAGCAGCAGGAACTTCGCGTAGGCACGCACCGAGTTCGACACGTCGCACACCACCACCACGTTGGGGCGCTCGATGCGCTTGCTGCGCCACTGTGGCTCGAACAGGATGCCGTCGTGGCGGATGTTGCGTGCCAGCGTGCGCCGCACGTCCAGCAGGCCGCGTTGCTCCACCCGGCGGCGGCGCGAGTGGCGCGCTGCCAGTTTCCTGGCGAGCTTGCGCACGATCTGCTCGACGCCGCGGAATTCGTCGAGGGTGGCAAGGTTCGCTTCGCGGATGATTTCCTCGCGCAGTTCGCGGTTGGCCTGTGCCGCCGACAGCAGGTACTGGCGGGCGATCAGGTCGCGGATCTCGTCGCGCAGCAGTTGCCGGCGCCGCTTCAGCTCGTCGCCGAGTGCGCGCCCGGCCGGGTCATCGCCGTCCTCGCGGCGGATGATCTCCAGGTCCAGTTGCTCGCCGCCCATTTCCTGCAGCACGCGGCGGCCGTACAGGCCTTTCTGGGTGAACACGCGGATGTTGCCGATGTTCGCCCGCTGCGCCGCCTGGGTCATGGCCATGGCAAGCGCCGCCGGGTCGCCCTGCATCAGCATCTGCCCGAGCGCGCTGGTGGGCTGTGGCGAGCCGCCACTGCCGCCACCGCTGCCGGTCGGCGTGCCGGCGTCACCCTCCACCGGTGGTGGCGGCGCAGTGTCGGTCGTGCTGTCGTCGCCAGCCGGTGACGCGTTGGCCAAGGCCGCCATGCGGCTGGCGGTGAAAAAGCGCTCGAAGGTTTCGTCGAACAGTTGCCGGTCACCGGTGCTCTTGGCGAGCGCCATGCCCAGGGTGTCGCGCAGGCGTGCGCGCGAGCCATAACCGACGAGGTCAACCGCGCGCAGGGCGTCCAGGGTCTCGGCGGTGGAAATTCGCACCCCGGCACCACGTGCGGCGTGGATGAAGTCGATCAGGACGGCGTGCGCCATGGCGGCCCTACTTGAGCAGCGCCTTCAACTCGTTGCGCACGTCGGCGATGTCCTCCTCGTGCTTGAGCAGCACGTTGAGGGTACGCGACACCAGTTCCGCGTCCAGCGAATCGGCGTGCAGCAGCAGCAGCGCGCGCGCCCAGTCGATGGTCTCGCTGATGGCGGGGTGCTTCTTCAGGTCCAGTTCGCGCAGCGCGTGCACGAAGTCGACCAACTGTCCGCGCAGCGCGGCCGGCACGTCCGGTACCCGTGCCTCGACGATGCGTTGCTCCAGCTTCTTTTCCGGGAACGGGATGTGCAGGTGCAGGCAGCGGCGGCGCAGCGCGTCGGACAACTCGCGGGTATCGTTGGAGGTGAGGAACACCAGCGGCAGCGAGCGTGCCTGCACCGTGCCGATCTCCGGCACGCTGACCTGGAAGTCCGAGAGGATCTCCAGCAGGAACGATTCGAACTCGGCGTCAGCCTTGTCGATCTCGTCGATCAGCAGCACGCAGCCGTGCTCCTGGCGCAGGGCGTTGAGCAGGGGGCGCGGTTCGAGGAAGTCCTCCGAGTAGAAGATGTCACCGAACCGGTGCAGGCGCGCCACCGACTCCTCCAGGCCCTTCGCGCCGCGCAGCAGGTCGCCGAGCTGCTCCTTGAGCACCTGGACGTAGAGCAACTGCTTGCCGTACTTCCACTCGTAAAGCGCCTTGGCCTCGTCGAGGCCCTCGTAGCACTGCAGGCGGATCAGCGGCAGGTCGAGCACGGTGGCAGCGGCCTTGGCGAGTTCCGTCTTGCCGACGCCGGGCGGGCCCTCGACCAGCACCGGCTTGTTGAGCGCACGTGCCAGGAAGACCGCCAGCGCGGTGGCATCCGAGGCCAGGTAGCCGGCGGTGGCGAGGCGGGCGGCAAGTTCGTCGGCGGCAGGGACGTTCGGGCGGTTCATGGCGATTCCGGTCACGGCAGGCGTTGGTGCAGTGTACGGCCCGCCCCGGCACGCTTGCCAGCCGCGCGCGGCCGCCACAGACTGCCTGACTGCACCGGCAGGCCCGGCACCCACCTGCCGGCAAGCCGACACATCATCGAGGGAGCCTTTCATGCAACGCCCCATTCGCGCCGTGTTCTGGGATTTCGGCGGCGTGATCACTTCGAGTCCGTTCGAGTCGTTCCGCCGTTTCGAGCAGGAACGCGGCCTGCCGCAGGACTTCCTGCGCGAAACCAACGCACAGAACCACGAGCAGAACGCCTGGGCGCGGCTGGAGCGCGCGGAGATTTCGCCAGTGGAATTCGACGCGCTGTTTCTCGCGGAAACCACCGCGCGCGGCCACGCGGTGCCAGGCCGCGAGGTGCTGCCGCTGCTGGCCGGTCGGGTGCGCCCGTACATGGTCGAGGTGCTCAAGCGCATCCGTGATGACTACCGCGTGGCCTGCCTGACCAACAATATCGCCACCGGCTTCGGCCCCGGCATGAGCCTGGATGCCGACACCGCGCGCGAGATCGCCGCGGTGATGAAGCTGTTCGATTTCGTGCTGGAGTCCAGCAAGGCGGGCGTGCGCAAGCCAGATCCGCGCTTCTACGAGATCGCCTGCGAGACGCTGGATGTCGAACCCGCCGAAGTCGTGTACCTCGATGATCTCGGCATCAACCTCAAGCCGGCGCGCGCCATGGGCATGCGCACCATCAAGGTTGCAGACCCGCGCGATGCCATTGCCGAGCTGGGTGACGCGCTGGGCATCGATTTCTTCTCCACGCCGGTATCCGGGGGCTGACATGGAACTGGGCCTCGCCGGACGGGTGGCGCTGGTCACCGGCGCGAATCGCGGCACCGGCCTGGTGACCGCGCGCATGCTGGCGGCCGAGGGGGCGCGCGTCATCGTCCACGGCTTTGACGACGCCGCGGCGCGCGATGCGGCTGACGGCATCGGCGCGCTGCACGTGGCCGGCGATATCCTCGACGCCGATGCGGCCGCGCGGGTCATGCAGTCTGCGCTGGCCATGCACGGGCGCATCGATGTGCTGGTCAACAACTACGGCACGGTGTCGCCCGGCAAGTGGGGTGCAACCAACGACGACGACTGGCTGGACATCTACCGCCGCAACGTGCTGTCGGCGATCCACATGGCGCAGGCGCTGCTACCGTCGCTGCGCGCGCGTGCGCCCGACCCCCGCGGGCGCATCATCAACCTGGGTACCGTCGGCACGCTGCGTCCCGGCAGTGCCATGCCGCATTACTACGCCTCGAAGGCGGCACTGGCCAATGCCACGGTGAGCCTGGCGCGCGAACTGGCGGGCACCGGCATCACCGTGAATACCGTGGCGCCGGGGTTCATCCGCACCGCCGAAGTGGAGGCGTTCTACACGGAGAAGGCGCGGCGCAAGGGCTTGCCCACCGACTGGGCGAGCGTGGAGCGCATGATCGTCGAGCATGAGTTTCCCAACCCGTGCGGGCGCATCGCCACGCCCGAAGAGGTTGCCGCGCTGGTCTGCTTCCTGGCCGGTGATGCCGGCGCCTTCATCAACGGCCAGCACCTGCGGGTGGACGGCGGGGCGCTGGAAACGCTGATCTGATCATCCGGCGTCCACCGGCTGGATGCGCGCCAGCGTTTGCTCCAGCAGGCGCAGGCTCAGTGGCTTGGCCAGGTGGTCGTCCATGCCGGCATTCCGGCAGGCATCGATCTTTTCCGCGAAGGCATGCGCCGTCAGCGCGATCACCACGGCGTGCGGGTGGCCCTCCAGGCGTTCGCGACGACGGATCTCGCGGGTCGCGGCATAGCCATCCATGCCGGGCATTTCGCAATCCATGAACACCGCATCGTAGCGTGGCGTGGCGTTGAATACGCGTGCCACGGCATCCTGCCCGCTGTCAGTGGTGTCCACCTCATGGCCGAGCTTGCGCAGCAGGCCGGATGCCACCTGCAGGTTGATCAGGTTGTCGTCGACCACCAGCAGGCGCAGCGGGCGGGCCGGCACGCGCGCGTTGGGGGTGATGGCGCGCCAGGTGCCGCTGCCGGCGGTCTGCACCGGCAGGGTGAAATAGAACGTGGTGCCCAGCCCAAGGCTGCTCTCGAACGAGATGCTGCCGCCCATCAGTCCTACCAGTCGCCGCGAGATGGCCAGTCCCAGGCCGGTGCCGCCGAAGCGGCGCGTCATGGAGCGGTCGCCCTGGTTGAACGCCTCGAACAGCGCCGGCTGCTGGCTGGCGTCGATGCCGATGCCGGTGTCGCTGACCGCGAAGGTGAGCTTGCCGTCCTCCTCGCGGTGCACCGACAGGCGGATTTCGCCGGCATCGGTGAACTTGATGGCGTTGGACAGCAGGTTGCCGATCACCTGCTGCAGGCGCACCGGGTCGCCGACGATCTCCGGTGGCACGTCCGGGTCGATGGCGGTGACGAAGCGCAATTTCTTGCGTTCGGCCTCGGCGCGAAAAATCTGTACCGCGGCATTGAGGACCTCGTGCACGCGGAAGGGCACGTGTTCCAGTGCCATCTTGCCGGCCTCGATCTTCGAATAGTCGAGCACGTCGTTGATGATGGTGAGCAGGGTCCGGCCGGAGCCCTGGATGATCTGTGCGTACTCCTTCTGGCGCGGCGACAGTTCGGTGTCCAGCAACAACTCGGTGATGCCGAGCACGCCGTTCATGGGGGTGCGGATCTCGTGGCTCACGGTGGCCAGGAATTCCGAGCGGGCCTGCAGCGCCCGGTCGAGCTCGCGGGTGCGCTCCTCGACGCGCTGTTCGAGGTCGGCGGTGGCTTGTGCCTGAATGCGCAGGTTCTCGTCGCGGATCACCGCGAAGCGGTGCGCCAGCGCCAGCGACAGCAGGATGGTCTCCAGCGCCGAGCCGACCAGGATGCCGTACTCGGTGAGCAGCATCGCCGGCAACAGGCCCAGCCGTGACAGCAGGAAGGCTGCTGTCGAAGCCAGCAGCACCAGCCACGCGAGCGTGAAATAGCGTGCCGAAGGGTTGCCGCGCAGGACCTGCATCACGCCCACGCCGATCAGCCAGAACGTGCAGCCGACCGCGATCACGTAGATCACCCGCACCGCCGTGCCGAACGGTGCGAACAGCGCCAGCGGCAGCAGCAGCGGGAACAGCACCAGCAGGCCGTTCATGATGCGCTGCGCCGGTTCGTGTGGCCGGAGTGCCAGGATGCCGCGCGCGAACAGGATGACGAAGAATGCCGTGAGTACCGTCAGCGTGGGGACCGCGCGGTTGCCCCACCAGGGGTGCTCCGGCCACAGGTAAAGCGCGTTGAAGCCGAACACGGTGCCCATGGTCAGCCCGAAGGACGCCACGTAGAGCACGTACAGCAGGTGGTTCCGGTCGCGCATCGCCAGCCAGATCATCAGGTTGAAGGCGGCGATGCCGCCGATGATGCCGAAGAACACGCCGTAGGCGAGGTTCTCTTCGCTGCTCTCGTCGGCGAAATATTCACGTGTCTGCAGGCCCAGAGGCAGGATCATCGGCCCTTCGTTGGTGACCCGCAGCAGGATCTCCGCGGTGTCGCCGGGTGCGAGTTCGAGGGGAAACGCAAGGTTCCGGTCGCGCAGCGGCCGCAGTCGCATCGGCAACTGGTCGCCGTTGCGCAATGTCACCGAGCGCCCGTCGCCGGTGGTCATGTGCAGCCAGACGTCGTCAAGGTAGGCGGCGTCGGCCTCCAGCACCCACTGCGTCGCGGAGGTGTCGTTGCGTACCGCGAGGCGGAACCAGAAGGCACGGGTCATGCCGAGGTTGGGGGTCTCGTCGGCGCTGTCGATGGCGTCGCCAGCGGCGAAGCGCGCCCGGGCGCAGGCGGCGTCGCAGGCGTGCTGGTCGTCGGCGAAATAGCTGAGCGCCAGCCCTGCACGGTGATCGACGCGGCTGTCGTCGAGCACCAGCAGGGGCGCCGCCTGGACGCTGCCGGCCAGCAATGCCAGCAAGGCGATCAGCAGCAGGCGCAGGGGGCGGAGGGTGCTGGCCACTTCCCGGGATTCCTTGGGTGGGTCGAAGGGCCATTATGCGGTGCGCTGGCCGTTCTGGTCATCGGCGGGGCGGATCCGGCCCTTGTCTGGCCTGCCGGCCGGGCGGAAACTCGCCACCGGGTCCGGTATGCCAGGGAGTAGCCATGAACGACGAACAGGTCCAGGTGCACTATCGCGCCTGCAATATCTGCGAGGCATGCTGCGGGGTGGAGGTACAGCACCGCGGCGAGGAGATCCTGGCCATCCGCGGTGATCGCCTCGATCCGCTGGGCCGTGGTCATGTCTGCCCGAAGGCGGTGGCGCTCAAGGACCTGCAGGAGGACCCGGACCGCCTGCGCCACCCGGTGCGCCGCACCGCCGACGGCTGGGAGCGCATCAGCTGGGAGGAAGCCTTCCACGAGGTGGTGGCCAACCTCGAGCGCATCCGCGAACAGCATGGCCGCAACGCCATCGGCTTCTACGCCGGCAATCCCACGGCCCACAACCATGGCGCGCTGCTGTTGCTCCCGTTCTTCGTCAAGGTGCTGCACACGAAGGGCCGTTTCAGCGCGACCAGCGTCGACCAGTTGCCGCACATGCTGGCGGCCATGGAGATGTTCGGCAACCAGGCGATGTTCCCCATTCCGGACATCGACCGCACCGATTTCTTCCTGTGCATCGGTGCCAACCCGGTCGCCTCCAATGGTTCGATCATGACGGCGCCGGACATCGTCAACCGCTTCAAGGCCCTGCAGAAACGCAAGGGGCGGCTGGTAGTGATCGATCCGCGTCGCACCGAGACCGCGGAGATGGCCGATGCGCACCACTTCGTGCGCCCGGGCACCGACGCCATGCTGGTGGCCGCGCTGATCAACGTGCTGTTCGCCGAGCGCAAGGTGAAGCCCGGCCGCGTGGCGGAGTTCACCAACGGCATCGAGACGCTGCAGAAGCAGGTGCGCCCGTTCACCCCGGAGGCTGTGGCGCCGCACGTGGGCATGGCGGCCGACGCGATCCGCGCGCTGGCACTGGATTTCGCGGCGGCGAAGAGCGCCGTGGCCTATTGCCGCGTCGGCACCTGCACCAGCGCGTGGAGCGCGCTCAGCGCATGGCTGGTGTACGCGCTCAACGTGGTCAGCGGCAACATGGATCGTCCTGGCGGCGTGATGTTCCCCAAACCGGCGATCGACGTGGTGGCGCTGGCGGCGCTGGCCGGTGAAACGGGCCACTTCAACGCCTGGCAGTCACGCGTCAGCGGGCTGCCGGAATTCGGCGGCGAATTCCCGGCGGTGTGCATGGCCGAGGAAATCCTCACGCCGGGCGATGGCCAGATCCGCGCCATGATCACCCATGCCGGCAACCCGGTGTTGTCGACGCCCAATGGCCGCCAGCTCGACGAGGCGCTGGCGTCGCTGGATTTCATGGTGGCCATCGACATCTACATCAACGAGACCACGCGCCACGCGCACATCATCCTGCCGCCCACCGGCGTGTTCGAGCACACACAGTTCGACCCGGTGTTCCATGCGGTGGCGGTGCGCAACACCGTGCGCTTCGCGCCGGCGATGCTGCCGAAGCCGGAGGGGGCGCTGCACGACTGGGAGATCCTGCTCGAGCTCACCACCCGCCTGGCCAGCCGCGACCTGCCTTCCACGCTGGCGGCGAAGGCCATGCGTAGCGTGGTGCGCGCGCTCGGCGACGAGGGGTTGGTGGACCTGGCCATCCGCCTCGGCCCCTACGGCAACCGCGCCGGCATCGTCGATCGCCTCGACGACCTGTTGCTGAACAACGGTTTCTCCGGCCCTCTGTACACGAGGTTGCGGCGGCAGCTCATCGAGCGCCTGCTGGCGATGCCGAAGGTGCGCGAGTTGCTGGCCACTTCGCCGTATGGCACCGAGAAGAAGCCCGAAGGCGGCCTGACGCTGGCGAAGATCAAGGCACACCCGCACGGCGTCGACATCGGTCCGCTGGAGCCGTCGCTGCCGGAGCGCCTGAGCACCCCGGACAAGACCATCGAGCTCGCGCCGGACCTTTACGCGGCGGACATGGCGAAGCTCGCCGCCACGCTGGCGCAGCCGCCCGCCGATGGCCTGCTGATGATCGGCCGTCGCCACGTGCGTTCGAACAACAGCTGGTTGCACAACAGCTATCGGCTGGTGAAGGGCAAGAACCGTTGCACCGCGATGATCAATCCGCACGACGCCAAGGCACTGGGCATCGATGACGGCGCCGAGGTGGAAGTGTCCACACGCGTCGGCGCCATCCGCCTGCCGGCGGAAGTGACGGACGCCATCATGCCCGGCGTGGTGTCGGTGCCGCACGGCTTCGGCCACGATCGCGACGGCGTCGAGCTGAGCGTGGCCCGCGAGGTGGCGCCCGGCGCCAGCATGAACGACATCACCGACGAGCGCCTGCACGACCCCCTCACCGGCATGGCCATCATCAATGGCGTGCCGGTGCAGGTGCGGGCGCTCGCGCCGCGGGCGGAGCGTGCGGCGACGAAGAAGGGTCGCCCGCGCCGAGTCGCCGCGCCCCGCTGATGGCGCGCATCCTCCTCGGGTGGGACCTGGGGGCCGGGCTCGGGCATGTCGCCAACCTGGTCGCCGTGGGCCAGGCGCTTGCCGCGCGCGGCCACGAGCCGGTACTCGCGCTGCGCGACCCGGTCGCCGCGTGGGACATGACCCGGGATTGCGGTCTGCGCGTCGTGCAGGCGCCGGCATCGCGCGTGCGGCAACCAATGCCGCCCGGCCAGCGCTTCCGCGCCCGGTCGCTGGTCGACATCCTGGGGGTCCATGGGGTCGCCAACCCCGATTGGCTCGAGCCGCAGGTGCGCGCCTGGCGCGACCTCATCGAGCTGGTGAGGCCGGCACTGGTGCTCAGCGAGTTTGCGCCGGCACTGTGCCTGGCGGCGCACGCACGCGTACCGGTGCTGAGCATTGGCATCGGCTTCACCGTGCCGTGCCTGGCGGCCGACGGATCCTTTCCGGTGCTCGACCCGTCGGCCGTGCAGTTGCTGCCGCCGGCGGCGCTCACGGAATCCATAGCCACCGTGCTGCAGCGACTCGGGGTCGCCGTTCCTGCCAACCCGCTTGCCGCGCTGGCAGGCGATGCGCAACTGCATCTTGGCAGCGAACTGGTTGATCCGTACCGATCGGTGCGGCCGCCCGGAAGCCCCGGCCCGTTGTGGGCGTCGCCGGCGGCTGCAGTCCCGTTGCCGTCCTCGCCGGCCTGTCTCGTTTACCTGCCTGCAACACACCCCGGCATCCGTGACCTGGTGGAGGGCTTGCAGGGCCTGCGCATCCCGGGCGTGGCCTACGTGCATGGCGGCAGCGCCACCCTGCGCGCCGCGCTGGGTCGTACAGGGCTGGAAGTTTCCGGGCGGCCAATCGACATGGACGCGGTGCTGCCGCGGGTGTCCGTCGTGTTCCACCATGGTGGCGTCGGTACCGTCGAGCGTTGCCTCGCCTGGGGGCGACCACAACTGGTTGCGCCGTTCGTTCTCGAGCAGGAACTGATTACCCGCGACTTGCTGCGACTCGGTGTCGCGAGGGAGCTGCCCGACCCGGCGGCGGCGCGCCGGGCCGGTGTCATGGTCAACGAGGTGGCTGTATCGCCGGAATTGCAGGCCAGTGCCGCGCGGATCGCCGCCAGTTTGCGTGGCCCGCAAGTACGGTCCGGGATGGACGCCTTGCTGGCCGCCTGCGAGGCATACTTGCCGCCCGGCGGATGACAAACAAACTTCGGGTAATCTGCCGCCCGAAGGCGTACCATGCGCCTGTCCTGTCCTGCACAGCCCTGTCAGTACCCCCCGTTTCCCCCGCATCGCACCTGCTCTGCGCCGTCTGACCCCACTGGAGGGCGCCTCGTGGCCAAGCCCAACTACTCGTTTGAAAAGCGCCAGCGCGAGCTGGCCAAGAAGAAAAAGAAAGAAGAGAAAAACCAGCGCAAGCTTGCCAAGAGCGATGCGTCTGGCGCTGTACCGGCGGAGTCGCCGTCCGATGCAAAGGCACCTGCCGATGCCGGCGATACCGTCGTGAATACCTGAAACCGGAGTTTTTAATGCAGCAGAACAAACTGTACGTCGGCAACTTCCCGTACTCGGTGGACGAGGCGCAGTTGCGTGACTTGTTCTCGGCGTACGGCCAGATCAGCGACCTCGCCATGATCATGGATCGCGAGACGGGTCGTCCCAAGGGTTTTGCCTTCATCACCTTCGCGACCCAGCAGGCCGCGGAGAAGGCGCTCGAGATGAATGGTCGTGATCTCGGCGGTCGCCCGCTGAAGGTCAACATGGCCATGGAGCGCGACAGCCGTGGCGGCGGTGGCCGCAGCGGTGGTGGCGGTGGTGGCTACGGCGGCGGTGGCCGCGGCGGCCCGCGCTGGTAATTACCGGCGTCAGCCAGTGACACGAAAAGGCCCGGCATGTCCGGGCCTTTTTTATGGGTGCGTCGGGCGCGGCGCCGTCAGAGCCGTTCGGCCAGCGCCAGCACCTGCGCGGCCGTGATGCGCAGGCTGTCCTTCCAGGCAAGGCCGACGATTTCCTGGCCGGTGGCGCCGTCGCGGAAGTCCAGCGCCACGCCTGGCGCAATCAGGTGGCGGTAATCGAGGAACAGTTCCTCGCCGGCGGCGATGTCACGCAGCGCGAACACGAAGCCCAGGTGCCAGACGGCGTTGGGCGTGAACGAGTGGTTGATGAAGAAGTCGTCCGGGTAGTCCGGGCTGACCACGCAGTGGTCCTCGAACCAGACCACCGAGGTTTCCGCGTGCGGGTGCGACTGTGGCGAGAAAATCTCCGCCAGTCGCACCGTGTGCGTGGCATGGGTCGGTGCGATCAGCACCCGCCCGGCCGCCACGGGCTCCTCGACAAAGAAACCCTTGCCGGCGCCAGCCACGGATGAAGGCCCGACGCGGTATTTCACGGTGATCAGGCCTTGCATGTGCCACCCCGGGCCGTTGCGCGTTGGGCGGGCATTCTACGCCGGCGATTTCCCGATCATCCAGTACGAGACCTTCGTCACCAGCCGGCGCGGGGTGAGCCGCACGGTGAAGATGGCCAGCCGGTTGAGCCAGCCGGGAATCACCACCGGTCGTCCGGCAAACAGGGCACGCACCCCGGCGCGCGCCACCGGCTGTGGTTGCATGGCCGTGGACAGCAGCAACTTCGAGTCATTGCTGGCGCGGTCGTGGAAGTTGGTGAGCACCGCGCCGGGGCACAGTGCGGTCACGTTCACGCCGCGCTCGCGCAGTTCCGCGTCGAGGGCCTCGGAGAAGCTCAGCACGTAGGCCTTGGTGGCGGCGTAGACGGCGAACTCCGGGCCCGGCTCGAAGGAGGCCACCGAGCCGACGTTGAGGATGCGGCCGTATCCGCGGGCGGCCATGTCGCGGCCGAACAGCCAGCTCAGCTCGGTCAGGGTGGTGATGTTCAGTTGCACCATCTCCATCTGCCCGGCAAGCGACAACTTCACGAAGCGTCCCTTCAGTCCGAAGCCGGCGTTGTTCACCAGTACATCCACGGCCAGGCCGTGCGCCTGCACCGCGTTGTACAGCGCCTGCGCACTGCCGGCCACCCCGAGGTCGCTGGCAATGACCGTGCTGTGGACGCCATGGGCCCGGTGCAGTTCCGCGGCGAGCGCCTGCAACTTGTCGGCGCTGCGCGCGACCAGCACCAGGTCATGGCCTTGCTGCGCGAGCAGCAAGGCAATTTCGCGGCCGATGCCGATGGATGCACCGGTGACGAGGGCGACGGGACGTTTCATGGGCTGGTCTCCTGCCGTGCCGGTTCAGCGTCGCGCCGCGAAGGCGTCGATGCGCTCGAAGGGAATGTGCTCGCCGATCACCGGCGCGTAGAACGCTTCGACGACCCGGCCGTCTTCATCGATCAGGAAGTCGGCGGGCAGGCGAGTCTTGGTGCCGTGCATCGGGCCGGGCGTGAAGCCCTCCCTGAGCGCCTCGGCCAGCAGTGGCAGGTTCTTCGGCGACAGGTAGCCGGCCAGTGAATGCTCGAGGCCGTACAGCCGGTACAGCTTCTCGTCGGGATCGCACACGATGGGGAAGGGCGCGTCCTGCTCGCCGACGTTGGCGGCCACCTCGTCCACCGGCGCCTGGAACACGGCGACGATCGACAGCCCCTGGCGCTCCCAGTCGGCGTAGCGGCCGATCATCTGGTGCACGCGCAGGTTGCACAGCGGGCAGCCGGCGTAGCGGAAGAACGCCAGCCAGACCTTGCGCCCGCGCAGCTGCGACAGCGTGAGCGGTTCGCGCGCGTAGACGGTGGCGGTGAAGTCGGGGGCGAGGCTGCCGGTGGTGATGCGCATGCACGTGTACTCCTGTCGGTGATTGACGTTCAGCCGCGGGCGCGCAGCCGGCGGGTGCGGAAGCCGCGCGAGGCCATTTCGCCGAAGACCGCCAGCAGCGACCAGATGCCGCGCGGCTGCTTCGACGGCTCCTTGCCGGCGCCCATGCGGTGCAACTGGCGCGCGTACCAGCTCACTTCCATCATCGCCATCTCGTCGATGCGGCGGATGCCGGTGCTGATCGGTGCTACCGTCGAGCGCACATCGCCGCCGGCTAGGACGTGTTTCGACAGGTCCGGTTCGGTGACCAGCGGGCGTGCCAGGCCGACCACGTCGGTGGCACCGGAGGCCAGCGCCTCGCGCATCGCCGTCGCCGTGCGGAAGCCGCCGGTGACCATCAGCGGCGTGTGCGGGATGCGCGCGCGGATGTCCTGTGCGTAGCGCAGGAAATAGGCTTCGCGTTCGCGGGTGGAGGTGCGCACGGCACCGCCGCTCATTTCCGGTGCCTCGTAGGTGCCGCCGGAAATCTCGATCAGGTCCATGCCGAGGCCGGCCAGCGTCTGCGCCACCTGCATGGATTCCTCCTCGGTGAAGCCACCGCGCTGGAAATCCGCCGAATTGAGCTTGATGGACAGCGCGAAGCCGTCGCCGGTGGCCGCGCGCATGGCGCGGTAGGTTTCCACCACGAAGCGCATGCGATTCTCCAGCGGGCCGCCCCAGCGGTCGGTGCGCCGGTTGGTCAGCGGCGACAGGAACTGGCTGACCAGGTAGCCGTGCGCGCCGTGGATCTGCGCGCCGCCGAAGCCGGCTTGCTGCGCGAGCCGCGCGGCGTTGGCGAAGCGCGCGATGATGTCCTCGATCTCGGCCTCCGTCAGTGCGCGCGGGGTGCCGAACATCGCCTGCATGTCCTCGCGGAACGGCACTGCCGACGGCGCCACCGGGTCGGGATCGAGGAAGCGGATGACCTGCCGGCCGGGATGGTTCAGCTGCATCCACAACTGCGTACCGTCGGCGCTGCCGGCACGGGCCCATTCGCGCAGCAGCGGCAGGTCGCGGTCGTCTTCCAGTGCGACGTTGTTCGGCTCGCCGAGGTGGCGGCGGTCGACCATCACGTTGCCGGTGATGAGCAGGCCGGTACCGCCGGCGGCCCAGCGCGCGTAAAGGCGCGGCAACGCATCCGTCATGCGGTTGTCGACCGTGCCGAGCGACTCGCTCATGGCGCTCTTGCCCAGGCGGTTCTTCAGGATGGTGCCGTTGGGCAGGGTCAGTGGCTGGTCGGGGCGGGCGGGCATGGAGGGTCTTCCCTTCGTTTCGATGGCCATGAAAGTATGTGATGGTTCGATATCCATCAAAGTGAATCCGACGAACGGTTTGATATCCATCGAAGTTTGGGGGTATCTTGGGTGAATGATGAACAAGCGCAGTGCCCCCGCCGATGACCGCCTTGACGCGCTGGCCCGCGCCTTCAAGGCGCTGTCCAATCCCAACCGGCTGCAGATCTACGTGGAGATCCTGCGCCGGCAGCGCCAGGCCATCGGTCCGGAGCACAGTTGCGCCCTGTACGACTTCCTCAACTCGCTGGAAATCGGCGCGCCCACCGTGTCGCACCACATCAAGGAGCTGGTCAACGCCGGCCTGATCCGCGTCGAGCGTGACGGTAAGTACCTGGCCTGCGCGCTCGATGACGACATGCGCCTGGCGCTGCGGGCGTTCTTCGATCGCGAGGAGGCGGCACCGCCGCCGCGCCGCCGGGCGCGCTGACTGCCGGGTATTGCCTCCGGTCATCGCGCCCCGGCGGCAAGGCCGTTAACATGGACGGCAATACTTCCGGCCGCCCGGCGATGTCACAGCGAACCTCCAATCCTGCCAGTCGCGGGCGCTCGCGTCCCCATCCGCTGCCGGCGCGGGCCACCGCGTTGCCGCGCATCCTTGCGCGCTTCTACATCGGCCTGGCGGTATTGGCGGCATCGGTCCTGCTGGGCACCCTGGCCTTCCGCTTCGGCGCGTCGCCGGCGCCGTCGTGGAGCGATTCGTTCTACATGACGCTCATCACCATCTCGACTGTGGGTTACGCCGAGGTCGTGCCGCTCGACAGCTTCGCGGAGCGGGTATTTGCCGGCGTGCTGTCCATTGCCGGCTTCGGCGTGATCACGTTCCTGTTCACCAGCCTGTCAATGTTCTTCCTGGAAGCCGATCTCGACTACACGCTGCGGAGGCGACGAATGGAGAAGCAGATCCGCAAACTGCGCGGACACTACATTGTCTGCGGCTTCGGCCGCGTCGGCAGCAACGTGTCCGGCGAATTGCGGGTAACCGGCCGCCGTTTCGTGGTCATCGATACCGATGAGGCGCGCCTGACCGCGCAACTCGCGCACACGCCCGACTTGCTGTACCTGGCCGGTGACGCCAGTGACGACGATGTGCTGCTGGCCGCGGACATCGAGGACGCGGCGGGCGTTTTCGCGGTGACCGGCGATGACAGTCGCAACCTGATGATCACGCTGACCGCGAGGCAGTTGAACCCGAAGGTGCGGGTGGTCGCGCGCTGCCACGATGTGAAGAACATTCCCAAGCTGCGCAAGGCCGGCGCCGACGAGATCGTCTCGCCGGATTTCACCGGCGGCATGCGCATCGCCTCGGCGATGGTGCGGCCGCACGTGGTGTCCTTCCTGGACGAGATGCGACGTTCGGATCTCAACCTGCGGGTGGAGGAGGTGGCCGTCCCGGATGCCGGCGAGCCGGTGAGCGTCGGCGACGTGCGCCGGTCTGGCGACGGTTTCGTTGTCGTCGCGGTGCGGGCCGCCGGGCAGTGGGTCTTCAATCCGCCGGATGATTACCTGCTCGAGGCCGGCCAGGTGCTGGTGGCCATGGCGTCGCCAGGCGGGCGCGCGCAACTGGAGCGGGCGCTGCGCCAGTTGTAGCGACTCAGGGAATCAGCACGGTCGCACCGGTGGTGCGGCGCGCTTCCAGCGCGCGGTGCGCTTCGGCGCAGTCGGCCAGCGTATAACGCTGGCCGACCGCCACCTGCAGCGTGCCGTCTGCGATCGCCGCGAACAGGCGCCTGGCCATGTCGTCGCGTCGCGTGGTGTCGGCAATGTAGTGGAACAGGCTCGGGCGGGTCACCGTCAGTGACTTCGTGCCCAGCAGCGCTGTGGTGAACGGCGCCACCGGTCCGCTCGACTGCCCGAAACTCACCAGGTGGCCGAATACCGCCAGCGAGCGGATGGAGGTGTCGAAGGTGTCGCGGCCGACGCCGTCGTAGACCACTGCCACGCCCGCGCCGCCGGTCAGCCGCAGGACTTCGGCGGCCACGTCCTGTTCCCGGTAGTCGATTACGTGGTGGGCGCCGTGCCGGCGGGCGAGTGCGCACTTGTCGCTGCCGCCGGCAGTGCCGATGACGGTACAGCCGAGCGCATTTGCCCACTGGCACAGCAGCAGGCCGACGCCGCCGGCGGCGGCATGAACCAGCACCGTGTCGCCGGCCTTTACCGGGCGGGCGCGGAACAGCAGGAACTCCGCGGTCAGCCCCTTCAACATTACTGCCGCCGCCTGTTCGTCGCTCACCGTCTCCGGCAGTCTCACCAGATGGCGCGCGGCGATCACCCGGCGCTCGCAGCAGGCGCCACCGGGCCCGGCCACGTAGGCGACCCGGTCGCCCACGGCAAGCCCCGTCACCTCCGGGCCCAGGCCCTCCACCACGCCGGCAGCTTCCATGCCCGGCACTGCCGGCGGCACCAGCAAGGGATACAGGCCGGTGCGCGCATACACGTCGATGTAGTTCAGGCCGATTGCCGTCTGTCGGAGGAGCACTTCGCCGGGGCCGGGCGTGGCCAGCGGGTACGGGCGGTACGTCAGGCACTCCGGGCCGCCGTGGGCGGTCAGCACGACGGCGTGGTTCATGCCGTCGGTCCCGTGTACTTCTCGACGAGGTCGCGCGTCGATGCAACGGTGCCGAGTTTCATCAGTGTCCAGTAGTGGCCGGTGATCACCCGGTTGACCAGCATGGTGCGCGCCGCCGGCTGGAACGAATCGAGGTAGCGCAGCGGCGTGGCGCGCGCCTGCTTGAAAACCTCGATGTGCAACCGCGAGTTGCCGAAATCGAAAGGCTGGTCGGAGAAAGCGGGCAGGAACAGTTCCATCCAGCGCCGGTAGAAGCTGTCCTCCGGGCGCGGACCGTCCGGCCGGCGCACGCCGAGGTCGATCAGCGCGGCCTCGATGCCGTCGAAGTCGGTGTTGTAGGCGGCCTGCATGATGCGGCGATAGATCGCGATGTCGCCCGGCGTCAGCCGCTTCACGGCGCCGAAATCGTAGATGATGATGCTGCCGTCCGGCCGGAACGCGAAGTTGCCGGGATGCGGGTCGCAATGCACGGCGTGGTGCACGAAGATCTGCTTGCCGAAGATGTCGAACACGCGGCGGCCGAGTTCGTTGCGCAGCGCCTGGTCGTACTGCGGCGAGCTGGCGACGGTGTCCAGCGTGTCGCCGCTCTCGCGGGTCAGCGTGAGTACGCGGCGGCTGGTGAACTCCTCCACCACCTCGGGGATGACGATGCCGTGGTCTTCGGCGTGGAAGGCGCGGAATGCGCGGAGGTTTTCCGCTTCCTTCTGGTAGTCGAGCTCGTCGCGCAGGCGGGCCTTGATCTCGTTGAAGACTTCGTCGATCACCTGTTCGTCGAGCTTGAGCAATCCGGCCAGCCGGAAGATGCGGCGCAGGTGGCGCAAGTCGGACTCGATGGATTCCTCGACGCCCGGGTACTGCACCTTGACCACCACTTCGCGACCGTCCGGCAGCACCGCGCGATGCACCTGGCCGATGGAGGCGGCGGCGAACGGCTGCTCGTCCATCTCGCGGAACAGTTCATAAGGGGGGGCGCCGAGCTCGTCGATGATCTGCTTGCGGATCACGCGGAAGGGCATCGGCGGCGATTCCTTCTGCAGCTTCTCCAGTGCCTTGGCGAACTCTTCCGGCAGCAGGTCCTTCACCTGCGAGGCGATCTGCCCCACCTTCATCACCGCGCCCTTCATCTCGCCGAGCGTCTCGGCAACCTCCGCGCCGATCTTCGCCAGCATTTTCTGGCGTTCCTTCTCGCGCTGTTCCTCGGAAAGGAACAGTGACTTGGCGGAGGAGGTCGCCACGCGCGTGGCGATCGACGTGGACATGCCGGCCAGCTTCATGAACCGGCGCGCCGGCGTGGTGGCGGTGAAGCGCTTGTCGTTCTTCTTGTCGTTGTCGTCTTTGCTGGCCATGGCTGCGGCATCCCCCTCGACGGCCGGATCATGGCACAGGGGGGTGGGGCGTCAATCGCGGTTTCCGGCAGTTCCGGCCCGCTGGGGCGGGGTGGCAAAAAGCCGGGGGTTTGCCCGCCACCCCCCGTTCCGTTTTGAAAAAAACCTGCGTATAGTACGCGCGCCTGCCGACCCTGGCGTTGTCCGACAATCGGTGCACTTCGTCAGGCGTTCGAGGCCTCCCGGAGTCATACGCATAGCCGCCCCAGCGGGCGGGGATGCCTATGATCCCGGGTTACCCGCGAGGGTGGCTCGGATCAGAACTGCCGGCAACGGCAGACCACGTGGTTAGTCAATTGCTGTCCCTGTGACCCTGTACGTTTCCTTGAGGTATACCTCCATGAAGAAGTTCGCTGTTCTGGCCGTTGCGGCCCTGCTGGTTGCTGCTTGCGGCAAGAAAGAAGAAGCCCCGGCTCCGGCCGCTGAAGTAGCTGCTCCGGCCGTTGAAGCCGCTCCGGCCCCGGTTGCCGAAGCTCCGGCTGCTGACGCCGCTGCTGTTGACGCCGCTGCTGCTCCGGCTGACGCCGCTGCTGCTCCGGCTGCTGACGCTGCTGCCGCTCCGGCCGCCCAGTAATCGCCTAACCGCGATCGCTGAGGAAAAGCCCGCCTTCCGGCGGGCTTTTCTTTTTGGGGTTTCCCCGCGGCAGTTGCCGGTGGTGAAAGTCCAACAAAAAAGGCGCCTCGCGGCGCCTTTGCTGTTCTTGCGGGGTGCCTCAGGCGCCCGGGCCCTGGCGCTTCTCGCCGGTGGCGACCAGGTCGTCAAAGAGGCGCTGGCTTTCGTCGCGCAGGGTGGCAACGGCGCCAATGACTGCCAGCACGTACTCGTTGCCGGCTTCCTCGGTCTCGCCCTGCTGCTTCTTGCCGGCTTCCACCAGCTTGTTCACCAGCTCGTCGCTCTCCTCGCGCAGGGTGGCGACCAGGCCGCGGGCGGCCACGACGTAACGGCTCTTCAGGGCGGCTTCGCTACCGATGGCGCGCTCGCCGGCCGACACGTACTTGTCCAGTTGCTTGCGGCCCTGCTCTTCGGCCTTGCTGACGGCGCCCAGGCCGGCCAGCCACACCTTGCGGTTCACTTCCTTCGCGCGGTTGACCAGCGACTCCTGCTGGCTACGCAGATCTTTCAGCTCGCCCATCTGTGCTCTCCTTCTACGGGTGGTGTTGCGGTGCGCCACGGCGTGGCGCGCCCGGTTGGCTACGGGGGCGAATGATAGGGAGCGCGCCCAATTACGGGTGCGCCCTTGTCGGACATTCCAACGGTATGGGGGTGACTTTCTGCCAGGCGCCGACGAACTGCCCATCGGCGCCGGTCGGCGCGGACTCAGGAGCGCAGCGTGGTATAGCGCCAGGTGCGCGGCAACTGCAGCACGAAGTCGGGGCCGAAGGCGGCCGCCACGGTGGTCGCACCGGTCAGTTCGCTGGCCAGCACGGCCTCGACGATGCGCGGCGCGACTGCGGCGGTGAAGGTATAGCCCTCCAGCGTTTCCAGCCAGGCCTCGCGCACCTCGCCGCGGCGGTTGCGCGCCAGCGCCCAGGTATAGGTGCGATCGCGATGGCGCGTGGCGGCATCCGGCCCGGCGACACGCTTGCGGATTTCGTCCTGCAGGCGGCGCCGCAGGCGTTCGTTGGCAAATACCTTCCGCATCAGCGGGGCGCTGTACTTCATGAACCGCGTGGCGAGGAAATCCTGTGCCACGTAGGTAGTGATGTCGGGGATGCCGGTGGTGACGTGCGCGGTGTACAGGTCGGCGAACGGCAGGCCGATGCAGTGCTTGCGGCCATCAGGGAAACGCACCTGGCGCAGGCGCTTGCCGATCGGCTCGTCGACGATGCGGCCGTCGCGGCGTACCTGGCCGGAGAGCGTCGATACCTCGAGCATCGAGGTCAACGAGCCACTCGAGCGCTGGTGCACCGTGTCGATGGCAATTTCCAGCCAGTCGGCATCGGGCAGTTGCGCGTGCACGAAGGCCGCCACGGCGTCGGTGGGCACGGTGTTCACCCCCGACGACGGCAGCAGCAACACGCCGGCCTGGCGCGCCCGGGCGTCCTGGGCGAAGGTTTCCTGCGTCACCGGGCTTTCGCCGGTCACGTCGACGTAGTGGGTGGCGGTGCGCAGGCAGGCCTCGCGCATCGGCCGCGCCGTCTGCGTGAACGGGCCGGCCACGTGGTAGACGAGGTCGATGTCGTGCAGTGCGCGCTCGAGTGCTGCGGCATCGTCGAGGCCGACGGCGCGCCACTCGAGGCCCAGCGGCTCGGCCAGCGACTGCAGCTGACGCGCGTCACGGCCGGCCAGTACCGGCCGGTGGCCGCGCTGCAGCGCCTCGTCGATCACCAGTTTGCCGGTGTAGCCGTAGGCCCCGTACAGCATCCAGCGCCGCTGCGTGTTCATCCTGCGTGTACTCCGTGGGTTCTCAGGCGTTGTCGTGGCGCGCACGCAGGCGGCGCGCCTGGCGTACGGCCTGCTGCAGGAACGGTTCGCGCAGGCCGCGGTTGAAGCGGGAGAACAGGTCGAGCATCTTCGCGCTGGCCGGGAACACGATCACCGCTTCGTTGGCGGCCACGCCGCGCAGGATGCGCGCCACCGCGTCTTCCACCGGCATTTCCTTCATCGGGCTCTTGCCGCGCAACTTCGGGATGTTGATGCCGAGGCCGATGGCGTGGTCGAAGATGCCGGTGCTGACCACGCCCGGGCACACCACGTTCACCTTCACGCCCTTGTCGGCTGCCTCGGTGCGCAGTGACGTCGACAAGCCGACCACCGCGTGCTTGGTCATCGCGTAGGCGGTCATCATCGGGATGGGCGCGAGGCCGGCGGCGCTGGCGGTGTTGACGATCTGGCCGAAACCTTGCCGCGCCATGACCTCGTAGGCGGCCGTGGTGCCGTTGATCACGCCCCACAGGTTGACGTTGACGATCTTCTCCCACTGCGCGCGCGTCATGTCGAGCGCTTCGCCGTAGATGGCGATGCCGGCGTTGTTGAACACGTAGTCGAGGCGGCCGTGGGTGCTGGCCGTTTCTTCGACCAGTTGGCGGAAGCGCACGCCGTCGGCGACATCCAGTACCTGGCCCTGCGTTCCGGGAATGGCGGCCGTGGTGGCAGCCAGTGCTTGCCCGTCGATGTCGGTGGCGACCACCGTGGCGCCGGCGCTGGCCAGCTGGCGCGCCAGTTCGCGTCCCATGCCCGATGCCGCCCCGGTGACGATCGCTACCTTGCCTTGCAGGTCCATGTTCCTGTGTCTCCCCTGTGCGAGTCGGGGCGGATCATGCCGAAAAATGACGGGCGAGTCACATTCTCCACACGCCGGGTGTGCGCCATGTCCGGTTTTGCGGATGTGGCGGCAGCGGCGCCCGCGGTGCCTGCCAGAATGGGTCCGTCAACAGCCGGGAGGATCCGCCATGCCCCAGTTCGAACGCCTGCTTGCCCCGGTACCGCCGGCCACCCATGCCCAGCCGGGGATCGCCAGCGGACAGAAATGGTCTTCGGAGTACAACGTGGCCTGCTGGGCGCGCGGCCGCAGCAGCGAGCCGTCCACGGTGTCGTTGCTGGTGCGTTTCCGCGATGGCAGCGGCGAGCGCGAGATGCGCGTCGATCGCACGGTGTGCCGCCAGGAAGCCAGCCTGCTGCTGTCCGGACGCATCAGCGTGCAGGCCAGCGGGCGCATCGAGGAAATGACGGTGTGGCTGGTGAGCGAGCCGGCCTGCGAACTGTTCGTCGACGAACTCTATTGCCAGCGCGCCGGCGCGAACGGCGCCGCTGCTTCCAGGCCTATCCTCGCGGCACGTTGAGGCGCGGCGCGGGCAACGGTGACGCCGGGTGGCCGGGGTCGTCGTCCGGCCTCTGCGGGTCCAGCAGCGAGCACGGTACCTCGCTGAAATCCAGGCCGGTGAGGCGCTTCAGGCGCGCCAGCTCTTCCTGGTCGTCGGGCCGGCGAAAGCGGGTGGGGCGCAGGTCGCGTTCGGTCATGGCGGTATCCGGCACTGGCTGGTTTGCCTCTCCCGGCTACTGCGAGTTTCGTGCCAGTCGCGCCGGGCGGCCGCAAACCACCGTCCGGCCGCGCAAATCGCCGAGTCGGGCTCGCCGGTTTGACGCGTCGGGGCCATCGTGCACGGTCATTTACTGACGCCCTGCGGCAGCCTTGGTGCTTTCTGATCGTGGTCAGCCAACGCAGACCCTGCCCTGGGGTATTCTCGCTGCCAATCGTCCTGCCGCAGCCCCGCCGGTGTCCCGATGCGCAAACTGATCATTGTCCTCGCCTGCCTTGCCCTCGCCGGGGTGGCCGCCTGGCTGCTGTGGCCGCGCGAGCCGGTGCGTGTCGTGCTGGCGAGCATCGACCGTGGTGTGGTCGAGCAGGTGGTGTCCAACACCCGTGCCGGCACCATCAAGGCCTGCCAGCGTTCCAAGCTGTCGATGCCCATGGGCGGGCGGGTCGAGCGCCTGCACGTGAAGGAAGGCGACCACGTGCAGCGTGGCGCCATCCTCCTCGAGCTGTGGAACGACGACCGCGAGGCGCAGCTGGCGCAGGCGCGTGCCGCCGCCGTGGCCGCGCAGCAGCAGGAGCAGCAGGCCTGCCTGACCGCGGAGCAGGGCGCCCGTGATGCCGAGCGCATTGCCTCGCTCGCGCAGCAGCAGCTGGTGTCCGCCGACGCCGTCGACCAGGCCACCACGAAGAAGCGGGTCAGCGAGGCGGCATGCGCAGCGGCGCGGGCCCAGGCCGGCACCGCGCGCGCCGCCGTCCAGGTGCAGGCCGCGCTGCTGGAGGAAACCCGCCTGCGCGCGCCGTTTGCCGGCATCGTCGCCGAGATCAACGGCGAGATCGGCGAATACGTGACGCCGTCGCCGCCGGGCGTGGCGACGCCGCCGGCGGTCGACCTGATCGACGACTCCTGCCTGTACGTCACCGCGCCCATCGACGAAGTGGATGCCGCCGGCGTGAAACCGGGCCTGCCGGCGCGCATCACCATGGATGCGTTCCGCGGCCGCGAGTTCGCCGGTAAGGTGACGCGCATCGCGCCCTACGTGGTCGACAAGGAAAAGCAGGCGCGCACGGTCGATATCGACGTGCGATTCGATGCGCCGCCCGGCGACATCCTGCTGCTGGCCGGTTACTCGGCCGATGTCGACATCATCCTCGAGCGCCACGAGGGCGTGCTGCGCCTGCCGGCGGAGGCCCTGGTCGATGGCAAGGCGGTTCTGGTGCGTGATGCCTCGACCGGCAAGCTGGCGCACCGCGAGGTGAAGACCGGCATTGCCAACTGGAACTGGGTGGAGGTGCTGGACGGCCTGCGCGAAGGTGAGCAAGTGGTCACTTCGCTCGATCGTGCCGGCGTTGCGGATGGCGCGGTGGTCGAACCCGACGCGGCGGCCGTCTCGCCATGATCGAGGTGCGCGACCTCGCCAAGACTTTCCACGTCGGTGACGAGGACGTGCACGCGCTGGTCGACGTCAACCTGGACATCGCGCCCGGCGAGTACATGTCGGTGATGGGGCCGTCCGGCTCCGGCAAGTCCACGCTGCTGAACATGCTCGGTCTGCTGGATCGCCCCGACCGCGGCACCTACCGCATCGACGGCATCGACACCGTGCCGCTGGGCGAGGAAGCGCGTGCCGACATCCGTCGCCGTCGCATCGGCTTCGTGTTCCAGGCCTACCACCTGGTGCCACGGCTCACCGCCCGCGAGAACGTCGAGCTGCCACTGACCCTCGGCGGCGTTGCGCCGGCGCAGCGTCGCCAGGCGGTCGACGACATCATGCGCCGGCTGGACATCCTCGAGCGCGCCGACCACGTGCCGGCGCAACTGTCTGGTGGCCAGCGCCAGCGCGTGGCGATCGCCCGCGCCATCGTCATGCGCCCGGAAATCCTGCTGGCCGACGAACCCACCGGCAACCTCGATTCGAAGTCCGGCGAGGAAGTGGTGCGCGTCCTCGAGCAGCTCAACGGCGAGGGCATCACCCTGCTGGTGGTGACCCACGACGCGTCGCTCGGCGCGCGCGCGCGGCGGCGCATCCGCATGCTCGATGGCCGCGTCGCGGTCGACGAGCGGGGCTGACGGCGGTCATGCGCGTCGCCGACCTGCTGGTCTTCGCGCTGCGCGCCCTGCTGCGGCAACGTTTCCGCTCGGCGATGATCCTGCTGGCGATGGCCATGGGCGTGGCCTCCGTGCTGGTGCTGACCGGCCTTGGCGAGGGAGCGCGCCTGTACGTGGCCGGTGAGTTCGCCGGCATGGGCACCGATACGCTCGGCATCCTGCCGGGCCGCTACGACACCACCGGCGGCATGCCGCCGGTCATGGGCACGGCGCCGCGCGACCTGACGCTCGAGGACGCCGAGGCGCTGCGCCGTATCCCGGCGGTGCAGAACGTGGCGCCGTTGCTGCTGGGCACCAGTACGCTGTCCAGCGGGGCGCGCGAGCGCGACGGCATCGTGGTCGGCACCACGCGCGACTACTTCTTCGTGCGGGCGATGACCCTGCAGCGTGGCTCCATCTTCCCCGACCTGCCGCCGGAAGCGCAGCCGCCGGTGGCGGTGATCGGGCCGACGGTCAGCGCCGAACTGTTCCGCGGTGACAATCCGCTCGGCCAGTGGCTGCGCATCGGCGACCGGCGCTTCCGCGTGATCGGTGTGCTCGGCGAGCAGAACAAGTTCGGCATGAACCTTGGTGATGCGGTTTTCATTCCCGTCAACCACGCGCAGGCCCTCTACGACACCCAGGCGATGTTCCGCGTGCTGGCGCAGGTGCGCCCGGGCGCGTCGAAGGCGCGCGCCGCCGACGATATCCGCGCATTGCTCACCGCCCGCCACGAGGGCGAGGAGGACATCACGGTGATCAGCCCGGACGCGATGCTGAAATCCCTCGATGCCATCCTCGGCACCATGACGCTGGCGGTGGCCGGCATCGGCGGCATCAGCCTGCTGGTGGCGGGCATCCTGATCATGAACGTCACGCTCATCTCGGTGACGCAGCGCACCGAGGAAATCGGCCTGCTCAAGGCGCTCGGCGCCGGCGGCCGCACTGTGCGCCTGCTGTTCCTGGTGGAAGCGGGGTTGATGTCGCTGGCCGGTGCGCTGGCGGGATCCGCCGTGGGACTGGCCCTGCTGGCGCTCGGGCGCATGGCGTGGCCGTCGATCCCCTTCACCGCGCCGCTGGGCACCATCGTGGCAGCGTTGCTGGTGGCCATCGCCGGCGGCGTGGTGTTCGCGCTGGTGCCGGCCGGGCGTGCCGCCAACCTCGACCCGGTCGTCGCGCTCACGCGCCGCCGCTGAGGGGTAACGGACCATGCGCCTGGCGGACTGGCTCACCTGGATCTGGCGCGCGGCGCGCGCCAGCCGCCTGCGCACCTGGCTGACCGCGCTGGGCATCGCCATCGGTATCGCCGCGGTGTCCCTGCTCACCGCCATCGGCGAGGGCGTGCACACCTACGTGCTGGCGCAATTCTCCCAGTTCGGCACGCACATCGTCGCCATCAACCCCGGCAAGACCGAGACCGGTGGTGGCGGCATGACCGGGCTGTTCCGCACCGAGCGCTCGCTCACCATCGAGGATGCCCAGGCACTGGCCCGCGTACCCGGGGTCACGGCGACGGTGCCGGTGGTGCAGGGCAGCGGCCGGGTCGAGGCGGGCGCGCGCCAGCGCGAGACCAACGTCATGGGCGTCGGCAGCGCCGCCGCCGATGCCTGGCTGATGAAAGTGCAGCGCGGCCGCTTCCTGCCCGAAGACGATCCGGTGGCGCCGCGCGCCTACGTGGTGCTTGGCCACAAGGTCTGGCGCGAGCTGTACGGCGAGCGCAATCCGCTCGGTGACGACGTGCGCGTGGGCGGCCAGCGCTACCGGGTGATCGGCGTGATGGAGCCCAAGGGGCAGATGCTCGGCTTCGACATGGACGACATCGTGTACATCCCGGCGGCACGCGCGCTGTCGTTGTTCAACCGCGAGAGCCTGCAGGAGATCAACTTCAAGCATTCGCCGGCGGTGAAATCCTCGACCATGGTGGCGCGCCTGAAGGCCGCGCTCGTCGCCCGCCACGGCAGCGAGGACTTCACCATGACCTCCCAGGAGGACATGCTCGCCACTCTCGACCGCATCCTGTCGGTACTGAAGGTGGCCATCGGCGCGCTGGGCGGCATCTCGCTGTTCGTCGGTGGCGTGGGCGTGCTCACCATCATGACCACCGCGTTGTCCGAGCGGCGCCAGGAAATCGGCCTGTTGCGCGCCATCGGCTGCACGCGCGTGCAACTGGTCGCGCTGTTCCTCGGCGAGTCCATCGTGCTGGCCACGCTGGGCGGGCTGCTGGGCCTGCTCATCCTCGGGCTGCTGGTGCTGCTGCTGGCGCTGGGCGTGCCCGGGCTGCCGCTGTCGCCACAGCCGCTGTACCTGCTGGCGGCCATGTTGCTGTCGGCGCTGGTCGGTGCCGTGGCCGGCATCTGGCCAGCATTGCAGGCTGCGCGCGTCGACCCGATCGATGCGCTGCGCGCGGAGTGACGCGTCGCCAACGAAAACGGGGCCCGCAGGCCCCGTCCGTCGTCTACCGCGCGCGCTTCAGTTTCAGTTGATGAAGCGGCGACCGAACTTCGTCACGCCCAGCATCACCTTGTCGTAGCTCGACGGCATCGAGCGTGCCAGGCGGTCCATCATCATGGCGTCCTGGCCGATCAGCACGCGCGGCTTGTCCTTGAGGATGCCGTTGATGATCACCCGCGCGGCCTCTTCCGGCGAGGTGCGTGCGATGCTGTCGAATTCCTTGATCAGGGCTTGCGTGTCCGCCTTGCCGCCATGGATGTCGCTGAAGTGGCGACCGCCGCGCACGATGTTGGTCTTGATGCCGCCCGGGTGCACGCAGGTGGCGCGCACGCCGGTGCCCGCCAGTTCCTGGCGCAGCGACTCGGTGAAGCCGCGCACCGCGAACTTGGCGGCGTTGTATGCCGACTGCGACGGCACGCCGATGATGCCGAAGATGCTCGACACGTTCACCACGTGGCCTTCATCCTGGGCGAGGAAACCCGGCAGGAACGCCTGCGTGCCGGCCACCACGCCCCAGAAGTTGATGTTCATCAGCCACTCGAAATCCTCGAGTTTCATCTCCGCGACAGTGGCCGACAGCGACACGCCGGCGTTGTTGACGACGACGTGCGCCGTGCCGTGGTCCTTGCGCACCTGGTCGGCCCAGGCGAACACCGCGGCGCGGTCGGCCACGTCCAGGCGCTGGCTGGTGACCAGCCGGTGCGTCGGGCCGATCAGCTCGACGGTCTCGGCCAGGCCTTTCTCGTTCACGTCGGACAATGCCAGCGCGGCGCCCATGCCGGCCATCTGCACCGCCAGTTGCCGGCCGATGCCCGAGCCGGCACCGGTGATGGCCACGACCTTGCGTTCAAGCGATTTCATCGCGGGCTCCCGGGCTCAGTGGAACGGCTTGCCGTTGGGCTTCTTCACCTGGTCGCGCAGCAGGCCGTCTGCGCCGAACAGCTTCTCGCGCCATTCCTCGAGCAGCACGCGGGTGTCGTGGTCGTTCGGGTGGAAACCCGGCTTGTAGTAATCGAGGTACTGCGGCGCCAGGCGGGTGAACAGGCCGTTGCGACCCCACAGGTAAGCGGCGCTCTTCAGGTTGCGGCGCACGTCGAACAGCTTGCCTTCCTGCGCCAGCAGCGTGCCGTGCCAGTAAGTGGTCAGGCCGAGGAAGATGACGGTGGCGGCCACCATCAGGCCTGCACGTTCGGCGTAATTGCCGCCCACCTGCTGGTAGACGTCGTAGGCGACCGTCTTGTGCTCGTTTTCCTCCAGCGCGTGCCACAGCCACAGGCCCATCACTTCCGGTTCGCCCTTGGCGGCATGGTCCGGGTCGCGCAGCAACTGCTCGGCGATGGTGGCGGTGAAGTGCTCCAGCGCGCAGGTCACGGCCAGCTGCATGCGCTTCGTGGTCACCTTGCGCACGAAGCCCAGGATCGGCTTGAGCTGGCGGTCGATGCGGTTGGCGTCGATGCCCATCTTCGTCATGGCGGCGTTGATGGTCTCGTGTTCCTTGGTGTGCATCGCCTCCTGGCCGATGAAGCCGGCGATCTGCGCCTTCAGCACCGGGTCGGTGATCTGGTCGCGGAAGTGGCGCACCGAGTCCACGAAGAAGCGCTCGCCCTCCGGGAACAGCGCCGACAGCGTGGTCCAGTACAGGCTCAGGAAGGCATCGTTGTCATACCAGTAGCGCGGCGTCTTGCCATCGAACTCGAAATCCATGCGGCGGGGCGGGATGTTCACGGAAGCGCCCAGCGGCTTGCGGTGGGTGGCAGCGGCGGCGGTGGCAGCGGTCATGCGTGTCTCCTCGATCGGTTCGCCCGGAATGCCGGGACAGCGTGGCCAAGATGCCATTGCCGCCGCTGTGGCCACAGGTTAGTTTGTGTCACCTTGTTGTCTTTTCAGGCCAACCCCAGTCCATGCGTGCCACCACCCCGGATACCACTGCCCTGCCGGGCGCCTACGTGCTGCAGGTGGCGGAGTTGCTGGCGCCGTGGCGGGTTTCCGCGGATGAACTGCTGGCCGAGGGTGGCCTGACCCGCGAGCACCTCGGGCGGCCGGAGTCGCGCGTGCCGCTGGTGGTCGCCAACGCCCTGCTCAAGCGCGCCATTGCCCTCACCGGCGAGCCGGCCCTGGGGCTTTTGCTGGGCTTCCAGATGAAGGTCTCGCACCACGGCTACATCGGCTTCGCGGCGATGACCGCCCGCAACGTCGGCGAGGCGCTGCTGATCGCCGAGCGCTTCGCGCCCTTGCGCAGCACGGCCGTCGACCTGCGCCTGACCGTGGAAGACGATGCCGCGGCGCTGTCGCTGGTCATCGACACGGAGCTCGAGCCGCTGCGCGAGATGGCACTGACCGCGGTGGCGGTCGGCCTGGTGCAGATGGGCGCGGCGATCACCGGCAAGCCGCTCAGCGGGCGTGCCGAGTTCGATTTTTCCCGGCCGGACTACATGGCGCGCTTCGAGGCGATGCTCGGCGACAACGTGGTGGCGTTCGACCAGCCGACCACGCGCATGGTGTTTGACGCCAGTTACCTGGAGTTGCCGCTGGTGATGGCCGACGCGACGTCCTCGCGCATCGCCCTTGAGCAGTGCGAGCGCGAACTGGCGGCGCTCGGCGAGCACGCCCAGCTGGCCGGCCGCGTGCGCCGGCTGGTCGAGGAAACCGGCCGCGGCGTGCCGTCGCTGGAAGACGTTGCCTCGCGCCTGCATGTCTCCACGCGCACGCTCAAGCGCCAGCTGGCCCAGCAGGGCACCTCGTTCAGCGAGATCCTCGACGACATCCGCGAACAGAAGGCCTTGCTGCTGCTGGCACGCAAGGACCTCACCGTCGAGCAGGTGGCCGACCGTCTCGGCTATTCCGACGTCGCCAACTTCACCCGCGCGTTCAAGCGCTGGACGGGGCAGACCCCGTCCGGCTGGCGCAAGGGCTGACGCCGCCTCAGGCGGCCGCCGCGCGCAGTTCCTTGCGGCGGTACTCTTCCACGCGCTCGCCGATCAGGGCGCGGTTGTCGTGCTGCCACGGGTGGAAGTCGCGCTTGTAGTAGTCCAGGTAGTCGCGCGCCATCTTGCGCATCGGGCCCGGCTCCACCAGCAGGAAGCGCACCATCTCCGCGAAGCCCTTGAGGTCGCCGAGCTTGCCGTCGCGTGCCACCATCCAGGTCATGAATGCGAACTGGTGCACGGTGAACATCACCGTGGTGATGGCCATCGCCCGCACGCGGGTCGCGTAATCGCCGCTCACCTGCTGGTAGACGTCGTAGGCCACCGCCTTGTGCTCGGTCTCCTCCACCGCGTGCCAGACGAACATGTCGCCGTAGGTCGCCTCGAGGTCGGCCATGACCTCCGGGTTTTCCAGCAACTGGTTGGCGAGGATGGCGGTGAAATGTTCCAGCGCGATGGTCACCGCCAGCTGGCGCTCCTTCGACAGGTCACGGCGCATGCGCGCCAGCCGGCCCTTCACGTACTTGGCGATGCGTGACATCGGGGCCCCGTGCTGCTGTTCGATCTGTTCGTTGAACGCCTCGTGTTCCTTGCCGTGGTTGGCTTCCTGGCCGATGAAGGCGCGTACGTGCTTCTTCAGTTCCGGGTCGGTGAGCTGGTCCTGGTAGTTGCGCACGGTGTCGATGAAGAACCGTTCGCCGTCGGGGAATACCGCCGACATGCCGTTGAAGAAATGGGTCAGCCACGGGTTGCCGCGGTACCAGTACTTCGGCAGTTGCGCCGGGAACTCGAAGTCCATGCGGCGCACGGGAATACGCAGGTCGGCAGGCGAGCGGGTCATGGGTGTTTCCTCCTTCGGGCTACGGCTCCGGGTTCCGGCGCGGCCGGTTGCCGGTGTGTGCCTACTGTGGCTTGCGGCCCGGCCCGGCTGAAGGTTATCTTCGGCGGGCGATCGGTCATTTCCGGCCATTGAGGAAGGGCAAGCGCCAGCCATGACAGCCCGCCGCAGGACTTTCGACGCCCACGTGCTGGCCGGCTACGTCGACCTTGGCTGCAGCCTGCTCGAGCAGCGCGGCTATACCCGTGCGCAGGTGCTGGCAGGCACCGGCATCGCGGCGGCGGATCTCGCCGACCAGCGCAGGCGCATCGCCTACGAGCCGTTCGCCCGCTTCGTGCGGCGCGCGCTGGAACTCACCGGCGACGGTTCGCTGGGCCTGCAGCTGGGCCTGGCCATGAACATCAAGACGCACGGATTCCTCGGCTACGCCGCGCTGTCCAGCCGCACGCTGGCCGACGCCATCGACCTCGCGGTGCGCTACCACCGCACGCGCATGACCATCCTCGACCTGCATTTCTTCGTCGAGGGCGACACCGCCGTGCTGCAGTTCGAGGAGCGGGTGCCGCTGGGCGACCTGTTGCCGTTCGCCATCGACTCGCTGATCGCCAGTTTCTACGTGATGCGCACCCAGTTGATCGCCGGCCCGGTGCCGCAGGGCGAGTTGCGCCTGACCTACGGCGAGCGCGATTACCACGTGCGCCTGCGCGAGGCGATGGGCAACACCATGCACTTCGGCTGCGCCTTCAACCAGGTGCGTTTCCCGGCCAGCGAACTGGCGCGGCCACTGGATTTCGCCGATCCGCAGCTGGTGGCCATGGCGGCCGCCCAGTGCGAGGAAGAGCTGAAGAAGTTGCGCGACGACGGCGGCCTGCTCGGCGAGGTGCGTCGCCGGGTGCGGCGGCACCTCGCGGAGGATCCGTCGCTGGAACGGGTGGCGGACGAGTTGCACATGGCACCGCGTACCCTGCGCCGCCGGCTGGCGGAACTGGGCACCAGCTACCACGAGATCGTCGAGCAGTTGCGCCGCGGGCTGGCGGTGGAATACCTGGTCACCACGACCAGGCCGGTCGAGGAGATCGCCGGTTTGCTCGGCTACAGCGACCCTTCCAATTTCGGGCGCGCCTTCCGCCGCTGGACGGGCCTGTCACCCACGGCCTGGCGCGAGCAGTCAGCCGCGCCCTGATGCTGCTTCAGGGCAGCGCCGGTACGGCCACGGCTGCCGCTTCGCTGGTGGCCTGTTGCACCAGGTGGCGCGGCAGGGTGCGGTCATCGAGCCACTTGCCGATGTCGAGCATCGCCTCGTAGCGCTCCCGCTGCAGCATGACCGCATGGCCCATGCCCTTGTATACCTTCAGCTTCTTGTCGCGGCTGAGGGTGCGGGTGGTCAGTTCCTTCGAGGAGCTGACCGGGATGAGTTCGTCCTTCTCGCCGTGGATGATCAGCATCGGTACGTTGATCACTTCGACATGCTTGCGCAGGAATTTCGATGACTCGGCGATGGCCGCGACATAGCGTGCCGGCAGCCAGTTGTGCGACACGTAGGGGTCGTCGAGCAGCTGCTCGCGCAGGCCGCGGTCCTTGACGATCAGGCGCAGGCCGAGGTCGGAGGGAACGGACGGGAAGTACGGGAATTTCCCGGCGCCCCATCCGGCCATGCCGATGGCCCAGTTGTTGAGGATTTCCGGCACGTGGAAGCCGCCCGGCAGGCGTACGCTGATCTTGTAGGCCGGTGCCGACAGCACGAGGCCGTCGAAGAAAGTGCGTCGCTGCGTCTGGCCGAGCAGCGCGACCATGCCGCCGAGGCTCTCGCCGAAGCCGAACACCGGGCGGTCGGGATACTCGGCGCGGAGGCGCTCGATCAGCATGGAGACGTCGGAAACGTACTTGTCGTGGTTGTAGACGTCGCCGCGCGCGCCGATGCCGTCCGAGCGGCCCCAGCCCTGCAGGTCCATGCCGTAGACCAGGTAGCCCTTGGCGGCCAGGTAGCGCCCGAACTCGTCGTAAAGGCCCGAGTGCATGGTGGTGCCGTGCAGCAGCACGACGATGGCGCGCGGGTCCTCCTGCGGCAGCCAGTACTGCCCGAAGATGTTCAGTCCGTCCTCGTTGACGAAATTGTCCGCGCGGATCTCGCCGGTGAATACGGCGACCTCCGGCGGCGGCGGAACGTAGTCCATCCGCTTGCTGGCGCAGGCGGCGAGGAACAGGGCCAGCAGCATGACGGCTGCAAGGCGCAGGTACTGGACTGGCAACATGGGCCCCCCGGGCTGTCCTTGGTGGACCCCCGTCCGGGGGATCCTTTGTTATGTGTGGGCACAGGGCTGTGCAGGGGAGGATTGTATCGGCATTCGCCGTCCGTGCCAGTGCGCTGCAGGGGAAACGGACCGGGGGCATCCGTATCCGGCTTGTCCTGCGCGCCCCGGCCGCTACCCTGTGGGCCTTGCCCGTGGCCATGCCGGCCACGGCCACGCCCCCGGGGAACGGACATGGCAACGAGCGCGCGCGAGATCTTCCAGGGCCAGCTGCTGGCCGGCCAGGCAGCCTTCATCACCGGTGGTGGCAGTGGCATCAACCAGGGTATTGCCCGCCGCTTTGCCGAGTTCGGCGCCAAGGTGGTGGTGGTCGGCCGCACCCAGGCCAAGCTCGACGAGACCGTGCGGCTGATCCGCGAGGCCGGCGGCGAGGCGCTGGGCATTGCCGCCGACGTGCGCGACTTCCCGGCCATGCAGGCGGCGGCGAAGCAGGGCGCCGAGGCCTTCGGCCCCTACCGCATCGTGATTGCCGGGGCGGCCGGCAACTTCCTCGCCCCGGCGGCGCAACTGTCCAGCAACGGTTTCAGCGCGGTGGTGGACATCGACCTCAAGGGCACCTTCCACACGTTCCGGGCCACCAGTGACCACTTCGCGAAGGAAGACGTGCGCTGCCTGGCGATTTCCGCGCCGCAGGCGGTGGTGCCGATGCCGCTGCAATCGCACGTGTGCAGCGCCAAGACGGCCATCAACATGCTGGTGAAGACGCTGGCCATCGAGTGGGGTTCGCGCGGCGTGCGCGTCAACGCGATTTCGCCGGGCTACGTGGCGAACACCGTCGGCGGCGACCTGATGGCCGCCGGCCAGCGCGAGAAGATCACGAAGTACCTGCCGATCCAGCGTTTCACCGACGTGGACGAGATGGCGGATTTCGCGCTGACGATGGTCAGCCCGCTGTGCCGCTACATGACCGGGCAGATCGTCGCGCTCGACGGCGGCATCGAACTGCTCGGCGGCGGCATGATGTACGCCGCCACCGCCGGTTGATACGCGAGGGACGGCGCGTTACGGCGCCGCCAGGAACGCCCGCATCTTCGCGTCATTGAAGAAGCGCTGCAGCGTTTCGCCCAGCACCTCGTTGATCCACGCTTCGTTCTGCGTGGCGGTCGGCGCTACCGGGAAGCGGCGGTTCACCGTCGAGCGATAGGTGGTTTCGTATTGCGTGTCGCCACGCTGCGCGACCACCTTGAGCGCCACCACGATGTCCGCGCTGGTGGCCACCGCGCCTTCCGGCACCGTGTAACTCATTTCCTCGATGCTCATGCGCACCAGGTTGTTCGCCTCGGTGCCGGTCACCGTGTAGCCCTGCGCGGCAAGTCCGCGCTCGGCCTCGCTGCGCACGGCGGCGGCCACGTCGTTGGCCGACTGGATCACGCTGCTCTGGTTGTAGATGCCGCCGCGCGAGCCGATCACGGCGTCCTTGCGGTTGTCGGTGACCATCACCGACACCGTCTGGTTGCGGCCGAAGTGTTCGTTCGCAACGGTGAGTACCGGGGTGACGTTGATGGTCTGCGGGCTCAGGGCGCAGGCGCCCAGGGTGAGGGCAGCGAGGGCGGCAAGCAGGATGCGCACGGCGGGATTCTCCTCGGGAGCGTGGGGCTGTTCGTATGACAACGGATCAGTGGCTGCGTTGCACCGCGAGGTGCGCGAGGGCTTCCAGCGCGTCGCGATAGCGCGACGGCGGCAGCCCTGCCAGCAGCGCGATGGCCTGCCCGGCCTGCGCATCGGCCATGCGGCGCGTGTACTCCAGCCCGCCACTGCGGCGCACGGCGGCAATCACCGCGTCGAGCTTGTCCAGGCCGCCGCTGCGGATGGCGTCGCGCACCAGCGCCGCGTCGTCCGCCGCGCCCTGGCGCATCACGTAGATCAGCGGCAGGGTCGGCTTGCCCTCGGCAAGGTCGTCGCCCACGTTCTTGCCCATCTCCGCGGCATCGCCCTCGTAGTCCAGCACGTCGTCGATCAACTGGAAGGCAATGCCCACGTGCTTGGCGTAGTCGCCCAGCAGGCGGCGGTTGCGCGTGGCCTCGGCCTCGTCGCGGGCGCCCAGCACCGCGCCGGCCTCGGCGGCCGACTCGAACATCTTGGCGGTCTTGGCGTGGATGACCTTAAGGTAGCGCTCCTCGGTGGTGTCCGGGTCGCGCACGTTCAGCAACTGCAGAACCTCGCCCTCGGAGATCACGTTGGTGCCGTCGGCGAGAATCTCCAGCAGGCGCATGTCGTGAAGTTCGACGGTGAGCTGGTAGGCGCGGGAGATCATGAAGTCGCCAACCAGCACTGCCGCCGGGTTGCCCCACACGGCATTCACGGTGGGACGGCCGCGGCGCAGGTCCGAGGCGTCCACCACGTCGTCGTGCAGCAGCGTGGAGGTGTGCAGCAGCTCGATGATGGCCGCCACGTTCACGTGGCGATCGCCCGTGTAGCCCCCGGCCCGGGCCGCCAGCAGGCTCACCAGGGGCCGCAGCCGCTTGCCGCCACTCTTTACAATGTACTCGGCGACTTCACGGATCAGCGGGACCTGGGTGTCCAGTCGCTGCAGGATGAACCGGTCCACGGCCGCGAAGTCTTCGGCGACCGTCGCCACGATGTCCTTGAATTGCATGGATTTTCCGGGCAGAGGGGCGGGCGGGGCCGACGGTGCCGGCCGGATGCGCGCATTCTGGGAGCCGGGCGGGGGGGCGTCAAGGAAGGCCGGCAGCCCTGCCGCAGGCCGGTACTTGCCTCGCGGGGTGCCTTTCCCTAGAATTGCGCGCCCAACTGTTGCGACCCTGGTCCTTCAAACGGCCTCACCGGCCTGCCAGGCGCCATCCATAGAGGAAACACCATGTACGCGGTCATCCGTACCGGCGGCAAACAGCTCCGCGTCGCCGAAGGCGATGTCGTCAAAGTAGAGCTGCTGCAGGCCGACCAGGGTCAGCAAGTCGAATTCAACGAAGTCCTGATGGTTGCCGACGGCGCCAACGTGAAAGTGGGCAAGCCGGTTGTTGCCGGCGCCACGGTCACCGGTGAAGTCACCCAGATCGGCCGTCACGACAAGATCCACATCATCAAGTTCCGTCGCCGCAAGCACTACCGCAAGCAGCAGGGCCACCGCCAGTGGTTCACGGAAGTGAAGATCACCGGCATCAAGGCCTGATCGGACAGGTATAGGAGCAGACTGCCATGGCACACAAAAAAGCCGCGGGCTCATCCCGCAACGGTCGCGACAGTGAAAGCAAACGCCTTGGCGTGAAGGTGTACGGTGGCCAGCAGGTCGTCGCCGGCAACATCATCATCCGCCAGCGTGGCACCAAGGTTCATGCCGGTACCGGCGTGGGCATGGGTCGTGACCACACCCTGTACGCCACCGTCGACGGCACGGTGAAGTTCGAGGTGAAGGGCAAGGACAACCGCAAGCAGGTCACCGTCGTACCGGCGGCCTGATCCGGGTCCCGGTAGCCCGGGTCTCACGAAAAGCCTCGCGGTGGAAACACCCGCGGGGCTTTTTACGTTTTTCAGCTTTGGTTTTTTCAAGGGCCCGCGTGGCCGGAGCGTGCAATGAAATTCGTGGACGAGGCAGTCATCGAGGTCGTCGCCGGCAAGGGCGGCAACGGCTGCGCAAGCTTCCGTCGCGAGAAGTTCATCGCCAACGGCGGCCCGGACGGCGGTGATGGCGGCCGCGGCGGTTCGATCTGGCTGGAAGCCGACGACAACCTCAACACGCTGGTCGACTACCGCTACTCGCGCCTGTTCCGTGCCGACAAGGGCCAGAACGGCATGAGCGCGCAGTGCTACGGCAAGGCCGGCGAGGACATGGTGCTGCGCGTGCCGGTCGGTACCACCGTCATCGATCTCGAGACCGAGTCGGTGATGGGCGATCTCACCCATAACGGCGAGCGCCTGCTGCTGGCCCAGGGCGGCAAGGGCGGCCTCGGCAACCTGCACTTCAAGAGCTCGGTGAACCGTGCGCCGCGCCAGCAGACCGACGGCACCGAGGGCGAGAAGCGCCGCCTGCGGCTGGAACTGAAGGTGCTGGCCGACGTCGGCCTGCTCGGTTACCCGAATGCCGGCAAGTCCACGTTGCTGCGCGCGGTCAGTGCCGCCAAGCCCAAGGTCGCCGACTACCCGTTCACCACCCTGGTGCCCAATCTTGGCGTGGTGAAGGTCGACACCCAGCGGAGCTTCGTGATGGCCGACATCCCCGGCATCATCGAGGGTGCCGCGGAAGGCGCCGGCCTTGGCATCCGCTTCCTCAAGCACCTGGCACGCACCCGCCTGCTGCTGCACGTGGTCGACCTCGATCCGCCCGATGGCGCCGATCCGGCCGAGGGCGTGCGCATCCTCGTCGAGGAACTGAAGAAGTTCAGCGAAACGCTGACCGAGCGCGAGCGTTGGTTGGTGTTCAACAAGATCGATATGATGCTGCCCGAGGATGCCGACGCACGCATTGCCGACGTCGTCGCTGCCGTCGGCTGGACCGGGCCGGTGTTCCGTATTTCGGCACTGGCCGGCGAGGGCACCCGCGATCTGTGCCAGGCGATCATGGTGCGGCTCGAGGCGTGGCGTCGCATCGAGGCCGAGGATCCGGAAGCCGCCGAGCGCGAGCGCGCCATGCGCGCGCGCCTCGAGGAAGAAGCGCGCCGCAAGGTGCAGGAATTGCGCGTGGCGGCGCGTGCCGGCCGCCGCGGTATCGGCGAGGACGACGACGACCTCGACGATGACGGCGGTGACGACGACGGCGGTGGCCTGGAAGTCATTTACCGTTCCTGAAGCGGACGCAACATGAACCATCGTGAACAACTGCGTGACGTGCGCCGCTGGGTCGTGAAGATCGGCAGCGCGCTGCTCACCAACAACGGCCGTGGCCTGGATGCCATCGCGATCGCCGCCTGGGCCGACCAGATCGCCGCGCTGCGCGCGAGCGGCGCCCAGGTGGTGCTGGTGTCCAGCGGCGCGGTCGCCGAGGGCATGGTGCGCCTGGGCCTGTCGGCGCGGCCGGATTCCATCCACGAGTTGCAGGCCTGCGCCGCCGTCGGCCAGATGGGCCTGGTGCAGGTGTGGGAGTCGCTGTTCGCCCGGCATGGCCTGCGCACGGCGCAGGTGCTGCTGACGCACGAAGACCTGTCCGATCGTCGTCGTTACCTGAACGCGCGCTCCACGCTGCGCACGCTGCTGGAGTTCGGCGTGATCCCGGTGGTCAACGAGAACGACACCGTGGTCACCGACGAGATCCGTTTCGGCGACAACGACACGCTCGGTGCGCTGGTCACCAACCTGGTCGACGCCGAGGCGCTGATGATCCTCACCGACCAGAAAGGTATGTTCGAGCGCGATCCGCGCGTCGACCCCGATGCGCCGCTGATCAGCCAGGCATTCGCTTCCGATGAATCGCTGGTGGCCAAGGCCACCGGTTCCAGTGCCAGCGGCCTGGGTCGTGGCGGCATGGCCACCAAGATCCGTGCCGCGCGCCTGGCCGCGCGCTCCGGCGCGAAGACGGTGATCGTTGGTGGTCGTTACGAAAACGTGGTGACGCGCGTGGCGGCCGGCGAGGACATCGGCACGCTGCTGCTGCCGGACACCGGCCCCATGGTCGCGCGCAAGCAATGGATTGCCGGCCACCTGCAGATGCGCGGCACGCTGGTGCTCGATGATGGCGCCGTGCGCGTGCTGCGCGAGGGCGGCAAGAGCCTGCTGCCGGTCGGCGTGCGCGAAGTGCGCGGCGACTTCTCGCGTGGCGAAGTGGTGTCCTGCGTGGATGCCGAAGGCCGCGAGGTGGCACGCGGCCTGGCCAACTACGGCGCCGAGGAGGCCCGTCGCATCGCCGGCGCGCGCACCCCGCAGATCGCCGAGCGCCTCGGCTACGTCGATGACGCCGAGATGATCCACCGCGACAACCTCGTCGTGCTCTGAACCGCGCGCAGCCATGCGCGCACCGTTCCCTGCCTGGAGATTCCCGCGTTGTCGCACCGCTGGCTGATTGTCGCCGCCCTGTTCGCTGTCTACGTGATCTGGGGCTCGACCTATGTGGCGATGGCGATCGGCGTGCAGCATTTCCCGCCCTTCCTGCTCGGTGCCTTGCGTTATTGCGTCGCCGGCGCGGCCCTGCTGTGTTTCCTGCGCTGGCGCGGCACGCCCTGGCCGTCGCCGGGTGAGTGGCGTACCGGAATGATCATCGGCTTCCTGTTGCTCACCGTCGGCAATGGCGCGGTGCTGTCGGCCTTGACCACGGTCAGTTCGGGCCTCGCCGCGCTGATGGTGGCGTCGAGTTCACTGTTCGCCGCGCTGTTCGCCCGGGCCTTCGGTGACACGGTGTCGCCACGCGAATGGCTGGGCATCGCCATCGGCTTTGGCGGCGTGGCCTTGCTGGCCAGTGGCGGCGAGTTGCGCAGCGACGTCGCCGGCACGCTGTTGCTGGTGCTGGCCAGCGCCAGCTGGGCGTTCGGGTCCATGCTCGGCAAGAAACTCGCGCAGCCGGCGTCGGTTTGGATGGCCAGCGCCACCCAGTTGGTGTGTGGCGGGCTGGGCATGGCGGTGGCCAGCGTGGTGCGCGGTGAAGCGTGGCCCGCGCAGGTGCCGGTCGCCGGCTGGCTGGCGTGGGGTTACCTGACGGTGTTTGGCGCGATCGTGGCGTTTTCCGCCTACGTGTTCCTGCTGAAGAACACCCGGCCGGCACTGGCCACCAGCACCGCCTATGTCAACCCGGTGATCGCGGTGGCGCTCGGCATGCTGCTGCTGGGCGAGGCGGTGACCGGGCAGGAGTGGCTGGCGATGGCGGTGGTGCTGGTGGGGGTGGCGCTGGTCACCACCGGTGGTCGTCGCCAGGCGACCTGAGCGCGCATCCCTGGCCCGCTTTCCGCGGGCACAAAAAAACCGGCCAGCGGCCGGTTTTTTCTCGCGCGTACTAAAGAAGCGGCGATTACGCCATCTTCTTGATCGCGGCGTTCAGGCGGCTCTTGTTACGGGCAGCCAGGTTCTTGTGGAAGATGCCCTTGTCGCACACGCGGTCGAGGACGGAGGTCATCTCGCGGTACGCGGTGGCAGCCTGTTCCTTGTTGCCGGAGTCGATGGCGGCGCGCACTTTCTTGATGTAGGTGCGGGCCATGGAGCGCAGGCTGGCGTTGTGGGCGCGGGCTTTCTCCGACGTGCGGGCGCGCTTGCGAGCCTGTTTGGAATTGGCCACGGTGTGTTCCTCGAATACGTCAAAACATGATGGGTAGGCGCAAGGAACCCGGAGGGGTCCCGCGCAAGGGCGGCAAATATGCCCCGCGACCCGGTCGTTGTCAACGCCGGAAAGCCCGCTTTTCGTGGTGAATCCGGGCCGTGTTCGCTACACTGCCGCGCTTCCGACCACCCGGTCCGGGCCCTTGCCGACAGGCGGCATCGCCCGGGGGCGGCCGGGCCAGACGAGGGGGACAGCAGCACATGGCGCAGATACCGCCGCCCGCCGGCCAGCCCCCGGTGCGCCGCTCGCTGCTGCAGTCGGCCGGCGTGGTCAGCATCATGACCATGCTGTCGCGGGTGCTGGGCCTGGTCCGCGACGTGGTGATCGCCAACGTCTACGGGGCCTCGGCCGCCACCGACGCCTTCTTCATCGCCTTCAAGATCCCCAACTTCCTGCGCCGGCTGTTCGCCGAGGGCGCCTTTGCCCAGGCCTTCGTGCCGGTACTGTCCGAGTACCGGGTGAAAGGGCCGCACGCCGCCGTCCAGGACCTGGTGGACCGCGTGGCCGGCCGGCTGGGCTTCATCCTGTTGCTGGTCACGGTGGCCGGGGTGGTCGGGGCGCCGGTGGTGATGAGCCTGTTTGCCCCGGGCTTCCTCGACGAGCCGGAAAAGTTCGGCCTGGCCAGCGACATGCTGCGCATCACCTTCCCTTACCTGCTGCTGATCTCGCTCACGGCGTTCGCCGGCGGCATCCTCAACAGTTATGGCCGCTTCGGGGTGCCGGCCTTCACGCCGGTGCTGCTCAACCTGTCGATGATCGGTGCCGCGCTGTTCCTCACCGACGTCATGCCCGCCGGGCGGGAAGTCGTGGCGCTGGCGTGGGGGGTGTTCATCGCGGGCGTGGTGCAACTGGTGTTCCAGTTGCCGTACCTGGCGCAGATCAACCTGGTTCCCAGGCCGCGCAAGGCTGAAGGGCACGAGGGGGTCAGCCGCATCCTGCGGCTGATGCTGCCGGCGATGTTCGGGGTGTCGGTGGGGCAGATCAACCTGCTGCTCGACACCATCCTGGCGTCGTTCCTCATTTCCGGCTCGGTGACCTGGCTGTACGCCGCCGAGCGCCTGACCGAGCTGCCACTGGGGGTGATCGGCATCGCCATCGGCACGGTCATCCTGCCCAGCCTGTCGGAAAAGCACGTCAACAAGTCCGGCGAGGAGTTCAGCCGCACCATCGACTGGGCCCTGCGCCTGACTCTGGTGGTGGGGGTGCCGGCGGCGGTGGCCATCGGCGTGCTGGCCGAGCCGCTGCTGGCCGCGCTGTTCCAGCACGGCAGCTTCACCGCCGAGGATGCCGCCAAGTCCGCCATGGCCCTGCAGGCCTACTCGCTGGGCATCGTCTGCTTCATGCTGGTGAAGGTGCTGGCGCCGGGCTATTTCGCCCGCCAGGACACCACCACCCCGGTGAAGATCGGCATCCGCACCATGGTGATCAACATGGTGTTCAACCTGATGCTGGTGTGGTGGCTGGCCCACGTCGGCCTGGCATTGGCCAGTTCGCTGGCGGCCATGCTGAATGTCTGGTGGCTTTACACCGGCCTGCGGCGCACCGACACCTATGTGCCGGCCGCCGGGTGGGGGCGCTTCTGGCTGCAACTGGGCACTGCCTCGCTGACCATGGCGGCGGTACTGGCCTGGCTGGGAGGCGCACTGGAGGCGTATTTCACCGGCGGCTGGCTCGATCGCGCCTGGTCGCTGACCCTGGTGGTGGTGGCCGGCATGGCGGTGTATTTCGCCGTGCTGGGCCTGCTGGGCCTGCGCCCGCGGCACCTGCGCCACTGAGGGGCGCCCCTCCCGTATAATCCGGCCCTTTCCGCCCGTTCCGGGCACCTGTGACGGGCATCTGCGAATGGAACCCCGATGGAGCTGATCCGCGGCATACACAACCTGCGGCCCCGGCACCGCGGCTGTGTCGCCACCATCGGCAACTTCGATGGCGTGCACCGCGGGCACCAGCGCATCGTCGCCGACCTGGCGGCGCGTGCCCGCGTGCTCGGCGTTCCCGCGGTGGTGATGCTGTTCGAGCCGCAGCCGCAGGAGTTTTTCGCCGGCCCCAAGGCGCCGGCACGGCTCATGCGCCTGCGTGACAAGGTCGCGGCGCTGGCGCGCCTCGGTGTGGACCGGGTGTTCTGCATCCAGTTCAACGACCGCTTCCGTTCCCTCACGGCGGCGGAATTCGTCGAGCGCCTGCTGGTCGACGGCCTCGGTGTGCGCCACCTCGTGGTGGGCGACGATTTCCGTTTCGGCGTCGGCCGCAGCGGCGATTTTGCCTTCCTGCAGCAGGCTGGCCAGGCGAACGGCTTCACCGTGCAGGACACCGCCAGCATCGCCCTCGACGGCGAGCGCGTCAGCAGCACGGCCGTCCGCGATGCGCTGGCGGCCGGCAACTTCGCGCGCGCCGGCGAGTTGCTTGGCCACCCCTACGAGATCGCCGGGCGCGTGCGCTACGGCGATGCGCGCGGCCGGGAGCTGGGCTTCCCCACCGCCAACGTGGCGCTGCAGCGGCTGTGTTCGCCGCTGTCGGGCGTGTACGCGGTGGAAGTGCGCGGCATCAACGGCGACGTGTATACCGGCGTTGCGAACGTGGGGCGCCGCCCCACGGTGAACGGCCTCGACGAGCGCATCGAGGTGCACGTGTTCGATTTCATGGAGCGCATCTACGGCCACTACATCTCCGTGCGTTTCCTCGCGCGCCTGCGCGACGAGATGCGCTTCGATGGCCTGGATGCGCTCAAGGCGCAGATCGCCCGCGACGTGGCGGCTGCGCGCGGATTCTTCGCCGAACGACAATCAGCCTGATCACTCCACTGGCACGACGATGAGCACCGACTACAAACCGACCCTGAACCTGCCGGAAACGTCCTTCGCGATGAAGGCGAACCTCGCCCAGCGCGAGCCGGAAATGCTCAAGCGCTGGCAGCAGCAGGAGGTCTACCGCGCCATCCGCAACGCGCGTGCCGGCCGCCCGAAGTTCGTGCTGCACGATGGCCCGCCGTACGCCAACGGCTCCATCCACATCGGCCATGCCGTCAACAAGGTGCTCAAGGACATCATCGTTAAGGCCAGGACCCTGTCCGGCTTCGACGCGCCCTACGTGCCGGGCTGGGACTGCCACGGCCTGCCCATCGAGCTGAACGTCGAGAAGAAATTCGGCAAGCCCGGCCAGAAGCTGGACGCGCAGGCGTTCCGCAACGAGTGCCGCAAGTACGCGCAGTCGCAGATGGAAGGCCAGCGCACCGACTTCATCCGCCTGGGCGTGCTCGGCGACTGGGACAACCCGTACCTGACGATGGATTTCCGCACCGAGGCGGACATCATCCGCACGCTCGGCAAGATCATCGCCAACGGCCACCTGCACAAGGGTTCCAAGCCGGTGCACTGGTGCCTGGATTGTGCCAGCGCGCTGGCCGAGGCCGAGGTGGAGTACGAGGAGAAAACCTCGTCGGCCATCGACGTGGGTTTCCGCGTGGTCGACCGCGCCGAGTTCACCCGCCGCACGCACCTGGACGTGAAGGGCGACGTGATGGTGGTGATCTGGACCACCACGCCCTGGACGTTGCCGGCCAACCAGGCGGTCAGCGTGCACCCGTCGCTGGAATACGTGCTGGTCAGCGGCACGCAGAACGGCGCGCACGTGAACCTGGTGCTGGCCGAGGCGCTCAAGGGCGCCGCGCTGGCGCGTTACGGCATCGAGGACGCACAGGTCGTCGGCCACTTCAAGGGCGAGCAGCTCGAACACCTGCAGCTGCAGCACCCGTTCTACGAGCGCGTGGTGCCGGTGATCCTCGGCGAACACGTCACCACCGACGCCGGCACCGGCTGCGTGCACACCGCGCCGGGCCACGGCCATGACGACTTCGTGGTCGGCGCGAAATACAACCTGCCGGTGGATAACCCGGTCGACGGCAACGGCCTGTTCGTGCCGGGCACGCCGGTCTTCGCCGGCCAGCACGTCAACAAGGCCAACGCGCCCATCATCGAATTGCTGGGCAACAACGGCGTGCTGCTGTGCCACAAGCAGATCAAGCACAGCTACCCGCACTGCTGGCGCCACAAGACGCCCATCATCTTCCGCGCCACGCCGCAGTGGTTCATCTCGATGTCGCAGGCCGGGCTGGCCGATCAGTCGCTCGAGGAGATCAAGCGCGTGCAGTGGATCCCGTCCTGGGGCCAGGCGCGCATCGAGGCGATGATGCAGGGCCGCCCGGACTGGTGCATCTCGCGCCAGCGCACCTGGGGCGTGCCCATCGCGCTGTTCGTGCACAAGGACACCCAGGAACTGCACCCCGACACGCTGGCGCTGATCGAGAAGGTCGCGCTGCTGGTGGAGAAGGAGGGCATCGACGGCTGGTTCAACGCCGACCCGCGCGCGCTGCTGGGCGCCGACGCCGACCACTACGTGAAGGTCACCGACACCCTCGACGTGTGGTTCGACTCCGGCGTGACGCACGCCGCGGTGGTGGACGCGCGCCGCGACGAACTCGGCGGCAGCCCGGTCGACCTCTACCTCGAAGGTTCCGACCAGCACCGCGGCTGGTTCCAGTCCTCGCTGCTCACATCGGTGGCCGCCAAGGGCGTGGCACCGTACAAGGCGGTGCTGACCCACGGTTTCACCGTGGACGCCCAGGGCCGCAAGATGTCCAAGTCGCTGGGCAACGTGGTGTCGCCGCAGGACGTGATGAAGACCCTCGGTGCGGACATCATCCGCCTGTGGGTCGCTGCCACTGATTATCGCTCGGAGATGACCGTTTCCGACGAGATCCTCAAGCGCATTGCCGATTCCTACCGGCGTATCCGCAACACCGCGCGCTACCTGCTGTCGAACCTCAACGGCTTCGACCCGGCCGTGCACAGCGTGCCGGACGCGCAACTGCTCGAGCTGGACCGCTGGATTCTCGGCCGCGCGGCCGCCTTGCAGAACGAGATCATCGCCGCCTACGACGACTACAGCTTCCACCTCGTCTACCAGAAGGTGCACAACTTCTGCGCGGTGGAACTGGGCGGCTTCTACCTCGACATCATCAAGGACCGCCAGTACACGACGCCGGCCGACTCGCTGGCGCGCCGCTCGGCGCAGACCGCGCTGTTCCATATTGCCGAAGCCATGGTGCGCTGGATCGCCCCGGTGCTGTCGTTCACCGCCGACGAGATCTGGCAGGCCATGCCGGGCACCCGCAGCGCCATGGTGTTCACCGCCGAGTGGTACGCACTGCCGGCGGCCATCGCCGACGGCAAGCTGTCCGCCGCCGACTGGGACACCGTGGTGGCGGTGAAGACCGCGGTGAACAAGCAACTGGAAATGGCGCGCAACGACAGCGTCATCGGTGGCAGCCTCGAGGCGGAAGTGGACCTGTGGTGCGCGCCCGCCATCAAGGCCGCGCTCGATACGCTCGGCGACGAGTTGCGCTTCGTATTGATCACCTCGGCGGCGCGCGTGCACCCGCTGCACGAGGCCAACGGCAACGGCACCGATCTGGAGGGCCTGCGCGTGAAGGTCGGCAAGTCCGCGCACGGCAAGTGCGTGCGCTGCTGGCACTTCCGCGAGGACGTCGGCGCCCATGCGGCGCACCCGGAACTGTGCGGTCGTTGCGTGGAAAACGTGGAGGGTGCCGGTGAGCAACGTCGCTATGCGTGACCGGGCAGCACCGGCATCGGCCGGCAACGAAACGGCGGCACAGCGTCTGCGTCGCACCGCCACCTGGCTCGTGCTCAGCGCCGGCGTGATCGCCGTCGACCTGTGGACCAAGGCCCTGGCGGTCGCCAACCTCGAGTTGTACCGCCCGGTGCCGGTGTTCGAGCACTTCAACCTGATGCTGGCGCACAACACCGGCGCGGCGTTCAGTTTCCTGGCCGGTGCCGGTGGCTGGCAGCGCTGGTTTTTCGCCATCATCGCCCTGGTGATCACCACCGTCATGGTGGTGTGGATCTGGCGCCTGAAGCCCGGTCAGCGCTGGCTGGCCTGCGCGCTGGCACTGGTCATCGGTGGCGCGCTGGGCAACCTGTATGACCGTGTCACGCTGGGCTACGTGGTCGATTTCCTCGATTTCTGGTGGGGTGACTACCACTTCCCGGCCTTCAACATTGCCGATTCCGCCATCACGGTGGGCGCGGTGATGCTGATCGTCGACATGGTGCGCAACCCGGATGGGCAGGACTGAGCCATGGGCGAGACGGTGCTCGTGGGTCCGGATACCCGCATCACGCTGCATTTCACGCTGCGGCTGGCCGGCGGCGAGGTGGTCGACTCCACGCTGGAGCGGGCGCCCGCGACCTTCCTGTTCGGCGACGGCAGCCTGCTGCCCGGCTTCGAGCAGGCGCTGCTGGGCCTCAAGGCAGGCGATCGCCGCTCGGTGCTGATCGACCCGAATACCGGTTTCGGCGAGCGCAATCCCGAGAACATCCAGCGCCTCGACCGCACGCTGTTCGCGCCGACCATGCCGCTGGAGCCGGGTCTGATGGTGTCGTTCGCCGACAAGAAGGGTGAGCTGCCCGGCGTGGTCGTCGATTTCGACGACGACAAGGTCACCGTCGACTTCAACCACCCGCTTGCCGGGCGGGACCTCACCTTCGAGGTCGAGATCCTCGCCGTCGAGCGCCACGCGCCGGCGCAGCCGGTTACCCTGCGCGATGCCACCCCGCGCACCGGAGGACAGTCGTGAACGTCCTGCTCGCCAATCCCCGCGGCTTTTGCGCCGGCGTGGACCGCGCCATCGATATCGTCAATCGCGCGCTGGAAGTGTTCGGTGCACCGGTCTATGTCCGCCACGAGGTGGTGCACAACCGCTTCGTGGTCGACGACCTGCGCAACCGCGGTGCCATTTTCGTCGAGGAGCTCGACGAGGTGCCCGACGACGCGCTGGTGATCTTCAGCGCGCACGGCGTGTCGCGCGCGGTGCAGGATGCCGCGAAGGCGCGTGGCCTCAAGGTATTCGACGCCACCTGCCCGCTGGTCACCAAGGTGCACATGGAGGTCATGCGCTACGCCCGCGCCGGCCGCGAGACCATCCTGATCGGCCACGAGGGGCATCCCGAGGTCGAGGGCACCATGGGCCAGTACGACCCGCGCTTCGGCGGTGCCATCTACCTGGTCGAGGACGAGGCGGACGTCGCGAAGCTCGAGGTGCGCGACCCGCAGAATCTCAGTTACGTTTCCCAGACCACCCTGTCGGTGGACGACACCGCCCGCGTCATCGACGCCCTGCGCGCGAAGTTTCCCGCCATCCATGGCCCGCGCAAGGACGACATCTGCTATGCCACCCAGAACCGCCAGGACGCCGTGCGCCAGCTGGCGCTGGAGGCGCAGGTGGTGCTGGTGGTGGGCTCGCCCAACAGTTCCAACTCCAACCGCCTGCGCGAACTGGCCGAGCGCTGCGGTGCCAGCGCTTTCCTGATCGACGGTGCCGATGACATCCGTCCCGAGTGGGTGGCCGGCAAAGCCACCGTCGGGGTGACCGCCGGCGCCTCGGCCCCCGAGGTGCTGGTTGCCGGGGTCATCGAGCGCCTCAGGGGCCTGGGCGCTGACCAGGTCCGCGAACTGTCCGGCCGCGAAGAGCACATCACCTTCTCCATGCCGCGCGAACTGCGCAGCTGATCCCTCCCCCCGCTACCTGTAGAGAGGGGGCCATGCCCCCGATTGCTCTTCCCCTCACATCCCCTGCAGTCCGTCCGCCCCGCCTACCGCCCGTCCCCCCACCGTCTGTGTGCCGCTTTCGCATCCACTAACCTTGCCGCGTTTCGTCGCTTGTTGGCGGTGCGCGTCAGTTTGCCCCCCGTGCACGCCCATTCCGTGCGCCAGTTCGCAACCCGTCCGGGCGACCATCCGTTGATCGATCCACAGGCCCGACCGTCGCTGCCGGTTGGCCTCTGGGCGGGCGCGGAAATACAGTGGGAATCAGGTACTTGCACGTAATGGCAGGACGGGATGAACAGGACGGATACGCGGATGAACGGTAGGGCACGGAACCGGGGTTTCACCCTGGTGGAGTTGCTGGTGACCATTGCCGTCATCACGATCATCGTGTCGCTGGGGGTGCCCATGTATGGCCAGTTCACCCAGAGTTCGGCGCTCAGCGGTCGCAGTTCGGACCTGGTGTCGGCCATCAACTACGCCCGCTCGGAAGCAGTGACCCGCCGTAGCACCGTTTCGCTCGAGGAGCTTGCCGGCAGTTGGGGGAACGGCTGGCAGGTGCGTGACGTGGACGCCGACACCGTGCTGATGACCATCGATAATCGCGGCCAGACGCGGGTGGCACTCGCCGAAGCCGCCAACCTGGAGGGCATCGAGTTCGATGCCGACGGCCGTGTCAGTGCCGATGCCGTATTCGTGCTGTCTACCTGCACTGCCTACTCCGGTGACCAGCGTCGCATCGCTGTCAGCCGTTTCGGCCGCGTGCAACTGACGCGGGAGGCCTGCCCATGAGCCGTCGTACCCAGCCCGTTGCGTTGACGCGCCAGCGCGGCTTCAGTTTCTTTGAAGTACTGGTGGCTGCGCTGATCCTTGGCATCGGCGTGCTCGGTTTCGCCGGCCTGCAGGTGCGCGCGCTCAACTCTTCCGGCGACGCGCATTTTCGCGCGCAGGCGGCAGTGCTGGCGGCGGAGCTCGCCGAGCGCATCCGCATGGCGGATGCCGGGGAGACCGTCAGCCACGTCGCTTATGAAAATGTGTCGCTCTGGGATCCGGGCACGACGCCGGTACCCACCACGCCACCGAGCAGTTGGACGCTGGGCAGCAATACATGCATCGCCAGCTCGGTCACGGGCGCGTCGTGCAACGAGGCCGCTCTGGTGCGCTCCGATGCGCTGGAAATCCGCTACATGGCAAACCGCCTGCTGCCCAATGGCAATGTGTCAGTGCGCGCCTGCGCTGCCGGTTCCACCCTGACCTGCGTGTTCGTGGCTTGGCGCGAGGTCGATTCCGCCGCCTGCGACATCAATGCCCCGCAGGAAAACTGCGTGTCTGCACAGGTACTGTTCTGATGGCCAGGATTACCCGCCCATCCATGCGTAAGGCCCGCGGCGTCGGCCTCGTCGAGCTGATGGTCACCCTGTTGCTGGGTGCGCTCATCACCGCCGGCGTGATTTCGCTGTTCAATGCCAACCGCCAGACTTTTCGCCTGCAGGACAACCTGGCGCTGGCCCAGGAAACCGGCAGTTTTGCGCTGGATTTCATCGCCCGCGATTTGCGTCGTGCCGGCTACCCGGGGGATGTGTTCAACAGCGTTGGTGCCTTTGATACCGCCAACACCATCAATGACCGGGTGCAGGTCAAGAATGATGTCATTAACGGTGCGACGGTGTCGGTCAACTATGTTGATGATCAACTGGCAGTGATCTATCAGCCCGATGTGTTTTCCGCGCAGACCACTTGTACAGGCGACGCCATTCCCGCCGGTACCGCTTACATCAGTAACCGCTACTGGGTGCGTACCACGGCGGATGGCAGGGAACGGGAACTGGTTTGTCAGGGTTTTGCTGTTACCACCAGTGGTACGGCAATCACTGGTCGTACCGCCATTGGCCAGCCCCAGGCGCTGATCTCCGGCGTCGACAGTTTCCAGGTGCTGTACGGCGTCGATACCACGCCGACTGCGATTCCCGGTGCTGGCGGGGGCGGTTGTACGGACAGCGCAAACATGCCCAACATCTATGTGCCGGGCAATTTGTTACAGGCGGCCATCGACACAGGCGCAGCCCCTCCGTCCTGTGCGCTGCCGTTGACCCCGATCGCCACGGTGCGCAGCGTCCGCATTGCCTTGCTGGTGCGCACCAATGCGGACGTGGATGCGACCGTGCCGGCAGGTCTCGATTATGTGTTGCTGGACCGCAGGCTTCATGCCAGCAACTTCGCTCCGGTTGCCGACGGGCGGATCCGCCGCCTGTTCCTTACCACGGTCGCCTTGCGCAATACCGAGAGGGTCGTGCGATGAGCAAACGCATTCCGCATCGCAAGCAGGAGGGTATGGCCCTCCTCATCGCCCTGGTTGTGTTGGTGGTGGTGTCGATTCTCGGCGCCACGTCGATGCGATCCGCGTTGTTCCAGGGGAAGGTGTCCGTAAACCAGCAGGCATCCCAGTTGACCTTCCAGGGGGCGGAGTCCGGGATCGAATCGGTATTCGAACAGTCCGTCTGGCAGGTGGAGAACGACGTACCGCCCCAGAACCCGAACCACATCTTCTACCGGGCCGTCATTTCGGGCGAGCCGCTGCGTTTGTGCTACAGCGCTGGCGGCGCCATCACCGTGGACAATGAAGTGACCCGCACTGTGTCGGGCACCAATCTTGTGTTCGACATGGACGATTGCGAACAGCGCGGGGACAACCCGGTGCTGGTCACTGCCGTGGTGGCCGCGCCGCCGCCAGGGCTCGACCAGTCCCTGCCGCTCGAGGGCACCAGCCTGTGCGGCAACAACACCACTTGTTTCGGCACCACCCAGATCTATTCGCGGGCATTTGCAAGCATTGCCGGTCGCGGCCTGGAACGTTCCCACGTACAGATGTGGGGCATTCTTTCGCCGAGTTCGGGTAACTGACATTCATCGAGGTTCCGCGGCAGCGCGCCGCGGTCACAGGGATAACAGCGGGGTATCAACATGAACATGCAGCAGGCCAGTGACGTCACGCTGCGGTTGTACCGGACCGGATGCCGCATCGCCCGGCGTTCGCGCGTCGGTGCCGCCGTTTTCTCCTACCTGATGCTCGGCTTGTCGCCGGCCATGGCTGCGGACATCGATATCTACACCAAGAACGTCGCCACCGCCGCTGGCGGTGCGCCGGTGATCCTGATGCAGATCGACTCCTCGGGCTCCATGGCCTATGAACTGGCAAGCGACAACTGGGCCGATTACCTGCTCGAAGAGCGGTCCTACCGGGCGGTCGACGTGGCGCGTAACCAGGTGAGCGGCCTGCCGGGCACCTACAAGGTCGGCCTGATGCGCTACAAGGATGGCGGTACCGGCCAATTGCTGATGGAAGCCGCGCCGCTGGCCGAGCAGGTGCTGTCAGCGGGGTCGGCGGCGGGTGGTACCAGTGTGTTCAAGCTGGGTGATGACAAGGCGGATGCCGACCAGATCCGCTCTGCTTCGAATCCGGCGGCGGCCTCCACTTTTTCATTGTCCAACGAGCAGGTTGGCAACTTCTCTGTCCTGAATCTGGGCAAGACCGAGTCCTGGACGCTCAAGCGAGGAGCGACCGGCTTTACATCCATCCCTGGTCGCTGGCCGTTTACTTATGATGCCGCCGAGGTGCCTGATTATCCGCTGCCGCCTGGTTCGGGTGGAAAAGTGCGGGGCAACACGGCCGGGCTGGCGGGCAATGGGGTGTACTGGTACAAACACACCTCCTCCTCCAGCACCAGTCAGACCATCGTTGTCCGTTCCGACACGGTTGCCCCCTATGTCTGTGTCACGAATGCGGCCGGGTCCGGTTATCGGACGGGCGGCACCTGCACGCTGGGGACGGCAGGCGCCGACTTGACCCTGAGTCTGTCGAGCCTCAGTACAAGCACCGATTCGGGCTGGTCCCGCGTGATTGTGGGTACCAATGCCCCCGGGGAGGTAGGCACCTACACTGTGACGGTTGGAACCTCGTCGCGTGGCCTTCTGTATCAGGAATTGGTGCCGGCATACGGCAACAACAGGACTGCGCTCCAGTTCTCGCGCATCGATATTCCGGCGGGCGCCACGATCACGAGTGCATCTATCCGTGTCAAGGCCAGCATCGGCAACACCTCCGGCGCCGGCTTCGTGCTTGGCATTGAGGCCAGTCCGCAACCGCTTTCGTTGGCAGAGGGGCTACGCGACCCTGCCAACAAGGGCCTTTACAGTCGCGATATTGACTGGCTGAACACCAGTCAGGCCGAGTGGGCGACCAATGCCAGCATCGGGAGCTGGAGCTCGGGAAGTCTTTACGATCTCGACGTCACGGCGTTGGTGCAGCGGCAGGTGGGTCGGGCTGACTGGTGCGGAGGAGACATGGTGTTCGCGGTGGAACGCCACCCGGCCATGACTGCGTTTACCAATGCCTGGCAACCCGCCAGTCTGTCGAACAACTATATGCGTCGTGTGTATGCCTTCGACAACCAGGCTGCCAAGGCTATGGATGGCACTGCGGACAATGCCCGCCCGGCTGAGCTGGTGGTTACCTGGACGGCGCCGGCAACTCCGGTGACCCTCGCAGCCTGCCAGAATCGCGAGTTGACCCTCACCATCGGTGGCAGTTCCGATGACGTCGAGCAAGGTGCTACTGGCGTGATTCGCTACGATGGGGAGACTCGCAACAGTTTGGGTGCTGTGACCGGCTATGATCGTTACCTGACCATCGGTAGCGGCAACCGCAAGATTGGTCTGCGTTTTCCGCTGGTATCCGTACCGCAGGGGGCGGTGATATCCGAGGCGTACCTTGAACTGACCTCCGCCGCCAACGCCACGGCACCGGTGCTGAACATCTTCGCAGCGGATCAGGCACAGGCCGCGCCGTTCCCCGGCGAGGCGCTCGCCCTGGATACCTTGCCGTTGACCACGGACACGCCGGTGACCTGGTCTCCGGGTGGGTGGACCAAAGATGTCACTTACCGGTCGCCCGACATCGCTTCGCTGATACAGCCGATTCTTGACCGCGATGACTGGAGTTATGACAACGCCATTGCGTTGATTGTTCAGGGCAATACCGCAACCGGTGTTCGTGCATGGGCATGGGAACGTCATGATTCGGACGCTACCTCTGGCAACGATGCCCTGGAGCGTGCCCGTTACGGCAACTACAGCGCGGTACTGCGCCTGAAGGTGCGGTCTGCCGACGGCTCTGCACTGCCGGTCGTGCAGACGCGCCGCCAGCGTTTGTACGACGAGTTTGCCCGCATGACCATGGGTGACAGTACGCCTATCGCCGGCACGTTGCTGGAGTCGGCGAAATATATGCTGGGTGAATCGCCCTATACCCTGCCCCCGCTGGCGGACGGCGACTGTGCCACCAATGCCATTGTGCTGCTGACCGACGGCGACGAGACGGGCTCCTATAGTTCACTGTCCACCGGGGTGGCCAACCTCATGGTGGGTGCCCCCGAAGTCGAAGGAGGCACCTGCAGCAACAGCGGGGATGGTCGCTGGTATTGCTCCTACAAGTTGATGAGCGGGCTGTTCAACAAGCGCGTCGCCGCCAGTAATGACAAGAAATACAGCATCGTCACCCACGCGGTGGGCTTCGGTCCGGTGGCCAAGAACGATAATTCGATGCTGGCCCTGTCCAAGAACTACGGTGGGGGTGGCTGGTATCCGGCTACCGACGCGGCGGAACTGGTGAAGAAATTCCGTGAGATCGTTTCGAGTGTCACGGCAGCTTCCGGCAGCGTGGCTGCAGCCGGCGTGGCGGTGAACGCGCTCAACAAGTTCGAGCACCTGGACGAGCTTTACTACGCGTTGTTCAAGCCGTCCACCTCGGTGCGCTGGATAGGTAACGTCAAGCGTTATCGTCTCCAGGATTCGGCCATCGTGGATGTGGCCGGCCTCTCGGCCATCAGCGGCACGACCGGCTTGTTCGCCACGGGCACCCGTAGTTGGTGGTCGGATGCGCCTGACAACGGCGATGTGGGCAGTGGCGGTGTCGGCGCAGAAATTCTTCCCAACGCCCGCAATCTCTATACCTATTTCGGACCCTATGGCACGGGTATGAACGTGCCGCTGCGCGAAAGCAATCCGAACGATCGTGATGGCGTGAACGGGGACGTGGTGCTCGATGTCAACGCGAAAATCGATATGTACCATATGGGGGTCAACCAGCGGACCGACTGGGCTTCCCTGACCACTACCCAGAAGTCCGGGTATCGCGCGCAAGCCATCGAGTACCTGCGCGGCAGCCAGAATGCCACCCCCAACCCCTATATCGGTGCGGTGATCCACAGTTCGCCCAGCCTGGTCACTTACGGACAGGAAGGCACCGGCACCTCGGCGACTGGCATCAACACCCTGTTTGTCAGCGACAATGCCGGTGTGCTGCGCATGATCGATACAGGTGACAAGTCGGGCACGACGGCCGAGAACATCGCCAACACCGGTGGACGTGAGCTCTTTGCCTTTGTTCCCCTCGAGTTGCTGGATAACTCGACGCTGCTCCTGGAGAACAAGCTCAGGGTCAATGACTTCGGGCATGTCTGGGGTCTGGACGGCACTTGGGTCCCGTGGAAATACGATGTCGATCTTGATGGAAGCGTCGAGCCTGCCGATGGTGACAAGGTCATGATCTACGGTGGTATGCGTCGCGGCGGCAAGAACTACTACGCGCTCGACGTGACCACCGTGCGTCGCGATGTCAGCAATCCCAACCCGGTGCTGAAGTGGGTCATTGAAGGCGGCAAGACCGGTACGCCATACGCCAACATGGGGCAGTCGTGGGCTGATCCTTCGCCGCGCTGGATCCGCTGGAATGATGAGCGTCGCCGGGTCGTGTTCTTCACGGGTGGCTATGACGCGGCCGCTAACGACTACGTGACGTCTTTCAGTGGGGCAACGCAGTTGGGTCGGCAGGTCTACATGGTGGATGCAGACACCGGACAGTTGCTGTGGTGGGCTTCTTCGGAGGGATCAGCCAGTACTGTGGTGGCTAACATGAAGTACAGCATGCCGTCGGCACCAGTCACCATGGATCGCAATGGCAACGGTGTGGTTGATGGCTTCTACGTGATGGATATCGCCGGTCAGTTGTTCCGCTTCGACCTCAACGAAGGGGCAACGTCTTCGACGAACTTCGTGCGTGGCAATGCGCCGGTCCTGGTGGGCAATTTCGGTCCAACCGCGCCGGGCGCCAATGCCACGTCGGATAACAGGCGCTTCTACGATGCGCCGGCCGTCGCCTTTGTTCGTTCGTCGGCGGGTGGTGACCTGATGATTGCGACGACCTCGGGGGATCGCGAGGCCCCGGGTTCGACGAGCACCGACGAGAAGGTTATCTTCATCCGCGACGTGGGTGCATGGAATATCGTGCCGCCGCCGCGCACGACGTTGACGTTCGCCGATCTGGCAGAGTTGCCGGAGACCGGCGCACTGCCGCCCAACGACATGGCCAAGCCCGGCTGGTACATGGACCTTGACCGGTCGGATGGCGAGAAAGGCTCCGGTTCTCCGGTGTTCTTCAACTTTGCGCTGCTATTCTCGACCTACGTTCCCAAGGGGGCGATCACGGACATGGAGTGTGCTCCCGCCATCGGCATCTCGCGCCTCTACGCCATGAATGCGTTGACCGGCGCGGGCATCGTCAATAGTGAACTGGAATATGCATCGGAGAATCAGCGTTACCTTGACGAGGCGATGCCTGGCATGGGCTCGACGGTGCAGACCCTGTACATGGATGGTCAGCTCACGATCGTCTCCGGTACGCTGGCGATTGCGACCGACAACGAGGCGGGTAACGGCCTTGAGGATGACGACAGCAACCTCCTGGATCCGGCCATCTTCGGCAACATACGTCGCACCCGCTGGTTTGAAGTAAACGAGTGATGTACCCACTGCCCGGGCGCAACCGTTGCGCCCGGGCATTTCACCTGAAGGAGAACTTGGTCATGGCGCGGCGGACGCAACGGGGTTTCACGCTGGTGGAGATCATGGTGGTCGTGGTGATCATCGCCATCATTACCTCCATTGCGGTGTCGTCGTTCTCGGGTTCAGCCGACGACTCCCGTCGTGCACGGGCGCGTGCAGATATCTCGTCGCTCAACGACGCGGTGCAGCGGTTCTACCAGTTGAGTTTTACCTATGCAGGTGTCGGCACCGCGGCCCAGGTGGCGACGCGCGAGGGTATCAGTCTCACCGATGACTATACCTTCAGGATCGATGTCGATGCCGATGGCCAGGGCTACTGGGTCGTCGCCACGCCGTCGGCAACGGGTACGCTCGCCGATGACGGCGCGCTGGCCACCGGTGACGCCGGCGAGCGCTGCTATTACCCGGGCGACGACAACCCCTCCGACCTGGGAAGTTGCCCGCAGAGTTTCTGACCACCACTGGCGGCCTGGTGTCAGCGTTCCGCGCAGGGCTCCCGTTCTGCGCGTGACCGCCCGGTTATGTTGACCACGATCGCCCGCCCGGCTTCCGGGTGTTGCGGGTCGCAGAACCGGAAACGCCCGTTCTGTCGCCACATGCCGTTCGGGCGCGCCGTCAGGTAGTTGCGCGTTCCGAAGCCGCGCCATTCGACGCGGATCCCTTCATTGCCCTTGACGACCACGTCCACCAGCAGGTCTTGCGTGGAGGCCAGCGCGCCATCGCGGTCGTCGTCGTGGAACAGTGACAGGTGTTCCTGCCAGCGGCCGGTGCAGCGTTGCTGCGCATCCAGTTGGCATAGCGTCACCGGACGGCCGCGGCTCACGGCCAGGTGGCGGGCGGTGTGCAGCGCCTGTGCGTAGGTCGTGACATGGGCCTGCATCGCCGCGGGCACCACCAGCGAACGCATGGCCGGGATGCCCAGGCCGGCAACGATGCCGATCACGGCGACGGACGCCATGAGTTCGATGAGCGTAAAACCTCGCACACGGGTCATGGTGATCTCCTGCAGCGCTGGCTGTGAACGCCGCAGATGCTGCCACGGTCGTCGCGAACACCTTGTGCGACAATGCCGCCACCAGCCATGCCGGGAGTCCACGCGATGCGCCAGCGAATCGCCATTATCGGTGCCGGTGTCATCGGCCTGCTGACGGCACGCGAGTTGTTGCACCGCGGCCACCGCGTGGTACTTGTCGACCGCGCGCAACCGGCGCGTGCGGCGTCGTGGGCGGGTGGCGGCATCGTGTCTCCGCTGTATCCGTGGCGCTACGGCGAGGCGGTGTCGGCACTGGCGGCCGGCGCACAGGAAGCCCATGCGCGGCTGTCCACCGAGTTGCTGGCGGAAACCGGCATCGATCCCGAATACACCCCTTGCGGCCTGCTCATGCTGGCGCCGGCCGATGTCGCGCAGGCGCTGTCGTGGTGCGAGGCACACGGGCGCAATGTCGAGCGCTGTGATGTCACTCGCGTTGCGCAACTGCAGCCCGGCCTGTCCGGGCGCGACGCGCTGTGGATGCCTGCCATCGGCAACGTCCGCAATCCGCGGTTGTTACGCGCGCTGCTGGCGATGGTTGGCGCACATCCCGGCGCCGAACTGGCGTGGCAGGCGGACGTGGCATTGCAGGCGGAGGAGGGCGGTGCTGTCCTGCGCGTGAATGGCCGTGCGGTTGATTGCGATGCGATCGTCGTCGCGGCCGGCGCCTGGTCGGCGTCCCTGCTGGCGCCTTTCGGCATCGATCTGCCGGTGATCCCGGTGCGTGGCCAGATGCTGCTGTTTGCGCCGCGCCCGGGCCTGTTGCAGCGCATCGTGCTGCACGAGGGGCGTTACCTGATCCCGCGCCGTGACGGTCGCATCGTCGCCGGCAGCACCCTGGAATTCACCGGTTTCGATGACTCGACCACGGTGCAGGCGCGTGAATCGCTGTTCGCCTCCGCTACCGCGATGATGCCCGCGCTGGCGAACGTGCCGCTGGAGACCCAGTGGGCGGGCCTGCGTCCCGGCGCGCCGTCGGGCATTCCGTACATCGACCGGGTCCCGGGGACGCACGTTTACGTCAACGCCGGCCATTTCCGTAACGGACTGGTGCTGGCGCCGGCGGCAGTATCGGTCGGGGTCGCGCAACTGCTCGGTGAAGCGCCGCCGGTGGACGCTTCGCCCTACGCGATCACGGCGCCGCGCGGGCAGGACCTGGTATAGGCCGCGCCCTCAGTCCGCTTCCTCGCTGCCGCTGTCCAGTCCCAGTTTCTGCAACCGGTAGCGCAGCGAGCGGAAGGTCATGCCCAGTCGCTTGGCCGCGGCGGTGCGGTTCCAGCGCGTTTCGTTCAGTGCCCGCAGGATCATCTCCTTCTCGATGCGCTGCAGGTAGTCCTCCAGTGCTTCGCCGGGCAACTGTTGCGGGCGCTCGCCCTCCGGCGGCAATACCGGCGGCAGGTTGCCGTCCGTGGACGACGCCTCGTCGAGCCGCAGGTGGGCGCTGTCGATGACGCTGTCGTCGGCAAGGGTCACTGCGCGCTCGAGGATGTTCTCCAGTTCGCGCACGTTGCCGGGGAAACGGTACTGCCGCAGCGCCTGCCGCGCCGCGGCGGTCAGGCGGGGTGTTTCCACGTGCCACTCGCGCGCCAGTTGCAGCAGGAAACGCTCCGCGAGCAGCAGGATGTCGTCGCCGCGGTCACGCAGCGGCGGCACGTCGAGCTGGATGACATTGATGCGGTAGAACAGGTCCTGGCGGAAACGGCCCGCCTCGACCTCCTTCTGCAGGTCCTTGTGGGTGGCGCTGAGGATGCGCACGTCCACCTTCACTTCCTTCTCGGAGCCGATCGCGCGCACCGATTTCTCCTGGATGGCGCGCAACAACTTGACCTGCATGCTGATCGGTAGGTCGGCGATCTCGTCGAGGAAAAGCGTGCCGCCGCTGGCAGCCTGGAACAAGCCTTCGCGGTCGCTGCTGGCGCCGGTGAAGCTGCCCTTGCGGTGGCCGAAGAACTCGCTTTCCATGAGTTCGGAGGGGATCGCGCCGCAGTTGACCGGTATGAACGCGCCGTCGGCGCGCGGGCCGATGCGGTGGATGAGGCGCGCGACCATTTCCTTGCCCGATCCCGATTCGCCGCTGATGTACACCGGCGCCTGGCTGCGGGCGACCTTGCGCACTTGTGCGCGCAGCTTCTGCATCGGTGCGCTTTCGCCGATGAGCTCGTCCTGCGCATCGTCCGCGCGCTCCTCGCGCCCGGCCGGCTTGCCGTTGCCCTGGCCACGCAGGCGCAGTGCGTGCTGCACCAGGTCGCGCAGTCGCTGCAGGTCGACCGGCTTGGACACGAAGTCGAAGGCGCCCTCCTTGAGGGCGGTAATGGCGGTTTCCATGCTGCCGAAGGCCGTGATCACCGCGATCGGCGTACCGGGGCATTGCCGCTGCACGTGCCGGACGAGTTCCAGCCCGTTGCCGTCGCCCAGTTGCATGTCGGTGAAGCACAGGTCGAAGTCGCGGGTGTCGATGTGCCGGCGGGCTTCCGCCAGCGAGGCGGCCGCGGTGACGTCGATGCCCATCCGCGACAGCGTGAGGGAAACCAGTTCCCGGATGTCGGGTTCGTCATCGACAACGAGGGCGAGGCTCCTGGCCATGTGCGGTATCAACTGGCTATCCGCCCGGGATGGGCGAAAGTGATCTGGAAGTGGCTGCGCGTTCCGTCACGCGCTGGCACATGCACGAGGCGCGCGCGGTTAGCCTCGCACAGTTCCCTGGCGATGTATAGGCCAAGGCCGGTGCCGCGCGCTTCGGTGGTGAAGAACGGTTCGAACAGGCTGGCCTGCTTGTCTTCCGGAACGCCGGGGCCGTTGTCGAAGATGCGCAGTTGCGGCAGGTCGTTCGTGGCGACGCTCACCTCGAGCGTGACGAGGCCGGTGCCCGTCGCTGCCCGACCGTAGCGCAGCCCGTTGTCGCAGAGGTTCTGCAGGATCTGGTGCAGGTGGTTGGGGTCGAAGCGCGCGCGCGCATGGCCAGCGAGCGCCAGGATTTCCAGTTCATCGCCATGCGCATGGGTCGCCAGGTAGTCGGTGCGGAACTGGCGCAGCCATGACACCAGTTCCAGCAGGTCGCTGCGCGGGACCTGGCGGCGCGACAACTGCAATACGTTCTCGACGATGCGGTCCAGGCGCAGTGCCTGTTGCTGGACGATCTCCGCCAGCCGGCGATCCTCCGTCGCGAGCGCGGGTGACTCGTCGAGCAGTTGTGCCGCATGGCTGATCGCCGACAGCGGATTGCGGATTTCGTGCGCGATGCTGGCGGTCAACCGTCCCAGCGACGCCAGCTTCATTTGCTGCAGGTGATGGGAGAAGGTGGTCATGTCCTCGAGGAAGACCAACGTGGCGCGTCGCTCGGCCAGGCGGATGGCCGTCATGCTGGCGCTGATCTCCGGGCCCTCCGGGTAGTTGCGGAAAGCCGGGAAGCGCTGTTCGCTGTCGAGCAGCCAGGTGCGCACGCGCAGCGGCAGTTCCTCGCTCAGGCTTGCCAGTGCGGCAGGGCATTGCCACGGTGTCGGCGACAGCATTTGCTGCGCGGCGCTGTTGGCCAGTCTGGCCACGCCATCCGCATCCACCACCAGGATGCCGGTGCGCATGCGCTGGATGATGTGTGCGTTGAGGTGCTCGAGTTCGGAGATTTCCTTCGAGCGCGAGCGCGCCAGGGCCTCGCTGGCCACCAGCCGCCGGGTCAGCTGGTTGGCGGCAACGGCGATGCCGAAGAAAGCCACGCCAAGCAGGCCCGATTGGGTGCTGCCGGTGGTCAGCGGCAGACCGCTCGACAGGGCGAAGTACAACTGCTCGTAGAGGATGGCCAGGGTGGCCGCCGCGGCCACCAGCAACGCCATGCGCCCGGGCAGCAGGATGGCGCCGGCGGCCACGGTCACCACCAGCAGCGGGGCCACCGTACTCGATACGCCGCCGCTGGCATGGGCGAGTACTGTCAGCGACAGGATGTCGATGGCGATCAGTATGGCGCCCTGTACCTGCTCGCTCCTGGAAACCAGTCGTACCATCAGCGTCGACAGCACGGCGGCTACCAGGTACGCGACGCTGGCCGCCAGGTACATGTCCGGGCGGTAACTGCCCAGTCGTTCGGCGCGATCGAGATTGACGATGAACAACAACAACAGTGCCGCGGCCAGGAAGACCCGGTAGTAACCGTAGATTGTCAGCGGGCCGAAGCGCGGCGGGCTGCCGGCGTTGGCGTTGGGGTCGGTGACCGTCATCGGCTCACTGCTGGCCGTGCTTGCGCAGGTATTCCGCCAGGTGGTCCGGCGAACAGAAGAACTGCGACTGGTAGCGCACGCCGCTGCCTTCCGGTGCGTGCACGCCGCACTCGGCGCATCGCAGCATGGCCGGTTGCCTCTGCCCGGCCGGCGACTGTCCGGGCGTGGCCGGCGGTCCGCCGGCCTGCAGGCGCCGGTACAGGTACCAGCCGACGGCGGCGATGGCGAGGATGAGCAACAGGCGACCCATGGCATGACTCCGCGAAAAGGGTGTCCCAGTCTAGCGCAAGCGCCGCGCCGGTTCCGGCCCCGGCCCATTTCGACGAGAATCGGCATCCACGCCCATTACCGGATGCCCCCGCACCATGTCCCTGCGTATCGTGCTTGCCCAGGTCAACCTGCTGGTGGGCGACATCGACGGCAACTGTGATCGCGTGATCGCCGCCGCCGAGTCGGCCCGCCAGGCCCATGCTGCCCAGCTGGTCCTGTTCCCGGAACTGACGCTCACCGGCTACCCGCCGGAAGACCTGTTGCTGCGCCCCAGCCTGATGCCGCGCATCGAGGCCGCACTGGCCCGGCTGGCCGATTACACGCGACGCGAGGACACGCCGGCGCTGGTGTTCGGGGCGCCACGCCCCCTGAGTCACGGCCTGGTGAATGCCGCCCTCGTGGTGATCGACGGCGTGGTCCGCGGTGAATATGCCAAGCAACAGTTACCCAACTACCGTGTGTTCGACGAGCGCCGCTACTTCGAGCCGGGCAGCGTGCCGCTGGTCGTCGACATCGCCGGCGTGCGCGTGGCGGTCGCCATCTGCGAGGACGTCTGGTTCACCGGGCCGGTGGCGCAGGCGAGCGACGCCGGGGCCGACCTGGTGCTCGCCCTCAATGCCAGCCCGTTCCATGCCGGCAAGCAGGATGAGCGCGAAGCGGTGGTGCGCGAGCGCGTGCGCGAAAGCGGCCTGCCGGTGGCGTACGTCAACCTGGTCGGCGGCCAGGACGAGCTGGTGTTCGATGGCGGTTCGTTCGTGATGGATCGTGCCGGCACCGTGGTGGCGCGCGCGCCGCACTGTGTCGAGGCGCTGCTGGCGGTCGAATACGCGGCCGGTGACTTCCGCGCCGCCACGTGCGCGCCGGTACCCGGCCACGACCAGTCCATCTACGACGCCCTCGTGCTGGGCGTGCGCGATTACGTCGACAAGAACGGTTTCCGGGGTGCGCTGCTGGGCCTTTCCGGCGGCATCGATTCGGCGCTTACCCTGGCCATTGCGGTGGATGCCATCGGCAAGGACCGCGTGCAGGCGGTGATGATGCCGTTCCGCTATACCGCGCAGATGAGCATCGACGATGCGCGCGAGGAAGCGGAGATCCTCGGCGTGAAGTTCGACATCATCCCCATCGAGCCGATGTTCGACGCGTTCATGCAAGGGCTCGCGCCGTCCTTCGCCGGTACCGCGCGCGACACCACCGAGGAAAACCTGCAGGCGCGCTGCCGTGGCGTGCTGCTCATGGCGCTGTCCAACAAGCAGCGTTATATCGTGCTCACCACCGGCAACAAGAGCGAGATGGCGGTGGGCTATGCCACCTTGTACGGCGACATGGCCGGCGGCTTCGACGTGCTGAAGGACGTGCTCAAGACCCAGGTGTTCCGCCTGAGCGAGTACCGCAACGCGCTCACCCCGGAGGCGCCGCCGATTCCCCGCCGCGTCATCGAGCGCCCGCCGTCGGCGGAACTGGCGCCGGACCAGAAGGACAGCGACTCGCTGCCCGAGTACCCGGTGCTCGACGAGATCCTGCGCCTGTACGTCGAAGAGGACGAGAGCGCCGAGCAGGTGATTGCCCGTGGCTTCGACAAGGACACGGTCTACCGCGTGGTGCGCATGGTGGACCGCAACGAGTACAAGCGCCGCCAGGCGGCCACCGGGCCGCGTGTGTCGAAGCGTGGCTTCGGCAAGGACCGCCGCTACCCGATCACCAACGGCTGGAAACCCGGCATCTGACCGGGTCATGTGGCGAGGGGGCCATGCCCCCGATCCCCATCCGGCGTCGCGGACTCAGTCCACCAGCCCGAACGTCACGATGTGCAGCCAGGACGGCCCCTCGGCGTTGCGGCCTTCCGGCACGTTCAGGCTGCCGTCGGCTTCCAGCCGCGGGTGGTCCGGGAAATTCGCCTTCAGCACCGCCGTGAAGCGGTCCGCCATCTGCGTTTCGCCCAGTCGGCGGCTGCATTCGGCGGCAATCACCAGCGCATCGCCCTGCACCGGCGTGGTCGGGAAGTTCTCGATCACGTAGCTGGCGCGGCCGAACGCGCTGACGCAGGCGCCGCGGCGCATGTAGTACCAGCCATTCTGGATTTCCTGCTCGGCCATCAGGTTGCGCAGGTGCAGCATGCGCGTGCGGGCATCGGGCGCGAACGCGCTCTGCGGATGGCGGGCAATCAGCGAACCGAAATCACCGTAGGCGTCGCGCAGGCTGCCGAGGTCACGCAGTGCCGGGTTGGTCGGCGAGCGCCGTTCCAGTACGCCGCTTTCCATCCAGTAGTTGGCCAGCCCCTTGATGTACAGCGCGTAGTCGGCGTGCGGGTGCGAGGGATTCTGACGCAGGAAACGCGCTGCCGTCGCCTCGGCGCCCGGGTAGTCCAGCGCGCGCATCTGCGCGTACATCAGGTCGAATTGCGACTGCTCGGAGTAGCGGCCGAACGGGAAGCGCGTCTCCAGTTCCTGCAGGCGGGTCTGGGCGGTCAGGAAGTTGCCGCGATCGAGGTTCTTGCGGGCATCCGCGTAGATTTCCCCTTCGGTCTGCTCCTTTTCCGGCGTCGAGGCGCAACCGGTGACCAGCAGGGTGGCGGCAACCGCCAGCACGACGGCGCGGAACAGGGAATGCAGGGTGCGGACGCTCGGGGGCATGGCGGCGGGGCTACAATGCGGGGCTGACATTTAACCACAGGGCACCCCGCGGCGCATGGCACCGAGCGACACCCGTATCGAACTGGACGCGACCGTACCGGACGCACTGGCCGGCAAGCGCCTTGACCAGGCGGCCGCCGAATTGTTCCCCGAGCACTCGCGCTCGCGCCTGCAGCAGTGGATCGAGGCCGGCGAGCTGACGGTCGACGGCCGGCCCGGCACCACGAAGGCCCGCGTCGTGGGGGGCGAGCGGCTGGTGCTGCGCGCCGTGGCCACCGTCGCCGGCGACTGGTCCGCCGAGGACCTGCCGCTGGAGATCGTCTACGAGGACGAGGACATCCTGGTCATCGACAAGCCGGTCGACCTGGTGGTCCATCCCGCCGCCGGCCACGAGGGCGGCACGCTGGTCAATGCGCTGCTGCACCATGACCCGGCACTGGCCACGCTGCCGCGCTGTGGCATCGTCCATCGCATCGACAAGGACACCACCGGCCTGCTGGTGGTGGCGCGCACGCTGGAGGCGCATACCTCGCTGGTGCGCCAGTTGCAGGAAAAATCAGTGTGGCGCGAGTACGAGGCCATCGCCAATGGCGTGGTGGCCCGTGACGGCAAGGTCGATGCGCCCATCGGTCGCCACCCCAGCGACCGCAAGAAAATGGCCGTGGTGGCCGGCGGCAAGCCGGCGGTCACCCATTACACGGTGCTCACGCGCTTCCGGGCGCACACGCACCTGCGCCTGAAACTCGAGACCGGTCGTACCCACCAGATCCGCGTGCACATGGCGCATATCAAGCATCCGCTGGTGGGCGACCCGGTATACGGTGGCCGCGTGCTGGTGCCCACCTACTGCGGCGAAGCGCTGGCCGCCGGCCTGCGCGGCTTTTCCCGCCAGGCGCTGCACGCCACCCGCCTGGGCCTGGTGCATCCGCGCAGCGGTGAATTCATGGGCTGGCACTCGCCACTGCCCGACGACATGGTGGTGTTGCTCGACCTGCTGGCCGAGGACCTGAGGGTCAACGGATGAGCCGCGGTGCGCGCGACTGCCTCGTGCCGGACTGGCCGGCACCGCCGGGCGTACGCGCCATCGTCACCACCCGCGACGGTGATGGCAGCGTGCCGCCGTACCACGGTTTCAACCTGGCGCTGCACGTCGGTGACGATGCCGCGGCCGTGCGTGCCAACCGCCAGCGCCTGCAGCAGGAACTCGGCCTGCCGGCCCAGCCGGCCTGGCTCGAACAGGTGCACGGCATCGCCGTGGTGGATGCCGCCAGTGTCGATCCTGTGCAAGCACCGCCGCGCGCCGACGCATCCTTCACCCGCGCGCGCGGGGTCGCCTGCGTGGTGATGACCGCCGATTGCCTGCCGGTGATTCTCGCCGCGCGCGACGGCAGCGTGGTGGGCGTGGCGCATGCCGGCTGGAAGGGGTTGTGTCACGGCGTCATCGAGGCGCTGGCGACGGCGATGGCCGTGCCTGGCCATGAGCTGGTGGCCTGGCTGGGTCCGTGCATCGGCCCGGCGGCCTATGAGACCGGTGGCGAGGTGCGCGCGGCGTTCATGGCGCGCGACCCGGGTGCCGCCGCTGCCTTTGCCCCGGTCACCCGTGCCGACGGCACGCCCGGCTATCTCTGCGACCTGTACGCTCTGGCACGCCAGCGCCTGGCGGCCCTCGGGGTCACTGCGGTCAGCGGTGGCGAGCACTGTACCGTGCGCGAAAACGATCGCTTCTACTCCTTCCGCAAGACCCCCGTCACCGGCCGCTTTGCCACCCTCGTCTGGCGTACCTGACCGGCGTCAACGCCGCCGCCCTTGAAACGCGCGCAAATTGCCTCATCTCCGGGGCATGACGCCCCGTCACCCCAAGAGGCACCCACGATGCGCCTTGACCGCATGACCTCCCGCCTGCAGCAGGCGCTGCAGGAAGCCCAGTCGCTGGCCGTCGGCCGCGACCACACCCAGATCGAACCGGCCCACCTGCTGGCCGCGCTCATCGACCAGCAGGGCGGCTCGCTCAAGCCGCTGATTGCCCAGGCCGGCGCCGACCCGGCGCGCGTGCGCCGCGAACTGGAAACGCAACTGCAGAAACTGCCGGTGGTGAAGACGCCCACCGGCGAGGTATCGGTGTCGCAGGAGCTCGGCCGCGTGCTGAATCTTGCCGACCGCCTCGCGCAGATCCGCAACGACCAGTTCGTCTCCAGCGAGCTCATCCTGCTCGCCGTGCTCGACGACCGCGGCGACGCCGGCAAGGCGCTGAAGCAGGCGGGCGTGGAACGCCAGAAGATCGATGACGCCATCAAGGCCATGCGTGGAGGTGAAAGCGTGCAGGACCCGAATGCCGAGGAAACCCGTGGCGCCCTGACCAAGTACTGCGTCGACCTCACCGCGCGCGCTGCCAGCGGCAAGCTCGACCCGGTCATCGGCCGCGACGACGAGATCCGCCGCACCGTGCAGGTGCTGCAGCGCCGTACCAAGAACAACCCGGTGCTCATCGGCGAGCCCGGTGTCGGCAAGACCGCCATCGTCGAGGGCCTCGCCCAGCGCATCGTCAACGGCGAGGTGCCCGAGGGCCTCAAGCGCAAGAAAGTGCTGGCCCTCGACATGGGCGCCCTCATCGCCGGCGCCAAGTTCCGCGGCGAGTTCGAGGAGCGCCTCAAGGCCGTGCTCAACGAACTGTCGAAGCAGGAAGGCAATGTCATCCTGTTCATCGACGAGATCCATACCATGGTCGGCGCCGGCAAGGGCGAGGGCGCCATGGACGCCGGCAACATGCTCAAGCCGGCGCTGGCGCGCGGCGAACTGCATTGCGTGGGCGCCACCACCCTGGACGAATACCGCCAGTTCATCGAGAAGGACGCCGCCCTCGAGCGCCGCTTCCAGAAGGTGCTGGTGGACGAACCCTCGGTGGAGGACACCGTCGCCATCCTGCGCGGCCTCAAGGAGCGCTACGAGGTGCACCACGGCGTCACCATCACCGATTCGGCGATCATTGCCGCCGCGCGCCTGTCGCACCGCTACATCAGCGACCGCAAGTTGCCGGACAAGGCCATCGACCTGATCGACGAGGCCGCCTCGCGCATCCGCATGGAAATCGACTCCAAGCCGGAAGAGATGGACCGCCTCGAGCGCCGCCTCATCCAGCTGAAGATGGAGCGCGAGGCGCTCAAGAAGGAGACCGACGAGGCCGCGAAGAAACGACTGGAGAAGCTCGAAGCGGACATCCACGAGCTCGAGAAGGAGTACTCCGACCTCGAGGAAATCCTCAAGGCCGAGAAAGCCACGCTGGCCGGCGCCAACCAGATCAAGGAACAGCTGGAGCAGGCGAAGATCGAGATGGACGCCGCCCGCCGCAAGGGCGACCTCGCGAAGATGTCCGAGCTGCAGTACGGCAAGATCCCTGAACTGCAGAAGCAGCTCGAGGCCGCCGAGAAGGCCGAGTCGCAGCAGGTCGAGAAGACCCTGCTGCGCAACAAGGTTACCGAGGAGGAGATCGCCGAGGTCATGTCCAAGGCGACCGGCATCCCGGTCAGCAAGATGCTCGAGGGCGAGCGTGAGAAACTGCTGCGCATGGAGGATTCCCTGCACGGCCGCGTGGTCGGCCAGGAAGAGGCCATCAAGGCGGTCTCCGACGCCATCCGCCGCTCGCGCGCCGGCCTGTCGGACCCCAATCGCCCCAACGGCTCGTTCCTGTTCCTCGGCCCCACCGGCGTGGGCAAGACCGAGCTGTGCAAGGCGCTGGCCGGCTTCCTGTTCGACTCCGAACAGGCGCTGGTACGCATCGACATGAGCGAGTTCATGGAGAAGCACAGCGTGTCGCGCCTGATCGGTGCGCCGCCGGGTTACGTCGGTTACGAGGAGGGCGGTTACCTGACCGAGGCGGTGCGCCGCAAGCCGTACTCCATCGTGCTGATGGACGAGGTGGAGAAGGCGCACCCGGACGTCTTCAACATCCTGCTGCAGGTGCTCGATGATGGCCGCCTCACCGACGGCCAGGGCCGCACCGTCGACTTCAAGAACACCGTCATCGTCATGACCTCCAACCTGGGTTCCGACCTGATCCAGAACCTGGCGAAGGAGGGCGGCACCTACGAGGAGATGAAGACCGCGGTGATGGAAGTGGTCGGCCGCCACTTCCGCCCGGAATTCATCAACCGCCTCGACGACGCGGTCGTGTTCCACCCGCTGTCCGGCGCGCAGATCCGTGGCATCGCCGACATCCAGCTGGCCGGGCTGCGCAAGCGCCTCGCCGAGCGCGATCTTGCGCTGGACGTCAGCGTCGAGGCCATGGACCGTCTCGCCGAGGCCGGCTTCGACCCGGTGTATGGCGCGCGCCCGCTCAAGCGGGCCATCCAGCGCGAGATCGAGAACCCGTTGGCCCAGGCCATCCTCGGCGGGCGTTTTGTGCCTGGCGACCGCATCCTGGTCGCCATCGAGGACGGGGCACTGACCTTCGAGAAGCAGGTCGGCTCCGGAACGTGACGGAGTTCCCGCGGCGACGAATCGTTACAGTTGCCGCGGGAACACCCGTGTGATCCTCGCGTCTTACCGTCAGGCAACCACGGGTTGCGATTCCGGGAGTCCCGACTGATGCAACTGCAGAAATTCCTCCTCACCTCGGCCTTGTACCTGTCGCTGGCCGCCCCGGGCGTCGTCCTGGCAGACGAGCGCGTCATGCGTAACGTCGCCGGCGCTCCGTCGGCCACCGAGACCCGCACGCACACCGTCGGCAACGATCGCCTGCGCTTCACCGTCAAGGAGCGCGCCGCCCTTGAGCGTCGCGTGGCCGAGCGCGAGCGGGAAAAGGTCCGTGAACGCGAGGAGCGCGACAAGGGCGGCAAGCACAAGGGTGACCATCACCAGGATGGCAAGCACAAGCCGCTGCCGCCGGGCCTGCAGAAGAAGGTCGCCCGTGGCGGCGAGTTGCCGCCGGGCTGGCAGAAGAAACTGGCCAGGGGGGAAGTGCTGCCGGCGGAGGTCTATGGCGCCGGCCAGCCGATTTCCGCGGCCGATGGCCAGCGCTGGCAGTTGCCTGCCGATCCGAAGGGTACGGTGACCATCGACGTCGATGGCGAGGTGGTCCGCGTGGTGCAGAATACGCGGGAAATCATCGATATCCTGCGCGGCAACCGCTGACCTGGATATTCCTTTCGCGTCGAAGGAAAAGGCCGGCAATCGCCGGCCTTTTTCGTTCTTCGCGGTTGCCGCCGGCGTCTACTGCGCCGCGGCGGCCGGCTTCACCTTGTCGTACTGCTGGCAGCGCTGCACCTCGCCCTCGGCGTACTTGCGTTGCTCGGCCATCTCGTCGTCGGACAGGTAACGGCCCACGCCCTTCTCGTCCTTGGTCAGCACCCGCTTGCCGGAGTTGAGCGACTCGAGATTCTTGCGGTGCTGGTCGCACAGCGTCTTCATGCGCTCCCTGTCTTCCTTGCTGCCGACATCGGGCGCCTTCTTGTCGCCCTCGGCCTTCTTGCGGGCTTCCTCGGCCGCCGTGCGCTTCTCGGACAGTTTCTTGATCTCGTCATCGGCATCCGACGACGTGGTGTCACCCACCTTCAGGGCGGTCGCCTTGGCCCCATCGGGAGCCTTCTCGCCGTAATGGGTCACGCCCTTCTCGTCGACCCACTTGTAGTACTTGCCTGCCTCGGCGGTGACCGCGCCGGCCATCAGGGCGGCGGATACAACCAGTGCAAACGCGGTCCGGGAACCGATCATTGTTGCTAACCCCTTGTTGGACTGAGGAATTGGCCGATGGTAGCACGAACGCCCTGCATGGCCCCGGGCACCGCGGATTGCTTGACAGAGCCGGGCTCCGTGTCACAATTTCGCGTTTGCCAAAAGGCAACGGCCGTTTCCGGGCAACCCCCGGTGGGCCGCAGGGGCGCGCATCCTGCCCATCCGCAGGATGTTAGTCAGCAGGAACACTGCATTTTCTCCCGCTCTGGAGCACACGCAGTCCCGGTGGCGCCATTCGCGCCGGGGCAGAGGACACCCGCCAACGGGCGGTCGTCCCGCGGTGCCGCACGATACACCCCAGGTTGACGGTCGCCGGCCGTCCCGTGCGGGCATGCCCAATGGCGGGCCTGCCTTGACGGGATGCAGCCTTGTCGCCGGCGCGCCTAACAAACAGTGCATGAGGTAACGAGCAGTGGAACAGTTGTCCGGCGCGGAGATGATCATCCGCTGCCTGCAGGACGAGGGCGTCGAGTACGTCTTCGGCTACCCAGGCGGCGCGGTCCTCCACATTTACGACGCCCTTTTCAGGCAGAAGCAGGTCAAGCACGTGCTGGTGCGCCACGAACAGGCCGCCACGCACATGGCCGACGGCTACGCGCGCGCCACCGGCAAGCCCGGCGTGGTGCTGGTCACCAGCGGCCCGGGAGCCACCAACGCGGTCACCGGCATTGCCACCGCGTACATGGATTCCATCCCGATGATCGTGCTGTCCGGCCAGGTCCGCAGCGACTGGATCGGCGACGACGCCTTCCAGGAAACGGACATGATCGGCGTGTCCCGCCCGATCGTGAAGCACAGCTTCTCGGTGCGTGACGCCCGCGACATCCCGGAAATCATCAAGAAGGCGTTCTTCATCGCCACCACCGGCCGTCCGGGCCCGGTACTCATCGACATCCCGAAGGACAAGACCGCGCCCTCGGTGAAGTTCCCGTACGAGTACCCGAAAAAGGTGAAGATGCGCTCGTACAACCCGGCGGTGCGCGGCCACAGCGGCCAGATCCGCAAGGCCGTCGACGCGCTGCTGGAAGCCCGTCGCCCGGTGATCTACACCGGCGGCGGCGTGATCCAGGGCGAGGCCAGCGCGCAGCTGGTCGAACTGGCGCGCATGCTCGGTTACCCGGTCACCAACACCCTGATGGGCCTCGGCGGCTACCCGGCCACCGACCGCCAGTTCATCGGCATGCTGGGCATGCACGGCACCTACGAGGCGAACATGTCGATGCACCACGCCGACGTGGTGTTCGCCGTCGGCGCGCGCTTCGATGACCGCGTGACCAGCAACACCAAGAAGTTCTGCCCGGACGCGCGCTTCATCCACATCGACGTGGACCCGGCCTCGATCTCCAAGAACATCCGCGCCGACGTGCCGATCGTCGGCACCGCCGAGCAGGTGCTTTCCGACATGATCGCCCTGCTCAGGCAGACCGGCGAGAAGCCGGACGCCAAGGCCCTCGAGGCCTGGTGGAAGCAGATCGACGACTGGCGCCAGGTGCATGGCCTGCGCTACGAGCGTGGCAGCGAATTGCTCAAGCCGCAGCAGGTCATCGAGACGTTGTACAGCGTCACCAAGGGTGATGCCTTCGTCACCTCCGACGTCGGCCAGCACCAGATGTTCGCCGCGCAGTACTACAAGTTCGACAAGCCGCGTCGCTGGATCAACTCCGGTGGCCTCGGCACCATGGGCTTCGGCCTGCCGGCCGCCATGGGCGTCGCCATGGCCTACCCGGATGCCACCGTCGCCTGCGTTACCGGCGAGGGTTCCATCCAGATGAACATTCAGGAACTCTCCACCTGCAAGCAGTACGAGCTGCCGGTGAAGGTCATCAACCTGAACAACCAGTCGCTGGGCATGGTCCGCCAGTGGCAGGACATGCAGTACGAAGGCCGCCACTCGCACTCCTACATGGAGTCGCTGCCGGACTTCGTGAAGCTGGTGGAGGCCTATGGCCACGTGGGCATGAAGGTCACGAAGATCGCCGACCTCGAGCCCGCCATGAAGGAGGCGTTCAAGCTGAAGGACCGACTGGTGTTCATGGACATCTACGTCGATCCCGAAGAGCACGTCTACCCGATGCACATTGGCGACGGCTCCATGCGCGACATGTGGCTGTCGAAGACGCAGAGGACCTGAAGCCATGCGCCGTATCATTTCGATCCTGATGGAAAACGAGCCGGGCGCGCTGTCGCGCGTGGTCGGCCTGTTCTCGCAACGCGGCTACAACATCGACACCCTGACGGTGGCCCCGACCGAAGACGCGACCCTGTCGCGCCTGACGCTCACCACCCTGGGCGACGACCAGAAGATCGAGCAGATCACCAAGCAGCTGAACAAGCTGGTCGAGGTGGTGAAGGTGGTCGACCTCACCGAGGGCGCCCACATCGAGCGCGAGCTCATGCTCATCAAGATGAAGGCCACCGGTGCCCAGCGTGCGGAAATCAAGCGCACCACGGACATCTTCCGCGGCCAGATCGTCGACGTGACCGGCACGGTCTACACCGTGCAGCTCGCGGGCACCACCGACAAGCTCGACGCCTTCATCCACGCCATCGGCGAGGACCAGGTGCTCGAGGTCGTGCGCTCCGGTGTATCCGGCATCGCGCGCGGCGAGAAAGTGCTTTCGCTTTAAGACCGATCTTCAACTTCAGGGGCCACGAGCCCCGCAACCTCACGACAGGGGAAACGCGATGCAAACCTACTACGACAAGGACTGCGACATTTCGATCATCCGCGGCATGAAAGTCGCGATCATCGGCTACGGCTCGCAGGGCCACGCCCACGCCCTCAACCTCAAGGATTCCGGCGTCAACGTCGTGGTAGGCCTGCGCCAGGATTCCCCGACCGTCGAGAAGGTGAAGAAGTCGGGCCTCGAGTCCAAGTCCGTCGCCGACGCGGTCAAGTGGGCCGACCTGGTGATGATCCTCACCCCGGACGAGTTCCAGTCGAAGCTGTACAAGGAAGAAATCGAGCCGAACATCAAGAAGGGCGGCGTGCTGGCCTTCGCCCACGGCTTCGCCATCCACTACAACCAGGTCGTGCCGCGCAAGGACCTCGACGTGATCATGATCGCGCCGAAGGCCCCGGGCCACACCGTGCGCTCGGAGTTCGTGAAGGGCGGCGGCATCCCGGACCTGGTGGCCGTTTACCAGAACGCCTCGGGCAAGGCGCGTGATATCGCCTTCTCGTACGCCTCTGCCGTCGGCGGTGGCCGCACCGGCATCCTCGAGACCTCGTTCAAGGACGAGACCGAGACCGACCTGTTCGGCGAGCAGGCCGTACTGTGCGGCGGCGCCGTCGAGCTGGTGAAGATGGGCTTCGAGACGCTGGTGGAAGCCGGCTACGAGCCGGAAATGGCCTACTTCGAGTGCCTGCACGAGCTCAAGCTGATCGTCGACCTCATGTACGAGGGCGGCATCGCCAACATGAACTACTCGATCTCCAACAATGCCGAGTACGGCGAGTACGTCACCGGCCCGCAGGTGATCAACGAGGAGTCGCGCAAGGCCATGCGCGAGGCGCTCAAGCGCATCCAGACCGGCGAGTACGCCAAGGCGTTCATCTCCGAGGGCGCGCTGGGCTACCCGTCCATGACCGCCTGGCGCCGCAACAACGCTGCCCACCCGATCGAGGTGACCGGCGGCAAGCTGCGCGCGATGATGCCGTGGATCACCGCCAACCGGCTGGTCGACAAGTCCCGCAACTGATCCACTGCCCTCCTGTGGCGAGGGGGCCATGCCCCCGACCTGCAGCGAACCGGGGGCTGCTACACGCTCCACCCCAAAGCGCGGCTCCGGCCGCGCTTTTTCGTTTCCGGCCCCCCGTGCGTGAAACGGTCCCCCGCTGCCGCTATCATGGCTGCCACACCAGGGAGAACACCCGATGACCCAGAACCACCGGCAACCGGACGATCAGCGCCCGGACCATGACCAGGACGATCACGACGGCGTGACCATCGAGGTCGTCGAGCGCATCGCCGAAGGTGGCCGCATGGTGCGCACCAAGGGGATCTACCTGTTGCCCAACCTGTTCACCACGGCAGCGCTGTTCTTCGGCTTTTCCGCCATCCTGGCCGCCATGCACCAGCAGTGGGAGCGGGCCGCGGTCATGGTGTTCATCGCCGGCGTGATGGATGGCCTCGACGGCCGCGTCGCGCGCATGACCAATACCCAGAGCGCCTTTGGCGCCCAGTACGACTCGCTCTCCGACATGATCGCCTTCGGCCTGGCGCCGGGCGTGGTGGTCTACGCCTGGGCGCTGTCCGGCCTCGGCAAGGTCGGCTACGCGATCGGCTTCATCTACGCCACCTGTGCCGCCCTGCGCCTGGCGCGTTTCAACGTGCAGCTGGACGTCGCCGACAAGCGCTATTTCACCGGCCTGCCCAGCCCGGCTGCTGCTGCCTGCGTGGCCGGCATGGTGTGGGTGGCGGCCGAGTACGGTATTGCCGTCGATGGCACGGTGTCCTTCGTGGCGGCCTTCGTCACTGCCGCGGCCGCGGTGCTCATGGTCAGCAACATCCGCTACTACAGTTTCAAGGACCTGCACGCCGGCCGGGTACCGCTGTTCGCCCTGATGATCGGTGCGCTGGTCATTGCGGTAGTGCAGACCGACCCGGCCACCGCCCTGTGGGCCACCGCACTGATCTACGCGGCCTCCGGTCCGGTCGGCGCCCTGCTGCGCCGCGTGCGTCGGGCGCCCGGGCACTCCTGAGCCCGGCGGTGGTCGCAAGGGGATCAGGAGCACGACCATGCTGATCCGCCTGCCGCCACGCCATGACATCCTCCCCTCCGAGATCACCCCGGAGGGCGTCTACCTTTCCCGCCGCAAACTGCTTGGCGGCGCCCTGGCCGCAGGCGCGCTGGCCTTGTGGCCGGCCGTCGCCGGGGCAGACCGGGCGGGGCTGGTCCCGGCCGTCGCCGATGACCCCCGCGTGCCGGCCTGGCTGCGCCGCCAGGTGGCCGCGCGGCGCCCGGGTTCCCTGTCGGCGCCCCCTGACGCCCTGACCCCGTTCGAAGACGTCGCCGGCTACAACAACTTCTACGAATTCGGCACGGCCAAGGATGACCCGGCGGAGCAGGCCCGCGACTTCGTGCCGCACCCGTGGCGGGTGCGCATTGACGGTGAAGTCGGCAAGCCGCTGGACCTTGGCCTGGAAGACTTGCTGCGCAACGTCACGCTCGAAGAACGCATCTACCGCTTTCGCTGCGTCGAGGCGTGGTCGATGGTCGTCCCGTGGACCGGTTTCCCGCTGGCGCAGTTGTTGCGCCGGGCCGAACCCACTTCTCGTGCGAAATTCGTTGCCTTCCAGACGCTGCATGATCCGGATCGCATGCCGGGCCAGCGTTCGCGCTGGCTGCGCTGGCCCTATGTCGAAGGTTTGCGCATCGACGAGGCGATGCATCCGCTTGCGCTCATGAGCGTCGGTGTCTACGGCCGTACGTTGCCGGCACAGAACGGTGCGCCACTGCGGCTGGTCGTGCCGTGGAAGTACGGCTTCAAGAGCATCAAGTCGATCGTGCGCATCAGCCTGGTCGAGAAGCTGCCGCGCACCACCTGGGCGGAACTCGCGCCGGACGAGTACGGCTTCTACGCCAACGTCAATCCGTCGGTCGATCATCCGCGCTGGAGCCAGAAGCGCGAGCGGCGACTGCCCAACAGTCTCTTCTCGCCGAACTGGGTCGACACGCTGCCGTTCAACGGATATGGCGACCAGGTGGCATCGCTGTATCGCGGCATGGACCTGCGCCGGTATTACTAGCCATGCCGGGATTCGTGGTTTCCGCCGGGATTTTCCTGCTGTTTGCCGCCGGGCTCTGGCTGGCGGCCTCGGGCCAGGCCGGCCCTGATCCCGCGAAATGGTTGCTGCACCAGTCGGGGTTGGTCGCGTTGTGCTTGCTGTTGGCGACCATTTCACTCGCGTCGATGCGCCGTGCGTTTTCGATGCCCGGGTTGTTGCGCTGGCGACGCGCGCTGGGTATCTCGGCATTCGTCGTCGCCAGTGCACACGTGGTGGTTTACGTCGCGTTCTACCAGGCGTTCGATATCACTGCGATCACCGATGACGTGGTGAAACGACCCTACATCATGATCGGCCTCGCGTGCTGGCTCGCGCTGCTTCCGCTGGCACTCACGTCGACGGCGCGTGCACGACGCGCCATGGGCACGCGTTGGTATCGTTTGCACCGGCTGGTGTATTTCGCGATCGCGCTTGCGATTGCGCACCAGGGGATGGCGCAAAAAGCGGATCTCGCCGTGACGCTGTTTTTCGTTGCGTTGTTCTGTGCGCTGCTCGCGGAAAAATTCCTGCTGCGCCGCGGCGCCCGTGCGTCCTCGACGCGCTAGCGGCCGCTGCAGGTTGGTCATTGCGTGATCTGGCGAAAAAATGCGCAGCGAAATATTCCGCGATTTTTTTGCAGGCCGGCGTTGACACCCGTTTTTGCCTACCTATAATGCCGCCTCCCCGCTGCGGTGGGGGCCTGCTTCACCGGCGGGGAGTTCTGAAAAGGCTTCAAAACGGTGTTGACAGGCGGGGTGAAGCGCGTAGAATGGCGCTCCCTCGACGGGCCCGGCCCGTAGTTCTTTAACAGTCTGGACAGGCAATACGTGTGGGTGCTTACCGATGCGGCGCCGAGGATCAAACTTGGCAGCCGATCGGAAGCAACTCGTCGAAAGATGAGAATTCCGAGCGATGCTGAGTACATGAAATGCACGTCCCTTCGGGGACAGGGACCTTTCTCTTGTAGAGGGTTCCGCAACGCTCTACTTAACTGAAGAGTTTGATCATGGCTCAGATTGAACGCTGGCGGCAGGCCTAACACATGCAAGTCGAGCGGCAGCACTTCGGGTGGCGAGCGGCGAACGGGTGAGTAATACATGGGAATCTGCCTGGTAGTGGGGGATAACTTCGGGAAACTGGAGGTAATACCGCATACGTCCTACGGGAGAAAGCAGGGGATCTTCGGACCTTGCGCTATCAGAGGAGCCCATGTCCGATTAGCTAGTTGGTGAGGTAAAGGCTCACCAAGGCGACGATCGGTAACTGGTCTGAGAGGATGGTCAGTCACACTGGAAC
>JADFDG010000015.1 GCA_018262975.1 Gammaproteobacteria bacterium
GTCAACTGCGACATGGACGCGGCCTCTGGATCGGACGCGACAATTATGGCGAAATGGAGATGTTTTTCAGAGGGTCCCTAGACCATCTGGATATTTTCCGGACATAAGCCCCGGCGCTAAGGTGCCCGCTCTGATTTCGCGGGTGAGCGCCATGGGCTTCGAAGAACTCGGCCTGATCATTGCCGGCCTGGTGGTGGGCTCGGTGGTGGGCGCCACCGGCGTGGGCGGCGGCGCCCTGATGACGCCCATCCTGATCATGGGCTTCGGCGTGAAGCCGGCGTTGGCCGTGGGTACCGACCTGCTCTACGCCGCCATCACCAAGGCCTTCGGCGTGTGGCTGCACCGCACCCGGGGCACGGTGAACTGGCGCATCGTGGGATTGCTGGCGGCGGGCTCGCTGCCGGCGTGCCTGGCCACGCTCTATGCCATCGAACAGATGGGCGAGAACGGCCTGAAGTTCTCGGTGATCACCAAAACGCTGGCGGTGATGATCATCATCACCGGCAGCTTCACGTTGTTCCGCGCACTCATCCAGAAAGCCGCCACGCATGAAGAGCAACCGGTGGTGAGCTGGATGCACGGCCGCGCGCGCGAGCCGCTGGTGGTGTTGCTGGGCGCGGTGGTGGGCGTGACGGTGACGCTGTCCTCGGTGGGCGCCGGCGCCATCGTGGCCACGCTGTTGCTGGTGCTCTACCCGCGCCTGCCCACGGTATCGATCGTGGGCACCGACATCGCCTACGCCATCCCGCTGGCGCTGGTGGCGGGCCTGGGACACGCCGGCAGCGGCAACGTGGACTGGCACATGCTGGGTTTCATGCTGTGCGGCTCGCTGCCGGGCATGTTCCTGGGCACGAAGTTCGGCTTCCTGGTGCCGGAGAAGGTGCTGCGCTGCACGCTGGGGGGCATGCTGGTTTTCATCGGGATTTTGCTGCTGAACAAATAGTTCGTTGCGAATTTTCGTCCCGATACCCCGCCCGGGATATCCCCGGCGCGGGGTTTTTTCGTTAGGGTGCGCGCTGCTCCACCCACCCAACCATCACAAGGAAACAAGGACATGTTCCAGCCCCGCACCCTGCTCGCCACTGCCCTGCTTGCCCTGCCGCTGGCCGCCACCGCGGCTGAAGGCGTTTACGTGGGCGGCCTGTACTCGCAACTGCAGTACGAAGAGGACGGCTTCGAGGAAGTGAACCCCAGCGCCGTGGGCCTGGTGATTGGCAGCCAGATCACCCGCAACCTCGTCGTTGAAGGCCGCCTGGCGTTCGGCAGTGGCGCCGACAGCACGGATACCTTCGCCGGCGAGATCGAGCTGGACGTGGACAGCATGCTGGGTGGCTACGTGAAGGTGCTGGCGCCGCTGAATGACAGCTTCGCGCTGTACGGCCTGGCCGGCATCACCGTGGTGGAGATGACCGCCACTGCAACCGACGTGGGCATCTCGCAATCCGAAAACGACACTGGTATGTCGTTCGGCATCGGCGCGCAGGTAATGGCCGGCGACAAGGCGCGCATCACCGTGGAGTGGGCGCGGCTGGTGACGGCGGATGCGTATGACCTGGGGGGGATGTCGGTGGGGGTGGCGGTTAATCTGTAAGGCGGTAGCGAGGATCGAGAAGTTCGCCGGCGCGCAGGCTCGCGCTGCCGGCGATGTTCCGCAACGTGTCGCGGCGCTCCGCCAGTGTCGCGCGCAATGCTGCAATGACCTCGGTGCGCGCAGCGGAGTTGAGTGTGGTGGCAACCCGGTCCAGCTGTGCGGCCCGGGCCGCCAGTCGCAGTCGGGCGGCCGGCAGGCTTTCGACGATGCTCTGCAGTGCGCGGATATCGGCCTCGTCACGCAACAGGTCGTTGCGCAACCGGTTCACGTCACGGCCAAGCTCGATATCCCGGCCACCTTCGGCAACAAACCGTTCCCGCCGCTGCTCGAAAGCAGCCTGTCGCGCTGATTTGCGTGCCAGCAGCACGCCAATCGCAGCCTGCGCCTCGTGCGCGGCGCGTTCCACGTCTTCCTGCAAGGTCATGAGTTGCGCTGCCCGCATGCGGGCACACAGTGCCGGCTGTGCAGACAGCTGCGCGGTAGCGCGGGATGCGCGGAAGCGCTCGCTCGCCAGCGTACGGTAGAACACCGCACCGACATCGGATTCCATCGTCGGATCGCGGCCTTCAGCCAGCCATTGATCGAACCATGCTTCGCGATCGAGCCGGACCTCAAGCTTTTCAAGCGCAGCCGCAGCTGCGGCTGCGGTTGTGCGGGCTTCAGCCAGCATGGCCAATGCCACGCCCGGGTTCTGTTCCCCAAGAGCCGCCGCGCGCTGCACGAGCGCGGCCGCCGCCGCCGGCTCGTCCGGCCAGCGGCGCAGGACTCGCAGGTTCCAGTCGGCCGCGCTGGCAAGGTTGTCGTCCAGGGCGAGGCTTTCGGCCATCAGAAGCCCCGCGTCGAGTGCTGCTTCACTGTCCAGTGGTACGCGCCGCAACTCGGCGCGCGCTTCCTCGATGCGCCCGTCGGCCACCAACAGTCCCGCCAGGATGACGCGGGCGCGCGCTGCAAGCGCATCGTTCTCCTGGCCAGCGGGAAGTTGCCGCAACGCTGCTGCCAGACGCGCGGCGCGTGCATCGGAGGCGGTCAGCGCCTCCAGCAGCGCCGTGCTCCAAGCCGGCTCCGGGCGGGCCGCCACGGCAGGCGCCAACGGTGAAAGCGACCGACAAGAGTTGCTGTGGTCGTTGGCGACGGCGAGGACCGGAGACAGCGACAGGATCGCAAGGGCTGCACCTGCCCATGTGTGGTTCTGCATTGGGCCATCCTGGCAAGCAATTCGGGGCGCGCGGATTATCGCGGGACTTCGCGCGACTGCAAGCCGGCAAAAAGAACCGGCACGTCCGTCCAAGGGCAGGCGTGCGAGATCAGAACATCAGCGTATCCGCGGAAGGGCGCGACTCGGAAGTCCTTCCGGACAAATCGCGTGTGCGAATTCTCTGACGAAATTTGTCCGACATGGCCTCTTCGCAGGCTGCGGGCATTTGCATACCATGCGCGCCGCCAGCGACCTTCCCATCCCGTTCCGGGACGGTCCTGCTGCAACGGATAAACAAGGACGTGACTCCGACTTCGCCCCGCATCCTGCCCATGCTGGCCGGTATCGCTTGCCTCGCGATGCCGGCAATCGTGCCTGCATTCGATGGCGGCCAGGACCTGCTCGACCGCCAGCAGGACGCCGATGCCCTGCGTCGCGACCGCGACATCGACGACGTATTCCTGCCCGGCGACGCGCCTGCTGCGGAAACTGGTATGGCCGATGCCGGAGCGGAATCACCGTGCTTCGTGCTCGGCCATCTTGTCCTCGACGGCGCGGATGCGTTGCTCACGTCGGCGCAACAGCGTGTGCTGGTCAGCGAGTACCGCGGGCGCTGCCTGGGCATAACAGGCATCCGCGCGCTGCAGGCAAGGCTGACTCGCCTGCTGGTCGAACAGGGCCATGTCACCAGCCGGGTGCTGCTACCGGAGCAGGACTTCTCCGCTGGCACGCTGCGCTTCCAACTGGTGGCAGGCAGGATCGAGGCGTACGACGCGCCATCCTTGCCGTCGCGCACGCTGGCCGCTGCATTTCCGGGCAAGCCGGGTGCCATCCTGCATTTGCCCGCCCTTGAGCAGGGCATCGAGAACCTCAACCGCCTGCCGGGCATGGCCACCACGCTCGACATCCTGCCAGGTCACGCGGACGGCACTTCGCGCGTACGCCTTGAACAAACGCCGGGCCGCCCCTGGCAACTGCAGGCAAACCTCGATGCCAGAGGCTTCGAGGACGAAGCAGACACGCTGGGCCGCCTCGCTCTCACCCTGGGAAATGCAGCCGGCGTTGCAGAGCGCATCACCATGGCGGCGACATCCAAGCTGGATGACCACCGCCTGGATGCCAGCCACGGCACTGCGGTTGATATAGACCTGCCATATGGCTACTGGCAGTTCGCGATCAGCCACGATGCACAGGAATACCGTGACGTGGTGCAAGGCGTGCTGACCTCGTTCCGGGCCAGTGGTGAAAGCCGCAGCACGCGCCTGCAGGCCGGACGCGTGCTGCACCGGCAGGGCAACCGTCGCGTCGCGCTCACCCTGCTCGCCGGCGAAGCCATATCGGAGAACAGGATCGACGAGACCACGCTGGAAGTGAGCAGCTACACCCTGCGCACGCTCGGCCTGCGCATGGAGCACAGCGCTGTCGGTGCCGGCGCACAGTGGACCACCTGGCTGACCGTTGAGCAGGGCGACGCCGCAGGGCCCGCCACCCACCCGCTGGGCGGCGCACCGATTGCGGACACTCTGGCGGCGCGCGGGCAACTTTACCTGCGCCGCACGCGTCCCTGGGCCAATGGCCAGACCGCCAGCGTCCAGAGCGTCACCGCGCAGTACAGCGGGAGCCGCCTGTTCCCCTTGCAGCAGATGTCCTTGCTCGCCGACAGCACGGTGCGTGGCTTCGTCGATACCAGTGCCAGCGGCAACACCGCGCTTGCCGTCCGCGCCGAACTCAACCACGGCTGGCAGCGTGCCAGCGAGCGCCTGCCGGGCTCGATGCAGTCATTCGTTGGTGTTGATGCCGGCTGGATCGGCAATGACAACAGCGTGGCGAGCGCGACGCGAGCGGTGTCATTCAGCACCGGCCTGCTCTGGTACGACGACGCCTGGCAATGGCGGCTGACCGTCAGCGATCCGCTGGGTGGCATTTCGACGATCGGGCCGACTTCGCCGGTACTGGCGACCACGCTCGTCTGGACCTACTGAGATGGCAGCACACATGGATGGATCCTCTGGTACCCCCGCTCCGTACACCCGGCGGCTACTCGCCTGCTTCCTTGCGGCATTGACCGCATTGCAGCCCGCGATTGTGTCGGCCGGCAGCATCGTGCCTGCCATCGGTGCGGGCGGACCGGCCATGGATGCCGCCGGCAACGGCGTGCCCGTGGTCAACATCGTGGCACCGGATGCCAGCGGACTGTCGCACAACCGCTACCGGGCTTTCAGTGTCGACAACGCCGGTGCCATCCTGAACAACTCGGCGATGCCTGCGCCGACACAGCTGGGTGGCTACATCGAGGCCAACCCCAATCTCGGTAACGGCACGGCCCGCCTGATCCTCAACGAAGTCACCGGTGACGCGCGCTCTACTCTCGGCGGTTACCTGGAAGTCGCCGGCACGCCGGCCGAAGTCGTGGTGGCGAACCCGCACGGCATCACCTGCAACGGCTGCGGCTTTATCAACACGCCGCGAGCGATGCTCACGACTGGCGTCCCGTTGCTTGACGGCGGCCTGGCGGGCTACCGCGTCACCGGTGGCGACATCACCGTGCTGGGCGCCGGAGTGAACACCGACAACGTGGACGTGTTCACCCTGTTGTCGCGCGCCGTACAGGTGCAGGCAGGGATCTACGCGGATGACCTCCGCGTTGGTACCGGCGCGGGTGACTTCGACATCGATGGCAACCTCGTATCCCATGCCACCACGGATGCCGGTGCTCCGGCCTTCGCGATCGACAGCACCGCGCTTGGCGGCATCCATGCCAACCGCATCCGCCTCGTGGCTACCGAGGACGGTGTCGGGGTGCGCATCGCTGCACCCGTGGCCGCGCAGACCGGCGACCTGATACTGGCCGTGAATGGCACCCTGGCGAACAGGGGCCTGCTGATGGCGGAGGACCTGCACGTCAGCGCATCTGAAGCGATCGTCAACGGCGAAGCCGACGCCGCCGAGCCGGGCGTGATCATCGCCACGCGAATGGACATCGACACGCCTTTGCTCGACAACCGCTACGGCATCCTGCGCACACAGTCAGCGTCCGGCGTGCTGCTTGATGACGGTATTGGCCTGCTCGACAACCGCGGCGGAACGCTGTGGTTGGGCGGCGACGACCAGGTATTGGGGACAAACATCGACAACCGCGGCGGCCTGATCCTGCACGATGGCGCGGGCACCCTGCATGTCGAATCCAGCGGCGACCTGATGAATGACGGCGGCGAGATCGGCAGCAGCTCCGATCTCGTCCTGAAGGTCGGTGGCGCACTGCACAACGATGCCGGGTTGCTGCACGGCGGGCGCCTGCTGCACCTCTGGCTACCGGAGCTGGCGGCCCTGCCCGAGGGCACGCTGTCGGCGGGTGACTGGCTGCACCTGCAAAGCGATGGCGCCATTCGCCTGACCGGAACCGAATACGTGGCGTCCGGCAATCTGCGCCTCACGGCCGCAACCGAGATCAGTCTAGTGGACAGCCTGGTCGGGGCGGACCAACGCCTGGCGCTTTCGGCCGATACCTTGTCGGTGGCTGCTGATGCCGGAGTCTTTGCCGGCGACTCGCTGGCAGCATCGGTGACCGGTGATATCGCCAACGACGGGCTGCTGTTTGCCGCCAACGACCTGTCGCTCGACGCCAACGGTCTCATCCGCAACGGCAGCGACCATGCGGCGGCTTCGATCGTATCGATCAATGGCGACATCACGCTGTTCGCCGATGGCGGCCTCTACAACAACGGGTCGCTGATCGATGCCATGGCCGGTGACCTGGTGCTGGGCAGCCCGGATCGCCCGATCCCGGTGGTGGAGAACAGCCGCGTCGGACTGGTGATCGGAGCGCAGACACGCACCGAATACGGATGGACCAGTCGTGCCGGCAACGACCGCCGCTTCCCCGACGATGACTGGTGGCTCGCGCATTGCTACTACCGGTCAGGGTATTGCGGCGATCCGTATGAGGTTGATGCTGCCGTTGCCGAGCGCAACGCAGCGATCGAGACAGAAAACCTCCAGCGCATGGCCAACGGGTTGGAGCCGCTGCCGCTGGTCGACTATCGGTCATTCGATCCGGCCGACTATGCGGGTGTCACCGCGTACCTTGAGGACGCTCTCGCTGTCAAAGAGCCGGGCCAAGGCGGGCTGATCGGCTTCAACCCGGCGGCGTACGTGTACTCTGCCAACCACGAAAATCGCCGCTTCATTCGCAACACCGACAACTATGTCACCGGGGCGCTGGTCGATGCGGGACGCCATGCCGGGATGCTGGCAGGTGGCGACATCACCGCCAGCGTGGACGATCTCACCAACACCGACAGCCTGATATCAGCCGCAGGGAACCTGGTGATCGATGCCCACGGCACCGTGCGCAACGTATCGACCAGCGTGACGGAAACCTTGCAGCGCATCTGGAACGCACGCGGGTACTACTGCAATTCCGAGGGCTCCTGCTACCGCTTCAACATTGTTCCCGAGGGTTATCAGCCCGAGGAGACCAGTACCACCACGATTTCGGCCATCCCGTCAGTGATCGCGGCCGGCGGCCAACTGGTGATCAGTAGCGGCGCCGTCGAAAACGTCGGTACCTACACGGACATAGGCTGGCAGCCGTCCGGCCTGTTCCCGGGCTCCTGGCCTGACAGCAACCCGGTGGCACCGACTGCACCACCGGATCTGTACGCGCTGCCAACCAACAACCCGCTGTTCGTGATCCGCGACAACCCGGACCACCGCTACCTGGTGGAAACCAACCCGCTGCTGGCGACCTATGCAGGCTTCCTCGGCTCGGACTACCTGCTGGAGCGGCTTGGCCTTGATCCAGACGGCGTGACGCGCAGGCTCGGTGACGGCTTCTACGAAATGACCCTGGTGCGTGAACAGTTGCTGGCGTTGGCCGGCAGCCGCTTGCTGCCGCAGGACTTCACCGACGAACAAGCCCAGTACACGTGGCTGCTCGAAAACGGCGTCTACGCCGCGCAGGAGTTGCAGCTGTCTGTGGGCATCGCGCTGACGCCGGAACAGGCGAATGCCCTGACCGCCGACCTGGTCTGGCTCGAGGAGCGGCAGGTTGCCGGATACACCGTGTTGGCACCGGTCGTGTACCTCGCACCGGGCAGCGCGCGGCTGACGGCGGCGGGGGCGGTGGTGGCGGGTGGGGATGTGCTGGTCCAGGCCGGCTCGCTCCGCAACGATCAGGAGATGCAGGCGGACCACGCGCTGCTGGTGAAGGCCGACGAAGACATCGTCAACACTGCGGGCATGATGGTGGCCGGTGATGCACTGGTGCTGGCGGCGAAGGGAGACATAGAGAACCGTAGCGGCGTGTTGCACTCAGACGGCGACATGCTCCTCGCAAGTTCTACCGGGTCCGTCGTCCTCGAAACGGCGACTTCAACCAGCACGAACCGCTTTGCCCGCGGAGAAACGCAAGACACCGTGGTGGGAGCGCGTGCGGTGGCGTCGGCCAGTGGAACCATGGTGGTGCAGGCGGCCAACGACATTGGCTTGCATGGGGCGTCGATCGCGGCTGGCGCCGTCGGCATGCAGGCCGGGCGGAATGTTGTGGTCGACAGCGTGGCGCTGACCGCCGACGGCACGTGGCGCGGTGGCGACCATGTAGACCGCACGGTACGCCAGCTGGGGTCAACAGTAAGCTCGCTCACAAATCTCATGGTCGAGGCCGGGCAGGACATCGGCCTCATGTCGTCAGCACTCTCTGCTAGTGATGATGTCCGGTTGGTGGCGGGCGAAGATATCGCCGTCCTCGCCGGCGGCGAGCAGACCTATGCCTACCGTCATTCGGACAAGAAGAATACGGTTGGCAGTTCATCGTCCACGATCGAGTCTTCCCATTCGGGACTGGCATCCAGTTCCGTCCGGGCGGGCGGCAACGTCTCGATGGATGCGGGGCGTGACATAGCGATTTTTGCCTCGGGTGTGACTGCCGAAGGCGACGTGGCCGTCGTTGCAGCCCGCGACGTGCAGATCGTCGCTGGAGTGGAGCAAGCCTATCTCCGGCAGGAAGCGTCCCGCGAAGGGGCCACGCGCTACAGCAACTCCCAGTCCGGATACCTGACACAAGGCCTCGTGGAGGCAGGTCTCTCGGCGGGTGGGAGCGCGTCTATTGATGCGCAGGGAAATGTTGCCCTGACGGGGGCTTCTATCCTCGCGAACAAGGCGGTTCGCATCGGCGCTACAACTTTGCCGGCGACCGGCGATGGCGCTGTCGCGATCGGCGGCGATGACGGGTCGCTTGCAGCTATGCGATCCATCGACAACGTCACGGTGGAGTCCGTCACGCTGGTCAATGAGGCGTGGAGCCATACGGAGAGTGGCTACAAGGGACCCGTGCGGGACCTGATAAGCGCGCTGTCGCTGTCGGGAGCGTGGGCCGCAAGCGTGTTTGCGCCGGGCATGGTCCAGATGCCGGCCATCGACATCTACGCGGCAGAGACAACGCACGAACGCCGTGTGGACAATGCCGGAAGCCTCGTGCTGGCAGAAGAGCTGAGCATTGCAGCGTCAGGAACGGTTCGCCTGGCGAACGCCGACATCCTGGTTGGAGGGACTGCATCAGTGGTGGCAGGAGATATCGCCATCGATGCTGTTGCCGATACAAGGGAGTACGAGCATGAGACCGTGAACGGAACGGTCCAAGGCCTGGGCTATGAGGCCTCCGGAGACAGCATCACGATCATGGGGGTCAAGTCCACGGACGCGACCTTCACGACCGTTCAACGGGAAACAGTCTGGAACGGGACGTCGCTGAGCGCGGGCGAACTGGTGCTCAAGGCTGACGCAGCACTGTCCGTCATGAGTTCCGATTTGCAAGTGCTGGGTTACGCGCTGCTGGCAGCAGGCGAAAGCGTCGAGGTCGGCGGCTATCAGGATGCGCGCGAGATACACCAGCAAGAACAGGTCGTGTCAACGACAGTATCTGTCGGCCTGCGAAATGCATACGTTGATGCCGTCAACGCAGTTCGTGCCGTAGAGCAGGCGCGTGATGCTCTGGACGATGCGACTGAAGCGCTCGCTGATGCGGAAGGCAAGGTGAGCTCCGGGGACCACGACCCAGGAGTGCTGGATGACTATCGTGCCAACGTCGCAGCTGCCGCAGCGAATCTTGGGCAGGCAACCATTGCTGCGGCCTCATCCCTGGCCTCGGCCGTTCCGACAGCGATGTTGAGTGCTGGTACCGGGATGTACGCAACGGCCGGAACCAGCCATGAGGTCAGCAACAGCAGCAATTCCCTGATTGAGAAGCAATGGTCCGGGTCCAGCATTTCCGCGGGCGGCGATGTGGACGTTGTCGCCGACGAGAATATCGATGTGGTCGGAGCATCGGTATCGGTCGCCGGAAACCTCACGACGCGTGCGGCCGAAATATCGATCAGTGCCGGCCAGAGCATCCTGGAAGAGGCGCAGTCACGGGACTCCAACTACGGCACCGCCAGCCTGAATATCAGCGGCAGGGGGGTAACGGGTAGCGCGAGTGTCGGGACGAGCACGTACGACAGCCAGTCGTCCGCGGTCATGCAAGTCAATACCACCATTACCGCTGGTGGTTACACGAGCCGCAGCGATGAGTTGGTCGTATCCGGTGCGCGGATCGAGGCGCGCGACGTGGATATTGAGACCGGACGGCTGGTGATCTCGAGTGTCGCTGATACATCGACCATGCGCTCGACATCAACGGATATCAGCCTGGGTGCGGGCGCATCCATCGGCGCTTCGACGGCATCCCTGCATAGCGTCTCTGGCGGAGTTGGCAACACCACATCCAGCCAGGATGGCAGCTGGGTCAGTCAGCAGACCTGGATTCTGGGCAGCGACTCCGTTCGCGTAAGGGCTGGCGCGACGACTCTGGCCGGAGCGGTCGTTGCCAATGCGTCTGTCGACGAATCGGGGACGCTCGTTGACCACGGCGGGCTTGATTTCGAGACTGGAACGCTCGATGCCATCGATATCAGCGGGAAGGTCGATTCGGCCACGCGCGGATATGGTCTCGATACTGCCCTTTCGACCGACGCCTTCCGCAAGAGCCCGGGTCAGACCGCCACGGGCCAGACGACGATAGGCCTGCAGTCGCAGGGGCACATCCAGGAGCAACTGAACCGGGCGACGCTGGGCTTGGGGGCCGTGACCATTGGTGGCAGCCAGGCAGACGGCGTTGAGCTCAATCGTGATCTCGCGCTGGCCCAGACGGTCATGAGGGACGAAGAGACGGCGGCGCTGAATGCCCAGATCACGGTGGATAACCGGTGGGCAAGCGGCGATGGCCTTAGATCAATGGCTGGCGAACTGGCCAGCGCGGACAACAACGCAATTGCACTGCTGGGTCTCGGCGCCGCGACGACAGCCAGCGCCGTTGGCGCGGTCGCGGCGCAAGTCGGCGACCCGGACGTAGAGGCGCTGGATCTGGTTGCTGGTCCGTCCAAGCTCTCGATGCTTGCAGCGCAAAGGCCTGATCTTGCCGCGGCCATCTACGCCTATGAGCGCGGAAGTTTCGGTGGCCTTGTGATTACACAGGAAGGCCTGCAAGCAATTGCCGACGCCCTCGGCGTGGACGTCGACGTCGTCATGACAAGCATGATCGGTGGGCTCGGGCTGCGAGGCACCACGGATCAGGAGTTGGCGGCAATAGATGTCGCCGAGGAGCATCGCGATGCAACGATCGTCACGCTCGGCCACGAGCTTGCGCACAACCAGGGCGTGAGCTCGCACGCAGTCGCGACGCTGCTGGGGTGGTCGCTGAGCATGGGCCATGAGGCCGGGGTGCAGGCGAATCACCAGGCGGTGATGGCAGAGGCCGGCAGGCTTTCCTCGGAAGATCGTGTGAGGCTCGCGACGGAGAACATGGTGCTCCTCGCCGCCAACAACCTTCGTCTCGAAGGCGCGATGGAGGATCACCCTGAGCGATTCGAGGACTTCCTGAGCGCCGATCAGAATCGCCAGTACATGGCGGAACGGGCGGCCTGTGCGACCGACTTCTGCAGGATCAGCGTGGACGGGAGGTGGGTGCTGACATCCCGCGTGCAGGATGTCTACATCGGTCAGGGCGCTGTGATCGGGGTGGCGGTATCCGTCAAGGATGACGTGGAAGGGATGGCGCAGCTGGTGCTATCCCCCGGCGAGGCCATCGCGGCCATTACGACAATGCTGTCCGATCCGGACGCGGTGCGTGCGATGGGGCAATCCGTTTATAACGAACTGCAGGACAAGGTCGACGAGATCCGCCGCCTCGCCGAGCATGGACAGACGCAGGCCGACATGACCGGTCTGGGAGCAAATATCTCCCAGTTGATGTATGTGGCCGCTTCCTACCTTGCCTTGGGCAAGGGGGTGATTACCGCTGGAGCCAATGCAGCCGCAATCGCTGCCAACGCTGCCAGCGCGGCGGCAACTGCCGGGCGCAGACAACTCGACGACGTTGCGGTGGAGGCGGCGTCCACCGCAAGCAAGGCCGATACCGCCAGAACGGTGCCCGCACGGGTGGCGGCGCAAGCTGACGAGGTAGTTGCGGATGAATCAGTGCCGCCGACTGCTGCCGTAGCGGATGATATTGCGGACGTGGCGAATGCTGCGACAGAAGCCGAGACTTTCGATGATCTGTTTGCCTGGGTCAGGTTCGCGGAGTCGGAGGAGTATTTGCTGCCTTGGGTGGCGGCGGATGATGCTGGGGAGGTTTGGGCGGAGGCGTTGGGGGGAACGCCCAAAGGACAACTACTGTCGCCCACAATGGGGAACTATGTAGCGAATTCCTCCGCCCAAGAGGCTCTTGCATACGACATTTCGTCGTGGGCAGGCTACGGCCTTCCGGCCGACGGCTACTTTGCGCGTGCGGTACGTCAGGGCGATGTGCAAGCACTAGTCGCGGGGGCCCCGATTGACATTGCCGGGCGAGCAGTTGCGCCATTTCAGGACATCGCAACAAGGACGCTGGTCGAGTACCCGGACGGAACGGGCTTTGTATCTTCAGCAGAAGACCTGCGAGCGTACGGATCTGGAAAGGCAATGAAGCAAGAGCTGGATCTCAACTATGAGCCTGAATATATTCTTGAATTTCAGATTCGTGATTCATCAAGGCTTCAGAATATATTGTTCTTCGATGATCCGCTCTTTGTCGGAAGGGGGAGAACGTTGCACGGTAAGCCGGAATGGAATGTGCTTGGCCTAAATTCAAATGATCTCGTGAACTGGCGAGTTCGTAAGCTCGATAACTAGAGAGGCTATGAATGTGTGATTGTGACTTCTCGGATCTCCGATTTATCTGTCGGACAAGCCATCCTGATTATCCTGAAGATAGGACTGCTTCAATTACTCTGGTCGGATGCTCGCAGTGCGAAAGACTGTATGAGATTCGACAAGGCCCAGAAGTGGACAGGTTTGGGACTGGGCCAACGGAGAGGGTTGCGGTTGCAATTGGTGATGTTGTCTCAAGATACAAGATCTCCTTTGAGAAAGTCCGAGAGCTTCTCCATTCGAGGGGGTAGGCGGTTATGAGGGCACTGTTAAGCTGACGACTGCCTCGTTATTGTGATATTTGCAATCTTGCGCATGGACTGGTGTGGCGGGTGGTCAGGATCGATAGGATGATTCGTCTCGTATCCTAGTAGGGGATCTCTATGCCAACAGGTTGGTGTGACGAGAAGATCGATGACGTCATGCGCGCCCACTTTGCGAGTGTTCCGGGTTGATTCGTGATCAAGGCATTCGCCTGCGAGCCTATGCTCATGCTGGTGGTTGAGATGCTGTTATTTGAGTGCTTTGTGGCCTGGATTCTCGTATAGGAAAGTGGACCAGGATTTGGTTTTTGCCGCTGGGCTATCAGATCTCAAGTATCGATTAGAATCTCGGCGGAGCCGACGGGGTCAACAGTATGTGATCTCTGTCAGAGGCAATAACATTGCGCATTCCGGACAAGTGTTTGCGGCCCAAGGTTGATGACCGTGGGCCCATAGCGCGCGATCGAGTTGCCCGATCGAAGAGTCTGATCTATATAAGAAAATGCCCTATGGACAAGGAAGAACTCAGATCGCTTGCTGAAAACTTTGAGCGGGTCGCGGCTCGATACTTGCTTGACCCGGATGTTGCTGGGTTATGCAGTTCACTTGAGAGCCTGTTGATGCAAGCCAGGCAAGGACTAATAGATGAACCAGTAAGGCAGGTTCCTGGGGAGCACTATTTTCAGGAGGGTCTGCTTTCAGGGTATAGCGATCTTGAAGAGGCATACTCAAAGCTGAAATTGCGGCTCGTTACCGACAGCGAGCAGTACGATGATCTTCTGCGCTGGGCAGAGGATCGTAGACGGAGGCTTTTTGGAAAATAGCGATATCCGGCCCTGATTCCCGTGTGCGAGGTATGTCATGACTCTGGGTCCATGGCGCGCATGTGTGGCAATAGGTCGAAACGGGGAAGCGCATGTCTAAGGCCTTTGAAGTATTCATCGCCCAGTACCGGTCGACCGGCAGGTCACACGGCGACGGCTACTCCGCTGCGATGTTCTCCGGAATGTCCACCAGCGAAAGAGAGACTGCATTATCAATGTTGGTCGATGCGGCGCTCGCTGGCGACTCTGCGGCGGTGGACGCGTTGCGGTATTTCGACATGGATTCTGCGTTGAGTGTCTTGAAGAAGGTGGTGGACCTCCGGCCATCTATGCTGGCTGCATTGGTTGCGGCAGCGATGGTCTATGAGCGCACTGACGAAGAAATCTGGGTTTCCAGGCTGGTTGATCTCGCGGACGCGGGGGCCGCCATTTTGGCGTGGCCTGCCATACAGTCTATTCCCAACAAAAAGATGCAGGACTATTCTGTTCGAACCAAGATTGCCACTTACATTGGAAGGTATCTGATGCGAGACGACGAGGCTCTCGTACTTAGGCGAATTGCGGCCAAGAAGTTGCTCGCGGTATTTGGGCTGGTTGCGATTGATGGTGTATTCCAGGAGTTTGTTGTGCGATTGACGTCCGACTAGAAGGACGTGAGGGGCGAGGCGCTCACGACGCTTGTAGGTATGGGCGCAGTGTGATCATTCTCTGCGACAGTTATTGTTATGGTTAAGCATAATTGCCGACATGAACATCCTTTACACCTTCAACGCCCTCACCCTCCTCTCCCGCGACGGCAAGTACTACGCCCGCTACGACGCTGGTGCCCACCTTCCAGCCATGCGAGAGGACCACATCACCGAGACCGAATTCCGGGTGGCGGTTGAGCGCCCGGAAAACGCAGGTCGCATGTTGTTTGAACTGCAGCGGCGTCTGATCGATTCAGGTGTGGACCCGTACGCATCGAACATCGACTGAGTTCCCGCCGCGCCTCGCATCCAGACCCCCGCAGCCATCTCCCGCACCATTTCCCTCCTTTTTCCTATACCGCTATCCTCCATCCGCCCCTAAACTCCCGCCGCTTTTTTCCACACCATTAATGGACTGACATCAGGTGCATCCCGCCGTGACGAAAATCAGGACGTTCGTACTCGCTTCAGTTGTGGCAATCATCTCCGCGCCATCGCACGCGCTCACCGAAGACCTAATGCGCTCTTCCGTCTTCGGACCGGTTTCCGACGAGGCCACGATCTGGGAGACCAATGCGCTGACTACCGTGCTGCCGATCACGGGTGGCTACCTCGCCATCGGCGATCTGGAAGTCGAGGACACCAACCCCGGCGAGTGGATCGATGGCACCGCGGTGCATGCCTACAAGCTGGACGCCAACCTGGCGCCCGTAACCAGTTATGGCACCGACGGCAAGCTGCAGTTGCCGCTGCCCCCTGGCTATCTCGTGCACTACCCGTCCGCCACCCGGCTGGCCAGCGGCAAGATCATGGTGATTGCGGAAGGCTGGCCGGAGGGCGAGTACTCGCTGATGAAGTTCGTGCTGATGCGCCTGAACGCGGATGGCAGCGCCGACACCACGTTTGGCACCGATGGTTGGCGCCTGCTGGAGGTCCCCTACTCGGCATCTCCCGCCGAAAGCCCCCTCTACACCGCCAATGCCGGCCGGATCTTCGAGTTGTCGAATGGCCAGCTCATCGTCACCGGCTCGTCGGCGCGCGTGGGTTACAGCCGTCTGGGAATCGTCGGGCGCCTGTCGGCCGAAGGTGTCGTCGACACCACGTTCGGCCCCAACGGCAACGGCTTCCTGCTCGTGCAACCCGTTGGCGCCGGCTATGGCGCCTGGCTTGAGCATGCCGCGCTGGACAGCGCCGGTCGCCTTGTAGTGTCCGGCAGTACCGCCATCGACGAAGGCGGTGCTTACTACGACTTGTTCGTCGCACGCATCACGCTTGCTGGCGCTGGCGCGCTGGATAGCTCGTTCAACGGCTCGGGCATCAAGGTATTCAGCATCGGTGCAGAAGACAGCTGGTCAACCGGCCTGCGCGTGGACGGCAACACCATCCTCGTTGGTGCTGCCCGTTCCGGCGGCCTGGGTGCGGTAGTCCGCCTGGAATCCGATGGAGACCTCGACACGACCTTCGATGTGGACGGCATCGCCGACATCAACCCGGACGGTCTGTTCACCACTTCGCGCGCCAACGTGATCATCCCTTCGGGGGGCGGCTACCTCGTGGCCGGCTCGCTGGGTGGCCGTCGCGCGATCGTGCGGCTCAACAGCGTGGGTGCGCTCGACACTGCCAACGCAAGCATGGGCAGCACCGGCTACTGGCGCACGGCGCTTTCCAATGGCAGCACCTACATGGGCGCCATCGTTGATGAGGGCAAGCTGATCGCGGTTGGCGCCTGGGTGACCAGCTCCGCCCCGGCGCCAATTGGCTACGGCACCAACACCAACGAGTCGTTCGTGCTGTCGGTGTTCCCGCTTGCCAGTGATGGCGGCTCGGGATCCACCACCACGACCACCTCCAGTTCGTCTTCCGGCGGTGGCGCGCTGGTGCCGTGGATGCTGTTGCTGGTCGGCCTGCTGGGTCTGCGTCGCCGCTGACCTGATCCACAGTGGTTGTTGCCTCCTCCCGGGACGTATAGACTAGTCACGTAACTAGTCAGTACGATCCGGACCATCCCCGGGCAGGAGGCAACCCATGCACACATGGCCCGTCCAGGATGCCAAGGCGCGCTTCAGCGAGATGCTCGACGCCTGCGTGAGTGAGGGTCCGCAAATGGTGACGCGACGCGGTGCCGAAACCGCCGTGCTGGTGCCCATCGACGAATGGCGCCGGCTGCAGGCAGCAGCCCGGCCTACGCTCAAGCAATTGCTGCTGGAAGACACTGCCCGGGGTGAGCTGTCCGTGCCGCCGCGTGGACAGGCGAAGCGGCGTGTGCCCCGGACGCTGGAATAACCTCCATGTATCTGCTCGACACCAACGTCATATCGGAACTCCGCAAGGTGCGCCCGCACGGCGCGGTGGTTGCGTGGTTGCAGTCAGTGGACGACGCCAGCCTGCACGTTGCCACGGTGACTCTCGGCGAGATCCAGGCGGGCATCGAACTCACACGTGACCAGGATCCGGCGCGTGCCGCGGAGTTGGAAGCCTGGCTGGACCGTGTCAGCGAGTCCTGCAACGTGTTGCCCATGGACGGTGCGGCATTTCGTTGCTGGGCCAGGTTGATGCACCACCAGTCGGATACGCTCTACGAAGACGCCATGATCGCTGCCGTGGCGAAAGTCCACGGCCTCACCGTCGTCACGCGGAACGTCAGGGACTTCGCACCCTTCGCGGTCGCCGTGTTCAACCCCTTCACATACCCGGCGTAACTCCCCTCCCCCGCTCCCCCATCACCCGATACGCCACGTAATACTTCGTGATGTTCCCCACGTACGTCACCGTCTCCGCCCCCAGCTTCTCCGCCGCCACCCGCTCCACGTTGTCGAACCAGCGGTGCGGGTCCAGCCCGCGTGCCTCGGCGATGCGCTGCATCTTGCGGATCTTCCCCGGGCCGGCGTTGTAGGCGGCGAACGCCAGCAGCGTGCGGTTGTAGTCGTCGGTGTGGCTGTCGCCGAAGTAGGTGTCGGCCAGTTCGCGCAGGTACTTCACGCCGGCGTGGATGTTGGGTTCGGTCTGGCGGATGTCGCCCACGCGCATGGCGCGGCCGGTGCGCGGCAACAGCTGCATCACGCCAATGGCGCCCTCGCGGCTGCGCGCGGCGGGGTCCAGCCTTGATTCCTGGTAGGCCAGCGCGGTGATCAGCAAGGGGTCGAACCCGTAGCGCTCGGCGTACTGGCGCAGCAGCGCCATCAGCGCTTCGTGGCGGGCCAGCTCGGCTTCGGTGGGCGGGTCGCGCAGCCAGCGGTTGTCGCCGTAGTAGCGCTCCGCCAGCACGTTGCCGAACTCGGTGCCCACGCGGTGGGTCCGCACGAACTCGTTCACCAGCCTGCGGAACTTCGGCGTGCCCGGGCGCACGCCCCAGGCCAGGGTGTTGTTGTCATGCACGGTAGCGGCCTCGATGCGGACCGCCGGCAGCAGGTCGGCCCACAGGTGCGCCTTGTAGTCGTCCACCACGGTGCGTTCAATCACGCCGGCGTTCACCAGTTCGAGGATGTCCTCGTCGTCCAGGTGGGCGTCCATGGTGCGCACGGTGATGGGCGCGCGGCCGGTGAGTTCGAAGCCGTTGCTGATGGCCCGCAGGCTGTCGGCGTAATGGCTGTCGCTGCGCAGGTGGAAGGTCTGTCCGGCCAGGCTGTCGCGGTCATTCAGCAGCGGCGAGGCGCGGCGGCTCACCACCACCTCGCTCACGCCGCGGTGCACCGGCTCGGTGAAGTCGATCAGTGCGGCGCGCTCGGGCGTGACGGTGAGGCCGGCCACCGCCAGGTCCACGCGGCCGGCGTGCAGCAGCGGGATGAGTTCGTTGCGCGACACCGGCACGATCACCAGGTGGATGCGCCGCAAGGTGCGCTTGTAGCGCTGGTTGATCCAGCGCTCCAGTGCCTGGGTGGCTTCCCAGGCCAGGCCGTAGGGGTGGCCGCGGTCGATGAAGTAATCGGTGCGGTCCCACACCACCGCCACGCGGATCTGCCGGCGCGCGATCATGCCGTCGAGATCGTCCTGGTGGGTGGCTTCCACCAGTTGCGCCACCGCCCCGGCCACATCCTGTGCGCGCGCTGCGGGCGGCATGCACAGCAGCAGCGCCGCGGTGGTGGCGGGCAGCAACAGGCGGAGCAGCGGGGTACAGGGAATGGCCATGCCCCACCATACCGCGCCGTCCGCGGGGCTGGCGCGGCCGGCGCGACGAACTGTGCGCCGGTTCACGCCCGCGCGCGCACCCCGCCAGCGCGAATCAGAACAGTTTCCCCGCCAGGCGCTCCGGCAGCAGCCGCGCGATCGGCAGCAGGTACTTCCACGGCCACGCCGGCACGATCAGGTTGTCCTTGCCGGCCTCGATGGCATCCACGATGGCGCGCGCGGCAGCATCCGCTTCGATCACGAACGGGTACTTCTCCATGCCCGGCACCAGTTCGGTGCGGATGAATCCCGGGTGGATGGCGGTCACGCCCACGCCGTGCTTCGCCAGCTCGATGCGCGCGGCGCGCAGCCACATGCTCAGCGCGGCCTTGCTGGCCGAGTAGGTGCCGCTGCCGGGGATGGGCATGATGCCGGCAATGGACGAGATGCCCACCAGCCGCCCGCGCTTCTGCGCGCGGAAATGCTTCGCGGCGGCGTCCAGGCTGGCGATGGCGCCGGTGAAGTTCACGGCCATCACCTGCTTGTCTTTCGAGATGTCGCCGGAGCCGGTGCGGTTCACCGCGGTGATGCCGGCGTTGGCGATGAAAATGTCCAGGCCGCCCAGGCGTTCGCGCAGCGCATCCACGGCGGCGTGCACGGTGCTGTCCTGTGCCACGTCGACCACGCCCACTTCCACTTTCACGCCGCTGCGGCGCAGTTCGCCGGCCAGCGCTTCCAGGCGGTCGGCGCGGCGCGCCATCAGGCCCACGTGGTAGCCGCGGCGCACGAATTCGCGTGCCAGTGCTTCGCCGAGTCCGCCGGAGGCGCCGGTGATGATCACGTTCCTGCTCATGCAGTTGTCTCCTCGGTGTTCAGCGCGCGGGGCGCTTCAGGGCGGCAAACGCCGGCGGTTCCCAGCGGCGCATGGCCACCAGCACGCAGGCGCCGTTGCGTTCGGCCAGCGGCAGGCTGGCGTCTTCGGCGTGCAGTTCGGCGAATTCCTGGCAGAGCCGTTCAATGCGCTCCAGCAGGCGCACCTGCGACGCCGGGCTCAGCATGCCATGGCTGAAGCGGCGCACTTCGCGTTCGCCGTGGAAATTGGCGTTGAGGAAGTCGCCCTGCACGTTGCGTTCGAACCAGCGCTGGATGGGCCCGTTGGGCAGCCAGGCGAATTCGCGCGCCACTTTCAGGCGCACACGGTTGCCGGGCAGCAGGTCGATGAGGCCCAAGCGATCCAGCGCGGCCAGGTGGCGCACCAGCGCGGTGTCCTCGATGCGGTAGGCGGCGAGGATCTCCTCGTAGCGCCAGTGGTTCAGCACCAGCACGGTCACCAGCAGCAGCGCCTCGTTCTGCACCAGCTGCTCTTCCTGCTCGCGGGTGAGGTGCGACAGGCGCTGCTGGGCGTCCTGCGCATCGCGCGCCAGTTCCGCCAGGTCCACGCCGGCCACTTCGCAGAGGGCGTCGAGGCGGTCCAGGGTGAGGCGCTCGGTGGAGAACATGCGCTTCACCGTGGGCTCGGAGATGCCCAGCCGGCGGGCCACCTCGGCGTAGGTGATGCCGTCGCGCTTCAGGCGCCGCTGCAGGGCGGCGAGCAGGGGGTGGGTGGCGGCCATCAACGTACCTCGCGCGCTTGTGTAGAGAGGGGGCCATGCCCCCGATAAGGATCGGTCGGGGGCATGGCCCCCTCTCTACAGGGGATCATGGTATCGGATGGTGATACCTGTGGGCGACAAAGTCGAGACAACTTCGGCAAACGTATCGCAACTGCCTTGCCCGGCCCATCCTGCCCCCGTCTTCACGACCCGGGAGGAACCCGCCATGAACATCAAGCACGCCTTTGCCCTCTCCACCCTCGCCCTGGCCGTGGCCACGGGCAGCCCGCAGGCCGACGCCGCCGGCACCCTCACCCCGCTGGGCAGCAGCCACCAGCCCATCCGCATCGTCGACCACGACGTGCAGGTGACCATCAACAACGGCTTCGCGAAAGTGTCCGTCACCCAGCGCTTCAACAACCCGAATGACACAACGCTGGAAGCGCTGTACGCCACGCCGGTGCCGGAGAGCGCGTCGCTGTCCGAGATGCACATCAGCGCCGGCGAACTCACGCTCGATGGCGAGGTGCTGCCGAAAGACCAGGCGAAGCAGGTCTACGAGCAGGAAAAATCGCAGGGCCGTGAAGCGGGCCTGGCGACGAAGGAAAGCTACCAGCGCTATGAATTCCGCGTGTCGCCGCTGCCGCCCAACCAGGACGTCACGGTGAACTTCGTGTACTACCAGCCGCTGTCCATCGACACCGGCGTGGGCCGCTTCGTGTACCCGCTGGAGGAAGGCGGCACCGACGACGTGACCAACAGTTTCTGGACGCGCAACGAGAAAGTGGAAAGCAGTTTCTCGGTGGACCTGACCATGCGTTCCGCCTGGCCGGTGGACGAGGTGCGCGCGCCGGGCCTGGAGCAACTCGCCAAGCCGGTGAAAGTCGACAACGAAACCTGGCAGCTGCGCGTGGACCAGCCCGGCGGTTCGCTCTCGAAGGACTTCGTGTTCTATTACCGGCTGGCCGACAACCTGCCGGGCCGCGTGGAAGTGATCCCGTACAAGGCGGCGAAGGACAAGACCGGCACGTTCATGATGGTGGTCACGCCGGGCGTGGACCTGAAGCCCTTGCAGAACGGCGCCGACTACGTGTTCGTGCTCGACACCTCCGGCTCCATGCAGGGCAAGATCCGCACGCTGGCGCGCGGCGTGACCCAGGCCATCGGCAAGATGCAGCCGCAGGACCGCTTCCGCGTGGTGGAATTCGGCGAAAGTGCCCGCGAGGTGATCGACTGGACCGCGGCCACGCCGGAAAACGTGCAGCAGGCGATCACGCAGATTGAAGCGCTGCAGCCCAACGGTTCCACCAACCTCTACGCCGGCCTGCACGAGGCACTGGATAACCTCGACAACGATCGCGTGACCTCCATCGTGCTGGTGACTGACGGCGTGACCAACACCGGCGTGGTGAGCCCGAAGGAATTCGCGAAGCTGCTGGCCAACTACGACCTGCGCGTGTTCGGCTTCCTGATGGGCAACAGCGCCAACTGGCCGCTGATGCGGGTGATCACCGAGGCCTCCGGCGGCTTCTACGCCGGCGTGTCCAATGACGACGACATCGTCGGCCAGATCATGCTGGCCAAGAGCAAGGTGCTCAGCGAAGCCATGCACAACGTCGACCTGAAAATCTCCGGCGGCGGCACCCATGACATCGCCGGCCGCGTGGGCAGGAAGATCTACCGTGGCCAGCAGGTGGTGCTGTTCGGTCGCTACGACAAGGCCGGCCCGGCGGAAATCACCCTGAAGGCGGCGCTGTCCGGCGAGGACAAGACCTACAAGGCCACCTTCAGCCTGCCGGACGTCGACACCGCCAACCCGGAACTGGAGCGCCTGTGGGCCATGGCGCGCGTCGAGGACCTCGAGAAGGCCAGCATGCTGGGCCTGGCCGACGAGCAGGAAACGAAGACTGCGATCCGTGATCTCGGCGTGAGCTACCAGGTGGTCAACGACGAGACGGCGATGGTGGTGATGCGCGACGAGTCGTTCAGGGCCAACGGCATCGAGCGCCGCAACCAGGCGCGCATGGCCACCGAGCATGCCGCGCAGGCGCAGCGTGCCGCCGCGCCGGTGCAGAACTACCGCATCGACAATAACCAGCCGATGTTCCCGGGTGCGGCGCATTCGCTGGGTGGCGGTGGTGGCGGCGCGCTGGACCTGAAGTCGCTGCTGGTGCTGATGTTGCTGGGGCTGGGCGCCATGCTGCGCCGGCGCAAGGCGGCCTGAGCGCGGGCGTGACGTGCAATGAAAAGGCCGGGCAATGCCCGGCCTTCTTGCGTGTGCAGCGCGGTGGTGCGTGGCGTGTCAGCGCGCCACCATCCCGCCGTCCACCGCCAGTGCCTGGCCGGTGATGAAGCTGGCTTGCGGCGAGCACAGGAACACGATCGTGTCCGCCACTTCCTGCACCGTGCCCATGCGCATCATCGGGTGCAGGGCGTTGAAGGCCTGCTCGGTGGCCGGGTCCTGGTGGGTGATGCGGTCGATCATCTCGGTCTTGATCGCGCCCGGGCACACGGCGTTCACGCGCACGTTGGCTTCGGCGTATTCCAGTGCAGCGCCCTTGGTCAGTTGCACCACGCCGCCCTTGGAGGCGCAGTAGGCCGGCAGGCCGGCAAAGCCCACCAGGCCGGCCACGGAGGCGAGGTTCACGATCGCGCCGCGCTTCTGCGGCGCCATCATCTTCAGTTGCTCCTTCATGCACAGGAACAGGCCGCGCAGGTTGATGCCGATGACGCGGTCGAAGTTCTCCAGCGTGCAGTCGGCGGTGGGTGCCTGCTCGCCCTCGATGCCGGCGTTGTTGCAGGCGGCATCCAGACGCCCGAAGGTGTCGGCAATCTTGCGGTGCAGCGCGGCAACCTGTTCGGGCACGGCCACGTCGCAGGCAACGAAGATCGAACCGGGGCTGATCGCGCGGATGGCTTCGGCGGCCTGTTCGCCGCGCTTCGCGTCGCGGTCGGAGACCACCACGCGGCAGCCGGCCTTCGCGAACGCCAGTGCGGTGGCGTAACCGATACCGGTGGCGGCACCGGTGACGAGGGCGACGGAATCCTTGGGATACATGGGAACCTCCTGTTGATGAGCCGGCTATCCGCCCATCTTGGCAGGTCCGCGTGGCCGGATGTTGACCCGGCTCAGGGTGTGGGGCGCAGCCCGCGGCGCGCCCGCGCCGGCGTGCTGCCGGTCCAGCGGCGGAACGCGCGGGTGAAGGCGCTCTGCTCGGAAAAGCCCAGCAGCAGGGCGATGTCGCCCAGGGTGAGGGAGCGATCGGCGAGGTACTGGCGCGCCAGCTGCTCGCGGGTGCGGTCGAGCAACTGTTGCCAGCTCAGCCCGCGGGCCTCAAGCCGCCGCTGCAGGGTGCGCACAGATACGTGCAGTTCGCGCGCGGCGCGCGGCAAGGTGGCGGCGGCTTCCGGCAGCAGGTGCAGCATCACCTGCTGCAGCGCGCGGTCCAGCGCATCCGAGTCCGGCAACGCCAGCAGCAGTGCCTGCGCCTGGCGGTCGAGCAGCGCGCGCAGGCCCGGGTCGCTGTGCGGCATGCGGATGGCGAGGTAGGCCAGCGGGAAACGCACCGCGGTGTGCGTGGCGTCGAAGTCCACCGGGCAGCCGAAGAACGCTTCATAAGCCGGGCGTTCGCGCGCATCGGCCGGCGCGGGATTCACGAAGCTCACGCGCGTGGGCGGCGGCGCTTCATCCACCTGCCGGCGCAGGAAGGTGATCAGTGCGGCGATGGCCATCGAGTCGTGGTGGCCGAACGACTCCGGCTGGCGCGGCCAGCGGATCTCGGCCTGGTCGGCCTCGATGTGGATGTCCGCCAGCGCCACGCCATAGAACAGCCGCTCGTAGCGCTGGTAGGCGAGCATGGCCTCGCCGAGCGTGTTGCTCGCCACCACCAGGTAGCCCAGCACGCCCACGTGGCGCGGCTGCACCAGCGCGCCCATGGCCAGTGCCGGGGCCGGCTGCTGCGGCCGCAGCGCCACCGCGCGCGCCAGCAGGTCCTGCCAGACCGCCATGGGCATGGCGTCCTCCGGCGCCCAGCGCCCCAACGCGGCGCGCAGGTCCGGTGCCGGCAACTGCTCGTGGTCGAGCCAGTCGGTCAGCAGGCCGGTCCAGGCCCCGGTCACCCTCACCACGCTGCTCATTGCCGCCCTCGCCCGCCACCTTGGCACCGTTGGTCAAAAGGATGGCACAGAACGTCAAGCATGGCCGCCCTTCCCGATCAAACAATGACCACCAGCGGCCCCCTGTAGCGAGGGGGCCATGCCCCCGATGATTTTCTACCCCCACCCGGAGCCCCCATGAACCTCCTCAGCCTTATGCAGGACGTCTGGATGACCAGCGGACTGGCCGCCCTCTGGACCTGGGCGCAGACCTGGCTGGCCCTCGACGCGCGCCAGTTGATCTTCGTGATCGCCACGCCGGTGTTCGTGGGCGTGACCCTGTGGGAGTACGCGCGCATCAGGAACGACCCGGTGCTGATGGACGCCCGCGAGGCGGTGCGCAATTTCATGCTGGGTGCCGGTTACCAGGTGACCGAGTTGCTGTTCGCGGGGATCATCGCCTTCCCGGTGTATGCGCTCGCGTACCACCACCGCGTGGTCACCGTGGAGCTGAGCTGGGCGACCGGCCTGCTGCTGTTCGTGCTGGTGGACTTCACCTTCTACTGGTTCCATCGCGCCTCGCACCGCGTGCGCTGGCTGTGGTGCACGCACGTCACGCACCACTCCAGCGAGCGCATGAACTTCTCCACCGCCATGCGCCAGAACGCCACCAACATCTTCAACGGCGGCTGGCTGTTCTACGTGCCGCTGGCCTTCATCGGCTTCAACCCGGTGTGGATCGGCATCTGCTTCGCGCTGAGCCTGGTCTACCAGTTCTTCATCCACACCACGCTGGTCACGAAGCTGCACCCGGCCATCGAGTTCGTGATGAACACGCCCAACCACCACCGCGTGCACCACGCCAGCAACGAGGGCTACATCGACACCAACTACGCCGGCGTGTTCATCGTGTGGGATCGCCTGTTCGGCACTTTCGCCGAAGAGCAGGCCGGCAAGCCGGTGCGCTACGGCATCACCCGCCCGGTGCGCAGCGACAGCCTGTGGGTGATGTGGACGCACGAGTACGTGGACCTGTTCCGCGACATGGCCCGGCCCGGGACTCTCACCGCGCGGCTGAAGCACCTGTGGATGCCGCCGGAGTGGGAACGGCGGGTGGAGGCGGCGGCGGAGAACTCCGCGGCCTGAAACGCAGAAGGCCCGGCGGTTGCCGGGCCTTCTTGCGAGCGGAAAGGATCCGTCAGCGCGGGGTGTCGTCGCCCGCTGCCTTGTCCTTCTGGCCGCGGTGCTTCTTGTCCATGCGCTCTTCGTGCATCTGCTCGAACTTCTGCAGTTGCTCCTGGGTCAGGATCCCGGCGATCGCCTTGTGCGTTTCATCGTGGATGGCCTGGTGCTTCTTGTGCGCGGCCGCGAACAAGGCCTCTACCTGGTCCTCCTGGGCGTCGGTCAGGTCGAGCCTGTCGTCGAGGCGATCGAGCATCTTCTCGTGCTTCTTCGCCATGTCGGGGCCGCCCGGGCCGCCGCAGGCATAAGCCGCGGTGCCGGCGCCGGCCAGTGCGAGGGTGAGGATGGCAACGGTGAACTTGTTCATGCGGGTTAACCTCTGCTGTGTATGCGGGTTGTGAACGGTACGGCGCCAGTATCGGCGGCGACCGTGCAAGCAATGCGGACGAACCGGGGAAGCGCCCTGCTCAATCCGGCAATTCGAAGCGGTAGCCCACGCCGTAGACCGATTGCACCAGGTCGGTGTCGGGGAACGCGTCGGCCAGCCGGCGGCGCAACTTCTTCACGTGGCTGTCGATGGTGCGGTCGCTGACCACGCGGTGGTCGCTGTAAATGTGGTCCATGAGTTGCTGCCGCGACCAGATGCGGCCGGGATCGCGTGCCAGGCAACCCAGTAACTGGAACTCCACCGCGGTGAGCGTGGTGGTCTGCCCGCGCCAGTGCACGGCGAGGCGCTCTTCCTCGAGCGCGAACCCCTGCGCCGCCGGCGTGTCGGTGCGCGGTTGCGCGCTGCGTCGCAGCACGGCTTTCACGCGCGCCACCACTTCGCGCGGGCTGAACGGCTTGACGATGTAATCATCGGCGCCCATCTCCAGGCCAAGCAGGCGGTCGATCTCCTCGGCGCGCGCGGTCACCATCAGGATCGGCACCGCGGAAAGCGCGCGCAGGTCGCGGCAGATGGCCAGCCCGTCCTTGCCCGGCAGCATGATGTCCAGCAGGATCGCCGCCGGCTGCCAGTCGCGCACCAGCGCTTCCACGGCGCTGCCGTCGGACACGGTGCGCGGCGTGTAGCCGGCGTGTGCCAGGTAGTCAGCCAGCAGTGTGGCGATCTTGGCGTCGTCCTCCACCACCAGTATGCGTTCGGCGCTCATGCGTCCTCCGTCGACAACGGCAAGGTTACGCGGATGCTCAGCCCGCCCAGCGGACTGTGCGCGGCGGTGATGGTGCCCTCGTGGGCATCGACGATCCGCCGGCAGATGGCCAGCCCGAGGCCGGCACCACCGGCGCTGCGCGTGCGTGCTTCGTCCACGCGGTACAGGTGGTCGAACAGGCGCGCGAGCGCGGCGTCCGGCACGCCCGGCGCGCTGTCTTCGACGGTCAGTACGGCGTCACGCGCGCCCGTGGCGATGTGCACGTGCAGGCGACCGCCACGATCGGTGTAGCGCGCGCTGTTGGCCAGCAGGTTGTCGATCAACTGCTGCAGGCGGTGCGGGTCGCCGTGTACTTGCGGACCGGTGGCGGGCATGTCGATATCCAGCGTCAGCCCGGCGGCCTCGAAGGCCGGTGTGGCCGCCGCCAGCCGTTCGCGCACCAGGTCGGAAAGATCAACGTCCGTCTTGCGGTATTGCAGCGCGCCGAGATCGGCACGTGCCAGTACGTAGAGGTCCTCCACCAGCCGTTGCAGGTGCACGGCCTCCTGCCGCAGCGATTCGATGCGTTCCGTGGTGAGCGGGCGTACGCCATCGAGCAGCGCATCGATTTCGCCGATAAGCACCGCCAGCGGCGTGCGCAGTTCGTGTGAGATGTCGGCGAACCAGCGCTGGCGGGCGTCGGCATTGCGCGCCAGCGTCTGTGCCAGCTCGTGGATGTCGCGCGCCAGTGCGCCCAGCTCGTCGCGACGTCCGGCGTCAACGTCCACGTCGTATTGCTGCTGCGTCAGCCGGTGCGCCGCGCGTGACAGCCGCTCCAGCGGGCGCGTGAAACTGCGCGCCAGCAGCACCGCCACCAGCACCGCCATGGCCAGCGCAAAACCACCGACCAGCCACAGGGTGTGTACCTGCTGCTCGCGGAAATGACGGTCGATGTCCGCTTCCAGGTCGACAAAGCGCGGTGTGCCGAGGTAGCCGACCACCTGGCCATCGACCTTCACCGGCACTTGCAGCGCCAGTTCACCGCCGTGCCCCTTGCGTCCGATCAGCAACTGCCGCTGTGCATCCAGCAGCACCACCGGGCGCGGCGGCGGTCCGGGCGGTCCCTTGTGGTTGTCATCGTCGTCGAAGTCGCCGTGCGGACGGCTGGCATGCCGCACCAGCAGGCGGAAGGCCTTCGGGTCGTTGCGCAACTGTTGCCAGCCCGGGTCGTCTTCCCAGCGGTCGGCCATTTCCTCGGCGAGGCGCTCGAGGCGCTCGCCTTGCTGCGCGTTCACGTATTCCACCATGCCGCTTTCGAAGCGCCACTGGAACAGCAACACGATGCCCAGCACCACGGCCAGCGCCATGGCGGAGAGCGAAAGGATCAGGCGGGTCTGGATGCGCATGGCACTAGCGTGGGGCGCGGTAGCCGGCGCCACAAGGGCGCCGGTCGGCTATCCCGATTGTTTGCACAATCGGGACGCGCGTCAGGCGACCGCCCGGTAGCGGCCATCCTCGCAGGCCACCGCGGCAATCGCCACGCGCGGGTCGTGGGTGAAGCACAGGCGGATGCCGCGCTGCACGCACTTGGCCAGCAGCACGCTCTTCTCGTCGATCAGCAACTCGGGATTGCGGTCGTAGCCCATGGTGATGGGCAGGTGCACCCAGGGCGCGCCGGGGATGAGGTCGCTGGCGAACAGCACCGGCCCGCCCTGTTCCTTCGGCATGGCCACTTCGGTCATCAGCAAGCCGGGCGTGTGGCCGTCGCTGTAATGGAAGCGGAAGCCCTCGCCGGTCGCCGGCGACTGCGCGCCCTCGACGATCACCAGGCGCCCGCTCTCTTCCAGCAACTTCGGCAATTCAGGGATGTACGACGCGCGGTCGCGCGCGTGCGGATGGCAGGCGCGCTCCCAGGCCTTGCGGCTCACGACGATCTGCGCGCGCGGGAACGCCAGCGACGGCTTGCTGTCGGCGCGCCAGCTGTTGAGCAGGCCGCCGGCGTGGTCGAAGTGCAGGTGCGACAGCACGATCACGTCGATCTCGGCCGGCGTCAGTTCCAGTTCAGCCAGCGACTCGAGCAGGATGTGGCGGTTCTCCACCACGCCGTAGCGCTCGCGCATCTTCGGCTCGAAGAAATTGCCGATACCGGTCTCCAGCAGCACGTGGCGACGGCTGCCGTCGGGCAGCGTGTCGCGCACCAGCAGGCAGCGGCAGGCCAGTTCGATGCGGTTGTGCTCGTCGGGCGGCGCCCACTTCGACCACACCGCGCGCGGCGCGTTGCCGAACATGGCGCCGCCGTCGAGCTTCTGCGAGTTGCCCAGCAGCGGAAAGATCTCGCGCATCGGCTTGCTCCCGGCATCCCTGCCTGTTGTTGTCTTGTTCAGCCCTGCAGCAATCCGATGTCCGCCGTGCGCAGGAACAGCCCGCGCAACTGCGTGAGCAGCGCCAGGCGGTTGGCGCGCACCTTCGCGTCCTCGGCGTTCACCATCACCTTGTCGAAGAAGGTGTCCACCTCGGCGCGCAGGCCGGCCAGTTTCGCCAGCGCGGCGTCGTAGTCGCCCTTGGCAAACAGCGGCTCGAGTTCGGCGGCCAGTGCCATCACGCGCGTGGCCAGCGCCTTCTCGGCGTCGTCCACCAGCAGCGCCTTGTCCACCGCGGCCGCGGCGGCGGCGCCGTCCTTGGCCAGGATGTTGCCCACGCGCTTGTTGGCGGCGGCCAGCGCCGCGGCTTCCGGCAGCGCGCGGAAGGCCTGCACGGCGTGCACGCGGCGCGCCACGTCCAGCGGGCGGCTGGTGCCGACTGCCAGCGCGGCCTGCACGGTGTCCACGGCAATGCCCTGCTCGGCGAAGTACGCCGGGTAGCGCCCGGCCACGAAATCGAGCACGTCCTGCTGCACGTTCCTGTTCTCGAGCTTCTCGGCCAGCAGTTGCGCGGCCTCGGCAACCAGTTCGGCGAAATCCAGGTCGAACTCGCGCTCGATCACGATGCGCAGTGCGCCCAGCGTGGCGCGGCGCAGCGCGAACGGGTCCTTGTCGCCGGTAGGCGGCTGGTTGATGCCGAAGATGCCCACCAGCGTGTCGAGCTTGTCGGCCAGCGCCACGGCGGCGCCGGTCTTCGTCAGCGGCAGGCGGTCGCCGGCGAAGCGCGGCATGTACTGCTCGTCGAGCGCGGCGGCCACTTCGCCCGGCAGTTTCTCCGCGGTGGCGTAGTAGCGGCCGGCGATGCCCTGCAGCTCCGGGAATTCACCTACCAGCTCGGTGGCGAGGTCGGCCTTGCTCAGCAGGCCGGCCTGCGCGGCCTCGTCGCGGTTGCCGCCGATGCGCCGGGCAATGCCCGCCGCCAGGTGCGAGACGCGTTCGGCCTTGGCGTAGGTGCTGCCCAGCCTGGCCTGGAACACTACCGTCTTGAGGCGCTCGTTGCGCTGCGCCAGCGGGACCTTGAGGTCCTGCTTGTAGAAGAACTCGGCGTCGGTGAGGCGCGGGCGCACCACCTTCTCGTTGCCGGCCACGATCAGCTCGGGGTGCTTGCTGTCGATGTTGGCCACGGTGATGAACACCGGCATCAGTTTGCCGTGCTTGTCCAGCAGGCAGAAATACTTCTGGTTGTCCTGCATGGTGGAGATGAGCGCTTCCTGCGGCACGTCGAGGAATCGCTTCTCGAAGGTGCAGGCCAGCGGCACCGGCCACTCCACCAGCGCGGTGACTTCGTCGAGCAGCGCGTCCGGCATCAACGGCGTGGCGCCGTAGCTGGCGGCGAGCGCCTGCACGCTGTCGCGCACGTGTTCGCGGCGGGCGTCGAAGTCCACCATCACGTGCGCCTTGCGCAGTGCGGCGATGTACTGCTGCGGTTCGTGGATGGCGACCGCGGCCGGGTGGTGGAAGCGGTGGCCGCGCGAGTGGTTGCCGGCACGCTGCTCGAGCAGCGTGCAATCGATCACGTCCTTGCCGAACAGCATCACCAGCCACTGCGCCGGGCGCACGAACTCCACGCGCGAGGCGCCCCAGCGCATGCGCTTGGCGATCGGCAGCTTGTCCAGCGACTCCTGCACGATGCCCGGCAGCAACGCCACCGCCGGCTCGCCCTTCACCTGGCGCACGAAGCGCAACTTCTCGCCGGAGCGGTCCAGCTCGGCGATGTCCACGCCGTTCTTCTTCGCGAAGCCGAGCGCGGCCGGCGTCGGGTTGCCCTGCGCATCGAACGCCGCCTTCACCGGCGGGCCGTCCATGCTGACGGTGCGGTCCGGCTGCGTCACGCCCACGGCTTCGACGATCACCGCCAGGCGACGCGGCGCCGCCAGCGGGCGCACGGTACCGTGCGGCAGGCCGGCGCGGGCCAGGCCATTGGCGATCTCGGCGGCAAACGCGTCGCGCAGCTTGCGCAGCGCCTTCGGCGGCAGTTCCTCGGTGCCGAGCTCGACGAGGAAATCACGGCTGTCGGTGGTCATTGCGCGGACTCCTTCTTCGCCGCTTCGGCCTTGGCGATCACTTCGTCACGCAGGTGCGCCGGCGCCAGCGGGAAGCCCAGCTTCAGGCGCGAATCGAAATAGGCCTGCGCCACGGCGCGCGCCAGCGTGCGCACGCGCAGGATGTAGCGCTGCCGCTCGGTGACGGAAATCGCCCGGCGCGCATCGAGCAGGTTGAACGTGTGCGAGGCCTTCACCACCATCTCGTAGGACGGCAGCGCGAGATTCAGCGCCATCAGGCGGTTGGCCTCGCTCTCGTAGAAGTCGAACAGGCCGAACAGCTTCTCGACGTTGGCGTGCTCGAAGTTGAAGGTGCTCATTTCCACTTCGTTCTGGTGGAACACGTCGCCGTAGGTCACCTTGCCGAACGGGCCGTCGGTCCACGTCAGGTCGTACACCGAGTCCACGCCCTGCAGGTACATGGCCAGGCGCTCGAGGCCATAGGTGATCTCGCCGGTGACCGGGTAGCACTCCACGCCACCCACCTGCTGGAAGTAGGTGAACTGCGTGACTTCCATGCCGTTCAGCCACACTTCCCAGCCCAGGCCCCAGGCGCCCAGCGTCGGCGATTCCCAGTTGTCCTCCACGAAGCGGATGTCGTGCACGGTCGGGTCGACGCCGATCGCGCGCAGCGAATCCAGGTACAGCTCCTGGATGTTGTCCGGGTTTGGCTTCATCACCACCTGGAACTGGTAGTAGTGCTGCAGGCGGTTGGGGTTCTCGCCGTAGCGGCCGTCGGCCGGGCGGCGCGAGGGCTGCACGTAGGCGGCGTTCCAGGTTTCCGGGCCCAGGGCGCGCAGGAAGGTGGCGGTATGGAAGGTGCCGGCACCCATTTCCATGTCGTAGGGCTGCAGGACGACGCAGCCCTTGCTGGCCCAGAAGGCCTGCAGGGTGAGGATCAGGTCCTGGAAGGTCCTGGGGGTCGTGTTGACCGTCATGGCGGATTCCCGAAAGTCAGGGCGGCCGCGCGGGGCGCGCGGAAAGCCGCCAAGTATAGGAATCCGCGGGGCCGTGGGATACTTCCGCCAGCCCCCCTGCCCGGTATTTGCCCATGGCCGATCCAGCCCGCTGCCCCTGGTGCGGCACCGACCCGCTCTACGTCGCCTACCACGACACCGAGTGGGGCGTGCCGGTGCACGACGACCGCACCTGGTTCGAGTTCCTCACCCTGGAGGGCGCCCAGGCTGGCCTCAGCTGGCTGACCATCCTGCGCAAGCGCGAGAACTACCGCCGCGCCTTCGCGGACTTCGACCCGCAGAAGGTCGCCCGCTATACCCCCGCGCGGGTGGAGAAGCTCATGCAGGACCCGGGCATCGTCCGCAACCGCCTGAAGATCGAATCCACCATCTCCAACGCGAAGGCCTTCCTCGCCGTGCAGAAGGAGTTCGGCAGCTTCGACGCCTACATGTGGCAGTGGGTGGACGGCACCCCCATCGTCAACCGCCCGCGCACGCTCAAGGACGTGCCGGCCAGCACGCCGCTGTCCGACCGCATCAGCAAGGACATGAAGAAGCGCGGCTTCCGTTTCGTGGGCAGCACCATCATCTATGCCCACATGCAGGCCACCGGGCTGGTGAACGACCACCTCGTCAGTTGCCACCGCCACCCCTGACCCCCTCGCCACACCCCCCTGTTCAGGGGCCCCTGACCACGGGATACCGCTGCGTCACCCTTTCTCCCAGCATGCCTGTGTCGAAAACCGTCGACGGCCGCTGGCGCCTTGCCGGCGCCACACCCATTGGTACGACCAGGGAACTTCCATGCGCAGCAGATTCCGTACGGGCACGGTCAAGCCCTTCGCCGCCAGCTTGCTGGCCGCCACGCTCGCCCTCACCGGGTGTGACAACAACTCCTCGAGTGGCTCCAGCACGCCGCCGCCCACGCTGGCGACGCTGGCGGGCACGACCATGGCCGGGCCGTTCCTGAGCGGCACGGTGTGCGCGTACAGGATCGTCGACGGCGCCAAGGGTGCGCAGATCGGTTGCGACGACATCGACCCGGCCACCTCCGGCTACTCGATCAATGTCGAGAACTACACCGGCGACGTGTTGCTGGAGATCGGCAACAACGCGCGCTACAACGACGAGGCCGACGCCACCGACGACCTTTCCGGCACGCTGCTGGCCGATGGCGCCTTGCGCTCGATCGTGACCGTGAGTGGCAGCGGCGTGATCTCCGCGGCGATCACCCCGCTCACCGAGGCAGCGATCCGCGCGGCCGGTGAACTGTCGGCCGCGGCGGCGCAAGCGGCGGCCGTGGAAATCCGCGATGCGCTGGGCATCGATGACAGCATCGACCTGTTCAACACCAGCCCGGAAGTCACGCCGGTGACCCCGGCGCAGCTGGTGTACCGCGAGGCGTTGCGTGCGCTGTCGCAGATCCAGTTCAATGATCCTGCGTATGCCGACGACCTTGGCGCGTTGCTCGACGACCTTGCCAATGATGCGGTCGAGTTCGCCGACGAGTTCGTCACTGAATTGAACATCGGCCTCAGTGACGACTGTGCCGTGACCGATGGCCTGCTCACCTGCGTCGAGCCCGGCACGGGCACCGGCGGCGGTGACGGCGGTGATGGTGGTGACGGCGGTGATGGTGGTGATGGTGGTGATGGCGGCGGCGACCCGGTCGACTCCTCGGGCATCTGCGGCAACATCACCTGCAGCGTCGGCGTATCGCCCGGAGCCTTCGCGCCGGCGTTGCCCGCATCCGTTCCCACGGTAGGCCGCCTCGCCGGCACCAACCCGTCGGCGAGCATCGCGTCCGCCTGGGCCAACGCGCAGTCGGACATGAAAGCCAACGTCTTCCGCTCGCGCGCGGAGTCCACGTACGCCAACCTCACGGTGTACTACTACCCGGACAACCTGTCCCTCACGCCGCGCTACACGTCCACGGAATACAACGCGACGAAGACCGCCCAGACCGGCTTCTCGGCCTCGTACACCTTCGGCGCCGACGCCACCCCGCTGACCGCCGATGACGAGATCCTGTCGCACGCGTTCTACTATGGCGCCACCTACAGCAACCAGGCGACCTTCAACGGCCCCGGTCTGGACGGCATCTGGCGTACCAGCGACGACACCACGCTGAACTACTGGCGGACCCTGGTGGGCGTGACCGGCACCGACGGCAACGGCCATCGCATCATCGTGCCGGAACTGACCGCCGGCGACGACCTGGCCTGGTTCACCGGCGACGATTACCCCGCTAGCAGCGGCTATCAGTTCGTCAGCCTCAACGCCGCCGGCTACGGCGTGCAGTCGGTTTCCTACAACGGCAAGGGCCCGGACAACACCTGGTTCACCGCAGACGACGTGGTGCAGCTGTACGTGGTGATGGAGCTGGATCTCAACGGCAATGCGCTCAAGACCGTCACCTATGACGGCAAGGGCCCCGACAACACCTGGTTCACCGCCGACGATCGCGTCGTGTCGGTACTGGCCGGCGTGGTGACCGACCTGCGCCTGACGCACGTGGCCAGCTACGAGGACGGCGCCGACAACACCTGGTTCACCGCCGACGACGCGGTGGCCGGCTGGACGTTCAACCGCTACGACGCCAACGGCCGCCTTACCGGCGTGGCGACGTACTCGGCGAAGGGCGCGGACGCCACCTGGCTTACCGCGGACGATACCGCCTCAGCGATCAGCTACGTGTATGACGCGGCCGGTCGCGTGGTGCAGACCGGCACGCACGCCGCGCCCGGTGCGGACGGCCAGTGGTTCACCGGTGACGACACCATGAACCACTACACGCTGAACTGGTACGACGCGGTGACCGGCAAGGCAGTGATGACCGGCGCAGCCTTCACCGGCGCCGGTGCCGACGGCACCTGGTTCACCGCTGATGACGTGCTGTCGAATTCCATCAGCGTGCGCAACTACAACGCCGACGGCCGCGAAACCCGCAACGTCACCTTCGCGGCCGGCGTGGGCGCGGACGGCAATGCGTTCACCGCCGACGACGTGACCAGCTACAGCATCAACCGCTACATCGACGGCGTGCAGGCCGGCGGCGTCAACGTCACCGCGCCGAACCGCGGTGCGGACGGCATCGCCTTCACGTCCGACGACGTCGCCTACTACAACAACTCGACGACCGTCGATGGCAAGCTGGTCAAGCTGGTGACCTTCAACGGCCCGGGCGCGGACGCGATCTGGTTCAACGCCGATGACCCGGTGCACAGCTACACCACCTACACCTACGGTGCGAACGCGCGCCAGGCGTCCACGACCACCTACGGCTCTGCTGGCGCCGACGGCACCTGGGAAACGGCCGATGACGTGGTGTCGGCGGCGACGGTCACCACGATGAACGGCGACATCGGCACGACCATCACCACCGATGCCGACAGCATGATCACGGCATGGGCGAGCCTGGTGTTCTCCGGTGGTGGTCTCACCGAGTACGGCGTCTACTACAGCGGCGCCGGCACCGACGCCGAATGGCAGACCGGGGACGACGTCGTCTCGTACACCTACCGCTACGATTTCGACAACACCGGCCGCACGTTGTCCGTCGCCTACGGCACGCTCGGCGCCGATCTCGTGCCGGATACTGCCGACGACTTCACCACCTGGACGCGCTACAACTACGCGGACATCGACACCTACGCGGGTTACATCACGTACTACGCGACGGGCCTCGATGGCGCGTGGTTCACCGCCGACGACGTGAAGAACGTGCAGTCCATCCAGTACTACCCGGTGTCGCAGCTGAAATAGCGGGCGGGGGCCCCCGCCCCCGCATCGCACTGCTCCTGATGTAGCGAGGGGGCCATGCCCCCGACTTGCCAACCACAAGTCGGGCACATGGCCCCCTCTCTTTTTGTGCTAATTTCAGTGCATATGCCGCCGCCTTTTCCGGCTTCCGGAGGCCCCCCGCTTGCACGACGCGCCGCACTTCCTGGTCATCAAGACCGGCAAGACCTACGACCACATCCGCGCGCAACATGGCTGTTTCGAAGACTGGATGATCGCCGCGCTGGGCGTGCCGCCGGAAACGGTGCGCGTGGTCAGCGTGTTCGAGGGCGGCCTGCTGCCGGCGCACCTCGACAACGTGCTGGGCATCGTCATCACCGGCTCGCCGGCGATGGTCACCGAGCGCCAGCCCTGGAGCGAAGCAGTGGCACGCTGGCTGGATTTCGAGATCAACGAGCGGCAGTCGCGCGTCCCGGTGATCGGCATCTGCTACGGGCACCAGCTGATCGCCCATGCGCTGGGCGGGCGGGTCGACTACAACCCGCGCGGCCGCGAGATCGGCACGGTGGAGATCCGCGCCACCGGCGCCCAACTCGACGATCCGCTGCTGGGCAGCCTCGCGTTCCCCCTGGAGGCCCACGTTACCCACCTGCAGAGCGTCATGGAGTTGCCGCCGGGCGCCACGCTGCTGGCCGCCAGCGCGCTGGAGCCGCACCACGCCTATCGCGTAGGTGATGCCGTGTGGGGCGTGCAGTTCCACCCGGAGTTCACCGTCGACATCATGCATGCCTACATCGACACCCTCGGCGAGCGCATGGCCGGCGAGGGCCTCGACGTGGAGGCCATCCGCGCCGCGGTGCGCCCGGCGCCGCTGGCGGGCGGGCTGCTGTCGCGCTTTGCCCGACTGGCGCTGGCGCGCGCCGAAGCCGGGTTACGCACCGACACTTGAGCCGGCGTGCCCCGGGGCATACCCTGCGCCCCTCGGTATCGCGCGTTCCCCGGTGAATCCCATGCGTTCCATCCCTGCCCTGCTCGCCCCGCTGGCCATGGCCGGCCTGCTTGCCGCCTGTGACGGCGAGAAAGCCGACTACACCACCGACATCTACGACATCAGCTGGGTGTTCGTGGCCGGTGATGCCACCTTCGAGGAGGCCGGCATCTACGGCCCCGATGCGCTGAAGCCCGGCGCGCGCAGCGGTGCCGTCACCTGGGGCGACGCCGACAACCTGTGGCTGTTCGGCGGCCGTGGCCGCGACGGCGCGGATGCCTTCGGCAACCTCAATGACCTGTGGCGCTACGACGGCACTGCGTGGATCCATATCGACGGCAGCGACCTGGTCGGCAGTGCCGGCGTCTATGGCACGCAGGGCGTCCCGCACGCCGAAAACCAGCCGGGCGCGCGGCGTGATGCGCTGTCGTGGACCGACGACCAGGGCAACTTCTGGCTGTTCGGCGGCTTCGGCTTCGACGAGAGCGCCAGCGAAGGCTGGCTCAATGACCTGTGGGTCTACCAGTGGGACGCGGAGGCCGCTGCCGGCCTGTGGACCTGGGTGGGCGGTGCGAAGACCGTGAATGCTTATGGCGTCTACGGCACGCAGGGCACGCCCGACCCGCTCAACTGGCCGGGTGCCCGCAGCGAGGCCGCCGGCTGGGTGGAGCTCGAGACCCTCGATACCGACCCGGTTACCACCCAGGCGCGCAACCTCTGGCTGTTCGGCGGCTACGGCAACGGCGTGAGCCCCGAATGTTGCGTGCTCAATGACCTCTGGCGCTACCAGCCGGGCGACCCGGTCACTGCCGTCGGCACCTGGACCTGGATCAAGGGCAGTGACAGCGCCAACGCCATCCCGGTTTACGGCAGTACCGGTTTCTCCGACCCGGCCAACGTCCCCGGTGCCCGCCGCGGCATGGTGGCCTGGCGCGAGAGTCACGGCGGCGTCTGGCTCTACGGTGGCCGTGGCTTCAACACCACCGGTGGCGAAGTGGTGTTCGGCGAGCTGTGGAAACTGGTCTACAACGACGTCGACCCGGTAAACCCGACCTGGGACTGGGCCTACGTTGCCGGCACCCAGGGCGCCTTTGCCGCGCCGGTGTACGCCGCGCGCGGCGTGGTGTCCTTCAACAACCAGCCGGGCAGCCGTTACCGGCCGCAGGCCTGGACCACCGCCGATGACCGCCTCTGCCTGTTCGGCGGCGAGGTCTGGGGCAGCGCCACCGCGACCGCGCCCACCTGGCCGGCCGACCTCTGGTGCTTCGACGTGCTCGCCTGGAACTGGCTGGGCGGCACCACTGTCGACAGCCCCGCCGGTGACTACCCGGCCCTTGGCGGTCGTGGCACGCCCGGCGGCCGTGCCGCGGGCGCCGGCTGGGTCGATGCGCTCGATACGCTGTGGCTGTTCGGCGGCGAGTCCGTGGATGCCGAGGGTGACCTCGCGCGCCGCAACGACCTGTGGCTGATCGCGCCCTGAGTTCCTGAACGCGCCGGCTCAGCGGGCCGGCGCGGCGAAGGCCTTGCGCAGCCGCTGGGTGCTGCGCTTTTCCGGCACCTGGCGTACCAGCGTTTCCTCGTTGCCAATCGCGGCATACAGCCCGTTCGCCGCACCGTCCACCACGTGCTGTTCGATGTCGACTGCCGGCAGTTTCTCGCCGCGCAGTTGCCGGTACTGCTCGTTGAACGCCTGCAGGCTGTCCTGCGTACCGGTGCGTCGCAGGGTATCCGGCATCACCGCGCGCAGCGCCGCCACCAGCGTGCCTTCGCCGTGGTTGCGCAGCACTTGCGTGGCTGCGGTGTCGTCGGCGCCGTGCAGGACAATCTGCGCATCGCGCACCGGCAGGCGTTTGATGCTCTGTTGCAGCGTCGGCCACATCTGCGGCGCGGCAATCTCGGCCGATACGTTCAGGTCGCTTTCCAGGTCATCGACAACGCGCCCCTGGCCGGCTTCGCGCAGCGCGGCTGCTGCCGCCTGCAACGGTTCAGGCAAACCGATGCGCAGCGCCGGGTTCTTCAGGTAGCCGCCCGGTCGCGCCAGTGACGCAACCGCGCGACTGCCGGCTACCTCCAGCAACTCGCGCACCACGGCGATGGCGGCGCGTTCGGCACGCGACGGCTTCGCGGTGACGGCGGTCACCGGCGCCGCCAGCGGCTCGCTGGTGGCGGCCGGCAGCAGGAATGCCGGCGACTCCTGGCGCAGGCGCGCTTCCTCCACCAGCATGCGCAGGCAGATGCCGTTGATGCCGCGCTGGCGCAGTTCCGGCTCGACGTCGAAGCCCTCGATGTCCGAGAGCACCGGGATGGCGTTGTAGTTGTCCACCAGGATGCGCTGGGCGCGGAAGTAGCCGGCTTCGTCCAGCGCGGCGTGCAGCACCGGCGCCCAGGCTTCTTCCAGCGTCGCGCGGTCGTCGCACAGCAGGGCGGTGGCCGTCGGCGCGGTGCCTTCCAGCAGCGCGTCGGCATCGAGGAAGGTGCGCTGCGCGATCAGTTGCGTGAACAGCGGCATCGACTTGCCGGCCGCCAGCTCCACGCCGCGGTTGATGTCGGCCATCAGCTGGTCCACCAGCCGCCCGTGCCCTGCCGCCAGCATCAGCGACGTGGTTGGCTGCGCGGCCTGCGGCACCGGCAGGCGGGTGTCATCGAAGCGGTCGTAACCTTTCGGCAGCGCCAGGTCGGCCGTGGCGCGGCGCGCCGTCTCCGCCAGCAATGCGCGCACGCGTTCGGCGGTGGCGCCGTCGCTGCCGCGCGTGACCAGCGTCGTTGGCGCGTCGCTGGCGTGCAGCAGTGGCGACAGCAGTGCGAGGCAAAGCAGGGATGGTCGCAGCAGTTTCATCGCCGGCACTCAGGGTTTCGGTTTGCCGAACACCTGGCGCAGCAACTCGGTGGTGCGCTTGGCGGGATCCTGGCGGATCAGCTTCTCCTCGTCGGCGAGCTTCACGAACAGGCCGTCCAGGCTGCGCTCGAGGATGTGTTGCTCGAGGTCCAGCGACGGCTTGTCCGCCAGCGGCAGCTTGTTGTACACGCCGAGCATGCTCTTGTAGCTGTCGTAGTAGCCGGTCTTCTGCAGGCTGTCCTGGATGATCGGCGCGAATTGCGTGCGCAGGCTCGACTCGGTCTTGCCGCGGAAATATTGCGTGGCGGCGTTGTCGCCGCCGTTGAGGATGCCGATGGCATCGGCCAGCGTCATCTGCGCGACCGCGTTGCGGAATACCGGCACCGCGCGGGCGGCCGCCAGTTCGGCGGCCTCGTTCATGTCGGCTTCCACCTTGTCCACGTAGCTGCCCATGCCAACGGCGCGCAGGCCCTTGGCCACCGGTTGCACCGACTCGGGCAGCGCGAGGCGCAGCACCGGGTTCTTCGCGTAGCCGCCGCTGGCCGACAGCGTGGTGGCGGCCCGCTCGCTGCCGATCGCCAGGGCCTCGCGGATGGCGGCGCCGACAGTGGCTTCGCTGTTCTGCGCGGCGCCGGTGACCATCTGGCTGGTGGCGCCCAGCACCTGGCCGAGCGTGGCGGAATCGAACTGGCAGCCGGCCAGCGCCAGCGGCGCGGCAAGCAGGAGAATGTGGCGGGTGCGCCTGGTGCGCGCGCGGTTCCGGCAATCCATGGGCAAGGTCTCCGGGTGGCAACAACCCCGGATGATGCCACGCTCGCGTGCGGGCGTGTGCCCCGCTGCAACCCGGTCGTCGCTCAGTGCCCCAGCACCAGCGCGACATAAGTGGCATAGGCCGCGAACAGCAGGAGAGCCCGCTGCCTGCTGATGACCGCGCGTCTCGGCCAGGTGATGAGCACGGCGACGAATGCGCAGGCCAGCGCCGGCGCCACCGTGCGCCAGTCCAGTTGCACCGGCGTGATGGTGGCGGCGACGCCGACGATGAACAGGCCGTTGAAGATCGTGCTGCCCAGCAACTCGCCGAGGCCGATGTCATCCTGCCCTTGCAGGCGCGCGGCGATGGCCGTGGCGAGTTCCGGCATGGTGGTGCCCAGCGCCACCAGTACCGCGCCGACGAGGAACTCGCTCAGGCCCCAGGCGAGCGCCAGCGCACGCGCGCCATCCACCACCAGCTGGCCGGACAGCACCAGCAACGTCAGCCCGGCAATCCCCAGCAGCAGCGGGCGCCGTACCGGTCGCGGCAACGGTGTCACCGGTTCCGCGTCGCGCGCCGCCAGTGCATCGCGGATCACCGGCACCAGCCAGGCCAGGAATGCGCACAGCAGCACCGCGCCGTCGAGTGAAGACAGCACGCCATCCCAGGCCAGTACCGCCAGCAGCAGCGGCACGCCGGCCGCCACCGGGAAGTCACGCCGCAGCGTGTCCGGATCCTCGCGCAGCGGGCCGAACAGCAACGCCAGCCCCAGCACCAGCGTCAGCACCACGACATTGGCACCGATGACGTTGCCGAACGAAATGGCAGGCGCGCCGGCCAACGCCGACGATACGCCGATCATCAATTCCGGGCTGGAGGTGGCGAATGCCGCCACGGTGACGCCGATGATCGCCGGCGTGACGCGCAGCGCCAGCGCCAGTCCGAGCGCGCCGCGCACGAACAGGTGGCCGCCGGCACCGGCGAGCAGGATGCCGGCGAGCAGCGCCAGCGCGTCGTTCACGTGCGGCAGGGTTCCTGCTTCGCCTGCGCGCGCAATTCCTGCGAGTGCATCCACTTGAGGATGCGCCCGCCCTGCGGCGATTGCGTGGCTGCCGAGGCAATGGCCACCGCTTCGCGCAGGCCTTCCACGCTGATGCCGGTGTCGAAGCCGCTCTGCTCGAGCATGTAGACGATGTCCTCGGTGGCGACGTTGCCGGTGGCGCCCGGTGCGAACGGGCAGCCGCCCAGGCCGCCGATCGAGGCGTCGAACTTACGCACGCCGAGATCGCAGGCCGTCCATGCGAGTGCCGCGGCCATGCCGCGCGTGTCGTGCAGGTGCACGAAGAAGCGCTCGCTGCCGAACTCGCGCAGCAGCGGCTTCATGATGTCCTGCATTTGCTTCGGGTTGCCGGCGCCGATGGTGTCGGCGATGGCGATCTCGTGGCTGCCGGCGGCGATCATGCGCCGCGTCAGTTCCTGCGGCACGTGCACCGGCGTCGGGCCGTCGTAGGGGCAGGCGAACGAGCCGGCGATGTAGGTGCGCGTCTGCACGCCGTCCTTCCGCGCCTGCGCGAGGATGGCTTCGCAGCTGGCGATGGCCTGCTCCAGCGACATGTTCAGGTTGCGCTGGTTGAAGGTGTCGGTGGTGGACAGCACCAGCGCGACGGTGCGGTAGCCGGTGTCACGCGCTCGCTCGTAGCCCTTGAGGTTGGGCACCAGCGCGGTCAGGTGCAGCGCGCGGTCCTGCATCGGCAGCAGCGCGGTGAGGTCAGCCGCATCGGCCATCGCCGGCACCGCCTTCGGGTGCACGAACGACACCGGTTCCAGGTGCCGCACGCCGGCGGCCACCAGCGCGTCGAACAACCGCTTCTTGTCGGCGGTGCCGACGATCACCGGCTGGTTCTGCAGGCCGTCACGCAGCCCGACCTCGTTGATGATGACCTTCTCGCGCATCACGGGACTCCTCCTCAGTCCCCCATTGTAGCGAGGCGGCCACGCCCCCGACCCCCTCATTTTTGTAGCGAGGGGGCCATGCCCCCGACCACCACCAATTCCGTAGCGAGGGGGCCATGCCCCCGATAACGCGGACCCGCCATCGGGGGCATGGCCCCCTCGCTACAGTGTGTTGGCGGGCCGGCAGGCTGCCGTGATGTCCAGCTCCGGGCTGTAGACCTGCGTCTGCACGTCGAGCAGGCCCAGCACGGTGTGGAACAGGTTGTCGTGCGACAGCTGCGCGTCCGCGCGCTCGCGCAGGCAGCCGCTGTCCACGCCCGCGCCCGCGGCAAACCCCGGCGACAGCCACATGACCATCGGCACGTGGGTCTGCGTATCGGGGGCAATTGCGTAGGGCAGGCTGTGCAGGTACAGGTTGTGCTCGCCCAGCGATTCGCCGTGGTCGGACAGGTACACCAGCGCGGCATCATGCGTGCGGTTGGCTGACAGCAACGCGATCGCCCGCGCGAGCACGTGGTCGGTGTAGAGGATCGCGTTGTCGTAGCTGTTCACGATCGCTTCCTGGCTGCACTGCGCGAGGTCGGTGGTGTCGCAGGTGGGCGTCCAGCGGCGGAACGCTTCCGGGTAGCGCTGGAAATACGCCGGCCCGTGGTTGCCCATGCCGTGCAGCACCACCACCAGTGAACCCGGGGTCGCGTCGATGCGCTCGGCCAGGCCGGTGAGCAGCACTTCGTCCTGGCAGTGCTGGCCTTCGGGGCACAGTTCCGCCACGTACATCTGCTCCTCGCCGTCCTGCGGCAAATCGGCGCACACGCCCTTGCAGCCGCTCTGGTTGTCCCGCCACAGCACCGACAGGCCGGCATGCGCCAGCACGTGCAGCAGCGATTCGCTGCTGCGGATGCGCGTCTCGTCGTAGTCACGCCTGCCCCACGCCGAGAACATGCACGGCAGCGACGTTTCCGTGTTGGTGCCGCAACTGCTCACGTGGGTAAAATTGATGACGTCCAGTGCCGCCAGTTGCGGCGTGGTTTGCCGCGCGTAACCGTTGAGTCCCCAGTTGGCCGCGCGCACCGTTTCGCCGACCACGACCACCAGCACCGCCGGCTTGCGGCCGTTGGCCCAGCTCGGGCCCGGCCGCGCATCGGTGCCCACGGGCACGCGCGGGCCGGCCGCCGCCTTCGAGGCGCCGGCGCTGATCCGCAGCAACGAGTACAGGTAGTTGCCCGGCGTGACCAGGTAGCGCACTTCCTTGTGTTCGCGCAGGTGCGGCACCACCGCCTGCGCGGTGAGCGCCAGCCCGCCGATGGTCGCGCCGATGGCCAGCGCGAACGCCAGCGCACGCCGCAGCATGGCCGGCCGCCAGGGGTCGCCTTGAACCCGCACGCGCCACAGCAACAGCAGCGGCAACACGCCCCAGGCCAGCAGGTAGGGCACCATTCCCCACGACCACAGGTCCCGCGCTTCGCGGAAGTCGGTCTCCAGGATGTTGCGCAGCATGGGCGGGTCCATGAACACCGGGTAGGTGTCCATGAAGTAGATCGTCGGCGCGATGGTGACGAACAGCAGCGCCAGCACCGGCTTCGCGGTCCAGCGCGTCAGCAGGCACAGCAGCAGGATCGCCTGCAGGCCGACCAGCACGAGGAACAGCCCCGGCACGAATTGCCACGCCGGGATGGTGCCGGCCGGGCGGCCTTCCAGCATGGTGTGCCAGAAAACGTGGTTGGCGGTGAGCGCGAACCAGGCGCTGGCCAGGAAGGCGAGGGTTTCGCTGCGCAGGGACGGGCGCCAGGCGCGCAGGCGGGCAAGTGCGTGGGGCAGGGTCATCGGTCCGGTCGCGGTCGTCATGCGGGGTAAACGCCCGATTCTACCCCTACCAGACTTAGGAAATCATTAACGCCGCCCCGCGGTCGTCGGGGGCATGGCCCCCTCACTACGTACAGCAGGAGCGGTCGGGGTCATGGCCCCCTCGCTACAGCGGTTCGTAGTGCCCTTCCTCGAACCAGCGGTACTTCATGTCCTCGTGCAGCACGTGGTTGATCAGCCACTGGCGCAGGAACCGACGCAGTTCGGGGGCGTCCAGGCGCTTCGGGTCGGCGAAGTAACGCGCGCGGAAGGCGTTGAGGCGCTGCACCAGCTGCGTGTGGTGTTCGCGGTGCGAATCCAGTTCCGGGAAGCCCAGTTCGGCCATGTGGTACTCCTCGCGCTCGAAGTGGCCGATCACGTAGGCCGACAGCGCGTCGAGCACGCCGACGATCAGCGTGGCGGGCGCCGGCGATGGCGCGTCCTCCAGCATCGCGGCGATGGCGAACAGGGTGCGGTGGTCGGCGTCCAGTTGCGGATCGCCCACGCTGAATTCCGTCGACCACACCAGCGGCGGGTCGTCCCCCGGCATGTTTGGCCTTGCCTGGCTCATGGCTTCCTCCCCGGGGGTGCACGGTATGGCGCCCCGCATATACCCCATGCTAGGAGGCCGCCCGGGCGCCCGGTTTGACCATGCGCAGAAATCCCACAGGGGCGGCCGGGAAAACCCCGGCCAGGGTCAACGATTGCGCGTGAAGTCCGGCTTCTCGCCCTTCACGAAGGCGTCCACCGCCGTCTTGTGGTCGGCGCCGCGGAAAGTCTGCCACTCGTAGGCGACCGACGGGTCCATGATCGCATGGGCCAGTTGTTTGAGGCCCATGTTGGTCACCACCTTGGTCCAGCGGATGGAATCGCGGGCGCCGTTGGCAATGCGCCCGGCCATGCCGTACACCGCCTCGTCCAGCGCTTCCGGCGCCACCGCGTGGTTGATCAGCCCCATCTTCGCGGCATCGTCGGCCTTGATGTGGTCACCGGTGAACAGGTACTCCTTGGCACGCGCGTAGCCGATCAGTTGCGGCCAGATCACCGCGCCGCCGTCGCCGGCCACCACGCCCGCGCACACGTGCGGATCGCCGATTTTCGCCGTGTTGGCCATGTAGATCAGGTCGCAGAACAGCGCCAGCGTGGCGCCCAGGCCCATGCAGTGGCCGTTCACCCGCGCAATCAGCGGCTTTTCCAGGTCCAGCATGGAAAAGATGATGCGCTTGGCCGTCACGTGGCTCATGTAGTCGCCGCGGCCGGCATCGAGGTTCTTCTTCATTTCCTGCAGGTCGCCGCCGGCGCAGAAGGCGCGGCCGGCGCCGGTCAGCACCACCACGTCGCAGTCCGGGTCCTTCTGCACGTCATAGAAGATCGACCCCAGTTCCTCGTGCAGGTCGTCGTTGATGGCGTTGAGGACCTCCGGCCGGTTGAGGGTCAGGGTCAGGACGCGCCCGCGGTAGGCGGTGGCGATGTGGCGGTAACGGCTGTAGTCCATGTTTGTATACACAATTTGCCGACAGGTGGATATTTGCGGCCACAAAAGGCCGGTAGTAGACTGCCCCAACCCCGGATTGTATGCAATCCGGCCAGAACCCAACCGGGCGCCCGCCCGACCGGAGGCCACCATGTCCGATACCGCCGTCGCGGCCGACAAGCCGCAAGTCACCCTCAAGACCCCGCTGCACCACATCCACCACGTGGCCTACCGCTGCCGCGACGCCGAGCAGACGCGCTGGTTCTGGGAAGAGGTGATGGGCTTCCCGCTGCGCATGGCCATGGTGTTCGACGAGGCGCCGGGCATGTCGGGCAAGTGCGATTACATGCACCTGTTCTTCCAGATGGGCGACGATAACTTCATCGCCTTCTTCGATTCGCCGGACGACGACATCAACGAAGCCACCTTCCGCGCCAAGCACGGCTTCGACCTGCACATCGCCTTCGAGTGCGACACCATGGAAGAACTGAAGGCCTGGCGCCGCCGCATCAACAAGATGGGCCGCCCCTGCTTCGGCGCCATCGACCACGCCTTCATCCACTCGATCTACATGTACGACCCCAACGGCATCCAGGTGGAAATCACCGTGAAGGATGCCAAGTACAACGAGATCGCCGAGGCCGAGTCGAAGGACGCCAAGGAGATCCTGGCGAAGTGGACGGCCATGACGCGCGAGCGCAAGGTGCAGAAGTTCGGCGCCGACGCCGTGGACATGCGCGGTGTGGACCTCGGCAAGGTCGACCTGTCGAAGATGAAGGCCGAGCCGCCCAAGCCGCACCACAAGCCGGCCAACTGATCCGCTTCCGCTCCTCGTAGAGAGGGGGCCATGCCCCCGATCTACCTGCAACCAGAAAAACATCGGGGGCATGGCCCCCTCTCTACATCATTGGTGGTGTTCCAGCATGGAAAAGTTTGAGTACGAGCGCATTCCCTACCTCGTCGGCTACGTCGAGAAAAGCGAGTTCAAGGACACCTACGCCGGCCCGATGGATTTCGTCGCGCTCGAGGCCCACCTGCTGAAGCCGAAGCGGCCGTCGAAGACGGTGATCGTGTTCATGCACCCGATCGGTGGCGGCGCCTACCTGCCGATGGTGTCGGCGCTGGCCAAGGCCGGCCACCACGTCATCTACTGCAACTCGCGTTACCGCGGCACCGACTCCGCGCTGATCATGGAAAAGGTCGCCGCCGACCTCGGTGCCTGCATCAAGGACGCCAAGGAGCGCCTGGGCTACGAGCAGGTGGTGCTGGCCGGCTGGTCCGGTGGCGGTTCGCTGTCGAACTTCTACCAGTCGCAGGCCGAGAACCCGACCATCACCCACACCCCGGCCGGCGATCCGTACGACCTGACGAAGAAGGGCCTGATCCCCGCCGACGGCGTGATGCTGCTGGCCGCGCACATCTCGCGCGCGCTGACGCTCACCGAGTGGATGGACCCGTCGGTACTCGACGAGAACGATCCGGAGAAGACCAACCTCGAGCTGGACATCTACAACGCCAACTGCCCGAACCAGCCGGCGTACAGCGCCGCGTTCGTCGAGCAGTTCCGCGCCGCGCAGGTGGCCCGCAACCGCAAGATCACCGCGTGGGTGCAGCAGAAGCTGGAAGACTTCCGCAAGCAGGGTCGCTTCCAGGAGGAATACGCGTTCATCACCCACCGCACCATGTGCGACGTGCGCTGGCTGGACATCACGCAGGACACCAACGAGCGCAAGCCGAACTGGTGCTACCTGGGCGACCCGCGCATCGTCAACAACGGCCCGGTGGCGCTGGCGCGCTTCAACACGCTGCGCGGCTGGCTGTCGCAGTGGTCCTACGATCTCACCAACTGCAACGGCCTGAAGGCCGCCGCCGGCATCAGCAAGCCGGTGCTGGTGATCGGCAACACTGCCGACGACGCCTGCACGCCGAGCCACACGCATCGCCTGTTCGACGCCGTGAAGCACGACAACAAGGAGATGAAGGAAATCAAGGGCGCCAACCACTACTACTTCGGGCAGCCGGCACAACTGGCCGAAGCCACGCAGACCTGCAGCGAGTGGTTGCACCGCAAGGGCCTGGCCTGACGCTCTCCCGCTTTACGTAGAGAGGGGGCCACGCCCCCGATTTACACGAAGCGGGCCAGCAGCTCGCGGGCAAGTTCGACGAGTTCCGGCGCGTACACCAGCACCGGCACGCTGCACAGCGCGAGGATCACCACCGTGCCCCAACCGAAGGCCGGCGGCCGCTTGGCGAAGTTCGTCCACGCGGCGCCGACCATCACCGGGCACATGATCAGCGAGCCGAGCGCGCCGATGACGGGGTACCACCAGATGGCCAGCATCATCGGCGCCGCCACTGCTTCAATGCAGCCGGTGAGCACGCGCAGCCAGTGCGGGAAGCGGAACTTGTCGAATTCCTCCACCATGTGCTTCGTGCCGATGATTTTCATCCAGCCGGCCGTGAGGAAGAACAGGCCGAGCAGGGTGGCAAGGATTTGCGCAGTGATTTCCATTGTTGGGTGTCCGCCCGTGAAAACGAGTGCGCGACGTTAACGCAGAAAAATACGAATCGCCAGAACGGAACGACGACATGCTGCAGACCATCCACGACGCGCTTGCGCCCTTTTACCTGCAGGTGAAGTTCCTGCACGTGTTCTTCGCGATGATCTGGGCGTTCAGTACCGCCGTTGCCTACTCGTACTACGTGAAGGGCGCCTTCCTGAAATGGGAGCGCAACCCGGAAGACAAGACCGCGATCCAGCGCCGCAACTGGGCGATCGAGCAGTTCGATCGCGGCGCGATCCTCGAGCACGTCGCTTTCCCGGTGCTCATCATCACCGGCCCGCTGATGTACTGGCTCGGTCCCTGGAGCGTCGACTCCACCTGGCTGATGATCAAGCTCGCCATCATCTGCCTCATCTTCGTGCCGATGGAAATCCTCGACTACTGGCTGGCCCACTTCGGCGGCAACAAGGAAATGCTGCGCAAGCGCAACCTGCCGGAGAAGTACGAGGCATCCATCCGCCTGCACTGGAAGTTCCTGAAGGTGACCACCCCGCTGGTGATGGTGTTCGTCCCGCTGATCGTGTGGCTGGCAGTCACCAAGCCCTGAGCCGGCGTATACCGGCCGGCCGCGGGTACCCGCGGGTTCCCCGATTTTTCCGGCCGCGCAGGTAGAATGCGCCCGCCCTTTGCCCGGCCGACCCCTGTCGGCCCCGATTCCCGGAGTAACGCGCCATGACCCAGCAAGCCGCCGCCCTCGACCCGGCCGAAATCGAACTGTTCCGCGACAACGTCCGCAAGTTCCTCGAGAAGGAAGTCGCGCCGTTCTACGACCAGTGGGAGAAGGACGAGATCTTCCCGCGCACGCTGTGGAACAAGATGGGCGAGAACGGCTTCCTGTGCGTGGACGTGCCGGAGGAATACGGCGGCATCGGCGCGCCGTTCCGCCTGTCCACGGTGATCATCGAGGAAATCTCGCGCATGGGCTTCGGCGCGCTGGCATCGAACGTCTCGGTGCACAGTGACATCGTCACGCCGTACATCCTGCACCTGGGCAACGAGGCGCAGAAGCAGTACTGGCTGCCGAAGCTGGTCACCGGCGAGGCCGTGGGCGCCATCGGCATGACCGAGCCGGGCGCCGGTTCCGACCTGCAGGGCATGAAGACGCGCGCCGTCCTCGAGGGCGACAGCTACGTCATCAACGGCCAGAAGACCTTCATCACCAACGGCCAGCACTGCGACGTGATCGTGCTCGCCTGCAAGACCGACCCGAACGCCGGTGCCAAGGGCATCACGCTGTTCACCGTCGACATGAAGACGCCGGGTGCCAGCCGCGGCCGCAACCTCGAGAAGATGGGCCACCACGCCGCCGACACCTCCGAGCTGTTCTTCCAGGACGTGAAGGTCGGCCAGGACCAGGTCCTCGGTGGCCTCGGCAAGGGCTTCATCAACCTGATGAACGAACTGCCGCGCGAGCGCCTGATCCTCGCCGTGGGCGCCATCGCCGCCTGCGAAGGCATGCTCGAGTGGACCATCAAGTACGTCACCGAGCGCAAGGCCTTCGGCACCACCGTGTCGGCCTTCCAGAACACCCGCTTCAAGCTGGCCGAACTGAAGGCGCACACCGACGTGAACCGCGCCTACGTCAACCAGTGCAACGACAAGTACGACCGCGGCGAACTGTCCACGGTCGAGGCCTCCACGGCCAAGCTGATGACCACCGAACTGCAGGGCAAGGTCGCCGACGAGTGCCTGCAGCTGTTCGGTGGCTACGGCTACATGAAGGAATACCCGATTTCGCGTGCCTACTGCGATGCGCGCATCCAGCGCATCTACGGTGGCACCAGCGAAATCATGAAGGAGATCATTGCGCGTTCGATCCTGGGTCGTTGATCATCGGCCGTGCCCCGGCGCGGCCGGGGGTGATGCGTCCGGCTCCCGAGCGGTAGCGAGCGGAGGCCGGACCGTCACCCCCGAGCCAGCCGGCGCTGCGCCGGGGCAAGGTCGATAGCGCGCGTAGGGGGACGGGGCATGAACGAACACGCCAAACCACTGGCGCTGGTGGTGGCGGATGAACTCCGCGGCCGCATCCTGCGCGGTGAATTCGCGCCGGACGAGCGGATGCAGGAAGTCGCCGTCGCCGAGCGCATGCAGGTGTCGCGCACGCCGGTGCGCGAGGCGCTGCGCATCCTCGCCGAGGATGGCCTGCTCGTGTATTCGCCCAACCGCGGCTACAGCGTCAAGCGCTTCACCAGCGAGGACATCCTGGTGGCGTTCCGCGCTCGCGCGGCGATGGAGGGCATCGGTGCGCGCCTGCTGGCCGAGCGTGGCCTCGATGAAACAGCGCAACAGAAGCTCGATGCGATCCTCGCCGATGGCGACGCGCTGCTGGCGCGTGGCCGTTTGCCGGGCGAAGACCTGGAATCGTGGCGGGACATGAACCGCCGCTTCCACGTCACCCTGCTGGTGGCGGCGCACAGCGACCTGTTGCTGCGCATCGCCCGCGACGCGCAGCACATCCCGGTGGTGAATGCCGGCGCCTTCCAGTGGTACCAGGCGGAAGATTTCCGTCGCCAGCACACCCTGCACCACATGGTGGCCGATGCCATCCGCCGCCGCCTGCCGGAGCGCGCCGAAGCGCTGATGCGCGAGCACGTGCTGGAAGCCGGCGAAATCGTCCGCCGCCACCTGCCCTGAAGCGTGCCACGCTCCTGTAGAGAGGGGGCCATGCCCCCGATGCTCTTGGTCTACCGCAAAATCGGGGGCATGGCCCCCTCTCTACAAAAGAAAGTGGTGGTCAGCCAGCGCCGATCGCCTTGAGCACGATGCGCGCCTGGTTGTCACCGTAGGCCCGCGCCGCCGCTGCTGCAGCCTCGGCATCCCGCTTGAGCATGGCCTCGATGATCTGCCGGAACAGCGCGTACGACACGTCGATCTCGCTGGTCTCCGCCTGCAGCGCGATGAACGAGCAGCGTTGCAGCTCCGGCAGCAGGTCCACCAGCGCCTGCTCCAGGTAACGGTTGTCGGCGAAGCGCAGCGCCGCGTGCACGAACTCGAAGGCGGTGGCGTGGAACGCCGGCTTGTCGTCGGCCTGCTGCTGTGCGCCCATGCGCTCCAGCAGCGCGATGAAATCCTGCAGGTCCCCGGCCTTCCAGTGCATGGCGGCACGGGTGGCCAGCTCGCCGAACAGCATGAACATGTAGTCGTACAGGTCGGTGACCTGGCGCGGCGTGATCTCGGAGACAAATGCCCCGCGTCGCGGCTCGATGGTGACCAGGTGGCGCTTCTCGACGATGTGGAACGCCTCGCGCACGGTGTTCGAGCTCACGTCGAGCTCGCGGGCGATCTCCAGCTCGCGCAGCTTGTGTCCCGGCTTGTACTGGCCGGTGATGATCTGCTGGCCCAGGTGGCGGGCAATCTGTTCGGTGAGCGTTTCTCGCTGCGCAAAGGTCGACATGGGTTACCCGGGTCAGCGACGCCAGAACATCGGCGTGAGGAGGATCAGCACGGTAAAGACTTCGAGACGGCCGACCAGCATGGCGAAGGACATCAGCCAGGTGGCGACGTCGTTCATGCTCGATACGTTGCCGGCCAGCACGCCCAGGCCCGGACCGGTGTTGTTGATGCTGGCGACGATGCCCGAGAACGCCACCTCGAACGGCACGCCGGTCGCCATCACCAGCAGGGCAAGCAGGATGGTCACCGCCACGTACAGTGCCACGAAGCTCCATACCGCCTCGGCCACGCGGTCACTCACCTCGTTGCGCCCCACCTTCACCACGAACACGCCATTCGGGTGGATGAGCCGGTGGAACTCGCGCTCGCCCTGCTTGACCAGCAGCAGGAAGCGGATCGCCTTCATGCCGCCGGTAGTGGATCCGGCACAGCCGCCGAAGAAGAAGGTGAACACCAGCAGCCAGGGCACGTAGGACGGCCACTGCGAGAAGTCCTCGGTAAGGTAGCCGGTGGAGGTGATCAGCGAAACGGACTGGAAGGCCGCGTGGCGCAGCGACTCGGCCCAGCTGCCGTAGGCGTTGTGCCACCACAGGCCCAGCGTGACCAGCGTGATGGTCAGCGCCACGAAGCCCAGGAAGAAGCGCAGTTCCGGGTCGTTCCAGTAGATGCGCGGATCGAAGCGACCCTTGTGCAGGTGGCGCCAGCTCAGGAAGTGCAGGGCGAAGTTCACTGACCCCAGCAGCATGAGCACGATGGCGATCAGCTCGATGGTCAGGCTGTCGAAGTAGCCGAGACTGGCGTCGTGCGTGGAAAAGCCGGCAGTGGCCACCGACGACATCGCGTGGCAGATGGCGTCGAATGGCGTCATGCCGGCCCACAGGTAGGCGGCAAAGCCGCACAGCGTCAGCGTCACGTACACCAGCCACAGTGCCTTGGCAGTTTCCTTGATGCGCGGGGTCAGCTTGCTGTCCTTGTTGGGGCCGCTGGCCTCGGCGCGGAACAGCGACATGCCGCCGATGCCCAGCATCGGCAGGATCGCCACGGCCAGCACGATGACGCCGCCACCGCCCATGAAATTCAGTTGCTGCCGGTACCACAGCACCGATTTGGGCAGCGCATCCAGCCCGGAGAACGCACTCGCACCGGTGGTGGTCAGGCCGGACATCGCCTCGAAATAGGCGTCGGTGTAACTGGCTGTCAGTTCCGGGGTGAGCATGAACGGGATGGCGGCGAACGCACTCATGCCCGCCCACATCAGTGTCACCACGAAGAAGCCGTCGCGGGTGCGCAGCTCGCGGCGTGCGTTGCGCACGGGCAGCCAGATCAGCAGGCCTACCAGCAGCGAGAACAGCATGGAGTCCACGAACGGCACCAGGTTGCCGTCGTCGTACCACAGCGAGACGGCAATGGGCGGCAGCAGGGTGAGGCTGAAGATCATCAGCAACACGCCCAGCACGCGGAACGCGACGGCGAACTGCATGGCTCAGAAGAACCCGAGCCCGACGGAGAACAGCTTCTCGACGTCGCGGATGCGCTTCTTGTCCACCACGAACAGGATCACGTGGTCCTCGGTCTCGATGACGATGTTGTCATGGCCCATCATCACCTGGTTGCCGCGCACCACCGCGCCGATGGTGGTGCCTTCCGGCAGGTCGATCTCGTCGATGCGACGGCCCACCACGCGCGACGCCTTGCGGTCGCCCTTGGCGATGATCTCGATGGCCTCAGCCGCGCCGCGGCGCAGCGAGTGCACGGTGGACACCGAGCCGCGCCGGACCTTGGTCAGCAGCGTGCCCAGCGTGGCCTGTTGCGGGGAGAAGGCGATGTCGATGTCGTCGCCCTGCAGCAGGTCGACGTAGGCCGGGTTGTTGATCAGCGCGACGGTCTTGCGCGCACCCAGCCGCTTGGCCAGCAGCGACGACATGATGTTGGCCTCGTCGTCGTTGGTGAGCGCGCAGAACACGTCCACGTCCTCGATGTTCTCTTCCAGCAGCAGCTGCTTGTCGGTGGCCACGCCGTTGATCACCACGGTCTTCGACAGCGATGACGCCAGCTTGCGGGCGCGCGAGGCGGTGCGCTCGAGGATCTTCACCTGGTAGCGCGTCTCGATGGCCTCGGCCAGGCGCTCGCCGATGTTGCCGCCGCCGGCGATCATGATGCGCTTGTAGTCGTCTTCCACGCGGCGCAATTCGCCCATCACCGCGCGGATATCGCCGGTGGCGGCGATGAAGAACACTTCGTCGCCGGCCTCGATGACGGTATCGCCCTCGGGGATGATCGGGCGGTCGCGGCGGAAGATGGCCGCCACCCGCGTATCGATCGACGGCATGTGCTTGCGGATGGCCGCCAGCGGGTTGCCCACCAGCGGGCCGCCCTGGATGGCGCGCGTGCCCACCAGCTGCACCTTGCCGTCGGCGAAGCTGAGCACCTGCAGGGCGCCGGGGTGCTCGATCAGCCGCTTCACGTAGTTGGTCACCACCTGCTCGGGACTGATCACGTCCTCGATGGGGATGCCTTCCTCGCCGAACAGCCCCTTGCGCGCGAAGTAGTTGGTGGAGCGTACGCGGGCGATCTTGGTGGGCGTGCGGAAATAGGTGTAGGCCACCTGGCAGGCGATCATGTTCACTTCGTCGCTGTTGGTGACGGCAATGAGCATGTCGGCGTCGGCGCCGCCGGCCTCGCGCAGGATGTTCGGGTGCGAGGCGTGGCCCTGCACGGTGCGGATGTCGAGGCTGTTGGCCAGTTCGCGCAGGCGGTCGGCGTCGCCGTCGACCACCGTGATGTCGTTGTCCTCGCTGGCGAGGCTCGCTGCCAGTGAGCTGCCGACTTGTCCGGCGCCAAGGATGATGATCTTCATGGGCGGCCGTTTCCCTGGTTTGGTATCCGGTGAGCGGTGCTCAGCCGGCGCGACGCAGACGGCAGAGGAAGAAGCCGTCCGGACCGTTGTCCGTCGGCAGCAACTGCCGACCCTGTTCGCAGTCCGTGCCCCACGCCTGTTCTGGCGGTTCGGCCACGGCGTCCGGATGCGCGGCCACGAAAGCCGTCATCACCCGCTCGTTCTCGTCGCGCAGCACCGAGCATGTTGCGTACACCAGCGTGCCACCGGGGCGGAGCTTCGGCCACAAGGCCTCCAGCAGGGTCCGTTGCTGGCGCGCGAGTTTAGCAATATCCCCTTTTTTCCGCAGCCATTTCCCGTCCGGATGGCGGCGCAACACGCCCGTGGCGCTGCAGGGGGCGTCCACCAGGATGGCGTCGAAGGGCACGCCGTCCCACCAGCCTTCGCCGGCGGCATCAGCTACCTGCACGCGGGCGGCGAGCGCCAGGCGATCGAGGGTGTCGTGGATGCGGCGGGCGCGGCGCTCGTCGATGTCCAGCGCCAGGATGTCGGTGTCGGGAAAACGCTCGGCCAGGTGCGCGGTCTTGCCGCCCGGCGCGGCGCAGGCATCGAGTACACGGGCGCCGGCTGGCAGCGGCGGGAACAGCAGCGCGCACAGTTGCGCGGCTTCGTCCTGCACCGACACCAGCCCGGCGGCGAAGCCCGGCAGCGTGTACACGTCGCAGGCCTGCGCCATGCGGATGCCGTCCGGCGACAGCGCGGTGGGTTCGGCGTCAAGTCCTTCCGCGCGCAACTGCGCCAGGTACTCGTCGCGGCTGATGCGCCGGGTGTTGACGCGCAGGCAGAACGGCGGCCGCGCATTGTTGGCGGCGAGTATGGCGTCGCGTTGTGCCGGCCAGTCGGCACCGATCATGTCCACCAGCCACTGCGGGTGCGACCAGCGCACCGCGTCGCTGGCGCTGGCCACTTCCGCCGCCAGCCCGTCACGCTCGCGCTGCAGGCGGCGCAGCACCGCGTTCACCAGGCCGGTGGCCCAGTCCTTCTTCAACATGCGCACCGCGCTGACTGTTTCGGCGATGGCAGCGTGATCGGGAATGCGCGTGTGGGTGAGCTGGAACAGCCCCACCAGCAGCAACAGCTCGAGGTCGCGGTCCTTGGCACCGAGCGGCTTCTGCAGGCGGCGGTTCACCAGCCATGACAGTTCGTTGTAGTAGCGGCACACGCCGTAGGCGATTTCCTGCAGCAGCGGAGGATCGCAACTGCGTTCGCGCGCCGGCGGCAACACTTCCGACAGCGACTTGCCGCCGCGGTTCTCGCCGGGTGCCGGCAGGACCTCGACCAGCAGGCGGGCGGCCTCGGCGCGGACATTGCCGCCGTGCGCGTTCATGCCGCACCGCCGAGCAGGTCGCCGGCGCGCAGCGCGTCCGGGTGGCCGTTGAGCAGGTCGCCCACCGCCATCGCCTTCTTGCCGGGCATCTGCACGCGGGTGATGCGCACGCCCTCGTTGCCCTGCGCGCCGCAGGCCACGCGGATGCCGTCGCGCGCCACGCCGGTCACCGTGCCCGCCGTGCCGCCGCGCGCGCTGTCGTCGCGCACCGCGCTCCACACGCGCAGCGTCTCGCCGCGCAGGGTGGTGTGTGCCACCGGCCACGGGTCGAAGGCGCGCACCAGGTCAACGATTTCGCGCGCGCCGCGCGACCAGTCGATGGCGCCCTCTTCCTTCGACAACTTGTGCGCGTAGGTGGCCAGCGCGTCGTCCTGCTTTTCGCGCGCGGCGAGGAAGCGCGGCAGGTCGTCCAGCACGGTAACCAGTGCCTGCGCGCCGAGCGCGGCCAGGCGGTCGTGCACGCTGCCGCCGGTGTCGTCCGGCGCGATCGGGGTGCGCACGATGTGCAGCATGTCGCCGGTGTCGAGCCCGACGTCCATCTGCATGATGGTCACGCCGGTCTCGCGGTCGCCGGCGGCGATGGCGCGCTGGATCGGTGCGGCGCCACGCCAGCGCGGCAACACCGAGCCGTGCACGTTCACGCAGCCGAAGCGCGGGATGTCCAGCACCGCCTTGGGCAGCAGCAGGCCGTAGGCCACCACCACCATCAGGTCCGGCGCCAGCGCCGCCAGTTCGGCCTGCGCCTCGGGGGTCTTGAGCGTCTGCGGCTGGAACACCGGGATGCCGGCGGCCAGCGCCCCTTCCTTCACCGGGCTCATCACCACTTTCTGGCCGCGGCCGGCGGGACGGTCGGGCTGCGTCCACACCCCGGCCACCGCGTGGCGCGAGGCCAGCAGGGTGTCCAGGCTGGTGCGGGCAAAATCGGGGGTGCCGGCAAAGGCGATGCGCAGGCGCTCGGTCACAGGGGGCTCCCCGGCAGGGAAAAGGTGCGTGGGTTCGGGTGGCGGAGCGGTCAGGCGCGGCGCGCCCGCTGTTCCTTCTCGAGCTTGTTCTTGACCCGGTCGCGCTTCAGGCGGGACAGGTAGTCTACGAACAGCTTGCCGTCCAGGTGGTCGATTTCGTGCTGGATGCACACCGACAGCAGGCCGTCCGCCTCGATCTCGAAGGGCTGGCCCATGCGGTCCAGGGCCTTCACGCGGATGCGGTCGTGGCGGGTGACGTTGTCGTAGTACCCCGGGACCGACAGGCAGCCCTCGTTGTATTCCTGCTGCCCGGCGACCGGCTCGAAGGTGGGGTTGATGAACACCATCGGCTGGTTCTTCTCGTCGGAAATATCCAGCACCAACAAGCGCTTATGCACGTTCACCTGGGTGGCCGCCAGGCCGATGCCGGGGGCGGCATACATGGTTTCGAACATGTCATCGATGGTTTTGCGAAGTGCGTCATCGACCTGTTCGACCGGCTTGGCGACAGTGCGCAGGCGGGGATCGGGGAACTCGAGGATCTCGAGGATGGCCATGGTTGCTCGTTGACCCGTTTATTCAGAAGCCGCTGGAGATTTGCTTGCTAACGCAATGATCGCATTGATAATATCGGGTCAAACCGCCTGTACAGCGACCCGATGCGGCGGCCGGATAACTCGAAGAATGATAAAGGGAAACGCCCCATGATCAAACGACTTGCCGGGTGGGCCTTCGTCGCCAGCGCCTGCCTCACCAGTGCGGCTTTCGCCGCGGACGGGGCGGCCCCGGCCGCCGCGCCGGCTGCCGCTGCCTCGGCAGCCACGGCCCCGGTCGCGATCAACCCCGAGCATCCGTCCTCCTACACGGTCAAGCCCGGCGACACCCTGTGGGGCATCTCCGAGAAATTCCTGCAGAACCCCTGGCAGTGGCCGGAGGTCTGGCACATCAACGAGCAGGTCAAGAACCCGCACATGATCTACCCGGGTGACGTGCTGCGCCTGGTGTGGAAGGACGGCAAGCCGTCGCTCGTGGTCGACGGCGGTACCGCCGGCATCGGCTCGGGCAACTCCATTGTCGAGGTGGTGGACGGCAACACGGTCAAGCTCAAGCCGCGCATCCGCGAGATGCCGGTCGCTTCGGCCATTCCGGCCATCCCGCTGAAGAACATCGAGGCCTTCCTCAACGACAGTCGCGTGGTCGCGATTGAAGAGCTCAACGCCGCGCCGTACGTGGTTGCCGGCCCGGAGCGCCGCATCGTCATGGGTCTGGGCGACAAGATCTACGCCCGCTCGCAGACCGGTGACTGGAACGACAACTACCCGGAATACGGCGTCTATCGCGCGGCCGGCAAGCCGTATCTCGACCCGGTGACCGGTGAAGTGCTCGGCTACGAGGCGAAGAAGATCGGCGCGACGCGCATCCTCGAGACCGAGGGCGACATCGCCACCATGAGCGTGCTGGCGTCCGACCAGGAACTGCTGGTCGATGACCGCCTGATGTACGACGACCAGCGCAAGGTGCAGTCGATCTTCTACCCGCAGCCGGCTCCGGACGGCGTCGAGGGCCAGATCATCCACATCTTCAACACCATCGGCTTCGGCGCCCGCAATGACGTGATCGTCATCAACAAGGGCACGCGTGAGGCAGTGAATGCCGGCCACGTGTTCGCCATCATGCAGAAGGGCGAGACGGTCCGCGACCGCCGCAAGGGCGATGCCGTGACCCTGCCGTCCACCCGCGTCGGCCTGGCCGTGGTGTTCCGTTCCTTCGACAAGGTGTCCTACGCGCTGGTGACCCGCTCCACGCGGCCGATCAAGCGTGGCGACCTGCTGCAGCAGCCGCGCATCGACATCGAATAAGCACCCGTTGCGCATAATGGGCCGCCGGTGGGCAACCACCGGCGGCCTTTTTGTTTGCGCGCGCACGGTTGCCGCGCCACGGACGAGGAACTGTCATGGACGATTTTCCCGCGCGGGAACTCGGGTTGCGGCTCGCGTTGCTGCGCTCGCACGAGGGCAATCCGCGCGTATTGCGCCGCCTGCTGGCGCAGGTGCCATCGGTGGAAGCGGCGCTGGCCGCGCACGCCAGGCTGCCGCCGGCGGTGCGAGAGTTGCTCGCGCCGTTGTGCGCCGGTGGCGCTGACTGGCGCGCGTTGATTGCGCCGGATGTTGCCTTCCTGCGCGAGGAAGCTGCGTGCGTGCTGGCCGCCGATGCGCCCGGCTATCCGCCGCTGCTTGCCGAAATCGCCGATGCGCCGCCGCTGTTGTTCTGCCGCGGCGACAGCCGCGTGCTGGAGCGACCGCAGGTGGCCATCGTCGGCAGTCGCCACGCCAGTCCCGCCGGCCTGGCCAATGCGCGCGCGTTCGCCGCCGATCTTGCTGCTGCCGGCTTCGTGATTACCAGCGGCATGGCCATGGGCGTGGATGCAATGGCGCATGAAGGTGCGCTGGCGGCCGGCGGTGACACCGTGGCGGTGCTCGGCTGCGGCCTGGATCGCGTCTACCCGCGCCGCCACGCGGCGCTGGCCGGGCGCATCCGCGCGCGCGGCTGCCTGGTCAGCGAACTGCCAGCGGGTACCGAGCCGATGCCCGCGCACTTCCCGCAACGCAACCGCATCATCAGCGGCCTGGTGCTCGGGGTGCTGGTGGTCGAGGCCGCGCCCGATTCCGGATCCTTGATCACCGCGCGCTTCGCCGCCGAGCAGGGCCGCGAGGTATTCGCCATTCCCGGCAGCATCCACTCGCCGCTGTCACGCGGCTGCCACCAGTTGATCCGCGAAGGGGCAACGCTGGTCGAAACCAGTGCACAGCTGGTGGAAGCGCTGGGGCATTTCGCGCTGCCGCGCCGGCAGGCCACGGGTCCGTCCGCGACCACGTTGCCGCTGCCGTTGGCCATGCCGTTGTCCGAGGACGAAAGCCGCCTGCTGTCGGCGGTGTCGCCGGCCGGCAGCACCGTGGACCAGCTGGTGGCGCAGACCGGGTTGCCGGCGCCCACCGTGACCTCGCTGCTGTCGGCGCTGGCGATCGGCGGTCGCCTGCACGCGTTGCCGGGCGGCTTGTGGCAACCGGCGGCCTAGGCATCGCCGCCGCGCGCTTGCTTTGCCGGCACGCGGTTTGCACACTCGCCGGCAATTGTCCGGGAGTCGTCGCCAGTGCCTGCCCCAGTCGTCCACCGCCTCTGCTGCCTGCTGCTGTGCCTGGCGTGCACGTGGGCAACGGCCGCCGATGCCGTCGATGCCGCGCCCGTCGCATCGGCCACGCCGGCAGCGGCGGACTCCCCGCATCCGCTCATGAAGGGGCAGGTCGCCGGCGGTGAGGGCGTCGAAGTCGCCTGGGAGCTGGATGCCTATTACACGAACGCTTCGGTCGCCCTGCCGCTGGACCGGCGGCCGGTGCCCGAAGGCGGCACGTTGCGCGAACTGGAGGTGTATCGCACCTTGTTCCGCGAGTCGCTGCGCCCGCGCATCCTGATGTTCGAGGCCAGCCTCTATCCCGCCCCTGCCGCCGGCACCTGGTTGAAGAAGCACCACCCGGACGTCTACGACGACTTCGTCATCGGCGAGGCAGGCCCCAACGAGCTCAACCTCATCGAAGGCCTGACCGCCGGCTTCCAGGAGCCGTGGGCGGTGTCGGCCTTCGTTGGCAGCGAAATGACCTTCACCCGCGACGGCGACCGGGCGCGTCGCTCCAATCGCGGCTACATGGGCTACCTGGTGTCCACCGGCCGCAAGCACATCCGCGACAACGTGCTGATCGATGACACCTGGTGGGAACTCGAGTGGAAACTCAAGGGCGAGCGTGAATTCCGCGACGAGCAACTCAGCTGGAGCTTCCGCGTCGGCGTGAAGAACCACGGCAACCCGGATATCCGCGACGTGGCCTACGTGGGCTTTCGCCGCAGCAATCTCGACTTCCGCCGCCCGTTCCTGGGCTTCCTCAACAACTCCACCATCGAGCTGGTCACCGAGGTCGCGCGTGACGACGCCGACTTCATGCGCCAGGAGATCATCTTCGGGAAAAAGCTGCCCATCCGCCGCTGGCGCATCGCCATGGCACTGGATGTGGGCGTGATCTTCGAGGAAGACAGCAAGTACAGCGGCGCGCTGGCCGACCCCTCGATCGACGAAGTGACCCTGGTGTTCCGCCCGAACATCGACTGGTAGCGGCGGGCCACCTGCCCGCCCGGGGTACCTGCCGATATACTGCCCGCCCCGGCCAGCCGCACAGGTTTCCCCCATGAGCGCCATCGACACCGCCGCCGTGAAGCAGTACCTGCTCGGCCTGCAGGACCGCATCTGCGCCGCCCTGGAAGCCGAGGACGGCCACGCCCGCTTCCGCGAGGACAACTGGACGCGCGACGCCGGCGGTGGCGGGCGCACGCGCATCATGGCCGACGGTGCCGTGTTCGAGAAAGGCGGCGTGGGCTTCTCGCACGTCTTCGGCGACCAGTTGCCGCCGTCGGCCACCGCGCACCGCCCGGAAGTGGCCGGTCGCAAGTGGCAGGCCATGGGCGTGTCGCTGGTCATCCACCCGCGCAATCCGTACGTGCCCACCTCGCACGCCAACGTGCGGCTGTTCGTGGCCGAAAAACCCGGCGAGGCGCCGGTGTGGTGGTTCGGCGGCGGCTTCGACATGACGCCCTACTACGGCTTCGACGAGGACTGCGTGCACTGGCACCGTACCGCGCGCGACGCCTGCGCGCCGTTCGGCAGCGAGACTTACCCGCGCTTCAAGAAGTGGTGCGACGACTACTTCTTCCTCAAGCACCGCAACGAGCCGCGCGGCATCGGCGGCCTGTTCTTCGACGACTACTCGGTGGGCGGCTTCGAGCAGGCCTTCGCCTTCCTGCGCAGCGTCGGCGATGCCTACATCGAGGCCTATCGCCCGGTGGTGGCGCGTCGCAAGGACACACCGTACGGCGAGCGCGAGCGCAACTTCCAGGTGTATCGCCGCGGCCGTTACGTGGAATTCAACCTGGTCTACGACCGTGGCACCATCTTCGGCCTGCAGAGCGGTGGTCGCACCGAGTCCATCCTGATGTCGCTGCCGCCGCTGGTGCGCTGGGACTACGACTGGAAACCGGAAGCCGGCACGCCGGAGGCCGCGCTGTACGAGCGCTACCTGGTGCCGCGCGACTGGGCCAACGGGGGCGCGTGATGAGCGACATGTACGCGGTGTTCGGCAACCCGGTCGCGCACTCGAAGTCGCCGCAGATCCACGGCATGTTCGCCGACCAGTTCGGCGACGACATCAGCTACGAGCGCATCCTCGCGCCGGTCAACGATTTCCCCGGCAGCGTGCGCACCTTCGTGCGCCACGGCGGCCGCGGCTTCAACGTGACGGTGCCGTTCAAGGAAGAAGCCTGGCGCATGGCGCGCCGGCGCACCGCGCGCGCCGAGAAGGCCGGCGCGGTGAACACCGTCACCGTCGAGGAAGACGGCTGGCTCACCGGTGACAACACCGACGGCGTGGGCCTGGTGCGCGACCTCACCCACAACCTGGGCTGGCCCTTGCGTGGGCAGCGCGTGCTGGTGATCGGCGCCGGTGGCGCGGTGCGCGGCGTGCTCACGCCGATGCTCGCCGAGCAGCCGAAGCTGCTGGTGGTCGCCAATCGCACCGCCGACAAGGCCGCCAGGCTGGCGGAGCTGTTTGCCGGTGACGGCGCCATCAGCGGCGGCGGCCTGGATGCGCTGGTCGACGAGCACCCGTTCGACGTGGTGATCAACGGCTCGTCCGCCAGCCTGGGCGGCGAAGTGCCGAAAATCCCGGCCGGGGTGATCGGTGCGCAGACGCGCTGCTACGACATGATGTACGGCCGCAGCGAAACCGTGTTCCTGCGCTGGGCGCGCGAGCGCGGCGCCGCGGTGTGCGCCGATGGCCTGGGCATGCTGGTCGAGCAGGCCGCCGAGGCGTACTTCGTCTGGCGCGGCAAGCGCCCTGACACTGCGCCCGTCATCGCCGCCCTGCGCACTCTCTGATGTAGAGAGGGGGCCATGCCCCCCTCTCTACGAAAAGCTCACTCGGTCCAGCCTTCCGCCAGGTGCTTGTCCTTGAGCTTGGCGTAGTTGGCGGCGGTGTAGCGGAAGAAGGAGCGCTCCTTCTCGGTGATCGGTCGCTGCTGCTTGGCCGGCGAGCCCATGTACACGTAGCCGCTCTCGCAGCGCTTGCCAGGCGGCACCACCGCGCCGGCGGCGATGATCACCTCGTCCTCGATCACCGCGCCGTCCATCACCATCGCCTTCATGCCGATCAGCACGCGGTTGCCGATGGTGCAGCCGTGCAGCATCGCCTGGTGGCCCACGGTCACGTCGTCGCCGATGGTGGTCGGCCAGCCGCCCGGGTTGTAGTCGCTGGCGTGGGTGATGTGCACCACGGCGCCGTCCTGGATGCTGGAGCGCGCGCCGATGCGGATGCGGTGCATGTCGCCGCGGATCACCGTGAACGGCCACACCGAGGCGTCCTCGCCCAGTTCCACGTCGCCGATCACCACGGCGGTGGGGTCGACGAACGCGCGCTCGCCGAGTTTCGGGGTCATGCCCTGGTAGCTGCGGACGGTCATGGCAAATCCTCGTGAAGGCTCCGGCTATCGAGTCCATAGCCGGCAGCGGGGTGGTGGCGGCGTGATTTTGCCACGAGCGGCCCCATATACTGGTACGAATCCCCCGAAATGAACCGGACGCCCGCGTCGCCATGAGCAACCCGCTGACCACCTACACCGGCCTGCCGCCCTTCTCCGCCATCCGCCCCGAGCACGTGGAGGCGGCGGTGGACGAACTGATCGCCCACAACCGCGCGAAGATCGCCGAGGTGCTGGCCAGCGGCGGGCCGTACACGTACGACAACCTGGTCGCCGTGCTGGACGAGGCCGAGGACCGCCTCGACCGCGCCTTCGACCCGGCCTCGCACCTGAACGCGGTGGTGAACAACGAGGCGCTGCGCAAGGCCTACAACGCCTGCCTGCCGAAGCTGTCGGATTTTGCCACCGAGATCGGCCAGAACCGCGACTTGTTCAACGCCTACGTGCAGCTGAAGAACACCGGGTACGAGCGCCTAGACACCGCGCAGCGCAAGGTGATCGACAACGCCCTGCGCGACTTCCGCCTGTCCGGCATCGACCTGCCGAAGGACCAGCAGCAGCGCTTCGCGGAGATCCAGTCGCGGCTGGCGGAGATCACCAGCCAGTACAGCGACAACGTGCTGGACGCCACCAACGCCTGGCACAAGCACGTCACCGACGTCGCGCAGTTGCAGGGGCTGCCGGAATCGGCGCTGGCGCAGGCGCGCCAGGCGGCGCAGCAGCGTGGCCTCGAGGGTTTCGTGCTCACGCTGGACTTCCCCAGCTACTACGCGGTGATCACCTACGCCGACGATCGCGCCCTGCGCGAAGAGCTCTACACCGCCTATTGCACGCGCGCCTCCGACCAGGGACCGCATGCCGGCCAGTTCGACAACAGTGCGCTGATGAACGAGATCCTGGCGCTGCGCCACGAAGAGGCGCAGCTGCTTGGCTACGCGAACTTTGCCGAGCTGTCGCTGGCCACCAAGATGGCCGAGTCCAGCGACCAGGTGCTGGGCTTCCTGCGTGATCTCGGCCGCAAGGCGCTGCCGGCCGCGCGCCGCGAGTTCGACGAGCTGAAGGCGTTCGCGAAGAGCACCTGCGGCATCGAGGATTTCCGTTCGTGGGATGCGTCTTACGTCGGCGAGAAGCTGCAGCAGGCGAAGTATTCGATCTCGCAGGAAGAGCTGCGCCCCTACTTCCCGGCACCGAAGGTGCTGGCCGGCATGTTCGAGGTGGCGAAGCGACTGTTCGGCGTGTCGGTACGCGAACGCAATGACGTCGAATTGTGGCACCCGGACGCCAAGTACTTCGACGTGCTCGACGCCCAGGGCGAAGTCATCGCCGGCTTCTACGTGGACCTCTACGCGCGGCAGAACAAGCGCGGCGGTGCGTGGATGGACGACTGCCTGGCGCGCTGGCGCCGTCGCGACGGCTCGCTGCAGAGGCCGGTGGCCTACCTGGTGTGCAACTTCACGCCGCCGGTGGGCGATGACCCGGCGCTGCTGACCCACGATGAAGTCACCACCATGTTCCACGAGTTCGGCCATGGCCTGCACCACATGCTCACGCGCGTGGACGCGCGCGGCGTGTCGGGCATTTCCGGCGTGGCCTGGGACGCGGTGGAGTTGCCCAGCCAGTTCATGGAGAACTGGTGCTGGGAACCGGAAGCGCTGGCGCTGATTGCCGGGCACTACCAGACCGGTGCGCCGCTGCCGGATGACATGCTGAAGAAGATGCTGGCCGCGAAGAACTTCCAGTCGGCGATGATGATGGTGCGCCAGATCGAGTTCTCGGTGTTCGACATGCGCCTGCACCGCGAGTTCGTGCCGGGCCGAGGCGTGGACATCCAGAAGGTGCTCGACGAGGTGCGCGACGAGGTGGCGGTGATGAAGCCGCCGGCGTTCAATCGTTTCCAGCACGGCTTCAGCCACATCTTTGCCGGCGGCTACGCGGCCGGCTACTACAGCTACAAGTGGGCCGAAGTGCTGTCCGCCGACGCGTTCTCGCGCTTCGAGGAAGAAGGCATCTTCAGTGCGAAGGCCGGCGCCGATTTCCGCGCGGCGATCCTCGAGCGCGGCGGTTCCGAGGAGGCCATGGACCTGTTCCGCCGCTTCCGCGGCCGCGAACCGAGCGTGGACGCGCTGCTGCGTCACTCCGGCATCGAGGTCGCCTGACTGTAGAGAGGGGGCCATGCCCCCGATGCTCTTCCTGGAGAGAGGGCCCCGGTAATGCGCGGTGAACCCGTGAAAAAGCAGTTCTTCGCCGGCACCGCCTGCCCGCACTGCAAGGCCATGGACAAGGTGCGCCGTTGCGAGGATGCCAACGGCGCGATCTGGCTGGAATGCCTGGCCTGCGGTTACACGCAGGATCTCACCGAAGGTTACGTCGATCCCGACGAAGCTGCGGCGGCGGAAAGCGCGCAACCGGTGAAGTGGCAGCCGCGCTGAGCGCGTGCTTCAGGAGCGCGCCGGCAGCAACCTCGTTACGAAGAAAATCACCGCCGCCACCGCGACGATCGCCGGCCCGGCCGGCACGTCCGCGAACCAGCTGGTCGCCATCCCGCCGGCCACGCTGACCATGCCGATCAGCGCGGCGATGATCGCCATCGGCTCGGGGTCGCGCGCGTGGCGGCGCGCCGCGGCGGCCGGCACCAGCAACAGCGCCGTCACCAGCAACAAGCCCACCACCTGCATCGACAACGCCACCACGATGGCCAGCGCGATCACCAGCAGCAGGCGCGTGCGCGCCGTATCGATGCCTTCCACGCGGGCGATGTCGTCATCGACGGTGGCCGCCAGCAGGCGGCGCCACGCCAGTGCCAGCAGGCCGAGCGCGAGCACCGCACCGATGGCGATGATTGCCGCGTCGCTGCCATCCACCGCCAGCAGGTCGCCGAAAAGCCACGCCAGCAGCGACGGCCGCAGGCCGTCGACCAGCGTCACCGCGATCACCCCGAAAGCCAGCGCGGTGTGCGCAAGCACGCCCAGCAGCGTGTCGTTGCCGAGGTCGCGCCCGCGCGACAGCCACGCCAGCCCCGCGGCCAGCAGCACGCAGGTGACGAGGATGGCCAGCGCCGGCTCGACATTAGCCAGCGAGCCCAGTGCGATGCCCAGCAGCGCGCCGTGCGCCAGCGTGTCGCCGAAGAACGCCATGCGCCGCCACACCAGGAAGCAGCCCAGCGGGCCGGCGGCGGCGGCGATGGCGAGGCCGGCCACCAGCGGTGGCAGGAACAGATCCAGCATCAGTGCTTGCCCGCGCAATGCGGCCCGTGCACGTGCACGGCGCCGTCGAGTTCGTGTTCATGGTCGTGGTGGTGCGTGTACACCGCCACGTGCGGCTTGCGGGTGACCGGCTTGAGTTCGCCGAACAGGGCAACGAATTCCGGGTGCGCGCTCACCGCGTCCGGCGTGCCCGAGCAGCACACGTGGTGGTTGATGCACACCACGCTGTCGCTCTCGGCCATGACGAGGTGCAGGTCGTGCGACACCATCAATACGCCGCAGCCGGTTTCGTCACGCAACTCGCCGACCAGTCCGTACAACGCATCCTGTCCGGCGATGTCCACGCCCTGCGCCGGCTCGTCGAGTACCAGCAGTTGCGGCTTGCGCACGATGGCGCGTGCCAGCAGCACGCGCTGGAACTCGCCGCCGGACAGCGTCGCGACCGGCGCGTCGGCGAGGGTGGAGGCACCGGTACGCGCCAGGGCGCCGAGGGCAGTACGGCGGTCCACCCCGGCCAGGGTCACGAAGCGCAGCGCGCTCAGCGGCAGGGTCGGGTCGATGGCCAGCTTCTGCGGCATGTAGCCGGTGACCAGGCCGCCGGCGCGTTCCACCCGGCCCTGCGCCGGGGTCAGCAGGCCCAGCACCATCCGGCTGAGCGAGGTCTTGCCGGAGCCGTTGGGGCCGACCAGGGTGGTGATGTGGCCGCTGTCGAGGGCGAGGTCGATCCCCGAGAGCACCTGGCGTCCGCCGTAGGCAAGGCCGACGCCGGTCAGTGTGACGAGCCGCATGGCGGGTTTGTGACAGTCCCGGATGGTTTGGCGGGTCGGCTATGGTATAACGCTCCCATGGCAGCCCGCACCGGCGGGTTAATTTGTTTTGCAGACAAGCACATGCGAAGCATTCTTAAAGTTACCGCGTTCCTCGCGGCAGTCGTCGTCGGCCCGGCCGCGGTGGCCGCCGGCCTGACCGGCGCAGTCGAGCGTGGCGTTCCATCGGTGGCGGCCATGGCGACCAGCGCCGTTGCCCCGGTGCCGGGCCTGTCCGCTGCGCCCGTCAGCGACCGCACCTTCACGCCGGTGGTCACGGCCGGCGAATACGCCCGTCGCGCGCCCGTGCAGCTCAAGTCGCGCTCCGCGCTCGTCGTGCGCGCCGACAACGGCGAGGTGCTGTACCGCAAGAACATCGACCGCGACATGCCCATCGCCTCCATCACCAAGCTGATGACGGCCATGGTGGTGCTGGATGCCGGCCTGCCGCTCGACGAGGAGGTCAGCGTCACCGCCGACGACGTCGACCGCCTGAAGAACACCCATTCTCGCCTGCTTGTCGGAACCCGCATGTCGCGTGCCGACCTGCTGCTGTTGGCGCTGATGGCCTCGGAGAACCGCGCTGCCTCCGCGCTGGCCGGCAGTTTCCCGGGTGGCCGCAAGGCGGCCGTCCTTGCCATGAACCGCAAGGCCGCCGAGCTGGGCATGACCCACTCGCACTTCGTCGATGGCACCGGCCTGTCCAGCGACAACCGCGCCTCGCCGGTAGACCTGGTGCGCCTGGTGAAGGCCGCCGACCGCTACGACGTCATTCGCCAGTATTCGACCACCCAGCAGCACACCGTGAAGGTGGGTCGCCAGTTGCAGGTGTTCCGCAATACCAACCCGCTGGTGAAGAGCCCGGAATGGGCCATCGACCTCACCAAGACCGGCTTCATCAACGAGGCCGGCCGTTGTCTGGTCATGCAGGCGCGCATCGGCGAGATGCCGGTGATCTTCGTGCTGATGGATTCGGTGGGGAAGATGACCCGCGTGGGCGACGCCAACCGCATCCGCAAGTGGCTGGAATCGACGTTGCGCGTTTCCAGCATCGCCAGCGCGAATCCCGGCGCCTGAAGACCCGTGCCTCAGCTGCCGCTGCAGCTGTGGCAAAGCCCGACCGCTTCCAGCGTCAGCTTTTCCAGCGCGAAGCCGTGGCGCTGCGCTTCTGTCGTGATGACCTGTTCGATCGGCGCCGCCGCAAGTTCCTGGGCGCGTCCGCAGGCGCGGCAGATCAGGAACAGGCTGCGATGCCGCTCGCCGGGGTGCGTGCAGCCCACGAAGGCGTTGAGGCTGTCGATGCGGTGCACCAGGCCCTGCTCGAGCAGGAATTCCAGCGCCCGGTACACGGTGGGTGGTGCCGGCCGGTGGCCGTCCACGGCCAGCTGCTCCAGCAGCGCATAGGCGCCCACCGGCTGGTGGCTAGCCCAGACCAGTTCCAGCACCCGCTTGCGGATGGGGGTCAGGCGCACGCCCTCGCGGCGGCAGGCGTCTTCGGCGGCGGCAAGGGCGTCGTGCTGGCAGCGCCGGTGGTCATGGGCGCTGCAGGCAAAGGGGTCGTGCTCGCTCAGGGGCTGGAAGGAATGCATGGGCCGGGGCTGTTTTTTGCGACGTTACACTATAACATCGCTTCCCCCTGTTGCTGATACCCGGTCCTGCCCATGACGCGCCTCGTCGCCCTGCTGCTCCTTGCCGCCCTGTCGCTGCCGGTCGAGGCGGGTACCCGGGTCGTCGCCAGCATCCAGCCGCTGGCCATGGTGTCGATGGCGGTCGCCCGCCCGGATACCGAGGTGAAGCTGCTGGTACCGACCTCGGCCAGCACCCACGACTACCAGCTCACCGCCCGCGATGCCGAAACCATCGCCAGCGCCGACATCGTGGTGTGGTCCGGCCCGGAGGCCGAACCCTACCTGGCCGCGCTGCTGAAGAGCCCGCGCGCCGGCCAGACGGTGATCACCCTGTCGAAACTGCCCGGCGTGGTGTTGCGCGACCTGCGCCTGGATCCCGCCGACACGCGCAAGCACGGGCGCGATCCGCACCTGTGGCTGTCCACGCGCAATGCCGCGGTGCTGGCGCGCGCCCTCGGTGCGCGCCTGGGCAACACCCTGGCCGCGGAGCATTTCGACGCGGAAATGCAGCGCTATCGCAGCCGCCAGGCCACGCGCTTCGCGCCGGTCAAGGACATCCCGCTGCTGGTGGCGCATGACGCCTACGGCTACCTGCTGGACGAGATCGGCCTGGTCAACGTCAGCGCCGTGGTCACCGATCCGGAAGTGCCGGCCTCGGCGCGCCGCGTCGCCGAACTGACGCAACGCGTTGCCAGCGAGAAGATCGCCTGCATGATCGGCGAGCCGGGTTTCGAGCAGGGCGTGGCCGTGCGCCTGTTTGCAAACGCGCGCGGCAACCTGGTGGTGATCGACCCGATGCTGTCCGGCATCACGCTGGCGCGCGACAGCTACACGCTGGCGCTCACCCACCTGGCCGACACCCTCTACGGCTGCCTGGTCACCCGCCGCTGAGGGCGCGCAGCAACGCGCGCATTTCGGCGGGATCCTTGCGCTGCACGGCGCCGTCCATTCCCGCCTGCTTCTCCGCCGCCACCAGTCGCGACAGCCAGAAACGCGCCGCCGCCGCGCGGCGCAGCGCCGGCAACGCCGCCTGCTCAGCCGCCGACAGCGTACGTACCGTCTGGTAGCCATCGATGAATGCCTGCGCGAGTTCCGCGCGCGGCGTGCCATCGATCACCGCCCAGTCATTGAGCGCGATCGCGATGTCCCAGGCCAGCAGGTCATGCGTGGCATGGAAGAAATCCAGCACGCCGGTCACTTCATCGTGCTGCACCAGCACGTTGTCGCGGAACAGGTCGCCGTGCACCAGCCCGTGCGGCAGCAGGTGGCAGGCGGCGAACGTGCGTGAGCCGGCCAGCAGCGCCGCGGCCAGCTCGTCATGCGCGTCGCGCGGCAGGTGCGGTGCCACGTAGGCAAACGCCGTCGGCCACCAGCGATGGTCGGGTTGCTCGCGGCCGAGCGGGCAGCGGCGCGCGGCGTCGTGCAACTGCGCGAGCATCGCCCCCACCGCCCGACACGCGCCGGATGACGGACGATCCACGTGCGTGCCCGGCAGCCGCGGCACCAGCAGCGCCGGACGGTCATGCAACTGGAACTGGCGTGCACCGTCGGCCAGGCGCAAGGCCATGGGCACCGGCAGGTCGGCCTCGGCCAGCGTGTCGGTCAGCGCGATGAAGAACGGCAGTTCCTCGGGCGTCACTGCCTCCACCAGGGTCAGCACGAACGCGTGCTCGCGCCCGTCGTGCTCGAGGGTGACGAACCAGTTGGAATTCTCGATACCGGCGGTGATCGGCCGGCAGTCGCGCAGCGCCGTGGCACCCGCCATGCGGCGGACGCGTTCCAGGTCGTCGGGCGAGAGTTCGCGGTAGGCAGACATGCGGCCAGTGTAGCAATTGACCGCCCGGTCATCGCGTGGCACGTTCAGGTTCCCGGCATCCCACAACAACAAGGACAGGAGCCGCCCGCATGAACGCCCCCGCCCCCCTGCCGTCCGTCACCGGCAGCACCGGCCACCGCCTGCCCAAGGTGTGCATCATCGGCGCCGGCTCCAGCGGCATCGTCTGCTGCAAGACCTTCCGCGACCACGGCATTCCCTACGACTGCTTCGAGGCGTCCAGCCAGGTCGGCGGCATGTGGGTGTTCCGCAACGACAACGGCATGTCCAGCGCCTACCGCTCGCTGCACATCAACACCTCGCGCCGGCGCATGGAGTACCAGGACTTCCCCATGCCGGAGTCACTGCCGGATTTCCCCAGCCACGCGGAAATCGCGCAGTACTTCAGCGACTACGTGGACCACCACAAGCTGCGTGACACCATCACCTTCCGCACAAAGGTGGAGCGTTGCGAGAAGCGCGCCGGCGGCGGCTGGCGCGTCACGCTGTCCACCGGCGAGACGCGCGAGTACGACGCGCTGGTGGTCGCCAACGGCCACCACTGGGACCCGCAGTGGCCGAACCCGGATTTCCCCGGCGAATACACCGGCATCAAGCTCCATTCGCACCATTACATCGACCCGACCGAGCCGCACGACCTGCGCGACAAGACGGTGGTGGTGATCGGTTTCGGCAACTCCGCGATGGACATCGCCTGCGAACTCGGCCAGAAATCCAACGCGCGCAAGGTCTACCTGTCCACGCGCTCCGGCGGCTTCATCTACCCGAAGTACCTCGGCAGCCGGCCGCTGGACGAGATCCTGCGCCACCCCAGCGAAAAGCCCTCGCTCATCGAGCGCTTCGTGCGCACGTTCATCCCCGAGCGGATCGTCGAGGCGGTCATGCTGCCCCTGTACCACTGGCTGATCCGTTCGCGCGTGGGCGAACCGTGGGATTACGGGCTGCCGAAGCCGAAGCACACCTTCGGCCACACGCACCCGACCATCTCCAACGAGATCCACATCCGCATGGGCAGCGGCGACGTGATCCCCAGGCCGAACATCACGCGCCTGGACGGCAAGACCGTGCACTTCGCCGACGGCACGCAGGTGGACGCCGACGCGCTGATCTACTGCACCGGTTACCGGATCAGTTTCCCGTTCTTCGACCAGCACTTCATTGCCGCGAAGGACAACGACATCGCGCTCTACCAGCGCATCTTCGATCCGCAGCACCCTGACCTGATGTTCCTGGGACTGGTGCAGCCGCTGTGCGCGATGATGCCCATTGCCGAGGAGCAGTCGAAGGTGATGGCCGCCTACCTCACCGGTGACTACCACCTGCCGACGGCCGAGCGCATGGCGCGCGACATGGTCGCCGAGCACGAGGCCATGAAGGCGAAGTTCACCGACAGCAAGCGCCACACCATCGAGATCGACTGCCAGAAGTACACCTATTACCTGTGGAAGGAACTGGACGCCGGCCGGCGCCGTGCCCGCCAGGCCGGCAACACCCTGCCGGTTCCCCCGCGAGGCGCATAACCGGCTAACATCGCGGCACACTTTTCCGTTCCCGTCCCGTTCCCCGCCGGGCTTGCCCCGGCCTGCCACGGAATGCCGCCGATGTTGCGCCAGAAGATCGAACGTTTCGCCCTCCAGCACGTGCTGGCCCGCCTGCCTGCCGCCGTGCTGGTCCGCCTCGGCGGCGGCAAGCCGGTGACCCACGCCGGCCGCACGCTGCACCCGCTGTTCCAGGCCATGATGTTCGCCAACCGCAACCGTCCGGGCCTGGAAGTGCTGCCGCCGCCGCGCGCGCGGCAGGCCTACACGCAGGTGATCGCGCTGGCCGAGCCGGACGAGCTGCCGATGGCGGGCGTGCGCGATGAAGCGGTAGTCGTCGACGGCGGCCGCATCCGTGTGCGCTGCTACGCGCCGCCGGGCCTGCCGGCGCGCTCGCCGGCCATCGTGTATTTCCACGGTGGCGGCCACGTGGTCGGCGACATCGACAACTACGACCGCACCGTGCGCTACGTTGCCACGCAGGCCGGCTGCCGCCTGGTCAACGTGGAGTACCGTTGCGCGCCCGAGCACAAGTTCCCGGCTGCTGCCGAGGATGCCATCGCCGCGTATCGCTGGGTGCTCGACAACGCGCAGACGCTGAGCATCGATCCGGCGCGCGTCGCGGTGATGGGCGATTCCGCCGGCGGCAACCTGTCGGCGGTGGTGGCGATGGCGGCGCGCGACCGTGGCCTGCCGCCGCCGAAATTGCAGTGCCTCATCTACCCGGTGGTGGACTTGCGACTGGTGAGCCCGTCGATCACCGCGCTGGGTGTCGGTTTCGGTCTCACCAAGCCATTGATCCAGTGGTTCGCCAACCATTACGTGCGCAGCGACGAAGACCGCAAGAATCCGCTCGGCTCGCCGCTGCTCGCCGGCAACCACGCCAACCTCCCGCCGGCCATCGTGACCGTGGCCGGCTTCGACCCGCTGCACGACGAGGGCGTGGCCTACGCCGAAAAACTGCAGGCCGCCGGCGTGCCCGTCACGCTGGTGCGCCACAACGACCTCACCCATGCTTGGGTGACCATGGTGGGCGTGGTGCCGCCGGCACGCGCGGCCATGGACGAAACCTGCGCACTGGTGCGCAAGGCGCTGCACGCATGAGCGCAAGGAAGCACGACGCCGACGACGCCCCGCGCCCGCTGGTACTGGTGGACGGTTCCTCCTACCTGTACCGCGCCTTCCACGCGCTGCCGCCGCTGAACAACTCCAAGGGGCAGCCCACCGGCGCAGTCAAGGGCGTGCTCAACATGCTGCGCAGCCTGGTCAAGGAGTTCCGCCCCACGCACATCGCCGTGGTGTTCGACGCGCCGGGCAAGACCTTCCGCGACGAGCTGTTCGCCGAGTACAAGTCGCACCGCCCGCCCATGCCCGACGACCTGCGCGCGCAGGTCGAGCCGCTCAAGGCGGCGATCCGCGCCATGGGGCTGCCGCTGATCGTGGAATCCGGCGTGGAAGCCGACGACGTGATCGGCACGCTGGCCATGCACGCCAAGCGCCGCGGCATGAAGACGGTGATCTCCACCGGCGACAAGGACATGGCGCAGCTGGTCGACGACGACATCACGCTGATCAACACCATGACCAACACGCGCCTCGACCGCGAAGGCGTGATCGCCAAGTACGGCATCCCGCCGGAGCGCGTCATCGATTACCTGGCGCTGATGGGCGACGCCTCCGACAACATCCCCGGCGTGGAAGGCATCGGCGAGAAGACCGCGCTGGCACTGGTCGCCGGCCTCGGCGGCGTGGAAGAAATCTACGCCAACCTGCCGAAGATTGCCGAACTGTCGTTCCGCGGCGCCAGGCAGCTGGCGCCCAAGCTGGAGCCGCAGCGCGACATCGCCTTCCTGTCGAAGCAGCTGGCCACCATCCACACCGACGTCAAGCTCGCCGAGACCGTCGATGACCTGGTGCCGCGCGAACCCGACCGTGACGCACTCATCGAGTTGTGGCGCGAGCTGGAATTCCGCCAATGGCTGGACGAGCAGCTCGCCGCCGCGCCGGAGGAAAACGTCAGCACGCCGGCCGGCGACATCGATCGTTCTGCCTACGAGACCATCGTCGACCAGGCCGCGCTCGACCGCTGGGTGGAAAAACTGCAGAAGGCCGAGCTGTTCGCCTTCGACACCGAGACCACCAGCCTCGATTACATGCAGGCGGAAATCGTCGGCGTGTCGTTTGCGGTGGCGCCCGGTGAGGCCGCCTACCTGCCGCTGGCGCACGACTATCCCGGCGCGCCCGACCAGCTCGATCGCAAGAAGGCGCTGGCGCAACTCAAGCCGCTGCTGGAAAGCGAAGAGCACCGCAAGGTCGGCCAGCACATCAAGTACGACATGAATGTGCTGGGCAATTACGACATCACCCTGCGCGGCGTGGCTTTCGACACCATGCTGGAATCCTACGTGCTGGATTCCACCGCCACCCGTCACGACATGGACAGCCTGTCGCTGAAGTACCTCGGCCACCGCAGCATCGGCTTCGAGGACATTGCCGGCAAGGGCGCGAAGCAGCTCACCTTCAACCAGGTGGAAGTGGAGAAGGCCGCGGAGTATTCCGCGGAAGACGCCGACGTCACCTTGCGCCTGCACCAGGTGCTGTGGCCGCAACTCACCGCGACCCCCCCGCTGGCGACGGTGCTCACCGACATCGAGATGCCGCTGGTGCCGGTGCTGTCGCGCATGGAGCGCACCGGCGCATTCGTGGACCCGCACATGCTGCGCGCGCAGAGCGCAGAGCTGGCCAAGCGCCTGTCGGAACTCGAGCAGCAGGCCTACGAGGCCGCCGGCCAGCCGTTCAACCTGGGTTCGCCCAAGCAGCTCGGCGAGATCCTGTTCGACAAGCTCGGCCTGCCGGTCACCAAGAAGACGCCGGGCGGCGCGCCGTCCACGTCCGAGGAAGTGCTCGAGGAACTGGCCGCGGAGAATTACGCGCTGCCGAGCCTCATCCTCGAACACCGCTCGCTGGCGAAACTGCGCAGCACCTACTGCGACAAGTTGCCGGAAATGGTCGATCGCGATACCGGTCGCGTGCACACTTCCTACCACCAGGCTGTGGCCGCCACCGGGCGGCTGTCGAGTTCCGATCCCAACCTGCAGAACATCCCGGTGCGCACCGAGGAAGGCCGTCGCATCCGCCGCGCCTTCCGCGCGCCGGAGGGCATGCGCATCCTCGCCTGCGACTACTCGCAGATCGAATTGCGCATCATGGCGCACCTGTCCGGTGACGCCGGCCTGCTCGATGCCTTCCACCACGGCATGGACATCCACCGTGCCACCGCCGCCGAGGTGTTCGGCGTGAAACCCGAGCAGGTCACCGACCTGCAGCGCCGCAACGCCAAGGCCATCAACTTCGGGCTGATCTACGGCATGAGCGAGTTCGGGCTGGCGCGCCAGCTGGGCATCAGCCGCCACGAAGCGCGCGCCTACATCGACACCTATTTCGAGCGCTACCCGGGCGTGCGCCGCTACATGGACGACACCCGCGCCCAGGCCCGCGAGCAGGGCTACGTGGAAACGCTGTTCGGCCGCCGCCTGTATCTCCCCGAGATCCGTGTGGCCAACCAGCAGCGTCGGCAGGCCGCCGAGCGCACCGCCATCAACGCCCCGATGCAGGGCACCGCCGCCGACATCATCAAGCGGGCCATGATCGCCGTGGATGCCTGGCTGGTGAACGAGAAGGTGGACGCCCGCATGGTCATGCAGGTGCACGACGAACTGGTGTTCGAGGTGAATGCCCACCACGTGGGCATGGTGCGCGGCAAGGTCCAGGAACTGATGGCCTCGGCCGCCGAGTTGCGGGTCAACCTGGTGGTCGATGCCGGGGTGGGCGACAGCTGGGACGAGGCCCATTGAACGCGCCCTGCTGCTAGAATCGCCGCCGCCCAACAGGAGCAGTCATCATGCTTGAGCATATCGGTTACATGGTCGCCGGCCTGGCCATCCTCGTCCTTGGCGCCGACTGGCTGGTGAAGGGCGCCTCGCGCCTGGCGCTGGCCGCCGGCATCACGCCGCTGGTGGTCGGCCTGACCGTCGTTGCATTCGGCACCAGCGCGCCGGAACTGGCGGTGAGCGTGTCGTCGGCCTATTCCGGGGCTACCGACATCGCGGTGGCGAACGTCGTCGGCTCGAACATCTTCAACGTGTTGCTGATCCTTGGCGTGTCGGCGATCGTTGCACCGTTGGTGGTTCACCAGCAGCTGGTGCGCATGGACGTGCCGATCATGATCGGCGCCTCGCTGCTGCTGTTTGCGCTCAGCGTGGACGGCCTGATCGGGCTGTGGGACAGCCTGCTGCTGGCATCGATCATCGTCGCCTACACGGTGTTCCTCATCGTCGAGGCGCGCCGCGAAAAGGATCCGGCAATCGTTGCCGAGTACACCGAGGAGGTCGCCGATGCCGGTGGCAACGAAAAGCATTCGTTGCTGGCGAACCTGTTCTTCGTCGTGGCTGGCGTTGCCGCGCTGGTCTACGGCGCGCAATTGATGGTGGACGGCGCCATCGCCATGGCCAAGAGCCTGGGCGTGTCCGAGGTGATCATCGGCCTGACCATCGTCGCCGCCGGCACCTCGTTGCCGGAGCTCGCCACTTCGACGGTCGCCGCCTTCAAGGGCGAGCGTGACATCGCCATCGGCAACGTGGTGGGCAGCAACATCTTCAACATCTGCTCGGTGCTGGGTTTCTCCGGCCTGGCCTCCGGCGGCGCGCTGACCGTCGCGCCCAACCTGATCGCGGTGGACATCCCGCTGATGATCATGGTCGCGCTGCTGTGCCTGCCGTTGTTCCGCAGCGGTTACGAGGTCACGCGCGGCAACGGCCTGCTGTTCCTCGGCGCCTACGTGGCCTACGTGGTGTACCTGGTGATGAAGGAAACGCAGCACCCGGCGCTGGCAGATTACAGCGGCGTGCTGTTCAGCGTGGCCTTGCCGGCGGTGATCATCGGCGTGGTGGTGGTGACGGTGGCGGCGTTGCGCCGCGAGAAACCCGCCGCTTCCTGACGCCCGCTTTTCGCTCTTCGTAGAGAGGGGGCCATGCCCCCGACGCTTTTGCTCTTCAGAAATCGGGGGCATGGCCCCCTCTCTACGTTCAGGGCGTGAGTTGCAGCCAGCTGGCCAGCAGCCGCCACGCATCATCGATGCCGGTCTTCTCCGTGGCGGAGAACGCCTGCACCGTGGTACCCGGCCAGCGTGCTGCCTGCCGGCGCACCGCCAGCACCGCATTGGCGGTCGCGCCGCGGCTGAGCTTGTCGGCCTTGGTGAGCAGGCAGTGCGCGGGCAGTTCGCGCGTCATGCACCACTCCAGCATCATGGTGTCGAAGTCGGTGAGCGGGTGGCGGATGTCCATCACCAGCACCAGGCCGGACAGGCACTCGCGGTGCTCCAGGTAATCCTCCAGTCCTTCCTGCCAGCGCTCGCGCGTACTGGCCGACACCTTGGCGTAGCCATAGCCCGGCAGGTCCACCAGCCGGCGCTGCTCGTCCACCTGGAAGAAATTGATCAGCTGCGTGCGCCCGGGGGTCTTGCTGGTGCGCGCCAGCGACCCCTGCTGGGTCAGGGCGTTGAGGGCGCTGGACTTGCCGGCATTGGAACGGCCGGCAAAGGCCACCTCGATGCCGCGGTCGGGCGGGCAGTCGCGGGTGCTGGTGGCGCTGGTCAGGAAGCGGCTGCCGTGCAGCAGGCGGGCACAGGCGCGCGCCGGGTCCGGGGTGTCGGTCATTTGCGACAGGTTCCTGATTGCAGGCGGGTTTTCGACTCGGGGCGGATTCTAGCCAGCAATACCCACAGAAGATATAATCCGCCGCCGCTGCCGGTATCCATGCTTCCGGAGCGGGCATGCCCGGAACCCGCGGGGGCTTCAAGCCTCTAACAGCCGGGTTCCTCACATTTTCCCGGAGTCAGGTCATGAAGAAGTTTGCCGTAGCCGCCCTGATCGGCCTGCTGTCCCTCTCCGTTTCCGCCCACGCCGTTGATCCGAAGATCAAGGCGAAGTTCGACAAGTCCTGCACCTTCTGCCACGCCACCGGCGCGGCCGGCGCGCCGAAAGTCGGCGATGCCGCGGCCTGGAAGCCGCGCCTGGCCAAGGGCCAGGACGCCCTGCTGAAGTCGGTGAAGAACGGCCTGAACGCCATGCCGGCCAAGGGCATGTGCAACGACTGCACCGACGCCGAGTACAAGGCGCTGATCCAGTACCTCTCCACCGGCAAGTAAGCCGGCGGCAACTGTCATTCCCAACCCCAACCCGCCCCGGCTTTGCGCCGGGGCACGGAAGTCATCGATGAACCCGATCAAGACCCTCGCTTTCGTGATGCTCGCCGGCGCCATCGGCATGGCCCAGGCCCAGGAAGCCGCTGCCCCGGCCGCCGCCCCGAAGGGCGACGCCGTTGCCGGCCAGGCCAAGGCGGCCGTGTGCGGTGCCTGCCACAACATGGATGGCAACAGCACCATCAGCGTCAACCCGAAGCTGGCGGGTCAGGGTGCCCGGTACATCGCCAAGCAGTTGCATGACTTCAAGAGCGGCGTCCGCGCCAACCCGGTCATGATGGGCATGGCCGCGCCGCTGTCCGACCAGGACATCCTCGATATCGCCGCCTACTTCTCCGCCCAGAAGCCGACCACCAATGCCGCTGACCCGGCCCAGGTCGCCCTCGGCGAGAAGGTCTGGCGCGGCGGCAACCTCGAGTCGGGCGTACTGGCCTGCACCGGCTGCCACGGCCCGTCCGGCCGCGGCAACCACCTGGCCGGCTTCCCGGCGCTGCGCGGCCAGCACCCGGAATACGTCGAGGCCCAGCTGAAGGCCTTCCGCGCCGCCGCCCGCGGCGACATCGGTGCCGACCACCGTGCCAATGATCCGGAAGGCATCATGCGCGGCGTGGCCAAGCACATGAGCGACGCCGAGATCAAGGCGGTGTCCCAGTTCGTGACCGGCCTGTACCAGTAAGCCGGACGGCGTTTTCCAGCGATGAAGGCGGCCACGGCCGCCTTTTTCGTTTCTGCGCTGCCGCTAGAATCAGTACGGTTCCGGGCCGCGGCCGGGAACCGCCGGCGGCGGTCGTGTTCCAATCCCTTGCCACCTGGCCTCGCGGCCGGCGCGTACCCGTATCAGACCGAGGACATCCATGAACATCCGTCGCCAGTTCCTTGCCCTGCTGTGCCTGCTGCCGGTGGCAGCGCTGGCCGTGCCCTACGCCCCCGCGCCGGCCGGTGCCGCCGGCTTCACGCCGGGCAAGGACTACATCGAATTGGCCACGCCGCTGCCCACCTCCACCGGCAACCAGCTGGAAGTGCGCGAGTTCTTCTACTACGGCTGCTCGCACTGCTATGACCTCGAGCGTCCGCTGGAGGCGTGGCTGAAGCGCAAGAGCGCCGACACCACCTTCGTGCGCACCCCGGCCGTGCTCAGCCCGCGCTGGGAAACCCTGGGCCGCGCGTTCTACGTCGCCGAAGAACTGAAAGTGCTCGAGAAAGTGCACGCGCCGCTTTACCACGCGCTGCACGTCAAGCGTGAGCGCCTGGACAGCCAGGAAGCGCTGCGCGCCTTCTTCGCCGGCCACGGCGTGCAGGCGGCGCAGTTCGATGCGGCGTGGAACTCCTCGCGCGTGAACCTGGCCGTGAAGAACGCCGGTGCGCTGGCGAAGAAATACATGATCCAGGGCACGCCCACGCTGGCGGTCAACGGCAAGTACGTGGTGCCGTCCAACGGCGAGCGCACCTTCGCCGTCGTCGAGTTCCTGCTCGGCAAGGAACGCGCGGCGCGTGCCGGAAAATAACCGTCCTTCCTCGCGTTTTCTCGCCTGGCGTCATGGCGAGATGGGGCGCCGCCACGCGGCGCCCTGCACGCTGCCGCACGACCGCACGCTGCGCCTGCTGAGCTTCAACATCCAGGCCGGTATCGGCACGCAGAAATTCCACCAGTACGTCACGCACAGCTGGCGGCACATCGTCACCCATTCGGGTAGCGTCTACAACCTCGACCGCATCGCCGAAGTGGTGCGCGAGTTCGACGTGGTGGCGTTGCAGGAAGTGGATGGCGGCAGTTTGCGCAGCGGCTTCGTCAACCAGTTGCGCCACATTGCGCGCCGCGCCGACTTTCCGTTCTGGCACCAGCAGGTCAACCGCAACCTCGGCGCGCTCGGCCAGTTCAGCAACGGCATGCTCAGCCGTTTCGCGCCGCACACCATCGAGGATCATCGTTTGCCGGGCCCGCCCGGACGCGGCGCGGTGGTGGCACGTTACGGCAATCCCGATCATCCGCTGGTGGTGGTCGGCCTGCACCTCGCGCTCGGCGAGCGCGTGCGCAACCGCCAGCTCGATTACGTGTGCGCGCTGGTGGAAAAATACGAACACGTGGTGATCATGGGCGACCTCAACCTGCCGCTGGAGCGCCTGCGCCACACGCCGCTGGCGCGTCTTGGCCTGCAGGACATCACCGAGCCGTTGCTCACCTATCCGAGCTGGCGCCCCGACCGGCACATCGACCACATCCTCGTCACGCCCGGCCTGGAAGTGAAGCGCGTCGAGGTGCTCGATTGCACCCTCTCCGACCACCGCCCGGTGGCCATGGAAATACGCCTGCCGTCGCGCGTCGCCGGCGACCGCCCCCTCGTCTGACCGCCTACCCCCGCGATTGGCCTCCGGCACGTTGCCGTTGGCCGGACGCATTGCGGATTATCAATCTTTTCGCAAAATCCCCTTGAAATATCAGGGCTATGGCGCGCTCTTCGCCTGTGACCGTGTTCACGCTATTGATGCGAATCAGTACATTCCGTAACGAAGACGCCTAGATTAGGTGTCGGACACATGCACGCCCCAGTGCATGGCATGCCGCAAGCGAACCCGGCGCAGGCCGGAATCCAGTCACAGGAGCGAACACATGAAAGCTGCCATCCAGTACGCCAAGTCCTTCATCAAGAGCGAAGAAGGCGTTACCGCCATCGAGTACGGCCTGATCGCCGCCCTGATTGCCGTGGTCATCATCGGTGCCGTCACCCTGGTCGGTACCAACCTCGACGCCACCTTCGACGCCATCGCTACCGCGCTGGGCTGATCGACTCTGGCTGGTCAGGCGGGCCGGAGTGCGACGCGCCCCGGCCCTGCCGCCGAAGGATTCGGGAGGATTGACGATGTTGCGCAGGTTTCTGGCGAGTGAAGAAGGCGTGACGGCCATCGAGTACGCGCTGCTGGCGTCCCTGATCGCCGTGGCGATCCTGGGCGCGGTACTCGCGGTCAGCGAGTCGGTGACCGGTACGTTCGAGACCATCGCTGCCTGCGTGTCGAATCCCGGAAGTTGTTGATGTACCGCCTGGCGGAAATCGGGGTTGCATGACGCCGCTCCCGGAGGCCGTCGCGCTGCTGGTGTTCACGGGTGTGGCCGCGGTCGGCGATGTGCGCCGGTTGCGCATCCCCAACACGCTGGTGGTGGCGGGAATCGTAGTTGCAGTGATCTTCGCGTTGTACGACCGCGGAACCGGTGGCTTGCTGCATGCCGCCGCAGGTCTCGCCGTCGGCATGCTGGTGCTGATGCCCTTCCATCTGCTGAAGATGATGGGTGCCGGTGACGTGAAGTTGATGGGCATGGTCGGGGCCTTCCTGGGCCCGGTCGACGGATTTTGCGCAACGCTGGCGACGATGCTTGCCGGCGGTGCGGTATCGGTGTGGTGGTTGTGGCGGATGCGCCGCAACCGCAAGGAAAGCCCGCAGGGTGGCGGGCAGGCAGTGGATACGCGGGAAATGCACATGCCCTACGGGGTGGCGATCTTCCTCGGCACGCTGGTCTGGCTGGTCATCCGGTGGTTGTGGTTGCAGCAGTGAATCAACGAAACAGGACGAGCAGAGGTCGGCAATGAAGGGGACCCGGGCACTGGTGATGATCGTGGTGTCCTTGCTGATAGGCGCGCTGGCCGTGGTGGTCGCGGCGCGCTGGGTCAGCAAGCAGGCAGCGGTGGCAACGACCGACGTGGTCGTGGCGGCCTCTGACATCCAGTTGGGCTCGCCGCTGGGCGAGGGCGTGCTGAAAGTGGTCAAGTGGCCGGACAACAGCCGTCCCGAAGGCTATGTCTCCGACATCGCCCAGTTGCAGGGGCGCGTGGCCAATACCACGATCCTGCGCGGCGAACCGGTCCTCGAGTCGCGCCTGGCGCCGGTCGGTACCAAGGGTGGCCTCGCGGCGATCATCAACCCGGGTAACCGCGCCATCACCGTCAAGGTGAACGAGGTGATCGGTGTCGCCGGCTTTGCCCTGCCGGGCAGTTACGTCGACATCCTTGTCAACGCGCAGGATGACAACGGCCGGCCGTTCTCCAAGATCGTGCTCGAGCGCATCCTGGTGCTCGCCGTGGCGCAGGAAGCCGATCGTGACGAGACCAAGCCGAAAGTCGTGAATGCCGTGACGCTGGAAGTGTCGCCGAACCAGGCCGAAGTGCTCGATCTCGCGCGTGGCGTCGGCCAGTTGTCGCTGGTGCTGCGTAACCAGATCGACCAGAACTCGGCTTCGACCGACGGTGCCCGCATGATCGACCTGCTGCGTGGCGCCAAGGCCGAGCCGCTCCCGCCGCCGCCCCCGGCGCCGGCCCCGGCCGTGGTCGAGGAAGCGCCGAAGCCCAAGCCCGAGCCGAAGAAGGTCGCGAAGAAGCCTGCACCGACGCCGCCGGCGCCCCCGCGCGACCAGGTGGAAGTCATCAAGGGTGTGCAGAAGTCGGACATCGGGCTGTAAACGCCAGCCGGAACGCACGCGAAGGAATCAGAGGAACAGCGCCATGAGCATCATGAAGAACGCGAACGCATTCCGTGCCCGCCTGCTGGCGGTTGCCATGCTGGGCACCGCGGCCGTGCTGGTTGCACCCGTCACCACCCTTGCCGCCGACGATGCCGCGACGGGCGAGTTCACCCGCTCGGTCGATGTACCGGTGGGCAAGTCGACCCTGCTGCGCACCCCGGACGCGGTGTCGCGCCTGTCGGTAGGCAACCCGCTGGTGGTTGACGCCATCGTCATCAACCCGCGCGAGGTTTACCTGCTCGGCAAGAAAGTGGGTTCCACCAACGTCATCGTGTGGACCAAGGGCGGTACGACGCTGGTTGCCGATGTGGCCGTGGGTGTCGATGCCGGCGCGCTGGAGCGCAAACTTGCGCAGTTGATGCCTGGCGAGAAGGACATCAAGGTCAGCATCGCCGCCGACTCAGTGGTGCTGAGCGGTTCGGTGAGCGACGCGTCGAAGGCGCGCCAGGCCGTGGCCATTGCCGAAGCCTTCGTGCGCAACCTGACGTCGTCGGTCTCGCTGCCGATCGCCATGGACAACGGTACCGGTGACAACGCAATCCGCAACGCATCCATGCAGATGAGCGGTGGCGCGGCCAGCGAGGCCGGCACGCTCGGCAGCAACAAGATCATCAACCTCTTGCAGGTGCTCTCGCCGCAGCAGGTCGTGCTTGAGGTCAAGGTCGCGGAAGTCTCCAAGACCATGCTCGATAAGCTGGGCATCGGCTACGAAGGCAGCACGCTGGTTGACAGCGGCACCGCGCCGGGTGGCCTCACCCAGTTCGTCAAGGAAGAAACCCGCGGCCTGGTGAGTCCCGGTGACGGTATCCTGCTTGGCTCGCTGCCGCAGCGCGCCGGCACGCCGAACATCGATCTCGAGCAGCTGACCATCGAGGCGCAGAAGCAGGACGGCCTGGTGAAGATCCTCGCCGAACCGAACATCGTCGCGCTCTCCGGCCAGGAAGCCAGCTTCCTCGCCGGCGGCAAGATCTACATCCCGATCGTGACCACCTCCGCCACCGGCAGTGCTGTGACGCTCGAGGAAAAGGAGTTCGGCGTGGGCGTGAAGTTCACCCCGACCGTACTCGACAACGGCCGCATCAACATGGCGGTTGCACCGGAAGTGTCTGAACTGTCGCAGTCGGGCAGTTCGTTCACCACCGTGAACGGCTCCACCACCGTGCTGCCGTCGCTGTCCACGCGCCGCGTGTCCACCACCGTCCAGCTGGCCGACGGCCAGAGCCTGGCCATCGCGGGCCTGATGAAGAACAACGTCACCGAGGTGATCAAGGCCTTCCCGGTACTCGGCGAGATCCCGGTACTCGGCGCGCTGTTCCGCTCCAGCCAGTTCCAGAGCGAGAAGAGCGAGCTGCTGTTCGTGATCACGCCGCGCCTGGTCAAGCCGGTCAACGAGCGCATTGCGCTGCCGACCGATGCCTTCACCCCGCCTTCGCGCGCCGGCTTCCTGCTGGGCGGCAAGCTCGAGAAGACGCGTGACGAGGACGACGAGTCCAGTGACCAGAAAGCCGCCGCGGACAAGAAATAAGGAGACGCCAACATGAAACTGCTGACGAAAACCCTCGCGGTGCTTGGCGTGTGCCTGCTGGCCGGGTGCGCCAAGACGCCCTATCTGGACAAGCACATGGGCGATGCCGTGCGCACCGCCTCGATGCTGCAAGTAGCCAACCCCAACGCGCCGGCGCCGAACGCCGCCATCCGCATGGATGGCCAGAATGCGGCCGCCGCCGTTGACCAGTACAACAAGGCGGGCAAGGACCCGGCGCAGTCGGTGAACGTCTTCACCATCGGCGTGGGCAACAACTGAAAGCTCTTCTGTCCGTCACGTAGTCCCGGAGCAGTCGCGTGAAAGTACTGATCGTCTCGCAAAGCCAGAAGAACATTGCCGTGTTGCGCGCCCTGATCGAGGGCGAGGGCCACATGGACGTGACCGTTGGCGGCGTGGAGGTGCTCGCGACAGCAGCCCAGGACGCCGGCCCGGGCTTCGACCTGGTGCTGGTCGACGGGCTGACCGAAGACGCCGCCGGCTGGAATGCGATCGACCGTGTCACCGAGCGCCACCCGCAGACGCAGGTGATCGCCCTGGCTGCCGAGCAGACGCCGGAGCTCCTGCGCCAGGCGATGCGCGTGGGGGTGCGCGAGGTGCTCACGCCGCCGGTACACAAGTCGCAGTTCCATGACACGTTGCAGCGTATCGCCCAGAAGGCCTCGGCGGCAATGCAGCATTCGTCGCGCGGCCGGGTGATTGCCTTCCAGGCGTGCAAGGGCGGCAGTGGCGCCACCTTCCTCGCCGCGAACCTGGCATCGGTGCTCGCGCACGAACACGGCAAGCGCGTCGGGCTGATCGACCTGAACCTGCAGTTCGGCGATGCCGTGCTGTTCGTGTTCGACCACCTGCCGCGCGCCACCATCGCCGACGTGTCGCGGCAGATCGAGCGCCTCGATGCGTCGTTCCTGGTGGCGAGCATGGTGCAGGTGGCGCCGAACTTCAGCGTACTGGCTGCTCCGGAGGATCCGGACCAGGCCGCCACGGTGCAGGCCGCGCACATCGACCAGATCATCAAGGTCGCCCGCGAGGCCTTCGACTTCGTGGTGCTGGATCTCGGCCGCAACATCGACAGCGCCACCATCCACGCGCTGGATCACTCGGACCTGGTGTTCCCGGTACTGCAGGAGACCCTGCCGTTCCTGCGCGACACCAAGCGCATGCTCAAGGTCTACGCCTCGCTGGGTTACGGCGAGGAAAAACTGAAGCTGGTGGTGAACCGCTTCGAGAAGGGTGGCGACATCACCATCGACGATGTCGAGAAGGCACTGGGAGTGCATGTGGCACGCATCATTCCCAACAGTTACAAGGCCGTGGCTGCCTCGGTGAACCAGGGCGTGCCGGTCGCCAGGCTGGCTGACCATGACGTGGTGAGCAAGGCGTTGCGCGAGATGGCCGAGGAGCTGGTCGGCGCGCCGGCGCCGGGCAAGCAGGAAGGCGGATGGTTCCGCCACGTGTTCAAGGGTTGATGGTAGCCACGGGGCTGCCGGCACGCACGTTGCGTGCACTGCACAAGAAGGGGAATGGCAATGTCGTTGCGTGATCAATTCGAGCAGAACGGACAGAACGGCTCCGTCGTCGCCAGCGCGCCGGCCAGCCGGCATGCCGATCCCGCGTACCAGAAGCTCAAGGCGCAGATCCATCACAAGCTGCTGGAGCGCGCTGATCTCGGTGCCATGGAGAGCATGGCCCCGGAACGGTTGCGCGACGAGATCCGCAACCTCGTGTTCCGCCTGCTGGTCGAGGACCACGTGGCGGTCAACGACGCCGAACGCCAGCAACTCGTGCGTGATATCCAGAACGAAGTGCTGGGCCTGGGTCCCCTCGAGCCACTGCTGGCCGACCCGACCATTTCCGACATTCTGGTGAACACCTACAACCAGGTATACGTTGAGCGCCGCGGTCGCCTCGAGCTTACCGACGTGCGCTTCGCCAGCAACGAGCACCTGCACAAGATCATCGACAAGATCGTCTCGCGCATCGGTCGCCGCGTGGACGAATCCAGCCCGATGGTGGATGCGCGCCTGCCGGACGGTTCGCGCGTCAACGCCATCATCCCGCCGCTGGCGATCGACGGCCCGCTGCTGTCGATCCGCCGCTTCGCGGTGATCCCGCTGAAAATGGACGACCTGCTGACGTTCAAGTCGCTTACGCCCGGCATGGCCGATGTTATCCACGGCCTGGTGCAGGCCAAGGTGAACCTGCTGATTTCCGGCGGTACCGGCTCGGGCAAGACCACCCTGCTCAACGTCATGTCGTCGGCCATCCCGGCCAGCGAGCGCATCATCACCATTGAAGACGCCGCCGAGTTGCAACTGCAGCAGCCGCACGTCGTGCGCCTGGAGACCCGTCCGCCCAACATCGAGGGCAAAGGGGAAATCACCCAGCGCTCGCTGGTACGCAACTCGCTGCGCATGCGCCCCGATCGCATCATTGTCGGCGAGGTGCGCGGCGCCGAGGCGCTCGACATGCTGCAGGCCATGAACACCGGCCACGAAGGCTCCATGACCACCATCCACGCCAACTCGCCGCGCGACGCGCTGACGCGACTGGAGAACATGGTGGGCATGGCCGGCTTCAGCCTGCCGCCGAAGGTGTTGCGCCAGCAGATCGCCTCGGCGATTTCCGTGGTGGTGCAGGTCTCGCGCATGACCGACGGCAAGCGCCGCATCGTCAGCATCCAGGAGCTCACCGGCGTGGAAGCGGACATCGTGACCATGCAGGAAATCTTTACCTACGAGCAGACCGGCGTGGCCGAGGACGGCACCGTGAAGGGGCACTTCCGCGCCACCGGCATCCGCCCGAAGTTCCATCAGCGCCTGGAGCGCTTCGGGGTGAAGTTGCCGGAAACCATCTTCAGCCCGAACAACCTGATGAGCTGAGCCCGGGCCATGGACGTCTACTACTACATCTTCGCGGTACTCGGCTTCCTGGCCGTGATACTGCTGCTCGAAGGCCTGTACCTTGCCTGGAACGCCTGGCGTGGCCCGCAGGCGCGCCAGATCGCCCAGCGGCTGCGCGCGATGAGCGCCGGGGGGCACTCGGCGCAGACCGAGGTCTCGCTGCTCAAGCGACGCATGCTCAGCGAAGTGCCGGCCATGGACCGCGTACTGCTGGCCATCCCGCGCGTGCACTCGCTGGATCGCTTCCTCGAGCAGTCCGGCAGTCACCTGAGCGTTGGAGGGTTCCTCGGACTGGTCGCGTTGTTCGCCATCAGTACAGGCTTCATTGCCCTGCTGCTGGGCGTGCCGACGGTACTGTCGGTGGTGCTGGCGATTGCGGCCGGCATCGCCCCCGTGTTGTTCATTTCCAACGAGCGGGAAAAGCGCATCGCCGCCATCCAGGAAAAGCTGCCTGACGCGCTGGACCTGATGTCCCGCGCGCTGCGTGCCGGCCATGCTTTCCTGGGCGCCCTGCAGATGGTGGCCGACGAGGCGCCGGAGCCCGTATCCACGGAATTCCGCATCACCTTCGATGAAATCAACTTCGGCGTATCCACCCAGGATGCGCTGATGAACCTGGCCAGCCGCGTACCGAGCACGGACCTGCGCTACTTCGTGATTGCCGTGCTGATCCAGCGCGACACGGGTGGCAACCTCTCCGAATTGCTGGACAACATCAGCCGCATCATGCGTGAGCGCATGAAGTTCGCCGGGACCATCCGCGTGCTCTCCGCCGAAGGCAAGTTGTCTGCATGGATCCTCGGCGTGCTGCCGTTCGCGCTCGCCGCCATCATCAACGTGCTCAACCCGGACTTCATGGCCGTGCTGTGGAAAGAGCCGATGGGACAGCAGATGGTTGGCGGGGCGCTGGTCATGATGGTGATCGGCATCTTCTGGTTGTGGCGCATCACCAAGATCCGGGTCTGAGGAAGGAGCGCATCGATGAACCCGTATGAGTTCGCCTTCCTCGCCGCCCTGTTCGTGGCAGTGTCCGTGGCCGCCTTCATGATCATGCGCGCCATTACCCGCGTGCCGGTCAACATCCGCCTGAAGCGTCTCGCCGACGAGCATGCTGCCCCGGAGCACCGCGACGAGCAGGCGTGGCGTACCCGCGTGGTCGAGCTGGCCGGCCCACTGGGCAAGCTGGCGGTACCGGCCGAGGGCTGGGAGCATTCCTCCCTGCGCGTGCGCTTCATGAACGCCGGCTTCCGCGGCCCCGCGGCCCCGGCTGTCTACTTCGCGGCCAAGACCATCCTCACGTTTGCCTTGCCGCTGGTCTTCCTCAGCTACCTTGGCGTGATCGACCCGACCATGACCCGTACCACCACCATGGTGCTGGTCCTGCTGTGCGCCGCCATCGGCTACTACATTCCCAGCGTCATCCTGTCGATGATCGTCCGCCATCGCCAGCGCGAGCTGTTCGAGAACTTCCCGGATGCCCTCGACCTGATGACGGTATGCGTGGAAGCCGGCCTGTCGCTGGATGCGGTGATCGCCCGCACCGGCGACGAGATGCGCATCAACAGCGAGGCGCTGGCCGACGAGTTGCACCTGGTCATGCTCGAGCTCCGTGCCGGTGCATCGCGCGAGCAGGCGCTGCGCAACCTTGCCTTGCGCACCGGTGTCGAGGAGATCGATTCCTTGTGCGTGATGCTGATCCAGTCGGACCGCTTCGGTACCAGCATTGCCGACAGCCTCCGCGTGCATTCGGATTCGCTGCGTTCGAAGCGCCGGCTGCGGGCCGAGGAGGCCGCGGCGAAGATCCCGACCAAGATGCTGTTCCCGATGATTTTCTTCATCTTCCCGTCGTTGCTGCTGGTACTGCTCGGCCCGGCCTTCATCACCATCCACAAGGTGCTGTTGCCGACCCTGTCAGGCCAATAAGCGCGACAGAAGTGCGTTCGATCCAACCACTGAAAACCAGGAGAGTGCTATGCCGGATTCAATCATCAAGACCGAACGCCATGGCCTGTGGGCCGCGGCCGCTTTTGTCCTCGCGCTGCTTGCCGTCATCATCGGCCTGGTGGCCGTGAAGCGCGTCCACCAGGTCACCGTGGGCACGCAGATCGAGGTGCTGGTGCTGTCGAAGAAGATCGACAAGCTCGAGGCCCAGCTGAAGGCCCAGGCCGCCGCTGCCCCGGCGGTGGAAGCCGCGCCGGCCGCCGAGGTTGCCCCGGCTGCTGACGCTGTTCCGGCGCAGTAACCCGGACGGACCGTGGAGGATCCCGGCGTGGAGAAGTTGATGCGGGTACGGCGAGTTCACCGCCAGCGTGGCAACACGGTGGTCGAGTTCGCGCTCGTGGCCGTCATCTTCTTCACGCTGGTCACCACGGTGATGGAGTTCGGCTACATGTTCTGGACCAACCTGACCATGCAGCATGCCGTGCGCGAAGGCGCACGCTATGCCATCGTCGGCCAGACCATCCCGAACCAGACGCGCTACTACTCGGTATTGCAGCGCATGCGCGACACATCGGTGGGCCAGTGGGATCGAGTTGATCCGCAGGTCCGCGTGCACGTGGTCGACAGCGACGGCAACTACCAGCAGCTGGGCGGGCAGAGTTTCGGTGGGCCCGGCCAGATCGTCGTGGTCTCGCTGGACTGCACCCACCAGGTGATCATGCCGTTCATACGGCCCTTCTTCACCGGCGGTGAGTACCACTTCACGGTACGCGCCACCATGCGCAACGAAATGTTCACGCCAACGCCATGAACAGCGCCATTGACTCCCGACCACACCATCGCCAGCGCGGTGTCGCCCTGGTGGAGTTCGCGCTGGTCGCACCGGTGCTGATCCTGTTGATGCTCGGCATCTTCGACTATGCGCGGGCCATCCAGGCCAACAACATCCTGGTCAACATGAGCCGGGAGGCGGGCAACCTCGCCGCGCGCACCACGGCCAATCCGCAGTACATCATGAACGCGGTGGCCGACACCGCCGACCCGCTTGACATGGCGGACCGTGGTTCGCTGGTCATCACCCGCGTTTCGGGTCGTGCCGACGGGCGCGCCGACGTGGTCGAGCAATACCGCTGGAACGGCGGCGCGGTGCGCCAGAGCCGAATCTGGAGCGGGTGTGGCAGCTGGTCATCTGGCACCTGTACCGTGCCCTATCCCCGGCCCGTGATCAATGCGCCGGTGCGCCTGAGCGTCGGCGAGATGGTCTACGTGGTGGAGGCTTTCTATGTGTACGAGGCGCTGTTCGGGTTCGCCATGCCGGTGGACCCGAACATGTACTCGATGACGATTCTCTGAGGTGACCCGCATGGCCAGCCAGTTCCTGCCGCATCGTGTGTCCGGTCCGCGTCGCCAGCGTGGCGCGGTCGCGGTCCTGACTGCGCTGACGATGATCATCCTGCTCGGTTTCGCGGGCCTGGCCATTGATGCGGGTATTGCCTACGGCGTCAAGGCGAAGCTGAACGCGGCCGTCGATGCGGCGAGCATCGCGGCGGCGCGCGCCGTGGCGGTGGGCAACGACGACAACGCCCGTCGTACCAACGCCATTGCCGCCGGCACCAACTTCTTCTACGCCAACATGCCGGATAGCTATCTGCGCGCGACCCTCACGCCGCCGGTGGTGGAAGCGCAGCACCTGCAGGACGGCAAGTGGGTCACGCGGGTGACCGCCACGGCGACGGTCCCGACCTTCCTGATGCGCATCCTCAGCCGCGAGGAGTACACGGTGACGGCCACCGGCGAAGCCGTGCGTCGCGACCTCGACATGATCCTGGTGCTGGATACGTCCGGCTCGCTGAGCGGAGTCTTTGGCCAGGTGAAGTCCGCCGCCATCAGTTTCATCAATCACTTCGCGGGTGGCCCGGGTGGTGATCGGATCGGCCTGGTGGTTTTCGCCGACGGCGCGCAACTGCGTATCCCCATAAACAAGACCTCGGTGCGTGGCTTCGACAAGGCCGCAATGACCAGTGCCATCAACGGCCTGTCATCGTCCGGCTGGACGGCCAGCGGCGAGGCAATGCGCGTCGGCCTGAACGAGCTCAACGCGGTGCCGGCGGCCGTGCGTTCCTCGCTGCGCGTCGTGGTGTTCTTCTCCGACGGTGCGCCCAATACCGTCGGCGCGGTTTTCCCGCGTTACAGCGGCAGCACGCAGGTCGGTACGGTGACAGGCACCATCTCGTCCGGTACGGGTTCCGGCAACCCTGCCCTGTGTACCTACTATGACGCCTGCACGGTTTATTACTACAACCGCCGCAGCGACGACCTCGGAAACTACAACAACATCACCCGCCTGCCGGTGAACGCCGGTACCACGTTCGACAACCAGCCGCTCAGCAGCTACAACAACCGGCGCACCTTCTCGCCGGCGTTGGGCGCGGCCAATTCGAACAATCGCTGCAACATGAACCGCGCGGCGCGCAACATGGTGGAGAACGTCGCGAACCAGGCGCGAGCAGATGGGGTTTGGGTATACACCCTGGGACTGGGTGCGCAGTTGAACGGCTATGAGAACGTGACGAGTTGCGGCTACACGCCGTCGGACTACGGCTCGAACATCCTGCGCCGCGTGGCCAACGCACCGGGCGTCGACACCTACAATCCCGCCCAGCCCACCGGCCTGTACGTCTACGCGGCGAATGCGTCCGACCTGGACGCGGCCTTCGCCACCATCGCCAGCGAGATCATTCGCCTTTCGCGATAAGCGGGCGGCGCCAGCTGGCGAGTTCGGTCGTCAGCCACTGCGCTGACGACTGGGCGGCCTTCCCCGGGCACTGCACCCGGTATTCCCGCCCGGTAAAGAAACTGCGCGACGCCACGTGCTCGATGAACTGCTCGGGCGTGGACAGCCGCGAGCGCGCCTTGCCGTATTTCATTGCCAGGTGATCGGCGGCGCTCTTCGCGTCGTGGGCATCGCCGTTGCGGATGAACGTGCAGCCGCTGGTCGCCACGAAGTCCACCAGGTGGCGGATCTCGCGATCGGCCTGCGCCGATGGTGCGGCTACCGCCGTCGCGCCCAGCAGCGCCAGGGCGACACCGGCCATCACTGCCTTCACTTGCGTGCGCGCATTCATGGTGTTGCCTCCTGCGCCGCATCCGGCGCTTGCCACATCGCGGTCTGCAGCGGCTCATCGCCGCTGGCGGCGTATCCCGGCACGCGGAAGGTCACCGCGAGCGGGTTGTGATCGGACGAGCCCACCGCCGGTACGCTGGAACTGGTGACTTCGAGATCGCGGTAATAGACGTGGTCGAGCGGGAAACGGCCGAACTGGCGGCGCGGTCCGTCGAAGGCGACTTCGACCAGCCCGAGTGCGTCGGCGATCTCGCGCACGATGGCCTTGCGCTCCTCGCGCCAGGTGTTCAGGTCACCGGACAGGATCACCGGGCCGTCGTGTTCGTCGAGTTCATCGGCGATCGCGATCAGTTGCGCCTGGAAGGCGCGGGTGTCCACGGTGAAGTTGATGGCATGCACGTTGGCCACCAGCAGCGTGCGGTCGCTGCCGGCAATGCGGTACTCGGTGATGAGCGCGCTCTTGTCGGTGCGCAGCATCGGTTCGCGGTGCTCCAGCGCGGTCAGGCGCAGCGGCGCCACGTCCGAACCGGTGAGCACGCCGGTGGGCACGTTGCGCCACTGCCAGGCCTGCACCATGTCCCAGCGAGGCAAGCCCGCCAGGCCATCGTGGAACTCGTCGTGCAGCTGTGCCTCCTGCAACAGCACCAGGTCGCGGTCAGCGGCCAGCGTGCGGAAATCGCCGATCCATTCGTCGTCACCCCCCTTCTGCACGTTCCATACCAGCACGCGGATTTCCTCGCCGCGCAGGGCGTCGGCGGCGGCGCGGGCGGCATGGGCGTTGGACTGCACGGGCGGCGCCAGCGTGGCAGGTGCAGGCGCCTGCGTTTGTGTCGCGCAGCCGCACGCCAGCAGCGCGGTGGCCGCCAGCGGCAGGAACCGGACAGGTCGCCCGGCGGGCAACAGCGAGGAGATGCGCATCATCTTTTCATTTTATGGCCTGGGCCCGTTACCGTCAGTGGTCATCCGGTAACGGGAGTTCAAGGCCACCCGCACGATGCAGCGGGGTTGGCCGGCGGGCGGTCGCCGGCCGGTGATCAGCGGTCGAAACGCTCCAGTACCCAGGGCACCACCTGCGCCATCAGGCGATCCACGTCCGGCGCGGTCGGGCTGCCGAACGGCGGCTCGAAGTAGTGCTCGCCGTCGAACTGCCAGAAGGTGCGGTCCTTCGCCGTGACGGCGTTCCACATGGCCTCGGCGTCGCCCTTCGGGTAGATCTCGCGGTCGCGGCTGGCGTTGACCATCAGCACCGGGATGTCGGTGAGCGCCGGCAGGTTCTTCAGCATGTTCGCGTTCGAGGAAATGCCACTCCAGGTGGACAGCCACGCCTCCGGCGTGAGCACGCGCGCGAAACCCATGAACTGCATGTTCATCAGGTCCGGGCGCTCCGACAGCAGCGAACCCTGGCTGCGGCCGGACGGATCCAGCGACGGGTCGGTGTAATTGAGGTTGGCCATGGTGCGGTAGATCACCATCACCCGCTGCAGCGCGGCGCGACGGCCCACGCGGTGGCGGGCCATGAAATCGTCGCTGCCCTTCATGGCTTCGTACTGCTGCTCGTGGCTGCGCGCGTCGTGGATGTATTCACGGGCGAGGTCGTCGAGCCGCTGCACGCGCGCCAGCTGGGCGGCGCGGTAGCGTTGCACGAACTCCGGTGCATAGGCCGACGGCTGCGGCGGCGGCGCGAAGCCGTTGGCCAGGTCGTACATGTCCAGCGACGGGTCGATGGACATCGGATCGCCCTCGTCGGTGACGGACGGATCGATACATTCGGTGAGAATCAGCCCCTGCCCCTTGTGCGCGCTGACCGCCACCAGCGCGTCGGCGGGGAACATTTCCACGTCGTTGAGCTTGGTGGGAGCGCCGCAGGGCGAGCGGGCGATGCGCTGGCCCTTCGGCAACTGCGCCTGCGCCTGGAACATCGCCGACAGCGAGCCGCCGCCGGAGTTGCCGAACAACACAACCTTCTCGCAGCCCTGGTCACGCAGGAACTTTACGCCGGCATTCACGTCGAGGATGAGCTGCTCGTGGATGGCGGTGGCATCGTTGTTGAAGTTGCGGCCGTTGAGGCCCAGCACTGCGCAGCCGGCGGCCACGAACGGCGGCACGCAGTAATGGCGCTGGAAATCCACGCGCGGATGCGTCACCAGCACGCCGACGCGCGCCTTGCCGCCCTTCGGCGTGTAATAGAGGCCGTTGGAATCGCGCAGGTCGGCGGACTTGATCTGCACCGGGCGAACGTCGCTGCCTTCCGGCAGTGCGCCGCGGTAGGTCCACGGCATGCCCAGCCAGTACGTCTTCGAGATCAGCAGCATCGCATCAGACCTGGGTGCTGACCTTGGTCTTGCGCGTGGCCTCGGCAATTTCCTCGCCCGGCTGGAACAGCAGCGCGTAGGCCTCGGCCGGGTCCTGGCGGAAACCGGCGGGGTTGCTGTTGTAAGTGAACTCCAGCATCAGGCCGTTCGGGTCGATCAGGTACACGCTCTTGCACCAGTCGTGGTCCACTTCGGCCAGCAGCGGCACGGCATTCTGCTTGCAGCGCGTCTTGATCTGTTCGTATACCTCTTCGCTGGGCGCCTTGAAGGCCACGTGGTTGATCCACATGGGCACGCCCACCGCGAGGTTGATGTCGGTGCGGAAGTCCGGCTTCTCGCCGACGTTGTTCATCTCGAAGAAGGCGATGTACTGGCCGCCGCCCATGTCGAAGAAGAAGTGCTTGAAGTAGCCCTTGCCCTTGCGGTGGTTCTCGGTGCGCGCGAGCGTCATGCCCAGGCGCTCGTGGTAGAACTCGTAGGTGGCCTTGGTGCACTTGGTGCCGAAGGCGATGTGGTGGATACCGGTGGACTGCGGGGCCAGGGCGCTCATGGGATTCCTCGGGGGCGGGCAGGCGGGTTACGAGGCGGGTTGCGTCGTATACGGGCTGACCGGTTTTATAGCCCCCGCAGGCACTGGCGTTCAAGAACCGTACGGTTCCGGCTGACCGGAGGGCGCAACCGCGTACCATGCGCGCGGTTCGCCTCGCGCTCTTCGTAGAGAGGGGCCCATGCCCCCGAGTTTTTCGGGTATGAACGGTAAGGAAATCGGGGGCATGGCCCCCTCGCTACATAAAGCAGTGGGAGATATGACCTTGTCTGGTGATCCGGCGGCCCTGGCCGTCCTGCGCGACGTGTTCGGCTACAGCGTCTTCCGCGGCCAGCAGGAAGCGATCGTCGGGCACGTGCTGGCGGGCAACGACGCGCTGGTGCTGATGCCCACCGGCGGCGGCAAGAGCCTGTGCTACCAGGTGCCGGCCATCGCCCGCCACCGCGCCGGGCTGGGCGTGACGGTGGTGGTCAGCCCGCTGATCGCCCTCATGCAGGACCAGGTGGGTGCGCTGGAGGAAGCCGGCGTGCATGCCGCTTTCCTCAATTCCACCCTCGACGGCGAGGCCGTGCAGCGCATCGAGCGGGAGATGATGTCCGGCCGGCTGGTGATGCTGTACGCCGCCCCCGAGCGCCTGACCACCCCGCGCTTCCTCGCCCAGCTCGACTCGCTGTACCAGCGCGGCCTGCTCAGCCTGTTCGCCATCGACGAGGCGCACTGCGTCAGCCAGTGGGGCCATGATTTCCGCGAGGACTACCTGCAGCTGAACCTGCTGCACGAACGCTTCCCGCGCGTGCCGCGCATCGCCCTCACCGCCACCGCCGACGACACCACCCGCGCCGACATCATCGAGCGCCTGCGCCTGGAAGAGGCGCGGCTGTTCATCAGCAGCTTCGACCGCCCGAACATCCGCTACACGGTGGTGGAAAAGGACAACGCGCGCGCGCAGCTGCTGGCGTTCCTGCGCGAGGAACACGCGGGCGATGCCGGCGTGGTGTACTGCCAGTCGCGCAAGAAAGTGGAAGAGACCGCCGAGTGGCTCACCGCCAACGGCATCCCTGCCCTGCCCTACCACGCCGGCCTGGATCCGGCCACGCGCCAGCGCAACCAGGACCGCTTCCTGCGCGAGGACGGCCTGGTAATCGCCGCCACCATCGCCTTCGGCATGGGCATCGACAAACCCGACGTGCGCTTCGTGGCGCACCTCGACCTGCCGAAGAACATCGAGGCGTATTACCAGGAAACCGGTCGTGCCGGCCGCGACGGCCTGCCGGCGCACGCGTGGATGGCCTATGGCCTGGCCGACGTGGTGAACCAGCGGCGCATGATCGACGAAAGCCCGGCCGGCGAGGAGTTCAAGCGCGTGCAGCGCGGCAAGCTCGACGCGTTGCTGGCGCTGGCCGAGGCGCACGATTGCCGGCGCGTGCGGCTGCTGCGCTATTTCGGCGAGGAAAGCCAACCCTGCGGCAACTGCGACAACTGCATCAATCCGCCGGAAACCTGGGATGCCAGCGAGGCGGCGCGCAAGTTGCTGTCGTGCGTGTACCGCTTCCGCCAGCAGAACGGCCAGCGCTTCGGCAGCGGCCACCTGATCGACGTGCTGCGTGGCAAGGTCACCGACAAGGTCACCCAGTTCAACCATGACCAGCTGAGCACCTTCGGCATCGGCAAGGACCTGGGTGAGAACGAGTGGCGCAGCCTGGTGCGGCAACTGATCGCGCTGGGTTGCCTGCAGGTGGAAGGCGAGTACAACACGCTGGAGCTCACCGGGGCGGCGCGCCCGGTGCTGCGCGGCGAGACCACGGTGCTGCTGCGCAAGCCGGCGCCGGTGAAGGCGCGCGGCAAGGACAGGACGCGCACGCGCGCGCCATCGCCGTCCGCGCCGGTCACCCTGGATGACCACGCCCAGGCGCGCTTCGAGGCGCTGAAGGCCTGGCGCGCGGAAATCGCCCGCGAACACAACGTGCCCGCCTACCTGGTGTTCCAGAACGCCACGCTGGCGGAGATGGCGCTGGTGGCGCCGACCACGCTGGGGCAGCTGGCACAGGTGAGCGGCGTGGGCGCGAAGAAACTGGAAGCGTACGGGCAGGACATCCTGCGCGTGCTGGCGGAAGACTGAGGCCTGGACGATGGGTGCATCCTCGGGAAGCAAGGTGGCCAGTCCGCTCTGGCTGATGCTGTTCGGCCTGCCGTTCGCGGCGGTGGGCGTGGGCGTGCTCGGCTGGCTGGTGCTGCCGGCGTTGCTGGACTGGCACGCGATGAAATCGTGGGTGCCGGTCGAGGCCGAGGTGCTGGCGGCCGAACTCGAGGTGCATCGCGGCGACGGCACCACCTACAGCGTCAGTGCGCGCTATCGCTACGAGTACGCCGCCAATACCTGGGAGAATGATCGTGTTGCCATCATGGAGGGCAGCGACAACCTCGGTGATTTCCACCAGGCGCTGGCGGCCCGACTGGAATCCGCGCGCGATACCGGGCGGACCGTTACCGTCTACGTGGATCCGCACGCGCCGGCCAACGCGGTGATCGTGCGGGACCTGCGCGGCGGCCAGGTGACCTTCCTGTCGCTGTTCGGGCTGTTGTTCGCCGCCGTTGGCATCGGCGTGATGACTTTCGGCTTCGTGTCCGGGCGCCGCCGCGAGGCGGTTGAATCCGTGGCAGACAGCCAGCGGCCGTGGCTGGCTCGCAGCGAATGGGCTCAGCCGGTGGTGCGCTCTGCCGCGCGCAGCGGCGTGGTGGTGGCCTGGGTGTTCGCCTTGTTCTGGTGCGGCATTTCCGGTACGGCCACGGTGGCCGCGTGGGACGACATCGCCGGTGGTGATCGTGGCGCGCTGTTCATCCTGTTGTTCGATGGCATTGGCGTGGCGCTGCTGGCGTGGGCGGTGCATGCCACGTTGTCGGCACGGCGTTTCGGTGAACTGGCACTGGCGCTCGATCCGCACCCGGGTGCCATTGGCGGCGACGTGGGCGGTTACGTGGACCTGCCGTTGCCGTTCGACGCCACGCGCGCCATCGAGGTGACGCTGTCGTGCGTGCGCGTGTACACGCGGCGCTCGGGCAACAAGAGCGAGACGCGCCGCGACCCGGTGTATTCCGACACGCGGCATTTCCTCGGCGAGCCGGCACCGGACGGCGGCACGCGCCTGCATTTCCGTTTTACCGTCCCGGAAGGATTGCCGGTGTCGTCGCCACCCTCCTCCGACCACCACGCCTGGGCCATCGACCTGGCCTGCGCGTTGCCGGGCGTGGACCTGGCGCGTCGCTTTGACATCCCGGTGTTCGCCACCGGCCAGAAGATGGCGCAGGGCGCGCGCGTGCGCGAATCGCAGGAAGCCGCGCTGGCGCGGCTGGAAACGCACATGAACCTCGCGCAGGTGCCCGGTGGCATCACGCTGGATTTCCGCGCCGGGCGCGATGTGCGCGGCGCGCTGCTGATGGCCTTGTTTGGCGCGGTGTTCGGTGCCGTGCCGGTGTTCCTGCTGACGAGCGGGAAGGCCTCGGGGTTCCCGGAAGTATTGATCGTGGGGGTGTTCGCGCTGGTGGGTGCCGGCTTGCTGGCGGTCGGGGTCTGGACACTGGGCAATGCGCTGCAGGTGCGCATCGACGACGGCGGCGCGGACGTGCGGCGTTTCCTGTTCGGCGTGCCGGTCTCGAAGCAGCAGGTGCCGCGGGGGAACATCACGGGCGTGGCGGCGGTGCGCGGCGGGTCGATGACCTCCGGCAACAAGGTCACGGTGTTCTACCGGCTGGCGCTGCGCCGGACCGATGGCAAGGACCTGGTGATCGGCGACGGCTTCCGTGGCTTCGGCGAGGCACAGCGCGCGGCGGAAGCCATCGGCACCTTCACCCGCCTGCCGTTCCTCGGCGAAGGCAGTGGCGATGCGCCCGACCGGCCGCGGGTGTAGGCTTGCCTTCACCCTGCGGCCAGCCCCGCAGACTTATCCAGGAGGATTCCCCATGAAGCGCCTTGCCCTCGCCGCCCTGCTCGCCTCGCTGTCCGCCACTGCCCTTGCCGATACCGTCGGCACCTACCTGCTCAGCAGCGAGGGCAAGAGCCAGACCATGACCGTCAGTTACAAGAACGACCAGGCCATCCGCATGGACGTGGGCCAGGGCACTTACATGCTGGTGAGCGGCGCCAAGGTGTACATGGTCACCAACCAGGGCGGCCAGACCACCGTGGTGGACATGGATACCCTGCCGAAGTTCGCCGTGCCGCAGGGCAAGGCCGCCGAGGCGCAGGGCAAGGCGAAGGTCACGAAGACCGGCCGCACCGAGACCATCGCCGGCGTGAAGGGTGACGTGTGGGAGATTGTTGCCGATGGCCAGAAGCACGAGGCGGTGATCTCCACCGACAAGCGCGTGCAGGGCCTGAACAAGGCCTTCAATGCCCTGGCCCGCCGCATGGGCCAGGCGCTGGGCGGCGACAGCGCGCGGCAGATCGAACTGGCCCTGGCCGAGGCGCAGAAGCACGGTACCGGCGGCCTGCTGCGCAGCGACCGCAACATGGTGCTGCAGTCTGTAAGTGAGCGCTCACAACCGGCGTCGCACTACCAGTTGCCGGCCGGCGCCAAGCCGATGGCGATCCCGGCCATGCCGGACATGTCGCAGATGCAGGGCATGGACCCGGCCATGATGAAGCAGATGCAACAGCAGATGCAGCAGATGATGAAGCAGCAGGGTCGCTGATCGCCCTCCCCGCTCGACACCGGTACTGTACTTTTGTACAGTACCGGAATGCACCCGTTCAGCCCGGACCGCACCCGCGGCGCCGTCTCCAACAGCGAAGGCCGCTACGCGACGACCACGTCGACCCGCGAGGACGATGGCTGGGCCCTGCCCGGCGAACTGCCTGACGAGGCGCCGCCGCGCCCCACCGAACTGCTGGTCGACCGCACCCGGCGCATCATCAGCCGCAACGATTCCCCGGACATCCCCTTCGACCGCAGCATCAATCCCTACAAGGGCTGCGAGCACGGCTGCATCTACTGCTACGCCCGCCCCACCCACAGTTACCTCGACCTGTCGCCGGGCCTGGACTTCGAAACGAAGATCGCCTGGAAGCCGGACGCGCTCACCCTGCTGCGCGCCGAACTGGGCAAGCGCGGCTACAGCTGCGCGCCCATCGCCTTCGGCTCCAACACCGACCCATGGCAGCCGGTGGAGCGCGAGTTGCGCAGCACGCGCGCCATGCTGGAGTTGCTGCTCGAGTGCCGCCACCCCATCACGGTGGTGACCAAGGGATCGCTGATCCTGCGCGACATCGACCTGCTGGCGCAGTTCGCCGAGCACAACCTGGTGCGGGTGATGCTCAGCATCACCACTCTCGACAACAGCCTGAAGGCGAAGCTGGAGCCGCGCGCCGCCGCACCGGCCACCCGCCTGCGCGCGCTGCGCGAACTGACCGCCGCCGGCGTGCCCACCGGCGTGCTGTTCGCCCCGGCCATCCCGTTCGTGAACGACCACGAGATGGAAGCGGTGCTGGAAGCCTCGCACGAGGCCGGCGCCGACAGTGCCGCTTACCTGCTGCTGCGCCTGCCGCACGAAGTGAAGGACCTGTTCGCCGAGTGGCTGGCCACGCACTTCCCCGACCGCGCCGCGCGGGTGATGGCCATCATCCACGACGCCCGCGGCGGCCGTGACAACGACCCGCGCTTCCACCACCGCCACCGCGGCGACGGCCTGTACGCGGACCTGCTGGCCAAGCGCTTCGAGGTGGCGGCGCGCAGGCTGGGATTCGGGCGGCGCAGCGAGCGGGCGCCGCTGGATACGTCGCTGTTCCGCCCTCCCCGCCTGCCGGGCAGCCAGGGCGACCTGTTCGATTTCCCACCCATGTAGAGAGGGGGCCATGCCCCCGACGCTTTTGCTTTCCAAGAATCGGGGGCACGGCCCCCTCTCTACGAAGGGCAAGAGCAATCGGGGGCATGGCCCCCTCTCTACGAAGAGCGAAGGCGGTTGACCGGGAATGACGGTGCGCCGCGACTGCCCGGTCATTCCGCCGCCGGGCCCGCTCGGGTAGTTTGGCCGCTTCCCGACATTTTCCTGCGGATCCCCTCCCCATGCTCCAGCCCGTCCCGCATGTGTCCTTCCTGGCGTCCGACCCGCTGCACACCAGCACCCACGAATACATCGAGCTGATGAACAGCGGTGCGCGCCCGAACGCGGCGCTGCTGGCCGAGGTGATGAACCACTTCACCGCCGACAGCCTGAACGCGTTCATGCTGCGCCCGATGGAAGAACTGGGCATCACCGGTTCGCAGCGCAAGCTGGTGGAGTTTGCCGCGGATACCGCGCAGAAATCGTCGGCGCTGGTGCTGAAAGCCACCCTCAACAAGCTCGACCATGACCAGCACAAGCTCAGCGCGCAGTTCATGGACAGCATGCGCCTGCAGTTGCCGCACCAGGAAGGGGATGCCTGGTTCGTGTCGTTCCGTGCGCCGCAGGAATTCGCCCGCAATGCGCGGGCGTCGATGGCGCGTTCGCGCGAACTCGGCCCGCAGGCCGAGCTGCAGCAGACCATCCAGGTGATGAAGACGCTGACGGATCTCGCGCTGCAGAACTATTTCGAGCAGCCGCTGAAACTGCTCAAGTTCGGCCCGATCCTCAGCAAGGTCAGCCAGGTGGCGCTGGTCACGGTGCGCAAAGGCACCTATTCAACGATCGAGAGCTTGCTGCCGAAGCTGAGCGAAGAGCAGTTGCTGCGCGGCGTGGATTATTTCGATTCGCTGCTCATCGACGTGCCGCCCGAGCGCATCCGCTTCAAATAATGGCGCCGTGCGGGATCACATCCCGCACATGCCGCTGCCGCAACCCTTGCCCATGCCACCCATGCAGGGCGGCAGGTCGCCTTTCGAGCCGGCGCTACCCACCACGCCGCCGGTGGTGAGGATTTTCTGCACCGGCGTGTTGGCGGGCGTGCCGTCGTCGGGCAGGCCGGCGGCTTCGCGCAGTTCACCCCAGGTGGCGGGGGAGAGGCTCATGGCGTGCTTGGCTTCCACCATGCGCTCGCCGTTACCAACGCGGTAGTCATACAGGGGCATGGGCGTCTCCGGGCGTTCGGTTCGGGGGCTACATGAATAGCGGCGGGCAGGGCGGCTTTCAAGTGCCGCAGATCAATCGGCCCGCGTCATGCGCCCGATGGCGTACTGGCGCAGGCGATCCGGCGTGAAACGCGCGGCCAGCGACGCCGCCAGGCCCAGCTTGCCCACCGTGTAGCGCAGCGCCGGCCGGTGCGCGGTGGCGGCGGTGTGGATGACCGCGGCCACGTCCTCCGGCAACGACGGCCCGCGCTCGTGCGACGTGGCCAGCCGCGCGCGCATGGCGCGGTACAGCGCCGCATAGGGGCCGTCCACCCGGTAACCGCTGGCCTCGCGACGATTGCGATCGAACTGCGTGGCCACCGTGCCGGGTTCGATGATCGATACGGCAATGCCCAGCGGCGCCACTTCACAGGCCAGCGCCTCGCTGAAACCTTCCAGCGCGAATTTCGCCGCGCAATAGGCGGAAAACATCGGCAGCGCGATGCGCCCGAAACCGGAACTCACCTGCACGATGCGCCCGGCGCCGCGGGCGCGCATGTACGGCAGCGCCAGTTGCGTGACCTGGATGGCGGCCAGCAGGTTGATGTCCAGTTGCGCGCGGAAATCGTCGAGCGACAGTTCCTCGGCCGCGCCGATGATGGACGCGCCGGCGTTGTTCACCACCAGGTCCACGCCGCCGGCCTGCGCCAGCGCGTCGCCGACCACGCGTGCTACCGCGGCGCGGTCGGTGAGTTCCACTTCCAGAACCTGCGCGCCGGGAAACTGCGCGCGCAGGCGCGCGGCGTCTTGGGGCTTGCGCACGGTGGCGAGCACCTGCCAGCCGTCGGCGTGGAAACGCGCAACGGTGGCGAGGCCGATGCCGGAGGAGGCGCCGGTGATCAACGCGATGCGAGGCGTTGCCATGTCAGGTGCGCGGCTTTTCGCTGACGTGCAGGGTGATGGTGCCGTCGATCACCGTCACGCCGGCGGTGTCGGTGGCCCACACCTTCACCACCACTTCGCCCGGCTTCCACGCGTCTTCGGCCACTTCCGCGTAGCCGGTGATGTCGGTGCCGGCCTTGGCGGTGTAGCGCACCGTCATGCCCTTGGGCAGCCAGCGCAGGTGCTTGGGGATGGACGCCTCGGCGCACACGCCCATGCAGATTTCCATCAGGTTGCACAGCGCGATGGCGTGCACGGTGCCGATGTGGTTCTGCACCGCGCGGCGCTTCTTCATGCTCACGCGCGCGTGGCCGTTGCGCAGTTCCTCCACCAGCGGATTGATGGTGGTGAAGTAGGGCGCCTTGTTGGCAACGAACTTCGAGAACAGCCATTTGCCCGCCGGCATGGCGGACAGGCGGTTCCACTGGGCAAGCACGTAGTTGTCGGTGGACATGGGGGTCTCCTCGGGCAAGTGCCACAGGGTAACAGGAGACCCGCCGGTCACGCGCTGGAGCAGGGGAGGGCGCTCACAGCGGGGTGAGCACGCGGATCATCCAGTCGGTGGCCTTCTGGCTGAACGGCGTCTCGCTGTTGTCGCAGCGGGCGTCGGCGTTCTGCAGCGACTTCACCGCGAAGTCGGAAATGGGCAGCTTCTCGCAGCCGTGGTCCTTCTCGCAGATCATGTCCCACTCGGGCTTGGCCTGCACGTGGCAGGCGAAGCAGTTGCCGCCGAAGCGGTTCTTCACGTCGGCGAAGCCGCGCTTGCGGATGGTGGTGCCTTCCTTGCTCACGTCGAGCTCGAAGAACTCCCAGTCGCGCGTCACCGGGTTGAAACCCTGCTCGCGCTTGACCATCACCTCGTTGGGGAACAGCTGCACCACCGAGCCGGGCGGATAGACGCCGCCGGTGGGCGAGTTGGCCACCGCCAGCGTGCCTTCCAGGTTGCCGGCGATGTTGTCCACGAAGAAGCCGCGCACCGGCGTCATGTCGCGGATGCACTTGAAGGACTGCTCGGTGATGACGATGGGGCCGGGCAGGGCGGTGGCGGCAGGCGCCGGGTCCGCGGCGAGCACGGCGGCGGGGCAGAGCAGCAGGGTGCAGGCGAGGAGGGCAGGGGGCAGGCGCATGGGGGGCTCCGGGATATAGTTTGTGCACAAAGTAATAGCACGACCGGACCCTTTTGTAGAGAGGGGGCCATGCCCCCGATGTATCAATGCCCCCATTGGCAGCGAGGCTGACCTGCATCAGGATGGCCGCCATTGGCCATCGCTACCTTGGGCCACGGAGGCTTCCCATGCGTATTCCCGTTCTGTCCCTGTTGCTCGTGATGGCCAGCGGCGTGGCCGTGGCGGCCCAACCGGCCCCGGCCGCGCCGATCGACCTCGCCCGCTATGCCGGCACCTGGCACGAAATCGCCCGCAAACCGCACTTCTTCCAGCGCAACTGCGCGAAGGACGTCACCGCCACCTACACGCCCGCCGATGGCTACGTGAAGGTGGTGAACGCCTGCGTGCAGGCCGACGGCACGCCCATGAGCGTGGAAGGCAAGGCCTTCGTCACCGACGCGCCGCTGAACCGCAAGCTCAAGGTGGGCTTCTTCGAGTTGCTCGGCTGGATGCCGTTCAAGGGCGACTACTGGATCCTCGACATCGACCCGGCCTACCGCTGGGTGATTGTCGGTGGCCCCGAGCGCGAATACGCGTGGATCCTGGCGCGCACCCCCACCCTGGACCCAGCCACCCGCGGCTACATCGACGCCCGCCTGACGGCGCACGGCTACGACCCGAAATCGCTGTCGGTGGGTGCGGCACCCGGCCACTGATTGTGATTGCGCGACAGACGATGGTCGCAGCCCCATACTGACCGCGAATCGCGACTCCGTTAGTTTCAAGGCCTACCGCTCCTCGTAGAGAGGGGGCCATGCCCCCGACAAAGAGCATCGGGGGCATGGCCCCCTCTCTACATGTATTGGCAATAGAACAACAACGGAGTCCGTCGATGCCCGCCACCAGCCGCCGCCCCGCCGACCTGCAGATCACGCCGCGCCAGCCGTCCTTCGACCTGGCCGCGCTGATGAAGAAGCACCGCTACTGGCACAACGACGACCCGGTGATGACGCACTTCTTCAACGCCATGCAGGCCACGTTCCCGCAGGGCGAGCGCTTCTTCATCGATTCCGCGCGCGACGCCTGCACCGCCATCGGCGAGCAGAACCTCGACCCGCAGCTGCGCAAGGACGTGAAGGACTTCATCCGCCAGGAAGCCATCCACGGCAAGGCGCACGACGACTGGAACGAGGTACTCATCGCCATGGGCTACCCGTACATGAAGGAGTTCGACGCCGACATCGAGAAGGACCGCACCTGGGCGCGCAAGAAGATCGGCGCCAAGTGGCGCATCTCCATGACCGCCGCCGCCGAGCACATGACGGCGTCGTTCGCGCGCATGATCCTGCACAAGCGCCCGGACCTGATCGACAACGCCGCCTCGCCGGTGCGCGAACTGCTGCTGTGGCACGCCCTGGAGGAAGTGGAGCACAAGGCCGTGTGCTTTGATCTGTTCCAGCAACTCGACGGCAGCTACCGCCTGCGCGCCACCGGCATGGTGTTCGCGTTCGTGGACTTCCTGCGCCACATCTACGAGCGCCAGGTGTACCTGCTCAAGCAGGACGGCCTGTGGACCGTGCGCAACCGCATCAAGCTGCTGACCCAGGTGTGGGGCCCGGGCGGCATCGTCGCGTCGCTGGCGCCGTACCTGCTCGAGTATTTCAAGCCGGGCTTCCACCCGTGGGACACGGACGAAAGGCCGGTGTTCGAGCAGCGGTACGGGATGGAAGTCAAAAGCGTGAGTGCGGTGGCGGCGTAAGCCTCAGCTGCCGGCCATCACTTCGCGCAGCACTTCCGGATGCCGCGCAACAATCTTGAGCAAGGTCTCCGCGGCACCTGACGGCTGACGTCGACCTTGTTCCCACTGCTGAAGGGTGCGCGGCGAGATTTGCAGTGCCGCAGCGAACTGGGCTTGCGAGAGACCGCAGTTCAGCCTGATGCGCACGATGTCGTTGGCTTCCACCGTGTACCTGGCGCCGTGCCGCCCGGCCTTGACGTCCTTGATGGCCTGCAACAACTCGGCGCCGATGTCGCGCCCGGCGTCGCGCGCCTCAATGTGTTTGCGGGTCGTCATGTGCCAGTTCCTCCGCAAGCTTGCGCAGAATGTGGGCGGGAATCGTATCGCGTGCGCCCTTGCCGTATATCGTCAACAACACCAATTCGCCGGAATGCAGGCGGGCGACATAGATCACCCGGACCCCGCCACGTTTGCCGCTGCCGGGAAGTGACCAGCGAACCTTGCGGCAGCCACCGGACCCGGCGATCAATTTGCCGGCGTGGGGATTCAGGGCGAGCCACGCGGCAAACAGGCCGCGTTCGTCCTCGTTCCAGTAGTCGGGCCAGAGGCGGGAAAACAGTGGCGACTCGATGATCGTGAGCATCCGGCACTCTGCCCTAATGTACGCCAATGGCGCATAGTGCGCCAGTGGCGATTTGTGCAGCAGCCGACATTGGGCGGCTGCAAGGGGAGGGCGCAGTCTGCAGAGACGATCGGGATGCCTGTAATGGTGCAGGGCGCAGTGCGATGTGCGTCGGATGCGGCGTGCAAATGCGGATTCGTTGTACAACAACGGCGACCAGTGGGGCCCAAGTTCCCCCGCTCACTCCGCGTCACAGTACGAGCGCCCGCCTGAGTTCGTCGTGCTCGAAGGCGCTGGCCATGCGGTTGATCTCGGCGGCGCGTGCGCCGACGGATCTGGCGACGTCCCGCCACGTCGCCGTTGCGATGGCGACCTCCTTGATGATGGCGCGTGCGTCGGCAAGCGCCAGGCCAAAATAGCCGGCCGAGCTTTCGAGCAGGTCCAGTGAACAGGTGCCTTCGTCGAGGCTGATGTTCGTTGTCAGCACGCGCGCCTTCATATCCGCCGGGACGGGGTTGAGGTCATAGGCGGGGGAAAGGGACCAGCCTGCGTTTCCGAGCCACAGGAAACCGTGGTTGCGCAGATGGTCATCCACGTTCGAGACCATCACGTTGAAGGCGACCCGGCGATAGAGTTCCCGCGCATCCGCCTTGGCCCGCGCGCCGTGTTGCGCCAGCACGTCAACCAGTTCCGGGTAGCTGCCGCGTTCACCGTCGCGGTAACCCGTCATGGCCATGGCGGACAGAAAGGGGATGCGCGTGCCGCCCGCCCTGTCGAAGCGTCGCGACAGCAGTACGGCCTTGCCGGCAACAGTGACCAGCTGATGATGCGGAGTTGCGATCCCGGCTTGCGCGGCAAGGCGCAGCGCGATTTCTTCCCAGGTCTCCACGCTGTATTCATCGGTCTCGCGGGGAAACTTCGCAATCGACAGGTGCCCGTGCTGGTCAATGACGGATGCCTTGGGGCGCGCGCCGCCCAGCGATGAGCCGGGCGCAAAGATGAGCTGGAGATCGTCTTCCGATTCCTCGTCACGCAGGATTCGCTCGGTCACCTGCAGAAGGCGACCGAGATCGATCAGTGCGGGAACACCTGCGCGCAACGGCGCCTGGAATTCAACATCGCCGGCACGGCGAAAGCGCAGCGCTCCGAGGCGGGTCGCGTCCGCGACCCCCAGCAGGTAGTCACTTTCCGCCAGGGTGCGCACTGCGCGTCCCTCGCGTTCTGCCAGCCGCCGCTCGGCGCGTTGCATGAGGCGTCGCCCCCATGTGTCCGGCGCCGAGTCGCCCAGCGAGCCGAACATGGCGTGCCCTGCCGGTGGTACGAAGCCACCGCGGGTCAAGGTCAGGGCCGGCTCCAGGGAGAAGCGCCCGGGATCGGCGAGCCACGCCGGCGCATATTCGAAAACAACGGTCTCGCTTCCGCGCACCCGATTGCTGCGCGCCAGACCGACCCGCCGGGTGCTTCCCGCCAGTTCGATATGGACTTCGATGTCAGTCATGGGTGGGCACTGCCGGCGGGGGCCGGAGACGGGCTCGCTTGGGCAGGGCAGCACTGGCCAGTGCCTGGCCCGTAGGGTCGCGACTGATGTCGGCGACTTCGCCCAAGCCATCAAGCAGGCCCAGCGCCTGCAGGACGGCCGCGTAGATGCCGATGCCCACCGTGGTATCACCCGCCTCTACCCGCTGCAGCGTGGAGCGGGAGGTGAAGGCGCGCTCGGCCACGACCGACATGGGGAGCTGCCGCCTCAGCCTGGCGTCATGGATGTCCGCGCCCAGTTTGCGGAGGGCTCGCCGGACGGCGGCGGACGGGTGGTGGGGGGTGGCCATATGTAGCCTTCATGATTCATTATGGCTAGATATGTAGCACGAAGGCGACATTATGGCCAGTGGGGATGCCGGGAAGCCGCCGCCTCCCTGGCTGCTCCCCCGCACCGTTCACTCCGCCTCGCCGCCCGCCCCGCCAAGCCGCGCCACCGTCAGCGCGCAGCGCTGTTCAATCAGGGCACGGATACGCTCAATCACTGCATTGCCGGCAAAACCGCTTCCTGGCGCTGACTGCAGATCGCGTGCGGCAGCCGGCAAGGCCCTGGCCATCTCGAGGATGCGTTTCCTGGCCGGTGCCCGGGCCAGGCCGGCGCCTTCGGCAAACTGGTCCCAGTGCCGTGCCTCGATTTCGCTGAACCTGTACTTGCTGCCGATCTTCATCGCCATCTTCGGCGTCAGGTCGGGATAGACCGCGGTGGACAGCGCGTCATAGAGCGGCGCCAGCACCGGGGCGCTACCTGCTTCATGCCGCAAATGCAGCAGCGAGAAATTCTTGGCGTGCGCGTCGTGGTTGCCGATCAGCGCGTTGAAGATCACGTAGTCGAACAGCCGCAGGACTTGCAGTGCACTCGGGCGCGTGACGCGGCGTACGAGTGCGAAACATTGCGCAAGGTCCGGTCCGCCTTCGTTCTGGTATTTCATTTCGGGCACCACGCCGAGCGCCTGGCAAAAATCCTCCTGGTGCAGGCGTTGCTGGTGACCCTGCGCATCGATGATGCGGTCGTAGCGCTCCACCAGCAGGAACTGTTGATCGCGCACGGTATGCACTTGCGCGCGTGCCGGCCTGAGTGACATCGCGTTGGCCAGCGCCATGCAGAAGCCTTCATTGGCCACGCTGTCTTCAACGCCTGCGATGGCCGGCTTCAGGATGTGGGTGCTGGGTGTGCCGTCGAGCGGCAGCCCGAGGCGAACGCCGTCGAAAACCACCGGCGCCTTTGCCTGCGCGCCGGCCAGGGACAAGCGCAAGCCATCCTTGCCGGCCAGCAGGGGGCGACGCGGCAGTTCATGCAGGATGGCGACCACCTCTGCATCGTCCAGCCACCGGACGTTTTCGTCGCGGGAAGGCACCGGCAACACCTGCCCGGGTGGCAGGAATGTCACGGCGCCGGCGCACTCGCCGCCGATGCGGTCCAGCAGCGCGAAGTCATTCTGGCCGGACACCTGGAACTGCCGCGCGACCAGTTGGCGCATCTGCCCCTCGGGCAGCAAGCCGGCAAAGAAGGGGCGCGCCGCGTGGTCATCGAATGGCGCTGCCTGCAAGGGCAGCGAAGCGGACAGCGCCATGGCACCGCGCTGCGACAGCCAGGCGGGTGCGTAGCGAAACTGCAGGCGTCCCCCGGCCAGCCCCAGGGTGCCAACGCGATCGCTGAACAGCCAGACATCGAGCTCATGCGTCATGGGCAGGACCCGCATCGCGATCACTGGCGGCCGGCAAGCCACTCAACCGCAGTTCTCCGCCCAGGGCGTCGATCACCCGCAGTACGTTCTCCAGCCGCAAGGTCGGTTTGCCGGCTTCCAGATCAACGATGAAGCGAACGCCCACGCCGGCCGCAAGCGCCAGCTCCGGCTGCGTGAGGCCGAGCTGCTTGCGGGCGGTGCGCAGGGCGTCACCGAGTTGGCGAGGGGAGCGGATGGAAGTCATGGGTGGCTCGATTTCCCGTTCGGGAAACTATCGGGCACAGATGGACGGCGAGCAAGCGATATTTCCCGATCGGGAATGTTCTAGGCGCAGGGTACGATTTTGGCGCAAAAATGTCCCGATCGGGAAATGAGAGGGCTGGCGTCAGCGGCGGTTACGAAATCTCCCCCAGCTTCTCCGCCATCCGCGTTTGCCAGCCAGGGCCGGTGGCCTTCCAGCGCGCCAGCACGTCCGCAGGCAGCCGCAGGGAAATCATCACGCGCGGGTTCGGCGACACCGGGCGACCGCCTTTCTTCACGGTGGCACGGGACAGCATCTCGTCAGTGAGTTCGGGCAGTTCCTCGAACTCCTCTTCACGTGGCGTGTGCGCATCAACCTGCGCCAGGTCCGACTTCAAGGAGCGGGGCGATGCGCGCCTGTTCGCGGTCATTGGCCTTCCTCATGCTGAATACGTGGCGGACATCGCCGCGCGGGGTGTAGCCGACCACGACCATCCGGCCGGCCAGCAGGCCGTAGCAGATGATGCGGGGCTCCCCGTAATCACGGCGGGTGTCCTCGACCTCCACCGTCACGCCTGCAAACACGGCAGCGGCATCTTCGAAATCCAGTCCGCGCTCCTGGCGCGTCCTGTCCCGCTTTGCCGGGTCGAACGTGATCATTACGATGGTTAATGTATATACAATAAGTGGCGGGCGGTGGCAACGCATGGCTGCCGGAAGGGGCCATGAGTATCCCTGTCGGCTTCGGGCCGGTTCGACGTTGCACGGAGCAAGTTGGTGTGCGCGCGCACTGCATGCGGGCGTAGGCAAAAGCCACGCCAGAGGGTAGTCGTGGATTAGTAAACCACCTCGATGTCGTCCGACTCCCACGGCGCCTTGGTGATCATGTAGCCGATGCGGTTCACCCAGTGGTAGCCGGTGACGATCACCCAGCAGTTGTCGCCGTCCTCGCCCTCGTAGGGGTGGGGATCCGGGCCGGTCAGGTCGACGTCGAGGATGGTCCAGGCGTGGCGCTCGTCGGTGTTGCGGACGGTGAGTAGGTCGTGGCCGTAGGGGGCGAACATGGGGCGGGTCACCCAGTGGCCTTGACGGCATGTCATGCCGCCAAACGCCACCAATAGTCAATTCGGCGGGAAAAAAAACTCATCCAAGCATGATGCAAGAGAGGAATCATCCAAGAGGCTGATCCCTTGGTGTTGACGCTCATCCAATATTGACCCGGGGTGCTCATCTAAAACTGACCCGGGTTGGGGTTGCCTGATCTAATCAGG
>JADFDG010000016.1 GCA_018262975.1 Gammaproteobacteria bacterium
GAGCAGTGGCTGGCGCGCTTCGAGGCCTTGCTGGCGAAGATGTACTGGGTGAGCGCCACCGTGCACCTGCAGACGGAACTGTCCGGCAACCACACCTTCGTCTACGAGCCCAAGGGCGGCACCCATCGCCCCGGCGACGGCCCGCTGGCCGTGCGCTGCGAGTGGGAACACGACGTGGTTTTCCGCCCGGGCCGGCGGGCCTGACGCCCATGGTCGACCTGGTGGAAGTGCCCTGGGATGCCATCGCCGCCGACACCCTCGAGTCGTTGATCGAGGAATACGTGACGCGCGACGGCACCGATTACGGCGACAGCGAAGTGCCGCTGGCGCGCAAGGTCGCGCAGGTGCGCGAACAACTGCGCCGTGGCGAGGTGGTGATCGTGTTCGAGGAGGCCACCGAAAGCGTGAACCTGCTGACGCGCCACGACCTGCGCGAACGCCTGCGCCTGGCGGGCGGGGACTGAGCCGTGCGCCGCCTGCTGGCCCTGTGCGCGTCGGCATGGCTGCTGCTGGCGACGAGCGCTATTGCTGCCGACCACGTCACCGAGGTGGTGAGTACCCAGCGTCCCGCGGAGGAACTGCTGCCGGTGCTGGAGCCCCTGGGCGGTGACGACGTGTCGCTGCAGGCGTGGCGCGGCCAGCTGGTGATCAGCGGGCCGGCGGCGCGCGTGCAGGAAATCCTCGCTGTGCTCAAGACGCTGGATGCGCCGTTGCAGAACCTGCGTATCAGCGTGCGCCGTGCCGGCGGCGGTGGTCAGCGCGGCGGCGCGGTGTCCATTGGCGTGCACCCGGACGATACCCGCGTGCGCGTGCAGCAGGAACAGGTGGAAGCGCGCGGCACCGGGGAGCAGCAACTCACCGTGCTGGAGGGCACCGCGGCGTGGTTGTCGGTGGATCGCGAGGTGCCGGTGCTGGTGGTGGCACCGGACGGGACGGTGTCAGGGGATTACCAGCCGCTGGGTAATGGCGTGACCCTGCGTGCCGCGCGCGCCGGTGAGCGCATCCGCCTGGACATCGTGCAGCGCGTGGCCGCCATGGATGACGGCAGCATCAGCGCGCAAAGCGTCAGTTCCGTGCTGCTGCTCGATCCCGGCACGTGGACGCCGTTGGCCCGCGTCGCGCGCAGCGACGGTGCGCGTCGTGACGATACTGTCTGGCGCATCGGCCCTCAGGGTGCCGGCATCGACAGTCGCCGCGTGCGGGACACATCGGCGTGGACGGACTGGGAAGTGAAGGTCGACTGGCTGGCGCCCTGACCGGTACGTCGCCGCACTGTCAGGCGAACAGCACCACGCGTACCAGCAACGCGAAGGCCAGCACCAGCGTGACCAGCCAGGTGATCAGCATGCCGACCTGCCGCCAGCGGTTGACGTTGCGCTTCTGGAACAGCCCGAACGCATGCATGAAGCGGCCCAGCACCAGCGCCTCGCCCAGCGCATGCAGCCACCAGCCGCTGCCGCCGTTCACTTCCAGCAGGCACATCAGGATCAGCGCGATGGGGATGTTCTCCACCGCGTTGGCATGCACGCGGATGGCGGCGAGCATGGCCTTGTTGCCGCCGTCACCGATGGCCACGCCCTCGCGGATGCGCACGCGCACCACCAGGAGGGCGAGCACGACGAGGAAGATGCCGAGGATGCCGGCGTACAACGCAGTAATCGGTGCAATCATCAGACACTCCGTTTAACCGGTGTAGCGAGGGGCCATGCCCCCGACGCTCTTGCCCTTCGTAGAGAGGGGGCCATGCCCCCGATGTTTTCGGGTCGGGGGCATGGCCCCCTTTCTACAGGACTCTACCAGACCCTCGCTCATTCCTTGCGTCGCCGCTGCGCGCGCCACAGGAAGCGGGCCGGCCGCAGCGCATCGGCCACCTCGCGATCCACCGGCAACGGCTCGCCGTTGGCCTGCGCGGCAATCATCGCAGCGCCCAGCAGCGAGAAGGCAATGCCCTTGGCACCCAGCGCGGCCAGCACGTACAGGCCCGGCAACTCGCTGATCGTGCCGTCCTGTTCGCGGGCCAGCGGCCCGATCACCGGCAGGTAGTCGGGGGTCTGCGTGCGGAAGCCGGTGCGCCCGCCGGTGACCCTACAGGCGTCACCACCCAGTGCCGCGTGCAGCGACGGGCAAGCGGCGGCGAGGTTGCCGATGTTCTCCTCATGGTCCGCATTCCGCACGCTGGGATCCGCATCGCGCGGCGCGAACGTGGCGCCGACGCAGTGCAGCAGATCGCCGTGATCGTCACGCGCCGGTGTCACGTAACCTTCGTGGCAGACCACCGCGCGCAGGTCGCGCGAGGCGTCGGTGGCACGCACGTGCGTGACCTGGCCGCGCACGCGGCGCAGCGGTAACGACGTTGCGGGTGCAAAGGTGGTGGCCGCCAGCGCATTGGCAATCACCACGGCGTCGAACGACGTGCCGTCCACGCAGGGGCGGTCGCCGTCGTGGGTGATGTCCCGCACCTCCGTCTGCAGGCGCACATCGATGTTCGCGTGCATCGCCAGTGCCCGGCACAGCGCCGGCGGGTGCACCCAGGCGGCGCCTGCGAACCACAGGCCGCCCGCGGGCATCGATGCGCCGCACAGTGCGCCGGCTTCCAGCGCATCGACATGGCGCAGCACGTCGCCGGGCCAGCGGCCAGCCGCCGCGATCGCGCGCAGCTTCGTGTCGTCCTCGTCGCTGGCCGGCAACTGCAGCAGGCCGCAACGCGACCAGGCGTGGCTGTCCGGCTCGCCGAGCAGTTGCGGCAGGCGGGCGAGGGCATGCAGGTAACTGTCACGGTACCAGCGGTTCTGTGGTGTTTCGTGCAGCGAGAATTTCGGGTACACGGCGCCGGCCAGGTTGCCGCTGGTCTCGCGGGCCAATTGCGCGTTGCGTTCGAACAACGTCACCTGCCAGCCGCGCCCGGCAAACTCGCGTGCCGCCGCGCAGCCGGCCAGCCCGCCGCCCACGATCGCCACCCGTCGCCCCGCACTTTGTAGCGAGGGGGCCATGCCCCCGATGTTTTTCTCATAGATCGGGGGCATGGCCCCCTCGCTACAGGAAGCAGCGCGGTGGCCGCGCAGCATGTCGCGCTTGCGGCCGAAGCCGGGGACTTTCCCTACCGTGAATCCCGCGGCCGCCAGCCCGCGCCGCACGTCGCCGGCGGCGGTGAAGGTGGCGAAGGTCGCGCCGGGCGCGGACAGCCGCGCGATCTCGCCGAACAGTGCGTCGTTCCACAGGTCACCGTTCTTCGCCGGTGCGAAACCGTCGAGGAACCAGGCATCCACCTGTGCCTCCAGTCGCGGCAGCAGCGCCGCGGCATCGCCGAGCAGCAAGGTCAGCCGCACCCGCCCGTCGCACAGCGCGCGGTGGTGGAAGCCGGCCACCGCCGGCGGCATCGCGCTGCGCAGTTCGGCGGCCAGTCTGGCCAGCGAAGGCCAGTGCGCCTGCGCGCGCGCCAGGTCATCGGGCGCCAGCGGGAATTTTTCCGTCGACACGAAGTGCAGCACGCTGCCTGCCGGTGCCTGCGCGAGGAAAGCCTGTGCCGCCACCAGGAAATTCAGCCCGGTGCCGAAGCCGGTCTCGCCGATGGTGAAGGCATGGAAGCCGCCGGCGGCAAAGCGCGCCGGCAGGTCGTTGCAGTCAACGAATACGTGCGTGCTTTCCGCCACGCCGCCGTCCAGCGAAAAATACACGTCGCCGAAGGCGCGCGACACCGGCGTGCCTTCGCGCCAGTCGAGTTGCGCGGTGTCGACGCGGTCGGGGAACGGGGGCAGGGGCAGTCTGGACATGCGGACGGGGCGGGCCGATAGTGCGCGCAGTCTAGCAGCCGGGCGCGCAGCGCATGTTCGACACCCTCCTGGCCATCATCGCGCCGGTGGTCATCTGTTCCGCCGTGGGTTTCCTGTGGGTGCGCCTGCGCCAGCCGTGGGACGGCGACTTCGTCGGCCGCCTGGTACTGACGGTGGCCGCGCCATGCCTCACCGTGTCCGCACTGGGCAAGGTGCGCCTGGGCACCGATACCCTGCTGGCCATGTCCGGCTACTGGGCAATCACCTTCGCGCTGATGCTCGCCGCCGGCTGGGCGCTCGCGCGGGCGCTGGGTGTTGATCGCCGCGCCTACGTGGCCAGCCTGCTGTTCCCCAACGTGGGCAACATGGGCCTGCCCTTGTGCCTGCTGGCGTTCGGCGACCAGGGCCTGGCGCTGGCACTGGCCTGGTTCATGGTGAACTCGGTGGCGCATTTCTCCATTGGCCTGGTGGCCTTCAGTGGCGGCCGCGTGCACCGCGAACTGTTCACCAACCCGATGGTGTGGAGCGTGGTGGTCGCGGTGGCCATGGTGGTGGGCGACTGGCACCTGCCGCGCTGGCTGGCCAATACCCTCGACCTCATCGGCGGCGCCACCATCCCGCTGATGCTGGTGGCTATGGGCGCGGCGCTGGCCGGGCTGGACGTGCGCCTGTTCGGGCGCGCGCTGGTGTTCAGCGTGGCCCGGGTCGGCGGTGGCTTCCTGGCCGGCCTGCTGGTGGTCACGCTGTTCGGGCTGACCGGCACCGAGCGCGGCGTGGTGCTGATCCAGGCGGCCATGCCGGTGGCGGTGTTCAACTACCTGTTCGCCCAGCGCTACGGGCGCGCGCCGCAGGAGGTGGCCGGGCTGGTGCTGGTGTCGACCCTGCTGTCCTTCCTGACCCTGCCGCTGTTGCTGTGGTACGCGCTGCCGGCGGGCTGATTCCCGGATATCGGGGGCATGGCCCCCTCTCTACGAAAGGCGGGTCGGGGGCGGCCCCGTCACCCCCCGTCAACGAAAATGAGCACTCCTGTCATTGCCCCGGTTGGCCATGTCGGCCACTCTTTCGCCCCGCTGTACCCCCGGGGGAGCCAACCGGCTGCCCCGGGACCGTTGGCCCGCCCACCGGCAGGCCCCATACGTCCCGTAACCCTGTGAGGACCCCATGACCGAAGCCTTTATCTATGAAGCGCTCCGCACTCCGCGCGGCAAGGGCAAGAAAGACGGCTCGCTGCACACCGTGAAGCCCGTCGACCTGCCGATCACGCTGGTCAACGAGATGCGCAACCGCTTCCCGAACCTCGACGTCAACACGATCGATGACATCATCCTCGGTTGCGTGGGCCCGGTGGGTGACCAGGGTTCCTGTATCGCCAAGACCGTCGCGCTGAAGGCCGGCCTGCCGGATACCGTCGCCGGCGTGCAGCTCGACCGCTACTGCGCCTCCGGCCTCGAGGCCGTGAACACCGCCGCGCAGAAAGTGCGTTCGGGTTTCGACAACCTGATCCTGGCCGGCGGCGTCGAGTCGATGTCGCGCGTGCCGATGGGTTCCGCCGGTGGCGCCTGGGCCGCTGACCCGGAAACCAACTTCAAGACCGGCTTCGTGCCGCAGGGCATCGGCGCCGACCTGATCGCCACCCTCGAGGGCTGGAGCCGCGAGGACGTGGACAAGTTCGCGCTGGCCTCGCAGCAGCGTACCGCCGCCGCCTGGGACAAGGGCTACTTCAACAAGTCGGTCGTCCCGGTGAAGGACCAGAATGGCCTGACCATCCTGGCCAAGGACGAGTACTACCGCGCCAGCACCACCATGGAAGGCCTGGGCGCGCTGCAGCCGTCGTTCGCCGTGATGGGCGAGATGGGTGGCTTCGACGCCGTCGCGCTGCAAAAGTACCACTGGCTGGAGAAGATCAACCACGTGCACACGCCGGGCAACAGCTCGGGCATCGTTGATGGCGCGTCGCTGGTCATGATCGGCTCGGAAAAGGCCGGCAAGCAGAACGGCCTGACCCCGCGTGCGCGCGTGATCGCCACCGCCGTGTCCGGCGCCGACCCGACCATCATGCTGACCGGCCCGGCCCCGGCCGCCCGCAAGGCGCTGGCCATCGCCGGCCTGAAGGTCTCCGACATCGACCTGTTCGAGATCAACGAAGCGTTCGCCTCGGTTGCCATGCGCTTCATGAAGGACATGGGCATCTCGCACGAGATCACCAACGTCAACGGCGGCTCCATCGCCATGGGCCACCCGCTGGGCGCCACCGGCGGCATGATCATCGGCATCATCCTCGACGAACTCGAGCGTCGCGGTCTCAAGCGCGGCCTGTGCACCCTGTGCGTGGGCGGCGGCATGGGCATCGCCACGATCATCGAGCGCGTTTAATCGTCCGCAGCAGAATTCGAGGAATTGAGAAATGACTGAACAGACTTCGATCCGCTGGGAAAAAGACGCGGACAACATCGTCACCCTGACGATCGACGACCCGACCCAGAACGCCAACACCATGAACGAGCTGTATGGCCGTTCCATGCTGGCCACCGTCGAGCGCCTGGCGAAAGAGAAGAATGAAATCGCCGGCGTGTACATCACCTCCGGCAAGGACATGTTCTTCGCCGGCGGCGACCTGAACGACCTGATCAAGGCCAAGCCGGAAGACGCCAAGAAGTTCGAGGACGGCGTTACCGAGATCAAGCGCCAGCTGCGCGTGCTGGAAACCCTCGGCAAGCCGGTCGTTGCCGGCATCAACGGCCACGCCCTCGGCGGCGGCCTGGAAATTGCCTTGGCCACGCACCGTCGTATCGCCATCAACGACAAGAAGACCAAGATCGGCCTGCCGGAAGTGAAGCTCGGCCTGCTGCCGGGTGGCGGCGGCGTCACCCGCGTCATCCGCATGCTGGGCATCCAGAACGGCCTGATGAACGTGCTGATGCAGGGCAACGAGTTCAACCCGGAGAAAGCCAAGGCCGCCGGCCTGGTTGACGAGCTCGCCACCGATCGCGCCGACATGGAAGCGAAGGCCAAGGCCTGGATCAAGGCCAACCCGACCGCGCAGCAGCCGTGGGACGTGAAGGGCTACAAGATCCCGGGCGGCACGCCGTCCACCCCGGCGCTGGCCATGAACCTGCCGGCCTTCCCGGCCAACCTGAAGAAGCAACTGAAGGGTGCCAACTACCCGGCGCCGTTCAACATCATGTGTGCCGCCGTTGAGGGCGCGCAGGTCGATTTCGACAACGCGCTGAAGATCGAAGGCCGTTACTTCACCGAGCTGGCCGTGGGCCTGGTCGCGAAGAACATGATCAAGGCGTTCTTCTTCGACCTGCAGGCGATCAACAAGGGCGGTTCGCGTCCGAAGGGCGTGCCGAAGTACACCGCGAAGAAAGTGGGCGTGCTCGGCGCCGGCATGATGGGCGCGGGTATCGCCTACTCGTGCATGAAGGCGGGCATGGAAGTCGTCCTCAAGGACGTTTCCGTTGAAGCCGCCGAGAAGGGCAAGGCCTACTCCGCCAACCTGCTGGACAAGGCCGTGTCGAAAGGCCGCCTGACCCAGGAGAAGCGCGACGCGCAACTGGCGCAGATCAAGGCCACCGCTTCTGCTGCCGACCTCGCCGGCTGCGACCTCGTGATCGAGGCCGTGTTCGAGTCGCAGGAACTCAAGCACAAGGTGTTCCAGGAAATCCAGGACGTGGTCGCCAAGGACTGCCTGCTGGCTTCCAACACCTCCTCGCTGCCGATCACCGGCCTTGCCGAGGGCGTGAAGGACCAGGCCAACTTCGTCGGCCTGCACTTCTTCTCGCCGGTCGACAAGATGCCGCTGGTTGAAATCATCGCCGGCAAGAAGACCTCGGAAGTCGCGCTGGCGAAAGCCATCGACGTCGTGCTGCAGATCAAGAAGGTGCCGATCGTCGTCAACGACGCCCGCGGCTTCTATACCACGCGCGTCATCGGCACGCAGATCAACGAAGGCATCGGCATGCTGGCCGAAGGCGTCCACCCGCAGTCGATCGAGCAGGCGGCCGCCCAGGCCGGCTACCCGGTCGGCCCGCTGGCCATCATGGACGAGCTGACGCTGACCCTGCCGCGCAAACTGCGCGAGGAAACCAAGGCCGCCATCGCTGCCGCCGGCGGCAAGTACGTCGCCCCGGCGTCGGATGCCATCGTCGACACCCTGATCGACAAGTTCGATCGCAAGGGCAAGTCCACCGGCAAGGGCTTCTACGACTACCCGGCGGGCGGCAAGAAGACGCTGGCCCCGGAAGTCATCAAGGAGTTCTGGAAGCCGGGCGTGAGCATCCCGATGGAAGACATGAAGGAGCGCATGCTCTTCATCGAAGCCATCGAGACGATCAAGTGCTGGGAAGAGAACGTGATCCGCAACGCGGCCGATGCCAACATCGGCTCGATCATGGGTATCGGCTTCCCGGCCTGGACCGGCGGCGTCATCCAGTACGTCAACAACTACCCGGGTGGCCTCAACGGCTTCATCGCGCGTGCACAGGACCTCGCGAAGAAGTACGGCGAGCGCTTCAACCCGCCGGCGCTGCTGCTGGAGAAGGCGAAGAAAGGCGAGATCTTCGAGTAATCGACGGTCGATGCCGTGCACGCGCCTGATGGTGCGTGCATGCAGCCAAGAAAAAACCCGGTCGGGAACCCGACCGGGTTTTTTTGTGCCCGCGCGTGGCGTGCTAGGGGCTGGCCACGCCGCTGCCGTTGCCGCTACCGGTCAGGTCGTCGGCGGGGAGGTCATCCAGCGGGTTGCCGGTGGGCGACCCGTTGTTGCCAGGCGGGTTGCCCAGCGTCTGCTGCAGACGACGGGCCTGCTGTTGCAGGTCGGGGTCGCCGGTTTCGTTGGCGGCTTGCTGCAAGGCGTTCAGTTCGTTGTTGTTGATGCCCGGATTGCGGTTGCTCGGGTTGCCCCGGCCGTCGCGTGATACCGGTGGCCTGCCGTTGCTCTGCAGGTTCTGTCGCCTGCCGTCGCGGTTGTTGGTGTACTCCGCCGAGCCGCTCAGCAACGTGAAGTTCTCGCCATCGGTATCGGTGCTGGTGCCGCGGATGCCGATGGTGGCGGTGCGCGTGAGCAACTGCACCTGCTGGCCCGGCGGGCGCTTGCCCCACGCCGACAGCAGCGAGCCGGCGAGCAGTTTCACCTGGTCGGAAAAGCCGTTGCCGCCGCGGCGCAGTACCACCGCGCTGTTGGAACGCAACACGTGTGCATCGCCGCCGGCGGCAAACGCAATCATGCTGCGCGTGCCGGTGCGCACTTCGGCGCCCGGCGGGATGGGTGTGGTGCGCGAGGCTTTCTGGCCGTTCACGAAGGCCTGGCCCTTCAGCACGCTGATGGTTCCGGATTCGCGGCCGGCGGCCCGTACGTGGCCGGGCAGCGCCGGCAGCAGGGCCAGCACGCCGAAACGGGCGGCCAGGGATAGCAGGCGGCGGCGGGAAAGAGTGGCAGGCATGGCGGTCAGTCCGGCAGGAAAGTGGCGTGGGCGCCCCACGCGGGAGGCGGTGACAGGCCATCTTGCATCAGCGTCCGCGCCTGTGCAGCCCCCGATCCCGGTGGTGGGGGGTGGCGGGCGCCCCAAAAAAGGGCGTGGCGAGCCGTCAAACCGGTACCAACGTACCGGCGAGTTTCGTATAGTCAGCCTCTGTCAGGAAACCCGGTCATCCGGGCTCCGTGGCTGGTTTCCCGTGCAACGACGAATGTCCAGGGATGATGTACAGCGAAGATATCTACGCCGCGCTGACCGATGACGAGGTCTTCGCGGACCTGCCGCAGCGCCTGGCCGACCTCACCGGCGGCCGTTCCGCGGCCATCTACTGGCGGCACCCCTGCGGCGACGGCGAGGTGTTCGCCCACTCCTACTTCTCCGACGAACAGATCCAGACCTATGTCGGCAGTTACGCGCCACAGTCGCCCTGGCACCAGGCGGCGCTGAAGCCCGGCCGCATCAATCGACTCTGGCACATCAGCCAGGACGTTGCCGACCGTGCCGTGCTGGCCAGCGACGTCTGGAACGAGTGGATCCGTCCCAACGGTGACGACACCTTCTACACCATCGGTGGCGTGTTCGACACGGCCTGGGGACGTGGTTCGGTGGGCATCAACCGCGGGCGCAGCCAGTCGGAGTTCGACGACACGGCCGTGGGGCGCCTGGTACAGGTCGGCGGCGACCTGCAGCGCATGCTGGCCATACGCGGCGAACTGGCCGCGCGCCGGCGCGAGTGCGGCGTACTGCGTGCCACCCTCGACACGCTCGGTTACGCGGCACTGCACGTGCGTGCCGATGGCCGCGTGCTGGCGCTCAATGCCGCCGCCGAGGGCCTGTTGCGCCGTGGCGACGGGTTGCTGCTGGCGGCCGGCCGGTTGACCGCCCGGGAAGCGGAGTCCGCGGCGCGGCTGGCCGCGATTGTCAGTGCGGCGACCCGCGCACGCGATCCCGGGGCCGGTGCCACGCGCGTGTTGCGCCGTGATGGCAGCGTGGCCTGCCATGTCACGGCGACACCGCTGGTGGGCGTTTCCACGCCGTCGCGCGCCTTGGTACTGCTGCGCGAACCGGTGCCGGCCGATACGTCGCTGGACCGGCGGCTGCGCGCGCTGTTTGACCTGTCGCCGGCCGAGGCGGGCATTGCCGTCGGTCTGGCCAGTGGCCTGACACCGCGCGAAGTCGCCGAGCAGCGCGGCGTCAGCGAGGGCACGGTGCGCAGCCAGGTGAAGACGCTGATGGCCAAGCTGGGCGTGCACCGCCAGGCGGAGGTGGTCGCGCTGGTGGTCGGGCTGCCGCCCTTGCGCACCTGATTCCTGCTTGGAGCGGGCCGGCACTGGTCGTACCATGCCGCCCGCCCGTGCACGACTTTCCGAGGGGTCCGTCGCTTGCTGTACGCCTGGTACGCGCTGCGTTCGCTGGTTTTCTATGTCGGCTATGCCGTCATCATGGTCCTGCAGCCCCTGGTCGGGCTGCTGATCTGCAAGGTCGTGCCCGACCGCTGGTTGCAGGCGTGGTTGCTGTCGGCCTGCCGCGCGGCCGTGGTGTGGGCGCGCATGACCTGTGGCATCCGCTACCGGCTCGAGGGCGTGGAGAACATTCCCGCCGGTGCGAGCGTGGTGCTGTCCAAGCACCAGAGTGCGTGGGAGACGCTGTTCCTGCAGGTCTACCTGCAGCCGTCGGTCACCGTGGCCAAGGCCGAACTGCTGCGCATTCCGTTTTTCGGCTGGGGCCTGGCACTGGCGCGCCCCATCGCCATCGACCGCGACAAGCCGTCGCAGGCGCTCAAGGAGATCATCCGAAGCGGCCAGTTGCGCCTGGCCGCCGGTGATCGCGTGATCGTCTTCCCGGAAGGCACGCGCACGCTGCCCGGCGAGCAACGCGAATACTCCGCCGGTGGCGCCATGCTGGCGGTCAAGGCCGGCGTACCGGTGCTGCCGGTGGCGCTCAATTCCGGTGACTGCTGGCCGCGTGGCACGCTGGTCAAGCGCCCCGGACTCATCCGCGTGCAGTTTGGCCCGTCCATTGCCACGCAGGGCGTCGGTGCCAAGGAAGTCAACCAGCGCGCGCGCGACTGGATCGAGAACGCGCTGGTGCAACCGGTGGCATGACGGCGCCCCTGCACGACATTCCGTTCAATCTCGTCACCGGCTACCTCGGTGCCGGCAAGACCACCTTGCTGCGCCACTTGCTGGCCACGCGTCCGGCTGGCGAGCGCTGGGCGGTGCTGGTGAACGAGTTCGGCGAAGTCGGCATCGATGGTGCGCTGCTGGATGCCGACGGCGTGTTCGTCAAGGAAGTACCGGGTGGCTGCCTGTGCTGCGCCAACGGCGTGCCATTCCGCATCGCGCTCAACCTGTTGCTGCAGCGCGCGCGCCCGGACCGCCTGCTCATCGAGCCCACCGGCCTGGGCCACCCGCTGCAGCTGCTGGCGCAACTGCAGGCGGCGGAATACCGCGATGTGCTGTCGCCGCGCGCCACGCTCTGCGTCATCGACCCGGTCGCCGCGCGCGATCCGCGCGTCGCCGAGGCGGAGTTGTTCTGGCAGCAGCTGGCCAGTGCCGACCTGCTGGTGTTCAACCACGCCGACCGCGCCGGTGACGACGACAGGGATGCGCTGCGCGCCTTGCTGGCCGCACGCGGCATGGCCGGCCTGCCCGCGGTAAGCGTTGCCCGCGGCGCCATCGATCCCGCACTGCTCGACACGCCGCCACTGGCGCGTGGCTGGTCGCTGCTGCCGCCGCCGGCGGACGCCAACATGCATCATGCCGGCGCGCAGTGGCCGGCGGAGGTCTGCTTCCCGCACGACGATACGCTGGCGCTGCTGATGGCCTTGCCGGTAGAGCGCCTGAAGGCGGTCATCCACACCGACCGCGGCTGGCTGGAGGTCAACGCCACCGCCCGCGTCAGCGAATGCCGCCTGCGCGAGCCGGCGGCGGACAGCCGGGTGGAGGTCATTGCCCTGCGCAGTACCGGGCTGCCGGACCTGAAAAGCATTCTCGATACCCTGCGCGACGACGGCGCCGGGTAAACTGGCTGATCATCCCAGACGTCACGGTGCCCATCCGCTCATGGCCGTTGCGACCCTCACTCCAGAGAAAGCCCGCTGGCTGCGCCTGGCCAGTACGGCGTCCGTCGTCACCGCCCTGGTGCTCATCGGCCTGAAGGCCTGGGCCTGGTGGATCAGTGATTCGGTGGCTTTGCTGGCGTCGCTGATTGATTCGGTGATGGACTCGGCGTCGTCGATCATCAACTTCATCGCCATCCGCTACGCGCTGATGCCCGCCGACGAAGAGCACCGCTTCGGCCACGGCAAGGCCGAGGCACTGTCGGGGCTCGGCCAGGCAGCGTTCATCGCCGGTTCGGCGGTCTTCCTGTTGATGCATGCCACCGAGCGGTTGTTCAACCCCGCGCCGGTCACCGACACCTCCATCGGTATCGCCGTGATGGTGGTATCGATTGCCGCCACCGCAGTGCTGGTGGTGATCCAGCGCATCGCCATCCGCAAGACCGGCTCCACGGCGGTGAAGGCGGATTCGCTGCACTACGTCGGCGACTTGCTGGTGAACGCGAGCATCATTGTCGCCCTGGTGCTGGCCACCGCCGGCTACTACAGCGCCGACGCCTGGTTCGGCATCGGCATCGCCTTCTACATCGCCTGGAACGCCTGGGAGATCCTGAAGGAGGCCTTCAACCACCTGCTTGATCGCGAAGTGAGCGAGGACGTGCGCGCGGAAATCCTGCGCCTGGTCGAAGCGCGCCCGGGAGTGACCGGCGTGCATGACCTGCGCACGCGCCTGTCCGGGCAACACATGTTCGTGCAACTGCACCTGGAGATCGCGCGTGACACGCCGCTGTGGCGGGCGCACGAGATCGCCGAGGACGTCGAACTGGCCATCCTCACCCATTACCCGCACAGCGAGGCGATCGTGCACCAGGATCCGACCCCGCTCGAGGAGAGCGGAGCCGCCTGATGGATCTCGGCCTGCTCGCCGCCCTGGACGGGTGGAGCCTGCTCGCGGGACTCGGCCTGTTCATGCTCGGCATGGACCAGCTGGAATCCGGCGCCAACGCGGTGGCGGGCAACACCTTCCGCGCCATGTTGCGGCAGGCCACCGGGCACCCGTTGCTGTCGATCCTGTTCGGCATCGTCGCCACCGGCATCCTGCAGAGCAGTTCGATCCTCGGCCTGATGGTACTGGCCTTCGTCGGTGCCGGCATCCTGCCGATGCGCAACGCCATCGGCGTGATCCTCGGTTCCAATATCGGCAGCACCTTCACCGGCTGGATCGTCGGGGCCATCGGCTTCAAGCTCGACCTGGAGGCGCTGGCGATTCCCTTCATCGGGATCGGCGCCATCGTGGTGGTGTTCGCGCATGCCGAGTCGCGCCTGCGCGCCTGGGGGTCGGTGCTGCTGGCACTGGGGTTGCTGCTGCTGGGCATGCAGTACATGGTCGGGGCAGCCGATACGCTGGCGCGCGGCTTCGACCCGGGGACGCTGGCCGATCATCCACCCATCGTGTTCTTCCTCGTGGGGATCATCGTGACGGTGATCGTGCGCACCAGCGCCGCGACCATCATGATGGCGTTGTCCGCCATGAGCGTGGGCATCCTCAACCTCGAACAGGCCGCGGCGATTGCCATCGGCGCCGATCTCGGCACCACCAGCACCATGGTCATCGCCGCCGTGAAGGGCGTGGCGGCCAAGAAGCAGGTGGCGCTGTTCCACGTGCTGTTCAACGTGGTCAGCAACGGCGTGGCTTTCGTGTTATTGCTGCCGCACGTGGGCGCCATCACCGCCTGGTACGGCATCGAGGACCCGCTGCTGGCGTTGCCGGCCTTCCACAGTACCTTCAACCTGCTGGGCGTGTTGCTGTTCTATCCGTTTGTCGGGCGCATCGGTGATTTCCTGGCCGCGCGCTTCCAGGGCGGCGAGGAAACCGTGGCGGTCCACCTGCCGCGCGTGCCGTGGTCGGAAAAAGAGGCGGCATTCACTGCCCTCGAGCAGGAGGTGCGCGGTCTGTACCGGCGCGTGCTTGCCCTCAACCTGCGTGCACTCAAACTCGAGCTGCCGCCGCTGGTGGCCGACGGCCGCCAGGAGGGCGGGGCGCTCGACGAGTGGCTGGGTCCGCGCGCGACCTTCGGCGACGAGTACGAACTGGTGAAGCGACTGGAAGGGGAATTGTTCGATTACATCCGCCACCTGCAGTCGCTGGCGCTGTCCGACGAGGAGTCACGGCGGCTGGCGGTGCTGATGGTGGCGGCACGCGAGGTCGTGCAGGCGGCCAAGGGCGTCAAGGACATCCGCGAGGAACTGGTGGAGTTCCGCCACTCCTCCAACGCGTGGCTGGCGGCCTACGTGGGCGAATACAACACGGCGTTGCGCGGCCACTACGCCGCGCTGGCCGACCTGATGCTGCGCCCGCACCACGAGGTGGCGATCGTCGATGCGCTCGAACAGCTCACCCTGCAGGAGTCGAAACTGCACGACAGCATGAAACAGCGCGTGTATGCCGAAGACCTGCGCAGTGGCCTGTCCGACGTGGAGCTGTCCACCGTGCTGAACGTGTTGCACGAGATGCACGGGTCCAACCGCGCGTTGCTGCGCGGTGCGCGCGGCATACTGCGCAACGTGCTGGACTGAGGGCGCTCAGGGGGCGCTGGTGGCTGCTGGCGGGTCCCGCCAGGGTTTGCCGGCGGCGTACGAAACCAGCCGCTCGAGGGTGGTGGCGAAGCGCGGGTCGCTGGTGCTGCCGATGCCGGTCAGTGCGCGCTTCTGCAGTGCTTGCGCTTCGCCGAAGTTGCCGCTCTCCGCTTGCGCGGCAGCCAGCGTGTCGAGCATCTGCACGCTCTGGTCCATCACCGGCAGCAGCAACGCCACCGCGCGCTTGCCGTCTCGCTCGCTGTCCTGCGGACAGGTGGACAGCAGCCAGGCGAGGTTGTTGATGGCCGGCAGGTACTGGCGCGCCGCCGCGCGTTCGAGCAGTTCCCGGGCCTTGGCGAAGTCACGCGGCATGCCCACGCCGCGGTAATGGAACGAGGCCAGCGTGTCCATGGCGGGTGCGTGCCCGGCGTTGGCGGACTTTTCCAGCCACTCGATCGCGCGCGGCAGGTCGCGCACGGTGCCGGCGCCCACCAGCAGCTTCTCGGCCAGCAGCAATTGCGCGGCGGCATCGCCGGCCTCGGCGCGGCCCTTCACGGCACGGAAGTCTTCCTCGAGGGACAGTGCCCCGGGCTGCCCGGCGGCCGCGGCATTGCGCAGTGCCTGCAGTTCGCGCTCCAGTTCGGGGGCGGCGGCCTGCACCCGCGCGAGCACGCGCGCGGCCACCGCGCGGTCGAGTGATTCCGAGTAACCGGTCACCGCGTTGCCGTGAGGGCCTTCCAGGGCGGTGCGGATGGCGTGAAGTTCGGCGGGCGCGAGGTTCGCCAGTTGTTCGTCCAGCAATGCGCTGCGCGCTGCTGGCCAGTCGGCATGCTCCTTCCAGAATCCGGCGAGGCTCTCCAGCAAGGGGCGGGCATCGGGATTGCGCTCGGCCTGGCGCAGCGTCAGTTCCTGCAGTGCCTGGTAGTAGCGCGCCTCGGCACCGGACAGCACCAGCAAGGCTTCGGCGTCCGCGCGGGCGTTGTCCTGCGGCGCACGGTTCGCGCAGCCGACCAGCAGCAGGGGAGCGGTCAGCAGCGCGGCGAGCACGGGGGCGGGGCATTTTGTCGGCATGGCGTGGGGCAGGTCCGTTCCGTCGGCCGTTTGCCTATGAAGGGTAGCACGAGGGTGCGCGGCCCGGCCGGGCCGGGTATTGTTGCCGTGAGACCGCTGCCTGCCGGCGGGATTCCCGGAGACGTCATGGTCGTGTTCTTCCGCGTCGCGCTTGCGTGCCTGCTGCTGCTGTCGGTGTCGCCGTCGCGTGCCGACAGCGTGTTGCCGTTGCCGCCGGGCCACGTCGCGCTGGAACTGAACGACAGCCTGGCGTGGTGGCCGGACGCGCCGGCGGCCGCCGGCCTGGCGGAGGCGCGCGCCAATGCCGCGGCGTTCGTGCCGGCGCCGCCGGGGCCCGGCTATGGCGTCAACCGCGCGCCCACCTGGTTCCGCGTCGACCTGCTCAACGCCGGTGACCGGCGCGACCTGCTGCTTGAGGTCGCCTTCGCCAAGATCGACGCGCTCGATGTCTGGCTGGTGCATGCCAATGGCCGCGTCGATGCGTGGCACACCGGCGAGGCGCGCCCCTGGCAGGACCGCCCGTTGCCGGTGCCGCGCTACCTGTTCCCGTTGAGCATGGCCGCCGGCGAACCGGTGACGCTGTTCGTGCGCGCCGATGCCAGCGCGGTGATGAACCTGCCGCTGACGCTGCACGACGAGCGCAGTTACCTCGCGCGTGAAAGCGCCCTGCGCGCGTGGCTGGGTATTTTCTACGGACTGGTGCTGGGCGTGATCGGCTACAACGCCTTCCTGTTCCGCACCACGCGCGACCGGGCGTTCCTCAACTATTCGATCGCCAGCATCCTCGCGCTGGGCTATTTCGCGTCGGTCGACGGCTACGTGGCGCTGTGGCTGGCGGACTGGCCGCTGCTGGTGCAGCGGCTGCTGTTCCTGTGCGGCACCTTCTCGGTGACCTTTACCCTGTTGTTCGCCCGCGGCTTCCTCGACCTGCCGTCGCGGGCGCCACGGCTGGACCGGGTGATGCTGGCGGTGGCGCTGGGCGCGGCGCTGGGCACGATACTCATCCCGTTCGTGCCGGCGGTCGTCGCCATGTTCTTCACCATCTTCTTCAGCCTGGCGATGGCGGTGCTGATGGCGGTGGCCGGTGTGCTGTCCCTGCGCCAGGGTTTCCGCCCGGCGCGCTGGTTCGTGTTCGCCATCGTCGTGCATCTGGTTGCGCTGTCGCTGGTGTCGGTGGGTGCGCTGGGCATCGTGCCCTGGCTGTTCGCCCAGGCCGACACCGTGCACCGCATCGGCTTCGTGCTCAACCTGGTGTGCTTCACGCTGGCGCTGGGCGAGCGCATCGCGCTGGTGGAGCAGGAGCGCCGCCTGGCCGAGGAGCGCGCTGCGCAGGCCGGGCTGGTGTTGCGGGCGCGCAACGATTTCCTGTCGCGCATGAGCCACGAGTTGCGCACGCCCATGACCGGTGTGCTGGGTATGGCGGAACTGCTTGATCGTACGGAGCTCGGCAGCACGCAGCGTCGTTACCTGTCGACGCTGCGTTACTCCGGCGAAATGCTGCTCAACCTGATCAACGACATCCTCGATCATGCGCGCCTGGAAGCCGGTCGCCTGCAACTGCACAACGCCGCCTTCGACCTGCTGCGCCTGCTCGACGATTGCCGACTGCTGTTCGAGCAGCAACCGCGTGGCGACGGCGTGACCTTGCGCACTGATCTGGCCGCCGGCGTGTCGCGCGTGGTATTCGGCGATGCGCAGCGCGTGCGCCAGTTGCTGGTGAACCTGCTGGCGGTGGCCTACCGGCGCAGCACGCGTGGTGCGATCGTGCTGCACGTGCGCCCGCTCGATGCGGCGCCCGGCTGGTTGCGTTTCGAAGTCGAAGATGGCGGTCCGCGCCTCGATGCGGCGGCCATGGCGCGCCTGTTCGATCCCGCGGCACCGGCCGCGGAAGCCGGCATGGGGCTGGCGATGTCGCGGCGTCTGTGCGAGGCCATGGGGGGGCGCATGGGCGTGAACGCCGCCACCGGCGGTACTGGCGACGGCATCGTCCTGTGGTTCGAGGTGCCGCTGCACGCGGCCGGATGACGCACGCATGGCCCGCCACGTTGTCCCCGCGTCCATCCTGCAGAACCTCATCGAACTGGCGTTGCACGGCCGCCTGAATCTCGGCGAACTGTTCGATGCCGCGGGCATCGATGCCGACCTGGTCGGTCGCCCGGATGCGCTGGTGGATATCGACCAGCTCGATCGCCTGTTCACTCTGGCATTCGCCCGCACCGACGATGCGTTCTTCGGCCTGCACGCCGGCATCAACAATCACTACGCTTCGCTGGACCTGCTCGGCCGGCTGATGGCCACCAGCAGCACGCTCGGCGATGCCGCGCAGGAACTGCTGCGCTTCAAGGACCTGCTGGTGCCGTACCTGCGCTTTTCCCTCGAAATGCGCGGCGATATCGCCGTGCTGGCCTGCGCTCCGGACGGCAGCGTGCGCTTCGCCGAATCCCCGCACCACGACGACCTGGTGGTGGCCACCATCGTCGCTATCGGCCGCGCGCTGGCCGGCGGCCAGCTGGACGTGCGTGGCATCGCGCTGCGCCATGCAGTGCCGGCCGATGACGGCGAGTACCGGCGCCTGCTCGGCGACGTGCCGTATACCTTCGACGCACCGCGCAACGAGGTGCATTTCGCCGCCAGCGCGCTGCAGCAGCGCCTCACCACCGCCTACCCCCAATACCACCAGCGCGTCGAGCAGCAGGCCGAGCAGCAGTTGTCGCGCATCAGTCGCGGCCATGGCATGGCCGCGCAGGTGGAAGCGCACCTGGAGTCGCGCCTTGGCGAACAGCCGGTGGGCATCGACGACATCGCCGCGCTGTTCAACATGACCGCCCGCACCCTGCAGCGCCGGCTGCGCGAGGACGGCGTGGCCTTCGGCGACCTGCGCGATGCCGTGCGCCATCGGCGCGCCCGCCGCCTGCTGGCTGACCCGTCGGTCGCGATGGATGCGCTGGCCCAGCACCTCGGGTTTTCCGACACCGCCAACTTCTACCACGCCTTCCGGCGCTGGGAGGGGACTACGCCCGGGGCTTTCCGCCGGGCCTGTGGCAGCGGGCGGCCCCCCGACGGGGGCACGCCGGCCGGCGACTGAGGCCGCCGGCCGCGTTGCTGGCAGCCGCCGGGTACCCCCTCTATACTGAGCCCGGCTGTTTGCCGTCAGTCATTTTTCGCATAGCCGCCGTGGCGGGCCCGTAGGGACGGTTTTTCTGCGCATGGAAATCCCGGGATACAAGATCATCCGCGAGCTCGGCCGTGGCGGCATGGCCACGGTCTACCTGGCCGAGCAGGAAAAGTTCGAGCGCCAGGTCGCCCTCAAGGTGATGGCGGCCTCGCTCAACAGTGATCCGAGCTTCAAGGAACGCTTCATCCGCGAAGCGAAACTGGTCGCGAAGCTCTCGCACCCGAACATCGTCGCCGTGTACGACGTCGGCGAGCATGGCGGCCACGTCTACATGGCCATGGAATACCACACCGGCGGCGACCTGAAGGCGCGCGTCCGCGAAGGCATGTCGCCTTTCGACGCCGTGAAGGTCACCTGCGAGGTGGCGCGCGCGCTGGAGTTCGCGCATTCCAAGGGCGTGGTCCACCGCGACATCAAGCCGGACAACATCCTGTTCCGTTCCAACGGCAGCGCCGTGCTCACCGACTTCGGCATCGCCAAGCAGGGTGACGCGCAGACGCAGTTCACCCAGATGGGCATGGTCGCGGGCACGCCGAAGTACATGAGCCCCGAGCAGGCGCGCGGGCTGCCGCTGGATGCCGAGAGCGACCTGTACAGCCTGGGCATCGTCTTCTACGAAATGCTCACCGGCGACGTGCCGTTCAAGGCCGACGATTCCATCGCGCTGGCCATCAAGCACCTCAAGGACCCGTTGCCGCCGCTGCCGGCGCCGCTGCGCAAGTTCACCCCGTTCCTCGAGCGCATCTGCGCCAAGGAGCCGGGCAAGCGTTACCACCGCGGCGGCGAAGTGGCCACCGCACTGGAAGCGATCGCCGCCAGTGCCTCCATCCGCAACCTCAAGCCGCTGGTGGTGCCGCCCGCATCCGCCGCGCAGGAGTCCACGCAACTGCGCGCCGCGGTGACTGCGCCGCCGGCGCCGGCCGCCGCGGGTGGCAGCCGTGCCGGCATCGCCGCGACGGTGGTGGCGCTGCTGGCGGCCGGCGGTGGTGCCGGCTGGTATTTCCTGCTCGGTCCGGGCGCGCCGCACCCGGTGGTGGAACAACCGGCGCCGGTAGTGGCGGCACCCGAACCTGCGCCGGTGGTGGAGCCGGAGCCCGTGCCGGAAGCGGAACCCGTACCGGTCGAGGAGCCGTTGGCCGAGCCGGTCGTCGTCGAAACGCCACCGCCGCCGCCGAAACCGGTCGGCACCACCGTCGACGTGGCCACGCTGCTTGCGCAGGGCAATGCCGCGCTTGCCGCCGACCACCTCGACACGCCGGCCGGCGAAAGCGCGGTGGATTATTTCCGCCTGGTGCTGGTGGCCGAGCCGTCCAACCGCAAGGCACGCGATGGCCTGCGCCGCGTGGCCGACCGCTTCGTGCAGTTGATCGATGAGTCGCTGGCGGTGGGCAATTTCACCCAGGCGCGCCAGTACCTGCGCGCCGGCGAACGGGTGCAGCCGAACTATCCGCCGCTGGCCGATGCCGCCACGCGCATCCTCAACGCCGAACAACTGGCGGCCACACCGAAGGCTCCGGAGCCGGCACCGGAACCGGCGCCGGTGGTGCAGGAGGCCGCGCCGGCCGAAGCGCCGCTCGCCGATCCGTCAGCCGTGCGCAACCGCCTGCGCGCCAGCGGGCTGGCCAGCCGCGGCGCAACCTTGCTCAAGCAGGGTGACTACACCGGTGCGCGCAGCCTGTTCGACCAGGCGCTGGCACTGGACCCGGCGAACCAGGCCGCGAAGGACGGCCTGGCGAAGCTCAAGCAACTGGGGATCTGATCAGCGCGCGTAACCCGACGCGGCGGTGGTGCGCTTGAGTTCGGCGCGCCATTCGGCGTCGTCGGCGCGCTTGCGTTGCGCCACGCTGATGGCCAGCGCGTACTGCTGCGCGGCCTCGATCGGGTTGCCGTTGCCGGCCGCCAGCTTGCCGGCCGCCGCGAAGCGCTGCTCGAGGTGGCCGACCTGTTCAGCCAGCCGCTTGCCGATTTCCTGCGACGCCTCGTTGGACAGGCCGTTGAGGATCTCCACGTCGCTGGGCAGCGTGGCGGTTTTCGCCGGCAACTGGAACTCGCCCAGGTCCACGCCCTCGTTGCCCTCGGCGGTGAATTCGCGGCGCAGCGTCAGTGAATCGGTGTACTGCACCTTGCCGGTGGCGGCTTCCACCACGCGGAAGGCCACGGAGAAATAGGCCACCTTGCGCAGCGACGTCACGTTGTAGGACACGTCTTCCTGCTTGTCGCTCACCGTCTGCGGCACCGGCTGCGGCACGCTGCGGCGCTCGCGCTCGCTGAGTTTAAGCCACTCGTCGTACTTGGGATTGCGCACCATCACGTTGCGCGCGGTGACCACCCGCTGCGTCTTGCGCGTGGTGGATTCGTTGCCTTCCACGCGTGCCTCGTCGATGCTGCCGCTGATCACGTAGTCGAAGCTGGCGGTCTTGTTGTCCCAGGCGATGATGCGCGCGTCGTGCGGGATGTTCTGGAACAGGTGCTCGGTGATGCGCGTGGCGATGGCCGTTGAATAGTCGGCATTGCCGGCGGCGCTGGTGAACGGCACCACCGCGGCACTGCGCAGCGATGCCTTCGCCAGTTGCTCCTCGGCGGCGCGCACGTCGGCCGGCAGCGAAAGGCGCGACGGCTCGAACTCGTTGACCAGTTGCAGGTAGCCATACGCCAGGCCCCACAGGCCGGCGCCTTTCGCCGCGTCGTGGCCGCGCTGCATGCGGTCGACGAAGGCCTTTTCTTCGGGTACCGCCTCCACCTTGCCGTCGAGTTTCAGGCGCACGTTGCGCGCCTGGGCGAACCAGCGGTAGGCGTCGGCGATGTTGCCGATGGCGTTGGCGTTGGCGGCCAGTGCCACGAAATAGTTGGACATGTCGTTGCCGGTGGAACCCAGGCGGGCCTTCACCTGCTCGAAGTAGGGCGACTTCGCCAGCGTGTCGAACAGCCGGTAGGCCTCGTCGGGATTGTCGTCGGCCAGTGCCTCGTTGAAGCGGCGCTCGAACAGGCGGGTCTGCAGCTCGATGCGGGTGGCATCGGTGTCGTCCTGCCTGGGCAGTTCGTCGAGCAGCACCAGCGCCTTCTCGAAGTCGTCGGTGTTGCGTGCCTGCTCGAACTGCGCGCGCACGCTGCGCAGCGTGGCCTCGCGCTGGTCACCGTAGCGGGTGTCGCCGGTGAGCGCCTGCAGTTGCGCCAGCGCGTCCATCTGCTTGCGGTAACTGGTGGGCGTGAGCTTGCCGAGGTAGGCCTGCACGTCGCGCACGGCCTTGTCGGTGTTGGCGGTCTCGCGGGCGATGTCCTTGTTGAACACGTCGTGGCGCGCCGGCTCCCAGGTGCGCATCGGTTCGCCGCCGGTCTTCGCCTCGGCCAGCACGTCCAGCGGTACCAGCTTGCTGTTGATCAGCCGTGCGTCCTCGATCTGCTTGCGCAGGCTGGCGTCCAGTTCGCTGGCCAGGCGGCGTCCGATGCCGTCCAGCTGCGCGAACAGCGGCGCGTCCTTCTTGTTGTTGCGGTCCTTGCCCACCAGTTCCGAACGCGCCTGGTTGTACAACTCGGCCAGGGTGCCGTTGGCTTCGGCGGTGGCCAGTTCGGTGGGCGTGACCAGCGGTTGCGGTGCGGCACAGGCAACCAGCAGGCCGGAGGCGAGGGCGAGGGCGGGCAGGTGATGCTTGGACATGGTTCGTCTTGTTCTTGTCGTGGACCCGGGCGGGTGATCGCCCGAGTGTACAGGCAGGGCGCGCGCTCAGGACATCCGTTGCGGCGGCTCGGGCAACTGGCGGCCCCAGCGGGTGGCCAGCAGGCCGGCCACGAATCCCGTGCTGATCACCACGATCTCCAGCAGGCCCAGCCAGCGCACCGGCGGCGGCGCCATCGCGGTGAGCACGGCGGCGAGGAAATAGGCGCAGAACACGAAGCACAGCCAGGTGGCGGCGCGGTGGCTGCCGCGCACCAGCCCCGGCAAAACTGCCAGCAGCGGGCCGCACTTCAGCAGGATCCACAGGAAGCCCGCGTACAGTGCTGCCTCGGCCTGCGCCGAGCGCAGCGTCCAGGCGGCCACCAGCAGGATCTCGGCCACCGCCGCGGTGGTGGCGATGCGCAGCGCCACGCCGAACCGTTGCGCACTCATGGGGCGAGCTTCCGCGCCAGTTCCGCCAGCCGGCGGCCGCCGGCCACGCACAGGCGTTCTTCGTCCGTGCCCAGCGGCAAGTCGCCGGCGGCACCGGCCAGGTGGCTGGGCCCGTAGGGCGTGCCGCCGCCGGTGGTGGTCATCAGTTCGGTGAGGCTGTAGGGCAGGCCGCTGATCACCATGCCGTGGTGCAGCAAGGGCAGCATCATGGTCAGCAGGGTGCTCTCCTGGCCGCCGTGCAGGCTGGCGGTGGAGGTGAACACCATGGCCGGGCGGCCGGCCAGCGCGCCTTCCTGCCAGAGGTCGCCGGTGCCGTCCAGGAAATGCTTGAGTGGCGCGGCCATGTTGCCGAAGCGCGTCGGGCTGCCCAGCGCCAGGCCCGCGCAGTGGCGCAGGTCGTCGGCGGTGGCGTACAGCGCGCCATCGTCGGGAATGGCCGGTGCGGCGGTGGTGGTGACCGGCGCCACCGCCGGCACCGTGCGCACGCGCGCCTCGATGCCCGCTACCGACTCGATGCCGCGCGCGATGCGCAGGGCCATGTCGCGTGTGGCGCCGTGGCGGGAGTAATAAAGCACCAGAACGTAGGGTTGCATGGCCTGCTCGTGTTGCCTGCGGGGATGGAGGGGCGTCGCGGCGGGGCGCTATGATGGGGAAATACCCCGCCCGCGGCGGTGCCGGCCACTGCGCCGGTCCCGTCGGGCGCATTCTAAGGTAAGGCAATGGCAAGCGTTCCGGATTTTCGTCGCGGCTGGCGGTTCCTGCGCGCGCTGGTGCGCGAGTACCTCGACACCGGCTGCGACGACAGCGCCGCCTCGCTCACCTACACCACGCTGTTCGCCGTGGTACCTGTGATGACGGTGGCGTTCGCCATCCTGCAGTTCACCCCGCAACTCGGTGGCTGGAGCGAGCGCATCGAGGCACTGGTGTTCGAGAACTTCGTGCCGGCTACCGGCGAGCAGGTGCGGCAGTACCTGGTGGCCTTCGCCCACCAGGCCTCCAACCTCACCAGCGTCGGCGTGGTGTTCCTGGTGGTCACCTCGCTGATGATGATGTTCACCGTCGAGCGCGCCTTCAACCGCATCTGGCGCGTGCACCGGCAGCGCCGCCTGTTCGCCAGCCTGATGGTGTACTGGGCGCTCATCACGCTCGGCCCGCTGCTGCTGGGCACGGGCCTTGCGGTGAGTTCCTACCTGTTCTCGGTGCGCGTGGTGTCCGATGCCGTCGGGCAGATGCACGCGTTCAGCCCGTTGCTGTCGTTGCTGCCGTTTTTGCTCGGCGCGGTGTTCTTTTCCATCGTGTATATCGCGGTGCCCAACTGCAACGTGCCGCTGCGCGAGGGCGTGATCGGCGGCGTGGTGGCCTCCGGCCTGCTCGAGCTGGCGCGCCACGCGTTCACCTTCTTCGTCACCCGCTTCACCTCCTACGAACTGGTGTACGGCGCCTTCGCGGCGGTGCCGTTGTTCCTGCTGTGGATCTACATCTCGTGGGTGATCACGCTGTTCGGCGTGGTGCTGGTGTATTCGCTGGCCAACTGGGACGACGAGGAAGTGCAGCCGGCCACCGCCTTCCCGGCGCTGCTGAAAGTGCTGGGGCTGTTCCGCCAGCGCCAGTTGCAGGGGCAGGTGGTCACCGACCGCGAGGCACGCCACCTGGCGCGCCATGCCGGCATCGACAACTGGCACGAACTGCGCGAGCGGCTGCTCGCCGAGGGCCTGGTCGAACGCTCGGAAACCGGCCATTTGCTGTTGGCCTGTGACCTGCACGAAACACGGCTGGCGGACCTGGCGCGCGTGCTCGACTGGGCGCAGGTGGACCGCCTGCCCGACAGCGGCCGCGAGCCGGACGAGTTTGCCCAGGCCGTGGCCGACCGCTTGCGTGAAGCCGTGGCCGCCTTCGACGCGCACCTCGACACGCCGGTGGCCGAGGTGCTCGAGCAACTGCCGCCGGGCGCGCTGCGCTGACCATTTTTCATTCGCCGGCTGCAACAGGCCGGCACGCTGGAGATCCTGCCGTGCAACAGCATCACCCCGTGCGTGAAAACGTGGTCACCGTCGGCGCGCTGCGCTTTCCCGTGCGCGAGGCCGGCCCCGAGGCCGGCGTGCCGGTGCTGTTGCTGCACGGTTTCCCCGATTGCCTGCACAGTTATGATCACCAGCTGCAGGCGCTCGCCGGCGCCGGTTACCGCGCCATCGCGCCGGCGCTGCGCGGTTACGCCGCCACCGCCATTCCCGATGACGGCGACTACTTCCTCACCACCATCGCCGGCGACGTCACCGCGCTGATGGATGCGCTGGACATCCCGCGTGCGCACCTGGTCGGCCACGACTGGGGCGCCGCCATCGGCTGGCTGGCGGTGGCGCAGGATCCGCAGCGCTTCCTGACCTTCACCAGCATCGCCATCCCGCCTCTGGGTGGCCTGCTGGCAGCCATCGGCCGTTACCCGTCGCAGTTGCGCAAGAGTTGGTACATGGGCTTCTTCCAGTTGCGCGGCCTGTCCGATCGCATCGTTGCGCGCGATGACTTCGCGTTCATCGAGCGCCTGTGGCGCGACTGGTCGCCGGGCTGGCAATTCCCCGCGCAAACCATGGCGCAGGTGAAGGACACCTTCCGCCAGCCGGGCGTGCCGCTGGCGGCGCTGGGCTATTACCGCCACCTGTTCAAGTGGTTCGCGCCGCAGAGTCGCCGCGGCCAGCGCCTCATCCGCCAGCCGGTGGACGTGCCGGTGCTGGTGGTGCACGGCCGCACCGACGGCTGCATGGACGCGCGCCTGGCGGCGGCCGCCGTGGTGCCGTCGCAGTTCACCCGCGGCATCCGCGTGGAAGTGGTGGAGGGCGGCGGGCACTTCGTGCACCAGGAGCAGCCGGGCAGGGTGAACGGCTTGCTGGTGGATTTCCTGGCCGGGCACGGCTGACGCCGGATTCGGCGTTTCGACATGGTCGGGGGCATGGCCCCCTCGCTACTACGTCGCGCAATCGGGGGCATGGCCCCCTCTCTACATGTAGCGAGGGGGCCATGCCCCCGACCCATTACAGGGTAGAATCTGCGCCCTCCCGCATCCCCCGAGGGCCGCCCCATGACCGTCATCAAGCAGGATGACCTGATCCACTCCATCGCCGACGCGCTGCAGTACATCTCGTACTACCACCCGGTCGATTTCATCCAGGCCGTGAACCGCGCCTACGAAATGGAGGAGAGCCAGGCCGCCAAGGACGCCATGGCGCAGATCCTCATCAACTCGCGCATGAGCGCCGAGGGCCACCGCCCGATCTGCCAGGACACCGGCATCGTCACGGTGTTCGTGAAGGTGGGCATGGACGTGCGCTGGGACGGCGCCACCATGAGCGTCACCGACATGATCAACGAGGGCGTGCGCCAGGGTTACCTGAACCCGGACAACGTGCTGCGCGCCTCCATCCTTGCCGACCCGGCCGGCAAGCGCACCAACACCAAGGACAACACCCCGGCGGTCATCCACTACGAGATCGTCCCGGGCAACAAGGTGGACATCCAGATCGCGGCCAAGGGCGGCGGCTCGGAGAACAAGTCCAAGCTCGGCATGCTCAACCCCAGCGACTCCATCGTGGACTGGGTGCTGAAGACCGTCCCGACCATGGGCGCCGGCTGGTGCCCGCCGGGCATGCTCGGCATCGGCATCGGCGGCACCGCCGAGAAGGCGATGATCCTGGCCAAGGAATCGCTGATGGACCCGGTGGACATCCAGGAGCTCATCGCCCGCGGCCCGCAGAACCGCGTGGAAGAACTGCGCATCGAGCTCTATGAAAAGGTGAACGCGCTGGGCATTGGCGCCCAGGGTCTCGGTGGCCTCACCACGGTGGTGGACGTGAAGATCAAGGATTACCCGACCCACGCCGCCTCGCTGCCGGTGGCGATCATCCCCAACTGCGCCGCCACCCGCCACGTGCACTTCGAACTGGACGGCTCGGGCCCCGCAGAACTGGAAGTGCCGAAGCTGGAAGACTGGCCGCAGATCACCTGGGACGCCTCCAAGGCGCGCCGCGTGAACCTCGACACCGTGACCAAGGCCGACATCGCCACCTGGAAGACCGGCGAGACCCTGCTGCTGTCCGGCAAGATGTACACGGGCCGCGACGCCGCCCACAAGAAGATGACCGACATGATCGCGAAGGGCGAGCCGCTGCCGGTGGATCTCAAGGGCAAGTTCATCTACTACGTCGGCCCGGTCGACCCGGTGCGTGACGAGGTCGTCGGCCCGGCCGGCCCGACCACCGCCACCCGCATGGACAAGTTCACCCGCACCATGCTCGAGAAGACCGGCCTGATCGGCATGATCGGCAAGTCCGAGCGCGGCCCGACCGCCATTGCCGCCATCAAGGACAACAAGGCCGTGTACCTGATGGCCGTGGGCGGCGCCGCCTACCTGGTGTCCAAGGCCATCCGCAAGGCGAAGGTCGTGGGCTTCCCGGAGCTGGGCATGGAAGCCATCTACGAGTTCGAGGTGCAGGACATGCCGGTGTCGGTGGCCGTGGACGTGAACGGCGAGTCCGTGCACGACACCGCCCCGAAGATCTGGCAGGCGAAGATCGGCAAGATCCCGGTCAGTAACTGAGTCTTTCGCCACACCGCCGTTGGGGGCATGGCCCCCCCTCGCTACATGTAGAGAGGGGGCCATGCCCCCGACCCCAAGGCCGGCAGCGATGCCGGCCTTTTTATTGCCTGCGTTCCGGGGCGCCGGCCTGCCGCCAAGGCTCCCTTTCATGATGCGCAAATAAAGGAATCATCATTAGTGCCGGCCCGTAAACCTGCTATCAACCCAAGCGGCAAATACCCAATTCATATGATCATTAAAAGATCATTAGCGCAAAACAGCCAATGAAGGACCGGATGAACCACGGGCGAACGCACATCAAAATGTGCTTGTATCACTATGATAAATAACGAATCGCATGGGTGTTCGGAGACCTGCATTTCATGCTTATACGCTCAGATGATCAAAACATTGGGAGCCTGGTCGACCTCGAGTTGCTTTTTCCTGTGTCGCACACCTATTGACCAAATGATCAGGAGATCATTTGTACGATTCTCCCCGTAGCGAGGGGGCCATGCCCCCGACACCGTTGATCTTCGACCGGCTGGGGCAACTGCAAAGGCAAGAGCGTCGGGGGCATGGCCCCCTCGCTACCTGGGGTGGCGGGGCGGCGGCGGCATTAAATAGAAATAGGAATATACATTTACATAATGGGAGCCGCGTGCTTGAATCCCTCGCACCTTCCACTACCCCGGAGCCCCCATGTCCAAGCCCCCGGCCTTTTCCGAAGCCCTGTTCCGTGAAGCCGTCGCCAGGCCGCGCCTGAAGCAACCGGTACCCGAGTTCCTCTCCGGTAACCGCGGGGCGGGCAAGGTGCGCACCCTGCAGGAGCCGGAACTGCAGGCCATGACCAATCGCTGGTTCGACGAGTTCGAACTGAAGATCCGCTATTACCGCCAGCACGGCCTGGAGATCGGCTGGATGATGGACTGGGCGAAGAAGTACTGGTGGAGCTGGCTGATGCGCGACATGTCGCTCAACCACGAGCTGTACACCCCGGACATCGAGTACATCGACCCGACCGCCTTCGGCCACGTGATCAAGGGCATGGACGAGTTCGTGGCCTACAACTTCGCCTTCTTCGATGCCATCCCCGACTGGCGCTACGACCCCATCCCCGGACAGGTCTACATCGACGTCACCCCGGAAGGGAACCTGCGCACCCTGGTGCGCTACTACGGCAGCGGTCATTTCTCCGGCAGCCTTAAGTTCTACCCCTACGACGACAGCGCCCCGGTGCTGCACGGCAACGGCACCTTCGTGCAGTGCGTGGCCATCGACCGCTACCACTTCAACAAGGACGGCCTGATGTACGAAGGCGAGACCCTGTGGGACTTCATCGACGCCACCCAGTCGGCCGGCATCATGCCGTCGGCGGACAGCTGGGTGTTCCGCGCGCTGATGGGCACCTCGAAACTCACCCGCTATCTCTGACCTGGCGATTCGCACTTCGCCCCTCGCTACATATCGGGGGCGTGGCGCCCTCTCTACATGTAGAGAGGGCGCCATGCGCCCGATCGAGGGTGGCAGGAAGGGAGATCGGGGGCATGGCCCCCTCTCTACATACTGGTTGGGGAGCGGAGCCACGCTTGTGTGGCGCGCCAGGTTTCCGGGGTTGCCTCGACGTTGCCCGCGCATTTCAGTTCCCGGATGCGCCAGCCGTTGCCGGCACGAGCGATCGCCAGGGTTGCGCGCTCGGGCGCCAGCACCCGGTAGACGGCCACCTCGCCGCTGGCCACCAGCGGGCCGTAACTGCCAACGCAGTGCTGCATGACGATGCCCTCCACCCTGAGTTCGTCCTCGGTGCAGAGGCCCTGGATGGTGGCGGTATCGGTGAGCGGGGGAGGCGGCAGCAACAGCGGTGCGCGCGGCGTGGCACCGGGTTCCCGGTGCATGCGGGCCACGAGATCATCGTGAAACGCCACCAGCGCCGCGCGTGACCGCAGGCCGCGCAGCTGGCCCGCCGGTTCGCCGAGTGCCGCCAGCATGCGCAGGCAGTCCTGCAGGGTCATGGCGCTGCTTGCGTAGTTTTCTTCGTTGCGGTCCGGGCTGGCGCCCGACAGCGGGCAGTTTCCCTCGACGGCGATGTCGAGCAGCAGGGCGTGGCTGGCCACGGCCCGTAACCCGGGATCGGCGACCACGCGAATCACGCCGGGATTCAGCACTGGCAGATGGGTCAGGCGCTTCAGTGCTGGCGGATCGCGCAAGGCATCGCGTAGCGCGAGCAGGCTGTTCACGGTCACGCAGCGCGCGGGAAGCTTGCGCAGTTGCCGGCGCGCGCTGTCGGTGGCGGGGAAGTCCAGCCAGGCGAGGATGTCGCGCTGGGTCTTCCCCGGGGCAAGCAGCCGGCGCACTGAACGCATGGGGTCGCGAACCGGGTTGCCCCGGAATACCCAGCTCGAGGCCAGCGCCCAGGCCAGCGCCGGATTGGCGTGCATGAGGTCCACGGCCGGCTTGCCGCAGCGCGCGGCCATCGACAACAGGTGCCAGTGGCGGCTGCCGTAGGCGGCAACCGCCTCACGCACGTCGCTCGGAATCTGTGCGCTCCAGTGTCGCCATGGATCGTGCGCCAGCAGGCAGTCGCCGTCGCCGCGCCGGCAGTGTGCGGAGCGTTCCATGGTGCCGCTCAGTGCGCATGCGCCTGCGCATGCCTGCGGGTCCTGCAGCGATGGCTTGCCACAGTCCGGACGCAACATCTGCCACTGCGGCTGGCGCGCGCTGCGCTTCCAGGCCAGCAGGCGCGGCCAGCCGGCCATCACCGTCACCGAGGTTTTCGTGTAGCAGTAGTACTTGCCATCGCGGAAGGCGTGGTGGCCGGTGGCGTGGGTGAATGTGTCGGGGGATGAGGCGGTCATGCACGGACTCCGGGGGAGGACCGGGAGTGTGCGGTGGTTGTCCGACGGTATGTGTCGCGGGAGCGTCGATACGGGCGACTATGTGGAGTGCTGTCGTGACAACCAGGAGGTGAACTCCGATGGGCGCAATCCGTAGCGTGACAGTACGCCCTCGTGCAGCCGTCGCAGTTCGTCGATCGCCAACGCGGTGATACTTTCCCGGTCGACGCCCAGTTCATGCCGTGACAGGCACTCGGCGATGACCTCGAGTGGCGGCCGCGCCGGTTGCCGTACCACCTCCCGAACCGATTCACGGATGACTTCGCGCCACGCCAGCCGCAGCGGGTCCGGCTCGACCAGATCCTGCCGTATGGCGAGGTATTCCTGCGTCGAGCGCTCGTAGGCCCAGAGATATAGATCGCGCAGCAACTCCACCCTCGTGAGCTCATACACACCGAGTACTGCGCGGGCGTAGGCCTGCTCCGGGACATCGAGGAATGTCAGCGGGCAGAGGTTGGCCCTGATCAGCGGCAGATTGGCCGCCAACCGCGAGGTGCGCTTGTTGATGTCGGCGAAGGGCTGCAGGTAGGGCAGGTGGACCATGACGAAAAACGATTGCTCGAACGGGTCCTCGATGCGATTCGCCTTGTCGAGCAGCAGGTCGAGCATTTCCTCGAGCTGTGCCGGTACGGCCAGGGGTCGGTAGACGCTTTTGCCAATGTCTACCCCGTGCTGCCGCAAGCGGCCTTCGTCTGCAGGATTTGGAAGCAGGTTTTCCGCGAGCGCGCCGTGCAGGTTGAACAGCGTGTAACGGTTGAAACCGAGTGTGGTTGCGTTCTCGACCAGCAATTCGATGGCGGCCTTGTGGTTCAGGATCATCTGTGTTTCGAGGGCGCCCTTGCCCTGCGCGGCCCGGCCATGCTCTATCAGTTCGCGGGTATCCAGCCGCGAATACGTATTGCCCTCGAGGTGGCTTGATGCCCACGACAGATCGATCAGCAGCCGGTTGAGTACGGCGCGGCCGTAGGTGCCTGCCGGCAGACGCGTCTGGCCGGTATCTCCCATCTGCCGCAATTGCCGGCGCATGGGTGCCGGCAGGTACCAGGTGCGGTTGGGCTGGTAGGACGCCAGGAAGTCGCGCTGGTAGCCCACCGGCTTTCTGGCCGTCAGTGGTTGGTCGATGTACGCCAGGATGTCCTGGCTGTCCGCGGATAGCGGTATGCCGTTGAAGGTTGCCTGCTCGCCAAGGCCGGCTGGTGTGGTTGCAACGATGTAACGGCGGCCACGTCCGGCGCCCATGGCATCCAGCCGGCCCGTGGCCACCAGTTCATTCAGCCAGCGCTGGGCAGTCCGGCGGGCAAGGCCGGGATGGCGGCCGAGGATCTCCGATACCGACATGCCCCCGGGGGCAGAGCGGATGTCTTCGAGAAGGGTCTCGGAGGAGGTCATGGGTGTCGTGGCGCGATTCATCGTGATAGACGGCGCAATTGTGGCGCATATTCCTGAATTGCGCCACCTGTGTGGCGCGCTTTACTGGCAAAGGAAGCCCTCGTCCATGCCCTGAAGCCAGGATTGATTATTCTCACGGCACCGAAGGACAGGTCGGGGATGCGACATGAAGAAAAGTGCCCAACTCGTCGAGGAGCGCCGTCGCCAGTTGGCGAGAGCGCTGCTGACGCTATCCCGGCGGCAAGGTGCCCTGCGCGCGCCGCTGACCGTATCAATCGCGGCCGGCAGCCCTTCGATAGCCGGGCTATACCTTGATAGCAAGGGCGACCCGCTTGCAGGCACCGCCTTGGAGAAGATGTTCCGTGATGACCGGAATAACCTCGAAGAGCGTGGCTGGCTGACCATTGAGCGGCAACGCAAGCCCCATGTGATCGCGATTACCCAGAAGGGGCGGCTGGCCGTTGCCGGCGCACCGCCTTCGCCGCTGGTTGCAGCTCTGGGTTATCGCCTCGCGCTGGCCTACGCGCCGGACGATGTCCGGACACAACTGGAGGACTATTACCTCTGGGCCAAGGAACAGATGGTGGGGCGAGGGAAGCCGGTTGCCGAGCCACAGGCTGCGGATACCATCCGTGACAACGTCGAGGTGATCCAGAAGGGATTGCGGCTGCGGGATCCTGATTACCAATTCCGTGCCGATACGCTCGAACCTGCAAGGAGATTGCCGGCACTGCTCGAGGCTTTGTACCCGGCCATTGCAGGCCGTACCCAACTGCAAATCACCTACATCCCCAAGCGGGCGCGTGGATTGCCGGGTAAGGCGGCAGTGCATGAAGTGCAGCCGCTCTCTCTGGTATTCAGGCATCCGAAGGCCTATCTGGTCGCCCGGCACCTGCGCGAACCGCCGGAGTCGCCGTTGGTGCGCGAATACGCGTTGAACCGCGTACAGGATATCCATGCGCGTACGTTCCAGCCGTTCGAGCGGCCGGCGGGGTACACGCTCAGGCAACGCCTCGACGAGCGTGGTATCGAGAGCGACACCTTCCGGAACTCACCGCGCAGGCTCGAGAAACTCCAACTGCGCCTGTACCCGGACGCCTACCCGGGTTTTCCCGACTCACGGATTGCCGACGACATCCTGGAGTCACTCCCCGTCAGTGAAAAGCAGCAAATCGTACAGGAACTTGCTGACGGCAGTTTCCGGGTGATCATTGGCGGCATCCGGGATACGCTCGAGCTTCGCCAGTGGCTCTACTCGCGTCTGCCGACCCTGGTGGTGGAAGAGCCTGCAGACCTGCGAACGGACATGGTTTCTGCGACCAGGGTCTGGCTCGAGCGGTTGGCATGACTCAGCACTCAAATGACTGAAAACCGGCCATTCGGGTGCTGGAGGAATTCCGCGCGAAGACCGGCATTCACGTGATTCCCGTTTATGCCGTCCCAGCCGATCCGTCTGTTGTGGACGTTGGTTCGCAGGCTCTTCTCGGCATACGAGCGTTGTCCTACCTGGATCCGCCCTGGCCCCGCCGCCGGCAAGCTGAGCAGTTGGTCGATGGTGAACTGTTCCGGCAGGTGTCCTTTCATGACTGCGATCTTGATGTTCTCTCCCAAGCTCATGGTTGTTTCTCCTCATTTGTGACGCCAGTCTAGCGAGCAGATCCGACAATTCCTGTCGCACCGCAGTCCCATCATGGCAGTCCCCCACCGAAGAGGATTCCCATGACCGATCCCAACCCGCCCACTATCGACCTGAACACCCTCCTGCCATCCGTGATCGACGCCGTCCGTGCCGGCGGCACCCTGTTGCGTGACGAGTTCCACCGGCCACAGGGTCCGCGTGGTGCTGGGAGCAAAGCCGATGTCGACGAAGAGATCGAGAACCTGCTGCGCAACCGCCTGCTGCCATTGCTGCCCGCGATCTGGCATGGTGAGGAGACCGCATGGCTGCCCGCTGCGGAGGGTTACGGCGAGTGGTGCTGGCTGGTGGACCCGCATGACGGCACTTCGGCGTTCCTGAGGGGCTTCCGCGGCTCCGCGGTGTCGGTAGCGCTGTTGCATCGTGCGGTGCCGGTGCTCGGGGTGGTCCATGCGCCCTTGAGCCCGGATCGCGGTGATGACCTCATTGCCTGGGCGGAGGGCTGCGGGTCGGTCATGCGCAACGGGGTGGCCGTCGAACGCTCGCTGGAAGGCCGGCGGATAGCGCACGGCGATATCGTGTTCGTCAGCCAGGACGCGCCGTCGCGCCCGGCCACCAACGCGGCGTTGTGCGCGCCGGCACGCTTCATCGCGCTGCCCAGCATTGCCTATCGTCTGGCGCGGGTCGCTGCGGGCGACGCGGTGGCCGGCGTTTCGCTGAGCGGGCCTTGTGGTTACGACTACGCTGCGGGCCATGCGCTGTTGCGTGGAGCCGGTGGCGTGCTGCTGGACGAGCGCGGTAACGACGTGGTCTACACGAACGACGGGCGCAGTTTCGTGGGCAACCACTGCTTTGGTGGTGCCCGCCAGGCCGCAAGGTACTTGTCAGCGCGTGACTGGCGTGCCGTGCGCACGGGCAAGGAGCAGAAGCAGCCGCCGCGTGTGCGCCTGCATTGGCCGCGTGCAAATGACGCCGCGCTGTTGTCACGCGCTTCCGGCGTACTGCTGGGTCAGTGCATCGGTGACAGCCTGGGCTCGCTGGTGGAGTTCTCCTCGGCTGCCGAAATCGCCCGGCGTTACCCGGCCGGGGTGCGCAACCTCACCGACGGTGGCTTCTGGAACACCATCGCCGGCCAGCCCACCGACGATTCGGAGCTGGCGCTGGTGTTGGCTCGCGTGCTGGCCGGCAGTGGCAAGTACGACGAGGAAACCGTGGCCGTGGCGTATGCGCAGTGGCTGGAATCGGGCCCGTTCGATATTGGAAATACCACCGCGCGTGCACTAGACGCTGCCCTCGATGCCATTGCCATGGGAAGCCCGGTGGCCGAAGCCTCGCGTCAGGCCGCTGTCGACGGCAATCCCGCCAACGGCTCGCTGATGCGCGTGTCGCCCATCGGTGTATTGGCGGCGGGGGATCCGCAGCGTGCTGCGGTGCTGGCCAGGCAGGACTCGCTGCTGACCCATACACATCCGTTGTGCGTGGAAAGTTGCGCGGCCTATGCGGCTGCCATCGCGGCCGGCGTGGCGGGTCTGCCCCGTGGCGCAATGCTCGATGCGGCGGAGCGTGCGCTATCGGAAGATATTCCTGGCAATGAAGTGCGCGAGGTTCTGCGTAAGGCCGCGCGTGGGGAGTTTCCGGTGGCGGATGGCCGGAACCAGGGATTCGTGCTGGTTGCACTGCAAATCGCGTTTCGCCAGTTGCTGCACGCGGCTTGCGTCGAAGATGCGCTGGTGGAGGTGGTTGGGCTGGGCGGGGACACCGATACCAATGGCGCGATAGCCGGTGCGTTGCTGGGGGCGTTGCATGGCCGCGACGCTTTCCCGGCGCGCTGGGTGCTGCCTTTGCTGGCGTGCAGGCCGCTGGGCGGGCGGGCGAAACACCCGCGGCCGGTGGAATTGTGGCCGGACGATGTATTCGAGCTGGCCGAGGCGCTCCTCGGTGCCCGCAAGCAATCCTCAAGGAGGTGACTGATGAGCAATCAAGAGCAAGATTCTCGCTGCAGCAGCGACGATGAAACGCGAGCGACCGAAGCGCAGATCCGTGCCGTGCTGGCCTTCATGGGGCTGGAGCCTGGCTCCGATGACTACCGGATGATGCAGGTTTCGCTGCGGGCGCTGAAGCAATCAAACCCTGCCCAGTACTGGAAGGCGGTCAGTCTGGATTGAGGCTGTGCTTCACAGTTCGGCAACCCGGGGGTCCCTGGCGGCGACGCGTTCACGGATCCTCGTGGAAACCGTGCTGAATTCTTCGTCGAAGTCGAAGGCCAGTAATGCGGCAGCGTCGTCGAAGCGGCCGAGCTCGCGCATGATCTCGGCCTTCTGAAGTCGCTGTTCTTCATCCTCGCTGTCGAGCAGCCTGGCGAGTGCCTCGAGGTTGACGACCTCTTCGGCGGAGAGGGGCAGGGGCGCGGTGTCCTCGCGGCGAGGGTGGTTGCCGGCCCACCACAACTGCTGGCGCAGGTAGGTCTTCTTGGTCCGGGACAGGGGGCGCTTGCGGAGCAACTCGTGGAGTCGCTCCGGTGATGGGGCCTCACCGTGCGGCGCGTTTGCCTCGCCGTCGCTCTGTTTTTCGGGCAACTCGTCGATCCACGCCAGCGTGCGGCAATGCGGGCATTCCACCAGCCACGGCAGGATCGGCAGCATGGGGGCGCGACGGAAGCCATCGGTCCACAGCCGGGCGCCGAAGCTATTGCCCGAGCACAAGGTGGCCTGGGTGATGAGGTCGTGGCATTGCGTACAGATGCGCAGGATGTTCGGTCCGGGAAGCATGTCGGTCTCCGATCTTGGGGCAGTATCGATGACTCGTGGACACACGCCGTCGGCCAGGGTTCAAGTCATTTAGCCCTTGTCGTGCGTGTCCTTGGCCAAGGCTGTGTTCGCCGGAGAATTCTCGAACAGTACCAGTTCCAGCACGCGGAGCGGTGGCGCATCTGCCAGCACCGGGATCTCCCTTTTCATTTCTCGCACCCTGGTCATGATCAGGTCATCCGTAAGCCAGTCAGCGAGTGCCTTGCGGTATGTCAGGTACCGCGGGATCTGGTTGGCATCCGATATCCCGGTCCAGTAGAAGCTGTCCGCCACCCGTTTGTCCCAGATCGGACAGCGGTTCGGAGCGAGGAAGTGCAGTAGCTTCGACGCTCCGATGATCGAATTGTTGCTGAATCGCTTGAGCAGGAGGAGCTCATCTTCGTCCGGAATGGTCCCGCCATTTCTTACGCGGTTGAGCGATTCGACGATTAGCGCCTGCTCGTTCGTCGTGAGCGCGTACGATTGCCCGAGATCGGGGATCGTGGGCATCCAGCTGTAGGCCAGGTGCAACGCAATGATCACATCGTCCCAGGTGAGTGGGGCGGATTTTGCGAGGTGTCGCGTTATCGGACCCCAAGCCTTGATGTACGGGTCGGCTTCAATGGCCTTACGGATCTCGGGCAGGCGTGACCGCTCCAGCCAGCGGGCAGCGGTCATCTGATGGGTCCTTTTCTGTTTGGCCATGGGAATCCTCCGCTCGATGTCGAATTACTATAGCTGTGCGGTCCGACACATATCGTCGCAGGCGGCCAGCATCATGGAGTGACAGTCAAAGGAGCAGCCGCCCATGACCGATATTCCCGGCAATAACGTTATCCCCTTCAACCGCCCGGACACTGCCTGCGCCCTCGAACCTTGGGAGCTCGCCGCCCTCGACGACGGCAACGACACCCTCGATCGGCACCTTGAGGCGGTGTCTGCCGGTCGCGTTCAGGACCTGGACGGACGTGACGGCGTCTTTCGCCTGGCCTGGCGTTCCCGCAACGTGCACCTGATTCGCCGCTGGCAGGCCACGGCCGGTCCGACCGGTGCCTTGTTCGACGACGCGTGAGGCATAGCCGCCAACGCTACGGTGCCGCGCCTGCGGATGTTCCGGCCACTTTTGTGGGCTGCGCCCGTAACCACCGCCCCACCGTATCGTGGGTTTCCCGGCAGACCTGCCGGTTGCACGCGCCGCGCAGCTCCCGCGCACACCAGCCCCCCATGCCATCCTTGCCCACATAGAGCGTTGCGCGTTCCGGGCGATGCACGCGGTAAACATAGCCGTGCCCTTCAATGATCCGCTGCGCGTAGGTAGCCACGCAGTGGTGCATCAGCTTGCTTTCGCAGCGCAACTCGGCCAGCGAGGTGATGGGCTCGATGTTGTCGTTGCCCGGTATCGGAGGGTCCGGCCACGGCCTGTTCTCGAGTTCGCTGTCGGAGGACTCGGTCCAGAGATGACCGTTCACCTCGATGACGCGCTGGTGGACGCGCTGAATGTCCTCGAGTGTCCGGCAGCGTTCCAGGTGTTGCACGAGCGTCGCGCAGATCGCGGCTTGGCCGGGTTCGTTGCGCACCCACGGCCCCCCGAAATCAACCAGCCGCAGGGTTTCGGTGATTTCCTCGATCACGCGCCGCACGTAAGGCTTGCCCCAGTATCCGGCCAGTTCCTCAACGCCCGGAAACTCACCGCGGCGGTTGCGCGCTTGCGGGTCGTGTTCCATCACGGCGTCCAGCGTGTGGGTGGCTGCAGCCCGGCGCTCGGAACGCACGCGGGAGAGCAGGCCGAGGTGAGGCCGCCGGCTGTGTCGTGCCCAGGGCGGCAGTGGCTGCCTTACCAGCGCTCGCAGTACCTGTTCAGCCTCCGCGTCGAGGTCGTGGTACGCCATGCGACGCAGGAAGCGCTCGGTGGATGCGGATGCGTCGCAGCCCAGTGCGGCGAGCAGGTCCACCCGCGGCAGTCTGGCCAGTGCGTTCAACTGAGCAACGGTCACGCCAGGTTGCCGGCCGAAGCGTACCAGCAGGAAGAAGAGCATGGCGTTGCCGCCGGCGAGTTCGGCGGTCCAGCGGTCGCCATCCACCAACTGGCGGGCGATGCGGCGATCGGTGCTGGCGATGGCGTGAAGTACCGGTAATGGTGCGGGACGTGACTTGTCCATCCAGACTCCTTGTTGGCTGGTGGACATTCTTGCCGGCGCGTGCGCCATTACGTGTCGGAGGCGACTGGAATACTTGCCAGCCTGTTCAAAAGGGAGGCTTATTGCCTGTGAGCTGGTACTGGTTGCGCGTTGCGTCACGCCGGGAATTGCTGGATGCCCATGCGGCCGGACGCAGTGTGCTCGCGTCGCCGGCCTGGCACCGGCTCGACCTGGTTGCTTCGCCTGGCGTGATTGCCAACCTGCAATCGCTTGCGGTGAGCCTGTTGTCAGGACAGTGGGTGGCCGGCGGGCTGGTGGGTGAGGGTGAATGTGCCGCGGTACTCGAGTACGTCCAGCAGGCCTATGAAAGCGCCGATGAATGCGCGGATGCCGCGCGCCTGAGCGAGTGGCTGGTGATGCATTTCGATGTCGATGAACCCTTGGTCATCGACTTTTACGAGCCGGCCCTGCACCCGGGCGAGGAGTTCGGGTGGACGCAGCCATTTGACTGACGGTGAAACACGTCATAGGCGGGCATGGCCGGCTCCCTACAGGAAGGCAATGGGGGCACTTTGCCGTGATGGTGCTGGTTTGCGGGACTACTTCTCCGCCAACCCCACCACTACCTCGCGCGTCACGCGGATGTCCTCGCCGGAGATGTCCAGGGTGTCCCAGCTCGCGCGCACGACGATCGTGCCCTGGCCTTGCTCGCGCAGGACCTTGAGCGTCCCGGCCGTGCGGTCGGCGCCGCGGCGATCGCCATCGACCCACTGCGTGCCCTCGTGGAAGAACAGGTCGTGCGTGACGCCGAGGCGCTGCAGTTCGTCGAGACCGCGGCGCACGTCGGGACCGTTGGTGGCGTGGGCGATGAGCGGGGCGCGCAGCTGGCGGGTGGACCATTCCACCTCGCCACGCTCGTCGGTGTCCTCGTCCACGCCGATCACCTCGCGCAGGCTGGCAAGCGTGTCGGCCCAGCGCAGTTCGGCGCCCAGTTCGCGGCGGGCCTGCCGGCGTTCGGCGGCAGTGTCGCGCGGCCGGGTGGGCTGCACGTCGGCGTCGGCCAGCACCATGTAGCCGAACTCCTCCTCGTCTGTACCGCCTTCCTGCTGGCAGAAGCGCTTCCAGAGGTCGGGGGCGTTGCGCAGGGTGTGGCTGTCCCACTCGAGGGTCAGCATCTGCTTGCCGTCGGGCAGGTCCTCGATCTCGGAGACGATGCCCACCCAGCCGGCCAGGGACACGTCGTCCCACCAGCCGCCCTTGCTGTTCACGTACTCGATGTCCGGGTCGTCGACGCCACGGCGTACCTTCACGGCGTCGCCGATGTCGTACTGGGGCTGCTGGTCGGTCATGGCAGGTGCCTCCGGGTGGGGAGCGAGGGGCTCCGGGGAGGCTATGGTGGGGTTGGGGAGGGACGGGATGTGTCGTGCGTGGACAAGCCCAGCCCGTCGGGGCATCCCACGGCCTTCAGGCCGACCTGCTGAAGCCGAGTCGTGATGGGTATTCGGAGTCAGGGCGCTATTCGACCGTTCTGGACTATGTAGTTGCGCACGGCCTTCCCGCTCTCTGCGTCCATGCCGAACATGGTGCTCATAAATACGTAGTTGGTGCCGGTGACCTGCTTGATCTCGGCAGCAGACATGGGAGGATTCACGCGCTGGAAACGATTGAGTTTCATGGCGTATTCCTCGTCAGCATCTTCGGGGTTGCCTTGATAGGGGAGCTTCATAATCTTGCCGTCTGCCTCGCCAAACGCGACGATGCCAACACCTGACTGGTACAAGAAGACGACGTCGCCTTTCTGCAAGCGTTCGATCTTGTACTTCCACGGGTCGTAGTACGCCGCAGCCTTACCTTCAGACAGCATCGCGTGGTGGTCGACTTCGCTGTTGCCGATGTTGGTATTGAGGATGTAATAGCCCTCGGAATAGTCCTCGTAGGGGTTGTCGGTGACCCTGAACGGAGACATTTCCAGAAGCATCTCGTCCGTCCCGCCGGCATAGATCCTGTAAACCCATGGGCGAGTATCCAAGCCTGCTTGCCGCCAGTACTGGATAACTTCACGAGTCTTGCGGTCAATGCCATTCGTCATTACGACGAAGATCTGCTTCCGGTTGTAGTTGGCTTCGCTGAGCTCCACCCCAAACTTGGCCTTATGCGCTGCCTTGAGCTCGTGAGACTGCCCAAAGGAGCGGCGATAGATTCGATCAAGGTCGGCATAACTTGAGCCGCCAAAGATCTGGCCGTACCTGAGGACCTGTAGCAGATTTGAACTGTCGGCCTCCCATGCCTTCAGTTCGAAGATAAACAGGTCTCCGTCCCGGTTGAGGGCCATCAAATCAGGCTCTTCCTGCCAGTGGCGCGATTGCATGAGTAGCAACAGCTCATCTTCGGGAAATAGCCGGTCCATGGTCTTGAACAGAACGTCCTGCAGGCCGCGCTCATCAAAGCCGAAATCTTGAAGGCGCTTTGCGCGACGCTTTTCAGCTTGGCCAGACTTGGTGTTCACATTCAGTAGCATGATCAACTCCAGTGAGGACTAAGCTTCATCCGCCGGGTCAGAACCAGCCGTAGCTGCGTGTCGCCGTCGATCCCCACGTACCAAGAGCCTTTGACTTGGCAATCACCTCGGCGGCTTCACTCTCGCGCTCGATAGAAAGCTTGAGTCTGCCCATTTGGGTAACGCGGATTACCAAGACGCCTTTGTGGGACCTCTTTGCCCATGCCGCACGTGGAACCTCCAGGCCGACATTCAGTCGCCACATGTTGTTGGCGCCGTACCATCCAAAGGCCAGATTGCGAGTGGTGTCGTCCTGGCATATAAACGCCAGGTCCTTCTGTGCCGTCCTCTTGGTTCCGGTCAGGTTTGCCAGCCGCTCGCCAACAGCCTTCGGAAACTCAACCTGATACTGCCCGTCATTGCCCGTATGGGACTCCAGGCCAACCCAGATCGTCTTTGCCCGTTCTGAGCTGAGGGCTGGGTTCTTCGGGGTGAAGGTCCTCGACTTCTTGCGCTTTTTGCCAGAAGCTCCGCCCGAGCTGACAGTATCCTGATCACCCCCAGTTGTGCTCACGTCATCGATGTTGGACAAATCCTCGAGGGTCCGTCGCTGCATGATCTCCGTGAACTTGTCTTCATAGGTCGATATTGCTGATTGCGTTGCCTTGTCGGACAGTGCCCAGAGTGTTGAAAACGCGTTCGCTGACTGCTTGACGATCGATGTATCTTCAGTCGTCAGGCCGACCTCAAGATTCTTGCGCAAACCATTGCCAGTGAAATTTGCGGATCCGAGATATGCAACAGATGGGGTCTTGATGGCGCCTGCTGAGGTAAATGCGGATCCTGCAACCATCATTTTCGGGTGGAAAATGTACTTGCCGTGCGTCGCTAGCCGAACATTCCACCCGGCATCGACGAGCAATCGGATGGCTTGCGGATGGCTTACCCAGCCAGAAAGTCCGATCACGATTCTCTTTTCGCCACGGCTCTTCTTGAACAGATTCATCAGGGCAAGAGCGCCATCCCGGGTAACGTAGGCGGAGGCAATGGCCAGTGCGCCGTGCTTCTTGCTGACAACGGCGCTCCGGAAGTGATCCTCAAAAGTGTCGTGAATCCCACTGATAACTACGGAAGACATGGTTCAACTCCTTCCTTAGATTGAAATGACGCGGGGTATTCCTGCCTGCTCAAGCGCCAAGGTCAAATTCGCCTTTGCGACATCGTCTCTAAATGCTGAGTCCAGGAATACAACACAGGTCTCTACTGCGGCGTCGTTCTCGTTCCGCCAGCGAATGATTTCGCCGGAGATTGCATCAGTTTCTGCAGGGTCTATGGGTGCTTCGAGGCAGGCAATCAGCACGCCATTCGCCACGTTGAATACGGTCTTGCCGCCGCAATCCCTGCTTTCCACGCGCGTTGTCAGGGGAATCCCGAGCTTAAGCAGGAGCTCACTGAGAATATCGTCTTTGGAGCGGCCTTCGACGATAGGCGTTGAATGGTCAAGGAGCGACGCAGCGATATCCTTTGCGACCGGATTCCAGGCCTTGATGTTGCTGGTGTCGAGTCGATAGGCCTTGAAGCCCCAGTCGCGCCCTGGGGTCGAATCCCGCGCACGCATATGCCCGGATGCCAGCTTCAGGCGCTCCCGAGTCAGCGCGGCAATGCTCAAGGGCAGTCCATGGGACTGCAGGTATCGGGCGGCAACGTCGTGTTCCTTGTCATGCGGGTCTATGGGCTCTGGAAGCTGGACAAGGATGAAGCGCCGGTTGTGACCGTCCTCCAGATTCTTCTGCCAGACTGCGTGTCCTGTCGTTCCGGAGCCGGCAAAGAAATCCAGGACAATGTCATTTTCCTGCGTGCAACTACCGATGAGATACTTCAGCAGGCTGATTGGTTTCGGGTACTTGAACACGGCGGCGCCGAACAGCTCCCGAATTTCGGTCGTCGCATTCTCGTTTGTGCCTACGCCAACGTTCTCGTCAATCAGGTTGGGCAGCGCCTCGCGGCCATAGCTGGCCTTTTCGTAGCTTGGCAAGAGGCGACGCGTCGATATGCGGACCATCACGCCGTTCGCCATCTGTTCTTCGAGGTATGCCTGGCTCCAGCGGAACCTTGCCTTAAGGCGGACAGGCCTGATGAATTGCCCGGCCTTTACCTCGGTCTGCTCGAGCAGCTCGACACTGTAGCTGTCTGAACCATACATCCCGGGTTCGAGAACGCCGTCTTCAATGCCGGTTGCCAGGCCTGCTGGAAACTCCAGCACAGAAATCGCATTGGGCTGGTTGAGCAGCGTGTTCGCGCTTTGGGCTGGCTTCTCAATACCCAGTAGTGGTCGGGCTGTGCGCTGCCTTTCATAGCAAAGCACGTACTCGGTGACTGTCTTGGTCTTGACAGACAGTGCGGCAGGTGTCCTGGTGCGTACCCAGGAAAACAGTTCAACGAAATTCTCTTCCCCGAAAATCTCGTCGCAAATCGCCTTGAGATTCGAAAGCTCTCCCTGGTCGATGCTGATGAATATCACACCATCCGGATGCAGCAGCGAGCGTGCCAGACGCAGTCGCGGGTACATCATGTTGAGCCAGTTTGTATGAAACCGGCCGCTCTTGTCAGTGTTGGTGTCGATCCGGGCGCCATCCTCGGTCTGCCCGGTCAGCCTGAGATAGTTGTGCAGATTATCCGAATAGTCGTCCGGATAGACGAAGTCCTTGCCGGTGTTATATGGCGGATCGATGTAGATCAGCTTGATCTTTGAGCTGTACGCCTTCTGCAGAAGCTTCAGGACCTCAAGGTTGTCGCCATCGATAACGAGGTTTTCAGACGTTTCAGAGTCCAGGCCGTGGTTGGTCAGTGGACGCAGGGTGCCGGTCGATGGGGTCAGCGCGAGGCGGCGGGCATTCCTTTTCCCGTGCCAGTTAAGGCCGAAGCGTTCTTCTGCCTGGTCCGTCGCCAGCCCCAGGGATGCGCGCAGGGCATCGATGTCGAGCTGACCATCGGCCAACGCCTCCGGAAAGCGGTCGCGAAGCCACTGAGCATTCTCGGCAACAAGATCAGCCGACAGGGACTCGGGATCATTCAGGTTGATCCGTTGGATCATGCTGTAAACCTCAAACGTGCTTCATCAGGTCGGCGGTATCTGTCGCGACCACGTATCGTGCTGGATTCTCGCCAATGGACAGGGCTTCAAAATGTGCACGTCCGCAGGCGATCCTTGCTGCTTCCTTGGTTCGCAGGTCCTGTACCAGCAGGCTACCCTTGGTTTCCACTACGAAGTAGAGACGCTCCTCGCCTTCCTTCTCAACCAGTACGGCCCAGTCCGGGTTGTAGGTGCCGAGTGGGGTAGGGATCTTGAACCAGTCCGGCAGCTTGGCGTACACCTTCACGGCGCTGTTGGCTTCCAGTTCCTCCGCGAACTTGCGCTCGATGCCACCGGAGTCGTAAACGACGTGCTCGTACACGCACTTTTCCACGGCGAGCATGTTGGACAGATAGCCGGAAAGCTCCTTCTCGACAAAGAGTTCCTGAGCCCAGTAGGCGTGGTCGCCGATACGCTGGTACTTGATGCCATCGACCAGCGCCAGGCGCCGGGCGGCATTGATGGCGTCCGCGGCCTGTTCGATGAACTGTTGGGGGTTGCGCCGGAAGTCATCCAGACGTCCGCACTCCAGCAGGATCTTCACCAGACTGCGGCGGGTCAGCTGAGTTTTGTCCTGCAGGTCGGTTAGTACGTCCGGCAGCTCGATGGCATCGTCATTCAGCGTCACGGGAGCATCGGTCCTGGCAGTTCCGGCCTCCACGCCACCACGTCCGATCGCGAGGTCGGCCTTGCGCCAGGAGAGGCGGGTACGGTTGATCGGTGGCGAGTGACGAATGGCGTCGATGCAATCGCGGATAAGCTTGTCGTTGTCGAAGTTGACCCGATAGGTGGTGTGGTGCTTGATGCGGTCCCACAGGGCCTTGAACTCGGCACTCTGCAGTCGCGCTTCGCGCGTATGAACCACCTTGCGCTCGTCGGCGTTGCGAACCTCGAGGCGGCCGGCGACCTTGCGCAGCAGTTCGCGAACCTGCGGCAGCAGGTCCTTGTACTGGTCGGGCAGGGACAGCGTGTTGTTCTTCATGGCGGCACGCAGGCTGTCCTGGACCCGCCCGGCTGCATCGACGAGCTGTTGGTCCTTGAGGTAGTTCCAGATCGCCTCCGAACCCTGGGCGCCCAGTGCGTGGGCAGTGCTTTGAGCATCGCGGGTCTGGATGGCGGCAAACAGGTGCTTCTCGACGATGCCAAAGCGGATGCCGGTATCTGCCTCGATTTCCTTCTGCAGGTTCTCGGCAAACTTCTCGTAGCTCTCGGTGGCAATAACCGTCAGCGTATTGATATCCGTCCCACGTACCCGTTCGCCGTTCTGGTTGACGCACAGGCGCAGGCCGCGGCCAATGGTCTGGCGCCGCTTGCGCTCGGTATTCATGTCGCGCAGGACGCAGATCTGGAAGACGTTCGGGTTGTCCCAGCCTTCGCCGAGTGCGGAGTGCGAGAAGATGAACTTCAACTTTGTGTCGAAGCTCAGCAGGGCCTCCTTCTCCCGCATGATCAGGTTGAAGGCGCGTTCGGCATTCTCGCGCCCGGAAGCATTTCCTTCATCGGTATCGGTCAGTCGGCCGCGCTTGTCGATGGAAAAGTAGCCCTCGTGCACGGCAGGGGCTTCTACCGACAGGTCAATCTCTTCAAAGAGGCTCTTGTACTCCGGTAGCTTGGCAGCGCGCTGGTACTCCTCCTCAAAGATCCGGGCCAGCCGGCCCTTGGTGGCATTGCCGTCATCGTCGTACTGGCGGTAGTCGTGTACGGACTTGATGAAGAACAGGCTGAGCACCTTGATGCCCTGAGGCCCGCGCAGCTTCTCCTTTTCGAGGTGCTCCTTGATGGTGCGGCGAATCATCTGGCGGTCCAGCTCGTCCGGGTTGACGCCGCCATGCACATCGCCGGGGCGCATCATGAGCTCGCCGCCCGGGTAACGGAGCTCCATGAGCTGTTCTGCACGTGACGCGCGCAGATCGCCAACGCGGTATTCGGCGTAGATGGCACGGTTGGTTTCCTGTTCGAGCAGGTCGCCGGACTGGACCTCGATTTCGACCGGCTCAGGCCCGTTGCCACGGTCGCGGTGAACAATGATCCGGGCGCGGATGGCGCCGCGCTTGTTGGTGACGGATACCAGCTCCACGTAGGGCTTGTTGAAATTGCCGTCGATGCTGGCCGAGGCGACCTCGATCTGCTTGACCAGGCGGCGCTCGTAAGCATCTACCGCGTCCAGGCGGTAGACCATGTGGTGCTTCGGGTTGGGCACGTGCGTTGCCGAATAGCGCAGGGTGCAGAGCGGATTCATTTCGTCCAGGGCCTTTTTGCCCTGGCCTTCCAGGCCGCCGTCAACGGATTGCGGCTCGTCCACGATGACGATGGGGCGGGTCGCCTTGATCAGGTCAATGGGGCGCTCGCCGCCGGTCTTCTCGGAGTCCTTGTAGAGGTTGTTGACGTCCTTCTTGTTGATGGCGCCGACGGTGACCACCATGATCTGGATGTTGGGGCTGGTGGCAAAGTTGCGCACCTTGCCGAGCTCGGACGAGTCGTAGACGAAGTACTCGAACGGCACGTTGGCGTACAGGCTGCGCAGGTGGTCGTTCGTCATGTCGATGGTCTTGTACACGCCCTCCTTGATGGCAACGGAAGGGACAACGATGACGAACTTGGTGAACCCGTAGCGACGGTTCAGTTCGAATATGGTGCGCAGGTAGACGTAGGTCTTGCCGGTCCCGGTCTCCATTTCGATGGTGAAGTCGCCGGACGCCAGGGTGTCTGATGGCCGCAAGCCGTTCTCCAGCTGGATGGCCTGCAGGTTTTCCAGGATCTGGTCGTCCAGCAAGGACAGCCGGTTGCCGATACCCAGGCTGCCTTCGGCGAAGGCATCCATCTGTGGGCCACCGGTGTTGTGGGTGACCGTGAACTCGGTGCGGCAGATCTCCTGCCCGCGAAACAGGCCGCACACCGACTCGATGGCGGCCTGCTGGTAGTCGAGGCTGGACTCGAAGTGGATCTTCATCGTGGCCACCTTACAGGCTCCGGATGTTGGTCAGGCCATGCTGCTCGAGGATGGCCACCAGGTTGCTCTTGGTGACATCGTCGGCAAAGGCGCTGTCGCGGAAGACGCATGTTGTTTCAGCGGAGGGAGAAAGTTCACGGTGCCAGTCGATGATTCCTTGGGTCAGCGGCTCCACCTGTTTGCGGGCAATTTGCTCGGCAAGGCAGGCAAATAGCACACCTCCACCTACCGCGCATACCTCAAGGCTCGTGATATTGCGCTGCTCGATGGGCACACATAAATCAAGACCAAGTTTGAGGAGGAGCTCGTACAGTACGTCAGACTCAGAGCGTCCCTCGACCAAATGATCTTGGTTGCCGAGCAGCGAGCGCTCCATGTTCGCAGGGTCTGGGTTCCAGACACAGATATTCGAGTGGTCAAGCTTAAAGGCGCGGAATCCATGGTCGCATTTCGCCTCAGGAAATTCCGCTCGGATAGCGTTTGCTGAAAGCCTTAATCGATCCCTGCAAATGTCGCCGATTGTGCTGTATCCGGCCCTATATGCCTCGGAGCTACTCAAGCATGGTTCGGGAAATTGCACCAGACCGAAGCGCCTATTTGAGCCGGTGCGCGCGTTCAGCTCCATTACGGCATGCCCAGTCGTTCCAGATCCAGCAAAGAAATCGAAAATCAAATCATCTGGTCCTGTAAACCAAGACACTAGGTCCCTCAGCATGACCGGACTTTTCGGAGTTTCTAGCGGCGGGGAAGGAAGGCCGAAAAGGGCGGCTAGCTCTGTCGAAATTTCTCCCTGCATGCCCCAGCGCTGGACGGTGGGCGGCGTGAAGACGCCGCGCTCTTTTGTAATCTTTAGCTTACCAGTGGCCGTGAAGTAGAACTCAACTACGCGCTGCCCTCGACTATCTACAAGAGTGCTGCGATCCCCGTAGAAGTACTGCTTCATTTGGTTCGCTTGTGTAAATGCCGCCTCAAGAACTACATCTTCTTTTAGGACTCCGTTATCCGAGATCATTCGCCCTTTCTTCAGGTGGACCTTTTCGGCGTCCCCCCATGAATCTGTAAGCTCAGTTCCATGTGGGGCATCAAATCTCGTGCCTTTTGGAAAAGTGAATTCTTGCATTGGGTGACGCGCGGACTCCTTTTTCATCGCGCCAGCCTCGAAATCTTCTGCCTCCGGCGCTTTCGGTGGGGCGATGAGGTCCGCATTGCGCGCATAGATCAAAACATACTCGTGATAGACCTTAAAGATTCCAGCTTGAGCGCTATGATTTTTGTCCCATATAAGTTGCGCAAGAAAGTTTTCTTCCCCAAAAATTTCGGACATCACTGCCTTGAGACTGTGTTGCTCCTTATCGTTAATTGAGACGCATATCACTCCGTTCTCGGCCAAGAGTGCTCTGGCCAACTTCAACCTTGGATACATCATGTTTAGCCATTCGGTGTGAAACCGACCGCTAGCTTCAGTGTTGCTGCTGATCCTTTGGCCTCCATCCAGCTGCCCAGTCAGTTCAAGATAATTCCTGATGTTGTCCTGGAAGTTATCCGGGTACACGAAGTCCTTGCCGGTGTTGTACGGCGGATCGATGTAGATCAGCTTGACCTTTCCCGCATAACTCTTCTGCAGCAGTTTTAGGACCTCCAGGTTGTCGCCTTCGATCATGAGGTTCTGCGTGGTGTCCCAGTCGACGCTCTCCTCCGGGCAGGGGCGTAACGTTCCGGTTGACGGTGTCAGGGCGAGTTGGCGTGCACGGCGTTTGCCGTGCCAGTTGAGGCCATATTTTTCATCGGCGTCGGTCACCGTCTTGTCGCCGACCAGGGCTTTCAGCACGTCGACATTGACCGCGGTGCCAGTCGGACCCTCGGTAATGAGTTCCGGGAACAGGGCCTTGAGGCGCTCGATATTCTCGGTGACAAGGTCTGCCGATCGGGCCAGAGGATCATTAACCTCAATCTTGCGGATGGTCATGCGCGTTTCCCTTGATGCACTGCGTCAGGCGGGCCAGGTCGGCCTCGCGTTGTTTGATTGCCAGGTTGAGTTCCACCCGGCGACTCATCTGTGTTTCCCTGGCTGCGCTGGCGCGCAGCGTGGCGATTTCCCTTGCCAGTTGTCCGTGTCGCTCCATGGCCTCCCGGCGGGCGCCGGCGGCTTCGGGGCTGGATGGCAAGCGGAATTCCCCGCACACCCAGCTGGCATTCAGCGCCTCGATGGCCTCCAGCCACCCCTGGTAAAGGGCATAGAGGTTGGCCTGGGGTTGCCTGGCCAGCGGCAGGCTAGCAAGGAAAGCGGTGACGCGGGTATCGGCAGTCGTGGCCAGGGGAGGGGTGGTCACGGGGCTGCCCTCCAGGACTTTCCGCTCGGCCTCACCGAGGGAGGTCCGCTTGTGGGCGACCGACAGCGTTAGTGTGTCGCGCTGCTCGCTCAGCAGCAGGACCGGATGAGGCACGGTGCGATGGACGATTTCCGCCAGCCGTGCGGACTTTGCGGTATCGCGCAGGCGCAGGCCGATGACGGCAATTTCCACATAGGCTCGCCCCGTGTCCTGGTAGGTCGGTACGCCGACATTGGTGGGCTTCAGCGAGGCGAGCCAGAGCATTTCCTCCAGGCCGTCCTGGATCAGGCGGCGGTCAGCGGCGGTCGGCATGCCCTGTTCGAGCAGCAACTTCTTGGGTACCCGCGGCTGATCTGGCCTGGTGCTATCTGGCAGGCCGAGCGTGGCCATCAGGGTATCGATCGACAGCCGGCTCATGCGGCAGAGGCATCCCGGGCGGGCAGAACCACGAGGAATGCCACGACCTCGAAGTCATGGGTGCCTGAGAACTCGCCTTTCAGTGCATGGCTGCCGGCGGGGTTGAACAGGCTGGCTACGGCGCGCTCCTGGCTCTTGCCGACGATGGAGGCAACGGCAGCAGCAAGAAGGCGTTGCGCCATGGCCATGTCGTCGCCCTTGCGCGTTGCCTTGTCAAAACGCTGGCAGGCGCCGGCGTCCGGCAAGTCGCGCCCGACCGTGGTGCGCTTGAGGCGATCGAGGATGCGCTTGGTCTGCGTGTACGGCAGCAGTACCGTGCCATCCTCGCTGACATGAACCAGGTAGTGGGGCGCCAGCGGATAGCCTGACTCGCCGGACTGGGCGGCGCCCGATGCCGCGCGCAGGCAGAAGAGCATACCGGGCGGCACCTCGGCATCCACGGCCGTGGTCACGGCAAAGGTGCCCGGGTGCATGGATTCCAGCACGCCCGGGTTTGCCTTCAGGTATTGGGCGAGATCGATCCGGAAGTCGGTCAGTGTCAGGTCGGTGATCGAGACGCCCGAGGACAGGTCTTCGATGTCGATGACGGCATCCTGCAGCTTGAGCAATTGCTTGCGCCGGTATTCCAGGTCGTTCATCTGGTTGCCGGACTGCTGCTCGATCAGGTTTTCTTCTCCGGTGGCAGAAACATCCAGCAGTACCATGCGGCCGCTGACGCGCTGCTCGAGGTTGATGTACTCCTCCAGCTCCATATTCGGCCAGAAATTGACCAGCTGGATCTTCTCGTTGGGCGAGCCGATGCGATCAATTCGGCCAAAGCGCTGGATGATGCGTACCGGGTTCCAGTGAATGTCGTAATTGATCAGCCAGTCGCAATCCTGCAGGTTCTGGCCTTCGGAAATGCAGTCGGTGGCAATCAGCAGGTCCAGTTCGCCTTCGCTGGCGAACTCCGCCGGGCGCTCTTTCGACCGCGGCGAGAAGGCCGTGAGGATCGAGGCCAGATCCCGACGCAAGCCCGGCAGCGTAGCCTGGTTGCCGCCGGATCCTTTCACCAGGGCGGTTTCGATCTTGAGCGTCTCCTTGGCCCAGGGCGCCAGGTTTTCGTACAGATAGGTGGCCGTGTCCGCGAACGCGGTGAACACAATGATCTTGCGGTTCCCCGGGTTGGTGGGGTGGTCGAGCTTGTGACGGATGACCTCGCGCAGGTTGGCGAGCTTGGCGTCGCGATCGGCATCGATCTGCTCGGCGGCTGCATAGAGCGTGGCCAGCCGGTTGCGGTCCTCGATCAGGTCCTGCTTCCAGCGGATCAGGTCCACGTCGGACATCAGCACCTTGACCTTGCGGCCGACCAGCAGGCTTTCCACCAAGGGATCCTCGAGGTCGATGTCGGCGATGTCCAGCTCCTCGAACTCCTTGTCGTGTGCCTCGATCCGCGCCAAGGTGGCCTCCACGTCCTGGAGTTGGCGGCGGATGGTCAGCGCAAAACTGTTCACTGAGCTTTCCATGCGCTTGAGGATATTGACGCGCAACAGGTGGATCAGGCTCTCCTCGCGGTCGATCTGCCGGAAGAAGCCGGTGCCGCCTTTTACTTCGGTGCTGTACTTGGCGTTGTACGCATCCTGTTTGTGCGGCAGCACGTACTTGAGAGGCGCATATGCCGCCAGGTTGAGCTTGCGGATCTCGAGGTTGATTTCCCGGATAGAACGGAATTGCCCGGCACGATCGACGTCGGACTTGATGTTGACGGGCTTGAGTCGTGCCGGGAAGCGGCCGGTCTCGCTGGTTCCGTAGTAGCGCTCGATGTGCTTGCGTGAGCGGGCAATGGTCAGGTGGTCGAGCAGGGTGAAGTAGTCAAAGCCCAGCATCTCGATCAGGCGCGTCGGTGTGCGCTCGGCATCGTCCAGGTCCAGCCAGCGGTTGAACTGCTTCTGTGCGAGACGGGTGGTGGTATCGATGCTGTCAATGCCGTAGTCCGCAAAGGCCGTGTCATTTCCCTCGGTAGCGAAGGCGATCTGGTTGCGCAGGTCGGCGAGGCGGTTGTTGACCGGTGTAGCCGACAGCATCAGGACGCGGGTGCGCACGCCTTCCTTGATGATCCTGCGCATCAGGCGGTCGTAGCGAGTTTCCTTGCCGGCGCGTGGCGTCTTCTTGTTCCGGAAATTGTGTGACTCGTCGATCACGACGAGGTCGTAGTTGCCCCAGTTGATATGGGCGAGGTCAATGTCCCCGGAGGACCCTGCGTCGCGGGAGAGGTCCGTGTGGTTCAGTACGTCGTAGTTGAAGCGATCGGCGGCCAGGATGTTGCGCTTGTCATTGGCCTTGTAGATGGTCCAGTTGTCCCGGAGCCGCTTGGGGCACAGCACCAGCACGCGATCGTTACGCAGTTCGTGGTACTTGATGATCGCGAGGGCTTCAAAGGTCTTTCCCAGACCGACGCTGTCCGCAATGATGCAGCCGCCGAACCGGTTGAGCTTGTCGATGGCGCCCACCACGCCGTCGCGCTGGAATCGGAACAGCTTCTTCCAGACAACGGTATTCCGGATACCTGTCGCAGACTTGATGATCTGCTCTTCATCCAGCGTGTCCGCGCTGCTGCTGAACAGGTGGTGCAGTACCAGGTGGTAGATGAGTGCGGGGGCCTTGTGCCCATGAATCGACGCCAGCTGGGTCAGCAAAGAGGCCTTCGCTTGTGCGGATGCCGGCAGGGAGTTCCAGAGGCGATCGAACCACCCCTGATAGGTGGCTGCCTCTTCCCGGACTTCCGATCGCTGGACCAGGCTCAGGGCGGGCGCCGGTGTGATTCCCAACCCGTCCGTGGTCAGAGGGCAGTCGCCCACCCAGGCGTGGGCGGAGGCCTTGTCGGCATCGGTCAGTGCAATCAGGGACTGGTTCACGGCGGACCCGGCGTCCCGGATCTCCACGTTCCGGGAAATCCATTCCGCGCAGGCGTGCGCCAGGGCATGGGCCTGCAGGCGGTTGCGGAAGTGGCGGTCAGCTTCTGAACCCAGAAGGCCCAGATCCGCATCGGTGCTGGCCGGCAGGATCAGACGGCACGCGCCCGCCTTGCGTATGGCGTCCTGCAGCTCGCCGAAGGCGAACAGCGAGAAACGGGGCGACACCACGTCAAGATGTGCATGCGGCAAGACCTGACGTACCAGATCGTCCAGTACACGTTCATTGCCGCGGTTGTTGATCAGTCGCATCGTGGAATTCAGCCGCTCCTGAGCGCCGGCTGGGGAGCAGCGGGCAATCCTTTACTTGCTGTTCTGCATGGGCCGTCCATGCCCCACCAAGGCTGGCGGGGGCGGCTAGTAATAATTCCGTAGGCGGACTGGATGGTCAAGGCAGTGATGGGGCTTGCCGCTCGCGCGGGACAGGATGTGTCCCATCCCGCTTACGCGTCCTTTCCCCCGATGCGCACGTTGCCCAGTTCCATCGTCCAGGGCTTGCCGTCCTCGAAGTCCTTGGCCAACTTCTTCAAAGCCTTGGCCGGTGTCTTCCCGAATCCGGAGCGGCCTTCCTGGAGGTTCTCCCCGACCATGGCGCACCACATGTTCCCGTCGGGGAAGAAACGGATCAGCAGCACGTCAGATGGACTGTCAATGATGTCTTTCTTCTTGCGGCTCTTGGGCATGGTCGTGTCCCTTGTCAGTTGTTATTTGGAAAGGGTGCTTCCGCACTCAAGGTACTCTGCCACCCTCACCATCGCCAGCGAATCCAGACGGCAGTAATCCAGCAGCTCCTGACGCAGCGCGGCCCGCGTCTCCGGCGGGGTCTCCGAGTCGATCATCTGCATATACGCCGCCTGCGCGCTGTCCCCGTCCTTCACCAGCTTGAATCCCTTGTAGGAGAGGTCCGGCGCCACCGTCGGCAGCACCTTCTTGATCGACCACGAACCGTGCATGTCCGGGTGGTAGTAGTAATCCCCGGCGATCTTGCACAAGTCGACCAGCCGCTCGCGGATGGCCTGCAGCGGGCCGGCGAGGTCCGGCAGCCACTGTTCTGATTTCTTCAGGACTGTCTGCTCATAGCTCGAGTAGACGAACACGGGGCCCTCGCGGCCGATGGCTTCGATCAGGTGTTCCATCGTCGCCCGCACCGGGAAGCTGTCGTCCGGGTGCAGGTATTCGAGGGGCACCGGTTTGGCGCCGGGTGAGGGGATCACGTGCATCGCCCACTGGCAGGCCACGTGGGACTCCTTCGAGCGCATCCCTGCCCAGCGCGGTACTGCCAGCGCGATGGTCTCGAAATCCAGGAAATAGCGCGGGTAGCCGAACTGTCGCATGACTTCGCGTACGGTCGGGTCGAGTTGTGCTTGCCCGGTAAGGCAGGCCTGCTGGATGCGGCGATGGCGTGCGTCGGTGAGTCGAGCCGGCGGGATGTCGCGGATGTCCTGGATGCCTTCGGCGCGCAGTTCCTTGACCAGTTTCAGCTTGCCGCTGCTGGGCAGGTCGGTAAGAGGGTATTCGGCGGGATTGGCAAGCTTTTCGCAGTAGCCGGCGAACGCGCAGGTCCACGGGTCCTTGCATTGCTTGCCCATCGGCGTGTCGGGTTCAGCACCGTCGAGCATGGTGCGCAAGGCACTGAGTTGCGCGGCAACCTGGGGCTGGGCAATGAGCGTTTCGCTGCTCAGATCCTCGTCCACCAGTAATCCGCGATAGTCGCCGTCGCCGCGGTAGATGAAGGTGTCGTTGGTGTGGCGCAGCAGCGTGTGCGCCGGCGGGTAGCCTGATCCGGTGAGTACCCAGGTCTGCAGGGCGAGGTCGTGCCTGTGGTAGGGCTTGGCTTCCGAGGAGGCCTTCACCTCGACCAGCGTGAGTTGGCCGTTGGTCTTTTCGAGGATGTCGGCCATCACGAAGACGCCGTCGTGGCGGAATGCGGCCTCGAACAGCACGCAGTCCTCGTCGCTGGCCAGGGCCTCGCGCGTCCGCTGGATGCTGCCCGGTTTGTCGTTGTGGTCGCCGACGAGCCGGCCATGCGGATACAGACGCTGCGCGACCTCCCCGATGGCGCTGCCATGCGCAATCGCGATGGGCGATCCGGTCTTCTCGGCGAGCTCCGGTCGATGCGTGGCCAGCCAGAGGCGGCGAGGGCAGAGGCATCCATCGACGTAACGTGACTTGGAGAGGAAATGGGTGGTCATGATTCAGGCCTCCGTGCCGGCTGGCTCCGATGTTACCCCGGCATGCCTGCTCAGCTGGAAGTGGGCATGGAAGGCATTGATCGCTGCCGCCAAGTTCCCGCCCTGACGCGACGTTTCCTCGATCACCAGTCTCAGCCCGAGCAGAAAGGTCTGGCGCGAATCCGCCGGCAGCGCGGCGATCCAAATCAGCAGCACATAGCCATTGCCCTGGTTGGCGAACGCTGATTCCACCCTGGCCGGTATCTCGAGATCGGGATATCGGTTTTTCAGGGCCTGCAGAGGCTGGCGGTTGGCCGTTGGAGGAAGGTTCCGGTATTCGTCGCCGTAGAGGGTCAGGATCAGCGCCCGGTCGAATTGCTGGCGCTCGATGGCGGCCAGGTACAGTCCGCGTGCGTGCAGCTGATGCATGATCAGGCCGGCCAGCAGCGCAAGTACGAGCAAGCCGGTTATTTGCTGCAGGGGCGGGCGTAGGCGGAATTCGGTGAGATGCATGGCTGGCCTCCTGGGAGGATTGCAGGATGGCGCGGGGGTGAGACGGGATGTGTCGCGCATGTGGCTTGCCTCGCCGCTGAACGTCGCCGCGACAGTCCGTGTTGCGTGCCCGGGTTTCTCTTGGGGACTTCCAATGGCAATGCCCTTGTGAGGCGGGGAATCATATGAGTGCAATGTGAACTGGAGGCGGAGGGCATCGCACCTTCAGTAGGAGCGGCCAGCGTGCGTGGGCGACCAACTGTGTCGCGCATCGAGGCGATGCTGGGGCATGACTACCGGGAATGATTGCCATGCCTGTCATGCAGATTCGCTGTCTTGCGTGTGAAGCCTGTTGCTGGAAGGCCGTCTGGCAGGGCGCCGACGTCGTACTGGTGGGTACCGGAAGTTGCCCCGCCTGTGGCGGAAGGCTGCGCTTCCGCGGCGCGTCATTTCGCGAGCGCGTCAACCCGCTGTACCGCCTGAATGCTCTGAGGCTGCGGTCGTATAGGGCCGGGGGGCGCTGACAATGGCGACGGCGACGTTTGTGCTGCTCTTTCTCTCGATTGCGCTCAGGCGGCCGGATCTGGCGCTACTTGTCTACTTTCTGCACTGGGCGTTCTGCCGAGCCCTTGGCCGGCCAACCGTCTTTGACCGGCTTGATCGTTGGTTGGGCCGGGTGGTCGCGGCCTTTCGCCAAGCCTCCACCGACACGCGGGACCAGGGGAATGGCAAGGGGTAAACATATTAATTATCCATGTATATCGGTAGAACGGCTTTAGGGTATGGACGACTAGGAAGAAATTGTGGATAACTGCCAAATCTCGAATGGACTCGATGAACGATGAGTGCCGATACCCCCTCAACCTTGCGCCGCCAATGGCATCTGCTGCAGCGGATCCCCCGTCACAACTGGATCGGAACGATCGATCTGCAGCGTGCGCTTCAGCGTGAGGGAATCGACGTCACGCTCCGTACCATCCAGCGTGACCTGAACGCGCTGTCCGGGTCATTTCCCCTCGAGTCGAACAACCTCAATCCTCAGGGTTGGCGCTGGAAGAAGACCGCGCCGTCGATGGACCTGCCGCATATGACGTCCAGCCAGGCGCTGACCTTCCTCATGGTGGAAGAGCATCTGCGCCAGCTGACCCCGGCCAGCATCCTTGATGAGCTGAAGCCCTATTTCGACACGGCTCGCCGCGTGGCGAGAGCGGGGGCACCGCGTGGCTCGCATTGGGTCGACAAGGTGCGCGTGGTGCCGGCGACCCAGCCGCTGATTCCGCCGACGATTGATCCCGAGTGCTTGCGTACCGTGCAGGAAGCCCTACTCACCAACCGCCGGCTCGAGGTCGTTTACGACAGCCGTAGCAAGAAGGAGCGGGTGGACGCAACGATCGACCCGCTGGGATTGGTGCAGCGCGGCCCGGTGATCTACCTGATTGCCGGGCGTGAGGGGGCGGAGCAAGTCCGACGCTTTGCAATGCATCGCGTGAGCAAGGCCTGGGTGCGCGAAGAGAAAGTGCGCAAACCCGCCGGATTTGATCTCGACAGCTATCTCGCCAAGGGCGGGATGGGCTTCGGTAACGGCGGCAAGATGAAGAAATTGAAAATCGTTCTGTCCCGAGAATCCGGAGAACACCTGTATGAGTCCAGGTTGAGTGACGATCAGGTGATTCGAGAGCTGCCGGACGGGCGGTTGGAGGTTACGGCGACGGTGGCGGATACGCCGCAGTTGGCGTGGTGGGTTAAGGCGATTGCGTGATTCAATGGCGAATTCGAAGGTCGCCAAACATTTGGATGGAAGATTATGGGAATCGGTAGGCGACTCGATGTCGGGCAAGAAGGCGTTCCGGCTGAATCTGGGGATGCTCGCTCGGACGGAGAGTTATTCCGTGTATCGGAATACACGTTGAGCGACTTGATATTGCCGGGCAGAACGATGTCCTCGCTGCTGGATTTTCTTTCTTACAAGAAGAACGAATCTATTGTCTTTGAGCAATGGGGTCTCAAGGATACGCATAAGAGGGGGCGACATAATGCAATTAATTTTTATGGACCTCCCGGAACAGGAAAGACCATGGCCGCGCATGCTGTGGCTCACGAGCTTGGCCTGCCGCTCATAGTTGCCAACTACGCCGAGCTTGAATCAAAGTATGTTGGCGAGACGTCGAAGAACATCACAAAGCTGTTTGCCCGGGCTGCCGAATCTGGAGCCGTTCTCTTTTTCGACGAGGCGGATGCAATCCTGAGTCGGCGAGTTACGAATATGACCCAGGCAACCGACGTGAGTGTCAATCAGACCAGATCAGTTTTGCTGGTCTTGATGAACAGTCATCCCGGGCTGGTCATATTCGCGACGAATTTCATTGAGAACTATGACCCCGCGTTCATGCGGAGAATAGTCGCTCATGTCGACTTTGAATTGCCTGATGAGGAGTGTCGGAGAAAGCTGTGGGAGAAGTATGTTCCTGCCAATATGCCTTTTGATGGCGATATTGGAATCCTCGCCACTTCTTCCGAGGGCCTTTCGGGGAGTGATATTTCAACCTGTGTTCTCAAGGCGGCAATGTCGGCTGCAAGGTCGGCCTCGCCAGTGGTTCGTAGTGAAAATTTTTTTCAGGCTATCAACGAGATCAGAAAGAGCAAGATGGCAAATTCTGGCTCAGGCGGTCGTCGGGAAGATGTTCGTGTCAGAGATGTTCCTGAGTCGTATGTTGTTGAACAGATTGGAAATTCTGCCGTGGAGGCTTTGAGGTCATGATACCTGTTGCATATCTCGTTGGTGCGGCAATCGTAACTGCCGTGGTGGTTGGCGTCTTCTGGAAAGAAATTTCCGCCTGGATAAAGAGGATCTGGGAGAAGTTGCCGGAGTCCGTAAAGGCGAATCTTCAGGGCGCAAAGGCATTCGTAGAGAAGATTGGAAGTACTGCCAAGAACATAATGGCCTATTACTCATATAACAAGGATACCGACAAGTGGAATGAGACCATTGTTACCAAGGAGGTTTCAATGAGCGAAATTCCGGATGACATTCGAAAGAAAGTGGAGCGCTCCGGTGGCAGGGCCGAGATTACGGAAGAGCTTGAGAAGAAGCTTGAGCTGAGCATGAGTTGAGGTGGATATGAAAGAGAAAATTATGAACATGGTCATCGACCATCTCAAGAAGAGTCCTGTGCTGCAGTCTGCCAAGTCGGCTGTGGAGACGGCACTGGATCACATCAATGATAACCTCCGATTTGAGCCGTTGGAGTTGTCGGCATTGGCGGAAAGGTTGTCGCCGGCGACGGATCAGTTGATTTTGGAGACGGAGCAATCGGAGCGAGCACAGTATGTTGGCGGAAGACTTTCGGCAATTTATTCAAAGGATTCCGGGGATGATTTCGTTCTGCTGCTGAAGCTGTACTTCAAGGGCGGCGGGGAAAGGATCTTTGTCAAGGAGGTGTCCAAGACGTTGCCCGCATTTCTTCTGGCGACGGCATCCTTGGCTGAATTGAACGCCAAGGGCGAGATTTCCTATGAGGTTGACCCCCCGGCGAAGGGTGGAGCCTGACTGAACGTGGATTGCGCCTTCTTCTTCCGTGGAGATTGTCCCCGTGGTTCCTGAGAAAGTGCTGAAGATTGTGGTGGGCTATAAGTCAAAGGACTATTTTCCTATTGGCCGGATTCCCCAGGAAAAGCTTCAGAATGCCCGGGATGTCTATTTTCTGGATCCCGATGACGAGGCGGTGGCCTTGATTGATGCCACAATCTTCGGTTCTGCCAAAAAGGGAATGGTCATTGGCATTAATGGCGTCTATTGGCGGAATGAGGACGGAGAAGATACCGGTCCTCACTTTATTTCATGGGACCGTTTGGCAGTCGGCAAGAAGAGCATTACTACAGCCTTTTCGGGAGTCGCTCTTGGTGCTGAGGGAAAGTTTGACCTCACGTCATGCCAAATGGACAAGAAGTTACTTGTTAAGCTGCTTTCTGAGCTTGTTTCCCTTCATCGCCAATCACCCATTGATGACGCTCCTGTTGATGAGCGAACCTTGATGCCTGGTGCCAGAGAGCTATTTGTAGCTCGCGCGGCATTGCGTGATGCGAACGCGAAAGTGCTCGATGTTGAGAATAGGCTGGCTTTGATCGATGCCAAGAAGCCTCCTTCCTACTGGATCGACGGTTGGAGAGGAGTGCTGGTCGAGCTTTTTGCGTGGCCCATTGCCTTTCTTGTTTATTTTTTGTTCGCGGGCTTGCATTGGCTGATTGGTCTGATTGCGGGGCTGCTGGCGTTAGGCGTTTATTCGAATTTGATGGGTGCCCGTGGCCGTAAGAAATTGCAGCCAGGTTTGGCGTCATTGATTGCTCAGCGTGATCAGATTCAGGAGCGACTTCTGCGTATGGCGCAGGGGGTTGTTCCGGAGATTCATGGTCTTGGCATGGCAACCCTGGAGGACGTCATGGTCAAGACGTCGGCCGGGGGACTTGGGGTCAAGGAGACCCGCCGGCTGCTGGAGGGGGAGGTCAGGGAGGGAAGGCTTGAGAAGATATCCTTGTTCGAGGGAAAGATTCTCTATAAGAGTCATTCTCCGCAGGCTGACAAATACGAGACTACCGAGCTCACGATCGATTAAGTGTCTTGCTTGTGGTGACTTGGTTTCCGGAGAACCAGTTGTTGAGCTTATCCGCCACCCTCTCACTCACCACCAACGCCAGCCCGGAGCGCGCCCTCGTCATCCCCGTATACAGCCTGTTGATCACCGCCGGCGTGATCTCCTCGAAGTCGATCTCGGCGTAGATCACCGCGGCGGCCTGCAGGCCCTTGAAGCGGTACACGGTGTCCACGCGCAGTTCGCCGGTGGAGTATTTCTGGCGGCCGTCCTCGTAATCCTGCAGGAAGCGGCGGGTGGTCCAGGGGCCGATGCGGTCCTGCTGGACCAGGCGTGAGCGTTGCAGGCCGGCGTCGCTGATCACGGCGATATCCGTCGGCAGGTAGCCGCGGTTGACCAGCTGGCGGACCTGGCGGGCGACCACCTCGACCACGTCTTCGCCCTCGCGCAGCACGACCAGCTCGGGCATGTCGCCCTGGGTGGCGCTGGCGGCGATGTCCGGCGGATCGAGGCGGAGCAGGGTGTTGGTGTAGTCCACGATGGCGCGACCGCAGCGCCAGTTCTCGCGCAGGTCCATGCGAACGGTGGTCTCGAGTGCGGCGGTGTCGTCGCGACGCTGCAGGCGCTGGCGGGTGTCCTCCATCCAGATCACGCGCGCGTCCGGCGCCAGCAGGTGTTCGACGAAGGCGGCTTGCTGGGTGGAGAAATCCTGGCCCTCGTCCACGATCAGCGCGTCGAACTGCCATTCCGGTATCGGGGGCGCGGCCAGTGCCGCCGCGCGCAGGGACTCGAATCGGGCGTTCATGTCCGAGCGGTCCTGGTCGGGGCCATCGGCCTCCATGTACAGCTCGGTGAGGTGGTCCACGGTGGCGACCACGCCACCCCGGGGCAGGATGCCCGCGAGTCTTTCGGCCAGCGGTCGGTTGAAGCACACGTAGAGGGCGCGCTTGCCCTCGCGCAGGGCGCGGCCGTGCAGGGCGGCGGCGAGCTGGGTCTTGCCGGAACCCGCGCTGCCCTGCACATGCAGGCGCCAGGGGGCGAAGGAGAGTGTCTGCACGAACTGCGCGAGGCGGCCGCCGTGCGCGCGGTAGACCTTGTCCTGGTTCTCCAGCGAGGCGCCGATGTCCAGGGTGAGGGCAAGCTGGCTCTCCAGGAAGGCTTGCACGCGCTGCTGCTTGTCGAGGTTCACCGGGTGGCGGGCGAGGATCTCCTCGAGCAGGGCCGGCAACTCCTTGGCGCGGCTGGCATCCACCAGCTGCATGCGCTCCAGTTGCAGCGACGCCACGTTCTCCACGCGGTGGTCAGGCAGGTACATGAGGGTGGTGAGGTAGGGCGGCTGGACCTGTTTGCCGTAGGCATCAGTCCACTGCTTCAGGAAGGCCGTGAACGAGTGGCGCAGTTGCTGGCCGACGGACTTTTCCTTGGTGCCGTAGGCCTTCTTGAGTTCGCCGGCGTCGTTGACGAACAGCGCGCCATTCTTCTGTTCGATGAGCACGGCGTCCCCGGACGGGCCGACCACGATCAGGTCGATCTCGCCGTACACCGGCACGCCGTTCTGTTCGCGCGAGGCCCATTCCACGCCGGCCCAGATCACGTAGTCATCGCTCATCGCATCGGCCAGCCAGCCGATGGTTTCCTTTTCGCCGTCGTGCAGGTAGGCGCTGTGCAGCCAGTCCTGAGGGTAAACCTGTGCCATGGTGGTCGCGAATCCGTATGCAAAGCCGAAGGCTAACCCGCACCACCGTTTGTAGCGAGGGGGCCACGCCCCCGATATGTGACAAGGGGCCACGCCCCCGATTCATATGGCCAACCAATCGGGGGCATGGCCCCCTCGCTACATGGGTGCCGGGGTGGTGGTGTAGCGGGCTACCATCTTTTCGGCGGTGCTGCGCATCTGTTCGCGCAACTCGGCCGGGGCCAGCACGTCGACATTTTCGCCAAAGCCCAGCAGCCACCAGCCGAGCTGGTTGGTGTCGGGGACGGTGGCGCGCACTTCCAGCACGCCGTTGCCCAGGTCCTGCGCCTGCTGGTCCTGCGAGAGCGGGGTTTCCAGCAGGTGCTGTCCCACGCCGTTGTGGAAACGCAGGTGCAGTGCGATGTCGCCGCGGCCGGTAGCGAAGCCCAAGCCGTTCTGCCCGGCCAGCCAGCCATCGAGGTCGAAGCCGTCCGGCACCAGCACGCGGGTCTCGTCCTTGTGCGCGCGCTCGAAGCGGTGCAGCGGGTACAGGCGCACGTCGGTGTAGGTCCACACCGTGGCCACCAGGTAGGTCACCGGACCACGGATCACCAGGCCCAGCGGGTTGAACGTCATTTCGCGTGCTTCGGCGGCGCCGCGGCCGCGGTACCAGCCCGTGAACTGCGTGCGCGTGGCCAGCGCCAGGTAAATGGCGTCGCGCACGGCATGCTTCACCGGCGGGCGCAGCAACGGTTGCGTGGGCTGGACCACGTGCACGGACTTGCCCCAGTGCTTCAGGCCGGTACCCCCCATGCCGGGGGCGCTGCGCAGGCGCTCGGCGGCGCGCGCGAACTGCGCCGCCAGTGCGTCGGTGACCATCGGCGGCAGCATGTCCTCGAGGTGGTCGCGCACCATGGTGAAGGTGAAGGCCTCGATCTCGGTCATGCCCGAGGCCATCACGCTGGTGCTGCGCATGGGCCAGCGCCAGGCATAGGCCAGCGGCTGGCGCTTGCCGTCGGCCTCCGCCTCGGTGTCGCCCACGCGTTCGAAGCCGAAGCGGGCGGCCAGCCGGTTGAGATCCCGCACCACCGTGCGGCGGTCGACTTCATAGCCCAGTGCCTCCAGGCGCTTGTGCACCTGAGCTGTCGACATGGACAGCGGCGCCCTCGGCAGGACCGACATCATGTCGATCAGCCGCTCCACGGTGCGCGAGGTGTCCGGGCGGGTGTTGTCGGCAGGGGATGAGCGGGGCATGGGGGGGCTCCGGGCTGGGGCTGACGATGGTGACTGTATCGCCTGCATGCGACAGGTAGCGTCGCACTCCCGGTGCTTGCGCATCCGCATGTAGCGAGGGGGCCATGCCCCCGATTTATTGGTCGACCGGTCGGGGGCATGGCCCCCTCGCTACAAGGCGGGGGGGATCTGGGTGCGACACGATCTGACGGGTTGGCTTGCGAGGATGGTCGCCCGATCCAGCAGGGGTCCATCCCCGGGAGTGAGCACCATGCGCCGATTCCGCCCTGTCCCCGGTAGCACTGTCGAACCCGGTGTCGAGTACGACTACGCGCGCTGGATGGCGCTGCGGGCGCTGTCCAGCGACGGTCGGTTCCGCAAGGCATTCCGCGACAGCTTTACCCGCCCCGACGGTGCTCGGCCGGAGGATGTCGGCGAGTGGACGCTGGAGGCGGACTCCGACGAATCGGTGGCCTGGTTGCAACTCTTCGGAGCGAAGAAGCCGGCGCGCGTGACATCGGCGCAATTGCGCCGCGCGGTAAAGGCGGCCGCGCGCGCCGCCGCGCCCACCCGGCCGGTCACCGCTTTCCGCCAGACCGTTGGCTGGCTGGGTGGGATTATCCGCCTGGATGCGGTGGATTGCGCACTGCTCGAGTTGTTGCTGGTAATGCATCACAACGACGGGCTGCTGCGCCTGGTCGACCAGTTGGTTGGCAAGACGCTGCGCGAGGATTGCGAGTTGCTTGCCGACCTGCTCGGCGTGACGGTGCTCGACGTCAACCGTGCGCTCGGTCGCCAGGGCAATCTGCAGAAATATGGTTTCCTGCGCTACGACCATTTCTACGAGAACTTCCTCGCGCGCATCGAGATGCCACGCGAACTGGCAGCGAAGCTGTCGCACCCGTTCGAAACGGAGGGCGAACTGGTCAGTGCGTTCCTCAACCCGGTGGACGAGCCGGCGCTGGCCCTGGACGACGTGCCGCACCTGGCCACGCACGTGGAGACCTTGCGCCAGGTGCTGCCCAACGCGCTGAAGCAGGGGCGCCGCGGCATCAACATCCTGTTCCACGGCGCGCCCGGCACCGGCAAGACGCAGGTGGCGGCGCTGCTGGCGCAGGTTGCCGGCCTCGAGGGCTATCGCATCATCCGGCCCGACGAGTCCGATCCGCAGAGCGGCCAGGATCGCCTGGGCTACTACATGATCGTGCAGCAGATGCTCGCCAACCGGCGGCCGGCGCTGCTGGTGTTCGACGAATTCGAGGACGTCGTTCCCGACAACGACCCGTTCGGCGCGCTGTTCGGTGGTCACCAGCGCAAGTCCGCGCCCATGAAGTCCTGGCTCACCCAGGTGCTGGAGGAAAACCCGGTGCCGACGGTATGGATCTGCAACGCGATCCATCACATCGACCGCGCCCTGCTGCGTCGCTTCACCTACGCCGTGGAGTTCCGCACGCCGCCGGCCAGCGTGCGCCAGCGCATCCTCAGCCAGGCGCTCGAAGGTTTGCCGGTGAGCGAGCGCTGGATCACGCGCATGGCGCAGGTATCCAACCTGTCGCCGGCCATGGTACGCAACGCAGCCACCATCGCCAGCCTCTCGGGCCTCGAGGATACGGGTGCCACCGAAGCGCTGCTCGACCGCACCATCGACGGCAGCATGCGTGCCGTCGGCTGGCGTCCGGAGCGCAGCGGCGTGGTGCCGGTCACGCGCTACGACTTGTCTTTCGTCAGCGCCAACGTGGCGCCGGAGCACCTGCAGGTGTCGCTGGTGCGCAGCGGCCGCGGCACCCTGTGCTTCTACGGTCCGCCGGGTACCGGCAAGAGCGCGCTCGCTGCCTACCTCGCCGCGCAACTGGGGCGGCCGTTGATGATCCGCCGTGCCTCCGACCTGCTGAGCAAGTGGGTGGGCGGCACCGAGGAGAACATCGCACAGATGTTCGAGGGCGCGCGTGACGAGAACGCGGTGCTGCTGATCGACGAAGCCGACAGTTTCCTGGCCAGCCGTGGCAACGCCGAGCGCAGCTGGGAAGTCACGCAGGTGAACGAGATGCTGTCGCAGATCGAGCACTTCGAGGGGGTGTTGATCTGCACGACCAACCGCCTTGAGCACATGGATCCGGCCGTGCTGCGCCGCTTCTCGCACAAGGTCGGGTTCAGCTATCTGTCGCACGCGCAGCGGGTGGCGATGTTCTTCAGCGAATTCGGCGCCAGGTTTGCCGAGGACGAACATCGCCCGGCGGTCGAGGCGGCGCTGGCCGCGCTGCCCAACCTGGCGCCCGGAGACTTCGCCACCGTGAGGCGGCAGTTCGACGCCGGCGGTGGAGAGCTGGCGCTCACCGAACTGCTGGACGCGCTGGCAGCGGAATGCACACTCAAGCCGGACCGGCCGCGCCGGTCGATCGGGTTTGCCGGGTGAGGGGCGCATGAAACGTCGGGAATTCGTGCGTGCGACCTGCGCAGCGGGGTTGCTGGTGGCGGGCGCGCGTGCGGGCGCATGCGCGCTTGCGCTCGATGACGGGTCTGCCGAACTGGTGGTGCCGGTTCGCCGGCTGCCGTTGTTGTTCGGCATCGGCGCTGCCGGCGCAGCGGCAGTCCGCGATCTGGTTGATGCGCGACCGGAGTGCCTCGGCGTTGATCTTCACGCCATGTGGGCGCCGCTGCCGCACGGCTTGCCAGGTGATGTGCTGGCGTGGTGCGAGGACAGCCATCCCTTTTCCGCGGCCAACGCGTCCACGGTATGGGTGGTGGTCTCGCTCGCCGGGTCAGCAGCCGATCTGTTGCCGGCATTGGCTGCTGCCTGGCGCGCACGCGGAGTGCCGGTCCGGCTGCTGGCGATCTATCCGGATGATGACCAGCCGGTGGACGTCTGGGACCTGGCGGTCGCGCGTGCCGCGCAGGCGCTGGCGGCGGGGGTGGCGCCCGGTGCGGGGGCACGACGGGTGACGGAAGAGGCGATTTTGCGGGTTATCGGGGTGCGGGCTCGCGTAGCTTGACCACGACAGCCTCCAGCAGAGGAACGCCGCGCCGTGTCATGCAATTGACGGCTTGCGCGGTGAACCTGCTGTCCATGTCCTTGTAGAGCTGCAGGATCTCCGCGGTCGTGACGGATTCACCCCCGGGGTATTTGCGCAGTATCCATGGCGGCAGGTGTTCTGCGCGCGATCGCGGGTCGGCATGGTTCAGGAAGTGGACGATGAAGTGATCGACCTTTTCTCCCGGGAAAGTATCGAGGTTGGCCAGTGCCTTCACGCTGGCATCCTGCGCGGCGCGCACGCAGGCCGGCCGGCCGCTGGAGAACGTGCACTTCAACTCAGCGGTGGCCAGGAGCCGTTGCCGGCGGAAGAGCATCAGGTCGATCTCGTGCCCATCCTTCCGCTTGTCCAGGACGCCGAGTCCGCCGGTGTTCTTCTCCAGGTTGCTCAGCAGGCAGTGCCCGAGGAGCTTCTCGGCGTTGCCATTGACCAGCGCCCGGGAGATCAAGGATCTGTCCGGCCGCCTGTCGAAGTCCTGCAGTGCCTGCACCAGAACTTGCATGAAAAGTCCTCCCGGCTCCTGTCGTCATGCGCGTCAGGATGACTGCGCCTGTGCCAGCCGGATTGCCAGCTCGGCCATCAACGCATCCCGCGCCCGGGCCTCTTGCTCGTCAGCCACCACCGGATCGCGGTTTTTCAGGCCCCGGAACTGCACCAGCGTCCACTGGCCGCCCAGCCGGCGGAACTCCGCCGTGCCGTGGCGCTCGCCGGTGTCCGCGCGCGAGATCGAGAATATCTGCGAAACGCCCAGCTCACACAGGTCCCGGTAGGTATACACACAGTGCTCCATGGCGCGTCCTTCCTGCCACAGGGAAACCGCGTCACTCACATGTATGGCGCGCCACGGCGCGATTTCAAGGGGTTCGAGCGCGGAAGTGAACTGCGCCGGGGCGGGGACTTCCTGCAGGTCCGGATCCGCACGCAGGCGTTGCTGTTCCGCATGCCAGCGCTGCTGTCGGCGCTGCACGTCGCCCCAGGTGCCCCGAAGTTGCGCCATGCCCGTTGGCGGCTCGGCGTTGCGGAACCAGTCGAAGGTGTCGTGCAGCACGTTTTCCATACCCGGGACGCGGTGTTTGCCACGCAGGGTTTCCACCGTGAGCAACTGCGCAAGACGACGTAATGCCGCTGGTTCCGTGGGTGTGCGCAGCGCAGCAGTGTCGCCGGCAGTGCCGTAGCCGACGCGTTGCGGACCTGCATACAGCGGTGTGCCTTCCCCGAGCAATAGGCTGCCTTCCTGCGAGTGTCGGCGCCTGGACGGAGGCCCCAATGCGCGTGCTGGCCTGAATCCACGCAGCGTCGCGTACTCGGCACGCCCGGAGTCAGGCCAGGGCGGATGCTCGGCATACTCTTCATCGACAGTCAGCAGGGCCGGCCTGCGCTGTCCACCGGACAGCAATGTGGCCGCCGCGTCGTAGACCAGCCAACTCACGGCGTCGGCCACGTTGTCATCTTCCAGACCACGTGTCGCGTGCTGTGCAACCTGTGCCATGAAACGGTTGATGGCCTGCATGAACACCGGCCAGGTGGCCGGTTGCACATCGAGCAGTGCCGAGGCCATGCGCGCCGTCGCTGTGAGCGGTAGCCGGTGCAGGCGCGAGATCGCCGTGCGAGACAAACCGTGGGCATGCAGTGCCTGCGCCACAGCCGCCGGTGTAACGGCATGCACGCCGCTCTGCGCCAGTGGCACCACGAATGGCAGGTAGGGCAGCTCGTCGTCCGGCCATAGGGCGAGGATGTCGGCACATTCGATGAATGCCAGTTGCCACTGCGGGTAGCGGCGATCGGACGGGTGGATCAGGTCGTGCAGCAGGCAGGCGCGCTCGCTGCCCAACGCCAACTGCAGCAGTTCACGGCTCGCCCGCGGCCAGTCCAGTCGTGCGTCCAGCTGGGTTTCGATGCGTGCACCCAGTTGCTCGATGAATGGCCGCGGTAGTTCCGGCGCAAGTGAGTGCCGGGCGAAGGCTTCGACCAGGCACTGGCGGATACCTGCCTCGATGGGCGCGCGTGCGTGGCCGCCAATGATCCGTTCGCACAGGCGGAACAGATTCATGACCACTTCGCTGTCGACCCGGTTGCCCAGCACGTCGAGACGGACGAGACGCACGCCGCTCCCGGCGCCATTGCGCGCCGCCAGCGTACCCAGTTCCAGGCAGGCCGCCTGCCAGAAAACCAGCTGGCGCCCGTCGGCGTTTTCCACCAGGCGGAACGGGTGGTGCCAGAACGTACACCAGGCGTCACGCACGACCGCGGCGCAGGTGTCGCCGGCCGGATCGATGGCCGCCCATTCCTTGGGGAACTGCACCAGCGTGGAACCAATCCACAGCGCTTGTACCCCGGGCACGCTGTGCAGGGGTGCCTCGCGCGCCTCGGCGCACACGCTGTCCAGGTGTGGCATCGGGTTCATGCGTGGATCCTCACGACCACGTCCTGTTCCACGAGGCCCTGCGGTGCTCGCCAGCAGGCGATGACCCGCACCACGTCACCGCCCTCGGCGGCGGCTTCGCGCAGCAGGCGTTGCGTGCGCGGCTCGCCGTGCAGGCGATCGTCGAGTCGGCAGGAGCCGGTCAGGCAGAGGGCGCGCCTGCCATCCAGTATGCCCCGCAGTGCCCGCAGGCCTTCGCTCTCGCCTTCCTCTTGCACGCGCGTTGTGGCGGGCAACAGCGTGGCCTTCAGGAGCGTGCCCCAGGTCACGTCGATTCCCGCGCGCTCGATGTCAGTGATGCCGGCAGCGGCGCACAGGTCGGTGTACACGGTGTTCCAGCGGATGTATTCGGCCAGCGTCTCGCGCTCGGCGGCCCGCTGCGCCGGGGTGTCGCGCACGGTGGCAGGCTTCAACAGGCTTGCTTCCAGCGTGAGGTAGCCGAAGCGCTGGTCGCGGCAGCGCTCTTGCCCCCAGAAACGCACCCAGTCGCTGATCGCGTGCATCAGGGTGACGGCGTCCCACTCCACGGTCACGGTCTGGCGACCGTCGGGGTGCGTGCGCACCGCGGTGATGATGCCTTGCCAGTCCGTGATGTCGACCCTGGTTTGCCAGCGGCCGGCCTGCACGCCGTGGTCGATCACCGGATCGGTGATGTTCGCGCGCACACGGGCCGCGTCGCCGACATGGAAGTTCGTGCCCATCAACGTGCCGCCACCTTCGGCCGCTTGCCGCCGGCGAACACCTCGGCGAGCTTCACCATCGCCAGCGTGTCCTGCGCGCAGTAGCGCTCCAGGTCCGCGGCCAGTTGCGCGCGCCGCTCGGCCGGGGTGCCCGGCGCGATGATCTCCAGGAACGCCTGCTGGGCGGCGCCACCTTCCTGGACTTCGCCGAGGTTGGCGTAATCGAGTTCCGGCGCAATGGTGGGCAGCACCGCCTTGATCGACCAGCTGCCCTTCATGTCCGGGTGGTAGTAGTGGCGGCGGGTGATGTCCAGCAGGTCCACGAAGCGCTTCTCGATGGCGACGAGGCGTTCGGCGAGATCGGGGAACATCGCGGCCATGCCGCGCAGCACGCTGCCTTCGTAGGCGCGGTTGTAGACGAACACCGTGCCGCGCTTGCCGATGGCCGCCAGCAGGTGCTCCATTGCCGGCCGCATCGGCGCATCGGGGGCGGTGTGCAGGTAGGCGCGGTGTTCCAGCGACCCGTCCGCGCGCTGGATGTGCAGCGACCACTGGAACGGCAACGCCTGGTAAGGGCGGGTGCCGGCCCAGCGGGGCACCGCCGGGTTCACGCCCTCGAAGTCGAGGTAGTAACGCGGCCAGCCGGCGTTCGCCAGTTCCGCGGCGGCCGCCGGGTCCAGGAATGCCTTGCCGGTCTTCGACGCTTCGCGCATGCGCAGGAACACGGTGTTGCCGCCCAGCAGCTTCGCCGGCACGTCGCGCAGGTCGGTGTAGCCCTGGGCCTTCAGTTCGTTCGCCAGCTTGCCGGCACGCGGCAGGATCTCCACCGGGAATTCGGCGCGCGCCACGCCGCATTGCGCGAGGCAGTAGTCCTGGAATTCGCACGCGTAGGGCGTGTTGCATTGCGCGCCCATTGCCACCTGCGGCTCGGCGCCGGCCAGCACGCCCTGCTGCATGGCGATCCAGCCAGCGGCCTCGTTGCCGCGCGCCTTGGCCTCGCGGGTGAGGTCCTCATCGCGGAACAGGCCGTTGTAGTCGCCGTCGCCGCGGTAGATGAACTGGTTGTCGATCACCCGCACGCTGACGCTGGCCGGTTCGTGGCCGGCGCGCGTGAGCACGTGCGCCTGCACCGCCGCATCGTCGCGGTGGTAATCCTTCACGCTGGTGGACGCCTTCACCTCGACCAGGTGCAGGCGGTTGCGGCGCCGTTCGACGATGTCCGCCATCACCAGCACGCTGTCCGCCTCGAAGGTGGCCTCGAATGCCACTGCCGGCCCGCGCGTGTCCAGCCAGGCGCGGGTGTTGTCCAGGCTGGCGGGCAGGTCGTCATGCGAGCCCAGCAGGCGGCCGCCGGGGTAGAGGTACTGCGCGGCCGCGCCAACCTCGTGGCCGACGGCCAGGGCCACCTCGTTGCCGGTGTCCGTGGCCACCTCCTTGCGGTGGATCTGCAGCCACAGCCGCTTCGGGCACTGGCGGCCGGCAATGACCTTGGACTTGGAGAGGCGGAAGGGTTTGCTCATGGGCGGCTCCTCGGTGGAAGCCTGAGTGTGGGCGGGGACTGCGACAAGTGGTGTCGTGTGGCTGACGCGATGCCGGGGTCCCGGCGGACGGACAGCCCGCCGCCGTATGCCTATGGTCACCGCTTCACTGACAACGGCCCGTGGCGGAGGTATTCTTACCATGTCTTACTTTGGTGCCGACGCCATGGAAACCATCCGTTTGTCGACCAAGGGCCAGTTGGTCATCCCCAAGGCGGTCCGCGAGGCCCACGGCTGGTCGGAGGGGCAGGAACTGGAGGTCATCGACACGCCGGCGGGTGTGTTGCTGCGCACGCCATCACCGTTCCACGCGACCACCGTGGCGGAGGCCGCCGGTTTCTTGAAGCCGCTTTACCAGGGGCCTGCGGTGAGCATCGAGGACATGAACGCCGCCGTGGATCGCGCCATGAAGGACAACTTCCGGTGATCGCGCTCGACACCAACGTCATCGTGCGCTTCCTGGTCGCGGACGATCCCGCGCAGCATGCCGTGAGCGTCCGCGTGCTCGGTGGCGTGCAGCCACTGTTCATTGCCGACACGGTGCTGCTTGAGTGCTGCTGGGTACTGAAGGCGTGCTACGACTTGCCGCGCGCGGCGATTGTCGACGCGTTGCGTCGGGTGGCGGGCCTGCCCCAGGTTGCGCTGGAGAATCCGGCACGCGTCGCACGTGCGCTCGGATGGTACGAGCAGGGCATGGACCCGGCGGATGCGCTGCACTTGGCGAACGCCGAGGCACATTGCCGTTCACTGCACACATTCGACGCGGACTTCGTGCGACGCGCGAAGGGCACGTCAGGTTGTCGTGTCACCCAGGCCCGCTGACGCGACCAATACCGCCCCTTTTGTAGCGAGGGCGCCATGCGCCCGATTGATGGTGGCAGGAAAGGCGGTCGGGGGCACGGCCCCTCGCTACGAGAGAGCGATCGCGGGCGTGGCCCGCTCGCTACAGGTGGCGAGCCGTGTGGTGAGTTCTGCCATGACGTCGACGTACGGTTCCAGCGGCCTGCCGACATTATCCAGCAACTGCCGGTTGAGTGCTGCACGGAACTGCACCAACTGCCAGCCGTCGGGTCGCCGGTTGAACTCGGCGGTGCCGAGCCGCGTGCCGTCCGGGGCATTGCGCAGCGAAAAGAGCCGGCAGTCCCCGCGCAGGCAGCGCTCGCTGTAACTCGCCACGCAATGGCCCTGGGCGCGGCCTTCTTCCCACAGCGCGGTGCTGGAATCGAGTGGCTCCACCAGGAATTCCCCGTGGTTGAATGCCGGTACCGGCGACGCCCATGCCAGTTCGGGTTCCGGCGGGGCGCCGGCCGCCGGGTGGACAACGCCGATCCCGTTGCGAAACGCGGCCCACCGGTCGTGCCAGGCGCGCTGCCGCCGCATGAGCGTCGCCCAGTCGGGACCCACGTCCGCCGGGCCCAGCCGGTCCGCGTCTCCACGCAACTGGTAGTCGCCGCAGATCCAGTCGCGCACGTCGCTGACGTGCGCATGGATCTCCCGGTAGCCGGCATCGTCCACGGTGACCAGCGTGCGCAGCACGGTCCTGGCCAGAATCGCCGCCGTGGCGGCATCGTGGCGGGACAGCACCGCGACCATGTGCGTGGCGGTGCCGGCGACACGGTGGTCCTGGTAGAGATCGTCGATATAGCGCTGCCCGGGTTCGCCCGGATCCGGCATACCCGGCAGGCGGGCACCGCAGAGCCCGGCAACGGCGCTGACGCAGGCCACCACGCGCACGCGCTCCTCATCGAGTTCCCGGTGACGCGCCTGGTACAACTGCGACAGCAGTTCGCCCAGCCACGCCACCGCCGTGCGCCAGTTGCTGCGCGCATTCGGCAACCAGCAGCGCAGCGTCTCGTCGAGCGCCGCGTGCGGCAGGCGTGGCAGCCGGCGCAATGCCTTGCGCGAGAGCCCTTGGGCGCGCAACCAGTCGCGTACGCCGTCGGCGCTGGGCGGATACCCGCCGCACATGGCCCAGGGCAACAGCGGCGCCAGCGACCTGTCGTCGGGATGCCAATAGATGCCAGCCACCTCGATCGCCGTGGTCAGCCATTCCGTGACTTCCCGCAGTCGCGAGTTCGCGGGCAGGGTGGGCAGTTCGTATTCCCATGCCAGTGCATCCTCGCAGGCGAGCAGGCGCATGGCTTGCTGGAACGTGGCACGGTCGATGCGTGCGTGCACTTCGCAAGCCAGTGCCTGCGCCAACTCGGCGGCGAACGCTTCGCCAGTGGCGGGATCGTCCTCCATCGACGCTCGGAAGCACGCGAACCGCTCGCCGATGCGTGCCTGCAGCAGCTCCGGAAGCAAGGCCCACACGTCCGGGAAGTGGTCGTGCGGCGCCTCCTCGTAGCAGGCAATGTCGTCGCAGCCCTCCACGAACGTGACGTTGCCGTGCTCGCTCGCGATGCCTGTCGTGGTCAGCGTCAGGTGCCATGCGTGCAGGCACGAGCATTCCAGGTCCGCGCCGAGCGCGAAGGGCGTATCGGTCACGGCCGTCCACGCGTCGTCGATCGCCTGCGCGATGCAGCGGCCACCCGGATCGCGGCGCAGCCAGTCGCGCGGCACGACCAGCGGCTCTCCGTGGATGCGCAACACGCCGCTGCGGGCGTCGAACGTCCGATCATGGTCGCGGATATCAGCGAACACGCGGTTCAGCAGCGTCAGGGCGACGAGGCGGAGCAGGTGGGGGTTGGGCATGGCAGTCCTCCTGGAGTCGGAGGATTCGCCACACGCGGGACACGTTGTGTCTGGCCCAAGTGGCCACGGTATATAGAACCGAAATAAATGTATATACGCCAATCCCACGAATGGGAGTGGCAGGCTAGGAAAAACTTATGGCTAAATCCACTGGTCGGAAGGAACCTGGTTTTAGTGGATATGGATTCCCAACTTGTCGCCGCGACGGAAACTGGCATCAACCTCGTTGCTCGGGGTGGCACCATCCTTGCCGTCGTGACCGTGATGAGCCTGCTGGTTCACTTCGTGATCGCGCGGCTGAAGCAGAAGAGCAAGGATACCCATCACCCTTGGGACGATGCCGCGCTGTTGGCAGCCGAAGTTCCGGCGCAGGTCCTTGTCTGGATCCTCGGTGTCGAGGTGTTTGTCCATGCCGTGTATGTCGAAACGGGCATTTCGATCCTGCAGCGTGCCGGCGAGGTTCGCGCGTTCCTTGTCATCCTGATTGTTTCCTGGTTCTTTTTCCGGCTACTGCACAAGTTCGAGGAGGCTGCCGAGGCTGCGCAGAAGCAGCGAAAGAAGGCGCACAAGGAAGCCGCCGCAAAGTGTATTGCTGACAATGAAGCGCCGGTCGAAGTGGATTCTGGTGCCGGCACGGATTACGCACTGCTGGCGCGCACCCTGCGCATCCTGGTATTCATCGTTACCTTCCTGATTCTGCTCGGCAAGCTTGGCTATTCGCCCGCGGCCTTGCTGACCTTTGGTGGCATCGGGGGAATCATTGCCGGCTTTGCGGCAAAAGACCTGCTCGCGAATGTCTTTGGGGGGCTGATGATCTTCCTGGACCGTCCCTTTGCCCGCAATGACAAGATCCGGTCTCCGGACAGGAACATTGAGGGAGTGGTAACGAAGGTTGGCTGGCGCCTGACCGAGATCCAGACGGTAGACATGCGCAAGTTGTACGTGCCGAACGCAATCTTCGCGGCTATCGCCGTTGAGAACAGGTCCCGTCTTTCCTGCAGACTGATTACCACCGAGCTGGAATTTCCCATTAGCGGCCCCGCCGACGCTTCGCGCATCGTGAGCCGGATACGGCAGGTCGTTTCGGAGTGTCCCGACGTTCTTCGCAAGGTGCCATCGACGGTATCCATCGATCGCATATCCCCGGAGCGAGCCACGGTATTGCTGCATGTCTACGTACGTGACCTTGAGCTCTCCGAGTACTACAGGGTAAAGGAATCCCTGCTCCTGAATGCCGCGGCGATCGTCCACGAGCAAGGTGGCAGCATTGAGACCGCTCCCGTGCGCAAACCGGGAATCCTGCGGAATCCCGCTGTGGTCGAAGAGCAGGCCGACGAAGAAGCGGACCTGCCGCTCGCCGGTCGGGAAGACGCGACAGGACGTTGAGCCCCGTCGCGAACATTTATCTCCGCTTGGAACTGGAGGACATTGAAATGCCGTTCCCGTTGATTCCCGTGATCATTGGCGGAGTGTCCGCCATTGCAGGTCTTTTTGGTGTCAAGAAGGGGCTGGACGCGAAAGAAGACTTCGCCGAGGCCGAGCGCGTTCAATCGGATGCTGAAGAAATCCTTGCCAAGGCAGATCGTCGCCTAGAGGCCGCCCGGAAGTCTGCCGAGGCACGACTCGAAACACTCGGCAAGACCAAGGTAGCCGTCTTCGAGGCGAGTTATCCTTCCTTTCGAAAGGCAATGGAGGGATTGAAGAATTTTGAGTCAGATGGCGTGGCGGGCGAGAATCCCGTGACGATCGAGAATCGGCTGCAGCAACTTGATGCGTATTCGGTCACCATTGGCGAGTTGGCCACGGGCTTGGCTTCGGCCAGTGCATCGGGTGCATTGACGGCCTTTGCCGCCTTCGGTGGCACACAGATGCTGGCTGCGGCCTCGACCGGGACCGCCATCAGTACGCTGAGTGGCGCGGCTGCAACCAATGCGACGCTGGCGTGGCTCGGTGGTGGCAGTCTCGCGGCCGGCGGTGGCGGGATGGCCATGGGGACGGCTGTGCTCGGTGGGGTGGTAGCAGGTCCTGCGTTGGCCATCGGGGGCGTCCTGCTGGCCATGAAGGCGGAAACGGCACTGGCGGATGCCCGCAGCAACAGGCGCAAGGCCCAAGCGATCGCTGCGGAGAAAGAAGTGGCCGAGAAGGCGACCGGCGCCATTGATGCAGCGGCTGCGTCAGTGACAGATCTGCTCCGCAAGTTGGGTGATCTGTCCGCCGGACTGAATGTGCGTTTGCTCGACATCCGCGCAGTCAAGGACGACTATCGCCTGTTCACCGCGGCCGAGAAGGCCGCACTGGCCAATGCCATACTGTGCGTCCAGGGCATCGTCGATCTCACCCGGTCGCCGCTGATCAAGGAGGATGGCGCGCTCGACGCTGCGATCGTTGATGTGCAGGACAAGGCGCGCGAACTGGTGGAAAGGCTGGAATCAGTCCGTTGATATGGTGCCGGTGAGCATTGTAGGTAGACCCCGGAGCACTGGCGATGAACTCATACTTGCAGGATGTCCTGACCCACTTCGTGAATGACATGTCTGGCCATCTGGGCGTTGACCTGTCGTGGACGCTCGAATCACGCACCGCCAAGTTGGCGGAGGCCACTCGCCAGTACAGCGAGGAGATGGAAGGAGTCCTGGTCAGGCGTGACGGGAAGCCCAACCAGAATCCGCATCGTCATGGTAACGCGTTCGAGGTTCGGGACTCCTTCCTGCGCAATGTGGACGAGGCGCTTGATGATGGCGAAACCCGTTATGCGACCACAGACCACTTGTACAACCGGGCGCGTGCAGGAGACGAACTCCCCGCTTCGGTCAGGGATGTGGCCAAGTACAATGATGATGCGACTGATGTTGTCGGCATTCGCAATGGCCGTGTCATCAAGAGCGAGCGTGCCCAGTACAAGTCTGTCAAGGACTTTTCCCAGCTTGGTAAGGCCCGCTACATCGAGAGTAATGCGGAAATCATCGTTCCGCCCGAGGATCTGGCGAAGGCCAGGCGCTACTGGGAGCGTCAGCGGAAGAAAGGCAACAAGAACGCCGAACAGGTTTTGATCCGGCTGCGTGCCGGCAAGGCATCGAAGGCTTCAGTCAGCCAGAAGGACACCGTGCTCGGCGATGCGGCCGCTGCCATCGGCGGAGAAAAGGCGAGGCAGGATACGGCAGATACCTTGCTGAAAGCCGAGGCGACATTGGCCTCTGCCGCTGGGTCTGCTACCCATGTCACCGTGCAGCATGCCCATCACTCACTTCGGCATGCGGTTTCATACCTGGTCGGTCGTTGCATCGTAGAGTTGCGCGATTACTGGGCCGCAGGAGCCGGCGGAGCGTCCTTGCCCGATCGCTTTCATGCCGTTCTGGACGATACTCGGGCAAGGTTTTCCGATGTATTTTCGGACGGGATCGTTCGCCATGCCATCAAGGCCGCGGTGAACTATGCGGTTAATGCCCTGGTTTCCACGCTGGCAAACATCAAGAATGCGCTGAAGAAGGGGGGTGAGTATTTCCGAACTCTCTGCAGGGAGGTATTCGATTTCGTGACGGGCCGTAGCCCCTCGCTCGTACATACCCTTTCGGCGATTACCAAGGGCGTGGCGGCAATTTCCGTGGTAGCGCTCGCCGCGGGACTCCAGCAGTACCTGGAGTCCATCGGGGTGCCTCCGCTACTTGCGTACGCGATGGCGGCCTTTGCCTCGGCGCTCATGACTGTGGCGATATTCCGCTTGGTCGATCATGCCGTCTCGGTCGTCCTTGGTATCGTCATGGCTCGCGATGTCGCGCTGCTGCGTTATGAGGAAATCGAGGAAATCTTCTCGGCTGCAATGCCTGCCATCGAGTTAGGCATGCTCAAGGTGGAGCGCTTGGTTCGCGAGGACCGTGCGCAGCGCGACCGGGTATTTACCATGTCGTATTCGGAGATCCGGAAGTCCGTCGATCTCGAGGATGTAGCGTTGGTTGCAGCGGCTTACCAGGATCTCTACCGGTATATAGGGAAAGAAATCCCGTTCCGGAGTGAAACAGAGCTGGATTTGCTCATGCAAGACAAGGACAGCTACCGCTTCTGAAAGTGGTGAGTCGGGGGCGTGGCCCCCTCGCTACAGGTAGTGAGGGCGCCATGCGCCCGATTGAGTGAGGCAGGAAGGGCGGTCGGGGGCATGGCCCCCTCTCTACTCCAGTACCGCGGCGGATTTGACCTGCAGCCAGACTTCGCGGCCGGGCGCGAGGCCCAGCGCATCCGCCGACTTCGCCGTCACCCGCGCCAGCAACGGCACGCCGCCGGCACTCACCCGCACCAGCGTGACCGCCGGATGATCGCCGGCCACCACCTCGTCCACCATGCCGGGCAACACGTTGAGGATGCTGCTGTCCGCGTGCGGGGCGAGCGCGAGGCTCACGTCGCGGGCCAGTATGCGCAGGCGCACGCGCTGGCCGGTGTCGCGCCCGCCGTCGCGCACCCACAGTGCGCCGCCGGCGAATGCCGCGCGCGCCAGGTGCCAGCGCGTGTCGCGCTCGGTGATTGCCGCGTCGATCACCACGCCGGCGTCATCGTCGCCCTGCAGCGGCAGGTCCAGCCGCGCCAGCACCGAGCCCAGCGGACCGCTGGCCTGCACGCGGCCCTGCTCCAGCACCACCAGGTGATCGGCCAGCCGCGCCACTTCCTCCATGGCGTGCGTCACATACACCACCGGTATCGCCAGCGCGTCGTGCAGGCGCTCGAGGTAGGGCAGGATCTCGCGTTTGCGTTTCACGTCGAGCGCGGCCAGCGGTTCGTCCAGCAGCAACAGGCGCGGGCTCACCGCCAGCGCACGCGCAATCGCCACGCGTTGCTTCTCGCCACCGGACAGGTGCTCCGGGCCGCGCGCCAGCAGGTGTCCTATGCCCAGCAATTCCACCGCTTCATCCAGCGACACGCGCTGTTCCGCCGCCGGCACGCGTTTCAGGCCGAACAGCAGGTTGTCGCGCACGCTCAGGTGCGGGAACAGTGCCGCGTCCTGGAACACCATGCCCACCGCACGGCGGTGGGCGGGCAGGGCGAAGGCGCCGTCCTGCCAGGTGTCGTTGCCCACCTGCAGGAATCCGCCCGGCGGGATGTCCAGCCCGGCCATGCAGCGCAGCAGGGTGGTCTTGCCCGACCCGGACGCGCCGAACAATGCCGTCACGCCGCGCGCGGGCAGTCGCAGGTCCACGTCCAGCGTGAAGCCCGGGTGCGCCACTCTGAAACGTGCGCGCAGGCTCATGGGCGCACCACCGCGTGCCGGCGGTTGATCGCGTAGAGCACCAGCAGCAGCAGGAACGATGCCGCCAGCAAGCTGCCGGCCAGCACGTGCGCGGCGGCGTAGTCCATGGACTCGGCGTGATCGTAGATGGCAATGGACAGCACGCGTGTCTCGCCGGGAATATTGCCGCCCACCATCAGCACCACGCCGAATTCACCCACCGTGTGCGCGAAGGTGAGGGTGACGGCGGTGAGGAAGCCGCGCCGCGACAGCGGCAACACCACGTGGACGAAGCGGTCCCACGGGCCGGCGCGCAGCGTGGCGGCGGCCTCGGTCATGCGCGTGCCCACCGCGGCGAACGCGTCACGCAGCGGGTTCACCATGAACGGCAGCGAATACAGCGTGGAGGCTATCACCAGCCCGGTGAAGGTGAACGCCAGGTGGTACAGGCCCAGCGATTGCAGCGTGCCGCCGATGGCGCCCTGCGGGCCCAGCAGCAACAGCAGGTAAAAACCCAGCACGGTGGGTGGCAGCACCAGCGGCAATGCCACCACCGCTTCCAGCACCACCGCCGCGCGCGAGCGCGTGCGCGCCATCCACCAGGCCAGCGGCGTGCCCAGCAGCACCAGCACCAGCGTGGTGACGCCCGCCAGTTCCAGGGTGGTGCGCAGTGCGAGCCAGTCGGAGGAGCCCATCAAGGCGTTTCCTTGTGTTTACGGTGCGTCGAAGCCATAGCGCGTGAGGATGGCCTGTGCCGCCGGGCTGGCCACGTACCTGGCGAACTCCGCGGCCAGCGGCTTGCCCCCGGCGCGCTTGAGGATCACGTAACTCTGTGCCAGCGGCGCGTGCGTATCGTCGGGAATGCGACTCCACGTGCCCTTGCCGGCCAGTTCCGGGCCCAGCACCAGCGACAGCGCGATGATGCCCGCATCGGCGGCACCGGTATCGATGAACTGCGCGGTCTGCGCAATGCTTTCGCCCAGCACCAGTTTTCCTTGCAGCGCGTCCCACGCGCCGGCGTGCTGCAGTGCCTCGCGCGCGCGCAGGCCGTAGGGCGCCACGCCGGGGTTGGCGATGGCGAACTTGCGGATGCCTGCCTTCGGCAACTGCTGCAGCGGCAACTGGCCCAGCGCCTCTTGCCGGCTCCACAGCACCAGGTGTCCCACCGCGTACGGGTGCGGCGCGCCCGCCGTCAGGCCCTGGTCGGCCAGCACCTGCGGATACAACGTGTCCGCCGAGAAGAACATATCGAACGGCGCACCGTTGCGGATCTGCGTGGTGATCTTGCCGGACGCGCCATAGGTCACCTCGAGCCTCTCGCCGGGACGCGTGCGCTCGAAGTCCGCTGCCAGTGCGCCGAAGGCGAACTTCATGTTGGCAGCCACCGCCACGTTGAGCGTTGCCGCGTGCGCGCCGCTGCACAGCACAGCGCAGGCCAGCAGCACCATGAATGGCCAGCGCGCGCGCATCATGCCGGCACCGCCAGGATCACGTGCGAGGCATTGATCAGCGCCGTCACGGTCGCGCCCTCGACCAGCGCCAGTTCATCCACCGCGTCGTTGGTCACGATGGCCACCAGCGTGCCGCCGCCGGGCAGTGCGAGTGCCACTTCCGCGTTCACCGCGCCACGGGTCACGCGTGCCACGTTGCCCTGCAGGCGATTGCGCGCCGACACGCGCACTTTGTCGCCGCAGGCCAGCACAACCCACGGTGCCTTCACCAGCGCGATCACGTCGCTGCCCGGCGCCAGCGCCAGCTCCGAGGTGCTCTCGTGGGTGATGGTGGCGTACAGCGTGCTGTCGCCGGGCAGGGCCAGTTCGATCTCGTCGTTCACCGCGCCGCGGTGGATGGCCGTGACCTTGCCGTGGAACTGGTTGCGCGCCGATGTCTTCATGGAAAGTCTCCGCAGCAATTGCAGTTGGTCGCCGGCGCCGTTGAGGGCCTGGGTGGCGTCTTCCACGAAGCGCCGGTGCGCCTGCGCGATCAGTTCGTAGCTGGCGACGATCCGGTGGCCCTGTTCGGTGAGCCGCGTGCCGCCGCCGCCCTTGCCGCCGGTCTCGCGGATCACCAGCGGCTGGCCGGCCAGGTTGTTCATGGTGTCCACCGCGTCCCACGCGGCCTTGTAGCTCATGCCCATCTCGCGGGCGGCGGCGCTGATGGAACCGTGGGTGTCGATGGCGCGCAGCAGGGCGATGCGGCCGGCGCCGGCCGCGCCGTCGGGGCCGGCCAGCCAGAAATCGCCACCGACGGCCAGGGCGGGTGAACGGGTGCGGCGGGTGTCGGGCATGGGAGCACTCCTGTGGGCGCTATGTTAGCCCGTATATAACGGTAGGCGCGCAGGGGAGTGACGGGGGCTTGATGGGGATCAAGGGGTTACCGGCAGGGGGAGGGGTTAGTGAGCCGAATAAGCTATTCAATCGGCTCAGGATGCCCCATCAAGGAGAGCCGATTACGTGGCCCCTGATTTGCTTGATGTCGGGTTTTTGCATACCATGAATGTCGGGTTTTTGCAGGGTGCCCCAATGGCCAGGAAGACTTTGGCTGACCGGATCGAAACCCGGTTGGCCCGCAAGAAGGACAACGTGTTCCTGACCCGCGAGTTCCTCGACCTCGGCGGGGAAGACCAGGTGCTGCGCGCCCTGCGGACCCTGGTGCGTCAGGGGCAACTGGTGAAGCTGGGCTATGGCGTCTACGGCCGGGCCTTCACGTCGCGCCTGTCCGGCAAACCGGTGCTCCTGAATCCCAATGGCTTTGCCGGTGCGGCCCGGGAGGCCCTGACCAAGCTGGGTGTTGCCTGGGAGCCCACCGAGGCTGAGCGGGCGTACAACGAGGGGCGCTCGACGCAGATCCCGGTGAACCCTGCCGTGAGGATCAAGGGGCGCTTCTCCCGCCGGCTGAGTGACGGCAACAAGGAGCTGGTCCTTGAGCGGTAATCCGTCCCTGCAGGACCTGCTCGACGTCCAGCAGTACTTCGGCCTGCCAAGCCCGGCACTCGTGGAGAAGGATTTCCAGGTTGCCCGGGCGCTGGCGTCCATCGCAGCGCTCGATACCGGCCCTTTACGGCTGGTCTTCGGGGGCGGCACGGCCCTCGCGCGTGCCCACCGCCTGATCCACCGGATGTCCGAAGACATCGACCTCAAAATCGTGTCAGCGGAGGCTCCTTCGCGCGCCGCACTGCGCCAGCTTCGTCAGGCGATCGCCGAGGCATTGCTCGCAGCCGGCTTCCAGTTCGATCCCGGTAACCCCGACCACCTCACGGCCCGCAACGAAAGCCGGTACACCCTCTACCGGTTGCCCTATGCGCCGACCACCGAAGGGCAGGGCGTCTTGCGCCCGACGATCCAGATCGAGACCTCCGTGTGGCCCTTGCGGCAAGCGACCGTCGAGTTGCAGGTCAGGTCGTTCTACGCGGAGGCATTCCAGCAGCCGGCAGAAGTCGGGCGCATTTCCTGTGTTTCGATTCAGGAGACCGCCGCGGAGAAGTTTGTTGCGCTGACGAGGCGAATTGCCGCGGAGCGCGATCTTGCAGTTGATCAGCGTGACAGTACCTTGGCACGCCACATCTACGACCTGCATGTGCTGCGTGACCATTACGACCTTGCAGTCGTCGCAGAAATGATCCCGGCGATCATGCAGGCCGATGCCGAGGCTTTCGGCACCCAGTTCCCGCCTTATCGTGAAGATCCTCTCCGTGAAACACTGCGTGCAATTGCGATGCTGGAAATGGATGCGGACTACGCTCTGGAGTACGACCGGTTCCAGCGCCTTATGGTCTACGGGGCATTAGTTGATTACGGTGCGGGGATGGAGACGTTGAGGGCGCTGGCCGGGTGTGTGGGCTTATGTGGTTTGTGAGCAAGCCGCGAGTGCGGGTTCTCTGCATTTCGTGCCCTGCAGCATGCTGCTACCGGGATCGAGCCACCACCGTTAGCAGGTGCATTGCTTTCTCCGACGTCTGCCAATACTTCCCGACCCGCTGCCAATAGTCATACGCCTGATCGGAGCCGCCCCACGAAACGTACCCGTCGTGGTAGCCGGTCGGCCGGCGGTGGGTCTTCTTGAGCAGTTCTTTCGCTACCAGGGGTAGCCGGGAAACCGCTCCCTCCAGAACCTGTTTCGCCGACTCGACCTTTCCGCACATCACGAGTGCCAATCCCCATGAGTACTGGATGTCGGGGCCGCCATCGTCGCCATGGGCTTGGCAGTGAGTCACCACCTTGGCCGGCTCACCGGCACCAAACCAGCATTCAGGCAGGATGTAGCGGGTGCCAAGGTTGTCGTTCGGGCAGACGGCCAGCAACCGGCTGAATACCTCGATGGCGTCGGCATGATGGCCGTGCTCACGGAACCAGAGCCCAAGGGCGTGGTAGGCCCGCATGAAGGGCCTGTTCTCAAGGAATCCCCAGTCCAGCCTGGATCGCTGCCAGGAAAACTCGTCGGGGAAGGCCCGGAGCCCGACGCCGACCGCGGCCTGCCAATAGGCGAACGCAGCCGCCTCGCGGCCCCCCTCCTTATAGATGAGCGCCAGGTGATGCAGGGCATCGATGTGGTCGGGGCAACGGGTGACGATGCCAAGCAGCGCTTTTTCGGCGACGGCGACCTTGCCTTCGTCCTGCCAGGCATCCAGTGCGGCATCAAACTCGTCATGCAGCTCGGTCGGGATGGTGTCGTCCGAAAAGGCCCATTCGTCCTTGTCGACTTGCTGGAGCTTCATCATGGGGTGGGTTCCTGTCATGCGCCGGATCTTCCTGACCTCCCCGGCGAGGGAGGGCAGGCGCCCTAGCAAAAAAGAAACGGGCACCAAACGGGCACATAAACCAAGGGCGCCCTGAGGCGCCCTTGGTGTTTCAAGCCTAACTGCTTGATTTGTATGGCTCCGCCTGCTGGGCTCGAACCAGCGACCCACGGATTAACAGTCCGTTGCTCTACCGACTGAGCTAAGGCGGAATTGATCGTTTCACGCGGTGACCGCTTCGGTGGCGGGCCGGGCCCATCGCAAGAATGGGCGTCGTGAGGGCGCGTATCCTAATGGCGCCCTCACGAAGGGTCAACAGGGTCGCGGGCTTACTTCGCCAGCGCCTTGCGGATCCGCCCCATCGCGTCCTTCAGCGTGTCCAGGCTGGTGGCGATGGAAATGCGCGCATAGCCCTCGGAACCGAACGCCGAACCCGGCACCAGCGCCACGCCCACTTCGTTGAGCAGGTACTCGCAGAAGTCGATGTCGTTGTTGATGCCCGGCTTCTTGCCGATCACGCCCTGCACGTTGGCGAACGCGTAGAAGGCGCCGTCGGCCGGCACGCAGCTCACGCCCGGCATGCTGTTCAGCTCGGCGATCACGTAGTCGTGGCGCTCCTTGAACGCCTTGACCATCGGCACCAGGCAGCCCTGGTCACCGTTGAGCGCCGCTTCCGCCGCCACCTGCGAGATGGAGCAGGGGTTGGACGTGCTCTGCGACTGCACCTTGTTCATCGCCTTGATCAGCTTCACCGGGCCGGCCGCGTAGCCGATGCGCCAGCCGGTCATGGCATAGGCCTTGGACACGCCGTTGAGCACGATGGTGCGGTCATACAGGTCCGGGCACACCGTCACGATGTTCACGAACGGCTCGTTGGCCCACCAGATCTTCTCGTACATGTCGTCGGTGGCGATCAGCACGTGCGGGTGCTTGCGCAGCACGGCGCCCAGCGCTTCCAGGTCGGCGCGCGTGTAGGCCACGCCGGTCGGGTTGGACGGCGAGCACAGCACGAACAGGCGGGTCTTCGGCGTGATGGCCGCGTCCAGCTGTTCCGGGGTGATCTTGAAGCGGGTGGCGTCGGTGGTCTGCACGACCACCGGGGTGGCGTCGGCGATGATCACCATGTCCGGGTAGGACACCCAGTACGGCGCCGGGATGATCACCTCGTCGCCCTTGTCGAGCAGCGCCAGCGCCATGTTGAAGAAGCTCTGCTTGCCGCCGCTGGACACCAGGATCTGCTCCGGCTTGTAGTCCAGGTTCGAGTCGCGCTTGTGCTTGGCGATGATCGCCTTCTTAAGCGACGGGGTGCCGTCCACCGCGGTGTACTTGGTGACGCCCTTGTGGATGGCCTCGATGGCCGCGGCCTTGATGTGGTCCGGCGTGTCGAAGTCGGGTTCGCCGACGCCCAGGCCGATGATGTCCTTGCCGGCGGCCTTCAGTTCGGCGGCGCGGTTGGACACGGCGAGGGTCGGGGAGGGCTTGATGGCGTTGACGCGGTTGGAGAGGCGGATATCCACGGTATGGACCTCGGCAGGCGACAGGGTCGAAGCGGACCCTTGAACGCGGGACCCGGCCAGGGCCCCCGGAGCGGGCGCCATTCTAAAGGAAGGGGTCGGCGGTTCAATGCGCCGTGGCAATAAAGCGGCGGGCGGGGCGGGGGGTGTAGAATTGACGGTTTACCCCGGTTACCTGCAGGGTCCAGCCGCGTGTTCCAGCTCAAGGCCGACTACCAGCCCGCCGGCGACCAGCCGGAAGCCATCCGCCGCCTCGTCGAGGGCATCGGCGAGGGCCTGGCTGCCCAGACCCTGCTGGGCGTCACCGGTTCGGGCAAGACCTTCACCATCGCCAACGTCATCCAGCAGGTGCAGCGCCCGACGCTGGTGATGGCGCACAACAAGACGCTGGCGGCGCAGCTGTACGGCGAGTTCCGCGAGTTCTTCCCCGACAACGCGGTCGAGTACTTCGTTTCCTACTACGACTACTACCAGCCGGAAGCCTACGTGCCGTCCTCCGACACCTTCATCGAGAAGGACTCGTCGGTGAACGAGCACATCGAGCAGATGCGCCTGTCGGCCACCAAGGCGCTGATCGAGCGCAAGGACGTGATCATCGTTGCCACCGTGTCGGCCATCTACGGCCTCGGCGACCCGGACGCCTGGTCGAAGATGGTGCTGCACCTGTCGCGCGGCGACCGCGTGGACCAGCGCGAGATCCTGCGCAAACTGGCGGCCATGCAGTACACCCGCAACGACCTCGACTTCCACCGCGGCACCTACCGCGCGCGCGGTGACACCATCGATATTTTCCCGGCCGATTCCGAGGAGTACGCGCTGCGCGTGGCGCTGTTCGACGAGGAAGTGGACTCGCTGGCCTGGTTCGACCCGCTCACCGGTGCCATCGTGCGCAAGGTGCCGCGCGCCACCGTCTACCCGAAGTCGCACTACGTCACGCCGCGGGAGACGGTGCTGGGCGCCATCGAGACCATCAAGGCCGAACTCAAGGAGCGCCTGGCGCAGCTGCAATCCGCCAACAAGCTGGTGGAAGCGCAGCGCCTGGAGCAGCGCACCCGCTTCGACATCGAGATGCTGCAGGAACTCGGCTACTGCAACGGCATCGAGAACTACTCGCGGCATTTCTCCGGCCACCTGCCGGGCGAGCCGCCACCGACCCTGTACGACTACCTGCCGCCCGAGGCGCTGCTGGTGATCGATGAGTCGCACGTGACCATTCCGCAGATCGGCGCCATGTACAAGGGCGACCGCTCGCGCAAGGAAACGCTGGTGGAATACGGCTTCCGCCTGCCCAGCGCACTGGACAACCGCCCCTTGCGCTTCGAGGAATGGGAGAAGCGCGCGCCGCAGGCGATCTTCGTGTCGGCCACACCGTCGGATTACGAGGCGAAGCACGCCGGCCAGGTGGTCGAGCAGGTGGTGCGCCCCACGGGACTGGTCGACCCGGTGATGGAAATCCGCCCGGCCGCCCACCAGGTGGACGACCTGCTCGGCGAGATCCGCCTGCGCGTGGAGAAGGACGAGCGCGTGCTCGCCACCACCCTCACCAAGCGCATGGCCGAGGACCTTACCGAGTATCTCGCCGAGCACGGCGTGCGCGTGCGCTACCTGCACTCGGACATCGATACCGTGGAGCGCGTGGAGATCATCCGCGACCTGCGCCTGGGCGAGTTCGACGTGCTGGTGGGCATCAACCTGCTGCGCGAAGGCCTGGACATGCCCGAGGTGTCGCTGGTGGCCATCCTCGACGCCGACAAGGAAGGTTTCCTGCGCTCGGAGCGCTCGCTGATCCAGACCATCGGCCGCGCCGCCCGCCACCTGAACGGCAAGGCCATCCTGTACGCCGACCGCATCACCGGTTCCATGCAGCGCGCCATCGACGAGACCGAGCGCCGCCGCCACAAGCAGCTGGCCTTCAACGCCGAGCACGGCATCACCCCGAAGTCGGTGAAGCGCAAGGTCGCCGACATCATGGAAGGCGCCCGCGAACCGGTGCCCGGCGGCCGTGGCGCGAAGAAGGGCCGCAAGGTCGCCGAGTCCGCGCCGGGCACGTACACTGCCGAACTGCACGACCCGGCCAAGGCGGTGCGCACGCTCGCCGCGCTGGAAGAGAAAATGTACGCTGCTGCCCGCAACCTCGAGTTCGAGGAAGCCGCGCGCCTGCGTGACGAGATCGCCCGCCTGCGCGCGGCGGCCTTCATATCGTGACCGACGCCTTACCAGGAGCCCGCGTGAACATGAAACCCGAACAGGCCCGCATCGCCGTCATCGGCCTTGGCTACGTGGGCTTGCCGCTGTCGGTGGCTTTCGGCGAGAAATACCCCACCCTCGGTTTCGACATCAACGTCGGCCGCGTGGAGGCGCTCACCCGCGGCGAGGACAGCACGCTGGAAGTGTTGGCGGAAGAGATTGCTGCGGCGACGCAACTGCGCTTCTCCGCCAACGAAGGCGACCTCTACGACTGCAACGTCTACATCGTCACCGTGCCCACGCCGGTGGACCGCCGCAACGTGCCGGACTTCGGCCCGCTTATCTCTGCCAGCCGCGCCATCGGCCGACACATCCGCAAGGGCGACGTGGTGGTGTACGAATCCACCGTCTACCCGGGCGCCACCGAGGAAGTCTGCCTGCCGGAGATCGAGAAGGTTTCCGGGCTGAAGTTCAACGTGGATTTCTTCGCCGGCTATTCGCCGGAGCGCATCAACCCCGGTGACAAGCAGCGCCGCCTGAAGAACATCGTCAAGATCACTTCCGGATCCACGCCGGCAATCGCCGATTTCGTCGACGCGCTGTACCGCTCCATCCTCGAGGTGCCGACCCACAAGGCCACCTCGATCAAGGTGGCGGAAGCGGCCAAGGTCATCGAGAACACCCAGCGCGACCTCAACATCTCGCTGGTGAACGAGCTGGCGCTGATCTTCGATCGCCTCGGCATCGACACCCTGGAAGTGCTGGAGGCCGCCGGCACCAAGTGGAATTTCCTGCCGTTCCGCCCGGGGCTGGTGGGCGGCCACTGCATCGGCGTGGACCCGTACTACCTGATCCACAAGGCGCAGGAAGCCGGCTACTACCCGGACGTGATCGCCGCCGGCCGCCGCGTCAACGACGGCATCGGCGAGCACATCGTCAACCGCGTGGTGCGCCTGATGAGCCGCAACGGCGCCACCCTCAACCGGGCGCGCGTGCTGATCCTCGGGCTGGCCTTCAAGGAAAACTGCCCGGACATCCGCAACACCCGCGTGGTGGACCTGGTGGAGCACCTGCGCGGCTGGGGCGTGGCGGTGGACGTGTACGACCCCTGGGTGGACCCCGCCGAGGCGAAGCACGAGTACGGCCTGGACCTGCTTACCGCCCAGCCGGCCGACGGGGCCTATGACGGCATCATCGCCGCCGTGGCGCACGGCCAGTTCCGCGACTGGGGCACCGCGCGCATCCGCGCCTTCGGCAAGCCGGCGGCGGTGCTCTACGACGTGAAGGCCATGTTCCCGCGCACCGAGGTGGACGCCCGCCTGTAGGGCAGGGCGGCCGCATTACGGAAAATCGCCTGCCGCCGGCCTTGTCAGCCGGCGGTGCGGCCGCTATTCTTTGCGCCCTCTTCAGGCACATAGCTCAGTTGGTTAGAGCACCACCTTGACATGGTGGGGGTCGGTGGTTCGAATCCACTTGTGCCTACCAGATACGAAGGAAAGGCCGCGGAAGCGGCCTTTCCTGTTTTGGCGGAACGGTTCCGCCAGCCGATTCAGGCGCTGAATCACGCGGCCTTGCGTATGGGTCGCCACTGAGGAGTCTGCACAGATGTCCGTATTCATCACCCTTCCCGACGGCAGCAAGCGCGAGTTCCCCGGCCCGGTCACGGTCGCCGAGGTGGCCGCCAGCATCGGCGCCGGCCTGGCCAAGGCCGCGCTGGCCGGCAAGGTCGACGGCAAGCTCGTCGACACCTCGCACCGCATCGAACAGGATGCCGCCCTCGCCATCGTCACCGAGCGCGACGCCGACGGCGTGGAAATCCTCCGCCACTCCTGCGCCCACCTGCTGGCCATGGCCGTGCAGCAGCTGTTCCCCGGCGCGCAGGTGACCATCGGCCCGGTGATCGAGGACGGCTTCTACTACGACTTCGCCTTCGAGCGCCCGTTCACCCCGGAAGACCTCGAGAAGATCGAGGCGCGGATGTATGAGCTCGCCGCGCAGGACTTCACCGTCAGCCGCTCGCTGATGTCGCGCGACGACGCGGTGAAGCTGTTCGAGTCCATGGGCGAGAAGTACAAGGTCGAGATCATCCGCGACATTCCCGGTGACCAGGAGCTCAGCTTCTACCGCCAGGGCGATTTCATCGACCTGTGCCGCGGCCCGCACATCCCGAACACCGGCAAGCTCAAGGCGTTCAAGCTCACCAAGGTGGCCGGCGCGTACTGGCGTGGTGATTCGAACAACGCCATGCTGCAGCGCATCTACGGCACCTGCTGGGCCAACAAGAAGGACCTCGAGGCCTACGTGAAGCGCATCGAGGAAGCCTCGAAGCGCGACCACCGCAAGATCGGCCGCCAGCTGGACCTGTACCACATGCAGGAAGAGGCGCCGGGTACCGTGTTTTGGCACCCGAAGGGCTGGGCCATCTGGCAGACCATCGAGCAGTACATGCGCGGCCGCCTTGCCGCCGCCGGCTACCAGGAAGTGCGCACCCCGCAGGTCGTGGACCTGTCGCTGTGGAAGGCGTCCGGCCACTGGGACAACTACCGCGAGAACATGTTCACCACGGTGGCCGAGGAGCGCCAGTTCGCGGTCAAGCCGATGAACTGCCCCTGCCACGTGCAGATCTTCAACCAGGGCATCAAGAGCTACCGCGAACTGCCGCTGCGCATGGCCGAGTTCGGCTCCTGCCACCGCTTCGAGCCGTCGGGTGCCCTGCACGGCCTGATGCGCGTGCGTGCCTTCACCCAGGACGATGCCCACATCTTCTGCACCCACGAGCAGGTGGGCGAGGAGACTGCCCGCTTCATCGCCCTGCTGCGTGACGTCTACCTGGACTTCGGCTTCAACGAGATCCTGGTCAAGCTGTCCACCCGGCCGGCCAAGCGCATCGGCACCGACGCCCAGTGGGACGATGCCGAGCAGGCGCTGGCCGCCGCCCTGACCGCGGCCGGCCTGGCCTTCGACCTGCAGCCGGGGGAGGGGGCCTTCTACGGTCCCAAGATCGAGTTCACCCTCAAGGACTGCCTGGGCCGCCTCTGGCAGTGCGGCACCATCCAGCTGGACTTCGCCCTGCCGGGCCGCCTGGGGGCCGAATTCGTCGGCGAGGACGGCGCCCGCCACGTGCCGGTCATGCTGCACCGGGCCATCCTGGGGTCCTTCGAACGCTTCATCGGCATCCTCATCGAGAACTACGCCGGGGCCTTCCCGGCCTGGCTGGCGCCGGTCCAGGCGGTGGTCATGAATATCACCGACCGCCAGTCCGACTGGGCGGTCACGGTCCGGGATGCCTTGATAAACAAGGGTTTCCGGGCAGAATCGGACTTGAGGAACGAGAAGATCGGCTTTAAAATCCGCGAGCACACGCTCCAGCGTATCCCCTACCTGCTCGTGGTCGGGGACAAAGAATCGGAATCCAAGTCCGTGGCCGTGCGTACGCGCGAAGGCGCTGACCTGGGCGTCATGACTCTCGACGAGTTCATGGATCGCCTGGGCGCCGACGTTGCGCGTCGCGGCCGCGTTGTTTCGGAGGGTTGAGGTATCAAGCGCGAAAATCCCAGGGCTGCGCCGCGTGAGAAGCGCGCCCGTTTGAACGGCGAGATCAATGTTCCGCAAGTGCGTCTCATCGACGCCGACGGCCAGCAGCTCGGTATCGTTTCCACGCGTGAAGCACTGGAAAAAGCCGAGGAGCTGGAACTCGATCTCGTCGAGATTTCGCCGGATGCACAGCCTCCGGTCTGCAAGCTGATGGATTACGGCAAGTTCGTCTTTGAGAAGAAGCAAAGCGACAAGGAAGCCAAGAAAAAACAGCGGCAGATGCAGATCAAGGAAATCAAGATTCGCCCAGGGACGGACGAAGGGGACTACCAGGTAAAACTCCGCAACCTGGTGCGTTTCCTCACAGAGGGAGACAAGGCCAAGGTAACCCTGCGTTTCCGCGGTCGTGAAATGGCTCACCAGGAACTGGGCCTCGAAATGCTCAAGAGGATCTCTGCGGACCTCGCCGAAGTCGGCCAGGTCGAGCAGGAACCGAACCTCGAGGGCAGGGCGATGGTCATGGTCGTGGCGCCGAAGAGGAAGAAGTAACCGGTTCGCCGGTCGCGTATTCCTCGTTGCGAGTACAACCAATAGCGAGAGTTTGCCGTAATGTCGAAGATCAAGATCAAGACCAACCGTGGGGCGGCGAAGCGTTTTCGCAAGACCGCCAACGGTTTCAAGCGCAAGCAGGCCTTCAAGCGTCACATCCTGACCAAGAAGTCCGCCAAGCGTATCCGTCAGCTCCGTCCGTTGACGATGGTGCATCCGTCCGACCAGGGTCTGGTCGCGCGCATGCTTCCCCACCTTTGATAACGACGGAGAACTGACATGGCACGTGTTAAGCGGGGCGTCATTGCCCGTCGTCGTCACAAGAAGATCATGGCCCGCGCCAAGGGCTACTACGGTGCGCGCTCGCGCGTGTACCGCATCGCGTTCCAGGCGGTCATCAAGGCCGGCCAGTACGCGTACCGCGACCGTCGCCAGCGGAAGCGGCAGTTCCGTGCACTGTGGATCACGCGTATCAACGCGGCGGCCCGCATGAACGGCCTGTCGTACAGCCGCATGATCGACGGCCTGAAGAAGGCCTCGGTCGAAGTCGACCGCAAGATGCTGGCCGACCTCGCGGTGTTCGACCAGGGTGCGTTTGCAGCCCTCGCCAACGAAGCGAAGGCCGCTCTCTCCGCCTGATCGACGCAACACGCAACACGAAAGAGGGGAAGCGGCGTCACGCCCTTCCCCTCTTTTTTTGCCGGCCGTAGAATGACCGGCCCGCTTTGCCAATATTTTTCAAGGGGTTAGGACATGGTGCAGAACCTGGAGGCGGTCGTTTCCGCCGCCCTGGCGGCCACCGCGGCAGCGAGCGATCTCGCGGCCCTCGACCAGGTGCGCGTCCAGTACCTCGGCAAGAAGGGCGAGATCTCGGCGCTGCTGAAGTCGCTGGGCGACCTGTCGCCGGAGGAACGTCCGAAGGCGGGCGCGGTGATCAACGAGGCGCGCGATCGCGTGCAACTGGCCGTGGAAGCCCGCAAGGAAGCGCTGGAAGAAGCCGCGCTGAATGCGCGCCTGGCCGGCGAGTCCGTGGACGTCACGCTGCCGGGTCGCCACGCTGAAACCGGTGGCTTGCACCCGGTCACGCGCACCATCGACCGCATGACGGCGTTCTTCGCCGGCGCCGGCTTCGAGGTGGTGGAAGGCCCGGAAGTCGAGGACGACTGGCACAACTTCGAGGCGCTCAACATCCCGTCGACGCACCCCGCGCGCGCGATGCACGACACCTTCTATTTCGACGCCACCACGCTGCTGCGCACGCACACCTCGCCGGTGCAGGTGCGCACCATGAAGAACGGCCAGCCGCCGTTCCGCGTGATCTGCCCGGGCCGCGTCTACCGGTGTGATTCCGACGTGACGCACACGCCGATGTTCCACCAGGTGGAAGGCCTGCTGATCGACGAGCAGGCCACGTTCGCCGACCTGCGCGGCCTGCTCGCCGATTTCCTGCGCGCGTTCTTCGAAGCCGACCTGCAGGTGCGCTTCCGTCCGTCGTATTTCCCGTTCACCGAGCCCAGCGCGGAAGTGGACATCCAGTGCATGATCTGCGGCGGCCCCGGCTGCCGCGTGTGCAAGCACACCGGCTGGCTGGAAGTGCTCGGCTGCGGCATGGTGCACCCGAAGGTGCTCACCGCCTGCGGCGTCGACCCCGAAAAATACCGCGGCTTCGCCTTCGGCATGGGCGTGGAGCGCCTGACCATGCTGCGCTACGGCGTGAACGACCTGCGGCTGTTCTTCGAGAACGACCTGCGCTTCCTCGCGCAATTCCGCTGAGCCCACCCATTAGATCCGGATGCTGCAATGAAGATCAGCGAACAATGGCTGCGTGAGTGGGTCGACCCGGCCTGCGGCACGAAGGAACTGGTGGCGCGGCTGACCATGGCCGGCCTCGAGGTGGACAGCGTCACGCCGGTGGCCGGCGAGTTTTCCGGCGTGGTGGTGGCCGAGGTCATCGCCTGCGAGAAGCACCCGGAAGCCGACAAGCTGTCCGTGACGCGCGTGAGCGCCGGCGACGGCGAGCCGCTCACCATCGTCTGTGGCGCGCCCAACGTGCGCACCGGCCTGAAGGTGTGCCTGGCGAAGATCGGCGCGTCGCTGCCCGGTGGCCTGGCGATCAAGCGCGCCAAGCTGCGCGGCGTGGAGTCGTTCGGCATGCTGTGCGGCGCCGACGAGCTGGGCATCGACATTCCCGGCGACGGCCTGCTGGAACTGCCGGCCGATGCGCCGGTGGGCACCGACCTGCGTGAATACCTCAAGCTCGACGACGTGACGCTGGAGTTGGGTCTCACGCCCAACCGCGGCGATTGCCTGGGCGTGGCGGGTCTTGCCCGCGAGGTGGCGGCCTTCACCGAGACGGCGTTCCGCGGCATCGACGTGCCGAAAGTGGCGCCGGCCAGCGACGCGCGTTTCCCGGTCAAGGTGAGTGCGCCGCAGGCCTGCCCGCGCTACGTCGGTCGCGTGATCGAAGGTGTGGACCTGTCGGTGCCCAGCCCGCTGTGGTTGCGCGAGAAACTGCGCCGCAGCGGCATCCGCTCGATCGACCCGGTCGTGGACGTCACCAACTTCGTGATGCTTGAGCTCGGTCAGCCGCTGCACGCGTTCGATCGCGATTGCCTGTCCGGCGGCATTGACGTGCGCCTGGCGCAGGCCGGCGAGACGATCACCCTGCTTGACGGCAAGGTACTCACGCTGGCCGACGACACACTGCTGATCGCCGATGCGCAGAAGCCGCTGGCGCTGGCCGGCATCATGGGCGGCCAGGATTCCGGCGTATCGCCGGACACGAAGAACCTGATGCTGGAATCGGCGTTCTTCGCGCCGCTGGCCATTGCCGGCCGTGCGCGCCGCTACGGCCTGCACACCGATTCGTCGCACCGTTTCGAGCGCGGCGTGGACCACGGCATCCAGCAGGCGGCCATCGAGCGCGCCACGCAACTGATCGTTGATATCTGCGGCGGCAAGGCCGGCCCGCTGACGGTGGTGGAGCATGCGCAGCACCTGCCGCGCGCGGCGCAGATCGACCTGCGTGCCGGCAGCATCGAGCGCTTGCTCGGTCTGTCCATCGACGGCGCACACGTCGAGGCCATGCTGGCTCGTCTGGGCATGGAAGTGTCGACGCAGGAAAGCGGCGAGCGCTGGTCGGTGCTGTCGCCCAGCCATCGCTTCGACATCGCCATCGAACAGGACCTGATCGAGGAGCTGGCGCGCCTGTACGGTTACGACCGCCTGCCGAGCCGGCCGCCGCGCGGTGATTTCCGCGTCGCTGCCCGTCGCGAGGCCACCGTGGACCTGGCGCGCGTGCGCCAGACGCTGGTGGCGCGTGGCTACCAGGAAGTCATCACCTACAGTTTCGTGGACCCGGCGCTGCAGCAACTGCTGGACCCGGCGCACCCGCCGCTGGCGCTGGCCAATCCGATTTCCGCCGACATGGGCGTGATGCGCACCACGCTGTGGGCCGGGCTGCTGAACACCGCGCGCCACAACCTGGCCCGCCAGCAGTCGCGCCTGCGCATCTTCGAGACCGGCCTGCGTTTCGTGCCGGAAGACGGCCAGCTGCGCCAGGAGCCGTTCCTGGCCGGCCTGCTGTACGGCAACGCGCAGCCGGAGGGCTGGGCCCAGCCGGCGCGCAAGGTGGACTTCTTCGACGCCAAGGGTGACGTGGAGGGGCTGCTGGCCCTGACCGGCCGTCCGGCCGACTTCACCATCGAGCAGGGCAACCACCCGGCGCTGCACCCGGGCCAGGTGGCGGTGATCCGCCATGCCGGCCATCGCGTCGGTTCCATCGGCGCCCTGCATCCGCGCGTGCAGAAGGCCCTGGACCTGCCCGGGACCGTTTACCTGTTCGAGATCCGCCTGGCGGCCCTGCTGGACGGCGTGCTGCCGCGTTTTGCCGAGCTGTCGCGCTTCCCGGCGGTGCGCCGCGACATCGCCGTGGTGGTCGACCGCGACGTGCCGGCCGCCACCCTGCAGGCGCTGGTCCGCGAGGGGGCGGGGGACCTGCTGCGCGATACCGTGGTTTTCGATGTCTATCAAGGGGATAACGTCGGCCAGAACCGCCGGAGCGTCGCCTTGGGCTTGACCTTGCAGCATGCTTCCCGCACGCTAACCGACGATGAGGTCACCGCCCTGATGGAGCGCGTTGTCGACCTTTTGAAACAAAGGGTTAGTGCGAGTTTGAGGGTCTAGGATGGGTGCGCTGACCAAGGCCGACATGGCCGAACGACTGTTCCAGGAGCTCGGGCTGAACAAGCGCGAGGCCAAGGAACTGGTCGAGATGTTCTTCGAGGAAGTCCGGGTATCGCTGGAGAGCAACCGTCAGGTAAAGTTGTCGGGCTTCGGCAACTTCGACCTGCGCGACAAGAGCGAGCGCCCGGGCCGTAACCCCAAGACCGGGGAAGAAATTCCGATCACGGCACGCCGGGTGGTCACGTTCCGCCCCGGACAAAAACTGAAACAGCGAGTCGAGGCGTATGCTGGAACCAAGCAATAACGACCAGCTGCCCGTCATCCCCGGCAAGCGTTACTTCACCATCGGTGAAGTCAGCGAGTTGTGCGACGTGAAGCCGCACGTGCTGCGCTACTGGGAGCAGGAATTCCCGCAGCTCAAGCCGGTCAAGCGCCGTGGTAACCGCCGTTACTACCAGCGCCAGGACGTGCTGATGATCCGCCAGATCCGGAGCCTGCTGTACGATCAGGGCTACACCATCGGCGGTGCGCGCCAGCAACTGACCGGGCAGGCGCCGGACGAGCAGTCGCAGGCCAGCCAGCTGGTGCGTCAGATGATCGTCGAGCTCGAGGACGTGCTGCGCGTGCTGCGCGCCTGATCCCCGCGCAGGAAAACACCGCGCGAGGCACCTCGCGCGGTTGCATTCGCAACCCCATCCATTAAGATTGCCGTCCGCGCCGGACCCCGGGTGCGGAAGTCCACTTCAATACCGCAAGACATCGGAGCGTAGCGCAGCCTGGTAGCGCACCACTCTGGGGGGGTGGGTGTCGTGGGTTCGAATCCCGCCGCTCCGACCAATTCCGCCGGCCTGCCTGCCGGCCACAAAAAAGCCCGCATAACGCGGGCTTTTTTGTGGGTGCGCGGTGGGGCGGCGGTGTCAGCGCGCCTCGGTTCGCCAGGCTTCCGGCGGCACCACGTAGTCCACCTTGTAGTTGCGGAAGCGCTCGGTGTTGATGACGCGGCGGAAGCGCTGCAGCGACTGGAAGGGAATGTCCTTGAGGATGAAGTTGGCGAGGAAGGCCGGGATGTAACCACCCGGGTCCAGCAGCACCTCGAAGTCGATGCGCACCTTCTTGCCACCGATGGGGATGGACTTGAAGTGCCCGCTCATTTCCGGGATGCGCACGTAGCCCGGATCCACCGGCAGGATGCCGGGACGGCCCTTGAGGTCATAGCTGAGAGCCCCCGTCTTCGCGTCCTGCTGGATGATCATCTGCAGGCCGGCATCGCGGTCGGCCACCGGCCAGGGCAGCCGGGTGCGCACCACCACGTCGCGGTCGGTGGCGGAACGGCGGCGGATCTCGCGCAGGTCGCTGATCAGGTACATCCAGCGCGCGTAGTACTCGTAGTCGTCCGCCAGTGCCGGCAGCGAATTGAAGTCCTCGAGCTCGATCTCCATCACGCCGCGGAACGTCTTGATGCGCGATTCGTCGCTGTGCGCCATGTAGACCTGGATGCCATCACGGTCGGAGACCAGTTTCCATTGGCGGATCTCGGCGCCGAATGCGGCCAGCGGCAACAGCAGCAGGGCGAGCAGGGTGGTGGTCCAGCGGGTCATTCCATGTTTCCCGGTGCAGGGTGGGCTGGCGGAATTATAGGCAGCCGCGCCGGGCCTTGGGGGGCTGGCCCGGCGGCGGCTGCGTAGGGTTTGTGTTACCCGGTTGACGTTGGTCAGCATCGGGCGGTGTGCCACGGTACCCCGGCGGGCGGGCCTGTGGCTATGATCCAGAGCACATGCCGCACACCCGGGAGCCTGCCGTGGAAGAGATTTCGTCGATCGTGTCCCGCGTAGCCAACGAGACCTACGGCCATTCGCGCCGGATCATGCCCGAGCAGCCCTGGTGGGATAACCTCGAGCCGAGCTTCCACAAGTTCCCCGACGACTTCTACCTCGACCTGCGCACCCAGGTGATGGTGGACGCCACCGCCGGCGTCGACCTGCTGCTGCGTACCGGGATGGCCGCCGCGGTGGCCACGCTGGCCATGCCGCTGAGCCTCAATCCCCTGCGCCTGCGCGAGGACAATGCTGATCGCCGCTTTTACGAGGAAATGGCCGAGAGTGGCGATCCCGCCCAGTTCTTCCGGGCGCCGCCGTCGGGTGTGCACGTGGACGAGTTGCCACCGGGCGCGCTGGCCTTCCAGCCCGAGGACGGCACCTGCCGCCTGCTGCGCTTCGATTCGCCGTTCGAGACGGTGAACCCGCGCCTGCGCGAGCGCTACCGCAGCCATACCCGCAACAACACCGCGTGGGCGCAGTACTGGCGCCACGACGGCGGGCCGCGGCCGACGCTGGTGGTGATCCATGGCTTCATGGCCGATCCGTACTGGGTGAACTCGCGCTTCCTGGCGTTACCGTGGTTCTACAAGCAGGGCTACGACATCCTGCTGTACACGCTGCCGCACCATGGACGGCGCGCGGCGGCGCTGGCGCCGTTCAGCGGCCACGGCTATTTCTCCGGCGGCGTGTCGCACATCAACGAGACGGTGGCGCACTCGATCTTCGATTTGCGCATCTTCATCGACTACCTGCGCCGTCAGGGCGTCGACAAGATCGGCGTGACCGGCATTTCGCTGGGCGGTTACACCACCGCGCTGGCAGCCAGCGTGGTCGACGACCTGGAGTTCGCCATTCCCAACGTGCCGGTGGTGTCGCTGGTGGACCTGATCTTCCAGTGGTTCCCGGCCGGACCGTTCGTGAAGACCGGGCTGCGCCTGTCGGGCATCTCGGTGCGCGATGCGCGCCATACGCTGGCGGTGCACTGTCCGCTCACCTACCGGCCGAAGTTGCCCAAGGAGCGGCTGATGATCATCGGCGGTGCCGGCGACCGGCTGGCCCCGCCGAAGCATTCGCGCCTGCTGTGGGACCACTGGGATCGCTGCCGCATCCACTGGTTTCCCGGCAACCACGTCATCCACCTCGACCAGGGCAAGTACCTCAAGGAAATGGCCGCCTTCATGCGCAACATCGGTTTCGCGTAACGCAGGGCCGGCGCGTTTCATGCAGCGAGGGGGCCGTGCCCCCGACGGGTCCCCGTAGCGAGGGGGCCATGCCCCCGACCAGGGACCTTGGAATGAAGGGATTACAGACGCTCACGGCCTCCTCCCTGTACGTCGAGTACATCCTCGACTACGCGTTGTCGCGCGGCTGCGACCTCACCGGCGCGCTCATCGAACTGGGCGTGTCCGACGAGCAGCTCAACCACGCCGGCGCGCGCATTCCGCTCACCGTGGAAAGCGCGCTGTTCGAACGCGGCATCGCCGCCACCGGCGACGCGTACTTCGGCCTGCACATGGGCGAGATCATCCGCCCGCGCTTCATGGGCTCGCTGGGCTATGCCAGCATGTCCAGTGCCACCCTGGGCAGCGCCATGGAACTGATGCTGCCCTACCAGCGGGTGACCACCGAGTTCGGCACCACCACCGCCGGGGTGAGCGGCGACCGCTACGTGATCCGCTGGGAGGACGCGCCGGAGACCGCCGGCTTGCCGCACGCGCGCCACCGCGTGGAGAACTATTTCGCCGCCTGCATCACCTTCGGCCGCTGGATCACGGGCTCGCAGGAAAATCCCGCGGAAATCTTCTTCCGCCACGCCGCGCCGGCCGACTCCGCCGAGTACCAGCGCGTGTTCCGTTGCCCGGTGCATTTCGGCGCCGCGGAGAACGCCATCTCGCTGCCCCTGCGCGTGCTGTCGCTGCGCCTGCGCGATGCCGATCCCGAGGTGCATCGCGTCATGACCGGCCGCGTCCAGCGAGAACTGTCCAGCTACAGCGCGCGCGGCAGCCTGCGCGACGAGGTCCGCCACGCGATCCGCGAGGACCTGCTCGACGGTACGCCGTCGATCGAGACGGTCGCCGAGCGGCTGGGAATGAAACCCTGGACCTTGCGCCGCCGCCTCAAGGTGGACAACCTGGATTTCAGCAGCCTGCTCGACGACGTGCGCAAGGACCTGGCGGTGGACTGGCTGGCGCACTCCGCGCGCACGGTCAGCGACATCGCCACCAGCCTGGGCTACTCGGAGCAGAGCGCCTTCAATCGCGCGTTCCGCCGCTGGTTCGGCACCACGCCGCTGGAATACCGCGAGCGCCATACCCGCGCCTGAACGGGTGCCTGCGTCGCCTCGGAAAAAACTCTCAGACCGTTTGTCCGTGATCGTCTGCGGTCAAGGCGCGCTGTCGCGCCCGATCAAGCACGGCGCGCCGCCTGCGTGTCCAATTCCCCCACGCCTCGTAGCCGCATGCCAGCGCGGCGCAGGCGCCGACAAACCAACAAGACCGGGTACACCGGCCCTCAGGGAGGGGAACATGTTCACTGTCATCCGTCATTGGCTCGTCGCCGCCGCGTTCGCCGCGGCTGCCACCACGTCCGTCACCGCCAGCGCCGATACCGTGGTCTACAGCGGTGCCGACGGCCAGGTGATCAACGCGCAACTCACCGTCGGCGGCACCTCGTGGAACGTCGACTGGTACCTGCCGTCCACGCCGGCGGCAGCGCTGGTCACCGTGCAGCACGGCTTCTCGCGCGGCTGCGGCAACCTGCGCGACACCAGCAAGCGCATCATGGGCCGCGGCCTGATGGTGCTGTGCCTCAACGCGCCGATGTCCGGCGGCAACCCCGAACTGGCGGCGCAACTGGGCGACCTGATCGCCTCGCGCCTGATGGTCGCGCCGGGCGGCGTGCCGGTGCCGGCCAACACCATCGTCGGCGGCCATTCGGCCGGCGGTCACTTCGCCACGGCGGTGGGTGCACGCCTGGCGCAGAACGGCTACCCCAACCTGCTGGGCGCGCTGCTGTTCGACCCGGTGGCTTCCGGTGGTTTCACCAACAACCTGGTGGCCATCTCCAACTACGGCCAGCGCCCGGTCTATGCCATCACCGCCAACGGCAGCGTCTGCAACATGTTCAACAACGCCTACGGTGCGCTGCGCCAGATCAGCGACGCGGCGCGCAACAGCGGTCGTGACGGCTTCGTCGGCCTGCAGTTGACCTCGGCGTCCACGCACGTGGACGTGGAAGGCAACAACACCGACTTCATCGGCTGGAGCGCCTGCCTGGGCCTGCCGCCGAAGTCCTACAACACCGCCTACCTTCGCGACCTGTCGGCGGCGTGGGCCAACGACATGGCGCGCGGCACGCGCGATACCAATGCCTACCCGGGCGGCGGCTACGTGCAGACGCTGATCGCCAACAAGCGCGCGAAGACCATTAACTGACCCGTCGGCGCCGGCCCGACCAGGAGACTGCCATGAAGTCCAACCGTATCCCTGGCCTGGCCGGCGCCGTCGCGCTGCTGGCCGCGGCGGGCGCGATGCCCGCCACGGCGGCCACCTACACCGAGAGCTACGTCGACCCCACGCAAGGCTGGAAGATCATGCAGCCGGCGTACAACGCCAACACGTGGCTCGACTCGATTTCCTTCGAGTGGGACTACTACATGATCCACTCGGACACCTTCAACGGCATCGTCGGCTACGTGCTGGCCAATCCGCGCGGCAAGGCGGCGCCGCTGGACTGGGCGCTGCTGCCCAACGGCAACAACATCGGCATCGTCGGCGAGCTGCCGGGGCAGAAGCCGGTCGCCAACTACATGAATTTCGGCATCGACAACGCATCGATCAACGGCTCGCTGCGCGCCATGCACGCCAGCGGTCCGAACGGCACCTACTCTGCCTACCAGGCGCTGCCCAACGGTGGTCCCGGCGGCGTGCCGGCCATGCAGTTGCGTGGCCGCACCACCGATTTCGAGTGGGATTTCCTCGTGACGCAGGATCTCGCCGACCGCGACTACCTGCGCGGCGTCACCGGCGCGTTCACCACCGCCTACGGCAACGACGTGGGCCCGATCTCGGGCGACGAGCAGTGGAACGTGGACATGGGCTGGCCGCGCACCAACGTCACCGGCTGGGTGAAGGTGCTGAAGACCGGGCAGGTGGTGCCGGTGGACGGCAAGGGTTACCGCGAGGATTCCTGGGGCCGCTACATGCTGAGCCTGGACGGCTGGGACTTTGCCGTGTGGGGCGAGGACGACCCGGCGGGCAAGGGTGTGGTGGCATCGTTCCAGACGTACCACAAGTCGAAGGACATGGATAACCTCGACGTGAGTTTCTACGACAACGGCCAGTTGCAGTCGGTGCGCTTCGAGGCGAAGAAGGGCGAGCTCGGCTGGTACCACCCGA
>JADFDG010000017.1 GCA_018262975.1 Gammaproteobacteria bacterium
GCCTGCACGTCGCGGTAGCGGATGGCCTCGTGCTCGCGGCCCTCGGCCAGGTGCAGGTGCTTGCGGCCGGTCGCCTTCTCCATCGCCGCCCAGCTCTTCACCGCCACGTGGCCGTTGGTCTCCGGTGCCAGCGACAGGATCATCTCGCAGGCGTCGATGTCGGTCTCGATCTTCGGCCGGCCGGCGGCGACGCCCTCCTTGTGGGTGCCGTTGAGCTTGCCGAGGAACTCCACTTCGTGGTCGGTGTTCCAGCTGATGCCCTTGCCGCCGTTGCCCAGCGTGTTGAGCAACGGGCCGATCGAGGTGAACTTGGCGTAGGTGTTCGGGTAGTCACGCTTGACGACGATGATCGACGGCGCGGTCTTGCCCGGGATGAGCTCGCACTCGCCCTTGCGCCAGTCCTTCACGCCCAGCGCCTGGCCCAGTTCGGCCGGCGTATCGTGCTGCAGCGGCAGCGTGACGATGTCCTCTTCCTCGCCCAGGTGGCCCGGGGCCAGCGCAGAGAACTGCCGCGCGAAGCCCTTGTAGATCTCCCAGTCGGAGCGCGACTCCCAGGCCGAGTCCACCGCCCGCGACAGCGGGTGGATGAACGGGTGCATGTCGGAGGTGTTGAGGTCGTTCTTCTCGTACCAGGTAGCCGCCGGCAGCACGATGTCCGAGTACAGGCAGGTGGTGGACATGCGGAAGTCGAGCGTTACCAGCAGGTCCAGCTTGCCCTCCGGCGCCTTGTCGTGCCAGACGACTTCGCTGTTCTGCTTCGGACCGTCGGCGCCGAGGTCGTCACCGAGTACGGCGTTCTGCGTGCCCAGCAGGTGCTTCAGGAAGTACTCGTGGCCCTTGCCGGAGGAACCGAGGATGTTCGAGCGCCACACGAACAGGTTGCGCGGGAAGTTCTTCGGGTTGTCCGGGTCCTCGCAGGACATGCGCAGCGAACCGTCCTTGAGGCGGCTGACCACGTAGTCCTTCGGATCCAGGCCCTTGGCGCGCGCCTCGCGCGACAGCTTGAGCGGGTTCTCCTCGAGCTGCGGGGCGCTGGGCAGCCAGCCCATGCGCTCGGACTTGATGTTGCAGTCGATCATCGACAGCTTCGACCACTTGTCCTGGTTGCTGGCCAGCGGCGACAGGATCTCGTCGATGTGCAGCTTCTCGTAGCGCCACTGGTCGCTGTGCGCGTACCAGGCCGAGGTGGAGTTCATGTGGCGCGGCGGGCGGTGCCAGTCGAGGGCGAACGCCAGCGGGGTCCAGCCGGTCTGCGGACGCAGCTTTTCCTGGCCGACGTAGTGCGCCCAGCCGCCGCCGCTCTGGCCGATGCAACCGCACATCATCAGCATGTTGATGACGCCGCGGTAGTTCATGTCCATGTGGTACCAGTGGTTCATGGCCGCGCCGATGATGATCATCGAGCGGCCATTGGTCGCCTCGGCGTTGTCGGCGAACTGGCGCGCCACGGAAATGACGTGCTCGCGCGGGGTACCGGTGATCTTCTCCTGCCAGGCCGGCGTGTACGGCATGTCGTCGTCGAAGGACTTCGCCACGTCGCCGCCCAGGCCCTGGTCAACGCCGTAGCCGGCGACCTGAAGGTCATAGACGGTGGCGACCAGCACTTCGCCTTCCTTTGTCTGCACTTTCTTCACCGGGATGTTGGCGTACATGACGCTTTCGTGGCCGGTGTGGGTCCAGTGCTCGTTCTCGAGGTTGCCGAAGTACGGGAAGCCGACCGACACCACGGCGTCATGCTGCTTGACCAGCGACAGTTCCGGGTCGATCTCGCTACCGTCCTTGTTGCGCTTGAGTTCGAGGTTCCACTTGCCCTGCTCGCCCCAGCGCGAGCCGATGGTGCCGGTGGGAACGATGATCTCGCCGCTCTTGCGGTCGATGAGCACCGATTTCCAGTCCGGGTTGTTGTCCTCGCCGAGGTTGTCGGCGAAGTCGCAGGCGCGCAGCGTGCGCTCCGGCACCCAGGTGTCGCCGTTCTTCGCCAGGCGCACCAGGAACGGCATGTCGGTGTACTGGCGCAGGTACTTGTCGAAGTACGGCACCGTGCGGTCGACGTGGAATTCCTTGAGGATGACGTGGCCGAAGGCCATGGCCAGCGCGGCGTCGGTGCCCTGCTTGGGGTGCAACCAGATGTCGGCGAGCTTGGAAACCTCGGCGTAGTCCGGGGTGATGGCGACGGTCTTGGTGCCCTTGTAGCGCACCTCGGTGAAGAAGTGGGCGTCCGGCGTGCGCGTCTGCGGCACGTTGGAGCCCCAGGCCATGATGAAGCCCGAGTTGTACCAGTCGGCCGATTCCGGTACGTCGGTCTGCTCGCCCCAGATCTGCGGGCTGGACGGCGGCAGGTCGCAGTACCAGTCGTAGAAGCTCATGCACACGCCGCCGATCAGCGACAGGTAACGCGAGCCGGCGGCGTAGGAGACCATCGACATGGCCGGGATCGGCGAGAAGCCGAAGATGCGGTCAGGTCCGTACTGCTTCGCGGTGTAGACGTTGGCGGCGGCGATCAGCTCGTTCACTTCCGACCAGCTGGAACGGACGAAGCCGCCCAGGCCGCGTGCCTTCTTGTACAGCTGCGCCTGCTCGGCGTTGCTGACGATGGACTCCCACGCCAGCACCGGGTCCTTGTGCTTCTTCTTCGCGTCGCGCCACAGCTTCATCAGCTTGCCGCGCATCAGCGGGTACTTGGTGCGCTGCGCGCTGTACAGGTACCAGGAATAACTGGCGCCGCGCTGGCAGCCGCGCGGCTCGTGGTTTGGCAGGTCCGGGCGCGTGCGCGGATAGTCCGTCTGCTGCGTTTCCCAGGTGACCAGGCCGTTCTTCACGTAGATTTTCCAGCTGCACGAGCCGGTGCAGTTGGCGCCGTGGGTGGAGCGCACGATCTTGTCGTACGCCCAGCGGCCCCGGTAGGCCTTTTCCCACTGGCGGTTTTCTTCCGTGGTGATGCCATGCCCGCCGGCATAGATCTCCGGCTTGCGCCGGAAGAAGGTGAGTCGGTCAAAGAAGTGGCTCATGTGGTTCTCCTCTTGCGTATCCGTTGTCCGGCCGGCCCGACACGGGGCCGGCGCGGGTCGGGCGCGTGGCGCCCTCGCTACAGGGGGTTCAGCAGGGCACTTCGGCACCCTTGCGGCTGTAGAACCACCAGGTGATCGCCAGGCAGCTCACGTAGAACACGATGAAACTGATCAACGCCGCCTCGGCCCCGAAGGCGCCGAACGACTTCGGAATGAAGAAGCCGCCGTAGGCGCCGATCGCACCGGAGAAGCCCAGCACGGCGGCCGACTCCTTCTGCGACAGCTTGATGGACTCTTCCTCGGCCTGCTTGCCCTTGCCGGCGAACTTGCGGTCGTTCTGCGCGCGGAAGATCACCGGGATCATGCGGAAGGTGGAGCCGTTTCCGATGCCGGTGGTGACGAACAGCACCATGAACATGGCGAAGAAGCCATTGAAGTTGCCGCCCTGGCCATCCTGCGGCAGGAAGTACAGGACGCCCATCACTGCGGCGATCATCACGATGAAGTTCCAGAAGGTGACCTGTGCGCCACCGATCTTGTCGGAGAGCCAGCCGCCCACCGGGCGGATCAGTGCGCCGACCAACGGACCGAGGAAGGCGTATTTCATCGGGTCGATGCCGGTGAACTGCGTCTTCATCAGCATGGCGAAGCCCGCCGAGTAACCGATGAAGGAACCGAAGGTGCCGATATAGAGCCAGCACATGATCCAGGTGTGCTTGTAGCCGAAGATCACCGACTGCTCCTTGAACGAGCTCTTTGCGGTGGCCAGGCTGTTCATGCCGAACCAGGCCGCCAGCAGGCTGACCACCAGGAACGGGATCCACACGAAGCCGGCGTTCTGCAGCCAGATTTTCTTCTCGACGCCGTCCTTGACGATGGTCTGCGGCTCGCCGCCGAGCGCACCGAAGATGCCCGCGGTGATGACGATCGGCACCAGGAACTGCATCACCGACACGCCGAGGTTACCGAGTCCGGCGTTGAGGCCGAGCGCGGTGCCCTGCTGGGCCTTCGGGTAGAAGAAGGAGATGTTGGCCATCGACGAACTGAAGTTTCCGCCGCCGAAGCCGCACAGCAGCGCGATCAGCACGAAGGTGCTGTACGGGGTGGTCGGGTCCTGCACGGCCACGCCCATCCACAGCGCCGGAATGATCAGCGAGGCGGTGGTGAGAGTGGTCCAGGCACGGCCACCGACGATCGGCACCATGAACGAGTAGAAGATGCGCAGCGTGGCGCCGGCCAGCGGCGGCAGCGCGGTCAGCATGAACAGCTGGTCCTTGGTGAAGTTGAAACCGATGTCGTTCAGTTTCACGGTGACCATCGACCAGACCATCCACACCGAGAATGCGAGGAGCAGGTTGGGGATGGAAATCCACAGGTTGCGGCTGGCGACGCGCTTGCCGGTCGTTTCCCAGAAGCGCGGGTCCTCCGGGCGCCAGTCGGTGATCACGTGGCCTTGCGGTTCCTTGCTCATGGCAGGTACTCCTCGTTGAGGGGTCGCGGGCATGGCCCGCTCACTACGTTCGGTTGGTCGCGGGTATGGCCCGCTCGCTACTTCAGTTGCACGGGTTCGATGGCGGCGTGGGCGTTCTTCGCCAGTTCGGGGTGCCTTTCGAGTTCCATGCGGCGGATGGCCAGGTGCATCCACACCAGCGCGACCATCACCACGCCGAACAGCAACATGAAGCAGCTGGTCCACACGCCGATCAGGTCGTTGAGCGCGCCGAATCCGATGGGCAGTACGAAACCTCCGAGGCCACCGATCATCCCCACCACGCCGCCCACCGAGCCGACGTGCCCGGGGTAGTAGACCGGGATGTGCTTGTAGACCGCCGCCTTGCCCAGCGACATGAAGAAGCCGAGCACGAACACCAGGACGATGAATCCGGCGACGTTGATGCCGAAGCTGAACGTGATGTCTTCCTTGATGCCGTGCACGACGTAGTCGGTCTGCGGGTAGGACAGCAGGAAGCAGCACACCGCACTGACGATGAAGGTCCAGTACATCACCGTGCGTGCGCCCCATTTGTCACTCATCACCCCGCCCACCGCGCGGAAGATGGAGGCCGGCACCGAGTAGCATGCGGCGACCATGCCGGCGGTCTTGATGTCCATGCCGTAGACGCCGGTGAGGTAACGCGGCAGCCAGAGTGCCAACGCCACGAAGGCGCCGAAGACGAAGAAGTAGTAAAGGGCGAAGCGCCAGACCTGCAGGTACTTGAGCGGCTCGAGCTGCTTGAGGAACGGCTCGCGCTTGACCGTGCCGGCGGCCTGGTGCTTGGTTACCGGGTCGTCCTTGGCCAGCAGGAAGAACAGCACGCCCATCACGGCAATGGCCATCGCCCACACCTGCGCGACGGTCTGCCAGCCGTAGGCGACCATGACGAACGGCGCCACGAACTTGGTCACCGCCGCGCCCACGTTGCCCATGCCGAAGATGCCCAGCGCCGTACCCTGCTTTTCCTTCGGGTACCAGCGCGAAACGTAGGCGATCCCTACCGCGAACGAGCCACCGGCCACGCCGACACCCAGCGCCGCCACCAGGAATTCGTTGTAGGTCTTCGCGCCGGTGAGCAGGAAGGTGGCCACCGACGCGGCCAGCATCACGATGGTCAGCACCAGGCGACCGCCGAACTGGTCGGTCCAGATGCCCAGCGCGAGGCGGATCAGCGAGCCGGTAAGGATGGGCGTGCCGATCAGCAGGCCGAACTGGGTGTCGTTGAGCCCCAGTTCCTGCTTGATCTGCACCCCGATGATCGAAAAGATGGTCCACACCGCGAAGCACACGGTGAAGGCGACGGTGCTGAGCGTCAGCGCTCGCTTCTGCTGGCCACTGGTGATGCCGTCGAGGTGGTTCATGTGTCCTCCTGCCTTGCCATGGTGGCGAGGCAAAACTAGGACGACGGCGGCGGGCTACTGTTGACATGCATCAAGGGAATCCGGGGCATGAAATGGTTTGGCCCGCACGTTTACCCCGATGGAGGTAGTGTGTTTTTGCAGTGCTAAGCTGCTGATCAGAAAGGGCTATGCATACCCGTAGGCAGGGTCGGGTCATCCGGTGAATAATCCCTGCACTCTTAGGTGGTATCCCGCGCATGACCGACCGTTTTTCCCGCTCGCTGGTCTTCCGCACCGGCCTGACCTTCGCCGCCATCGTGCTGCTGGCCCTCGTGAGCATCGTGGCCTCTGTGGTGGTGGCCGATCACATGGAGGGCGATGCCGCAGCGATCAACGTCGCCGGCAGCCTGCGCATGCAGGCGTTCCGCATCGGCCTGTTGATCGACCGTCCGGGCACGGAAGTGGCCATGGCGGTCGCCGATTTCGAGGCGCGCCTGGCGTCGGCAGGCCTGGCGCAGACCGTGGACGCGGCCGGCGACGACCACCTCGTGCAGGCCTGGCAGCGCCTGCAGGCGCGCTGGCGCGAGGACATGAAGCCCTTGCTCAGCACCACGCCGGTCAAGCGCGACGAGTACCTCGCGCGCGTCAATGACTTCGTCATCGATGCCGACAACTTCGTGCGCCTGCTGCAGTACGCCAGCGAGGAAAAGATCCGTACCCTGCGCGTGGTGCAGGGGCTGACCATGTTCCTCACCCTGGCGCTGGTCTTCGCCGCCATGTACGGCCTGAACGCCGACGTGATCTCGCCGCTGTACGCGCTGGTCAATGCCGCCCGTGCCACCGGGCGCGGCGACTTCACCATGCGCGTCGAACACGTCACCGACGACGAACTGGGCGTGCTTGGCCAGTCGTTCAACACCATGGCCGACGACCTGTCGCGCATCTACGGGGAACTCGAGGAACGTGTCCACGCCAAGACCGTGGAATTGCAGCGCAGCAATGATGCCCTCGACATGCTCTACCGCATGAGTCGCCTGCTGTCCGAGCCCGGCAACGTGCAGCCGCGCCTCCCGCACGTGCTGGGCATGCTGGCCGCCACGCTGCGGGCGCGCGTCGCCTTCACCATCGGCAGCGCCGGCGGCGACTTCCGAGTCATCACGCCGGACGGGGAATTTCCTTCCGCCGCCTGCATGGAGGGCTTCCCGGATTGGTTGCCACGCAGCAGTGATCCCCTGAAACCGCATCGCCTGCAGGTATTCCCGGTGGCCCTGCACCAGCAAGTATTCGGCCACCTGAGCGTGGAACCCGGCGACCGGCCGCTGGATGCCTGGGCCGAACAGGTGTTGCGCTCGGCCGCCGATACGATGGCCACCGCGCTGGGGCTGAGCGCCAGCGAGGAAGGCCACCGGCGCATCATGCTCATGGAAGAACGGGCGGTGATCGCCCGCGAGTTGCACGACTCGCTGGCACAGTCGCTTTCCTACCTGAAAATCCAGGTGAGCCGGCTGGACGCCCTGCTCGCCCGCGGCGCCGACCAGGCCGACATCAAACGCATCATCGACGACCTGCGCGAAGGACTGAACAGCGCCTACCGGCAGTTGCGCGAGTTGCTGACCACCTTCCGCCTGCGCATCGAGGGTGCCGGCCTCGACGCCGCGTTGATCGAAACTGCCAGGGAATTCGGCGCCCGCGGCCTGGACGTGCGGCTGGACTTCCGCCTGCAGCATTGCCCGCTGGCGGCCAACGAGGAGATCCACGTGCTGCAGGTCGTGCGCGAAGCGCTGTCCAATACCGCCCGCCACGCCCATGCGGGCATCGTGCAGGTCAGCCTGCGCCAGGTGGCCAATGGCCACGTCCAGGTGACCGTGGCGGACGATGGTGTCGGCATGCCGCCGCGCCCGGACAAGCGCCAGCAGCACGGGCTGGTTATCATGCGCGAGCGCGCCGCCACGCTCGGCGGTAACATCGAATGGCATAGCGTCGAACCGCACGGCACCCGCGTCACGCTGGATTTCCGCCCCACCTACCTGAACAGCTGAGCGACACACCATGACCGCGCAGACCCGCATCCTCATCGTCGATGATCACCCGCTGATGCGCAAAGGCCTCACCCAGCTGTTTGCCATGGAAGCTGACCTGCAGGTGGTGGCGGAAGCCGCATCCGGCGCCGAGGCGCTCACACAGGTAGCGGCACACCAGCCCGACCTCGTCATCCTCGACCTGAACATGACCGGCATGAGCGGCATCGACACCCTCAAGGCACTGCGCGATGCCGGCTGCCAGGCACGCATCGTGATGCACACCGTTTCCGACAACCAGGAGGACGTCACCCGCGCGCTGCGTGCCGGCGCCGACGGCTACCTGCTCAAGGACATGGAACCGGAATCGCTGATCGACGCGGTGCGCGAGATCCTCGACGGGCAGGTGGCGGTCAGCCCGCAGTTGTCGGCGGCCATGGCGCGCGCGCTGCGCGGCAACGAACCGCCGCCGGCGCAGTTGTCTGCGCTGACCGAGCGCGAGCAGCAGATCCTCCGGCTGATCGCCGAGGGTCACAGCAACAAGGTGATCGGCCGCAAGCTGGACATCGCCGAGGCCACGGTGAAAGTGCACGTGAAGCACCTGCTCAAGAAGCTCAACATGCGTTCGCGCGTGGAAGCGGCCATCTGGGTCGTCCGCCAGAAAAAGTCCGACTGATCGCGTATTGCGGCCAGCATCGGCGCGCACCTACGCCTTTGGGGGTACTCCTTCGTATCCCCGTTCGCTTCCGGCCATCCTTGACCGGCATCAAGCTCCGCCCTGCGCGCGTGGCCAAGACTGCCCGTGTGGCGTCCTGGCAGCGCGCACCGTACCCCGCCGGTAACCGGCGCATTGTCTGGCACGCCACACCAACTCCGAGTGCGACGCCCTGACTCCTGCGGGAAACGGGCGGCGCACCCGCGGCGCGCAATCCCGCGCGCTGCCCGGCACGGGTGGAAACGCCCCTGCCGCCCGTGCTTGGAAAGGAGTGCACGCAATGCTCACCGATGGCCACGGCCGACAATTTCCCTACCTGCGGTTGTCGCTGACCGATGTCTGCAACTTCCGCTGCAGTTACTGCCTGCCGGACGGATACCGCTGCGATCGCGGCGACAGTGAACTGACGCTGGCGGAAATCACCCGCCTGGCGCGTGCTTTCGCCACGCTTGGTACCCGCAAGATCCGCCTGACCGGCGGCGAACCGACGGTGCGGCGCGATTTCACCGACATCGCACGTGCGATCTCTGCCAGCACTGGCATCCGTACACTGGCCCTGACCACCAACGGCTACCGGCTGGCGCAGAACGCCCATGCCTGGCGTGACGCCGGCATCGACGCCATCAACATCAGCCTGGACAGCCTCGACGCGAAACGCTTCGCCCGCATTACCGGCCACGACCGCCACGCCGAGGTGCTGGCCAGCATCGACACCTGCCTGGACGCCGGCTATCGCGCGGTGAAAGTCAACACGGTGCTGATGCGCGGCGTCAACGACGACGAGCTGGAGCGCTTCATCGACTTCAGCAAGGCGCGACCGGTATCGCTGCGGTTCATCGAATTGATGGAGACCAGCGACCGGCGCGCCTTCTTCCGCGAGCACCATGTCGCCTCCACCACCATCCGCGAACGCCTGCTGGCACGCGGCTGGCTGCCGTGCGTACGCTTGCCGGACGCCGGGCCGGCCCAGGAATTCGCCCACCCGGATCACACCGGGCGCATCGGCCTGATTGCGCCGTACAGCAAGGATTTCTGCACGTCCTGCAACCGACTGCGCGTGTCCAGCCGCGGCGAATTGCACCTGTGCCTGTTCGGCGAGGGCGGCGGCCTGTCGTTGCGCGAACTGCTCGCCGGTGACGACCAGCACGATGCCCTGGTGGCACGCATACGCGCGCTACTCACCGGCAAGCAGGCAGCGCATCAGTTGCATACCGGCGAGGTGGGTTCCACCCGCCACCTGGCGCAGATCGGGGGCTGAGTCGCATGGGCGAACAGCACCCGGAGCACGGCAAGCGCCACGAGTCCCGCGGCATCGCCGGCATGCTCGGCGAATGTCCGCCGGCCCTGCACGATCGCGGCCTGCCACTAGCCCAGGAACTGGTGGCCGGCGGGGAGTTGCGCCTGCCCAGCACACCGGCGACAGAACTCGCCGCGCGCCTGCCGCTACTCACAGCCAACGCACGGTTGCGCGCGCTGGCTGCGGTGCGCGCGCACGCGCGCGAATCGATCACGCTGGGTGATGCGCACTGGCGCGAAATTCACTGCGAGGTCACGGCCGTTGATGACGCCGGCGAAGGCGGCGCACTGGTGCGCGTGCGGGTGGTGGTGTCCGGCATCGCCACGCGCAGCCTGGGCGGCGACGCGCTGGCCGGCACTGCCGCGGCCCTGACCGGTATCGCCCAGGAATTCCCGTGGTCGGTAATCGACGACCTGCGCATCCTCGCCATCGACATCGAGGGACGCGCGCGCGCGCTGCACTGCGAGGCGCTGCCGGATGACGTGGCGGCGCGCCTGCCCGCGCAGCGAGCTGCGCTGGCACGCACGCGCTGCGCAGTGATCACCCTGTCCGACCGGGCGGCCAACGGCGTCTACGAGGACAAGTCGGGGGCACTGCTGGCCCGCATCGTCAGCGACGCCGGTGGCTCGCTCGTTCACCAGCTGGTACTGCCGGACGACGGCGAGCGCCTGGCCATCGAGGTGGAAGTGCTGTCGCGCCGCGGTGACATCGACGTGCTGGTGTGCACCGGCGGCACCGGCATCGGTCCGCGCGACATCACCCCCGAAACATTGCTACGCCTGGGCATACGGCCCATTCCCGGCATCGGCGAGTTACTGCGCGCGCACAGCGCCAACGTGGTGCGTTCGGCCTGGTTGTCTCGCAGCGTCGCCGGCACGCTCGGCACCATGATCGTCATTGCACTGCCCGGCAGCCAGAAGGCCGTCGCCGAGTGCATGGAAGTGCTGCTGCCACTGCTGCCGCACACCTTGTCGATGCTGCACGGTGGAGCGCATGGGTGAATTGATCAGCCTGCGGGAAGCGCTGGCGATCATCACCGCGCAGCCGGAACGGCTGGCGGTCGAGAACGTGCTGCGCAGCGAGTCAGCCGGCCGCATTGCCGCGGCACCGGTGTTCAACCCGGTCGATATCCCGCTGCATACCGCCGCCGGTTTCGACGGCTTCGCGGTGCGCGCCCGCGACATCGCCACGGCCAGCGCTGCGACGCCGGTGTTGCTGCCGGTTGCCGGCAGCACGCGTTGCGGCGACGCACCTGTCTGCGGCCTGCCGCACACCGCCTGGGAGGTGTTCGCCGGTTCGGCACTGCCCTCGCCGTTCGATGCGGTGATACGCATGGATGCCGTCGAAGTGGTGGACCGCCATGACGACGGCCTGCCGGCATGGATACGCCTGACCCGTTCGCCGTTACGCGGCGACGACGTGCGTCTGCGCGGCGAGGACCTGCCGGCCGGCACCCTGCTGGCGGACGCCGGCACCGCGCTGCGACCGGCGCACCTGATGGCTTTCGCGACCGCCGGTATAGACCGCGTGCCGGTACGCGCGCAGCAACGGGTGGCCGTGTTGTCCACCGGGCGCGAACTGGTTGACGATGCCCGCGACGAACTGGCCCCCGGCCAGGTACGTAACTGCAACGCGCCGTGGCTGGTGGCGATGCTGCAGCGGCACGGCGCCTTGCCGCGTTACCTGCGCACGGTGCTGGACGACCGCGATGAGTTCCAGCGTTCGCTGGCATGGGCTTCCACGCACCGCTTCCCACTGGCCATTTCCTCCGGCGCGACCGCCGCGGGACGCGAGGATTTCGTCGGCGAGGCCCTGCTGGGCCTGGGCGCGCAGATCCTGTTCCGCGGCGTGGCGATCAAGCCCGGCTGGCCGGTGCTGTGCGCGCGACTGCCACATGGCGGCTTCTTCCTCGGCCTGCCCGGCAACCCGGCGTCCTGCGCCGCTTGTTTCCGCCTGTTCGCGCTGCCGCTGATGCGGGTGCTCAACGGCATGGCACCGGAGATTCCGCTGACGGCACGCCTCGCCAGCGACGTGGCTTGCGACCCCCAGCGCACGCAGTTGCTGAAAGCGCGCCTGGCCAGCGACCAGGGCGTGCTGCGCGCGCAGGTACTGCCGGGACAGGAAGCACACCGTATTGCATCCTTGCTCGACGCCAACGCGTGGCTGGAGATTCCACCCGGTACCAGCCACCTGGCTGCCGGCAGTATCGTGCCGGCGCGGCTGATGGTGGATGATTGGGCCTGCCCGGTATGAACGCACGCGGAGTACGGCACGCATGAGCGGTAACCTCGAGCAACTGATGCAGCGCACCACGGCCATCCTGCTGGCCGGCGGCGAGTCATCGCGCATGGGCACCAACAAGGCCTTGCTGCCGTTTCGTGGCCAACCGTTGTGGCGCCACCTGCGCGACGTCATCGCCAGCGCCGGCGTGCGCCAGGTGCTGGTGAGCGGCGCGCTGCCGGACCTGCGCGAAGGCGAGGAATGCACGCCCGACGTGGTACCCGGCCTCGGTCCGCTGGCCGGCATTGCCTCGGTCATCGGTGCGCAGGGTGACGCGCTGAGCAAGGACTTCTTGCTGGTGGTGCCGGTGGACCTGCCGCTGATGACGCCGGAAGCCCTGCGCTGGCTGTGCGTGCACGGCTTCCACGCCCCCGCCGCCCACTTCGCCGACCATGCGTTGCCGGCGCTGTTTCGCAACACGGTGGCGTTCCGGCAGACGCTCGGCACCCTGTTGCGGGCGACCGCGGCCCGCGAGCGCTCGATCCAGGCCCTGCACGCGGCGCTGGGCGCCGAGGTGGTCGCGCTGCCGGACGGGCTGGCCACGGCACTCACCAACACCAATACGCCGCACGAATGGGCCGCTGCCGGCGGCGCCGGTGCACAATAGCGGCCTGCCAGCAGCATCCGACGGACCCCGCCATGAACCTGCGCCTCGAGCACGATACCCTGCGTTTCCGCATCACCCTGCGCGAACTCGACCTGTTGCTGGCCAACGGCTCGCTGACCGCCGTCACGCCCCTGCCCGGCGGCAGCTTCCGCTACGCGGTCGAACTGGTCGATGGCGACCACTGGGAAATCACCGGTGACCCGCGCGGCCTGCTGCTGCGCCTGCCGCGCCTGGACCTGCTGGGCCACAAGGCTTCGCTGCCGAGCAAGCAGGGCATTTCGCGCACGCTGAACGCCAACGGCGGCATGCTCGACGTGCGCGTCGAAGTGGACGTGCGGCGCGCCCGAGAGGGCTGACGGCAACGACCGCCGGGTCACCGGCGGCGATTTGACTATTATCAAGTGGCGCAACGGCCGGTGGCCTTAGTTTTGCCCTGTCTCCACCAGATCTGGTGGCCAACAGGGACGAAAACCACAACATGTGCGCCACCACCTCAATTCCTGCGCCTCTGGCGCCTGCTGCCGCCAGCGTCGGCCGCGACCCCGCTGCCCTGCCGGCGGCCATCATCAAGCGCGACGGCCGGGAAGCGCCGTTCGACGCCGCCCGCATAGAGAAGGCCATCGCTGCCGCCGGCAAGGCGACCGGCGAGTTCAGCGATACGGAAGCCGCGAAGCTCACCCGCACCGTGCTCAATTTGCTCGGCTGGAAGCACGGCGCCGGCAGCATCCCGAAGATCGAGCAGATCCAGGACCTCGTCGAGCAGGTGCTGGTGAGCGCCGACCACTTCGCGACGGCGCGCGCCTACATCGTCTACCGCGAGCAGCGCGCGCGCCTGCGCAAGGACCGCAAGACGATCGTCGACGTGGAAGCGTCGATCAACGAGTACATCAACCGCGCCGACTGGCGCATCAAGGCCAACGCCAACCAGGGTTACTCGCTGGGCGGCCTGATCCTCAACACTTCCGGCAAGGTGGTGGCCAACTACTGGCTGTCGCACGTGTACCCGCCGGAAGTGGGCACCGCGCACCGCGAGGGCGACATCCACGTGCACGACCTCGACATGCTGGCCGGCTACTGCGCCGGCTGGTCGCTGCGCCAGCTGCTGCATGAGGGCCTGAACGGCGTGCCCGGCAAGGTGGAGGCCAAGCCGCCAAAGCACTTCTCCAGTGCCGTCGGCCAGATCGTGAATTTCCTCGGCACGCTGCAGAACGAGTGGGCCGGCGCCCAGGCGTTCAGTTCCTTCGACACCTACATGGCGCCGTTCATCCGCAAGGACGGCAACAGCTACGAGGAAGTGAAACAGTGCATCCAGGAGTTGATCTACAACCTGAACGTCCCGTCGCGCTGGGGCACCCAGACGCCGTTCACCAACCTCACCTTCGACTGGATCTGCCCGGATGACCTGAAGGAGCAGGTGCCGGTGATCGGCGGCGTGGAGATGCCGTTCACCTACGGCGACCTGCAGGCCGAGATGGACATGATCAACCGCGCCTACATCGAGGTGATGACCACCGGCGATGCCAAGGGCCGGGTGTTCACCTTCCCGATCCCGACCTACAACATCACGAAGGATTTCGACTGGTACTCGCCGAACGCGCTGGCGCTGCTGGAGATGACCGCGAAGTACGGCCTGCCCTACTTCCAGAACTTCGTGAACTCGGACCTGACGCCGAACATGGTCCGTTCAATGTGCTGCCGCCTGCAGCTCGACCTGCGCGAGTTGCTCAAGCGCGGCAATGGCCTGTTCGGCTCGGCCGAGCAGACTGGCTCGATCGGCGTGGTGACCATCAACTGCGCGCGCCTGGGCTACCTGTACGCGGGCAACGAGGCCGGCCTGTACGCGCGCATCGACGAGCTGATGGAAATCGGCCGCAACAGCCTCGAGCTCAAGCGCAAGGTGATCCAGCAGCTGATGGACCAGGGCCTGTACCCCTACACCAGGCGCTACCTGGGCAAGCTGCGCAACCACTTCTCCACGCTGGGCGTGAACGGCATCAACGAGATGATCCGCAACTTCACACACGATGCGCACGACATCACCACGCCGGAAGGCCACGCGATGGCGTCGCGGCTGCTGGACCATATCCGCGCGCGCATGGTGGAGTTCCAGGAACAGACCGGCCACCTGTACAACCTCGAGGCCACGCCGGCCGAGGGCACCACTTACCGCTTTGCCAAGGAAGACCAGAAGCGCTTCCCGGGCATTCTCCAGGCCGGCACGCAGGAAAAGCCGTACTACACCAACAGCTCGCAGCTGCCGGTCGGCTACACGGATGATCCTTTCGAGGCATTGCGGATGCAGGACGACCTGCAGACAAAATACACCGGCGGCACCGTGCTGCACCTGTACATGAACGAACGCCTGTCGAGCGTCGACGCCTGCCGCAAGCTGATCACGCGGGCTCTGACCAACTTCCGGCTGCCGTACATCACGGTGACCCCGACGTTCTCGATCTGCCCGCACCACGGTTACCTGGCCGGGGAGCACGAGTTCTGTCCGAAGTGCGACGCCGAGGTGCTGGCGCGCAAACAGGCCTGCTGCACGGAGTGACGACATGAGCGACCCGGAAAAGAATGCCAGCGTGCTGGCCAGCGTGGCGAAACTGTTTCGCCCGGACCCGAAGAATCCGCCGGCACCGCCGCCGTCCTGCTGCGGCGAATGTGGCGGTGGCGAGAAGAAGAAGCAGGACAACAACACGGAGAAGAAGCCATGACGATCATGAACGAGCACATGCAGAGCGTCACCCTGCGCGACGAGGAACGCACCCGCTGCGAGGTGTGGACCCGTGTGATGGGCTACCACCGCCCGGTCTCCGAGTTCAACGCCGGCAAGCAGTCCGAACACGCCGAGCGAGAGCATTTCCGCGAGGCACGCACGCATGAGTACGACTGCCCCTGAAGGGGTCTTCACGCTACGCATCGGCGGCGTGACACCGATGTCGACCGTCGACTGGCCCGGCCAGTTGGCGGCGGTGGTGTTCCTGCAGGGTTGCCCCTGGCGCTGTGCCTACTGCCACAACCATGACCTGCAGTCTGCCTGCGACGAAGGACGCGTGTCCTGGCAACAGGTGGAGAGCCTGCTCAGCCTGCGCCGCGGCCTGCTCGACGGCGTGGTGTTCAGCGGTGGCGAGCCCACCGCGCAACGCGAACTCGCCACCGCCGTGGCCCGGGTGCGCGAACTCGGTTACGCCTGCGCACTGCACACGGCCGGCGTCTACCCGCGCCGGCTCGCCGAGGCGCTACCCGACCTGGACTGGGTCGCGCTGGACATCAAGGCCTTGCCCGGCGACTACGATGCACTGACCGGCGTGGCGGGATCCGCGCAGCGCGTCGACGAAGCCCTCTGCCTGCTGCTGGACAGCGGCAAGCCATTCGAATGCCGCACCACCGTGGACTGGGACATGCTCGCGCCGGCGGACCTGGTGCTGCTCGGCGAGCGCCTCGCCGCCCTTGGCGTGCGCGACTTCGCCGTGCAGATCGCCCGCCCGGCCGGCGCGCACTACCGCCCGCACCTGCGCGTCCGCGGGCACGGCCAGGACAATGCCATCGCACGGCTGCGCGAACTGTTCCCGGGCTTCAGCCTGCGCAACTGAGGACCCGCCATGACCCGGCGCATCCCCCTGCTACCCCTCGTCTACTCCTGCAGCGGCTGCTCGAACGTGGCGCAACTGGCCAATCGTGTCGCGGTGGCGATGGACCGCGAGGGAGTGGCGGAGATGTCCTGCATCGCCGGCGTGGGCGCCGGCATCGCACCGCTGGTGAAGGTGGCCCGCAGCGGCCGGCGCATCATCGCCATCGATGGTTGCCACCTGCACTGCGTCACCGCCAGTCTGGCCCGGGTGGGCGTGGCGGCGGACACGCACGTGGTGCTGTCGGAGCACGGGCTGCGCAAGCGTTACGGCAAGGACTGCGACGACGCCGACTATGCGCTCGCGCGCGCCGCGGTGGACATGGCGGCAGGGTTGCCAACGGCAGAGGAAACTAGCGGGTTTCCTGAATTTGATCGCGATCAAACGAACGCGCAATGAAGGGCGCGCCAGCGCCCGCCACCCGCCATTACGCTTGGGATGAATCGCCCGCCGCCATGCCGGCCGCGCGCAGACAACCCGGGAGATCACACCATGGCGCTGCAATTCCTCAGCAAGGAGTGGTTCGAGCAGGTGATGGCGCTGCGTGCGGAGGCGGAAGCCCTGCTCGGGGCGGAAGGAATCCCCGCGGACGTGCGCGAAGTCAGGCTCAACATCACCGTGCCGCATGCCGCCGGTGAACACCACTTCGCGGTGAAGGACGGTGATGCACAGATCGGCCACATTGACGATGCACACACGCGCCTGACCGTGGATTACGACGTGGCGCGCCGGCTGATCATCGAGGGCGACCCGTCGGCAGGCGTGCAGGCTTTCATGGCCGGACAGATCCGCGTCGATGGCGACCTGTCGAAGCTGCTGGTGCTGCAGCAGCACATGACCGCGCCGCAGACTCCGGAGCAACGGGCGCTGCGCCAGAAGGTCGTCGACTTCACCTCGTTCTGAGCCGCCGCCATGACCGCAGTCGCCGCACATCTCCGTGGTGGGGCCCGGGCCGCCGGACGGCTGGTGAATGGCCGGGACCGCTACCTGCGCGCCATGCGGGTGTCGGTCGAGGTGCGCCGCTCATACGCCGCGTTGCGTCACGCCACACGCCGCCTTCCCGACGACGAGGCGCGCACGGCTGCCCTGCAGGCACTGCACGCGAAGAACGCGCGCAGGGTCACTGCCCTGTGCCGACGCAACGGGGCTACCTGGATCAAGCTGGCCCAGGTGATGAGTTGCCGTCCGGACCTGCTGCCGCGCGCCTACATCAACGAGTTGCGCACGCTGCAGAATGATGCGCGGCCGGTACCTTTCGACGCACTGGTACCGGTGCTGGAGGCGGAACTCGGCGCGCAGTGGCGCAGCCACTTCCTGCACATCGACCCGGTGCCGGCGGCCACCGCCTCCATCGCCCAGGTGCATCGAGCGCGCACGGTACGCGGCGACGACGTGGCCATCAAGATCCAGTTACCCGACGTCGGGCGGCTGTTCCGCCAGGACTTCGTGTTCTTCACGCTGATCGCCCACGCCGTCGCGCCGTTTGCCCGCCAGCTGGACATCAAGCTGATCGCCCGCCAATTGCTCGAAATGACCCGCGGTGAGCTGGATTTCACCCGCGAGGCCGCCAACCTCGAGCGCTTCGCCGCCCATCCGCACAGCGAGCGCATCTGTTTCCCCACCCTGTACCGTGAATATTCCACGCCGCGGGTGCTGGTGACCGGCTGGGTCGAAGGGAAGCGGCTGCGCGAATTCCTCGACGAGCACCACGACCTGGCGCGCGACCTGCTCACCACCCTGCTCGACAGCTACATTCAGCAGATCACCCGCTTCGGCGTATACCACGCCGATCCCCACCCGGGAAATTTCATAATCAACGATGCCGGGCAGATCACCATCCTCGACTTCGGTGCGCTCGGCAGCCTGTCGATGGCCGAGGCCATGAACTACGGGGCGCTGCTGCTGGCACTGTTCCGTCGCGACGGCCAGGACCTGCACGCGGCATTCACCCGCGCGGGCTTCAGCGGACTCGACGAGACAACGTTCCGCGACCTGTCGAAGATCTTCCTGGGCGTGAAAGGCGACGACTACACCGACGTGCTGGCGCAGGCCATGGACACCCTGCAACAGCACCGCATCACCATCCCGGAGTCGTTCGTGTCGCTGGCGCGCGTGCTGGTGACCATCGGCGGCTTCATGCAGACCTATCGCGTCAAGGTCAACCTCGACCAGGCCTTGCTCGCCCACGTCATGACGGGAGCCAGGCCATGACCATCGCCAGCGCATCCGGGCACTGGATCGGCATTCCCGCCAGCCCGCGACTGGGCAACGACGTGGACCGCCTGGTCGAGGCCATGGCCGACCGCGTGCCGCAACCGCAGGGCGCTCTGATGATCGACGTGCTCAAGCGCTTCCTCGACGAGGCCATCGACACGCTGGTCACTGGCCTGTGCGACGCCGTGCAGTTGCAGGGCGTGGGCCGCAAGACGGTGGACATCACCGTCGCCACGGTGCGCGGCACCTGCCACATGCTGGCCGGCCGGGTGCTGCACGGCATGCGCAACGACGAACTACGCGACCTCGCCGGGCACATGGACGACCTGCGCCTGCGCCTGCCGGCGCGCGACGGGGTTGCCGGCGACTACACCGTGGTGCCGGTCAGCCCGGCGCTGCTGGCGGAGATCCGCCGCCTGCACGCCATCGTGCACGCGGAATCGCCGCGCCCGCACATGGCGGACATCCAGGCCATGCTCGAGCAGTTCATGGATGCGGTGGTCGAGCATTTCTACGTGCGCACCATGGCCACGCTGCGCCTGGGTCCCATCGCCCGCAAGGTGGTGAGCATGGGCTACAGGACCGTGCACTCCGGCGTGCACGGCCTGATCCAGCGCGTGGTGCCGCAACTGTCCGACGAGCAGGTACGCAACGCCTCGGATTTCATCCTCGACCTGATCATCGATGCGCACGGAAACCGCGTGCGCCACACCACGCCGGAAACGGCGTCTGCCTGAGTTTCCAGGCACCGACCCGGGAGCAGCCTCCGTGAACAAACATGCACTCGAAATACCGCAATGGGACGTGGTGGTCATCGGCACCGGCATGGGCGGTTCCGCGGCCGGCGCCATCTGCGCGCTCAATGGCCTGAGGACACTGGTGCTGGAAAAGAACCCGCGACCCGGTGGCGCCTGCTCGTACTACGAGAAGGAAGGCTTCCAGATGGACTGCGGCACCCACCTGTTCATCCGTGGCAACAAGGGACCGTTCGGCAAGCTCACCCGCCGGCTGGGCATGGGCACGCCGCTGGAGTTCCGCCATACGAAGAACACCGTGCACCTGAAGGGCATGGGCATGGACGTGAAGGTGCCGCGCAGCCTCGGCGGGCAGCTGGCCATCCTGCCCAAGGCACTGGTGCAGTCCGGCATCTCGCCGATGCAGTACCCGGGCATCTACCGGCTCGTGCGCGACCTGATGAACAAGAAGCCGCACGAGATCGACGCGCTGAACCACATCACCGTCGAGGAGTACATGCTCAGCTTCACCGACAACGAGGAAATCCGCGCGATGTTCGGCCTGTTGCTCGGGCTGATGTTCATCCTGCCGCCGTGGGAGGCCTCCGCCGGCGAATCGATCTGGAACCTGCAGAAACTCATCAAGGAAGCCAACCTCGGCTACCCGAAAGGTGGCGCCGTGGCCATCCCGAAGGCCTTCCTCAAGGGCGCGGAGATGCACGGCGCGCAGGTGCGCATGAAGGCCGGCGTCAAGCAGATCGAGGTGGAGAACGGCCAGGTGAAGGCCGTGGTACTGCGCGGCGGCGAGCGCATCACCACGCGCGCGGTGATCAGCACCACCAGCGTGTTCGACACGGTGCACAACCTGGTGGGCCAGCAGCACTTCCCGGCACCCTACGTGGAACGCACCACGGCCATCAAGCCGTCGTGGACGGCGGTACAGGCCAAGATTGCCGTGCGCAAGCCGGTGATCGATGCCGGCTCACTGGTCGGCGGCACGCCGCTGAAGCTCGATTCGAAATTCTCCGACCAGTTCCTGCGTGACTCGATCGGTTCGCTGGAGCGCGGCGAGTTCAGCAACATGGTGCCGATCTACGCGCCGGTGCCGTCGAATTACGATCCCGCGCTGTGTCCGCCCGGTTGCCAGCTGATCACCGCGGTGGCAGTCGCGCCGACGCTGGACATCGAACTGAAGGACGGCGAGCAGCGCTGGATCGACGGCATGATGGACTCGATGTACCAACTGGTGCCGGAGCTGAAGGAGAACATCCTGTTCTACGACACCTGGTCGGTAAAGACGCTGGCTGCGTGGATCGGCAAGAGCAACGGCTCGGCGATCACCACCAGCCAGACGCCGGACCAGGTGGGCCTGAAGCGGCCGGCGCACAACACGCCGGTGAAGGGCCTGTACATTGCCGGCGACTGCGGCGGACACGCGCGTGGCGTGGGCACCGAGCTGGCCTGCCAGAGCGGCATGGACTGCGCCGACCAGGTGACCAGCGACATGCACAACTACGTGCTGGGCGACGCGATCCTGCGCGCCGGTTGACCAGGCCGGGGCAGTTGCCGGACCCCTGCGGGTCCGGCACCGCGCCCTCAGGACTTGCCGGCCGCGATCCTGGCCATGAACACGCGCGTCCAGCCGAACAGCACCACCGGCCCCATCACGAAGCAGCCCACGAAGGCGGCCTGGTAGAAGGCCGGGTTGACCGACGCCCAGTGCAGGTTCGCGTACACCGCGTTGCAGAACCAGGCGGTGTAGAGCGCCGTGGCAGTCAGCGTGGCCGACGCGGTGGGCAGCGTGGGCGACTTCTCGTCGGTGAACACGAACCGGTAAAGCACGCTGATCATGAACACCGCGCCGACCCAGCCGGTGAGGCCGAAGTTGCTGAAGGGAATGCCGCCGTGGATGTCCGGCACATAGCCGCCACCGTTGTCCCACTTCCAGAAGCCGTTGTTCACCGACACCGGGTCGGCCAGGAAGTCCCAGGCCGTGACCACCAGGCCGGTGGCCAGCGACGCCAGCAGGATGTGCACCAGGTGCTGGCCGCGCGACACGGCGCCCTTTCGTCCGATCAGTTCGTCGACGAGGATCATCGACGGATAGATGACGCCTTCCCAGGAGATAACCACCATGATCGGCACGTTGCCGATGCGCGGACCCAGCTCGTCGGTGTACTCGTAGTCACCGAACCACCAGCCGTAGTTGCAGCCGATGTACTCGACGAACCAGGCAATGACCGCGGCGACCGCGACGAAGCCGAGCGCCTTGCGGTAACCCTTGGTGGCGATGGCGTGCAGGATGCAGATGGACACGATCAGCAGCACGCCGAACACCGCACCGGGCGTGCCCAGGTCCGTGGTGCCGGCCACCGGAATCAGCGCCAGCGACAGTACCGCCATCGCGCAGACGACCAGTGAGGCCTTCATGCTTAAGGATTCGAGTTTGGGCATTTCGCTCATGGTGTTTCCTCGCTTCGGTTGATTCCGTTGAACAGCAGAGCAGCGTTACGCTGCATCAGACATGCTTGCCGAATTCCTCTTCCGCTGGCAGTTTCCACGCCTCGTTGAACGTGTAGCGGATCAGTTCGTCCATGATCTCGCTGGGCTCACCGCGCGCCTTCTTCGCCCGCTCGGCGTTGAGCGTCGCCATCACCTGCTCGACCTCCTCGCCGAACAGCTCCTTGAGGTAGTCCATGGGGATGCGCTGCTGCCCATTGGGCGTGCCGTCGGCATTGAAGCCGGTGGCGGAGAACGGCGGTACGTAGAAGACGTTCGGCTGGGTGCCCTTCTCCGCATACAGCGGCAAGGCAATGCCGAATTTCTTCACCAGGCGGTGGGTGGGCGACTCCGGATCCTCCAGCAGGCCGAAGTGGCGCGCGCGACCGGCACAACTGCCGACACAGGCCGGCGGCAGGCCCTTCTCCACGCGCGGGAAGCACATGATGCACTTCTGGGAAATGCCCAGCTGCGGGTTGAAGTAGAGCTTCTTGTACGGGCAGGCCTCGACGCAGAAGCGATAGCCACGGCAGTTCGGCTCATCGACCAGCACGATGCCGTCATCACGCTTGGTGATGGCGTTGCGCGGGCAGGCCTTCTTGCAGGCCGGCTCCTCGCAGTGGTTGCACAGGCGCGGCAGGTAGAAGAAATAGGAATTGGGGAACACCCCGCCGCCTTCGTCCTCTTCCCAGTTCGGACCCCAGTCCGGCGCGTTGCCCTTTTCCGCCGTCTTCGGTGCCAGCGGCTTCTGCGGGTCGTAGCGACCGGGCTTCAGGCTCTCCAGGTCGAACTGCCAGCGGCCGCCGCTCTCCGCGAGCATGGGAATGCGCCCCTTCAGGCCTTGCTGCGCGTACACGCCGGCAGGCGGCGTCATGTCGTGGAAGTCGCGCGGCCAGCCGCGTCCGGGCTTGGTCTCCACGTGGTTGAACCAGGTGGCTTCCTGCCCTTCGTTGGAAGTCCATTGGCGCTTGCACGCCACCGTGCAGGTCTGGCAACCGATGCACTTGTTCAGGTCGATGACCATCGAGAAACCCATGGCGATGCTCCTCAGGCAGTGATCTTGCGAAGCGACACGCGGGTATCGCGCGGCGCATGGCCCGGCTGCGCACCCGCCAGCCGGTAGTTGAGCTGGGCATAGTCACCGACCATGTGCAGCGGCTTGATCGGCGAGCCGTACAGCGTCTTGTCGGAGACACCGTTGCGGAACTGCCAGGGCTGCCAGGCGTGGTACATCAGCACGGTGCCCGGGCGCATCGCCGCGGCGACCTTGGCCTGGCACTGGCAGGAGCCGAACTCGTTGTACATCTCGATGGTTTCGCCGTTGGCGATGTCCAGCCGCCGTGCGTCCTCGACCGACACCCACAGCACGGGCTCGCCGCGCTGCAGGCGCAGCATGGTCGGGCTCTCGCGCCACTGCGAGTGGATGGACCAGCGCGTGTGGCCGCCGGACAGGTAGAACTGCTGCTGGTTGCCGGCCAGGGCCGGCGACGGCTTGTAGGTCGGGTGTGCCTCGTCGGACTCCACGTACCAGGGATGGTCGATATAGAACTGCATGCGACCGGTGGCCGTGGGGTAGCGCTTGTGGTCGCGGATGAACCAGATGTGCGGCGTGATGGTCTTGCCTTCCTCCATCTCGCTGCCCACGGCGTTGATCGCCGAGTACTTGCCGGTGGAACGGATCTTCACCGCGCCCTCGCGACGCAGCTGTGCCAGCGTGGTGTTGTCGCCGAAGGCCTCCTTCAGCGCCCGGCCCAGTCCATGCTCGCGCAGCATCGACATGAAATACGGGTTGGAGATGGCCGATACGGTGAGCAGGAAGTCGTACGCCTTTTCCTTGCCCTCGTCGGTGGGCGGGAACTTGTCGTTGTAGGACCACTGCTTGTAGAGCGTGGACAGGTCCTTGCGGCGGCCGAACAGGTCGGTGAACTCGGTCTTGCCCTTGGCGATCGCGCGCTCGGTGATCTTCTTCGCCAGTTCGCCCATCATGATGAACTCGCACTTGCTCTCGCCCTGCGGTTCGATGGCCTTGTCGTTGATGATCAGGTAGGGAATGTAGGTGGAGCAGTACTTGATGCCGAGCTTCTCGTACCACCCGGCCGACGGCAGCAGGATATCGGCGTGCAGGGAGGTGTAGTTGAGCTGCGGCGTGACACCGACCACGAGGTCGATCTTCGACCACAGGCCCTTCTCGATGGCATCGTGGCGCCACAGGCGGCGCAGCGGGTTGGATCCGGTGAAGATGAAAACGCTGGGGATCTCCGCATGCGTCATGTGCGGGATGTTCTTGTAGCCCTCGGACTGGAGGGCCTCGTTCATGTACTCGGCGAGGCGACGCGGGTAGGTGCGGTCCTCGACCTGGGCCATGGTCTGCTGCCAGTCCGGCTCCAGCATGTAGTAGAACGGTATGGCCGGCACCGCGGCGATGCGCATCGCCTGCGACATGTTCTCCAGGAATACCGGGTCCTCGGTGGAAACGTTCATCATCGCGCGCAGCAGCGTCTCGTTGGTGTCGAGTCCGGTCGCCTCGAGCACCGAAATGAAGCGCTGCACACCCTTGAATTCCTCGCCGACCGTTTCGGCCTGGCCGTAGGACACCACCGGCCAGCCTTCCGGCGTGTACCAACCGGCGACGCGGTAGCCGCCACCGGGCTTGCCGTGCGAACCGGCCAGCGCGCACATGAGGATCTTCAGGCGTTGTTCCAGGTCGCAGTGATAGCCCTTGCCTGCACCCCAGCTCGCGTAGATCATCGGCGACTTCGCGTTTGCAAAGTCACGCGCGAACTTGCGGATGGTCTCCGGGTTGACCTTCGTCTCGCCGGCCACCATTTCCGGCGCCCACTTCTGCACGCGCTCGACCAGCACGTTCCAGTTGGTGCGCACATTGATCTTCCTGCCGTCGGCGAGCGTGACCTCGTAGCGGCCGTCGAGCGCGACATCCACGTCGTCCGGCAGCTTGGTAACCTCGGCATCGTGGTCCCAGCAGCCGGGCATCTCGAAGGGCGCGTTGGCCTTGCGGTCCCAGGCGTAGTAACGGAACTTTCCCTTCGCCGATGGATGGATGTCCTGCACCTTCAGGAAGTGACCGTTGTCCTCACGGATCAGGAACGGCAGGTCGGTGTACTGGCGGACGTAGTCTTCCTTGTACAGCTTCTCGTTGATGATGACGTGCACGGCGGCCATGGCCACCGCGGCGTCGGTGCGCGGCTCGACCGGGATCCACAGGTCCGCCTTGCTGGCGGTGGCCGAGAAGTCCGGCGACAGGCACACCAGTTGCGCGCCGTTGTAGCGCGCCTCGGTCATGAAGTGCGCGTCGGGGATGCGCGAGTACACCGGGTTGCCCATCCACACCACGATGTAGTCGGAGTGGAACCAGTCGTCGCTGGAGCCCTCGATGTTCTGCATGCCGAGCGTCTGGATGGCGCCCATCATCTCGTCGCCGACCAGCCCCCAGGAGTCGAGCTCCGTGGTGGACAGCAGCGTGAACAGCCGCGACTCCCACATCTGGTCCGGGCCGAAATCCAGGTTGGTGGTGCCGTGGTCATAGACGATTTTCTGCGGCTTGTTCTCCGCCAGCGTGTCGACAATGCGGTCGGCGATGGTGGTGTAGGCCTCGTCCCAGCTGATGCGCTCCCAGCGGCCGGAACCGCGCGGCCCGACGCGCTTCATCGGATGCAGTACGCGCAACGGTGAATAGGTCTGCTCGGAGTAGCAGGCGCCCTTCTGGCAGCCGCGCGGGTTGAAGTCGGGTACGCCTTCTTCCTGCGACTCATAGACGCGGTTCTGCTCCTCGCGCCAGATGATGCCGTCGCGCACGTAGATATCCCAGCTGCATGCCGACATGCAGTTGGAACGCCCGTGGCTGGCCTTGACGATGCGGTCCCAGCGCCACTGGCGCCGGTAGATTTCCTCCACCGACAGGAACTGCGGTGGCTCGGGCATGTCCGCGGCCAGGGCGGCATTCGCACGCAGGAAGCCGTTGGGTGCCAGGGCCGCGGCGACGAAGCCGGCCGAGGACGCCTTGAGGAAATCACGCCGGTTGAGGGTCATCGTGTCTGCCTCCGGCAGCGCCCGCACGGCGCCGCCCGTTGTGTTGTTGTGTGGGGTGTCAGAGGTTGATCCAGCCGGGTGTCACCGACTTCAGGCCGGCGCGCTCGGACTGCGCGCCCTGCCAGACGGCAAAGCCCAGCTGTCGCGTCACGGTGAGCGCGGCAAACGCCGGCAAGGTGAAGGTGAGTTGCCACGTGCCGTTGGCGTAACGGGCCGCGGTGGTCCAGCCTGCCGGCGCCTCGGCGCGCTGCACGCTGCCGAGGCCCTGCGCAGACACCCGCCAGGGCTGCGCCCGATCGGCACGCCACAGCACGCCTTCCAGCGGCATGTCCGGCGTGCCCATGGAGATCCACGGCGCGTCCTTCACGGTGGGGGCGAACAGCGCCGCGCCGTCGATGAACTGGCGCGGGTTGTCGGTGGCATCGATCACCGCCTGCGGGGCACGCCAGCGCAGCGCCACGGTCCAGCCCGCGGTGCTCTCCTGCACCTCGAGGTCGGCGCGCGAGGTGCCCGGCTGCGAGCGATCCGCGTAGGCGGTGGCGATGTACCCACCGGGTTGCATGGCGGTGGGCGGCGCGATCAGGGTGACGGTCGTCTTCATGTCAGATCACCTCCCGGGTGCGCGCGTCGTCGAGGGCAAAGTTCTTCGACCAGTCGTAGGCAATCAGCAAGTCCATCACCGCACTGCCTTCGCCACGCGTCGTCTTCTCGCGCTCGGCGGCCAGGCGCGCCATGGCGTCATGCACGGCCGGGCCGAACAACGATTCGAGGTAGGCCGGCGGGATGCGCGGCTTGCCGGTGGGGCGACCCTCGTCGTCGATGCCTTCCGGCGACAGCGGCGGCACGTAGTACACGTTCGGACCGGTACCGAACTCCGGGTGCAGCGGGATGGCGACCTTGTATTCGTTCACCAGCTTGTGGATGGGACCGGCAGGGTCGTCGAGGAAGCCGACGAAGCGCAGGCGACCCGGGCACTGGCGTGCGCAGGCCGGCGCCACGCCCTCTTCGATGCGCGGCAGGCAGAAGATGCACTTGGTCGACACCTGGCGCTTGGGATCGAAATAGACTTTCTTGTACGGGCAGGCCTCGACGCAGAAACGGTAGCCGTGGCACTGGTCCTGGTTGACCAGCACGATGCCGTTGTCACTGCGCTTCTCGATGGCACCGCGCGGGCAGGCATCGAGGCAAGCCGGATGCGTGCAGTGGTTGCACAGGCGCGGCAGGTAGAAGTAGTGGTTCTCCTGCGGGTAGGCGCCGGCGCCGTGGTCCTCGTCCCAGTTCGGGCCCCACTGCGTACCGCTCTCGGGCTTCAGCCATTCGCGCGGACCATTGGACTTGAAGAAGGTCTTGTCGTGGTTGAATTTCCACGCCCTGCCGTAGTCCGCATCGAGCGACGGAATTTCGCCGCGCTTGACGGAGCCGTCGGCGTTGCGGCCGCCTGTTTCCTGCCATAGCCGCGGAAAGCCCTTGCCGGGTGCCGTCTCCACGTTGTTCCAGTAGGCGTAGTCGGTGCCCTGGTCCTGGTTCCACAACTTCTTGCAGGCCACGGTGCAGGTCTGGCAGCCGAGGCACTTGTTGAGATCCAGCACCATCGCCAGTTGCCGGTTCATGCAACACCTCCCGCGGTAGCCGCGGCCTGCTGGTCAGCGATGCGACGAATACCCACGCGCGTGTCCTGCACGGCGGATCCGGGTTCCCAGATGGCGAAGCGCCACTGCACGTGCCCTTCACCGCCGGCGAAGTGCATGGGCTTCATCAGGCCCGGTGTGATCCACTTGTAGGACTTGTGGTCCTTGAACTGGTAAGGCTCCCAGGCATGGAAGTAATAGGCGACGCCCGGCCGCACCATGGTCGACTCCTTGACCCGCATCTGGAACGCGCCGTGGTCGTTGTGGAACTCGGCGTAGTCGCCGTCGCGGATATCCAGTCGGGTGATGTCCGACGGGTTCAGGTACATCACCGGCTCGCCGCGCTGCAGGCGCAGCATCATCGGCGTGTCGCGCCAGATGCTGTGCACGCTCCAGCGCGCATGGCAGGACACCATCTGGAACGGGTAGTCGCCGCCCGCCTTCGGGCTGGTCTTGTACGTCGGCAGCGACTCGCCGCCGCCGACGAACCACGGGTGGTCGATATAGAACTGCTGGCGCCCGGTGAGTGTCGGCCAGCGCCACTTGTCCTTGATGAAGTGCTGCAGCGCCTGCAACACCCCCTCGCCCTTCCATTCGGCGTTGTACAGCTGGTTCTGGTAAGCGATTGCGCCGGTCTCCGCGTACTTGGTGATGCCCGATTCCTTCAGTTCGCGCACCGAGGCACCGCCGGCGGCCGGCGAAAGGTCCAGGATGTTCTGCATGACCTTCTCGACATCGCCGGCGCCGAACTCGCGGCCGAACGAATAGCGCTCGGCAATCTGCTTGAGGTCGATCTCGCGCTTGCCGCAGCCATCGAACGGCGCCAGGTTCTTCTCGCGGGCGATCTGCTGGATGCGCTCGGCGAGCAGGAAGTAGATCTCCCACTCGTTCTTCGCCTCGCCCACCGGGCGAATGGCGGCGTCGCAGTAGTGCAGGTAAGGGACGTAGGCGACCGGGTACTTGATGCCCGGCTTCTCGTAGTAGCCGGCCGCCGGCAGTACGAAATCGGCATTCATGCCGGTGAAGGTCAGCTTGGGATTCACGTCGACCGCCAAGTCGAGGTTGGTCCACAGGTTGGCCATGAACTCGCCGGTCATGTTGGTGCGTCGCAACACGTTGTTGCCGCCGGTGAACCACGCCTTTACCTGCTTGCGAGGGTAGAGCGGCATCCAGCCCCTGGCCTGTGCCTCATTGACGTACGCTTCGGTGGGCTGCGGATACAAGTTGTCCTGGTAGGCAGCCAGCTTGTCCTTGATACCCTGATAGTTGTAGTTGATGGAGGCGCTGTTGGTGGCACAGGCCTCCTTGTCCATCAGGAGTTGCGTCTGCTCGCGCGTCACCTCCATCAGCGTCTTGCGCTTCGCCACCAGGTCGGTGGCGATGGCCCACATCTCGCCGGGTGAGAACGCGTGCGTCAGCAGCCCCAACAGGCCGCCGACACCGGGCTTGTCGGCTTCAGAGGCGAGGTCGAAGCCGTCGATGGAAAACCAGCCGGTGGAGTGGTAGCCGGCGCCACGCCTGCCGATGGCGCCCTTGAGCGTCAGACAGAGGATCTTGGCGCGATTCATCAGGTCCGAGTGGAAATAGCGGTTGCTGCCCCAGCTCGACAGGATCATCGGGCGCTCGGCGTTGGCGAAGCCCTCGGCCAGCCTGGTGATCATGGCCGAGTGCAGGCCGGTGATCTTCGCCGTGGCCTCCACGCTGTAAAGCGCCAGTTGCTCGCGTAACAGCGTGCCGACGGTGACCACCTGCACCGTCTTTCCATCAGCCAGTTGCACGTCCCAACCGCCTTCGAGCGCCGGGTCCAGTTCGCCCAGATGGAGCATCGGCTGATCAGTGAGGCCTTCGCTGCCCGGCGCCGGCACGCGTGCGTTGGTCTTGCGGTCGTGCACGAACATCACCGTCTCGCGCCCGCCGGCGACCATGTCGTCTTCGCGCAGGAAGCGCCCGGTGTCCAGCCGTACCAGCACCGGCAGGTCGCTCTGCTCCTGCAGGTATTTCTCGTCGTGCTTGCCGGACTCCCAGATGTGGCGGGCAATGCACAGCGCCAGCGCGGCATCGGTGCCCTGCGCCACCGGGATCCACAGGTCGGCATGCGTCGCGGTGGCGCTGTAGATCGGGTCGATCACCGCCAGCTTCGCGCCGTTGTATTTCGCCTCGTAAAGGAAGTGCGCATCAGGGATCTGCGTCACCGACGGGTTCATCATCCACACCACGAGGTAGTCCGACAGGAACCACTCGTCACTGGAGCCACCGACGTGGGGGAAGCCGAAGGTCAGCGTCGCACCGAGGTTGAGGTCGCCGATCTCCGCCCAGTCGTCGGGAATCACGCCGCCGAACTTGTTGAAGAAGCGGATGCGCCCGGCGGTGGTGGGGCCGTTGTCGAAGTGCGGACCGAGATCCTGCACCACCGAGTCGGTGCCGTACTTTTCAGCGATATCCACCATCTTGTGCGCGATCTCGTCGATCGCCTGGTCCCAGCTCACCCGCTCCCACTGGCCGCTGCCGCGCTCGCCGACGCGCTTGAGCGGCACGGTGAGGCGGCTGGGCCCGTACATGACCTCGGTGTAGCACGCACCCTTGTTGCAGCCGCGCGGGTTGAAGTCCGGTACCACGCCCGGCTCGCTGGATTCGTATTGCGCGGTCTGTTCCTCGCGCACCACCACGCCCTTCTTGACGTAGATATCCCATTCGCAGGCGCTGCGGCAGTTCAACCAGCCGTGCGAGCCCTTGGCAACGTGGTCCCAGGTCCAGCGTTGCCGGTAGAGATCCTGCCAGTTGTCCAGCGGCGCAACCGTGCGCGGCGGGCGGCCATCACCAAGGCCCGTGCTGGCGGCTCGGCGCATGTGCCACAACGGCAGTCCGGCCGCGGCGGCGGCCACCGCGCCCACGGCGGAAATCTTCAGGAAGGATCGACGATCGGACTTCATGCGCACCTCACTGCGTCGCCAGGTTGCCGGTCGGGTGCGAGCGGGATGACGCGTTCACCACCGACATCGGCCAGGAAGCGGTCCATGGCCTCGAACAGGTTGCGATAGACGCCGCCGGTGTCGTGGCGCGCCAGCGCACGTACGCACTGGGCGGAGAAACTGCCCGGGTGCAGGCGTGCAAACGCGCGTAGCGCCTCGATGACGTCTGCGCGCGCCGGATACATCATCGCCACCCGCGCGAGATATGCCAGGAAAGCCAGTTCGACGCACAGGTGGTCCGGCGCGCGGTTCGCTTCCTGCACCACGCCATAGGTGCGGTAGAAGTTCACCACCCGGCGCAAGCGCGCCATGGGATCCTGGTGGTAGTGGCTTTCCAGCAAAGGCACCGGCGGCTCGGGGTTGCCGATATCGAACAAGCCGCAGTAGACGACGCGCTCGCGCGCCGCCGCGACGCCATCGGCATCGGTCAACCAGCGCGCCAAGGCCGCCGGCGCCGGCATGGGCGTGTCGGCGGGATAATCGAGCACGTGGACGAACCACTCCGCCACGCTCGCCACGTCTTCGGGAAGGACTGCCTGCATGGGCGACCTCATGACCGGGAAATACACGGTGTATACCGCCCGGCCAGAATCCCTGCCCGCCACCTCCCGCGACTTGATAATCGTCAAATCGATGCAGGCTCGCGTCGCCAGAATCAGTAACGCCTGTTGATTTTGCAGCGCAGTAAACGTAAGCGGCGCTTTCCGTTTACGCCGCCATCCACCCGGGTCCGCACGGACCTTGCAACGAGGATTCACGCATGACGACCCTCGCGAGTTTCAAGAGTGTGTTCGAACCGGCCAGCGTGGAGGATCCCGCCTGGCAACGCGCACGCCGCGTTTCACTGCAAACCGTGGCCACGCCGGCCGGCATGCAGACGTCGGAATACCTGCAGAAAGCCTATCGCGACGGCGAGTGGGGCAAGCCGCGTGACATCGGCATCCGCACCTGGCAGACGCGCCACAACCTCACCGTGATGCTGGACTGGAAGGCGCCATCGCCGCAGGCGCGCTTCGCCGGGCCAGACACGTTCCTGGACCGCTGCGCAATTCTCTTCCCCAGCGACGCAAACACGCCGTTTGCCACCATGGGCATGCCAGACAGCCCGGCGCTGATCTGGAGTTGGCGCGCCGACGGCCGCGTCGAGGTGCTGCAGGCAAGAGGACCGGGCACCATCACCGCACTGACGCAGGCGGGCCTCCGCGCGCACGCTGCGTGGCTGGACGGCAGCTGGCGGGTTGCGATTTCCGGCCCGCAACCAACCGGACCGCGCCGCTTCACCGTGGCGACCTGGGACGGCAGCGCCAGCGAGCGCGCGGGCCTCAAGGCGTTTGCCGCGCAGTGGCTGGAACTTGATCCGCTGTGAGCACCAGCGGGAGGCGATCTCGTGCCGCCTTCTCCGCCGGCAAGGCGCACTTGACCAAGATCAAGCCAGCCTTGCCGTCCGGGCGCATCCTTGCCGCGCCGTATCCGCACAGGGATAGCTTCCGGCATGAACCTCGACCAGGTAGTGCTCACCTTCGGCCGCGCCATGCGCGAGCGCCACGGCGTACGCGTGCACAAGATCTGCATCGATGCGGGCTTCACCTGCCCGAACCGCGACGGCTCCAAGGGCATCGGCGGCTGCACGTTCTGCAACAACCGCTCCTTCTCGCCGGCCAGTCGCAGGCTATCCGTGCAGGAGCAGGTCACCCGCGGCCAGGCCGCCATCCGCCACGCGCGCCCGCAGGACCGCTACCTTGCCTACTTCCAGGCCTACACCAACACCTACGACGACGTACGCACACTCGAGCAGCTCTACCGCGGCGCGCTGGAGTGCGACGGCGTGATCGGCCTGTCGATCGGCACCCGCCCCGACTGCGTGCCGGAACCGGTGCTGAACCTGCTCGCACGGCTGCGTGACGACGGCCACGAGGTGTGGCTGGAACTCGGCCTGCAATCGGCGTTCGATGCCACGCTCGATCGCGTGAACCGCTGCCATGGATTCGCCGACTACGCCGACGCCGTCCGGCGGGCACAGCGCCGCGGGCTGCAGACGTGCACGCACCTGATCCTCGGCTTGCCCGGCGAGGAGGAATTCCACTGGCAAGCCAGCCTGGAGCTGGTGCTGGCACACGGCACCGACGGCCTGAAGATCCACCCGCTGCACGTGGTGCGCAACACCCTGCTGGCGCACGACCTGCGCGCCGGCCGTTACCGGCCGGTCAGCCGCGAGCGCTACGTGGAGGCAACCGCGCAACTGGTGCATGCCTGCCCGGACAACATGGTGTTCCACCGCCTGACCGGTACCGCGCGCGGCGACATGTTGCTGGGCCCCGACTGGTGCGCGGAAAAGTGGTCGGTGATCAATGACATTGCCGCGCGCGTCGCCAGCCTGAGGGCGGGCGCCATCCAGGAGTCCGCCGCATGAGCAACAAGCCCGAACTGGTCTGCCCCGCCGGCAACCTGCCGTCGCTGAAAGCTGCCGTGGAAGCCGGTGCCGATGCCGTCTACCTCGGCCTGGCCGACGACACCAACGCGCGGCATTTCCCCGGCCTGAACTTCAACGCCCGCAACCTCGCCGACGCCGTGGCATTCGCGCATGCGCGCGGCGTGCGGGTGTTCCTCGCGGTCAACACCTACCCGCAGCAGGCGGCCATGCCACGCTGGCAGGCCGCCGTCGACACCGGTGCCCGTGCCGGCGTCGACGCGCTCATTGCCGGCGATCCCGGCGTGCTCGGTTACGCGCGGCGCGCGCACCCGCAACTGCCGCGCCACCTGTCCGTGCAGGCGTCGGCCACCAACATCGAGGCGCTGCGCTTCCACGTCGAGGCCTGCGGCGTGCGGCGTGCGGTGCTGCCGCGCGTGCTGTCGATGGCGCAGGTCGAGGCAGTGGCCGCCAAGGCCCCCTGCGAAATCGAGGTATTCGGCTTCGGCTCGCTGTGCATCATGGCCGAAGGACGCTGCTACCTGAGCTCCTACCTGACCGGCGAAAGCCCCAACACCTGCGGCGCCTGCTCGCCGGCCAGCGCGGTCACCTGGACGCAGACCGCCGATGCACTGGAATCGCGCCTCGCCGGCTTGCTGATCGACCGCTACGGCTCCGGCGAGAAGGCCGGCTATCCCACGCTGTGCAAGGGCCGCTTCCGCGTCGAGGACCGCCTGTACCACGCGCTGGAGGAACCGGTGAGCCTCAACACGCTGGCGCTGCTGCCGCAGTTGATCGCCGCCGGCGTGCGCGCCATCAAGATCGAGGGACGCCAGCGTGCGCCCGCCTACGTCGCCGAAGTGGCGCGCACCTGGCGCGCCGCCATCGACAGCGCTGCGCGTGACCCGGTCGGCTACTGCGTGCTGCCGGCCTGGGACGCTGCCCTCGCATCGCTGTCGGAAGGCGCGCAGACCACCCTCGGCGCCTACCATCGCGCCTGGCAATGAGGTCCGCCATGAACACCGATCGCCTGCAGGTCGCAATCGGCCCCGTGCTCTACTACTGGAATCGCGAACAGTTGCTGGGCTTCTACGCGCGCGCCGCCGAAAGCGACGCCGACATCCTCTACGTGGGTGAAACCGTGTGTTCCAAGCGCCGCGCGCTGCGCACCGACGACTGGCTGGCGCTGGCGGGCGACCTCGCCGCCGGCACCGGCAAGCAGGTGGTGCTGTCGTCACTGGCGTTGATCGAGGCGGAGAGCGAGCTCGGCCAGTTGCGCCGGCAGGTCCGCGCACTGGCGTCACACCCCGGCGTGCTGCTCGAGGCCAACGACCTCGGCGCCGTGCAACTGGCCGGCGAGGCCGGCGTGCCCTTCGTGGCCGGCCACACGCTCAACGTCTACAACGTCGAGACACTGGCGGTGCTGGCCGCGCGCGGAGCGATACGCTGGGTGCCACCAGTGGAACTGTCGCGCGACGCCATCACCGACGTGGTGGACGCCGCGCGCGCACGCTGCCTGGCCATGTCCACCGAACTGTTGGCCTGGGGGCGGCTACCGCTGGCGCATTCGGCGCGCTGCTTCACCGCCCGCGCGTACGACCTGCCCAAGGACCAGTGCGGCTTCCGCTGCGGCGATACCGTGGACGGGCTGATGCTTGCCACCCGCGACGGCATGCCGCTATTCCGCATCAACGGTATCCAGACGCAATCGGAACGCCACTGCAACCTGTTCGGCGAAGCCGCCGACATCCGTCGTCGCGGCATCGCCGCGCTGCGCATCAGCCCGTCAACGCCTGACGACTGGCCGACCATCGACCGGCTTATCGCCCAGGCACGCACGCCGGCGCCACTGGCGGTCACCGACGCCGACCTGTGCAACGGTTACTGGTTCGGCAAGGCGGGCATGGCGCCGGCCTGAGTCGCCAGCGCCGGCCGGTTGAGCGCGCTACGCGCGCGCCACAACAGGCGCGCGATTTCCGCCGGCGCACCGGCGAGTTCGTTGCCGAAGATGAGGTTCTTCACGGCGAGGCCCAGCGCGGTATCACCCTCGATCACCAGCCGGCGCTGGAAGAACAGCATGTCGGGATCAGCCTGCTGGTTGGCCAGCAGCACGAAATCATCGATCGACGCTGCGATGCGCACGTCCCACGCCACCGGACCGGCCACCACGATCAGGCCGCGGCTGCCCAGCGTGACGTTCCAGCCGGGACCCGCGCGACCGTCATCGCCAACCAGCTCGATGCGCAACCAGCGCCCGCGCAGGGGCGCGAAGGCGCCGTCGCGCAGGGCATCGGGGTAGGCCTCGCGCAGCAACCGCTCCAGCAACAATCGCTGCGGATCGAACGGCGCATGACGCAACAACGCCAGGATGAAGCCTTCAGCCGGAACCCGCATGTCACCTCCCGATGTCACGCGCCCGGCCGTGGCCGGACGTCACTTGTGCTTGAGCGTCTGCGCGTAGTGGCTCATGAAGTCCTTGAGCTGCTGGTCGCTGAAGTCCTTCACCACTTTCTGCATCACCGCATGGCAGGCCGAACGGGTGCCGGCAATCGACACGTCCAGCGCCTTGCGGGTGATGAAGCCGATCTCGATGTGGCGCGTCTGGTCGAGGAAGAACTTCTGCAGCACGTCGTCGACCATGCGGTTCAGCACCTGCAGCATCAGGTCCAGTTCCTGGCGGCCGCGGCCGGCGGCGCAGGCATCGATGACTTTCTGGTAGTTCTGCGCGAAGAAGGCATCCGCCGGGTAGTACAGTTGCGGCACGTCACCGTTGTCGGCGCCGGCCGCCCAGTACATCTTGTCCAGGTCACGCGACACGGCGGCGAATTGCGCAGTGCTGACCTTCTTCCAGATCTGCGCGGTCAGCATGGAAGACGCCTTGCTGCCGGTATCCACCGCGAAATCGACGATCTTGCGCTGTGTCGGGCTGACCTGGGCAATTTCCACCGGCTCCAGCATGAACAGGCCGATCAGCCGGTCGGTCAGGCAGCCCATGTAGTGGATGTACGCCTCGGCAGGCTTGCTGTTGTGGCTGAGCGCGCGGCGAAAGGCCTCGATGGCCTCGTCGAGGGCGGGGTTGGCGGCGATGGCAATGACAGGCGTGGACATGGCGGTTCCCGGGACGGTACGAGGGTGCCGATACTATCAACTCGACCTCCCCATCCTGCCAATCCCCCCGTTCAGCGCCCCCGCGTCCGGAACGCCCCCGGCGTGAAGCCGGTCCAGCGCTTGAAGGCATGGATGAACGCCGACGCCTCGCTGTAGCCCAGGCGGTCGGCGATGCGCTCCACCGGCTCGCGCGACGACACCAGCAGTTCACGGGCGCGCGCCTCGCGGTAGTGGTCCAGCACTTCCTGGAAGCCGGTGCCCTCGGCCATCAACCGCCGGCGCAGCGTGCGCTCGCTGATCGCCAGGGCACGCGCCACCTCCTCGCCACCCGGCACACGGGCGCTGGCGGCGAGCACCTGCCAGACGCGCACCAGCGTCGAGGACGGCGACTGCCGGCGGCGCCAAGACTCAAAGCGGCATTGCTGTTCGAAGGTGCGACGCTGCAGCGCGTTGGCCAGCGGCAGCGGCGTGGCGAGCAACTCGCGGCGAATGCGTACCTCGTCATGCGCCGCGGCCACTTCGCCGGCCACGCCAAGGATGCGCTGGCAGGCCTGCTGCCAGCGAGGGTCGGCGCGGCGGGTGGCGACGGCGAGGCCGTCGGCCTGCGCCACCCCCACGCTGTCGCGCACGATGGTCACCGCACAGGCCATGTCGCGGTCGAGGAAGTAGTTGCGCAGGTCGCCCAGTGGCACGCGGTCGGCAAAGCGGATGCGCACCCAGTCATCGCCGTCGGATACCAGCGTCACATTGAATTGCGTGAAGCTCAGGTCGATGTAGCGCAGGAACAGCGCCAGGGCCTCGCCGGCGGTTTCGCAACTGGCCACCGCGGTACCCAGCACGCCGAACGTGCCCAGGCGGTAGCAACTGCCTGCCACCAGGCCCACCTGCGGATCGGCACTGGCCGCCAGCAGGTTGTGCACGAAGGCATATTCCTGCCACGCATTGATGGTGCGTTCCGGGTAGGCCAGGTCATCAGGCTGCAGGCCGGTGCCGGCCAGTAATTCCTCCACCGGCACCTGGCCGCGCGCAGCCTGGCGATAGACGCGTGCCAACCCACCCAGCGGGTAGGTCATCACGTCTTCCGGGCTGGTAATACTTTGCTGTACGGCCAGGGCCATGTTTTCCTCCGCGTCAACCCGCTGGTACGCAGCACACCCCGTGCCCGCCAGCCACGCGCCTACTGTGGCGGAACGGGCCAGCCATCTTTTGACTTTGGTCAGAACGGTGGCACGCCGACCGTCCGGCCATGATGGCCGGAATGAGCAACCCGCGTGCCGCTTCGCGCATGCCCCTGGCAGGGCGACGGGTCTATGGTCGGGTCATGTCCCGACGAGGATGACCGCCATGCCACTGGACGCCGCGTTCGCTGCCGACGAAGCACTGCTGGCCGGTGTGGCCGCCTTCGCGCGGCAGTCCGTGGCACGCAACTGGCCGGCACTGCCGGTACGACCTCAAGCCGACGACTTCGCGCGATTGACCTCGGCCGCCGAAGACGCCGGCCTGCTCGATGCGGAATGCGGCCTGTGGCATGAACTGGCCAGCGGCGATGCGCCGGCATTCACGCTGCAGGCACTGGCTATGCTCGCGGAAGTGGTCCCGGCTGCAGCCTGGCATCTGCATGCACTCACGCTGGGGCGTGCCGCCGCCCGGTTGGCGGGACTGTCCGACACACCGCCAGCGGCGTTCTGCCTCGACGGCAGCCACGGCATCGGCCGCAGTGCGCTGGGCCGCTGGCTGGCCGGCCGCCCCGCTGCCGCCAACGATCACGCGCTGCTCGCTGACAACTGGGGCGATCGGCCGCGTGATGCGCTGCTGGCGCCCGGCGTCACCCGGATCCTCGCACCCTGCTGGCGCGACGATGGATCCCATATCACGCTGTTCACCATCGACGACGCACACGTATCTCCCGACGACCAGCCGATGGGCATGGATGGTTGCCGCGCGCTGCGCGTACGACCAGCGCATGATGCGATCAGCGCACCCGTCACCCGCGCGATGCTGGCCGCGCTCGTTACCGCGCAGCAACAGGCGCAGGTGGCGATCGCACTCGGCACTGCCACGCCGGCCGTGCGCCTGGCCCGCGACTACGCCGCCATCCGCCAACAGGGCGCCCGCCTGATCGTCATGCACGACAGCGTTGCGCAATTGCTGGCGGAGGCCGACAGCGCACTGTCCACCGTGCAGTCGCTGCTGCTGCAGGCCGGCACCTCACGCCACGATGTACGCGCCGCACTGGTGCTGCGCCGCGAGGCCATGCCGCTTCTGTGCCGCGCGGCGAACAACGCGATGCAGGTACACGGTGGCATCGGCTACATGCGCGACACCGGTGTCGAGGATCGCCTGCGCGCGGTCAACACGATGCGCGTGCTGGGCGGCAGCCCGGCGGAGTTGACGCTGGTGATCTCCGGCATGAACTTCGCGCAGGCGGCGCTGCCCGAGGTGATCGACGCGTACGCGCCGCACCTGCCCGGCCACCTCGCTGCCGGCCACCCGCTGTCGCCGTGGACGGCGCTGCGCCGCGTGCCGCTGTTGCGCGCCGTGTCCGCCTACTCACCGCGCGATCCCTGGGAGGTCGACACCGATCGCCTGCCGGCACCGCTGGCGGCGCTGCGCCGTCGCGTACGCGACTTTGCCGCACAGGAAATTGCCCCGCTCGCCGCATACGTCGACACTGAACAGGCTGGCACGCACGCCAGCACGCCGGCCTTGCGCGCCGTGCTCACCCGCGCGGCCCGCGCCGGCCTGCTCACCGACCTGCTGCCGGCACCGCTGGGGAGCGCGCCGTGGCGCCAGTACACCCACTCGCTGGCCTGGCAACAGGCAATCCGCGTCGAGGAACTGGCGCGCGCCGACGGCGGCCTGATGCTGCTGGTTTCGGCGCACAACCTCGGTCTGTGCCCGCTGTTGCTCAGCGGCGACCTTCGCATCCTGCGCGAGGTGGTGTTGCCGGCCTTCCGCAGCACCGCTGCCGGCGATCCGCAGGTGTTCGCCTTCGCCATCACCGAACCGGCGGCCGGCTCGGATGCCGAGGACGGCCACGGTGCGTTGGCGCAGAATGCCGGCGTCACCGCACGGCGCACCAACGGTGGCTGGCGGCTCAACGGGCGCAAGGTGTTCATCAGCGGCGGCGACATCGCCCGCCACGTGGCCGTATTCGCCGCACTGGAAGGCGAAGGTTACGCCAGCTGGACCTGCTTCCTGGTGGACAGCCGCAGTGCCGGCTACCGCGTGGCACGCACCGAACACAAGATGGGCATGCGCGCCTCCGGCGCCGCCGAACTCGAGTTCGACGACTGCTTCGTGCCCGACACGCGCGTGGTCGGCGGATTGCGCAACGGCTGGGCACTGGCGCGCGCCACCCTGAACCTGTCGCGCCTGCCGGTAGCTGCCATGGCGGTGGGCTTCGCGCAACAGGCAGTGGACATCGCGACCGCCTTTGCCTGTGAAACGCAACTGGCCGGCCGGCCGCTGCTGCACTTGCAGCAGGTGCAGTCCACACTCGCCGACCTGCAGGCGGAAGCAAGCGCCATCCGCGCACTGGTGTGGCACCACGCGCGCAACTGGAAGCCACGCCAGGACGGTGCCGCGCTGTGCAAGTTCCACGCGACCGACCGCGCGCAGGTGGTGATCGAAACGGCCATGGACCTGCTCGGCAGCGCTGCCATTCGCCACGACCAGCGCATCGAGCGTACCTTCCGCGACAACCGCCTGACGCGCATTTTCGAGGGCACCAACCAGATCAACCGCCTGGCAGTGATCGAGGACCAGCAGGCTTCCCTGCTGGCGCGCATCGCCGCCACACACCCGGGAAGCACGCAATGAACACCATGATGAAATCCTTACGCGCCACCCGTGACGACCCGTTCTTCCAGGTGCCGCGCACGCGCGTGGACACCGCAGAAGGCCCGGTGGAACTGCCGATCCTCTACTACGACACCTCGGCGCTCTACGCCTTCTTCCTGCCGGCGCGCGACCGCGTGGAGGCGCTGCTCTCCGGCACCTCGCTGGTGCCGGCGCTCACCGTCGGCAACCGCGCGCTTGCCGCGCTGGCCTGCTTCGAGTACCGCGACACCTCGGTGGGCGTGTACAACGAAGTCGGCCTGGCCGTTGCCGTGTGCCGGCAGGGCGAACAACAGCGGCTGCACGGCTGGCCGGACTTGCTGCGCACGCTGCGCCAGCCGGAGGAGCGCCACGTCGCCTTCCACATCCTCGACCTGCCGGTGACCACCGCCGCGGCCAACGCCGCCGGCCGCGAGATCTGGGGCTACCCGAAGTTCGTCACCGACATCCCGTTCCGGCTGTCCGGGCGCGACTTCAGTTGCGCGGTGATGAGCCCGGGCACACGCATCCCGGTGATGGAGCTGGCCGGGCGGCTCGGCCCGTCGGTGCCGGTGGCACCGCTCAGCCTGACCTTGCTGTCGTACCGCGACCACGAACTGCTGCGCGCCAACGTGAATGCGCGTGGCGCCACCCGCCTGGCACTGCCCGGCTCGCTACGACTGTCGGTGGGCGATGCGCGCCACCCGATGGCCCGCCATCTGCTGGCACTGGGACTCGATGCCACCGCCCCGGTGGCGACGATGTGGACCCACGCATTCCAGTCGCGGCTGAACGCCGGTGCCGTGGTGGAGTGATCAGGGCAACGCCTGCCTCACCAGCCGCACCGTCACCGGCGAGGCTGGCCTGCGCCGCCCGCAGACGCAGTTCGGCCCGGTACAGGTCACGCTCGGCCTGGGCGCGCAATGCCCTGGCGTGTCGCCAGCTCTGGCGACACGCCGTCCGCCGCACCGGCCTGCCCGGCCAGCAACCCCATGAAAGTCATGTGAAAAAAGCGTTGTATAGTCATGCGCATGATCATGCGGTGCACAACACGCCGAGCGCTTGAGTCAGGTCAAGGCCCGCGTGCCAGGGAGGATGACCGAGATGCAGTTCACCGGCCTGCTTGCCGCACTGCTGTGGCTGGTTTGCAGCAACAGCCTGGCAGGGGGTCCCGAGGCGCCGTTGCCGCCGGCCAGAACCGTGGTACTCGCCGCGGATCGCTGGTGCCCGGTCACCTGCGACAGTGGCAGCAACATGCCGGGCTATGCCGTGGAACTTGCCCGCGAGGCCCTGGCGCTGTCCGGCCGCCTGCTCGAATACCGCGTGATGCCGTGGGAACGCGCGGTCGATGCCGCCCGTGCCGGGCGCATTGACGGCGTGATCGGTACGGTCACCGCGGCGACCCCGGACTTCGTCTATCCGCAACAAGCCATCGGCAGCAACACGAACGTGTTCTTCGTGCGCGCCGACGATACGTGGCGTTACCGTGGCCTGCGCTCGCTGGAAGGCGTGGTGGTAGGCATCGCCAACGAATACAGTTTCAGCCCCGGTTTCGACCATTACGCTGCCCGTCATCGCGCCGACCCGGCACGCCTGCACGTGCTTTACTCGACGGACCCCGTCCAGCAGGGCCTCACGTTGCTGCGCGCTGGTCGCATCGACGCCTTCCTCGACGACCGCACGGTGGTCAACTGGGCCCTGCGCCATGACCAGGGTGCACCGGCGCTTCGCGAATCCGGCGAGCTCAACAAGATACCCCTGTACATTGCCTTCTCGCCGGCGCGTGGCGATGCACCCGCCACGGCGGCGGCACTCGACCAGGGTCTGGAGGCATTGCGCGCCAGCGGTCGCCTCGCGGAAATCCTGTCCCGCTACGGGGTGCGCGACTGGATCGGCACGGCGCCCTGAGCCGGCCGATGAACGCGCGCTGCGCACCTCCCGGGTGACCTTGCCGACTGTCGGTTGCACCGGCGTAAGATAGGCAATCCAAGGCCGGAACCACACCCCATGGGACACGATCCCGATTCGCTCAAGAACGCGCTCCTCAAACCCGCCCTGCTGATCGTGCTCGCGCTGCCGCTGCTGGCCGCCGGGCTGTTCCTGCGCCACCATGCCGGGAGCATTGTCGGGCCGCTGGCGATTGCCGTGGACGAGGCCGGCACCCGCGTCGCGGTCGCACGCAGCGGCAAGGTCTACCACCTCGACGCGGACGGCGCCTCGCGCAGTGTCGACGAGGACCTGCTCGATCCGGAGGCGCGCCACGCGGGCCTGGCCTTCGTCGGCAACGAACTGTTCGCCAGCCCGGATCCCGACGGCGACCTGCTGCGCTGCACGGACACCGCCTGCAGCCTCTTCAGCGACGACGAGTACGCGCCGCGCGGCGCGGTCCACGTGTTTGCAGAAGCCAATCGCCTGTGGTTCAGCGAAACCGATACCGAGCGCGTGCAACGCTACTTCCCGGACGGCCGCCGCATCGACATGCCGGTCAGCGACCTGACCCGGCCGGGCTCCCTGTGGCTGGAAGGCGACCAGTTGTACGTCGCCAATGCCGGCAGCAACGAGATCCGCCGCTACCGCATGCACAAGCGCGGCATCGACGAGCCGGAGGCGTTCGCCACCTTTTCGGACGGCGACGAGCACGCGCCGGTCAACCAGCCCTGCTGCTTCGTGCGAGACGGCGACGGGTTCATCGCGGCATTCAACGATGCCGCGGGGCGCCAGGGCACCCTGGTACGTATCGACGCCTCGGGCGCGGTCGAACCGCTCGCGGTCGCCGGGCTGGAAAACCCGGTCGCACTGGCGCGCCTGGGCGATGCCGTGCTGGTGGTGGACGAGGAACGCATGCAAGTACTGAAGGTGACCGCCGACGGCACCGCCTCCGTGTTCGGCGACGAGGCGTTCCGCACCGTGCTGGGCGATGGCGCGTCGCTGCGCGCATCGCTGCGCATGGCCGGTCCGGCGCTGGCCGTGCTCGCCGCCCTGCTCGCCGCCCTTGGCGGCAGTTGGCTGCTGCAACGCGTGGGGCAACGACGCCCCGACCCGGCGCTGGTACTGCATGCCGATACCGAGGGCATCCGCTGGCTGCCGCGCGAATCCGACCGTGCCGGCGTGCACCTGCCTTGGGCCCTGGTCGTCTCCACGCCGCTGGCGTTGTTGCCGGCGCTGGCCGCCGGCTGGCTGGGCCAGGCGGGCATCGCCGCGCTGTGGGCACTGCTGGTGCTGGGCATTGCTGCAGCCCGCCCGCTCATCGTCGCATCCCGCGCGCGCCTGCCCAACGACCTGCGCGTCGGTACCCGCAACCGCCACCTGGTGGTGGCAGACACCGACAAGGGCCTGCGTGAATTTCCGCTGCCACAGGTGCAATGGGACGAGACGGAGTTGCGCCCGGAGCCGGACCTGTCGATCCCGCTGGTGCGCAACGGCCAGGCGCTTTTCCACGCCCCCACGCTTGCCGCCGCGTTGCTCCCGCAACTGGCACCTGCGCAGCGCATCAAACGCTGACACCAACGCGCCGCCCGTACCCGCAAACAGGACACGCCCATGACCGAGGCCAACGCCGCCGACCTCACCGACCAGTCCCGCGATCCGCGCGAGGGCGAACAGCTTGATGCCGCCGCCGTCGGCGCCTGGCTGAAAGCCCGCGTGCCGGGGCTGTCCGGCGACTGCCTGATCCGCCAGTTTCCCGGGGGCAGCTCCAACCTAACCTACCACGTACAGGTCGGCGACCGTGACATGGTGCTGCGTCGTCCGCCCTTCGGCCGCATCGCGAAATCGGCGCACGACATGGTGCGCGAGGCGCGCATCCTCACCCGCCTGAAGCCGGCGTTCCGCTACGTGCCGGAAGTGCTGGCCGTGTGCGAGGACGAGTCGGTGATGGGCGTGAACTTCTACGTGATGGAGCGCATCAAGGGCATCATCCCGCGCAAGGACTTTCCCAAGGCAATGCAAGTCACGCCGGACCTGGCGCGCCAACTGTGCGAATCGCTGCTCGACGTGCTGATCGAACTGCACTCCATCGACTACGAAAAGGCCGGACTGGCCGACCTCGGCAAGCCGGCCGGCTACGTGAAGCGCCAGGTGGAAGGCTGGAGCAAGCGCTACACCGACGCGATGACCCCGGATGCACCCGACTGCACCGACATCATCCAGTGGCTGCACGACAAGCAGCCGGCTGAAGTGAAGCACTGCATCATCCACAACGACTACCGCTTCGACAACGTGGTACTGGACCCGTTCGAACCGCGCCGCATCATCGGCGTGCTGGACTGGGAAATGTCGACGCTGGGCGACCCGCTGATGGAGCTCGGCACCGTGCTGTGCGCGTGGACGGAAGCCGGAGACGCGCCGGTGGCGCAGATGTCGCGCCAGCAACCCACCACCGTGCCGGGCATGATGACGCGCGCGGAAGTGATGGACTACTACTGCCGGCGCATGAACCTGTCGGTGGACAAGTACGATTTCTACCGCGTGTACGGCCTGTTCCGCATGGCCGGCATCATCCAGCAGATCTACTACCGCTTCCACCATGGCCAGACGAAGGATCCGCGCTTCGGCATGATGATCCACTACGTGACATTCCTTGCAGACGCCTGCCGCGACCAGATCCGCGTTTCGAACCTGTAACGAGGCAACGCCATGAAGCAGAACCCGTTCGACCTCAAGGGCCGCATCGCCCTCGTCACCGGCGCCAGCCGCGGCATCGGCGAGGCCATCGCCCGCCTGCTCGCGGCCAACGGTGCGCACGTCATCGTCTCCTCGCGCAAGTTCGCGGACTGCGAGCGCGTGGTCGAAGGCATCCGCGATGCCGGCGGCTCCGCCGAGGCCATGGCCTGCCACATCGGCGAGATGGAGCAGATCCGCGAGGTGTTCGCGAAGATCCGCGCCACCCACGACAAGCTTCACATTCTCGTCAACAACGCCGCCACCAATCCCTACTTCGGCCACGTCCTGGACACCGACCCCGGCGCCTTCCAGAAGACCGTCGACGTGAACATCCGCGGCTACTTCTTCATGAGCGTCGAGGGTGCGAAGCTGATGCGCGACGGCGGTGGCGGCAGCATCGTCAACGTGGCCAGCGTCAACGGCGTGATCCCGGGCCCCATGCAGGGTATCTACTCGATCACCAAGGCCGCGGTGATATCCATGACCGAGGCCTTCGCGCGCGAATGCGCCGGCATGAACATCCGCGTCAACGCGCTGCTGCCGGGCATGACCGACACGAAATTCGCCGCCGCGCTGGTCAGGAACGACGCCATCCGCACCACTGCCCTGCAGCACGTGCCGATGAACCGCGTGGCGCAGCCGGAGGAAATGGCCGGCGCGGTGCTGTACCTGGTGAGTGACGCCGCCAGCTATACCACCGGCACCAGCCTGAACGTCGACGGCGGCTACCTCATCTCCTGAGCGTTCCCCGGCGCACCAGTCCGTCCTGCCGGCCGTAGCCGGGCCGCCCGTACTGCTCTGCCGGGCCGGCCCGATTGACCCGGAATCCGTCAGTCGCTGCCCGGATTGCCAATCCCCCGCCCGGCCCGCCCGGCCTAACCTGCCCGCATCATCACCCACGCCGCGGAGACACCCCATGGCACGCGACGCCCAGGGCTACGCCCTGCACCTGCTCAACCGCTTCGCCGGTTCCGACTGGGCCGACAAGCTCGGCCTGCGCAAGCCGATGGAGAAATCCGCCTACACGCTGACGAAGACCGGCTTCCGCCTGGCCGCCACCGCCGCGCGCAAGTTCAGCGGCCCCAAGATCGACAAGCCGGCTCGCCTCGCCCTGCCCGGCCACACCACCGACCTCTTCGACCTGAACATCACCGAAGAGCAGCAGATGATCCGCGACAGCGTGCGCGCCTTTGCGCAGGACGCGCTGCGCCCCGCCGCGCACGATGCCGACGAGCAACTGCGCCTGGACGACGCGCTGGTGGCACAGGCCAATGAACTGGGGCTGGTGAGCTTCTGCGTGCCGGAGGCGCTGGGCGGTGCCGCCACCGAGCGCTCGCCGGTCACCAACCTGCTCATCGCCGAGGACCTCGGCAACGGCGACATGGGCCTCGCACTCGGCATCCTCGCGCCGTTGTCGGTGGCCAATGCCCTCACCCACTGGGGCTCGGCCACGCAGCAATCGGATTACCTGCCGGCGTTCTGCGCGGACAAGCCGCCGGTGGCCACCATCGCCGTCAACGAGCCGGTGCCGCTGTTCAACCCGCACGTACTCGCCACCACCGCCACGCAGCGCGGCAGCGACTGGGTGCTCAACGGCGTGAAGGCCGGCGTGCCGCTGGCCAACCGCGCCGAGCTGCTGCTGGTGGCCGCGCAAACTTCGCAGGGTCCGGCGGTGTTCATCGTCGAGAACGGTGCGCAGGGCCTGTCGTTCGCCGATGGCCGCGGCATGGGCCTGCGCGCCGCCGGCCTGTGCGACGTCCAGTTCGACAACGTGGTGGTGCCCGCCCACGCGAAGCTCGGTACCGACGAATTCGATTACGGCACCTTCATCGACTTCGGCCACCTGGGCTGGGCCGCGCTGGCAGCCGGCACCGCGCAGTCGGTGCTCGACTACGTGATCCCCTACGTGAACGAACGCGAAGCCTTCGGCGAACCGATCTCGCACCGCCAGGCGGTGGCGTTCATGGTGGCCAACATCGGCATCGAACTCGAGGGCATGCGCCTGGTGGCGGCGCGCGCCGCCAGCCGCGCCGAGCAGGGCCTGGCCTTCCGTCGCGAGGCGTTCCTCGCGCGCACCGTCGCCGCGCGGCGCGGCATGGAGATCGGCACCAACGGCGTGCAACTGCTCGGTGGCCACGGCTTCACCAAGGAACACCCGGTGGAGCGCTGGTACCGCGACCTGCGCGCGGTGGGCATCCAGTACAACGGCCTGCACCTCTGAGCCTGTAGAGAGGGGGCCATGCCCCCGACCCGACAACATCGGGCGCATGGCGCCCTCGCTACATGAATCCGGGAGAAACGACGATGAACCTCGAAACCCCGAAAAAATTCCGCGCTCTCGTCAACCAGGCGCACCAGGTGGCACACAACGTTTTCCGTCCGATCTCGCGCAAGTACGACCGCGCCGAACATGCCTATCCGAAGGAGCTCGACATGCTCGCCTCGGTGCTGGACGGCTTCAACGACGGCAACCCGGAAGGCGGCGCCGGCGCTTCGGCCGCCAGCAAGTCCGGCGCCCGGAAGGACGACGGCGGCGTGAAGAACGGCGCCAACATGTCCACCCTGCTCGGCACCATCGAACTGTGCTACGGCGATACCGGCCTGCTGCTGTCCATGCCGCGCCAGGGCCTCGGCAACGCGGCGATCGCCGCCGTCGCCTCGCCCGAGCAGAAGGAACGCCTCAAGGGCAAGTGGGCGTCGATGGCGATCACCGAGCCGGGCACCGGTTCCGATTCCGCCAACATCCGCACCACCGCCCGCAAGGACGGCGACTACTACGTGCTCAATGGCGAGAAGATCTACGTCACCAGCGGCGAGCGTTCCGACTGCGTGGTGGTGTGGGCCACGCTCGACCGCAACATCGGCCGCGCGGCGATCAAGTCGTTCGTGGTGGAGAAAGGCACGCCGGGCATGGAAGTCGTGCGCCTGGAGCACAAGCTCGGCATCAAGGCGTCAGACACGGCAGCCATCCTGTTTACCGACTGCCGCGTGCACAAGTCGAACTTGCTCGGCTCGGAGGAAATCAACGTCGAGAAGGGCTTCGCCGGCGTGATGGAAACCTTCGACAACACCCGCCCGCTGGTGGCCGGCATGGCGCTGGGCGTGGCTAAGGCCGCACTGGAGCGCACGCGCGAGTTGCTCAGCAGCAGCACGCCGCTGGACTACGCCACGCCGGTCACGGCGGGCAGCGCGGCTGCCGCCGAGCTCTACCAGATGGAGGCCGACTGGGAAGCCGCCTACCTGCTGACCCTCAAGGCGGCCTGGATGGCGGACAACAAGCAGCCCAATTCGAAGGAAGCTTCCATGGCCAAGGCCAAGGCCGGGCGCATCAGCAACGACATCACCCTCAAGTGCGTCGAACTGTGTGCCGCGTTGGGCTACGGTGAGCAGGAGTTGCTGGAGAAATGGTCGCGCGACTCGAAGATCCTCGACATCTTCGAGGGCACCCAGCAGATCCAGCAGCTGATCGTCGCCCGCCGCCTGCTCGGCAAGTCCAGCGCCGAATTGAAGTAGAGAGGGCGGGTCGGGGGCATGGCCCCCTCGCTGCAGAGTGGATGCGAATACTATTGATAGTGATTCGCATTCGCGTTAAAGTGCCGTCCAACGACGCCGGATCCCCCGGCCCATCGACGGATGGCACCCATGCAGGCCCTTGTCTCGTTCCTCAACCTCGGCGGACCGGTCGTCTGGATCCTCGCCGTCTTCTCGCTGGCCGCCCTCACCATCGTGCTGGCCAAGGGCTGGCAAGTCTGGCAGTTGCGCGCCGTGCCCCTGGCGGGCGCCGACGACGCCATCGACCGTTACAGCCACGGTGAACACGCCCGGGCCCTCCTGCTGGTCCAGGGCCAGCGCAACCCCCGTGCCCGCCTGGTGGCGCAGTCGCTGGTCCTGCTGGACGACGGCCACCTGACGCTGGCCGAAGCCCGCGACGAAGCCTTTCGCCTCGCCCGCGCGGCACTGGCTGACCTCGGCGCCTGGATCCGCCCGCTGGACGTCATCGCGGTGCTCTCCCCCCTGCTGGGGCTTTTCGGCACCGTGCTCGGCATGATCGAGGCCTTCCAGGCCATGGAAGGCGCCGGCGCGCAGGTGAATCCGGCGGTGCTGTCCGGCGGCATCTGGGTCGCCCTGCTCACCACCGCCGTCGGTCTGGCCGTGGCCATCCCGGTCTCCATCGCCCACAGTTGGTTCGAGCGTCGCCTGGAAGTGCAGGCCGCCGCCATGCAGGACGACATCGAACGCCTCTTCACGCTGGCCGCCACCCGCCGCGAACAGCCTGCCCAAGTCCGCAAAAGCGCATGAACGCCACCCTGTTGCGCACGCCGCGGCGGCGCAGCGGCATCAGCCTGACCGCGCTCATCGACTGCGTGTTCATCCTGCTGCTGTTCTTCATGCTGTCCAGCTCGTTCAGCCAGTGGCGCGCGGTGAACCTGCAGGCGCCGGTGGCTGGCGCGGTGCAGCCCGCGGATGAACCGCAGGTCCTGCTGCTGGGCGCCGACGCCTCGCTGCAACTGCGCGACGGTGCATTCCGCGCCAGTGACTACCGCGCCCTGGCAGGCCTGGCCGGCCTCGACGCGCAGCGCGCCGTGGTGCTCGTACCGGCGCCAGACGCCAGCCTGCAGGACATCGTCGGCGCGCTGGAAAAGCTGAAGTCCCTGGGCCTGGCGAAACTCGTGCTCGGCAACGTGCAGGCCCCTTGAGACGAACAGCCATGTCGAGCCCTGACCTGCTGGCACATCGCCGTCGTCGCGCCAGTGACGACAACCTGATTCCGCTCATCAACGTGGTGTTCCTGCTGCTCATTTTCTTCATGGTCGCCGGCCAGTTCGGCCAGCCATTGCCCGACCACATCGCGGCGCCCGCCTCCACCAGCGACCAGCGTCTGGAAATGGCGCCGGTGTCGCTGCGCTTGGACCGCGACCTGCGGCTCACACTCAACGACCGGCCGGTAACGGTGGACAGCCTCGCCGCCGGCCTGCAGGAACTTGCGACGGACCCCGCCGCACTGCGCGTGGTCCTCAAGGCCGACCGTGCCATCCGCGCCGCCGATCTCGATGCCGTACTGCAGGTATTGCGCGCGCAGGGCATTGCACGCGTGACCTTGCAAGGCGAAGCCGCGCAGGGCGAAGCCGCCGCAACAGGCAACCACCGGAGCGCGGGATGAACACGCGCGCGTGGATCGGAGCTTTCATGGTTGCGCTGGGGCTGCACGTCGGCCTGGCGATCGCCCTGCTGGCCGTCGATGCACGCGCGACCGTGCCGGCGAGCCTGCACGACGACGGCGGCATCGACATCGGCCTGGGCAGTGTCGAAATCGCCGCGGCACAGACCCCGTCCACCGAGGCCACACCCGCCGCGGAACCGCCGCCACCCGCCAGCCCTCGCGCTGCCGCACCCGCACCGGTCACGCCAGTGATCAACGCCGTCGCCACCGCCGAGCCGCCGGCACCCGACGCCGTGGTGGTTGCCAGTGCGCCAGAACCGGCGTCACCAACATCCGCCCCGGCGGCAACCACGGTAACCGCCACGGCCAGCACGACGACAGTGGCATCCGCCGGCCATACCGGCGGCGACACCGGCGCAACAACCGGCGTGGCTGGCGCCGCGCAGCGCGGCGGCGAGGCCAGCTACTTCGGCAAGCTCAAGGCGTGGCTGAACCAGCACAAGAAGTACCCGGTCGCCGCGAAGAAGGAAAAGCAGCAGGGCACGGTAACCGTCACGTTCACCATCGACCGCAACGGCCGCCTGCTCGCTTCGCGAGTCGAGAAATCATCCGGAAACACCGTACTCGACAACGCCGCACTGGAACTGCTGCGCAAGGCCAGCCCCCTGCCGCGCATGCCGGAAACCATGCCCCAGGCGCAGCTCGTCGTGACGCTGCCCGTTGAATATTCCCTCATCACCCGCTGACCCACGATGGAGAGCACCATGACATCCCGCAAGCGCGCCACCCTCAACCCCACCAGCCTGCGCAGTGGCGCGGCGTATCGCCAGAGCCAGCTGGCCCGCAGCATCGCCTTCGGCGTGTCCGCCGCCGTGCTGTCGCCGCTGTCGCTGGCCGAGGATGCCGCCGCGACGAGCGCAACGACCGTGGTGGAAAGCGCGCCGGTTGCCGCGGATATCCAGGTGCAGGCCACGGCCACCGAGGCCGCGGCAACCCCGGCGAGCAGCAGCGCCGCCGTGCAGATCGACACGCTCGAGGTAAAGGAACGCACCATCGATACCAACCCGTACGCCGAAGCCGGCGCACCGTACAAGGCGCGCATCTCCGGCGACGAGCGTCACGTGCGCCCGCTGGCCGAAACGCCGCAAACCATCACCGTGCTCACCCAGGAAGCCATCCAGGATTCCGGCCGCACCGACCTCAAGGACGTGCTGGCCGCGCAGCCGGGCATCACCCTCGGCACCGGCGAGAACGGCAACGCCTTCGGCGACCGCTACATCATCCGTGGCTACGAGGCCCGCAGCGACGTGTTCGTCGACAGCCTGCGTGACCCCGGCATGACCATCCGCGAAAGCTTCGCCACCGAGCAGGTTGAAATCTCCAAGGGCGCCAGTTCCACCTTCGCCGGCCGCGGCACAGTCGGCGGCGGCGTCAACGGCGTCACCAAGCAGGCCAGCACCGAGTACGACTTCACCAAGGCGCAGATCGGCATGGGTACCGACGAATACCGTCGCGTGACCCTGGACGCCAACAGCCAGGTGAATGACACCGCGGCGCTGCGCCTGAACCTGCTGCAGGCCTACGAGGAAGTGCCCGACCGCGAGCCCGCCGACCGCGAGCGCAACGGCCTGGCACTGGCCGGCATCGTCACGCCAACCGACAAATTGCAGCTGCTGGCGGACGTGTATCACCTCGAGGCCAATGACAAGCCTGACCTCGGCACCTACATCCCCGCCAACGGCGGCAAACCGGTCAAGGACATCCCGGTCTACCTGCAAAGCCAGGACTTCCTCGAGTCGGAAGTCAACGTCGCCACCGTGCGCCTGAAGTACGAGATCAGCGATGACCTGCGCATCAGCAACGCGCTGCGCTACGGCACCGCTGACAACGGCTATGTAGCCACCGGCGCGCGCGGCACCACGCGCGGCACCAATGACCCGTTTACCGGCGTCGCCACCATCACCCTGAGCAGCCACAACGGCTGGCAGGCGGTGGAGAACCTGGCCAACCAGTTCAACGTCTTCTTCGACACCGATCTGGCCGGCAAGCGCCACCAGTTCATCTTCGGCGCCGAGTACACCGACGTGAACGTCGTCAACGGCGTCTATACCGGGCTGAACAACACGGCCAACTACAACTGCATCACCGGCACCTCCGCAACCGCCAACAATGCCTACTGCATCATCGATGAAAACGGCGATCTGATCGCCAACATCGACGCACTGATGGGCCGCAGCCCCGACAAGGGCCTGTGGGACTCCGACTACGAGATCGAGACCGTCTCGCTGTCGGTCATGGACACCATCGAGCTGAGCGAAAAGTGGGACATCTTCGCCGGTCTCCGTGCAGACAGCTTCGACTACCGCAATGTCACGCAGAACACCGGGACGCTGGTAAAGACCGAATACGCCTACGATGACGTCCTGTTCAACTACCACTTCGGCCTGGTCCGCGAGATCACCCGCGAGGGCAATGTGTACCTGACGTACAGCACTGCCTCCGAGATCAACGGCGGCGAGTCCGACCTCGGCGCCAACTGCGGCTACGGCGGTGTCTGCGTGATCGGCGGCGATCCGGAAACCATCAAGGACAGCAAGCCGGAGTCCACCGAGAACATCGAACTGGGCACCAAGTGGAACCTGTTCGACGAGAAGCTGCTGGCCACCGCCGCGATCTTCCGCACCACCAAGGACGATGTGATGGAAGGCGGGAACGGCTATGCCGTCACCGGCACGCTCAATACCGGCAAGAACCGTGTCGAGGGCATCGAGATTGGCCTGTCCGGCAACATCACCGAGCGCCTGAGTACGCAGTTCGGCGCAGCCTTCATGGAAGCCGAAGTCCTCGAGTCGGCAGCCACCGACCCGGGCGTCATCGGCCGCACGCTCAGCAACTTCGCCGACAACAGCGTGTACCTGCAGCTGCGTTACGCGGCCACCGACCGCTTCGCGATCGGCGGCGTGGCGAACTACGTCAGCGAGCGCTACGCCGGCCAGCCGGACAGTGCCGCCGCATGGAACAGCACCACCGGCGACTACTCGTACGAAGTGCCGGCCTACACCACCGTCGACCTGTTCGCCGAGTACGAGCTGAGCGATAAGTTCGACGTGCGCCTGAACGTGAACAACGTCACCGACAAGGATTACTATCTCGCCACCTACCGCAGCGGCGCGTTCACCTACATCGGCGACGGCCGCAACGCCAACCTGACGCTGTCCTGGGAGTTCTGACGATGCTGACCCTCATCCCGAACGTGCTGGACAAGGACACGGTGCGCCAGTTCCGCGCGCGGCTGGACGCCGCCGACTGGACCGACGGCCGTGACACCGCCGGCACGCTCGGGGCGAAGGTCAAGCAGAACCGGCAACTGCCGGCACGCTCGGAAACCGGCATGGCGCTGGGCAACCACATCCTCGGGATGCTCGGCCGCCATCCGCTGTTCATGTCCGCGGCCCTGCCGCACCGCATCTACCCGCCGCTGTTCAACCGCTACAGCGGCGGCGAGCATTACGGCCTGCACGTGGACGGCTCGATCATGCCGATCCCCGGCAGCCACGAGTTTCTCCGCAGCGACCTGTCCGCCACCCTGTTCCTGTGCGAACCGGATGAATACGACGGCGGCGAACTCACCATCGAGACACCGTTCGGCGCCCAGCAGGTGAAGCTGCCGGCCGGCGACATGGTGCTCTATCCGTCCAGCAGCCTGCACGAGGTCACGCCGGTCACGCGCGGCACGCGCACCTGTTCATTCTTCTGGATCCAGAGCATGGTGCAGTCCGAAGAGCAGCGCACGCTGCTGTTCGACCTGGACCAGTCGGTGCAGGCACTCACCGCGAGCGCCAGCGCGGAGCAGAAGCCCACGGTGCTGCAACTGGCCGGCGTGTATCACAACCTGCTACGGCAGTGGGCGAGCGTCTGAGCTATTTGAAAGTATTGAGCGGATTGGCGCGATCCAGCCGCTCGACGGTGCGGTCGGTGAATTTCGCCGGACGTTTCTGCATGCCGGCCATCACTGCTTCCACCTGGTTGGGACCCATGATGATCTTCGCCTGAAGCTTCTCCTCGAGTTCCAGGCCACGTGCGTCATCGCCATGCCAGGTGCCTTCGAACACCAGCTTGTCGAGCACGATCGCCTCGGGATTCTTGGTGGCGATCTCGCGCGCCAGCGCCAGCGCCGCCTCGCGGGGGTTTTCATCCAGCCGCGTGACCAGGCCAATCTTCTCGGCTTCGGCGCCCTCGACAATACGGCCGGTGAAGGCCAGTTCCTTGGCGATGTCGATGCGCACCAGGTCGCGCAGCGTCTGCGTACCGCTCATGTCGGGGATCAGGCCCCACTTGATTTCCATCAGCGACATCTTCACGTCCGGGTGCGCTATGCGGATGTCAGCGCCGAGCGCGATCTGGAAACCACCACCGAACACCGGCCCGTGCAGCGCGGCAATCACCGGCACCGGCACGTCTTTCCACAGGTAGCCGGGCTTCTGGTAGAAGTTCGGCCAGAAGCCGCCGCGGCCCGGCCCGAACGGACCGGTGCCGTTGTTGCCGAAGGCGTTGGGGTCGGTGAAATTGGACAGGTCGAGGCCGGCGCAGAACGCACGGCCTTCGCCGGACAGCACCACCGCGCGGACGGAACGGTCACGCATGACCTCTTCGGCTGCAGCACTGATGGCCTCGAACATCGGGATGTTCAGGGCATTCATCTTGTCCGGGCGGTTGAGGCGGACGTCGGCGACGTGGTCAGTAACGGTGATGGTGACGAGTTCGGTCATGGATACCTCCGGGCGGGTTGCAGTGCCCAAGTTAACCAGAAACGGCGCGGGTGGTCCCGGCAGAAATGCCGGCAGCCAGGATGGACTCGAGGCACGCCACCGATGCGTCCCAGGTAAAGCGGCGGATGTGTTCGATGCCCGCTGCCGCCAGGCGCAGCCGCAGGCCGTCATCCTCCAGCAGCCGCAATACGGCCGCCGCCATGGCGTCCACGTCGCGCGGTGGACACAACAGCGCATTCACGCCGTGCCTGGCAAATTCCCGGTGGCCACCCGAATCGGTCGCCACCAGCGCGGCGCCGCATGCCATGGCCTCGGACGCGGTCAGGCCCCAGCCTTCCCCGTGGCTCGGCGCAACGAACATCGCACAGCGATTGTAAAGTGCGCGCAATTCCGCTTGCGACGGATCGCGGTGGTAATCGACCCAGGATGGCAGGCCGGCAGGCGGCGCCGGGACGCCGAACATCTGCACGCGCAACCCGGGATACCGACGGTGAACCTCGGCCAGCGCCGCCAGCGCATCACGGCTGCCCTTGAGCGGCAACGGGTGCCATAGCAGGCCGACGACATTCCTGGCACGTGCCTCGACCGGCGACTCGCAACGGAACTGCGCACCGTCGATCGCGTTCGGCACGTACAGCGAGTCGACACCTGCCTCGGCAAGCGTTTGCTGTATCCAGCGGGACACCGCGACGCGCGTCATCGGGGCGCGCCAGGTATCCTCGACGCGCAACGACTGGCCCGCCCAAGTCTCGATACCCTGCACCAGGTAGTACTTCCTCCCGCTCCGCGCATGCAGTGCCAGCACGCGCTCGGCCGTGATCCAACTGCTGGCAACGACTACATCGGCCGACGGCATCGTGCGATTGGCAATGTCAGGCACGAGCCGGAGATCGACGCGGGGATCTATCGCGACCCAGCGATCCGGCCGCCAGCGGCCGCTCGCCCGCCGGACCAGGTAACGAGTCCAGCGCCGGTACGCGCGATCCGCTTCCTTCTCCGGCGGCAGGTAAGCGGCGTGCAAAACGGTTACCGCGTGGCCGCGCGCCGCGAGGCGATTGGCATATTCATAGACAATCCGGAACCCGCCGGACGGGCGCATCGCCGGTGCCGGCAGCACGAAGGTGATCCTCATCGCGTACCCTGCTCCGCGGAAACCCCGCATTCCCCCGCCATCGTCGACAGCCGTGCTGCGCGCCGACCGGCAAGCCAGCAGGCCAGTCGCCCGCGCAGGCGCTCCAGCCGCCGCCGCCAACGCAGCCAGGCCGGGTCGCGTGGCGTCACCGCACAGCGTTCCGATTCCAGCGAGGACGGCAACTCGTCATCGTGGAGGAACAGCGGGTAGTACGGAACGAAACTGGTTTCCAGCAAGTATTCCCAGTTGTCCGCCACGAAGGGCGCCGCGATCGCGCGCCGCAGCAGCCGACCTGCACGCGCCTGATCGACCAGGTAGGCGCAGCTGCGGGTGTACCAGTAGCGCGGCCCCGTCATGCGAAAAGCAAAGCCGCGCCGGTAACCAAAGATCTTTCCGGCATTGTACGCAGGAAAGCCACCAAGGAATGCAAAACCGCCCGGCTCATCCAGCGCGGCGCCAAGCATGCTCACCAGGTCCACGCCAGCGAGCGACACGTCGTCTTCCACCACGACCAGCTGCCGGTAACCCGCGAGGTCGCCGTCCACGAAGCGCGCCAGCACCAGCAGGTGGCTGAGCAGACAGCCGATCTCCGCTGGCCCCAGCTGGCGCACGGCCTGGGGCGACTGCCTGATCGCCGCACGCAACAACGCGGACACGTCGCCCGCCAGCCTGCGTCCGTCCACGGCATCCTGGAAGAAGAAATCCGCGCCAAGCGCCGCCAGGTCATCGCCGTGCGTCCGGGCAAATTGCGTCATGCGCGCACGTCGCGTGGTCGCTCCGGGCAAGGAGATGCAGACAATCGCGACCCGCGATTGCTCGCCACTCATGGCGTACCCACTTGCACCAGGCCGCGGAGCCAATGCCAGGCGCTGCGAAGTGGCCGGCCCAAGCGGTAGCGACGCACCCGGGCGTCGAACTTGCGACGCTGCCCCTCGCCACGCGCCAGTGTCTCACCGAAGAGTTCCTGCATGCGCGCCGGCGAAATCCGGTGGTGGTCACGGATGCGCGCCAGCACCGCCTCCGGCGCCGGGTCCCGCCCTTCGTCCACCGCGCGCCGGATAGCGCCGCCCGGCCCCTGCCGACTGATCAGCTTCTTTTTCACCAATGGCAGGCCGGCATCGACGAGCTCGTCGGTGAAGAAGTACGAAGGATCGTCGAGCGGATGGCGCGGGCGCATGGAGAACTGTGCGCCAAAGCGGAACCCGGCGGCGAGCAGGCTGCGCGACAGGCCCAGCTCGAAAGTGCCGACGATCTGGTCGTAGGCCATGCCTTCAACCGGACGCGCCAGGATGAAGTCACGCGCATGCGCTACCGCCTTGTGCCGGAATACCAGAAGGAACGACTGCAGGTGACGCGTATAGGCCTGCGACTCAAGCATGCCGCCCACGTCCAGACCCGAGGCGTCAACCCAGGCGAAGAATTCATCGAGTGGCGCGTACAGGATGCAGGAATCATTAGCCAGCACCAGCCGCTCGCAGTCGCAGGTATCGATCTGCCGCAGCGCTTTCTGCCACATGCCGAAATCGAAGCCCTCGTTGCGCACGGACAGCAGTTCGACCGCATGCGCGTTGAGCCAAGCCAGCGATTCGTCGTCGAGCGTCTTGTCGTCGTTGGTCAGCAGCACGACGCGGTCACAGTGATTACGCAGCTCGGTGAGCCAGTAGCGCACGTAGGGAGGGAGCGCCGGCGTGGTGAAGTAACTGCTGAACAGGCACACGCGCATGGTCGGTCAGGCCTGGCGGTGGGTGGCGAATACGCTGGCGGCGAGCAACTGCACGCCGGAATGGTCCAGCACCTCCACTACCCGTTGCATGTCGAACACGTGATGGTGGAAGCAGCGGTTCTCGTGGTTGTTACGCGAGCGCTCACGGAACTGCTCCGGCGTACCGGCCTCCGGGTCGCGCGCGAGATCATGCAGCGCGATGATCTCCTCGAAGTGCGTCATGTCGTCCTCGCCCATGTTCGCGACCTCGTCCGCCAGCAGATGGGCAAGCGACGTCACCGGACGCCGGTGGTCGAAGGTCCCTTCCCGGTGCGGCAGCAGCACGAGCAACTCGTTGTCGCGCAGGCTGCGCAGCAACTCACGCAGGGCCTTGAGCGAATTCGCGCTGTGTTCCAGCACGTGCGAGGACAGCACGAAGTCGTAGCGGCCGGACGCGACCGGCGACAGGTCCGATGCCTCGGCAACGTACTGGCGGCCGCGCGGCCGGCGACGGAAGAGGCGGGCCATCCAGCTCACTGCAGGCCCCGTTGCGCGTGCGCCAGGAAAGCCTGCACCTGCGCGCCGAACTGCTCCGGCTCGGCCAGGATGAAATCGCGGTAGGCCGCGAAGCGCGCGACCTGCGCCGGGTAGTCCGCCAGGCAGCGTCGGATGCAGGCGACGATGCGCTCGACGCTGGCGTCCTCGCGGGGAAACTTGAAGTCAGCCGGGATGGGCAGGTCCTGTTCGAACGCGGCCGCACCGTCCAGCCCGGTGACCACACAGCAGCCACAGATCGCCGACTCGCGCGGCATGCGGTCCTTGCCCGGGTGATGTCCGAAATCAATGTATACCTTCGAGGACTGCATCAGTTCCGCGATCTGCTGCGGCGTCATGTTCTCGATCGGCACGAAGTTCACGTCGGGAGCCGCGGCCATCAGCTTTTTCGTGAAGTCCAAGCCCTTCTTCGGGTTGTACAGCACGCGGTCCTCGCGCGCCCGGTTGGCCGCCACCGCGGTCGCGAGGAACGCGGGATTCAGGTAATCGGACACATATTCCACGCCCGTCACGCCGTGGCGCGCCAGGAAGTCGATGGCATAGTACGATTGGGCCATGTGGCCAAAGCCGACCTCACCCACCTTGTACACGCGGTCGAGGCCCAGGAATCGGCGGATCCTCGCCTTGCGCTTGGTGACCTGCGTGGCCGCGTGGAAGTTGTCCACGCTCAACCACCAGATCCAGCGCTGCATGCGCTGGTTGGTGTACAACTCGCCGGTCATCGTCTCCGGCACCACCAGCACATCGGCGGCGCCGGCGGCGGCGATCGAGCGGGTGAACGGTACGCCGTACTCGCGGTAGCGCGGCACCACCGGGTCCGCCGGCTCGCGGCCAGGGTAGTACATGGCGGCTTCACCACCGAGTTCGCGGATCTTGGCAGCGAACTGGTGCAGCAATTCCGGGCCGCCGGTGGCGAGTGCGGGCGGACAGGCGATGTAGATCATGCGGGCACTCCGTGCCTTATGGTTTCGCGGCGAGGATGTCATCGACGGCGGCAAGGGCGGCGCCGACGACCTGGTCCATGTTGTAGTAGCGGTATTGCGCCAATCGGCCAACGAACGTCGTGTTCGCCTCCTGCTTCGCCAGCGCCTCGTATTGCTTGAACAGCGCCTCGTTGGCCGGGCGCGGGACCGGGTAATACGGGTCGCCCTCGGCCTGCGGGTACTCGCGCACCAGCGACGTGCCGCTGTGCTGCTGACCGGTGAGATGGCGGAACTCGGTGATCCGCGTGTAGTCGTGGTCGTTCGGGTAGTTCACGGTGCCCACCGGCTGGTACTGCGCGGTGTCCGGCAGGTGCTGGTGCTCGAAGCGCAGGCTGCGGTACGGCAACTTCCCGAAGCGGTAACCGAAGTAGGCATCGATCGGGCCGGTGTAGATCACGTGCCCGAAGGATTCGGTGGCCTTCACGTCCTCGAAGTCCACACCGAGGCGCACCTCGATGCCCGGGTGCGCCAGCATGCGCTCGAACATCTTCGTGTAGCCCTCGGCAGGCATGAACTGGAAGGTGTCGGTGAAATAACGGTCGTCGTCGTTGTTGCGCGTGGGGATGCGCGCGGCCACGCCCGCCGACAGTTCCGACAGGTCCAGGCCCCACTGCTTGCGCGTGTAGCCGCGGAAAAACTTGTCGCACAGGTCCGGCCCGACGCTGTTGAGCACCACGTCCTCGCTGGTCTTAAGCGGGTCGCGCGGGGTGCGCGTCTTCTCCAGCCACGCCGCCACGCCGTCCTCGTCGAGCGCGAGGCCGTACAGCGCGTTGATCGTGGTGCGATTGATCGGGATCGGGTACAGCTTGCCCTCGACCTGCGCCAGCACGCGGTGCTCGTAGAAACGCCAGTCGGTGAACCGGCTCAGGTAGGCAATGATGCGCTTGGCATTGGTGTGGAAGATGTGCGGGCCATACGGGTGGATGAGCACCCCGTGCTCGTCCACGCGGTCGTACGCATTGCCGCCGATGTGGGGACGGCGGTCCACCACCAGCACCCGCTTGCCGTGCGCCGCCAGGCGCTCGGCGCAGACGCTGCCGGCGAAGCCCGCGCCCACCACCAGAAAATCACGCATCGTCTGGATTCACCCCGAAAACGCCCGGCCGGCGATGGCCGGCGGTGACCGTCGCGATTGTGCATCAGGGGTCCATCGCCCACAATCGCCCGCATTTCCCGTCCATTGGCCAACGACTGCCCGGCACGACCACCGGGCGACCAGGGAGTCCGGATGAACATCCTCGTCCTCGGCGGTGCCGGCTACATCGGCAGCCACATGGTCCGCTACCTGCGCGAGCGTGGCGACCGGGTGACCGTGTTCGACAACCTCGCCACCGGCCACCGCTTCCTGGCCGGCGATGCGCGCCTCGTGGTCGGGGACATCCTCGACCCGGGCGCCGTCGAGGCCGTGCTGCGGCAAGAAGGCCCGTTCGACGCCCTCATCCACTTCTGCGCACGCTCGCTGGTCGGCGAATCGGTCACCGATCCCGCGCTGTACTACCGCAACAACGTCACCGGCACGCTCAACGTTCTGGAAGCGATGCGCGCCACCGGCCACCGGCGCCTCGTGTTCTCGTCCACGGCCGCCGTGTACGGCGTGCCGCAGGTGCCGGTGATCGACGAGTCGCAACCGGCCGCGCCGATCAACCCCTACGGGCGCAGCAAGCGCATGATCGAGCAGGTGCTCGCCGACTACGCCACCGCCTACGACATCGCTTCCGTGGCGCTGCGCTATTTCAACGCCGCCGGCGCGCATCCCTCGGGCGAGATCGGCGAACTGCACGAGCCGGAGACGCACCTCATCCCCAACGTGCTGCGCGCCGCGCTCGGGCTGGCGCCGCTGAAGGTGTTCGGCAACGACTACCCGACGCCGGACGGCAGCTGCATCCGCGATTACGTGCACGTGGAGGACCTGGCGCAGGCGCACCACCTGGCCATCGACTACCTCGGCACGCACCCGGGCGCGCACGTGTTCAATCTCGGCAACGGCAACGGCTTCAGCGTGTTCGAGATCATTGCCGCCGCCCGCCGCGTCACCGGCAAGGAGATCCCTTACGATCTGGCGCCGCGCCGCGCCGGCGACCCACCGCAACTGGTGGCGGACGCCAGCCGCGCCCGGCGCGAGCTCGGCTGGCAGCCGCGATGGACGGACGTGGAGCGCATCATCGACTCCGCCTGGCAGTTCATGCGCCGGCGCTGACGCGCCGGCACCCCGCCTCGTCAGAGCGTCGCCGCGACCTCCGCGCCCTGGCGGATCGCCCGCTTGGCGTCGAGTTCCGCCGCCACGTCGGCACCGCCGACCACGTGGAAACGCGGGTCGGCGACCTTGCCCTTCTCGTCGACGGGCACCGTGTCACGCACCGACTCCTGGCCGGCGCAGACGATCACGTTGTCCACCGCCAGCACGCGGTCCTGCCCGTTCACGCGGATGTGCAGGCCGGCGTCGTCGATCTTCACGTACTCGGCGCCGGCGATCATGTTCACGCCGTGGTGCTGCAACGCGAGGCGGTGCACCCAGCCAGTGGTCTTGCCCGGGCCGTTGCCCATCTTGCCGGCCTTGCGCTGCAGCATGTACACCTCGCGTTTCGGCGTGACGTGCGCCGGCTCGACCAGGCCGCCCGGCGCCTTCGAGGTGAGGTCCACGCCCCACTCCTTCGCCCAGGACGCCACCGACTGAGGCGATTCCTCGGCCAGCAGGAACTCGCACATGTCGATGCCGATGCCGCCGGCGCCGATCACCGCCACCTTGTTGCCCACCGGCTTGCCGGCGCGCAGCACGTCAGGGTACGAGAGCACCTTCGGGTGCTCGATGCCCGGGATGCGCGGCATGCGCGGCGCCACGCCGGTGGCGATCACCACCGCATCGGCCTCGCCGCGACCGAGCATCGCCTCCAGTTCCGCCTTCGACAACCGGCGGTTGAACACCACCTTCACGCCGGTCTTCGCCAGCAGGTTGCGGAAGTAACGGATGGTTTCCTTGAACTCCTCCTTGCCCGGCACGTTGGCCGCCATGTCGAACTGGCCGCCGATGTCGCCGGAAGCCTCGTACAGCGTCACGTCGTGGCCGCGCTCGGCGGCCACGGTCGCCGCCGACAGGCCGGCCATGCCGCCGCCCACCACCACGACTTTCTTCTTCACCGCCGCCTTCACGTAGACCAGCTCGGTCTCGTAGCAGGCCTGCGGGTTCACCAGGCAGGTAGAGCGCTTCGCGGCGAACGTGTGGTCCAGGCACGCCTGGTTGCAGCCGATGCAGGTGTTGATCTCGTCGGCCTTGCCGGCCTGCGCCTTGTTGGCCCAGGCGGGATCGGCCAGCAGCGGGCGCGCCATCGACACCATGTCGGCATCGCCGGAAGCGATGATGTCCTCAGCGGTATCCGGCATGTTGATGCGGTTGGAGGCCACCACCGGGATCTGCAGGTGCTTCTTCACCATCGCCGTGGTCTCGCGGAATGCCGCGCGCGGCACCGACGTGACGATGGTGGGGACGTTGGCCTCGTGCCAGCCGACGCCGGTGTTGATCATGTTCACGCCGGCCGCTTCCAGCGCCTTCGCGGTGGTGATGATCTCGTCCTGGGTGTTGCCGCCCTCCACCAGGTCGAGCAGCGACAGGCGATACATCACCAGGAAATCCGGCCCGCAGGCCTGGCGGATCGCCTTCACCACTTCCACGCCCATCTTCATGCGGCCGTGGATGTCGCCGCCGAACTCGTCGGTGCGGTGGTTCACGCGCTTGCACAGGAACTGGTTGAGCAGGTAGCCCTCGCTGCCCATCACCTCCACGCCGTCATAGCCGGCTTCCTTCGCCAGCGCCGAGGCGCGCGCGAAATCGCCGATCACTTCCCACACGCGCCCGGTGCTCATCTCGCGCGGCCTGAACGGGTTGATGCGCGACTTGATCGCCGACGCCGACTCGCTGAACGGGTGGTAGCCGTAGCGCCCGGCGTGGATCACCTGCATCACGATGTGGCCGCCATGCCGGTGCACGGCATCGGTGACCTTGCGGTGGTTGGCGACGTCGCCCTTCGAGTTCATCGTGCCGCCGCCGGGCAGCAGCCAGCCACGGCGGTTCACCGAGATGCCGCCGGTGACCAGCAGGCCGGTGCCGCCCTTCGCGCGCTCGCCGAAATAGGCCGCCAACTTCGGGTAGTTCCAGAAGCGGTCCTCGAGGCCGGTGTGCATCGAGCCCATCATCACGCGGTTGCGCAGTTTCACGAACCCGAAATCAAGGGGCTGGAACAGGTGCGGATAGGGAGTGCTCATGGAGGAACCGTCCGTGCAGGTATGGGGATTGCCGGGCGAGCATAGGCCAGCCCGGCAACGGACGGAACGTGGCGGCATGAACCGCCGCTGACAAAGGGGTAGCCGGACTGAACAGTCCGGCCGGGCTCAGGCCTTGGGGATCACCACCGGGAACACCAGGTCCGGCTTGTCCAGCAGCGCGAAGAAGCGCACCAGGTCCAGCGTGCTGCCGCTCACCTTGAGCTCCGGCGAGGTGAGCACGTCACTGATACCCACCTGGCGGGTCACCACGCGCACCAGCATCGGCCGGCTGATCGCCAGCGTGACCGAGGCCTCCGGCGACGGCTTGCCCTTGCGGTAGTGCAGCACCGAGTTCTCCACGGTCACCACGTACTGTTCGCCGGGTTCGCGGAAGTCGAAGTTCACCACGAGGCGCACGCCGTCGGCCTCCGGTCCGTTCAGCGCCACCTGGAACATCTGCAGGAACTGCTCCGGCGCCGTCTGTTCGAGCAGTTCGGTGGCACTGGCCAGGTTCACGCCCTGCGCCGGCTCGCCGTGGCGCAATTCATACGCGCCGGTCAGGTAGGCGTTGCGCCAGGCGCTCGATTCCGCGCGGTATCCGAGCTGGTCGAAGGCCTGCGCGAGCAAGGCGCGGGCGTCGGCGTTGCCCGGCTCGGCCGCCACCAGGTGCGCGAGCACTTCCGCCACCCAGCGGTAGTCGCCTTCGTCATAGGACGCCTGCGCCTGCGCGAGCACGCGGCCGGCGCCGCCCATGTACTGCACGTAGCGCTTTGCGCTCTCCGCGCGCGGCAGCGGGTCGAGGCTCGCCGGGTTGGCGTCGTACCAGCCGAAATACATCTGGTAGACGGCCTTGGCGTCGTGCTTCACGGTGCCGTAGTAGTCGCGGTTCCACCAGTGCTTCATCAGCGAGTCCGGCAGGCGGATCTGCTCTGCGATCTCGCGCGGACCGTAGCCCTGGTTGGCCAGGCGCAGCGTCTGGTCGTGGATGTAGCGGTAAGTGTCGCGCTGGTCGCGCATCATCTGCGCGATGCGCTCGCGGCCGAACACCGGCCAGTGGTGGCTGAAGAACATCACCTCGCTGTGCGGGTAGCGGTCGAGCGCCTCGTCGATGTAACCGGCCCAGCGATTGGCGTCACGCACCTTGGCGCCGCGCAGCGTGTACAGGTTGTGCAGCGTGCGGCTCAACACTTCCGCGCCGCAGAACGCCTTCTGCGCCGGCAGCCAGAACGTCATCTCGGCGGGCGCCTCCGAGGCCGGCGTGTACTGGAACTCGAAGTCCACGCCGTCGATCGTCATGGCCTGCGGCGTGCGGTCCACCAGCACGGTGGGGCGCAGGATGCCCACGGTGCCCATCGCCGGTTCCTTGCCGAGACCGTTGTCGACTTTCCCGCGCGGGCTGCGCGGCAGGTCGCGGCCGTACATGTAGATCGCGCGGCGCCCCATCGCCGGGCCGGCCAGCACGTTCTCGCTGGTGGCTTCCTCGAGGAAGCCGGCCGGCGCGATCACCTGCACCTTGCCGCTGGCCACGTCCGCCGCAGATGCCACCGCCAGCGCGCCACCGAAGTGGTCCACGTGGCTGTGCGTGAAGATGATCGCCACCACCGGCTTGTTGCCCAGATGCTGGCGCGCGAACGCCAGCGCGCGCGCCGCGGTCTCGCGCGAGGTGAGCGGGTCCACCACGATCCAGCCGGACTTGCCCTCGATGATCGACATCACCGCGAGGTCGTAGCCGCGCAACTGGTAGATGCCGTCCGCCACCTTGAACAGCCCGTGCAGGTTGTTCAGCTTCGCCTGTCGCCACAGCGCCGGGTGCACGCTCGATGGCGCATCGCCGCCCACGAAGCGGTAATCGTCCTGGGTGAACGCCACGCTGCCGTCGGCAGCCGCCACCGACACGGACGGCTCGCGCGCCACCAGCCCGCGTTCGGCCTCGGCGAAGTCGATGCCGTCCTCCGCCGGCAGGGCGGCGGCGGCAGCCGCCTGCGCCGCGACGGTGGCGGCGGTGGGCGCGGAGAAGCCGGCGGCATCCGCGTCGGCGCCTGGCGGCACCTCGCGCGAGCAGGCGGCCAGCAGGAGCAGCAGCGGGACAAGACTCAGCGGACGCATGGGCGGTTTCCTCCGGGCGTGCAGCATTCCGGTCCAGTCTGGGCTGGCGGCGATCTTGTGTACATCGCAATAAAGGAGCATTACCGTTGCATGAAACGCAACCATACCGGGCAACCGCCGTGAACCTCCGCCGCCTGCAGCACTTCATCGCCCTGGCCGAGGAAGGCCGCTTCGCCCGCGCCGCCGCGCGCGTCCACCTGAGCGAGGCCGCCTTCAGCCGCAGCATCCAGGCGCTGGAAGCCGAGGCCGGGCTGCCCCTGGTGGACCGCGAGCCGCGCGGAGCCGTGCTCACCCGTGCCGGTGAACTGGTGCTGCAGCGCGCCCGCCAACTGGTCGCCGCCAGCGACAGCCTGGAGCGGGACATGGCCCTGTTCCGTGATGGCGATGCCGGCGAACTGGTGCTGGGCGTGGCGCCGGTACCGGCGGCAACCTTGCTGCCGGCGTTGCTGCTGGCGCTCCGCCAGCAACGCCCCGGGCTGCTGCTGCGGGTACGGCTCGGCAGCCTGCCGGTGCTCATGGAAGCGCTGGACGCGCAGCAACTGGACTTCTGCCTGGGCGATCCGCGCCAGGTGTCGCTGGCCGGGCGCCATGTCTCCACGCCGCTGGGCCGCGAATACGGTGGTCTCTATTGTCGCCCTGGCCACCCGCTGGCCCGCCGGCACAACGTCACGCCCGCGCAACTGGCGCGTTACGGCATCGGCATGATCGCCGCGGCCAGCGCGCTGCGCGAGACCATCGCCGCCGCAGCCGGCTTCGCCAGCGCCGCCGACTTCCCGCTGCGGGTGGAGTGCGACGACCTCGGCCTGCTGGCGCGCCTGGTTGCCGGCAGCGACCTGCTCGGCCTGCTGCCGGACGCCGGCACGGAATCGCTGCACCGGCTCGCCTTCCCCGGCACACCGGTGGTGACCGCCGACCTGCACGCCATCCACCTGCGCGACCGCACGCTGTCACCCGCTGCCGCGCAGGCCATGGCGCTGGCCGCCACCCTCGCCTCCGGTGCGACATCGGCCATCGCGGGGCATGCACGCGGCCACGTACACTCACCCGGATCCACCGGAGACTGACGGACATGTCCCTGCTGAAGCGAATGATCGGCCTGAAGCCGGCCCGCACCGAGTGGTTCTGCGCGGAGGACGCCGCGCTGGACGACGGCAACTACACCGGCGAAACCATCGAGCTCACCTACCTGGGCACCGCCGGCTTCGTAGTGAAGGGGCGCGAGCGCACCGTGGTGCTCGACCCCTACCTGTCGCGCCCGAACCTGCGCCGCACCTTCGCCGCACAACTGGTGCCGGACGCAGAACTGACCCGCCGCCTGATCCCGCATGCCGACGACGTGCTGATCGGCCACGCGCACTACGACCACATCCTCGACGCACCCGACCTGTGCAGGCAGACCGGTGCGCGCCTGATCGGCTCGCGCTCCACGGTCATGGTCGGTCGCGCCGCCGGCCTGCCCGAAGCGCAACTGGTGGAAACGGCCGGCCGCGAGGACATTGCCAGCGGTACGTGGAAAGTGCGCGGCCTGCCGTCGCGGCACGGCAAGCTGTTCGGCCGCATCCCGTTTCCCGGCGACATCGATTTCCCGCCACCGTGGCCGCCGAAGATGGGCGACCTCAAGCACGGACTGGTGCTCAACTGGCTGATCGACACCGGCGGCGTGACCATCGCCCACGTCGACAGCGCCGACTTCATCAACGAGGAACTGAAGGGCCACCGCTGCGACGTGCTGTGCCTGTGCGCGATCGGCCGCAAGTCGCGGCCCAACTACACGCGCGAGGTCATCGACTTGCTGAAACCGCGCTGGGTGGTGCCCTGCCACTGGGACACCATGATCACACCCATCCATGAGCCGCCGGACCTGATCCCCACCGTGGACATCCCCGGATTCCTCAAGGAAATCCGCGACGCCGGTGCCGAACCGCTGTTCACGCCCATGCTCGGCCGCCTGCGCTTCGCCGCGCGCGCCTGTGCCCGCCCCGCCACCTGAACCCGGAACCCGCCATGAACCCCTTCCTCGCCCTGGCCTATCCGCAGTCGGAAATCCTCGCGCCGTTCGCCGCCATGCTGCTGCTCACCGTGGCGGTGTGGCTATACATGTACGTGCGCCGGTTGTCGTACATGTTCGCCAACGGCATCGATCCGCAGCGTCTCGCCTCACCGGCCGGCAAGAACGCGCTGCTGCCTGACGCGGTGCAGTACCCGGCCAACAACCTGGCCAACCTGTTCGAGATGCCGGTGCTCTTCTACGCGGTGGTGCTGGCGATCTACGCCACCACCTCGGTGGATGCCACGTACGTGCAACTGGCCTGGGCCTTCGTGGTGCTGCGCGCACTGCACAGCCTGGTGCACTGCACCTTCAACCACGTGAAGACCCGCTTCACCTTCTACCTGCTGTCCTGCCTCGCCCTCTTCGCGCTGATCGTGCGCTTCACCCTCTCCCTGTAGAGAGGGGGCGCAGCGCCGCCGTCAGCGGCGCAACACGATGTAGCGCATGCCTTCGCGCAGCGCGAAGGCGCCGTGCATGTACAGGCCGCCCAGCCAGAACGGCACGTAAAAGATGTCCTGGTTGCGGTAGGCCACCCAGCCCACTGCGCTCAGCAGGCCTTCCACGGCCATGCCGGCAATGGCCATGATCACTGCCAGCACCAGCAACCAGCCGCGCTCGTAGCTCGCCACCCAGCGCACGAAGAAAGTGCCGTAGAAGATCACCGCGAGCAGCGCCGGCTCCGCGTTGCCGAACCCGCTGAGCAGGTACACGAACACGAAGGCCAGCACCGCCTCCACGAAACGACCCGCCTCGCCCGGTGCGGTGCTCTGCGCCGTCGCCAGCGATGCCGGCAGGCGCGCGGCGAGCCAGGCGTAGGACACGCCCATCGCGAGGAACGCCAGCACGAAGTTCGGGAACACCCACCAGGCCTGCCCGAACAGGAACGGCGCCGGGTAGGACAGCGTGCCGGTGTGCACGTGGTTGGCGTCGCACAGCGTGGCAATGGCACCGGCCAGCACGGCAAGCAGCAACAGGCGGGACGGGCGCAGGGTCGTGGTCATGGGAAAGGCTCCGGCGAGTTCACAGGGGCGGGGGCATGGCCCCTTCGCCACGGGTAAGGAAGGATACAAAAGCACTGGCGACGGGCGTCAGGTGCTTGGCCTTCGGCCAGGTCACGCACCACGAATGACGCAGCGGCATGCCTGTCACGTCCAGTTCGCACAGCAATCCGTGCTCGATATCCTCGGCCACCAGCGCCTCGGGCAGCACCGCCACGCCCATGCGCGCCTGCACGGCGCGCCTGATCGTTTCGTTGCTGCCGAACAGGTGGCGCGCTGACAACACGCAACTCTCGCGCTGGCAGAAGCGCTCGAACGCCAGCCGCGTGCCGGATTCCGGTTCGCGCAGCAAGACGTTCTGCGCCACGAATTCGTGCACCGGGATGTCACGGCGCGCCGCCAGCGGATGGCCCGGCCAGGCCACCGCCAGCAGGCGGAATTCCGACACCGGCGTGAACACCAGGCCCTGGTCGACCGGCACCTGGGTCATCAGCGTGAGGTCATCAAGGTTCTCGCGCATGCGCTTGAGCAGGTGGCCATGGCGCGCGACGGTCAGCTCCACGGTCACCTGCGGGTGCTGTTCGCAGAAGGCGCCGATGACGGCGGGCACCGAGTACTGCGCCCCCGACTCGATGGCCAGCGCCAGCGTGCCGCGCAACTGGCCGGCCAGGCCGGCCAGCTCCATCTCCAGCGCCACCAGCCGTTGCTGCACCTCGCGCGCCGCCCGCTCCAGGTGCTTGCCGGCCGGGGTCAGGTACAGTTGCTTGCCGATGTAGTCGAACAGCGGCTGGCGGGCGACGTCCTCCAGCGCCCGCATCTGGGCACTCACCGCCGGCTGGGTGAGGCCGAGTTCCTCGGCCGCCCGCGAATAGGAGCGGTGCCGGGCAATGGCCAGGAAGACCTCGATCTGGCGCAGGGTCAGGCGGTGCAGGTAGGTCGGTTTCATGGGTAAATAAGGTAATGCTTATCCACAGCATAACCAATATTCATTTTTCTTTTGGCCCGGTTTGCACGACTTTTGCACTCCCCTCGTGACCCCGCAGTCAGGGAGTGCCGGCCGTGCTTAAGAAGATCCTCATCGCCAACCGCGGCGAGATTGCCGTCCGCATCGTGCGCGCCTGCGCCGAGATGGGCATCCGTTCGGTGGCGATCTACACCGAACCCGACCGCTACGCCCTGCACGTCAAGCGCGCCGACGAGGCCTACAGCGTCGGCGACGACCCGCTGGCCGGCTACCTGAACGCCCACCGCATCGTGAACCTGGCGGTGGAGACCGGCTGCGACGCCCTGCACCCGGGCTACGGCTTCCTGTCCGAGAACCCGGAACTGGCCCGCATCTGCGCCCAGCGCGGCATCACCTTCATCGGCCCCGACGCCGAGGTGATCCGCCGCATGGGCGACAAGACCGAGGCCCGCCGCGCCATGATCGCCGCCGGCGTGCCCTGCACCCCCGGCACCGACGGCAACCTCGAAAGCCTCGAGGAAGCGATCCTGGTCGCCAGGAAGATCGGCTACCCGGTGATGCTCAAGGCCACCTCCGGCGGTGGCGGCCGCGGCATCCGCCGCTGCAACGACGAGGAAGAACTGCGCCGCAACTACGACCGCGTGATCTCCGAGGCCACCAAGGCCTTCGGCAGCGCGGAAGTGTTCATGGAGAAGTGCATCGTCAACCCGCGCCACATCGAGGCGCAGATCCTCGCCGACAGCCACGGCAACACCATCCACCTGTTCGAGCGCGACTGCTCCATCCAGCGCCGCAACCAGAAACTGGTGGAAATCGCCCCGTCGCCGCAACTCACGCCGGAACAGCGCGCCTACATCGGCGAACTGGCGGTGCGCGCCGCGCAGGCGGTGGGCTACGTCAACGCCGGCACCGTGGAGTTCCTGCTCGCCGACAACCAGGTGTACTTCATGGAGATGAACACCCGGGTGCAGGTGGAGCACACCATCACCGAGCAGATCACCGGCGTGGACATCGTCCGCGAGCAGATCCGCATCGCCGCCGGCCTGCCGCTGGCCTACCGCCAGCAGGACATCAGCTACCGCGGCTACGCGCTGCAGTTCCGCATCAACGCCGAGGACGCCAAGGCCGACTTCCTGCCCAGCTTCGGCAAGATCAGCCGCTACTACGCGCCCGGCGGCCCGGGCGTGCGCGTGGACACCGCCATCTACACCGGCTACACCATCCCGCCCTACTTCGACTCGATGTGCCTGAAGCTCATCGTCTGGGGCCTGACCTGGGAAGAGGCGCTCAACCGCGGCGCGCGCGCCCTCGACGACATGCGCCTGCAGGGCATCAAGACCACCGCGCCGTATTACCAGCAGATCCTCGCCCACCCGGAATTCCGCAGCGGCAGCTTCGACACCAGCTTCGTCGAGAGCCACCCGGAATTGCTGCAGTACTCGGAAAAGCGTCGCCCCGAAGAAATCGCGCTGGCCATCGCCGTCGCCATTGCCGCCCACGCCGGCCTGTAATCCCGCAGGAGCAACAACATGTCGAAGCAGAAGAAAGTCCTCGTCACCGACGTCGTGCTGCGCGACGGCCACCAGTCGCTGATCGCCACCCGCCTGCGCACCGAGGACATGTTGCCCGCCTGCGCGCAACTGGACGCGGTGGGCTACTGGTCGCTGGAAGTGTGGGGCGGCGCCACCTTCGACGCCTGCGTGCGCTTCCTGAAGGAAGACCCGTGGGCGCGCCTGCGCACCCTGCGCAAGGCGCTGCCGAACACCCAGCTGCAGATGCTGCTGCGCGGCCAGAACCTGCTGGGCTACCGCCACTACGCCGACGACGTGGTCGAGGCGTTCGTGCACAAGTCCTGCGAAAACGGCATCGACATCATCCGCATCTTCGATGCGATGAATGACATCCGCAACATGAAGACCGCCATCGCCGCCACGCTGGCCGCCGGCAAGCACGCGCAGGGCACGCTGTGCTACACCACCAGCCCGGCGCACACCACCGCGGCGTTCGTCGAACAGGCCAGGCAGCTGGAGGCGCTGGGCTGCCAGTCCATCGCCATCAAGGACATGGCCGGCCTGCTGACGCCGGCAGCCACCGGCGAGCTGGTCAGCGCGCTGAAGAAAGCAGTGAAGGTGCCGGTGGCGCTGCACTCGCACAGCACCTCGGGCCTGGCGGCGATGTGCCAGCACGTGGCCGTGGAAGCCGGCGTGGACATCATCGACACGGCGATCTCCGCCTTCGCCAACGGCACCAGCCACCCGGCGACGGAAACCATGGTCGCCGCGCTCAAGGGCACGCCGCGCGACACCGGCCTGGACCTCGCGAAGATCCAGGGCATTGCCGCCCACTTCTGGGAAGTGCGCAAGAAGTACCACCAGTTCGAGAGCGAATACACGCGCGAGGACGTCGGCGTGCAGGTCAACCAGGTACCGGGCGGCATGATGTCCAACCTCGCCAACCAGTTGCGCGAACAGGGCGCGCTGGACCGCATCAGCGACGTGTTCGCCGAGATCCCGCGCGTGCGCGCCGACCTCGGCTTCCCGCCGCTGGTGACGCCGACTTCGCAGATCGTCGGCACCCAGGCCGTGATGAACGTGATCGCCGACGAGCGTTACAAGACCATCACCACGGAAGTGAAGCGCTACCTGCAGGGCCACTACGGCGCCACGCCGGCACCGGTGGATGGCGAACTGCGCGCCCGCGCCATCGGCCAGGAGCCGGTGATCGACGTGCGCCCGGCCGACCTGCTGGCGCCGGAGATCGATCGCCTGCGCACCGAGATCGGCGACCTGGCGAAGAGCGAGGAGGACGTGCTCACCTTCGCCATGTTCCCGGACCTCGGCAAGCAGTTCCTCACCGGCCGCCGCGACGGCACGCTCAAGCCGGAAGTGCTGCTGCCGCCGGGTGGTGCCAGCGCCGCCACCGACAGCGGCGTCAGTGCCGCCACGCCCACCGAGTTCGTCATCGACGTGCACGGCGAGAGCTACCGCGTGGCGATCACCGGCGTCGGCGCCAAGGGCATCAACAAGCGCCACGTGTACCTGACGCTCGACGGCATGCCGGAAGAAGCGGTGTTCGAGGCACTCAACGAGTACGCGCCGGAACATCACAAGTCGCGCAAGGCCGCGCACAAGGAAGGCGACGTCACCACCAACATGCCGGGCAACATCGTGGCGGTGCTGGTCAAGGAAGGCGACGTGGTGAAGGCCGGCCAGCCGGTGCTGGTCACCGAGGCGATGAAGATGGAAGCGGAGATCCAGGCGCCGGTGGGCGGCAAGGTCAGCGCCATCCACGTCAAGAAGGGCGATCGCGTCACCCCGGGCGAAGTGCTGGTGGAAATCACCCCGTAACCGCGCTTCCGCTCTTCGTAGAGAGGGGGCCATGCCCCCGATGCTCTTTGCACGAAAGCAACACATCGGGGGCATGACCCCCTCTCTACATTTTCGCGGGCTTCACGCCGAAATAGCGCAGCATCAGCCGCACGATTTCCTCGACGATTTCCTCGTCGCGCAGCCAGTCCGGCTCCAGCAGGTGCCGGCTGATCACCGCCGATGCCGCGTGGTAGGACACGTACACCGCGGCATCGAGGTCCGGCACGTCCAGTTGCGCGCGCCGCCGCGCCAGGAAGCGACGCATCGCTTCCATCAGGCGGTGCTCCATCAGTTTCAGCGACGGCATGCCCACCAGGTTGCCGCCGCCGGCGCGCATCAACTCCGGCAGCACGCCCTGCGTCTGGCGGAAATACAGCATGCTGCCCAGCGTCCAGGCGCGCGTGGAGTCCTCCAGGCTGGCGTTGTCGTCGAGGCTGCCCAGCAACTGGTCCAGCGCCGCCACCATTTCCTCCAGGTACACGCCCAGCAAGGCATCCAGCACCGCTTCCTTGTGGGGAAAGTACTGGTACAGCGTGGCGATGTTCACGTGCGCCGCCTCGGCGACGCGGTTGGTGGTCAGCGCGTCCACGCCATCCGCTGCCACCAGTTCGCGCGCGGCGGCGAGGATGCGCTCGACGGTCAGGCGGGCACGCGCCTGGCGCGGCTGCTTGCGGGCGGTGGCCGGCAGCGGGGAACGGGTCCTGGTCATTTCCAAGTATTTTCCAAGTAATTGCTTGGATTATAGTCCGGACCAGTCCCCCGCCGGCCAGTGCCGGCAGTCGCCCCGACGAGGTCATCCCATGCACGTTCCCGCCGCCTGGAAACAGCGCTACAGCCCGGAAAAACTCGACGCCTGGCGCCAGGTGTGCGACCCGCTCGCCGATGGTGCCGCCGCGCACCTGAAACGTGCGAAGCCATCGGCCATGCTCGAGCAGGTCGAGGACCTGGCGCTGGCCGGCAACGCCGACTGCAAGCGCTTCCTGGCCGAAACCGCGCAGGTGCCGGGCTGGGTGGACTGGGACCTGGTCGAGAAAGGCCGCCGCGTGTCGCTGGCGTTCAGCGCCGTGCGCACCATGGGCCTGCTGGCCGCGTTGATGGAAGGCTACTCGCTCAGCCGCGCCGCCCACGTGCTGGTGGCCACCGGCCGCCTCAACCAGGACGTGGCGCGCCGCCTGCAGGAAACCGGGCAGATGAGCCACAACATGAACGCGCCCGGCGCGCTGCGCCCGGGCGGCGTCGGTCACCGCCATGTGCTCGAGGTGCGCCTGCTGCACGCGATGGTACGCCGCTACGTGCGCGACCGGCACTGGGACGTGAACCTCTACCAGGAGCCGATCAACCAGGAAGACATGGCCTTCACGGTGATCGAGTTCGATTACCTCGCCGCGCGCGGCATGGAGCGTCTCGGCGCGAAGCTGTCGTCTGCCGACCTGCGCGCCGTACACCACCTGTGGCGCTACGCCGGCTGGCTGCACGGCGTGCACGAGGACCTGCTCACGCACACGCCGGAAGAAGAGCAGTACCAGTACGAAGCGATCCTCGCCCACCAGCAACAGTTCAACGCCGAGTCACAGGCGCTGGGCGATGCCGTGCTGTCCGGGCTGGCCAACCAGCCGCCGCTCAACCTCAGCGAACGCGCCCTGCGCGCCATGGCCCGTGCCATGCTGCCGGCCAACCTGGTGCAGGCCTATGGCCTGAAGGGCGATCGCGTCGCTGACGCCGCGGTGGCGCTGCTCAAGCAGACCAACCGCCTGCTCACCGCCGCGCACTACCGCTTGCCGGGTGCCGCGCGCGCCGCCGAGATAATCCACTTCGAAATGGCGCGCCGCGCCCTCAACGACAGCCTCGGCGAACAGGACAAGCGCGCCTTCCGCGGCATGGCGTGACGCGTCGTCAGCGCGCCGCCCGCCACATCCGCCAGACGTGCGGCCCGCGGAACGGCAGGTCCATTTCACCGGCCACCTCGAACCCGTGCCGCAGGTACAGCGACACGTTGCGCTCGGTCATGGTCTCCAGGTAGCAGGGCAAGCCGTCGCGGTCGGCAATGTCGGTGCCGCGGCGGATCAGTTGGGAGCCCCAGCCCATGCCCTGCGCCGACGGATCGATGCCCAGCACCTGCAGGTAGTAATGCGGCTCGTGCGGGTGCTGCGCGATGATCGTCTCGAGGCCGACCAGTCGCGTGGGCATGCGGCGCAGGCCGGCGGCGGCGAAGAAATACGGGGCCACGCGCAATTGCGTGAGCAATCCCATCTTCCACTTGCCCGGCGGCGACCACAACGCGGCGCCGTGCTGGCCGTCGGTGGTCCAGGTCATGCCGTGCGGCAGCGCCAGCAACTTCAGGTAGCCACTGAATACCGTGGCGGCACGTTCCAGCACGCGCTCGTCCGGCGGGCACAGCCACTCGATCAGCGGGTCGTCGCGAAAGGCGCGCGCCAGCACGCCGGCGAGCACCGGCACTTCACCGGTGGTCGCCAGCCGCAGCGATTCGCTCTTGGATTTTCCGGGCGTCATCCGCGGATCATACCTCAGGCGGTGGCCTTCACCTTGCGCGGTGCCTTCACGAAGTTGAAATGCTCCTGGCGCACCTGCCGCGTGCGCAGCCAGTACTTCCAGGTGGAGAACGGCCAGATGGTGAAGTTCTTGCCGTCTGCCTGCTGGTACCAGCTCTGGCAGCCCGACGCCCACACCGTGCCCTTGATGTTGCGCTGGATGTGCGCGTTGAACTCGCGCTGCGCTTCCGGCTTCACGTCGATATAGTCGGCGCCCTTCTCCTTGAGCAGGCGCATCTGCTCGAGGATGTAGTGCACCTGGCACTCGATCATGAAGATGATCGAGTTGTGGCCCAGCGCGGTGTTCGGCCCCACCAGCTGGTACAGGTTGGGATAGCCGGTCACGTTCACGCCCATGTAGGCCTCGGCGCCGTCCTTCCAGTCCTCGTTGAGCTGGTGGCCCGGCAGGCCCTCGCAGGGAAAGTCCTTCATGTAGATGCGCGGATCCACCACGAAGCCGGTGCCGAGGATGATCACGTCGCAGGGGCGCTCGACGCCGTCCTTCGTGACGATGGAATGCGCGCGCACCTCGCGGATGCCGTCAGTAACCAGTTCCACGTTGGACCGGTTGAACATCGGGTACCACTTGTTCGACACCAGCACGCGCTTGCAGCCGATGGTGTAGTCCGGGATCAGCTTTTCCGCCAGCGCCTTGTCCTTCACCTGGAAGCGGATCAGCGCCTTCACCAGGTTCTGCAAGGTATTGGCCACCGCCGGGTTGAAGATCGGCCACACGCGCGACTCGTTGCTCCAGTACAGGCGCATGCGATGCAGCTTGCGCAGCGCCGGCACTTTCGCGAACAACTGCTGCTCGAACTCCGGGTACTTGCGCGTATCACGCGGGATCACCCACGCGGCGGAGCGCTGGAACACGTACAGCTTGCCGACCTGCGGGGCGATTTCCGGGCAGTACTGGATGGCCGAGCCACCGGTGCCGATCGACACCACGTTCTTGCCGGCGAGGTCGCAGGAATGATCCCACTGCGCCGAGTGGAATACCTTGCCCTTGAAATCCTTCAGGCCCTTGATGTCGGGAATGGACGGCACGTGCAGCGGACCGCTGGCCATCACCGCGTGCTTCGCGATGATCGGCCCCTGGTTGGTGTCGATGGTCCAGCGCGCGCTGTTGGCGTCGAAGTGCGCGCCGCGCACCTCGGTGTTGAAACGGATGTACTTGCGCAGGCCGTACTTCTCGGTGGTGTCGAGGATGTACTGCTGGATTTCCTTCCAGCCCGGGTAGCGCTGCGACCAGTCGGACTTGCCGGCGAACGAGTAGGAATACATGTGCGACTGCACGTCGCACTCCGCGCCCGGGTAGGTGTTGTCACGCCAGGTGCCGCCCACTTCCGCCGCCTTCTCGGCGATGACGAAGTTGCGGTTGCCGGCCTCCAGCAACTTGATGCCCATGCACAGGCCGCCGAACCCGGCGCCGATGATGGCCACGTCCACTTCACGGGTCTGGTTGATGTTTTCCTGCACGCCCATCGCTACCTCGGCTCGCTGGTGACGCGCCCGGACGGGCGCCATGCCGCCGACTATAGAGACCGGGCAAATCCCGGGGAAATGCTGGGTGCGGCCCGAAAATTGATGCTTCCGGCCAAAACTGGCATTCTCGGACAACTAACCCCTGCCCCGGGAGCCCGTCCATGGCGTCACGCTCCATCCTCGGCCTGATCGCCGTCGCCGACGGCATGCGCAAGCTCGGCGAGGACGTGGCGCCGGTGCTGGCGCGCTACGGCATCGACCTGGACCGCGTCGATCCCACCGCGCGCATCGACCGCATGCTGGAGCTGCGCATCTACACCGATGTCGCCGCGGTATTGAAGGATCCCCTGGCGGGCCTGAAGGCCGGCATGAACTTCGGCATCGGCAGCTACGGGCCGTTCGTCATGCTGGTGATGACCTGCGAGAACGCGTACGAGGCGTTCCGCACCGGCATCCAGTACCAGCAACTCACCTATCTTTACGGCAAGTTGCGCCTCGAACCCGGCGAGCAGTACAGCACGCTGGCACTCACGCCGCTGCCGTTGCCGGAGCCGGCGTTCCGCCTGCGCGTGGACGGAGAGATCGCCGGCACCTGGAAACTGCTGCGCGACCTGCAGGCCACCTTCGGGCTGGACCTGCGCGCCGACAGCATCGACATGCCCTACGCGAAACCGCCGGAAGCCGCCGCCTACGAGGCGTTGTTCGGCTGCCCGGTGCGCTGGGGCCAGGCGGAGGCGCGCTTCCGCCTGCGCAACGACTACCTGCAGATCCGCTTCCCGAGCGCCGATGCCAACGCGCACCGTTTCTACCGCGCGCAGTGCGACCAGTTGCTGGTGGAACTGAACGCCGTGCGCGAGCGGCTGGAGGACAAGGTGATGGCGCACCTGGCGCTGTTTTCCGGGCCGTTGCCGGCGTCGGCCGATGTCGCCGCCACCCTCGGCATGAGCGATCGCACCTTCCGTCGCCAGCTGGGCGAGGAAGGCACGTCGTTTCGCGCGCTGGTCGATGCGGTGCGCTTCACCAAGGCCAAGGGCCTGCTCGCCGAGGGGCGCCAGCCGGTGGAAGCGATCGCCCAGCAACTCGGCTACAGCGAGGCAGCGGCTTTCATCCATGCCTTCCGGCGCTGGTCCGGGCAGACCCCGGCGGCCTGGCGGCGCACCCAGCGGGCAGCGCGGGGCAATACCCACACCAGAAAAGAGTGATTACGATCAACGGCCGCGCCGATTGCCCTTGACCAGCTTCCGGCACTGGTCGATGCTTGTATTTGATAACCATTCCTATCTGATTCCCGCCGGAGTCCGCCCGTGACTGCCTCCCGCCCCGCTCGCCACCGCCTCGACCAGTTGGGCCGCGGTGACACGGCCGTCGTCACTGCCGTCGAAGCGACCTCCGGCCAGGATCTCATCGCCACCCGCCTCGAGGACCTCGGCTTCGTGCCCGGCGAAATGCTGCGCGTGATCAGCCGCGGCCCCATCGGCGGCGATCCCATCGTGGTGCAGGTCGGTTTCACCCGCTTCGCCCTGCGTCGCGCCGAGGCCGCCCGCGTCTACGTGGTGGATGCCATCGCCCCGGAGCAACCGTGAGCACGCTGCACGTCGCCCTCGTCGGCAACCCCAACTGCGGCAAGACTGCGCTGTTCAACCGCCTCACCGGCAGCCGCGAGAAAGTCGCCAACTACGCCGGCGTCACCGTCGAGCGCAAGGCCGGCACGCTGGTGACGCCCGGCGGCAAGCCGGTGTACCTGCTCGACCTGCCCGGCGCCTACAGCCTTGCCAGCGCCAGTCCCGACGAGAAGATCACCCGCGACGTCTGCCTCGGCCAGGTCAACGGCGAGAAGCAGCCGGACCTGATCGTCTGCGTGGTGGATGCCACCAACCTGCGCCTGCACCTGCGCTTCGCGCTGGAAGTGCGCGAACTGGGCCGCCCGATGGTGGTGGTGCTGAACATGATGGACGCGGCGGCGCGCCGCGGCATCTACATCGACCGCGAGAAACTCGCGAAGCGCCTCGGCGTGCCGGTGGTGGAAACGGTGGCGGTGAGCCGCGACGGCATCCAGCCGCTGCTGGCGCTGCTCGACGATACCTGCCCGCTGGTGCACCAGGGCCTGCCGCTGTCGCGCGCGCAGATGCACGCCGATGTCACGCGCATGCTCAACGACGCAGTGGACGTACCGCGCCGCACCGCCGCGATCGACGACCGCATCGACGGCGTGGTGCTGCACCCGCTGTGGGGCCTGGTGCTGCTGGCCGCCACCATGTTCCTGATGTTCCAGGCGGTGTATGCCTGGGCGACACCGTTCATGGACCTGATCGACGCCGGCGTCGCGCTGGTCGGCGACTGGCTGGCCGCGTCGCTGCCCGACGGCATCCTGCGCAGCCTGCTCATCGACGGCATCGTCGCCGGTATCGGCGGGGTGATCATCTTCCTGCCGCAGATCCTCATCCTGTTCCTGTTCATCCTCGCGCTGGAGGAATCCGGCTACCTGCCGCGCGCCGCCTTCCTGCTCGACCGCTTCATGGCCGGCGCCGGCCTCACCGGCCGCTCGTTCATCCCGCTGCTGTCGAGCTTCGCCTGCGCGGTGCCGGGCATCATGGCCACGCGTTCCATCCAGGACCCGCGCGAGCGGCTGGCCACCATCCTGGTGGCACCGTTGATGACCTGCTCGGCGCGCCTGCCGGTGTACGCGCTGCTGATCGCCGCGTTCATCCCGCAGCGCGAAGTGGCCGGCCTGTTCAACCTGCAGGGGCTGGTGCTGTTCGCGCTGTATTTCGCCGCGATAGTGAGCGCGATGGGGGTGGCCTGGTTCATGAGCCGCTTCCGCGGCAACGCCGGCGAACACGCGCTGTTGCTGGAACTGCCCTCCTACCACCTGCCGGACCCGCGCGACGTGCTCATCGGCCTGGTTGAGCGCGGCGGGATCTTCCTGCGCCGCGTCGGCACCATCATCTTCCCGATGACCGTCATCCTGTGGTTCCTCGCCAGTTTTCCGGCGGCGCCGGCGGACGCGGTGCGGCCGGCCATCGAGTACAGCTATGCCGGCCAGCTGGGCAACTGGCTGCTGCCGTTCTTTGCACCGCTGGGCTTCACCTGGCAGATCTGCATCGCGCTCGTTCCGGGCCTGGCCGCGCGCGAGGTATTCGTCGGCGCGCTGGCCACCGTGTATGCGCTGGGTGCCGTCGATGACGCTGCCGCCGACCAGCTCACCGGGCTGATCGCCGCCGACTGGTCGCTGGCCACCGCGCTGGCGCTGCTGGCCTGGTACGTGTTCGCGCCACAATGCATCTCCACCATCGCGGTGATCCGCCGCGAGACCAACTCGTGGAAGATGACCGGCGTCGCCGTGGTCTACCTGACGGTGCTCGCATGGCTGGCGGCGTTCGCCACCTACCGCGTCACGCTCGCACTCAGCGGCTGAGAGGTGCCTGCCATGCACGCCAACGCCGAGTTCGCCATCGTCGCCCTGCTGGTCGGCGGCAGCCTGTTCTGGGTCGCGCGCGCGGCCTGGCGCGGCATTCGTGCCGCCAACGACGCGGCGGCCGGCTGCGGGGGCTGCAAGGCCTGCGGGTCGTGTCCGACTGCGGTGCCACGCCGGTAAGTGGCAACCGGGAGTGGCGGCGGGCATCGTGCCGCCCCGCTCAGTCGCCCTCGTCGGTCAGGCGGCGCCTTCCCTTCCCTCGGTCGAAGTCGCGGGGCAACACGACGCCCGCCACCACGGTCTTGCCCCCGTCGTGAGGGTAACGGCTAGACTGGTGCACGCGACCGCCGCGCCTGGACAAGCCATCGAGGGAGTCAGTCATGTCGAGCAAGGGCATTACCCACACCACGCCGCGACGCAGCGCACGCCTGCGCTCCCCGGCCCGTCTTGTCCTGGCTGCATCGCTCGCGCTGGTGACAGCGGCCTTTGCGGGAGAACCGGCCGACACGATCTGGACCGGCGGTTCCATCCTCACCATGAATGACAAGGCGATGCGCGCCGAAGCAGTCGCCGTCCGCGACGGGCGCATCGTGGCCGTCGGCAAGGACAGGGACGTCCTGGCGCTCAAGGGCCCCGCCACGCGCGTGCAGGATCTCGGTGGCCACGCCCTGTTGCCCGGCTTCGTGGATGCGCACAGCCATGTGCTTACCGGCGGCCTGCAGGGACTGGCCGCCAACGTGCTCGCACCCCCCGATGGCAAGGTGACGGACATTGCCTCCCTGCAGGCTGTCGTGCGCCAATGGATGGCGGAGAACGCGGAGACTGTCCGCAAGACCAACCTGGTCATCGGCTTCGGCTACGACAACGCGACGCTCGCCGAGCAGCGCCATCCGACCCGCGATGACCTGGACGCCATCACGACCGAATTCCCGCTCGTGCTGATGCACCAGTCCGGCCACCTGCTCGCGGTGAACTCGCAGGCGCTGGCGCTCAATGGCATCACGGCGGCCACGCCGGATCCGGCCGGCGGCATCATCCGCCGCCGGGCAGGCAGCAACGAGCCGGACGGCGTCCTCGAGGAAACCGCGGCCTTCATGGCCCTGCAGAAACTGTTCGCCGGTTTCGGAGCGGACGCTTACGAGAATTTCTTCCGTGCCGGGACCGCGCTGTGGGCCAGTTACGGCTACACGACGGCCCAGGAGGGGCGCTCCAACCCCGACACGACGGAAACCATGCGCAAGGTGGCGGCGCGCGGTGAACTGAAGATCGACGTGGTTTCCTATCCGGACGTGCTCGTCGATCGCGATTACATCAAGCAGAACGTCTCGCGGAACTACAAGGACCGCCTGCGCGTCGGCGGCGCCAAGTTGACCATCGACGGTTCGCCGCAGGGGTTCACCGCGTGGCGTGATCGCCCCTACTACAACCCGGTCGGCAATTATCCTGCCGGCTACCGCGGCTACCCGGCCGTCACCACCGATGACGCCATCGCAGCCGTTGACTGGGCCTGGGCCAACGACATCCAGATCCTCACGCACGCCAACGCCGAGGCCGCGTCGGATCTCCTGATTTCAGCCGTCAATGTCGCCCAGCTCAAACACGGAACCGGGAAAGACCTGCGCCCGGTACTGATCCATGGCCAGTTCCTGCGCGAGGACCAGGTGGACGCGCTCAAGCGGCTCGGCATCTTCCCCTCGCTGTTTCCCATGCACACGTTCTACTGGGGCGACTGGCACACGGCGCACACGGTCGGACCTGACCTGGCACCGGACATGTCGCCCACGGGCTGGGTTCGCGAACGCGGCCTGATGTTTTCCACGCACCACGATGCACCGGTGGCCTTTCCCGATTCCATGCGCGTGCTCGCGGCGACGGTGACCCGGGTGGCCCGCGGCTCCGGCCGCGTCATCGGGCCGCACCAGCGCGTGGATGTGATAACGGCGCTCAAGGCGATGACGATCTGGCCCGCGTGGCAGCATTTCGAAGAGGACACCAAGGGTTCGATCGAGGTCGGCAAGCTCGCCGACTTCGTTATCCTGTCCAGCGATCCGACGAAGGTGCGCAAGGCGAAGCTGGCAGACATCACGGTGCTCGAAACGATCAAGGAAGGCGCAACGGTCTATCGCCGGAAGCCGGACCCCGCGACAGCCAGCGGCCCCTGACCACGCCGCCCCCCCGCAGCTGCAAACCACCTCGCCGTCTGCACGCACGGCAAAGCGGCCGGCGTGCTGCCGGATGGCGACGTCGACCGAGGGAAGGGAAGCCCCCCGGGCTTCCCGACGAGGGCGCAGGAGCCATCCGGCAGCGCGCCGGCCGCCCCCTCGCCCTGCGTGCCCCTGACCGCCCTGACACCGCGATTGAGCACCTCCGTCAACGACACCGCCCACCCGCTCCCTAGAATGGCGCCCATCACACGCACCACCGGATCCGCCATGCCCAGCACCAGCACCGCCCGCCTCGCCCACCGCACCCGCGACCTGCGCCGCCGCCTCTCGCACATCGGCGAGAACGCCGTCGACTGGCTGCGCCGCGACGAACTGGTGCTCGCCGAGCGCACGCCTTACGAGGAAATCTTCCGCGAGGACATCACCTGCGTGCGGCATTACCTGCCGCTTACCGAAGCGCACATCGAGGTGCAGGGCGAGATCGTGCCGGTGGCGCGCGAGACCTACGCGATCCCGCTGGTGCTGGTCGCGCCGCTGGCCGCGACCATGCGCATCTACGACCTGTTCCCCGACCGCAGCCTGGTGAAGTACCTGCTCGCGCGCGGTTTCGACGTGTACCTGGTGGACTGGGGCCGCCCGGAACCGCGCCACGACCAACAACACCTGGCCGATTTCTTCGCCGACCTCCTGCCGCGTGCCATCGCCGCCGTGCGCGCGCACAGCGGCAAGCAGAAACTGTCGCTGCACGGCTGGAGCTTCGGTGGCCTGTTCGCCACCTGCTACACCGCGCTGGGCGACGCAGACATCGAGAACCTCGTGCTGGTGGGTGCGCCCTGCGACTACCACGCCAACGGCGAGCTCGGTAAGCAGTACCAGCGACTGTCGCGCAGCATGAAGCGGCTGGAAAAGCTCACCGGCTTCCGCGTGCACCAGACGCACCAGCGCCTGTGGCGCTCGCCGGGCTGGGCCAACAGCCTGGCCTTCAAGGTGATCAGCCCGGTGGCCACCGTGCAGGGCTACGCCGACCTGCTGCGCCACCTGCACGACCGCGACTACGTGGCGGCGCACGCCACCAACGCCGCGTTCCTCGACGACATGACCGCCTACCCGGGCGGCGTGGTGCAGGACATGGCGCAATACCTGTTCGTGGACAACTGCCTGGCGCGCGGCGAGTTGCCGATGGCCGACAGCCGGGCGAACTGGCGCGACGTGCACGCCAACCTGCTCGCCGTGGTCGGCAAGGACGACAGCATTGTCATGCCCCGCGCCGGGGCGCCGCTGCTGGATCTCGTCTCCAGCCGCGACAGGACGCTGCTGGAGGTGCCGGGCGGCCACATGGGCATCCTCGGCGGCTCGCGCGCGCCGGCCACCATCTGGAAACCGGTCGCCGACTGGCTGGCCGCGCGCAGCGGCTGAGGCGTAAAGTCGGCGCATCGCACACACGGCAGGCAGGACAGACATGCGCATCGGTGGCCGCAGGCAGAGCAACAACATCGAGGACCGGCGCGGCGCCGGCATCGGTCGCAAGGGTGGCCTCGGCATCGGCGCGATCCTGCTCGCCGTGGCGGCGTCGTACTTCCTCGGCATCGATCCGCGCACGGCACTGCAAGTGGCGTCGCAACTGGACGGCGGTGCCGCCACGCAGCCGGCCGCCGGCCCGGTGACCGAGAGCGACCGCGAGGCCGCCGCACGCGAACTGGTGTCGGTGGTGCTGGCCGACACCGAGGACACCTGGCACAGCCTGCTCGATTCGCCCAGGGGCCAGTACCGCGAACCGACGCTGGTGCTGTTCCGCGGCAGCACGCCTACGGCATGCGGCACCGGCCAGGCCGCCATGGGCCCCTTCTATTGCGGCGCCGACGAGAAGATCTACATCGACCTCGGCTTCTACGACCAACTGCAGCAACGCTTCGGCGCGCCCGGCGATTTCGCGCAGGCCTACGTGATCGCCCACGAAGTGGGCCACCACGTGCAGAACCTCATGGGCATCAGTGACCGCATGCGCGAGCAGCAACGGGGTCTCGACGAGGCCCGCGCCAACGCGCTGTCGGTGAAACTCGAATTGCAGGCCGACTGCCTGGCCGGCGTCTGGGCCAACCACGCCAACCGCAGCGCCGGACTGGTGGAAGCCGGCGACTTCGAGGAAGCCATCCGTGCCGCCAGCGCCATCGGCGACGACACCCTGCAGAAGAACGCGCAGGGCTACGCGGTGCCGGACTCCTTCACGCACGGCACCTCGGAGCAGCGCGTGCGCTGGTTCCGCGCCGGCTTCGAGGCCGGCGGGATCCAGGCATGCAACACGTTCGCCGCGCAGGCGCCCTGAACGGCGTTCAGTCCTCGCTCTTGCCGCAGAAGCGGTAGAGGCCGGCGCCGATCACGCCACCGATGATCGGCGCGACCCAGAACAGCCACAGTTGCGCCACCGCCCAGTCACCCACGTACAGCGCCACGCCGGTGCTGCGCGCCGGGTTCACCGAGGTGTTGGTCACCGGGATGCTGATCAGGTGGATCAGGGTCAGCGCGAGGCCGATGGCGATCGGTGCGAACCCCGCCGGAGCGCGCTTGTCGGTGGCACCGAGGATGATCAGCAGGAACATCGCCGTCATCACCACCTCGCACACCAGCGCCGCCAGCAGCGAGTACTGGCCGGGCGAATGTTCACCGTAACCGTTGGAGGCAAAGCCACCGGCAACGTCGAAGCCGGCCTTGCCGCTGGCGATGAGGTACAGCACGCCACCGGCAGCAATGCCGCCCAGCACCTGCGCAACGATGTACGGCAGCAGTTGCGCCGCCGGAAAGCGGCCCGCAGCCACCAGGCCCACCGACACCGCCGGGTTCAGGTGGCAACCGGAAATGTGGCCGATCGCGTAGGCCATGGTCAGTACGGTGAGGCCGAAAGCCAGCGACACGCCGGCAAAGCCGATGCCGAGGTCCGGCACGCCGGCCGCCAGCACGGCGCTGCCGCAGCCGCCCAGCACCAGCCAGAAGGTTCCGAAAAATTCCGCGCCGTATTTCTTCGTGTTGGACGGTTCCATGCACTTGCTCCCTGTGGTCCGCACCGGGTCCCTTGCCCGGCATCCCACCTTAGCGCACGTATCCGGCAACCACCACATGGGGGCCTGCGAACCACGGGTATATACTCCCGCCGACGCGCCTGCCCCGCCACGGAAGCCGCATGACCCAAACGCTCCGCAAGACAATGCTGCGCGCCACACTGCGCAATGTCGTCAAACCGCTGAACACGCCCGCCACGCCGCTGCCGCTGATGCGGCGCATGATGCATGCCGCGTCGCTGGTGATGCGCGCGCCGCGCGGACTGGCACGCGAAGAAACCTCGCTGGGCGGCGTGCCGGCGCTGAAGCTCGTGCCACGCAACATTGATGGCTCGCGCCACCTGCTCTACCTGCACGGCGGCGCCTACATCATCGGCAGCCCGCAGGGGCACAGCGGCCTCGCTGGCCAGCTGGGCGCGGCGGCCAACATGACGGTCTGGTCCCTGGATTACCGGCTGGCGCCCGAGCACCCGTACCCGGCCGCCGAGCAGGATGCGCTCGCCGCCTACCGTGCACTGCTGGAACAAGGCATCGCCGCGCAGGACATCGCCATCGCCGGCGACTCCGCCGGTGGTGGCCTCGCGCTCGCCACCGCGCTGGCCATCCGCGACACCGGCCTGCCGGTGCCTGCCGCGCTCGCGCTGATCTCGCCGTGGGCGGACCTCACGCTGTCCGGGCGCAGCATGATCGACAAGCTCGACGTCGAACCGATGTTGACGCCCGGCTGGCTCGAGTGGGCCGCCGATGCCTATTGCGGCGTGCACGGCGCGCAGAAGGCCACGCTGCGCACGCACCCGGGCGTGTCACCGCTGTTCGGCGACTTCCGTGGGCTGCCGCCGATGATCATCCACGCCGGCAGCGACGAGGTGCTGCTCGACGACGCCATCGGCGTTTCGGAGCGCGCCCACGGCGCCGGTGTCACCGCGCAACTGCGCGTGTTCGACGGCCTCTGGCACGTGTTCCAGGCGCAGGCCGGCGTACTGGCGGAAGCCGACGAGTCGATCGCCGAGATCGGGCAATTCCTGCGCTGGCAACGCTAGCGCGGGCATTTCGCAGGTCACCAACGAAAACGGGGCCCAAGGGCCCCGTTTCGTACGCGCGACACGCGCCTTACACGGCGGCGAGCGCCTGGTCGAGGTCGGCCAGCAGATCGTCGCTGTGCTCGATGCCGATCGACAGGCGCACGGTGTCCACCGTCACGCCCGCCTTCGCCAGCTCCCCCGGCGACAACTGGCGGTGGGTGGTCGAAGCCGGGTGGCAGGCGAGCGACTTGGCGTCGCCGATGTTCACCAGGCGCGTGAACAGCTTCAGCGCGTCCTGGAAGCGCGCGCCACCGGCCACGCCACCTTCGACGCCGAACGTCAGGATGCCGGACGGACGGCCGCCGAGATACTTCTGCGCCAGCGCGTGGTCGCGATGGCCGGGCAGGCCGGCGTAGTTCACCCACTTCACCTTGCGGTGACCCTCGAGGAATTTCGCGACCTTCAGGGTGTTCTCGGCGATGCGGTCCATGCGCAGCGCCAGCGTCTCGATGCCCTGCAGGATCAGGAAGCTGTTGAACGGCGAGATCGCCGCGCCGGTGTTGCGCAGCGGAACCACGCGCGCGCGGCCGATGTAGGCGGCAGCACCGAGCGCCTCGGTGTACACCACGCCGTGGTAGGAAACGTCCGGCTCGTTCAGGCGCTTGAAGCGCTCCTTGTGCTCGGCCCAGGGGAACTTGCCGCTGTCGACGATGATGCCGCCGATGCTGTTGCCGTGGCCGCCGAGGTACTTGGTGAGCGCATGCACGACGATGTCGGCGCCGAACTCGAACGGCCGGCACAGGTACGGGGACGGCACCGTGTTGTCGACAATCAGCGGCACGCCGTGGCGATGCGCGACGGTGGCCAGCGCCTCGATGTCGGTGATGTTGCCCAGCGGGTTGCCGATCGATTCGCAGAACACCGCCTTGGTGCGGCCATCGATCAGGCGTGCGAACGATTCAGGGTCACGGTAGTCGGCGAAACGCACCTCGATGCCGAACTGCGGCAGCGTGTGCGCGAACAGGTTGTAGGTGCCGCCATACAGCGTGGAGGCCGACACGATGTTGTCGCCCGCCTCGGCGATGGTCTGGATCGCGTAGGTGATGGCCGACATGCCCGAGGCGAGCGCCAGGCCGGCCACGCCGCCTTCGAGCGCGGCGACGCGCTTTTCCAGCACGTCGGTGGTCGGGTTCATGATGCGCGTGTAGATATTGCCGGCCACTTTCAGGTCGAACAGGTCCGCCCCGTGCTGGGTGTCGTCGAAGGCGTAGGACGTGGTCTGGTAGATCGGAACGGCCACCGCCTTGGTGGTGGGGTCGGGGCTGTAGCCGGCGTGCACGGCGAGGGTTTCGGGTTTCATCGCGGGTCTCCCTGAACGGAATGAAATGGCCCGGGGACTATAACCCTGCCCCCGGTCACCCGCGCCAATCGCGTTTTTGACTTTCGATATGCCCGGAACGGGAATGCGGACTCAGCGCAGCAGCCCCGCCAGCGCCGCTTCCAGCGTCCCGTGGCGGAAGCGGAACCCCGCGGCCTGCAGGCGCGCCGGCAACACGCGCTGGCCACCGAGCAGCATGGGGGCACGCTCGCCCAACGCCAGGCGCAGCAACGGCGCCGGCGCAAAAAGCAGCGCCGGCCGGTGCAACGCTTCCGCGAGCGTGGACGTGAACGTGGCGTTGGTGACCGGCTGCGGCGCGGTCATGTTGAACGGGCCACGCGCGCCGTCGTCTTCCAGCAGACGCAGCACGATGCTCAGGTAATCTTCCATCGCAATCCAGCTCATCCACTGCCGCCCGTCACCCAGCCGCGCACCCAGCCCGAGGCTGAACGGCAAGCGCATGCGCCCGAGCAATCCACCGGAGGGATCCAGCACCAGCCCCGTGCGCAGCAGGCAGACGCGCACGCCGAGGCGCTCCGCGGCCAGCGCGGCCTCCTCCCAGTCCGCGCACAGGCGCGCGGCAAAATCGCCGGCTGCAGGCGACGACTCGTCGAACGCCACGTCGCCGCCGTCACCGTAGTAGCCGATCGCCGAACCGGACAGCAGCACAGCCGGCGGACGCTGCGCACGCGCCATCGCCGCCACCAGCTGGCCGGTGAGCGCAATGCGGCTGTCACGCAGTTGCTGCTTGCGCCGCGCCGTCCAGGCAGCATCGGCGATCGGCTCGCCGGCCAGGTTGATGACCGCGTCGAAATGCATGTCCGGGCGCCACTCGTCGAGCGAGGCCAGCGCTGCAACCTGCGGGCCGCACTTGTCGCGCACCGTGGCGGGCTTGCGGCTCAGTACGGTTACGCGGTATCCGGCCGCGACCAGCACGCGGCACAGCGGGCGGCCGATGAATCCGGTACCGCCGGTGACGAGGATCTGCTTCATGCGGGCTCCAGGGCGAGGGGTGGACACAACCGGGATGGTTGACGCCGGGCAACAAGTCGCCGTGTCTGCGTTTCCGGGTATCACCCGCGCATGCTACATATCCGGGCACCGCCTGACATTGACCGCCGGGGAGCCACCGTGTCGCCGCTGATCCACATGGAAGAAATCGTTGCCGCCGCCAGGCGCGGCCTGCCGGTACGCACGGCGGTGGTCCACCCGGTCAGCGCCGCCATCATGGCCAGCCTGGCCGCCGCCACGCAGGAAGGCATCATCGACCCGGTACTGGTCGGGCCGGCGCACAAGGTACAGGCGGCAGCCACGGAAGCGGGCTTCGACATCAGCCCCTACCGGCTGGTCGACGTGCCGCACAGCCACGCGTCGGCCGAAGCCGCCATGGTCATGGCACGCGCGGGCGAAGTCGCTGCCATCATGAAGGGCGCACTGGCCACCGGCGAACTGATGGAAGCGGCGATGAAGAAGGACACCGGCATCCGCACCGACCGGCGCATGAGCCACGTGTTCGTGATGGAAGTGAGCCGCTACCCGAAGTTGCTGCTCATCACCGATGCCGCCATCAACGTCGAGCCGGACCTGGCGCAGAAGCGCGACATCGCGCAGAACGCCATCGACCTCGCGCACGCACTGGGCGTGCGCAAGCCGAAGGTCGGCATCCTGGCCGCGGTGGAGCACGTGGACCAGCGCTTCCGCTCGACGGTGGACGCCGCGGCGCTGTGCAAGATGGCCGACCGCGGACAGATCACCGGTGCCGTGCTGGACGGCCCGCTGGCCTTCGACAACGCCATTTCCCGCGAGGCCGCCACCGCCAAGGGCATCGTGTCGCCGGTATCCGGCGAGGTGGACATCCTGCTGGTGCCCGACATCGAGGCCGGCAACATGGTCGCCAAGCAACTGACCTACCTGGCCGACGCGCGCACCGCCGGTATCGTGCTGGGCGGACGCGTGCCGGTGATCCTCACCAGCCGCAGCGGCAACGCATTCGGCCGCGTGGTATCCATCGCGCTGGCGGCGCTGGTGATCCGCGCGCGCGGCGCCGCGGTGCACACCGCGTGAGCGCGCCGCACGTCCTCGCCGTCAACGCCGGCTCGTCGTCGCTGAAACTGGCGCTGTTCACGCTGGCGCAGGCAGAACCGCGGCTGCTGTTGCGCATCGGCCTGGACCGTCGCGACGGTGGCGCGGCCCCGCGCGTTTCGGGCGATCCGGCACTGGCCGCGGCACTGTCCCTGCCGGCCACGCGCGATTACGCGGCGTTCACGACCGGCGTGCTGGCGGCACTCACGGCCCGCACGCCACTGGCCGCGGTGGTACACCGCGTGGTGCACGGCGGCGACGAAACACGCGAGTGCATTGTCCTGGACGCAGCCAGCCGCGCGCGCCTGCATGCGCTCTCGCCACTGGCACCGCTGCACCAGCCGCCGGCGCTGGCCATCATCGATGCCATCGCCGCGGCGCAGCCCGCCCTGCCCCAGTACGCCGGGCTCGACACCGCTTTCCACGCCGGCCTGCCGCCGGTGTCGCGCGACTATGCGCTGCCGGCCGATGTCCGCGCGCGCCACCCCGAACTGCACGCCTGCGGTTTCCACGGGCTGTCCTGCCGCTGGACCGTGCAACAACTCGCACGACGCGGTGCACTGCCGGAACGCCTGGTGATCGCGCACCTGGGCAGCGGTGCCAGCGCGACGGCGGTACGCAACGGCACCAGCATCGCCACCACCATGGGTTTCAGCGCGCTGGAAGGCCTGCCCATGGCCACGCGCCCCGGGCGCCTCGATGCCGGCGTGCTGCTGCACCTGCTGCGCCACGAACGTCTGGACGTGAACGCGCTGGAGGAAATGCTCTACCGGCGCTCCGGCCTGCTCGGCCTGTCCGGCCTGAGCGCCGACGTGCGCGTGCTGCTGGCCAGTAGCGACCCGCACGCCACGGCGGCGCTGGATTATTTCGTCGAACGCACCGCCCGCGAGATCGGCGGGCTGGCGGTGGCACTCGGCGGCATCGATACGCTGGTGTACACCGGCGGCATCGGCGAGCACCAGGGCGAGCTGTGCGCGCGCATCACCGGCAGGTTGCGCTGCCTGCTGCCGCAACTGGCCGTCGAGGTGGTGCCCTGCGACGAAGAAGCCGTGATGGCCGCCGCAGTCGCGGACATGCCGGCGTTCGGTGCGCGCGCCGGCCGCTGACGCCGGCGCTACAGCGCCGGGTAGTCCGTGTAGCCCTCGGCACCGGCGGTGTAGAAGAGCGCCGGCCGCGGATTGTTGAGCGGCGCGCCGGCGCGGATGCGCGCCGGCAGGTCAGGGTTGGCGAGGAACGGCACACCGAACGCGATGGCGTCGACTGCGCCGGAGGCCACCGCCTCCTGCGCCTCGGCCGGGCTGTAAGCGCCGTTCGCGATCAGCACGCCGCGGAACGCGGCACGCGCCGGCGTGATGACGTCGCCCTTCTGCTCGCCGAGGAAATCACCGCGCATCACGTGCAGGTAGGCCAGGCCGAACGGGTTCAGGCGCTGCGCGACGTCAGTCACCAGGCCCACCGGGTCGCTGTCGCGCATGCTGTTGTAGCTGTTGAGCGGCGACAGCCGGACGCCGACGCGCCCGCCGCCCCAGACGTCGCAGGCCTGCTGCGTCACTTCCAGCAGCAGCCGCGCGCGGTTCTCGCGCGAGCCGCCGTAGCGCCCGCTACGCCGGTTGGAACCGTCGCGCAGGAATTCGTCGAGCAGGTAGCCGTTGGCACCGTGCACTTCCACGCCGTCGAAGCCGGCTGCCTTGGCATTCTCGAAGGCGCGGCGGAAGCCGGCGATGATGCCCGGAATCTCGTCGTCCTCCAGCGCCCGCGGCACCGCGTGCGGCTTCTTGCCCTCGGGCGTGTGCACCTCGTCGTTGGTGATGGCGATCGCGCTGGGCGCGACCGGTTGCGCGCCGTTGTTCATCAGCGGATGGCAGGCGCGGCCGCCGTGCCAGACCTGCAGGAAGATGCGGCCACCTGCTGCATGCACGCGCGCGGTCACCTTGCGCCAGCCCTCGACCTGCGCGGCGTTGTAGATGCCCGGCTCCGCCCAGAACGCGGAATTGCCCTCGATGGCCATGGTCGCCTCGGCGATCAGCAGGCCGCTGCTCGCACGCTGCGCGTAGTGCTCGGCCATCAGCTCGTTGGCGATGTGCTCGCTGCCCGCGCGGCAGCGCGTGAGCGGGGCCATCAGGATGCGGTTGGGCAGCAGCAACTCGCCCACTTGCAGTGGGCTGAACAGGTCGGCCATGGTCGGACTCCGGGGCAGTGGCGAATGCCGGCGATTGTAGACCGCCTGCTACCGGGCTCACTCCCGACGGTCCGTGGGGCTGTTGGCGCAGGGACAATGTTTGTGCGACGCGGCGCATCCGGCGGGCTGGCCCTGGACCGTCGCGACGACCTAACATCGCAGCACCAGAACTCACGGGTTCCAATCCATGACCGACCAGCCCGCCCGCCTCATCCTCGTCACCGGTGCCACCGGCGCCCAGGGCGGCGCCCTCGTGCCGCTGCTGCTGCAGAAGGGCTTCCGCGTACGCGCCCTCACCCGCAACCCCGACAAGCCCGCCGGGCGCCAGCTGGCTGCCGCCGGCTGCGAGGTGGTGGCCGGCGACCTCGACGACGAGGCCTCGCTGGAACGTGCCTGCGCCGGTGCCTGGGGCGTCTTCTCCCTGCAGAACTTCTGGGAGAAGGGCGTTGGCTACCAGCGCGAGATCGACCAGGGCTGCAAGCTGGCGCGCGCCGCGAAGAAGGCCGGCGTGCAGCACTTCGTGCAGACCTCGGTAGCCGGCTGCGACAACGCGAAGGGCGTACTGCACTTCGAGAGCAAGTACGAGATCGAGAAGTACGTGGACTCGCTGGGCCTGCCGCGCACCTTCCTGCGCGAAGTGTTCTTCATGGAGAACTTCACCGAGCCGGTGATGGTGGGCGGCGAGAAGAAGGCCATGGACCCGTACTGGGTCATGCCGCTGATCTGCGGCCTGCTCGACGAGGACGTGAAGTTCCACATGATCACCGTGGAGGACATCGCCTGGTTCGCCGCCGACGTGTTCGCCAATCCGCAGGAATACCTCGGCAAGCACATCGACATCGCCAGCGACTCGTTGACGCCGGCGGAAATGCGCGCGGTGTTCCGCAAGGTGACCGGCAAGCGCGTGTTGCCGGCCATCAAGTTCACCACCCGCCTGTTCCTGCGCCTGACCAACCCCGAGTCACACCGCCAGTTCGTGTGGAACAATAGCGTGGGCTGGCATTTCGACCTGGCGCCGCTGCGCCAGCGGCACCCGGGCCTGATGACACTCGAGCAGTACCTCACCCGCCATTACGCACGCATCAAGTAACAGGAATAACACCATGCACGTGCAGGTCGATACGCAACGCGAATTTGAACAGTCCGCCGACCAGGTGTGGAAGATCGGCGGCGATTTTGCCGGGCTGCAGGCCTGGCTGCCGGGCATCACCGCCCTGCGCGTCGAGGGCAGCGGCGCCGCCAATGCCGGCGGCAACGCGGTACGGGTGATCGACCTGTTCGACGGCAGCGTCACGAAGGAACGGCTGGAATGGGTGGACGAGGCGCAGCGCGCCTACAGCTACCGCATCCTCTCGGCCAAGGGCATCGACGAGCGCGCCGACTACGTGGCCACTTTCCGCGTGACGCCGCTGGATGCCAACCGCTGCCGCGTGGACTGGAGCGCGCGCTTTGCGGTGCCCGACGACTTCCCCGCCGACAAGCAGGAACGTGCGAAGCAGAAGGTCGCGCAGATGTACACCATGTGCCTGCAGGCACTGGATGCCGTCCTGGCGCGCGGCTGACGCGTCCCGGCATTTCTCCGGCACGAAAAAGGCCGCCCCGGGGCGGCCTTTTTCATTTCATCCGGGAGCGATCACTTCTCCAGGATCGCCACCACGCCCTGGCCGCCGGCCGCGCAGATCGAGATCAGCGCACGACCCGAGCCCTTCTCGTCGAGCAGTTTGGCGGCGTTGGCGATGATGCGGCCGCCGGTGGCGGCGAACGGGTGGCCGGCGGCCAGGGACGAACCCTTCACGTTCAGCTTGCTGCGGTCGATCTTGCCGAGCGCGCCCGGCAGGCCGAGCTTTTCCTTGCAGAACTTCTCGCTCTCCCAGGCTGCCAGCGTGGCCAGCACCTGCGAGGCGAACGCCTCGTGGATCTCGTAGAAGTCGAAGTCCTGCAGCGAAAGGCCACGACGCTGCAGCAGGCGCGCCACTGCGTACACAGGCGCCATCAGCAGGCCTTCCTTCGCGCCGCGCGCGCCCACGAAGTCGACCGCGGCAGTCTCGGCATCCACCAGGTACGCCAGCGGCTTCAGGCCCTTCTTCGCCGCCCAGTCCTCGCTGGCCAGCAGCACGGCAGAAGCACCGTCGGTGAGCGGCGTGGAGTTGGCGGCGGTCATGGTGCCGTCCGGGCCACCGAAGCAGGGCTTCAGCGTCGCGAGCTTCTCGAGCTTCGAGTCGGCGCGCATGTTGTTGTCCTTCTCAAGCCCCTTGAACGGGGTGATCAGGTCCTTCTGCCAGCCGTCGGCGTAGCTCTTCGCGAGGTTGTGGTGCGAGGCGACCGCCAGCTTGTCCTGCTCCTCGCGCGCGATATTCCACTCCTTCGCGGTGATGGCGGCGTGGTCGCCCATGGCAAGGCCGGTGCGCGGCTCGCCGTTCTTCGGGATGTCCGGCTTGAACCAGTCGATCGACAGCAGGCCCAGCGCCTTCTTCGCCTTGTCCTGGTTGGTCTTCTGCGCGTTGATCACCATCAGCTGGCGACGCAGCGAATCGTTGAGGCCGATGGGCGCGTCGGAAGTGGTGTCCACGCCGCCGGCGATCGCGCACTCGATCTGGCCGAGCGCGATCTTGTTGCCGACGAGGATGGCGGCCTCGAGGCCGGTGCCGCAGGCCTGCTGCACGTCATACGCCGGGGTGTGCGGATCCAGCGTGGTGTCGAGTACCGACTCGCGCACCAGGTTGAAATCGCGCGAGTGCTTCATCACCGCGCCGCCGGCGACTTCGCCCAGGCGTTCGCCCTTGAGGTTGTAGCGATCGACCAGGCCCTGGATCGCGGCGGTGAGCATTTCCTGGTTGGATACGCCGAGGTAGGCACCGTTGGAGCGCGCGAAGGGAATGCGGTTGCCGCCGAGGATGGCGACGCGACGGATCTGGGACATGGCTGACCTCCGAGGATGGTGAACGCCGGGAAAGGCCCGGACGAATGGCAACGCCAGCAGGCGATGCCGCAGTGCCCGGCCAGCATAGCGGGCAAGCATCGTAACGGATTGGCTACGGTGACCGTACGGCTGTCCGGCCGGTCAATACCTGACCGGAAAGTCACGGTTTACCATGCGCGGCGTCGGGAGTTTCCCCCTGTCCTTCACTTGCACTGCAGCCCGCCAACGCGGGCCCACAGGAGTCTGCCATGGACCGCTATACCGCCTTCGCCAACTCGTCCTTCGGACGTTCGCTGCTGTCGTCGCTGGGCATGCCCACGCCGGTCGACCTCGAGCGCCATGACCCGGAGCAGAAGACGCTGATCGACGGCGCAGTGCTGTTCGGCACCACCCATAACGGCGCCGTGGCGCAGGCGATCGCCCGCGTGCTGAAGGCCGGTGGCAGCGAACTGTTCGTGTACGCACAGGGCGGCGAACAGGCCAGCGCCGCGCTGGCCGCGGCAAACGCCAGCGGCAAGAGCTGGGACGGCACGCCGGAATCCGCGCAGAAGTTCAAGGGGCTGGTGTTCGATGCCAGCGGCATCACCGGCAGCGCGCAACTGAAGGCACTGTGGAGCTTCTTCCACCCGGTGGCGAAGAAGGTCGCCACCTGCGGCCGCATCGTCGTGGTCGGCCGCCCGCCGGAACAGTGCAGCGATCCGAAGCAGGCCACTGCGCAGCGCGCCCTCGAGGGCCTGACCCGCGCGCTCGGCAAGGAAATCAAGCGCGGCACCACCGCGCAGCTGGTGTACGTGGCGGAAGGCGCCGAGGCGAACATCGACTCCACGCTGCGCTTCTTCCTGTCGCCGAAATCCGCCTACGTCAGCGCGCAGGTGGTGCGCGTCAACGCCGCCGACGCGGTGAGCGTCGACTGGAACAAGCCGCTGGCCGGCAAGGTGGCGCTGGTCACCGGCGCCTCGCGCGGCATCGGCGAGGCCATCGCCGACGTGCTGGCGCGTGACGGCGCGCACGTGATCTGCCTGGACATCCCGCAGGCCGGCGCCGAACTGCAGGCCGTGGCCGGGCGCATCGGCGGTTCCACGCTGGCACTGGACATCACCGACCCGGCCGCCCCGGCCACCATCACCGAGTACGTGCAGAAGACTCACGGCGGCCTGGACGTACTGGTGCACAACGCCGGCGTCACCCGCGACAAGATGCTCGGCAACATGCCGGACAAGTTCTGGGACATGGTCATCAACATCAACCTGTCCAGCGAGGAGCGCATCAACGACGCGATGCTCGACGGCAACGCCTTCAAGCCCAACGCGCGCATCGTCTGCGTCAGCTCCATCTCCGGCATCGCCGGCAACCTCGGCCAGACCAACTACGCGGTGTCCAAGGCCGGCGTGATCGGCATGGTGCAATCGATGGCGCCGGTGCTGAAGGCCAAGGGCGTGACCATCAATGCGGTGGCACCAGGCTTCATCGAGACGCAGATGACGGCCGCCATCCCGTTCACCATCCGCGAGGCCGGCCGCCGCATGAACTCCATGAGCCAGGGCGGCCTGCCGGTGGACGTGGCCGAGACCATCGCCTGGTACGCCAGCCCGGCCAGCAACGGCGTCACCGGCCAGGTGGTGCGCGTGTGCGGCCAGTCGCTGATCGGTGCCTGACGCAAAAGGCAACACATCGCCGGACCAGACGGGGGCCGCTCACGCGGCCCTCGTGCTTTAATCGGCCACCCTCACCCGGATTCCACACCCGGATCAAACGGATTCTTCCGGAGCCTGCCATGACAAAAACAAAATCGACCGCCGAGCGCCTGCTTGACGCGCACGTGAAGTTCATGATCGACCAGCTCGACGGCGACACGCTGCGTCGCAACATCGAGGAGGAACTCGACCACGCGCTGGAGGCCGCCGAGAAGATCACCCTCGACGAGTCGGTGACCCGCCAGCAGATCAAGGACACCGTGCGTACCTATGCCGTCGAGCTCGACCTGCACGGCGGCATCCCCGAGCTCATCGGCGACCTGGCGCGCAGCCTCTACGGCCACGAGATCCACGACCGCACCTCCCTCAACGACCTGGTCACCGACAAGCAGTTCGCCGAGATCATCGACCAGCTGCTGGCCATGAAGGACCTGCGCGAGAAGGTGATCAAGCGTTCCATCGGCAACCCGCTGTTCGCCGCACTGGCGTCGGACGTGCTCTACAACGGCATCCGCGGCTACATCAACGACAACCCGCTGACCAAGAACAGCAAGGTCGCCGCCGGCGCGCTGTCCATCGGCAAGTCGCTGCTCAGCAAGGCCTCGCCGGGCCTGGAGCAGGCCGTGGAAGACGGCGTGAAGAAATACATCAAGGGCAACATCAAGGCCACCCAGAAGCAGACCGAGCAATTCGTGCGGGCGCGCATCGAGGACGACAGCGTGCGCGACCGCGCCATCGAACTGTGGGACGAGGCGAAGGAGAAGAAGGTGGCGGTGTTCCGCGACTACATCTCCGAGCGTGACGTCGAGGAAGGTTTCGTGACCGGCTACGAGTACTGGCGCAAGCTGCGCCGCACCGAGTACTACTGGACGGTGATCGAGGTGTGCATCGACGGCTTCTTCGACAAGTACGGCGACACCTCGCTGCGCGAGTTGCTCGACGAGGTCGGCATCCACCGCGAGACCATGATCGAGGAAGCGATGCGCTACGCGCCGCCGGTAATCCGCATGCTCAAGAAGAAGAAACTGCTGGAGCCGCGCATCCGCCGCCAGCTGGAGAAGTTCTACCTGTCGGACGAGGCGAAAGCCATTCTCGAGGGCTGAACTGATTCACCTGTAGAGAGGGGGCCATGCCCCCTCTCTACAGGGATGTCACTGCACCTTCCAGTGCAGCGTCTGCCCGGCGAAATACGGCACGATGGTGTCGCGCCCGAACGTCAGTTCCGCCGGCACCTGCCAGGCCTCGCGCACCAGCGTCACCGTGTCGGTGTTGCGCGGCAGGCGGTAGAAATCCGGGCCGAAGTGCGAAGCAAACGCCTCCAGGCGGTGCAGCGCGTCCATCTGCTCGAAGAACTGCGCGTACAGCGGCAGCGCCGCCGGCGCCGAGAAGCAGCCGGCACAACCGCAGGCCGATTCCTTGGCGTGTTTCGCGTGCGGCGCCGAGTCGGTGCCGAGGAAGAAGCGCGGGCTGCCACTCACCGCCACCTCGCGCAGCGCCTCCTGGTGGACGCGGCGCTTGAGCACCGGCAGGCAGTAGTGGTGCGGGCGCATGCCGCCAACGAACAGGTCGTTGCGGTTCATCAGCAGGTGCTGCGGGGTGATGGTCGCCGCCACTCCCTCGCGCGCGCTGCCCACGAACTGCGCGGCTTCCTTCGTGGTGATGTGCTCGAACACCACGCGCAGCTTCGGAAACTCGTCGACAATGTGCGCCAGGTGGCGGTCGATGAACACCGCCTCCCGGTCAAACACGTCCACCTCGCCATCCACCACTTCGCCATGCACCAGCAGCGGCAGGTCAACCTCCTCCATCGCCACCAGTACCGGCCACAGCTTGCGCACGTCGGTGACGCCGGCGTGCGAATTGGTGGTGGCACCCGACGGGTACAGCTTGGCGGCGTGCACGACGCCGCTGGCTTTCGCGCGGCGGATTTCCGCCGGCGTGGTGCTGTCGGTGAGATACAGGGTGAGCAGCGGCTCGAACTTCGCACCGGCCGGCACCACGTCGAGGATGCGCTGGCGGT
>JADFDG010000018.1 GCA_018262975.1 Gammaproteobacteria bacterium
TCCTTGCCTGCCGCCAGGCGGAGCTGGTGCGCGCGGTCGGCATACTTGAGATCCAGTGCGCGATCGACGTGCTCGACGATCGCCTTGGCAGCAGCCAGAAGATCAGCAGCGTCGTTCTTGAGCTGGAACAGCGACTCGCTGCCAAGGGCGGCGAGCTCGCCGGCTGGGGTGGTCAGGACTTCGTCGGGGGAGATGCGGTTCACAGTGCACCTCCCGCATTGACGCGTTCGGAGGTGCTCTTGCGCAGGCTCTCGGCCTCGTAGGCTTCGATGTCCTCGATGCGATACGCGACGCGGCCTTGCAGCTTCAGAAATACGGGGCCGATTCCCTCGGAACGCCAGCGCTCAAGCGTGGCTTCGCTGACTCCCCAGCGTTCGGCCAGTTGGCCTTGATTCAGATGTTTGACACTCACGATGCACTCCTTCTGGTTGTTGCGAATTCGTGAGGTCAGTTTCGAAGTCGGCCTGTGCGGGCGTCTGCCGCCGCCATGTACGGGCGGATGTACGGGCGCAGCTTCTGCGGGGAAAAGCGGGGGCCAGAAAGCAAAAAACCGCCCGAAGGCGGTTGTGCGTAGTGCTGCCAACAGGTGGCGGGTCAATCTCTGCGGAAGCCATACTTTCCCTTTTCAGGGTTGTCGATGTAGTCCTCCCACTCCGTGTTGCCGCTAAACAGGTTCTGCATGCGCTGGCTGCGAGCGGTCTTCTTGTCGGCATAGGCTGCGCCGAGAATCTCGGCGGCTGGAAGGAGCCATCTGTCGTTGATGGCCTGTTTGAACATATACCGGACGGCTGCAGCCTGGCGCTCGCCTTTGATCGTCCAGGGCTTGGTCTTTGTGCGGATAGTCAGCGTGTTGGTGTATTCGTCAAAGTGCACCGGCAACACGGGTCGGATCGCGCCATCGGGTGGCGCGGCCAGGATGCGATGCAGCAGATCCATGTCGATGCACGGCGTGGCGACGTAGTTGATGATTGCTTCTCGAAGCGACGCGAAGCGGTAGCTGCGCGGTGGGCGAACAAACTGCGGCAACACACCGCCAGACGACAAAATCAGACCCTGCTCAGGAAGACTTGTCTGGCTGAAGTGGCGAAATACCTCTTCGACGGAGTGCGCCAAGCCGCGAACGAGCCAGACGTCTGTCAATGCGTGCCCGATTCGTGCCTTTCCCAAATGCCAGAGGGAATCGTCCAGCAGCGGCGCATCAATCCCTTTTCGCAGAGCCTGCGCGATACCTAGGAGATCGGCGATGGTGCTCAGGATTGCACCTGGTCGAACGCTATAGACGGCGACTTCAGCAGCGGGGACAGACTTCCACCGAAAAGTCTCAGGGCAGCGGTAGCGATACCGATCAGCTTGGTCATCTTCAGTCAGGTCGACTTGAACGAGATCGTCATCAAGCGATGCTGGGTAGCTCCCGGCGTAGCCGACGCAGTCGGTCCACTGCTCCAGCAGCTTCGGCGTCAAAGATGTCCGTCCAAGGACACTCCACCCGGGCACCCCACGAAGCCGCTGTCCGTCGCCGTCGGCAATCGGCTGCCCAGACCACTCGAACAGGTCGATCAGTTCAAGCAGCGACTGTGTCGGCAGGGGCTTCGACGACATGGCCGATCTCCTTCACCAGATGCCATTTGGCCAGCAGTCGGTCGCACAGCGCCCGGTCCTTTTCCCGCTTGGTCTTGATGTTGCACTTGTTGTCGTCGCGCAGGATCACGGTGATCGTCCGTGCGCGGTCCTTACCGACCTTTTTCAGCTTGATGGACAGCTTGGCGTAGTTGAGGTGGTGATCGCGGAAGTCGAAGGCGGGACCGATCAACGACCGGGCGGCCACGTAGATGTCATCGACGTCCTTGGTCCAGATCTTCACCAGGAGTGACCGTCCATTGGCAGCGGAGTAGCCAAGCTCGACGACCTTGACGTGAGCCACGGGCTCGCCAGCCGAGTCGAAGTTTCGCGGCGCCGCCAGGCTCTGGTAGTCGTACTGCTTGAGCGGGATCTTCTCGCCGGTGATGGGCGATTGCAGCAGGGAGTCGGCCACGATTCGGGCCAGCGCTTCGCGCCCATCCGTATCCTTTGACAGCACCTCCAGGTGTCCATTGGCCGGCTCATAGGTGATGTGCGATGAAACCGCACGGATCACCTCTTGTGGCACCAGTTCGCTGGCCTGCACGCAGTCGATGATTTCCGGTGGGCGGTTGTGGTGGATGCTGATCTGGTAGAGGTCCACGTCTTCGCCGGTCTGCGTATCGGGCCGCAGGCGCTTGAAGATCTGGATCGCGACGGCGTCATCGGAGCACCCGAGTTGTTGGGCCACGGTCTGGTGGAACGCCGTCTTGGCAGCTGCATCGTCGAGTACAGCAAGGTTGGCGGGCGCCATGAAGCCCGAGTAGCAAGAGGCGCTTTGCCGAAACACGTCGGCCTGCCGGGCGTTCAGTGCTTCCTCGAAGAGCGCGGGCTCGTTGATATGAAGCCACAGCGCCCGCTGGTACTGGTTCGGGATCGCAGCGAAGGCTTCCCGGGCGGTGTCATCGAAAATATCGTCCTTGAAGCCGTCGATGACGTCCTGGCCGGCGCCGTCCGACAAGAGCACGATTCGTTCGGCCACTTCCTCGATCCGCTGCCGCTCACTCACCCCAAGGGCGGACAGCACGGCCTCCATCTGTTCACGCTGCTCCTTTTTCGGCTTCTTGGTGTCCAGGTTCGGCATGGCCAGGCTGAACTCGTCCATCATGAATTCACGGAACACTGCCGGAGGCAGGTGTCCCAGGAGCTTGGTCAAGTTCTCTGCATCATTCATCTACATACCCCTCAAAAGGTTTGGATTGGCTTGGTATCAGCCCCGACGGCCCCTTTTCCAAAGTGGGGTGTGCAGACCGATCACGTTCGGTGTACCGAACGATTGTGATTGTCTCGGAGCGGTTAGGGGTTTGTCAAGCAGGTACGCATTCGTTCGGCGTAGTGGTATTATTTTCGGCCTGACGCGAACACATGAGGAGATAACGGTGCCATCGCCCCTGGGGGACAAGATCCGCGCATTGCGGAAGCAGAAGAAGCTCAGCCTGGAGCAGTTGGCCGAGCTGACGGACTCCAGCAAGAGCTACATCTGGGAGCTGGAGAACAAGGACGATCCGAAACCATCGGCCGACAAGATCGGCAAGATCGCCGCCGTCCTCGATGTCACCACGGAGTTCCTGTTGACCGAGTCGGCCGCCACGCCGGACGAGCAAGTGCTCGATGAGGCCTTCTTCCGCAAGTACAAAACCATGTCGGAGCCGGACAAGAAGAAGATCCGCAAGATCCTCGATGCCTGGGAAGATGAATGACGGATGCGAAGAAGCCCATGGCCGAGGCCAATCGCATCTCGTCCATGCTCAACACGGTTCTCGGTGCGGATCGCTTTCCGGTCAAGGTTGATGAGCTGGCGCTGGAGTATTCCCGTCAGTGCTTCTCAGACTCGCCGATCGACAAGGTCCAGGGCGAAGATCTCGACGGTTTCGATGGTCTGCTGAAAGCCAATAAGTCGCGGTCGAAGTGGCTGGTCCTCTACAACAGTGCCACCCCGTCGGAGGGTCGCAAGCGCTTCACGATTGCGCATGAGTTCGGTCACTACATCCTTCACCGTCACCAGCAGGACATTTTCGAGTGCGGCGACGGCGACATCGAAACGGGAGACAACAACGAGCGCGACATCGAGGCAGAGGCGGACTTGTTTGCTTCGACCCTGCTGATGCCGCTGGACGACTTCCGGCGCCAAGTCGACGGCCAGCCGATCAGCTTCGATCTGCTGGGCCACTGCGCAGACCGCTATGGTGTATCGCTCACGGCCGCCGCCTTGCGCTGGACCGAGATTGCACCCAAACGAGCGGTGCTCGTGGCCAGTCGCGACGATCACATGCTGTGGGCCAAGTCGAACAAGGCGGCGCTGAAGTCTGGCGCCTACTTTGCGACCCGCAGGAACACCATCGAACTGCCGGGTGATGCGCTGGCGCACAGCAACAACGGCTGGGCCGGCAGCCAGCAACAGACGGCACAGGCGCAGCTCTGGTTTCCACGCGAACCGGAGAGCATGCAGGTCAATGAAATGATCAGGGTTGCCGGCCAATATGACTACACCCTGACCTTGCTACTGCTGCCTGAAGCCGAGTGGCAGGGAGCGCGACACGATGATGAGGAACCGGAGGAAGACACCTACGACCGCTTCATCCGCAACGGCCAGTACCCGGTGCGATAGCTCATCGTGGACCGATCATGAGCGCCCACAAGTGGCAATTCGCTTCCCGTTTTCGCCGGCATGCCTTTGGCTGGCGGTCCGACACGCCGGTGCAGCGGATCAAGGAAGCCATCACTGAGATCAAGCAGGTTGCCCGCAAGGAGCCTGTAATCGCGGCTGAGGGCGCCATTATCCTGCTGGAAAAGCTCTCCCCGGCGCTGGAACAGGTGGACAGTTCATCGGGCGCACTGGGTTCGGCTGTCAACAAGGCCATCGATACCCTGGTGCCCATCATCGTCAAAGCTGATGTCGAGCCGAAGCTGCGCCAACGCTGGCTCGAACGCTTGTGGCAAGCGCTGCAGGACGACGAAATGCCCTACATCGAAGTGCTCGGCGATTACTGGGGCGAGTTGTGCGTGACGCCGGAGCTGGCATCGCACTGGGTCGATGAGTTTTTGCCGGTCGTCGAGAGCGTGTGGAGCCCAAATGCATCGGGGCACGGATTCTTTAAGGGCACCAGCGCTTGCCTGGCATCCCTGTACGCGGCGGGTCGGCACCAGGAACTGTTGGCGTTGCTCGACAAGGCACGGTTCAAGTGGTGGCACGACCGGCGCTGGGGTGTGAAGGTATTGGCAGCGATGGGCAGGAAGGCAGAGGCAATCCGCTATGCCGAGGAATCGCGCGGTCTCAATGATCCTGGCTGGCAGATTGCCCAGGCCTGCGAAGAGATCCTGTTGTCCTCCAGTTTGCACGACGAGGCCTACCGCCGCTATGCCATCGAGGCAAATCAGGGCACCACGAATCTGGCGACGTTTCGCGCCATCGCCAAGAAGTATCCCCACAAGCAACCGGAAGAGATCCTACGCGACCTGGTAGCCAGCACGCCTGGCGCCGAGGGCAAGTGGTTCGCCGCTGCCAAGGATGCGGGCCTGTTTGATGTGGCGATCGAGCTGGGCACGCGCAGCCCGACCGATCCACGCACGCTGACGCGCGCTGCCCGTGACTACGCCGAGAAGCAGCCAGCATTCGCGCTCGCCGCAGGCCTCGCCGCGTTGCGTTGGATCTCTCTTGGACACGGCTATGAGATCACCGGCGCTGATGTGCTCGATGCTTATTCGGCAGTCACGCAGGCGGTACCGAATGCGGGTGTTCCAGCCCAGCTGGTTAACGAGCAGATCCGGGACATGATCACCAGCACCCAGCCCGGAAATTCGTTGATGAAGACCATCCTCACCCGTCATTTGTCGAACTGAAAGGGTCCCGCTTTTCGCAGCAACCCGCATCGGTTCGCACGACTCCGAAACTCCCTCATGGTGTCGGCGGCAGTCAATCCGGACAATTTCACTGCATGTGAGTTTGACCGAGAGGACCGCCACCAATGCATCAAATCAACCATCTACCACCGGAGCGGATGACGCCGGAACAGCGTCGCCACGAGATCGCGTCGTTGCTGGCTAACGGCCTGGCACGCCTGCGTCTCACCGGCGTTGAAGAGTCCGCAAACAGGACCGAAGCGAGCGAGTTTGAGCTTGGCTTCTCTGGCAACCAGCGCGTTCATACAGACCCCGTCAACAAGACAACTACGGAGTCGAAATGAGCACGCAAACACCATCATTTTCCACGCCGCCATCGGTAGCGGCGCAGATCGCCAGGCTGCCCGAGATGCCGATGGCAGAGATCCGGGCGCTTTGGCAGAAGCTGGTCGGTGGCGACACGCCCACCCACAACCGCCAGTTCCTCGAACGCCGGATTGCCTACCGGCTGCAGGAGCTGGAATTCCGCAAGGTCGACGTCAACCTGCTGGATCGCAACCGGCGTCGCATCGAATCTCTGGTCGAAACCGGCAAGGTGAAAAAACGCGACCGCGATTACCGTCCAGCCGCAGGCACGGTGCTGGTGCGGGAATACAAAGGCGTCGAGTACCGCGTGATCGCAACCGCCGACGGCCAGTATGACTTCCAGGGACGCATGTACCCGAGTCTCTCGATGATCGCCCGCGAAATCACCGGCATGCGCTGGTCGGGGCCACTGTTCTTTGGGCTCAAGCCGCCATCCAATGCCAAGACCAAGCCCGCCACCAGGAAGAGAGGTGGACGATGAGCGAAGTCTTGAAGCGCCGAATGCGCTGCGCGGTCTATACGCGCAAGTCCACCGACGAAGGACTCGACCAGGAATACAACTCCATCGATGCCCAGCGCGACGCCGGTCACGCCTACGTCGCCAGCCAGCGCGCCGAGGGCTGGATTCCAGTAGCCGACGACTACGACGATCCGGCCTTCTCCGGTGGCAACATGGAACGTCCGGCGCTGCGCCGCATGATGGCGGACATCGAGGCCGGCAAGATCGATGTGGTTGTCATCTACAAGATCGACCGCCTAACGCGCAGCTTGGCTGACTTCTCCAAGATGGTCGAAGTGTTCGAACGCTATGGCGTGTCGTTCGTGTCGGTCACCCAGCAATTCAACACGACGACCTCGATGGGCCGCTTGATGCTGAACATCCTGCTGTCCTTCGCCCAGTTCGAGCGCGAGGTCACCGGCGAACGCATCCGCGACAAGATCGCAGCCAGCAAGCGCAAGGGCATGTGGATGGGCGGCGTGCCACCACTGGGCTACGACGTCGAGAACCGCCGACTGGTGCCCAACGAACGCGAGGCCAAACTGATCCGGCACATATTCCAGCGCTTCGTTGAACTCGGCTCCAGTACGGCGCTGGTCAAGGAGCTGAAACTGGATGGCGTGACGTCGAAGGCGTGGACCACGCAAGACGGCAAGACCCGCGAGGGCAGACCGATCGACAAGGGCCACATCTACAAGCTCCTCAGCAACCGGACCTACCTTGGCGAGTTGCGGCACAAGGACCAGTGGTACCAGGCGGAGCACCCGCCCATCATCAGCCGCGAACTGTGGGATAGCGTCCACGCGATCCTGACCACCAATGGCCGGGTGCGAGGCAACGCGACACGGGCAACCGTGGCGTATCTGCTCAAGGGCATCGTGTTCGGCAACGATGGCCGGGCACTGTCGCCGTGGCACACGACCAAGAAGAATGGCCGTCGCTACCGGTACTACGTGCCACAGCGGGACGCCAAGGAGCACGCGGGCGCCTCGGGCCTGCCGCGACTGCCGGCGGCGGAACTCGAATCGGCCGTGCTCGACCAACTGCGCGCAATCCTGCGTGCCCCGAATCTACTCGGCGACATGCTGCCACAGGCGATCAAGCTCGACCCAACGCTGGACGAGGCCAAGATCACCGTGGCCATGACCCGACTCGACGCGATTTGGGATCAACTGTTCCCAGCGGAGCAAACCCGGATCGTCAAGCTGCTGGTGGAGAAGGTGATCGTGTCTCCCAATGACCTCGAGGTGCGACTGCGCGCCAACGGCATCGAGCGGCTGGTGCTGGAACTGCAGCCAGCCGGCGCGGCCCAGCCCGAGGAGGCATTGGCATGAGCGAAATCCGCATCCAGAAAACTGGCGAGCCGGACATCGTTGAGGCGAGTGATGGCCGGCTAACCCTGTCCGTGCCGATCCAGATCAAACGGCGCAGCGGACGGAAGCTGGTCACCTTGCCAAATGGCGAAACCGCCCCGGTCAGACCGTGGGATGTAGCAACGACCTCAATCCAACTGGCGCTGGCCAGGGGTCACCGCTGGCTGGCGATGCTGGAATCAGGGGAATCGAAGTCGTTGAAGGAGATCGCCGCGCGGGAGGGTATCGACAACAGCTACGTGAGCCGGATGGTCAACCTGACCACGCTGGCGCCCGACATCGTGGCCGCCATCCTGGACGACACACTGCCGAACCACATCACGCTGTCCGATCTGGCGGTCGACCCGCCAGCGCTGTGGGATGAGCAGCGGGCCAAGCTCACGTAGACCGGTCGGGGGACAGGTACAAATGGCGCCGGTTGTCCACCTTACTTGGAGACGTGTTAATAGATGCGCTGCACTAGGTTCCGTCATGCTGTTGCGCGGGAGTGTTCTCACGAGAATCTGCCTCGTACCGTCGGAACGCGCGCCAAAGCGCCAGGTCGTAGGCGATCTTGAGCGCGCCGCATGCCACCAGCGGCGCCGCCAGCCAGCCGGCGGCGAACAGGGCGCCGCCAATGGCGGGGCTGGCTGCGGCCGCGAGGCTCCTGGGAACGGCAGTGAAGCTCGCCGCTGCGGCGCGCTCTGCCGGCGTCACCACCGCCATCACGAAGGCCGAGCGCGTCGGCACGTCCATCTGCGACAGGGCGCTGCGCAGGAATAGTAGCGCAAGCGTCACCTCCAGACTGTCGGCGAAGGCGGCGAGGATCAGACAGACGCTCGACGGGACGTGGGTGAACACCATCGTGTTGATGAGGCCGATGTGCCGCGCCACCCAGGGGGCGGCGAGCTGAGAACCGGCCGACAGCAACCCGGCCCAGAAAAAAACCTGGCCGGCAGCGGCGAGCGAGAGGTCGAAACGCTCGAACAGCCAGAGCGCGAGCAAGGTATTGACGATCAAACCGCCGGCGAAGGCATCGACCGAGAACAGCGCCGCCAGTTTGATCACGATGCAGCGCGAAGGCCCCAGCGCTTCGGGCGATGCGGCCTGCTTATGCACGTGGTGGTCCGGCAAGGCGCGATACAGAACGAAGATCGCGACACCGGTCAGGCCGTAGGCGACGAACATGAGGCGCAGCGCGTCGAGCTGGGCCAGGCCGGCATCCGTCAGGGTTTGCGGGATGGCCGTCGCCAGGGAACCGGCTGCGGCGCACAAGGCGCCGACGAAGGTGTAGCGCGCGAACAGGAAGGTGCGCGCCTCGCCCTGCGCCGATTCGGCCAGCCGCGCATGCTCCAGCGGTAGGAAAACGCTGACGTCGCCGGAGCTGGGGTTCATCGTACCGACGAAGGCGACGAGCAGCAGCGGCCAGAAGTCGCCAACGCCACCCAGACCGGCAAGCAACAGGCCGGTCAGGCACATCAGTCCGGCGGCGGCAAGCAGCAGGCTACGTTGCCGGAAGCGATGGCCCCACTGCCCGACCGCGAGGGTCGCCAACGCCGAGCCGAACAAGGTGGCGGTGCTGATCAGTCCGACTTCCCAGATGCCGAGCCCGAGCGCGAGCAGATAGACCGGCAGCAGAATGGCGACAAAGCCGTCGGTGAAGGCCCGCAGCGCGCGGCCGATCAGCAGCAGACGCGCCTCGGGCGCAACGCCGGCGGGCAGCAGCATCACTTCAGGCCGAGCAGCCGGGCGACCTTCTTCAGCGGTGTGTCGGCGCACCAGGCGTAGAGCGCGTCGTAGATCACCATGCCGGCCTTCAGCATCTCGCGGTCGTCGGCGAAGTTGAGCGACAGCCCACTCGAGATGGCGAGCAGGCCGGCCGCTTCCTTCGCCAGCTGGGGCTGGCCGCAGTCAGCGGCCCGCACGATCAGCGCCAGCTTGTTCAAGGCCGGGTCGTCGAGTTTGTACTTCTCGATGAAGGCATCGAAACTGCAGCGGTCGCCGTGGTGGCCGAGCTCGACATTCGGCACGTCATAGGGGATTGCGCCGGTGTCGGCGGCGGCCTGCAGGACGTCGCCGGCCGGCACGTAGAGGAACTCGGGGGTTTCGTCGATGAAGCGCGTTACCAGCCAGGGGCAGGCGATGCGGTCGATCTTGGGGCGTTCGCGGGTGACCCATTTCATGCTCCGCCGTCCACCTCGGCAAGCGCAGCCTCGGCCGCCGTCCAGGACAGGTTCTGCATGAAGGCGTCCACATAGGCTGCGGCCTTGGCGCCGAAGTCCATGTGATAGCTGTGTTCGTACATGTCGAGGGCGACGAGCGGCGTGGCTCCGGCGAGGTTGTGTGCGTGGTCGGCGGCCCAGGTGTTCACGAGACGCCCGCGGCGCGGACTCCAAACCAGCAGGGTCCAGCCGGAGCCGCCGCCCTGGGCCTTGCCCATGGCAGTGAATTCGGCGCGCCAGGCGTCCATGGAACCGAAGTCCCGCTCGATGGCCAGCTTTAACGCACCGCCTGGGTCGGCGCCGGTACCGCCAAGGGAGTCGAAGTACACCTCGTGCAGGATCATGGAACCGCTGGCGATCATCTCCTCGCGCTTGAGGCCGTTGATCTCGAACACCGGCGCCGCCGCCCAGTTCAATTGCGCCAGCTTCTGCTCGATGGCGTTGAGACGCTTGACCGCGCCGCCGTAGTTGTTCTCCCAGTGGCTGACGATGAGTTTCTCGGACAGGCCGGTGAGTTTGGCCGGATCGCATGAAAGAGGTTTCAGTTCGTAGGGCATTTAGGCTTCCTCAAGCAAGGTAAGACGAAGGCAGGCTCGGCCAGGTTCAAGCTTGGCTCGCAAACACCAGCCACCCGGTCAATCCCGCCGCGAGGATCACGACGACGACGTTGAGCTTGTTCTTCCAGGCATAAAGGAATGCCAAGGCTGCGGCGAAGATCGACATGCCCACCGTCAGCGATGGAACACGATTGGCAGTGACCTGCGCTAGGTCGATGGTGGTTGCGCCGATCAGGCCGACTACGCCGGCAGCGACACCGTCCAGAAAGGCGTGCAGCCGTTTGTTCTCCACAACCGCCTCCAGCCGGTCGTAGAAAATCAACGAGAACGCAAAGGCCGGAAGAAAGACACCGACCGTCATGGCCACCGCCCCGACCGGTCCTCCCGCCACATAGCCGACGAACGTGGCGAAGATGATGAGGGGGGCCGGTAGCACACCGGAAAGCGCCAATCCGTCCAGGAACTGCCCATCCGTCATCCATCCGCGCCCGACGGCGTCGTTGCGAACGAACGGAATCGCCGTGTAGGCGCCGCCGAAGGTGAGCAAGCCCGCCTTCAGGCCCGACACGAAGATGAGCAGCACCGAAGCCTGGCCCTGAACGACCGTTTCCACCAGCTTCGCTGTCGGCGCAGCCCACAAAGCTATGGCCGCGGCCAGCGCCACCGCCGCCAGTGTCACCAGGAGTGCCAAGGCCCGATGATTCAGCACGAGCAGGGCGTACACAAGGCCGCCCGCCGGCAGGGTGATCCAGAAGTCGACACGACCTATGGCTGCCAGCGCGCAAACGATGGCAATGGCCCACAACCAGCGATCGAGCAGGATGTGCTCGCCGATGCGGTGCACGGCACGCACGATCAGGGCGATCACGGCCGCCTGCACGCCAAGGAATGCCGCGCCCAGCGAGGTACCCACAAGTTCAATCTGGAAGTACAACCAAGACAGCGCGAACATCAGCAAGAATCCGGGAAGCATGAACCCGAGTCCCGCCAGTACGCCCCCCAGCCGCCCCTTCGCTCGGATACCCAAATGAACGCATATTTCGTGTGCTTCGGGTCCGGGCAGTACTTGCATTACCGCAAGCAGCTTGTTGAAGCGTTTGCTGGAGATCCAGCGTTCCTCGTCTACGAGCTCGCGGCGCAACATGGCGATCTGAGCTACAGGCCCGCCCCATGCGAGCAAGCCGAACTTGAGAAAACGCACGAAGAGCTGCGGGTAGCTCATCGCTGGAGGGACGGCTTCAGTCGTAGCATCCGTCTGAGGACTGATCAGGGCGTTCACGTTGTTTTTTCCTCGTAACTCTTCAACAGCCAATCAAAAACTTCGCACGCGCGAACGAGCAACGCGTCGTCGTCGGATTCGGATGCTCTCAGGCCCGCGAGCAGCTGCTCGATGCCCGGCGCTTCCGGTACCGGCAGCCCGCCCACGTCCAGGCAATGCACCAGTTCGCCCAGGCGCGTCAGCGCTGGGTCATCCTCCAGGCCAAAACTCGCCAGCAGCGTCTCGAAGGTGACCTTGGTACCGACGTGGCTGAACGTCGCACCGTCGAAATCGAAGCCAAGCCAATCGGCTTTGCAGTCGGCGGGACTCGCCAGCCAGACGATGCTGGCCTTCGGGTCGATAAACCGGCGGATCAGCCAGGCCGAGGCGAGCCGGTCGACCCACGGACGGGCCCGCGTGGCCCAGACACGGCCCCGATAGTCGGCGCGCTCCAGTCGCGGAATGTCAGCCTGCCGAGGGGTCGGCTCGTCGGGAGAAAGCCGGCGGGTGAGCGCATCGCGCAGGTCGTCGAGCAGGCTCAAGGTCTGCCGCTGCGCCTCGCCGGGGAAGAAATCGATGCGCGCCACGTGCTCGAAGCGGCGCACGAGTGGCTGGAGCTTGCGCGCGGCGGCGGCGCCATCCAGGGATGCTAGGCTCCGCCCGAGTTCTTTGATCTCCTCGGCGATGCCGGCGTACTCCTCGCCGCGGTCGAACAGGGCGCGCAGGGTGGCCTCCTGGCCTTCCTCACACTCCGACAGACGATAGACCTCGCCGCTGCCCCCGGCCTCGACCGACTGCGCCGCCACTTCATCCAGCGCCGTAGCGCTATCGGCCGAGTCAGGCAGCAGATAAACCCCATCCCGCAGCGTCGCGCAGCCCAGCGCCTTGACGGAGCGCCAGACGCGCATGCGGCCGGTCGATGCCTTGGTGGGCAGGCTGACGAAAAGAGCGAGAAGGCTCACGGAAGGCTCCTTGGTCGATTGGCGGCGTAGTATGTTATAGATACTACATTACGTTATAGATTATACCAAAATGGTGGTGTGACGCAATTTTGGGCATCGGTCTGGAGGTGACCTGGCACCGTGCAAGACGCCACTACCAGGCATGTCGCGCAGAATCCGTTCGCGCGGATTCATGGGCAGGCGAGGTAAGGCGACCGCTCTTGTATTGGAACGGAGGGGCGGCGGCCAGGTTGTCCCCTCCGCCAACCAATGCCGCAATCCAACCGATTGATTCGTCCGCGCGTAACTCGTTGATCTGTATGGATGTGACTTGCGGCCCTTGCGGACTTCTGGCCAGTTCAAGGGAGCGAGGTCGCAGCGAGGAATGGCCAGGAGAGAGTGGAATGTGGCCCGGAACGGGCTGAGAGGCTGACCGGCGTAGTCCGCAGGCTTCCGCAGGAACCCCCAAGAACACGCGGGAACCGGCGCGATCGGGCAAGAAAAAACCCCAACCGAGCACGGTTGGGGTTTCGTTATTGGTGGAGACGGCGGGAATCGAACCCGCGTCCGTCAGCACTCCGCCTTCAGTACTACATGCTTAGCTGCGCCTATTGGGTTAACCCGTTGGCGACCCGGCGAGCGGGGTGCCTGGGGCGATTCCGCTTTGTTTCGGCTGCCGGTCGCGGACGCTCCGTCAGCCTATTCCGTATCAGATGACCGAGTTTTCAGGAGTTACGGACGACTCCCTGGCTCGGCTGACCGCATTAAGCGGCCAGGGCGTAAGTTTCGTCGTTGGCGACTAACTTGATCTGGCTGTGTATTTACGAGCCTTCGCCAGCGGCTCGGCATGCACCTCAGGGTTTGTAACCGGCGTCGAAGCCATGTCGTCCCCTTGGAGTGCCTAGTGTGGGGCCGTGGGAGGGGGAATTCAATGTGGCTTGCCACGCCCGGCAGGGTCCATGTCGGACAGCAGTGGTAACTACTTATGAAAAAGCACCACTTCTTGTATGAATGTCCGACACAGATCAAGACAGTGCACAACTGTACACTTAATATAGGCCTCGTGATCCGCGACGGCAACTGCCCCGGGTCACAGCCACGCAGTAACCGGTAGAGAGAGGTAATGCACATGACCATCCAGAACGCCAACACCGGCCGTGCCACCGAGGCCGCCAAGCACCTGGCCCGTCGCATCCCGCTGACCGTCCGTACCCTGGAGTTGCTGGCCGTCGTCGCCCTGTACGTCGCCGGCGTGATCTTCGTCGACCACCTGACCGGCCAGGCCCACTTCCCGGTGGCGGTGGCGGCGATGTTCCTGCTGCCGATCGTGCTGAGCGTCGGCCTGCGCTGGGTGCGCACCGTCGAGCGCCGCGTGCGCCACGTCACCCACCACGACCTGCCGCACGTCGGCTGACCCCGGAAACGACAAGGCCCGCAGCATGCGGGCCTTGTTGCTAGAGGGGGGGCGCTCAGCGGCTGCGGGTGCGCATCAGGCGCTGCCGTTCGCGGTTCCAGTCCCGTTCCTTCTCCGACTCCCGCTTGTCGTGGAGTTTCTTGCCGGTGGCCAGGGCGATTTCCAGCTTGGCCAGCCCGTGGCTCCAGTACATCTTCAGCGGGATGCAGGTTTCGCCCTCGCGGGAGATCGCCGCGACAACCTGGCTGATCTGCCGGTCGTGCAGCAGCAGCTTGCGGGTGCGCAGGGGGTCCGGGTTCACGTGGGTGGACGCGGTCTGCAACGGCTGGATCTGGCAGCCGAACAGGAACACCTCGCCGTCCTTCACGGTGACGTAGGCGTCCGACAGGTTGCACTTGCCGGCGCGCAGGGCCTTCACCTCCCAGCCCTCCAGCACGAGGCCGGCCTCGAAGGTGTCGCCGATGTGGTACTCGTGGCGCGCTTTCCGGTTGACGGCGATGGTCGCCGGCGGCGCCTGTTTGTCCTTGCTCATAGGCGGCGGATTATAGGGACTCCCCCGCGGGGCCGATACGAAAACCGCCCGCCTTGAGCCGGCGGCCCGGCCGGCGGACAATGCCGCGGCGCCGCCTGGCGCCCCCTTGCCCCCGCCCGCCGAGGTCGCTGCATGTCGTTCACCAAGCTCCCGGAATCTTCCGTCCACGGACTCTGGGCGGCCCGCTGGATCTTCATCCTCGCCGCCGCCGGCTCGGCCATTGGCCTCGGCAACATCTGGAAGTTTCCCTACATCACCGGCATGTACGGCGGCGGCGCCTTCGTGATGGTGTACCTGCTGTGCGTGCTGTTCATCGGCATGCCGATCATGGTGGCCGAGGTGATGATGGGGCGCCGTGCGCGCGCGGCGCCGATCAACGCGGTGCAGAAGCTGGCGCAGGAATCCGGCATCAGCCGGCGCTGGGGGCTGCTCGGCTGGATGGGCACGCTGTCGGGATTCCTCATCCTGTCCTTCTACTCGATGATCGCCGGCTGGGCGCTTTACTACGTGCTGCTGCTCGCACAGGGCACGTTCACCGCCGGCACCGCCGACACCGTGAAGACCTCGTTCGACGGCTTGCTCGCCAATCCCGGGCTGATGCTGCTCTGGCATAGCCTGTTCATGGCCATGGCCATTTTCATCGTGGCGCGCGGCGTCAACGCCGGCCTGGAGCGCGCGACGCGCGTCATGATGCCCGCGCTGATCGTCCTGCTGTTCGCGCTGGTGGGCTACGCGATGACCACCGGGCACTTCATGGATGGCGTGCATTTCCTCTTCGACGTCGACTTCTCGAAGCTGACGCCGCAGGCGGTGCTGGTGGCCATGGGGCACTCGTTCTTCACGCTCAGCCTCGGCATGGGCGCGATCATGGCCTATGGTGCCTACATGCCGCGCGAACACTCGATCGGCCGCTCGGTGCTGACCATTGCCTTCCTAGATACCGCCTTCGCCTTGCTGGTCGGCCTGGCCATCTTCCCGATCGTGTTCGCCAATGGCCTGGAGCCGGCTTCCGGTCCGGGCCTGATGTTCGTGACCTTGCCATTGGCGTTCGGCAACCTCCCGGCCGGTGCACTGGTGGGGACGGTGTTCTTCGTGCTGGTGGTGATCGCGGCACTGACCAGTGCCATTTCCATCGCCGAGCCGTTCGTGGCCTGGGCGGTCGAGAAGGGCATGAGCCGCCTGGTCGCCGCCACCATCATCGGTGCGACCAGCTGGTTCCTCGGCATCTTCTCCATCCTCTCGTTCAACTGGCTGGCCGGCGACGAGTACAAGCTGTTCGGCCGGACCTTCTTCGACAACCTGGATTTCCTCACCACCAACATCCTGCTGCCGCTGGGTGGCCTGCTCATCGCGGTGTTCGCCGGCTGGGCGATGAAGGAAACCAAGGTGATGAAGGAGCTGGAGATGAAGAACCAGGCGGTCTACATCGCCTGGCGCATCGCCGTGCGCATCGTCGCGCCGCTGGGCATCCTGCTGGTGATGCTCAATTTCCTCGGTGTGCTCTGATGCCGCAGCTCACGCGCACGGCCCTGGTTGCCTGGGCGCCCGGCGAGTTGCTGGCGCTGGTCGGTGATGTCGAGGCCTACCCGCAGTACCTGCCGTACTGCGTGGAGGCGCGCGTGCTCGAGCGCCACGATGACGGCGCACTGACTGCGTGCATCGCGTTTGCGCGAGCCGGCCTGCGTCATGGCGTGACCACCCGCAATCGCGTCGTTGCGCCGCACCGCCTGGAGATGGAGCTGGTGGACGGGCCATTCCGCCAGTTGCGCGGCGCCTGGGAGTTCCGCGCGCTGGGTGCCGCGGCGAGCAAGGTGGTGTTCACCATCGACTACGAGATCGATTCGCAGCTGGCGCACCTGGCGGCCGGCGCGTTGGTCAACGAGGCGTCGGCGCTGGCGGTGGATGCATTCCAGAAGCGCGCCGCGCATTTGTACGGCCGGAAATTCTGAAGGGGGATCACAGGTGGGCGAATCAGGACGGATCCGGGTGGAAGTGGCCTACGCGTTGCCGGAACGCCAGGTGGTGGTGCCGCTGGAAGTCGAGGCCGGCACGACCATGTACGAGGCGGTGGTGCGCTCGCGCATCGCCGAGCAGTTCCCCGGACAGATCGACCCGGAACGCATCGCCATGGGCATCTTCGCGAAAGCCGAGCCGAATCCCCGGGCGCGTGTGCTCGCCGATGGCGAGCGGGTGGAGCTCTACCGTCCGTTGCTCGCCGACCCGAATGATTCGCGCAAGGACCGCGCGCAAAAGGCAAAGCAGAAGCGCGCCCAGGAAGGCTGATCGCCATCAGGGCGTCGGTGTGGCCTGTCCGCCGCCCGCGGCGCCGCTGGTGTTGATGCGGCTGCGTGCTTCCGGCGGCAGCGCCTTGCCTTCCTGGCGCGCCAGGACGCCGCCTTCGAACCACAGCACGAGTTTCGCTTCCACGACGTCGCCGTTGCCTCGGCGCAGGCGGTACAGGTACACCTCGCGGCCGGGTTCGAACGGGTCGACGATCTGCGGCGTGCCCATCACGTAACGGACCTGCGCCGCGGTCATGCCGGTCTTGAGCCGGCCGAGCATCTCGTCGGTGACGATGTTGCCTTGCTCGATGTCGATCCGGTAAACGCCGGGAAAGCGCAGGCCGCTGCAGCCGGCCAGCAGGATGGCCGCGCAGGTGCACGCCAGGAGCATTCGCTTTTGCATCGGGATGGCGGGATCGTCTAAGGTTTGCCGGACCCGCAGGGACTGCGGGAGCAACATGTTAACGGATCACGCCGCAGGCGGCTAACGGGAGACGGGGAATGCCCACACATCAACAGGACCAGGAACTGCGCAAGGTTGGCCTGAAGGTCACCCTGCCGCGGGTCAAGATCCTCGAGTTGCTCGAGGAGGCCCACCGGGATAACCGCCACCTCACCGCCGAGGACGTGTTCCGCCGGCTGCGCGATGCCGGCGAGGACATCGGCCTGGCCACGGTGTACCGGGTGTTGACCCAGTTCCAGGACGCCGGGCTGGTCATCAAGCACAACTTCGATGCCGACCAGGCCGTGTTCGAGCTGGAGTCCGGCAAGCACCACGATCACCTGGTGTGCCTGCGCTGCAGCAAGGTGACCGAGTTCAGCGACCCGCTGATCGAGCAGCGCCAGCAGGAAATCGCCGAGCAGCACGGCTTCCGCCTGACCCACCACAGCCTGTACATGTACGGGATTTGCAGCGAGTGTGCCCGGCGTTCGCCGGGCTGATTACTTGCCGGCCTCCCGCGCCGCGTCCGAGGCGGCTTCCGCCTTCAGCGGGATGAAGCGCCTGGTGCGTTCGACGCCCGTGGCGTAACCGTCCAGCGATTCGCCCATCGCCTCGGCCAGCAGGTCCAGGCGCGTGGCCGGCGCCGGGTGCGTCTTGAACATCAGTGCCACCGCCGAGTCCTGGGTGCTGATCTCGCCGAGTGTCTGCAGGGCATTCACCAGCCCGTAGGGGTTGTAGCCGGCGCGCGCGGCGATCACCACGCCGGCACGGTCGGCGGCGAACTCGTCCTGCTTGTCCAGGCCGCGCGCGAAGATCTCGGTGCCGGCGCCGAAGGCCTTGGCCAGGTTCTGCGCATCCTTGGTGCCCTTGTCCTCGGCGACGGCGCCCACCAGTTCCATCTTCCACTCGTTGCCCAGCGATTTCTGGATCTGCCGCAGCTGGTGCTTCTCGAGCACGTGGGCGATCTCGTGCGCGAGCACGCCGGCCAGTTCGCCCTCGTTGCGGAAGCGCGAGTACATGCCACGCGTGATCAGCACCGTGCCGCCGGGCATGGAGAACGCGTTCACGTCATCACTGGCGATCACGCCGAAGCGCCACGGCAGGTCGGGGCGCTCGGTCTGCAGCGCCAGCCACAGGCCAACGCGGTTTACGTAGTCCTGCAGTGCCTTGTTGTCGACCAGCGGTGCGGCGCCCAGCACCTGGGCAGCCACCCCCTTGCCGATGTTGATCTCCTCGTCCTGGTTGATCTCGCGGTTGGCCTTGGCCATCTTGCTGCCGATGGACACGGCCTTCTGGACCTTTTCGAGGTCCTTCAGGTTGCTGAAGTCGAATGCCTGTGCGGCCGGAGCGATCGAGATGGCCAGCAGGCACAGCGGGGCGATGAACCTTTTCATGATGGAATCCCTCGCTTCAGCGCTTCGCCGGTGCCGGCAGGTAATCGACTTTCTGCGCCTTCAGGCCGGCGAGCTTCGCGCTGTCGCGCGCAGCCTTCTCGCTGGCCTTGTAGCCGGTGAGCTTCTCGACCTGCGCGTGGTCCGGCTCGGCGCCGGTGAGTGCTTCGCCCGACATGCCTTTCACGCCGGTGGCAACCGTGTTCCCGCTGGATCCGGTCTTGAACACGCTGGCCAGCGCGCCGACGCCGCTGTCGCCCTTGCGGGCGCTGCCGGTGCGCAGATTCAGCAGGCGCACGTAGCCCTGCTTGCCGTCGGCGGTGGAGACCTGGGCCCAGGCGCCGCTGCGCGCGGTCACCGTGACGCTGGCCTTGGCCTTCAGGGGGGCCACCACGGTGGCATCGCCCAGCGGCTTCTCGCGCAACTCGGTGTCGCGCGCCACGGTTGCGCTTGAGGCGGGCTCGGCAGCCGCCGCATGGGCGGTGAACGTGCTAAGCAGCAGGGCTGCCAGCAGTCTTGCGCAGAGGTTCATACAGTCTCACTCCCTGTTCGCGTCCCTTCACGTGGACGACGCCGTGGTCGATGAAGTCGAAGGCATCGCCGCAGGCAAGCCTGGTGTCCTCGGACACCAGCACCCGCGCGACGCCCTTGGTGGCGCCCTCGATGCGCGACGACAGGTTAACGCTGTCGCCGATCGCGGTGTAGTCGAGCCGGTCGCGCGAGCCGATGAAACCCACTACCGCCGGGCCGGTGTGCACGCCGATGCCCACGTCGAAGTGCTCGCCGGCCTCGCCCAGTTCGCGACGGAACGCCAGCAGCACGTCAACCATCTCGAGGGCCGCCTCCACGGCATGCACCGCGTGCCGCGGATCGTTGGCAGGTGCGCCCCAGAAGGCCATGATGGCGTCGCCGATGAACTTGTCGAGGGTGCCGTGGGTGCGGAAGATCACCTGCACCTGGCGGCTGAAGTAGTCGTTGAGCAGCGTGACCACCTGTTCCGGGGTGCTGCGCTCGGACAGCGTGGTGAAGCCGCGGATGTCCGAGAACAGGATGCTGATCTCGCGCGCCTGGGTAGCCTGGGCGTCGGCCACGGCGCCGCCTTCGACCAGCTCGGCGACCACGCGCGGATCGAGAAAGCGCCCGAAGATCGCCACCGCCTGTTCGCGTTGCTGGCGTTCCTGCCACCAGGACACCAGCGCCAGCGCCAGGAACATCAGCCAGGCCGCCGCCACCGGCGCGATCATGTGCACGAGCAGGCGCAACTTGGCGAGCAGGGCGAACTCCAGCACCACCAGCGTGACCGACAGCACCAGCAGTCCGGCAGCGATGCGCAGTGGGCCCAACTTGCGGCGGAAGGCCAGCAACAGCGGCGCCAGCAGCAGCGGGTACAGGGCCAGTCCCCAGCGCGTGTCGGTCAGCCAGTCGCCGCTGCGCAGGTTGGCGATGGCGGTACCGAGTACCAGCGCGCCCGGGTAAGTGGAGGACATGGGGGTCGGCCGCAGGTCGCCCAGGCCCGGTGCTGCTGCGCCGATGATGACCACCTTGCCGGCGAAGGCATTGTTCAGTGCGGGCGTCGACCCGGTGAGGTCGTGGAACACGTCCGAGTAACTGTGCCGTGCGCTTACCCGCTCGTACCAGTTGAGCACGAAGGCGTCGCCGGTTGGCGTGGTCCAGCCGAGGTCGTCGGCCAGGCGGCGGGGCATCGAGGGGATCTTCCACCCGGCCACTTCGTGGTGCAGGGCGTAACTGCGGCCCACGCCGTCGTCATCGGGCAGGAAATTGATGGTGCCGCCGCGCCAGTGCTCCGGCGCCACCACCAGCGGCACCAGCAGCGGGGCGCGTGCGTCGCCGCCTGCCGCCGGCGTGCGCACGATGTGCAGTGCCGGCGGGAACTGCGCCAGCGGCGCGCCGTCGCCGTCGGCCAGCAACATGGTCGGCAGGTACACCTGCGGGTGTGCGGCGACGGTGTCGGCGAAGATCGCGTCGAGCTCCGGCTGCACCTGGTCGGCTTCATTGAACAGCACGTCGAACACGATGGCCTTCGGCTGCTGGCGCGCCAGCGCATCGACCAGTTCCGCGTGCACCGCGCGCGGCCACGGCCAGCGGCCGGCGGCGTCGTTCATGTCCTCCAGGCTCTTCTGGTCGATGTCGATGAACACGACGTCGGGCGGCAGCGCGCGCGTTTGCGCGTTGAGGTACAGCAGGCGATCGAGGCCGGCCTGTTCGATGCGGGCCAGCCAGCCACTGGCGCCGGCCACCAGCAGTAGCAGCGCGATGGCGCCGAGCAGGAGGAATTCGCGTGACGTCCTGTCGGCGGCTTTCATGTCAGCTGCCGGCCAGCATGGCTTCGGCGTGTTTCAACGCCTCCGGCGTTATGGTCAGGCCGCCGGCCATGCGCGCGATTTCCTGCACGCGCTCGGCGCGCCCGAGCGCCACCACGGCGCTGGCCGTCTGCTTGCCGTCGGAGCGTTTTTCCACGCGCAGGTGCTGGTGGCCGCAGGCCGCCACTTGCGCCAGGTGGGTGACGCACAGCACCTGGCCGCGCTCGCCGAGGCGACGCAGCAGCTTGCCGACCACCTCGGCGATGCCGCCGCCGATGCCTACGTCCACTTCGTCGAAGATCAGTGTGGGCGTGGTGCTCTTCTCGGCGCAGATCACCTGGATGGCCAGGCTGATGCGCGACAGTTCGCCGCCGGAGGCGACCTTTACCAGCGGCTTGGGCGGCTGCCCCGCGTTCAGGCTGACCAGCAACTCGATGGTGTCGAGGCCGGCGGCGGTGGCGTCCTTCTCGGCCAGAGGCGTGAATTCCACCTGCAGGCGGCCGCCGCCCATGCCCAGCAGCGCCAGCTGTTCGCCCACTTCCTTTTCGAGTTTCTTCGCGGCCTTGCGCCGGGCTTCGCCCAGTTTCTTCGCGGCGGACACGAACGCCTCGCGCAGCGTGGCGACTTCGCGCTCCAGCGCGGCGCGGTGGGTGTCGTGGTGCTCCAGGCGGTCGAACTCCGCCGACAACCGCTCGTGCAGCTCGACCAGTTCCTCCGGCTGCACGCGGTGCTTGCGTGCCAGCTGGAAGCAGGACGACAGCCGCTGCTCGATTTCCGCCAGCCGCTCGGGGTCCGCTTCCAGGCGGTCGAGGTAGTGGCGCAGGGTGTCGGCGGCTTCCTCCACGTGGATGATGGCCGACGACAGCAGTTCGGAGGCCTGTCGCAGCGCGCCGTCATCCTGCCCGTCGAGGGCGTGGCGGGCGCGTTCCAGGCGGTCGCGCGCGGCGCCGTCCTCGTGTTCGTACACCAGCGCGAAGGCCTGTTCGCAGGCGGCGCGCAGGCCGTCGATGTTGGCCAGTCGCTTGTGCTCGGCATCGAGTTGCGCGTACTCGCCGGCCTTCAGTGCCAGGCGGTCGAATTCGTCCACCTGGAATTTCAGCAGGTCGCGGCGCGCATCGCGGTCGGCGGCGGCCTGCTCGAGGGCGGCCAGTTCGTCGCGCTTGCCGCGCCACGCGCGGAAGGCGGTGGACACCGCACGGGCCTGGGCATCCAGGCCGCCGAACTGGTCGACCAGCGCGCGGTGGGTGTCGCGGCGCAACAGTGACTGGTGCTCGTGCTGGCCGTGGATGTCGATCAGCAATTCGCCCACGGCCTTGAGGTCGGCCAGCGTGGAGGGCTTGCCGTTGATGAAGGCCCGGGAGCGGCCGTCGGCGCCCACCGTGCGGCGCAGGATGCAGTCGCCGTCGGCGTCCAGTTCGCGCTCGGCCAGCCAGCCGCGCGCGGCTTCAAGGCGGCTGACGTCGAAAGTGGCGACGATGTCGGCACGGTCGGCGCCCGGCCGCACGGCGCCGGCGTCCGCGCGGTCGCCCAGGGTCAGCGCGAGGGCGTCGATCATGATCGACTTGCCCGCGCCGGTCTCGCCGGTGACCACGGTCAGGCCGGGGCCGAACTCGATCTCGAGGGCGTCGACGATGGCGTAATGGCTGATGGACAGGGCGGTGAGCATGGGGAGGGCGGACCGACGGGGAAAGCCGGATGATAAGCCGCGCGCCGTTGCATTGATAAGCCGTCGGGCGCCGCCTAGACTGCCGTTACAGGCCCCTTTTCATGAACGAGCATGCCTGCAGTCCCTGTCATCCGCAGGCGCAGTCGAATCCCATGGCCGGCCCCATCCTCAACGACCGTGCGCAACGCCTGCTGAAGACCCTCGTGGAGTGCTATATCCGCGAAGGCCAGCCCGTGGGCTCCAAGACGCTGGTGCGCGAGGCGGCGCTGCCGGTGAGTCCGGCGACCGTGCGCAACATCATGGCCGAGCTGGAGGACCGTGGTTACGTCACCTCGCCGCACACCTCGGCCGGGCGCATCCCTACCGAGGCCGGTTACCGGTTGTTCGTCGACAACCTGGTGACCTTTTCGCCGCTTGAGCGGGCGCAGCTGGCGCAACTGTCCGGCGAGCTGTCGGCCGGGCGCACCGCCGGGGAGCTGGTGGATTCCGCCTCCCGCCTGCTCTCGGAGTTCTCGCGCATGGCCGGCGTGGTGGCAGTGCCGCGCCGGCGCTTCGGTACCCTGCGCCATGTCGAGTTCCTGCCGCTGTCCGGTAACCGGGTGCTGGTCATCCTGGTGGTCAACCAGCGCGAGGTGCAGAACCAGATCATCGACACCGACCGCGAGTATTCCGAGGTCGAACTGCGCCAGGCGGCGAACTTCATCAACCAGCATTTCGCCGGCATTGATATCGATGACGTCCGCGCGCGCATCGTCGAGCTCATGCGTGCCGACAAGGAGCGCATGGACCTGCTGATGCAGGAGGCGCTCGACATGGCCGACAAGGCGCTCAAGGCCCAGGAGGCCGACCCTGACTTCCGCCTGGCCGGCGAATCGCACCTGGTGGCGGGGCTGGCCCGCGAGGCCGGGGTCGAGCGCATCCGCGAGGTGTTCGAGGCCTTCCAGCGCAAGCGCGACATGCTCGACCTGATGGATCGCTGCGGGGCCGCCGCCGGGGTGAAGGTGTTCATCGGCGCCGAGTCCGGCTACGACGCCTTCGCCGGCTGTTCCATCATCACCGCGCCCTACGGCAAGGGCGGCGACGCGCTGGGCGTACTCGCGGTGGTCGGTCCCACCCGCATGGCCTACGAGCGGGTCGTGCCGCTGGTCGATATCACCGCCCGGCTGCTCGGCGCCGCCCTGTCCCCCCGCGACTGACCCCCTCCCCGTCGAGAGGGGGCCGTGTCCCCGACCCGGCCCCTCGCCCCTATCAACCCCGGGGCCATTGCTGCATCATCCCCGCCTCTTGAAAGCCGGGCCCCCGGGCCCCACCTCGGCCTGCGTTGCCGGATGGCCCGGCCCGTATTTGCGTGGAAAGGACATGACCGACGAAGCCAAGCCCGCCGAATCCCCCGAACCTGCTGCTGATACGGCCTCCCGGCTGGCAGCGGCAGAGAGCGAACTCGACGCCCTGCGCCAGGAACTGGACCAGGCCCGCAAGGAGGCCGCCGAGGCCACCCTGCGTGCCCAGGCCGAACTGCAGAACACCCGCAAGCGCCTGGAGCGCGATGCCGACAATGCCCGCAAGTTCGTGCTGGAGAAGTTCGCCGGCGAGCTGCTGGCGGTGGTCGACAGCCTCGACCGCGGGCTGTCCTCGCTGGACGCCGGCAACGAGGCCCTGCAGCCGGCCCGCGAGGGCATGGACCTCACGTTGAAGTTGCTCAAGGACACCCTGCGCAAGTTCGACATCGAGGAGATCGACCCGAACGGCCAGCCGTTCAACCCGCAGTTCCACGAGGCGGTGGCGCAGGTGCCGAACCCGGCGGTGGCCCCGAACACGGTCATCGACGTGATGCAGAAGGGCTTCTCGCTGTCCGGCCGCCTGCTGCGCCCGGCCATGGTCGTGGTCGCCCGCGCGCCCTGACCAAGCCCTTTGTAGAGAGGGGGCCACGCCCCCGACCGATCTATCGGGGGCATGGCCCCCTCGCTACTTGAACGACGCCTGGACGCCCCCATCTAGGCCAACGAACACATGAACCGGCGCCGGTTCGCCCCCGGGCGGGCCGGCCGCAACACCAGGAGAAACGACCATGGGCAAGATCATCGGCATCGACCTCGGCACCACCAACAGCTGCGTGGCGATCCTCGACGGCGACAACGTGAAGGTCATCGAGAACAGCGAGGGCGCGCGCACCACGCCGTCCATCGTCGCCTACACCGATGACGAGGTCCTCGTCGGCCAGTCGGCCAAGCGCCAGGCGGTCACCAACCCGCAGAACACCCTGTTCGCGGTGAAGCGCCTGATCGGCCGCAAGTTCACCGACGACGTCGTGCAGAAAGACATCAAGATGGTGCCCTACAGGATTGTCGCCGCCGACAACGGCGACGCGTGGGTCGAAGCCAAGGGCAGGAAGATGGCGCCGCCGCAGATCTCCGCGGAAGTGCTGAAGAAGATGAAGAAGACCGCCGAGGATTACCTGGGCGAGCCGGTCACCGAGGCGGTGATCACCGTGCCGGCATACTTCAACGATTCGCAGCGTCAGGCGACCAAGGACGCCGGCCGCATCGCGGGGCTGGAAGTGAAGCGCATCATCAACGAGCCGACTGCCGCCGCGCTGGCCTTCGGCCTCGACAAGAAGGAAGGTGACCGCAAGATCGCCGTGTACGACCTCGGTGGCGGTACCTTCGACATCTCCATCATCGAGATCGCCAACGTCGAGGGCGACCACCAGTTCGAGGTGCTGTCCACCAACGGCGACACCTTCCTCGGTGGCGAGGACTTCGACCTGCGCGTCATCGATTACCTGGTGGAAGAGTTCCGCAAGGAATCCTCGATCGACCTGCGCAAGGACCCGCTGGCGCTGCAGCGCCTGAAGGAAGCCGCGGAGAAGGCCAAGATCGAGCTGTCCTCCAGCCAGCAGACCGACATCAACCTCCCGTACATCACGGCAGACGCGAGTGGCCCGAAGCACCTCAACCTCAAGCTGACCCGTGCCAAGCTGGAGTCGCTGGTGGAAGACCTGGTCGCGCGCTCCATCGAGCCGTGCCGCATCGCCATGAAGGACGCCGGCCTGTCGGCTGCGGAAATCTCCGACGTCATCCTCGTCGGCGGCCAGACGCGCATGCCGCTGGTGCAGCAGAAGGTGAAGGAGTTCTTCGGCAAGGAGCCGCGCAAGGACGTCAACCCGGATGAAGCCGTCGCCGCCGGCGCCGCCATCCAGGGCTCGGTGCTGTCCGGTGCCCGCAAGGACGTGCTGCTGCTCGACGTCACCCCGCTCACCCTCGGCATCGAGACCATGGGCGGCGTGATGACCGCGCTGATCGAGAAGAACACCACTATCCCGACCAAGAAGTCGCAGGTGTTCTCCACCGCCGAGGACAACCAGCCGGCGGTCACCGTGCACGTGCTGCAGGGCGAGCGCAAGCAGGCCTCGCAGAACAAGTCGCTGGGCAAGTTCGACCTCGCCGACATCCCGCCGGCGCCGCGCGGCATGCCGCAGATCGAGGTGACCTTCGACATCGACGCCAACGGCATCCTCAACGTGTCGGCGAAGGACAAGAACACCGGCAAGTCGCAGTCGATCGTGATCAAGGCCTCCAGCGGTCTCTCCGAAGAAGAGATCCAGAAGATGGTCCAGGACGCCGAGGCGAACAAGGAAGCCGACAAGAAGTTCGAGGAGCTGGTGCAGGCGCGCAACATGGCCGACGGCATCGTGCACGCCACGAAGAAGATGCTGGCCGACGCCGGCGACGCGGTGGGTGCCGACGAGAAGGCGAAGGTCGAGGAAGCCATCAAGGACCTCGAGGACGCCATCAAGTCCGACGACAAGGCCACCATCGAGGCGAAGACCGAGCTGCTGGCGAAGGCCGCCGAGCCGATCGCGCAGAAGGCCCAGGCCGCGGCAGCTGCTGCCCAGGCCGGTGGTGCGCAGGCTGACGCCGGCGCCGCGAAGCAGGACGGCGTGGTCGATGCCGAGTTCGAGGAAGTGAAGGGCGACGACAAGAAGTGATCGTCGCGTTCGTCCGTCCATGAAGTATCACGAACGCGGGAGCCTCTCCCGCGTTCGTGTCTCTGCCACCCGGTGAGTCCCAGCCATGTCCAAACGCGATCTGTATGAAGTGCTCGGTGTCGAGAAAGGTGCCTCCGCCGAGGACATCAAGAAGGCCTATCGCAAGCTGGCCATGAAGTACCACCCGGACCGCAATCCGGACGACAAGGCCGCCGAAGAGAAATTCAAGGAAGTGCAGGGCGCCTACGAGGTGCTCAGTGACGACCAGAAGCGCGCCGCCTACGACCGCTTCGGCCACGCCGGCGTCGACCCGAGCATGGGCGGCGGCGGTTTCGGTGGCGGCGGCGCCGGCGGCCCGAGTTTCTCCGACATCTTCGGCGACGTGTTCGGCGACATCTTCGGAGGTGGTGGCGGCGGTGGTCGTGGCCGCGGCGGCCCGCAGCGCGGCGCCGACCTGCGTTACACGCTCGAGATCGACCTCGAGGACGCGGTGAAGGGCACCAAGGTGCAGATCAAGGTGCCGAAGCTCGAGTCGTGCGGCACCTGCGATGGTACCGGCGCGAAAAAGGGCACCACCCCGGCTACCTGCGGCACCTGCAACGGCCACGGCCAGGTGCGCATGCAGCAGGGCTTCTTCACCCTGCAGCAGACCTGCCCGGCCTGCCGCGGCAGCGGCAAGCAGATCAAGGACCCCTGCCCGGATTGCCGCGGCCAGGGCCGCGTGCAGAAGACGAAGACGTTGTCGGTGAACATCCCGGCCGGCGTCGACAACGGCGACCGCATTCGCCTGGCCGGCGAGGGCGAGGCCGGCCCGATGGGTGGCCCGGCGGGCGACCTGTACGTGCAGGTGTCGGTGCGCGAGCACGAGTTCTTCTCGCGCGACGGCAACGACCTGTACTGCGAAGTGCCGATCTCCTTCGTGGACGCGGCGCTCGGCGGCGAACTGGAAGTGCCGACCATGGACGGCCGCGTGAAGCTGAAGATCCCGGCCGAGACCCAGACCGGCAAGCTGTTCCGCGTGCGCGGCAAGGGCGTGCCCAACGTGCGTGGCGGCGGGCAGGGCGACATGCTCTGTCGCGTGGTGATCGAGACCCCGGTCAACCTCAGCGGCAAGCAGAAGGACCTGCTGCGCGCCTTCCAGGACTCGCTGGAGGGCAAGGACAACTCGCCGCGCCGTGAAAGCTGGTTCGACTCGGTGAAGAAGTTCTTCAACGACCTCTGACGCCCCGGCCGCCGGCAGCCCGGCGGCCGGTCTGCGCCCGCCCGGCGGCGGTGCGTTGCCCCTGCCTTGCCTGCTCCCGTATCCTGCGGTGCGCAACGCATGGACGTGGGAACAACAACAATGAAAAGCCCCGGCTTCACCCGCCGCGAATTCCTCGCCGCGACCTCCGCCTCACTGCTGCTGGCGCCGCTGCCGTTGCGTGCCGCCGACGATGGCGACGTGGCCGACAGCCTGGTCGCCGATGCGGACTACCTGGCGCGTGCGTGGCGGCCACTGCCGTTCGACACCACGCCGTTCAGTTACACCTTCGCCGAGATCGAGCAGCACTGGGACACGTTGCTGCGTGGCTACCTGATCCCGTTCCCGTCGCCGGAATACCTGCGCAAGCGCTACACGCGCTACCCGCAGATGTGGGAGGAGCTGCGCTTCAAGGACGAGGATTACCTGATGCACAGCCGCAACGCCCTGGAGGTGTGGCTGCTGTTCTTCCGCGGCGATTTCCAGGCCGCCCGTGAACTCGGCACGCAGTACGGCGGCTTCGCCCGCGTGCCGGCGCTGTTTGCCCAGCTCATCTACGCCATCTACCTGGCCGATACGCTCAAGGAAAAGCACGCGCTGCTGCAGGATGCGGTGGCCGGCATCACTTACTACGGCACGGTGTTCCAGCCGCGCCCGGCCGACGACCCGCAATACCGCGCCGACTACGCGATGATCCGCCTCGGCTATGCCTACGGCATCGGCCGCATCGCCGAGGACGTGTCGATTCCCACCGCGCTGGCGCGCGATTACATCGGCAAGGTCACCCAGGCCAGCAACGACATCCTGGCCGTATACCCGGAGCATCCGATGGGCCTGGGCCTGTCGGCGGGCATCAGCGCCAACATCATCCGCCGCGCCGGCGCGCTGGGTGGCAAGATCGCCTTCGGTGCCAGCGGCGACGATGCGCGCACCCGCTTCGAGACGTCTTTCGCGCTGGTGCCCGACGTCGCGTTGACGCGCTACGAGTACGCCAACGCGATGCTCTACGTCGACAGTGCCGCGGCCGTCGATGAAGCCATCCGCCAGCTCGAGCTCGCCGCTACGCTCACGCCGAAGCACGCCATCGAGGCGCTCGACATCGCCTACGCGAAGAAGCGTCTCGTCGAAGTGCAGGACTACAAGGCAGCCGGTGGCGGCTTCGGAGCCTACGATCGCAAGCGCCGCAAGTACCAGAACACCAGCGGTGCCAACCTCTACTGCATCACCGCCGACCCGTTCCTGGTCTCCCGCGCCACCCTGTAGAGAGGGGGCGGGGCTGCGCGTACACTAGCGCCCTCTTTTCCGAGGACTCCCCGCCATGACCACGCGCATCGCCGTCTGCGGCGCCGGCGGCCGCATGGGCCGCACCCTGATCCAGGCCGTCCACGCCGCCGGGGCTACCCTGGCCGCCGCCGTCGAACGCCCCGACTCCTCCCTGCTGGGCGCCGACGCCGGCGAACTGGCCGGTATCGGCCGGTTGGGTGTACCGGTCGTCGGGTCGCTGGCCGAGGTGGCCGACCGCTTCGACGTGGCCATCGACTTCACTGCCCCGGCGGCCACCGAGGCCCACGTGGCCCTGGCCCGCCAGCGTGGCAAGAAGCTGGTGATCGGCACCACCGGGCTGTCCGAGGCCCAGCGCGGCGCCATCAAGGCCGCCGCCGCCGACACCGGGCTGGTCTACGCGGCCAACTACTCGGTGGGTCTCAACGTCTCCCTGAAGTTGCTGGAAATGGCGGCGAAGACCTTCGGTGACACCGTCGACATCGAGATCGTCGAGGCCCACCACCGCCACAAGGTCGATGCCCCGTCAGGCACCGCGCTGATGATGGGCGAAGCGGTCGCTCACTCACTGGGCCGTGACCTGAAGCAGGTGGCGGTCTACGCCCGCGAAGGCCATACCGGTGCCCGCGAGCGCGAGTCCATCGGCTTCCAGACCATCCGCGGCGGCGACATCGTCGGCGAGCACACCGTGATGTTCATCGGCGAGGGCGAGCGGGTTGAGGTACGCCACGTGGCCACCAGCCGCTCCAACTTCGCCAACGGTGCCGTGCGCGCCGCCCTCTGGCTGGCCGGCCAGTGCAACGGCCTGTACGACATGCGCGACGTGCTGGATCTGCGCTGACCCGTCGCGGCCCGCCCGGCCCTACAAATCCCCCGGGCGGGGTGGCGGCAACGGGGCTTTGCGCATAGAATGCCGGCCCCGGGGAAGGCGCCGACCCGGCACTGCCAGACCCCGCAAGGCGACAGATTCAAAAAGCGAGATGAGGCCGGGCTTCATCTCGCTTTTTTATGAACGGCTTCAATTAGTTACACCCAAAGCATGCACGCCGGAGCCCGGCGAACCCTGCGGCCAGGACCGCGGGGAGGCTTTGCACAACCTTCGTGGAGGTAGGTCCCTTGGCTACACCCGCCCTGCTCGCACTTGAAGACGGCAGCCTGTTCCGGGGCATCGCCCTCGGCGCCGTCGGCCAATCCTCCGGGGAAGTGGTGTTCAACACCGCGATGACCGGCTACCAGGAAATCCTCACCGATCCTTCCTATGCGCGGCAGATCGTCACGCTGACCTACCCGCACATCGGCAACACCGGCGTGAACGACGAGGACAACGAGGCTGCCCGCATCTGGTGCAGCGGCCTGGTGATCCGCGATTCCTCGATGGTGGTTTCCAGCTTCCGTGCGAAGCAGGACCTGTCCGGCTGGATGCGCGACCGCAACATCGTCGGCATTGCCGACATCGACACCCGTCGCCTCACCCGCCTGCTGCGTGACAAGGGTGCGCTCAACGGCGCCATCTTCGCCGGCGAGCAGATCGACGAGCAGGCGGCGATCGCCGCCGCGAAGGCCTTCCCGGGCCTGAAGGGCATGGACCTCGCGCAGGTGGTCACCTGCGACAAGTCTTATCAATGGAACGAAGGCACCTGGGCGCTCGGCCAGGGCCACCGCCCGGCGCCGGCGAAGCAGCCTTTCAACGTTGTCGCCTACGACTTCGGCGTGAAGACCAACATCCTGCGCATGCTGGTCGATCGCGGCTGCAAGCTCACGGTGGTGCCGGCGAAGACCCCGGCCGCCGAAGTGCTGGCGATGAACCCGGACGGCGTGTTCCTGTCCAACGGCCCCGGCGATCCGGCGCCCTGCGACTACGCCATCGCCGCCATCCGCGAATTCCTCGAGCGCGACCTGCCGGTGTTCGGCATCTGCCTGGGCCACCAGTTGCTGGCGCTCGCTTCCGGCGCGCAGACGGTGAAGATGCCGCACGGCCACCACGGCGCCAACCACCCGGTGCAGGACATCGACAGCGGCCGCGTGATGATCACTTCGCAGAACCACGGTTTCGCGGTCGACGAGTCGTCGCTGCCTGCGAACCTGCGCGTCACGCACCGCTCGCTGTTCGACGGCACCAACCAGGGCATCCACCGCACCGATCGCCCGGCGTTCAGTTTCCAGGGCCACCCGGAAGCGAGCCCCGGTCCGCACGAGGCGGACGTGCTGTTCGACCACTTCATCGAGTTGATGCAGGCGCGTCGCTGAGCCGCAGCCGGACTCCGAGATATTGCGCGTCACTGAATAGAGCAGACCGCCATGCCGAAACGTACAGACATCCAGAGCATCCTCATCATCGGCGCCGGCCCGATCGTCATCGGCCAGGCCTGTGAGTTCGACTACTCCGGCGCCCAGGCCTGCAAGGCGCTGCGCGAGGAGGGCTACCGCGTCATCCTCGTCAACTCCAACCCGGCGACGATCATGACCGACCCGGCGATGGCCGACGCCACCTACATCGAGCCGATCACCTGGCAGACGGTGGCGCGCATCATCGAGAAGGAGCGCCCGGACGCGCTGCTGCCGACCATGGGTGGCCAGACCGCGCTCAACTGCGCGCTGGATCTCGCCAGGAACGGCGTGCTCGACAAGTACAACGTCGAGATGATCGGCGCCCGCGCCGAGGCCATCCGCAAGGCGGAAGACCGCTCGCTGTTCGACAAGGCCATGCGGGCCATCGGCCTGGAATGCCCGCGCTCGGCACTGGCGCACTCCATGGAAGAGGCCCTGCAGGTCATCGATTCCATCGGCTTCCCCTGCATCATCCGTCCGTCCTTCACCATGGGCGGCTCCGGCGGCGGCATCGCCTACAACCGCGAGGAGTACGAGGAAATCTGCGCCCGCGGCCTCGACCTGTCGCCGACCAAGGAGCTGCTGATCGACGAGTCGCTGATCGGCTGGAAGGAATACGAGATGGAGGTCGTTCGCGACAAGAACGACAACTGCATCATCGTCTGCTCCATTGAGAACTTCGACCCGATGGGCGTGCACACCGGCGACTCGATCACCGTCGCGCCGGCGCAGACGCTCACCGACAAGGAATACCAGATCATGCGTAACGCCTCTTGCGCCGTGCTGCGCGAGATCGGCGTGGAAACCGGCGGCTCGAACGTGCAGTTCGGCATCAACCCGGACACCGGCCGCATGGTCGTCATCGAGATGAACCCGCGCGTGTCGCGCTCCTCGGCGCTGGCATCCAAGGCCACCGGCTTCCCGATCGCCAAGGTCGCCGCCAAGCTGGCCGTGGGCTACACGCTCGACGAGCTGAAGAACGACATCACCAAGGGCGCCACCCCGGCATCCTTCGAGCCGTCGATCGACTACGTCGTCACCAAGATCCCGCGCTTCAACTTCGAGAAGTTCAAGGGCGCCGACACCGTCCTCACCACCCAGATGAAGTCGGTGGGCGAGGTGATGGCCATCGGCCGCAACTTCCAGGAGTCGGTGCAGAAGGCGCTGCGTGGCCTCGAGGTCGGCGCCGACGGCTTCACGCCGAAGGTCGAGCTGGCGGCTGCGGACGCGAAAGACCTGATCACCAAGAACCTGCGCACGCCGGGCCCGGACCGCATCTGGTACGTGGCCGATGCCTTCCGCGCGGGCTTCAGCGTCGAGCAGGTGTTCCAGTTCACCAGGATCGACCCGTGGTTCCTGGTGCAGATCGAGCAGCTCGTGCAGCTGGAGAACGCCCTGGCCGGCCGCACGCTGGACTCGATCGGCAAGGACGAGATGCTCGCGCTCAAGCGCAAGGGCTTCTCCGACAGCCGCCTGGCCGCCGTGCTGGGCGCGAAGGAAGATGCCGTGCGTGCGCACCGCCGCGCGCTGGGCGTGAACCCGACCTACAAGCGCGTCGACACCTGCGCCGCAGAGTTCGCCACCAGCACCGCCTACATGTACTCGTCCTACGACGAGGAGTGCGAGGCCAACCCGTCCAGCCGTGACAAGATCATGGTGCTCGGCGGTGGCCCCAACCGCATCGGCCAGGGTATCGAGTTCGACTACTGCTGCGTGCACGCGGCGCTCGCCATGCGCGAGGATGGCTACGAGACCATCATGGTCAACTGCAACCCGGAAACGGTTTCCACCGACTACGACACCTCCGACCGCCTGTACTTCGAGCCGGTGACGCTCGAGGACGTGCTGGAGATCGTGCGCGTCGAGAAGCCCAAGGGCGTCATCGTCCAGTTCGGCGGCCAGACCCCGCTGAAACTCGCGCGCGCGCTGGAGGCCGCCGGCGTGCCGATCATCGGCACCACCCCGGATGCCATCGACCGTGCCGAGGACCGCGAGCGCTTCCAGCAGATGGTCGACAAGCTCGGCCTGAAGCAGCCGCCGAACCGCACCGCGCGTTCGCCCGAGGAAGGCGTGAAGTGCGCCGCCGAGATCGGCTATCCGCTGGTCGTGCGCCCGTCCTACGTGCTGGGCGGCCGCGCCATGGAAATCGTCTACAACGAGGACGAGCTGCGCCACTACATGCGCACTGCCGTCAGCGTCTCCAACGACAGCCCGGTGCTGCTCGACCGCTTCCTCGACGACGCCATCGAGTGCGACGTGGACGCCGTATGCGACGGCAAGACCGTGGTCATCGGCGGCATCATGCAGCACATCGAGCAGGCCGGCGTGCACTCGGGCGACTCCGCCTGTTCGCTGCCGCCGTACAACCTGTCTAAGGAAATCCAGGACCAGCTGCGCGACCAGACGGTGCGCATGGCGCGCGAGCTGGGCGTGGTCGGCCTGATGAACGTGCAGTTCGCCATCAAGGGCGACGTGGTCTACGTGCTGGAAGTGAACCCGCGCGCCGCCCGTACCGTGCCGTTCGTGTCCAAGTGCATCGGCGAGTCGCTGGCCAAGGTGGCCGCGCGCTGCATGGCCGGCCAGTCGCTGGAGTCGCAGCGGTTCACGAAGGAAATCGTGCCGCCGTACTTCTCCGTGAAGGAGTCGGTGTTCCCGTTCGCCAAGTTCCCGGGCGTCGACCCGATCCTCAGCCCGGAAATGAAGTCCACCGGCGAGGTGATGGGCGTGGGCAAGACCTTCGGCGAGGCGTTCGCCAAGGCCACCCTCGGCGCCGGCGAGCGCATCCCGTCCTCGGGCCTGTGCTTCCTGTCGGTACGCGATGCCGACAAGAAGACGGTGGTGCAGATCGGCCGTGACCTGGTCGACCTCGGCTTCGAGCTGATCGCCACCCGCGGCACCGCCCGCGTGCTGGAGGATGCCGGCATCAGGGTGGAGACGGTGAACAAGGTGATGGAAGGTCGTCCGCACGTCGTCGACATGCTGAAGAACGGCGAGATCTCGCTGATCATCAATACCACCGAGGGCAAGCAGTCCACGGCCGACTCGTTCACCATCCGCCGCACGGCGCTGCAGAAGAAGGTGTTCTACACCACCACCATCGCCGCCGCGTCGGCGCTGGTGCAGGCGCTGCGCAACCGCGATGCCGTGGACGTGCACCGCCTGCAGGGCCTGCACGACATGCTGCGCAACGGAGGCAAGCTGTCATGAGCACCCCGATCCGCTACCCGATGACCGTCGCCGGCGAGAAAGCGCTGCGCGACGAGCTGCACAAGCTGAAGACCGTCGAGCGCCAGCGCATCTCTGCGGCCATCGCCGAGGCGCGCGCGCACGGCGACCTGCGCGAGAACGCCGAGTACCACGCGGCCAAGGAACAGCAGGGCATGATGGAAGCGCGTGTGCGCGACATCGAGGCCAAGTTGTCGAATTGCGTGGTGATCGACGTCACCCGCCTCGAGCCCACCGGCAAGGTGATCTTCGGCACCACCGTCGACCTGCTCAACCTCAAGACCGAGCAGCGCGTGACCTACACGATCGTTGGAGAGGACGAGGCCGACATCAAGGTCAACAAGATCTCCAACACCTCGCCCATCGCCAAGGCGCTGCTGGGCAAGGAAGAGGGCGACGTGGTCGGCGTGCAGACGCCCGGCGGCGTCGTGGAATACGAGATCGAGGAAGTTCGCCACGTCTGAATGTAGAGAGGGGGCCATGCCCCCGATGCTCTTGATCTTCCGTTACGGGCATCAAGAAGCGTCGGGGGCATGGCCCCCTCTCTACAGGCGGGGCTCACGCCTCGCTGGCGTAGCGCACCAGGTTCGAGAGCTTGCGGTTCTGCTTTTTCGCGGCGCGGTAGACCAGCGCGATGTTGCCGATGGTGTTCACAACCTGGCAGCCGCACAGCTCCGGCAGCGCATCGATCACCGCGCGGCGCGAGTCGCGGTCTTCCGCCGCCACCTTCACCTTGATCAGTTCGTGGTCCTCCAGCGCGCGGTCCAGCTCGGCCAGCAGGGCTTCCGACAGGCCGCCGCCGCCAACCAGGATGACGGGCTTGAGGTGGTGGCCGATGCCACGGAAGTGCTTTTTCTCGGCGGCGGACAGCGCCATGGCGTAACTCCGGCTGGAGGGTGCGGAAAAGGGCGGCCATTCTAGCCGCGTGCGCGCCGCCCCCGTTAGTATGGTTTTCCCCGCTTCCCCCCACCGACGGACGGTTTGCCGTGTCCCGCTCCAAGAGCAGCTCCCGCTGGCTGCACGAACATTTCAACGACCCCTACGTGAAGAAGGCCCAGGAACAGGGCTATCGCTCGCGCGCGGTCTTCAAGTTGCTGGAAATCCAGCAGAAAGACCGCATCATTCGTCAGGGTATGTCCGTGCTCGACCTGGGCGCAGCCCCCGGTGGCTGGTCGCAGGTGGCGGCCGACATCGTCGGCGACCAGGGCCTGGTGATCGCCTCCGATATCCTGGCCATGGACCCCATCCCCGGCGTGCGCTTCGTGCAGGGCGACTTCCGCGAGGAGCCGGTGTTCAACGAGATCCTCGCCGTGCTCGGCGAGCGCCGGGTCGACCTTGTGATTTCCGACATGGCCCCCAATATGTCCGGGGAGCGGTCCGTGGACCAGCCGCGCGCCATCTACCTGGCCGAGCTGGCCCTGGACATGGCGCGACGGGTGCTGCGGCCGGGGGGCGACTTCCTGGTCAAGGTGTTCCAGGGCGAGGGCAGTGATGCCTTCCGCAACGACATGAAGCAGTCGTTCCGCCAGTTGCTCGTACGCAAACCGGATGCCTCGCGCGCCCGTTCCAGCGAGATATACCTGCTGGGGCGGGGGTTCGAAATGGTTTAACCTAGCCTTTCCGCGCTGGCTGCAGCGCCCAACGCATATTTTCGCGCATAGCCGCGATTCGCGAGGAAAACCCCGTGAACGACATGGCCAAGAACCTGCTCCTGTGGATCGTCATCGCCGCGGTCCTGCTCGCCGTCTTCAACAACTTCAAGGGCGGCCAGACCAGGGCGGCGCCGGTGGACTACTCCACCTTCATCTCGCAGGTGAAGGAAGGCCGTGTCGAGAGCGTCACCATTACCGAGCAGTCGGTGCGTGGCACCTACGACGACCAGTCGCGCTTCGAGACGGTGCTGCCGACGGTGATGGACCTCGACCTCATGCCCACGCTGCTCGACAACGACGTGCGCGTGGTGGGTACCGAGCCGGAACGCCAGGGCTTCTTCACCCAGTTGTTCCTCGCCATCCTGCCCATCCTCATCATCATGGCCGTGTTCATGTTCTTCATGCGCCAGATGCAGGGCGGTGGCGCCGGCGGTCGCGGCGGCCCGATGACGTTCGGCAAGTCCAAGGCGCGCCTGCTCACCGAGGACCAGATCAAGACCACCTTCCAGGACGTCGCCGGTTGCGACGAGGCGAAGGAGGAAGTGAAGGAAATCGTCGACTTCCTGCGTGACCCGTCCAAGTACACCAAGCTCGGCGGCCGCATCCCGCGCGGCGTGCTGATGGTCGGCCCGCCGGGTACCGGCAAGACCCTGCTCGCCAAGGCCATCGCCGGCGAGGCCAAGGTGCCGTTCTTCTCCATCTCCGGCTCGGACTTCGTCGAGATGTTCGTGGGCGTGGGCGCCTCGCGCGTGCGCGACATGTTCGAGCAGGCCAAGCGCCACTCGCCGTGCATCATCTTCATCGACGAAATCGACGCGGTGGGCCGTTCGCGCGGCGCCGGCCTCGGTGGTGGCCACGACGAGCGCGAGCAGACCCTCAACCAGTTGCTGGTGGAGATGGACGGCTTCGACGCCAATGACGGCATCATCGTCATCGCCGCCACCAACCGCCCCGACGTGCTCGACAACGCCCTGCTGCGCCCGGGCCGTTTCGACCGCCAGGTGACCGTCGGCCTGCCGGACGTGCGTGGCCGCGAGCACATCCTCAAGGTGCACATGCGCAACGTGCCGATCGGCGAGGACGTCGACGCGGCCATCATCGCCCGCGGTACGCCGGGCTTCTCCGGTGCCGACCTGGCCAACCTGGTCAACGAGGCGGCCCTGTTCGCCGCCCGCGTCGACAAGAAGACCGTCACCCAGCGTGAGTTCGAGCTCGCCAAGGACAAGATCCTGATGGGCACCGAGCGCAAGACCATGGTGATGAGCGAGGAAGAAAAGCGCCGCACCGCCTACCACGAGGCCGGCCACGCCATCGTCGGCCGCGTCGTGCCCGAGCACGACCCGGTGTACAAGGTGTCGATCATCCCGCGCGGCCGCGCGCTGGGCGTCACCATGTACCTGCCGGAGGAGGACCGCTACAGCATCAGCAAGCTGCAGCTGGAGAGCCGTATCAGCGTGATGTTCGGCGGCCGCATCGCCGAGGAGATCATTGGCGGCTTCGACGGCGTGACCACCGGTGCCTCCAACGACATCCAGCGTGCCACGGAGATGGCGCGCAGCATGGTGACCAAGTGGGGCCTGTCGGAGAAGATGGGTCCGCTGATGTACGAGGAGGACGAGGGCGAGGTATTCCTCGGCCGTTCCGTCACCCAGCGCAAGCACATCTCCGACCAGACCGCGGTGGAAATCGACCGCGAGGTACGCGCCATCATCGACCGCTGCTACCAGCGCGCCGAGCAGATCCTGCGCGAGCACCGCGAGAAGCTCGACGTGATGTCCGATGCGCTGATGCAGTACGAGACCATCGACGCCGAGCAGATCGACGACATCATGAACGGCGTGAAGCCGCGCCCGCCCAAGGGCTGGACCGACAAGACCGGTGGTCCGGGCAGCGGTGGTGCGGTGGCAACCGCCGGGGCGCCCACCGACAAGCCGGCCGGTCCGATCGGCGGCCCGGCCAGCCAGCCCTGACCCTTCGGGCTCCTCGCGGAGCCCGATGCGTTTTGCGCCTGCAACTGCCGTGATCCGCGCCCTGTACTGCGGCAATCGCCGCCTCGACCTGTCGCGCCCGCGCGTGATGGGGATCCTCAACGTCACCCCCGATTCGTTCTCGGACGGCGGTTGCCATGCCACCGTCGAGGCGGCGCTCGCGCATGCCCGGCGCATGGTCGCCGACGGTGCCCATCTCATCGATGTCGGTGGCGAGTCGACCCGCCCGGGCGCGGCCCCGGTGTCGGTGCAACAGGAACTCGATCGCGTGGTGCCGGTGGTGGAGCGCATCGCCCGCGAGCTCGACACCTGCATTTCGGTCGACACCAGTACGCCGGAAGTGATGCGGGCAGTCGCCGCTGCCGGTGCGCACCTGCTCAATGACGTGCGCGCGCTGGGCCGCCCGGGGGCGCTGGCGGCGGCGGCGGCCACCGGCCTGCCGGTGTGCCTGATGCACATGCGCGGCGAGCCGGGCACCATGCAGCAGTCGCCGCACTACGATGACGTGGTGGCGGAAGTCATGGCGTACCTGCGCGAGCGCATGGATGCCTGCCTGGCTGCCGGCATCGCCGCCGACCGGCTGCTGGTCGATCCCGGCTTCGGTTTCGGCAAGAATCTCGCGCATAATCTCGCGCTGCTTGCCCGCCTGCAGGCGTTCGCCGCGCTCGACGCGCCGCTGCTGGTCGGGCTTTCGCGCAAGTCGATGATCGGCGCGGTGCTCGGCGATGCCGCCGGCGTGCCGCGTCCGTTGGACGGCCGCCTGCACGGCTCGGTGGCGGCCGCCGTCGTCGCGGCCATGAAGGGTGCTGCGATCATTCGCGTACATGACGTCTCCGCCACCGCCGACGCGCTTGCGCTGGTGGCGGCGCTGCAACAACAGGAAGCTCAACCATGACCAGGAAGTATTTCGGCACCGACGGCATCCGTGGACGCGTGGGCGAGCCGCCCATCACCCCCGATTTCGTGCTCAAGCTCGGCTGGGCCGCCGGCAAGGTGTTCCAGGAAAGCGGCAAGTCGAAGATCCTGATCGGCAAGGACACGCGCATTTCCGGCTACATGTTCGAGGCGGCCCTCGAGGCCGGCCTGGTCGCCGCCGGCGCCGACGTGCGCATGCTCGGCCCGATGCCGACGCCTGCCATCGCCTACCTCACGCGCACCTTCCACGCGCAGGCCGGCATCGTCATTTCCGCCTCGCACAACCCGTTTGACGACAACGGCATCAAGTTCTTCTCCGCCGAAGGCAAGAAGCTGCCCGACGAGGTCGAACTGCGCATCGAGCGCATGCTCGAGGAGCCGATGGTCACGGTGCCGTCGGCGCAGCTGGGCAAGGCGCTGCGCATCGAGGGCGCGCGCGGCCGCTACATCGAGTTCTGCAAGTCGACGGTGCCGCTGGGCATGAGCCTGGCCGGCATGCACATCGTCGTCGACGGCGCCAACGGCGCCTGCTACCACACTGCCCCGGACATCCTCGACGAACTTGGCGCGCGGGTGACGAAGATCGCCACCGAGCCGGACGGCTACAACATCAACCGCGAGTGCGGCTCCACCCACCCGGATGGTCTTCAGGCCAAAGTGCGCGCCCTCGGCGCCGATCTCGGCATTGCGCTCGATGGCGATGGCGACCGCCTGATCATGGTCGATCGCCACGGTGAAGTCGTCGACGGCGATGAGCTGATGTACATCATTGCCAGCGACCGCCACCGCCAGGGCACGCTCCGTGGTGGCGTGGTCGGCACGCTGATGACCAACTTCGGCTGCGAGCTGGCGCTGAAGGACCTGGGCGTGCCGTTCGCGCGCGCCAACGTCGGCGACCGCTACGTGATGGCCGAACTCGAGGCGCGCGGCTGGTCGCTGGGCGGCGAGTCCAGCGGCCACCTGGTGTGCCTGGACAAGACCACCACCGGTGACGGCATGGTGGCGGCGCTGCAGGTGCTCGCGGCCCTGCAGCGCAGCGGCCAGACCCTGGACCAGGCGCGCCGCGGCATGAGCAAGCTCCCGCAGCGCATGGTCAACGTGAAGGTGGCCCGCGAGGCGGCGAAGGCGCCGGCCGCCCTGGCGGCGGTCGCCGAGGCCGAGGGGCGCCTGGCCGGCCGCGGCCGGGTACTGTTGCGCCCCTCGGGCACCGAGCCGGTGGTACGCGTGATGGTCGAGGGCGAGGACGCTGCCCTGGTCGATGAACTGGTCCGCTGGCTGGCCGACCGGGTGGCGGCCGCCGCCTGAGGCGCCGGTTGGCTTCCCGGGGGTGACCGGCTAACATTGCGCTCCCTTTGGGGAGGGGGTACTCGGGTGCAGGCAGACAAACGTCGCCCGCTGGTGGCCGGCAACTGGAAAATGCACGGCAACCTCGCGGAAGCCCGTGAGCGGGCATTGGCCGTGCGCGCCGGTGCCAACGGCCTGGCCTGCGAGCTGGCGCTGGTGCCGCCCTTCCTGCATGTCCCGTTGCTGGCCGAACTCCTGCGCGATTCGCCGGTGGCGGTGGGTGCCCAGGATGTCAGCGAGCATGCTTCCGGTGCGTACACCGGCGAGGTGTCGGCCGGCATGCTGGTGGATGCCGGTTGCCGTTACGTGATCGTCGGCCACTCCGAGCGGCGCGCGCTGTTCGGCGACACCGACGCGGTGGTGGCGGCCAAGTTCATGGCGGCCCGTGCCGCCGGGCTGGTGCCGGTGCTGTGCGTGGGCGAGACGCTCGCCGAGCGCGAGGCGGGTGCCACCGGCAACGTGGTGTTGCGCCAGCTGGACGCGGTGCTGGCCGTGGCCGGGTCCGCGGCGGTGTGCGCGGCGGTGCTGGCCTACGAGCCGGTATGGGCGATCGGCACCGGCCTCACCGCCACGCCGGCGCAGGCCCAGGAGGTGCACGCCTTGCTGCGTGCGCACCTGGCCCGGAAAGATTCGCAAGGCGCCGCTGCCGTACGCATCCTGTACGGCGGCAGCGTGAAGGCCGGCAATGCGGGGGAGATCTTCGCCATGCCGGACGTGGACGGTGGACTGGTGGGCGGCGCATCGCTGGATGCCCGCGAGTTTCTGCAAATCTGCGCCCAGGCGCGCTAACAGGTATTACATCGATGGAAGTCGCTCTGCTCGTGGTGCATGTGCTGGTTTCGCTGGCGCTGATCGGTTTCATCCTCATCCAGCACGGCAAGGGTGCCGACGCCGGCGCCTCCTTCGGCGGCGGCGGTGCGCAGACGGTATTCGGTTCGGCCGGCTCGGCCACGTTCCTCACGCGCACCACCAAGTGGCTCGCCGTGGTGTTTTTCTCTACCAGTCTTGGCCTTGCCTATCTTGCGCGAGTCGAGGCAGAAGGGGAGAATAGCGCCCTCATTTCGGAGACCCCGGCGCCGGCAGCGGCCACGGGTGATGTACCGGCCGCCCCGGCGGCTCCCTCGTCCTCCGATATGCCTGCCGCGCCGGCACCGGTGCCGGCCGGCGAATAAGCGTTCCCTGCCCAGATGGTGAAATTGGTAGACACGCTACTTTGAGGGGGTAGTGGCGAAAGCCGTGTCGGTTCAAATCCGACTCTGGGCACCAAATTCCACGCAAGTGGAAAGTACCTGTCGAAAGGTACAGTTTCGCGTTGACATGACGGGTTGTTAACCCTACAGTCTGCGCCCGGTTTTGATGCGGGGTGGAGCAGCCTGGTAGCTCGTCGGGCTCATAACCCGAAGGTCGTTGGTTCAAATCCAGCCCCCGCTACCACTTACGGTGCCTTGGCAACAGGCCCGCTGCAGAAATGCAGGAAAGAGCCCTCCGGGGGTTCATTGCTAGACGGTCTCGCGTAGCGGTCCGTCTACAGGCTTCGTTCGCGAAATGGGCCTCATGCAGGCCCATTTTTTTTGCTCGTGATTTGTGATTCGGCGCCCGATGGCGCGGGAGCGACCGGTGACCACAGCCAAGCGCGACCTCAAGGCCCTGCTCGAACCCGCCGTCACGGCGCTCGGTTTCGAGTTGTGGGGCATCGAGTACATCGTGCGCGGCCGTCACCGCCTGCTGCGCGTGTACATCGATGGTCCCGAGGGCATCACGGTCGACGATTGCGCCTCCGTGAGCCACCAGGTCAGCGGCGTGCTGGACGTCGAGGACCCCATTCCCGGCGAGTACACCCTCGAGGTGTCCTCCCCCGGCCTCGATCGCGTGCTGTTCGAGCCGGAGCAATACGCGCGTTACGCCGGCAGCCTGCTCAACCTGCGCCTCGCGGCGCCGGTAGCGGGCCGTCGTCGTTTCCGCGGGCGCCTCAAGAGCGTGACCGACACCGGCCTCGTGCTGGCCACCGACGATGGCGGCGAACAGGCAATCGCCTTCGCCGACATCGACAAGGGCCAGATCGAGCCGGAGTTTTCCAACAACAAGCGGTGATGCCGGGACGGCAACACCGCCAACCACGAAAGCGATGGGCACAAGGCGATGAGCAAAGAGATCCTCCTCGTAGCTGAGACCGTCTCCAACGAGAAGGGCGTCGACCGCGACGTCATTTTCCAGGCGATCGAGGCCGCGCTGGCCGCGGCCACCAAGAAGCGTTTCCGCGAGGAAGACGTGGAGATCCGCGTGGCCATCGACCGCCGCACCGGCGAGTACAAGTCGTACCGCGTCTGGCGCGTGGTGCCTGACGAGGAGTTGTTCGAATTCGGCCACCAGCTCACCCTCGATGAAGCCCACGAGAAGGATCCGTCGCTGAAGCTCGGCGACATCTGGGAAGAGGAAGTCGAGTCGGTCGATTTCGGCCGTATCGCCGCCCAGACCGCCAAGCAGGTCATCGTGCAGAAGGTGCGCGAGGCCGAGCGGGCGCAGATCGTCGAGCAGTTCCGCCACCGCGTCGGCACGCTGGTGACCGGTACCGTCAAGAAGGTCACCCGCGACAACGTGATCCTGGACCTGGGCGCCAACGCCGAGGCCCTGCTGCCGCGCAGCGAGATGCTGCCGCGCGAGGTGTTCCGCACCAACGACCGCGTGCGCGCCGTGCTCTACACCATCAATACCGAGAACCGCGGCCCGCAGCTGATGGTTTCCCGCACCCGTCCGGAAATGCTCATCGAGCTGTTCAAGATCGAGGTGCCGGAGATCGGCGAGGAACTCATCGAGATCCGCGGCGCCGCCCGCGATCCGGGCGTGCGCGCCAAGATCGCCGTGAAGTCCAACGACCAGCGCATCGACCCGCAGGGCGCCTGCATCGGCATGCGCGGTTCGCGCGTGCAGGCCGTGTCCGGCGAGCTGGGCGGCGAGCGCGTGGACATCGTGCTGTGGGACGACAACCCCGCCCAGTACGTCATCAACGCCATGAGTCCGGCCGAGGTTTCGTCGATCATCGTCGACGAGGACCGCCACTCCATGGATATCGCCGTCGAGGAAGACCAGCTGGCCCAGGCCATCGGTCGCGGCGGCCAGAACGTCCGCCTGGCCAGCGAAATGACCGGCTGGGAGCTGAACGTGATGACCGTCGAGGACGCCAACGCCAAGCAGGCGAGCGAGGCGGAGTCGGTGGTGCAGGTGTTCATGAAGGATCTCGACGTCGACGAGGAAGTCGCCCAGGTGCTGGCCGACGAGGGTTTCACCACCCTCGAGGAAATCGCCTACGTGCCGATCGACGAGATGCTCTCCATCGAGGGTTTCGACGAGGACATCGTCAACGAGCTGCGCCAGCGCGCCAAGGATGCGCTGCTGACCCGCGCGCTGGCCTCCGAGGAAAAACTCGAGGGCAGCGAGCCGGCCGAAGACCTGCTCGGCATGGCGGGCATGGATCGCGCCACCGCGTTCGCGCTGGCGGCCCGCGGCATCCGCACGATGGAAGACCTCGCCGAGCAGGCGGTGGACGACATCGTCGATGTCGAAGGCATGAACGAGGAGCGCGCCGCTGCCCTGATCATGGAAGCGCGCAAGCCCTGGTTCGCCTGAACACGCGCTCGATACACGCCGCCGGCGCTGTTGCCGGGGTGAAGGAATGACGACCGGAGACAAAAGTACCCGTATGGCAGAGGTAACCGTCAGGCAGCTGGCCGACAAGCTGAACGTCGCGGCGGAAACGCTGTTGGCGCAGATGCGCGATGCCGGCCTTTCGCATTCCTCGGCGGACGAGGCCGTGTCCGATGCCGAGAAAGAGCAGTTGCTCACGCACCTGAAGCGTGCGCACGGCAAGGAAGACGAGGCCGGGTCCAGGCGCATCACGCTCAAGCGCAAGGAAACCACCACCATCAAGACCGCCAGCGCGGCCACGGGCAAGACCAAGACCGTGGAGGTCCAGGTCAAGAAGACCCGTACCTACGTCAAGCGCAGCGATCTTGAAACCAAGGCTGCCGAGGAAGAGGCGCAGCGCCTCGCCGAGGAAGAAGCACGCCTGGCTGCCGAACAGGCCGCCCGCGAGGCCGAGGCCCGGGCTGCCGAGGCGCGTCGCGAGGAAGAGGCCCGCCGCGAGGCCGACGCCCGTCGTGACGAGGAAGCCCGTCGCAAGTCGGCGCAGGTGGGCGTCGACGACGTCGAGGCGGCCCACCGCCACAAGGAAATCAAGGTTCCGCACCACACCACCGAGGCGGCCCGCCTGGCCGCCGAGAAAGTGGCGAAGATCGAGGCCGAGGAGCGCAAGAAGCGCGAGGAAGCCGATGCGGCGCGTCGCAAGAACGCCGGTGCGTTGAAGGAAGTCGAGGAAAAGGCCGCCAAGGAAACCGCGGAGAAGGCCAAGCGCCTCGCCGAGGAGCTGGCGCACCGCACCGACAGCGGTCCGCGTGACGATGACGCCGCACCGCTGGTCGGCGCCGGCATCGTGGCCCGCGCCTTCGAGCAGAGCATCGAGGAAGAGGCGCACAGCCTCAAGAAGGACAGCAAGAGCAAGCTGGCCGGCAAGCGTCGCAAGCAGACGCAGAAAATGGCGTTCGAAGGAACGCTCCGCAGCTCCTTCCACAAGGGGCACGCATTCGAGAAACCGACGGCGAAAATGGTCTACGAAGTCGAGATCGGCGAGGCCATCACCGTTGGCGACCTCGCCCAGAAACTGTCGATGAAGGTCGGCGAACTCATCAAGACGCTCATGAAGATGGGCGAGATGGTCACCGTCAACCACGTGCTCGACCAGGACACCGCCGTGCTGGTGGTCGAGGAACTCGGCCACAAGGCGAAGATCGTCAGCGCCAACGCCGTCGAGGAAGCCCTCGTCGAGTCGATCAGCCGCGAAGGCGCCCCGGCGCCGCGCGCGCCGGTGGTCACCATCATGGGCCACGTCGACCACGGCAAGACCTCGCTGCTGGACTACATCCGTCGCACCAAGGTGGCGGCGGGCGAGGCCGGCGGCATCACGCAGCACATCGGCGCCTACCACGTCGATACCGGGCACGGCATGATCACCTTCCTCGACACCCCGGGCCACGCGGCGTTCACCGCCATGCGTGCCCGCGGTGCCTCGGCGACGGACATCGTGATCATCGTCGTGGCGGCCGATGACGGCGTCATGCCGCAGACGGTCGAGGCGATCAACCACGCGCGCGCCGCCGGCGTGCCGATGATCGTGGCCGTCAACAAGATGGACAAGCCGTCGGCCGACCCGGAGCGCGTGCGCTCCGAGCTGACGCAGCACCAGGTCGTGTCGGAAGAGTGGGGCGGCGACGTGCAGTTCGTGCCGGTCTCCGCGCACACCGGCCTGGGCATCGACAAGCTGCTCGACGCCATCCTGATCCAGGCCGAAGTGCTCGAGCTCAAGGCCGTGCCCACCGGTCCGGCCGAGGGCGTGGTCATCGAGTCGCGCCTGGACAAGGGCCGTGGTCCGGTTGCCTCGCTGCTCATCCAGCAGGGTGAACTGCACCCGGGCGACATGGTGCTTGCCGGCCAGTTCTACGGCCGCGTGCGCGCGATGAACGACGAGCATGGTCGCCCGCTGAAGGCCGCCGGCCCGTCGATCCCGGTCGAAGTGCTGGGCCTGGCCGGCGTGCCGGATGCCGGCGACAAGGTCATGGTCGTGCCGGACGAGCGCCGTGCTCGCGAGGTGGCGCAGCACCGTATCGAGAAGGACCGCCAGGCCCGCATGGCGCGCCAGCAGTCCTCCAAGCTCGAGAACGTCTTCGCGAACCTGGCGCAGAACGAGAAACCGACCGTCAACATCGTCCTCAAGACCGACGTGCGCGGTTCGCTCGAGGCGCTCATCGGCGCCCTGTCGGACCTCAGCACCGAAGAGGTCAAGGTCAACATCGTTTCCAGCGGCGTCGGTGCCATCACCGAGTCCGACGTGAACCTGGCCATGACCTCCCGTGCCGTCATGCTGGCCTTCAACGTGCGTGCCGACAGCACCGCCAAGAAGATCTGCGAGCGCGAAGGCATCGACCTGCGTTACTACAGCGTCATCTACGACATGATCGATGACGTGAAGGCGGCGATGGGCGGCCTGCTGGCGCCGGAGAAGCGCGAGACCATCCTTGGTATCGCCGAGGTCCGCGAGGTGTTCCGTTCGTCGAAGTTCGGCGACGTCGCGGGCTGCATGGTGGTCGAGGGCGTGGTCTACCGCAACAAGCCGATCCGCGTGCTGCGCAACGACGTGGTGGTCTTCCAGGGCGCGCTCGAGTCGCTGCGCCGCTTCAAGGACGACGTCGCCGAGGTGCGTGCCGGCATGGATTGCGGTATCGCCGTCCGCGGTTACAACGACGTGCGTGCCGGCGACAAGATCGAGGTCTACGAGGTCAAGGAGATCGCCCGCACGCTGTGAAGCGTGCGTCGCATCCCGGATAAGCCATGAGCCACGATTTTCTCGAACGTCCCGGTTCCAGCCGCCCGCAACGCGTGGCGGACGAGATCCAGAAGGAGCTCGCCCGCCTCGTGCAGTTCGAGGTGAAGGATCCGCGCCTCGGCATGGTGACCATCACCGCTGTCGAGGTGGCCAGGGACTTCTCCTATGCCGATGTCTGGTACACGGTGCTCAAGGGTGACCGCGCCAAGTCGCAGAAGGCGTTGGAGAGCGCCACCGGCTTCCTGCGTACGCAGATCGGCCGGGCGATCAAGCTGCGCATCACCCCGCACCTGCGCTTCCGTTTCGACGAGGCGACCGAGCGTGGCATCGCCATGTCCACGCTGATCGACCAGGCGCGGGCCGACGACAAGCGCATCGTCCACCACGACGACCAGCCGCCAGCCAAGCCGGACGATGGCAACGACTGACGCGCCCGCGCGTCGCCGTCGCCGCGCGGTCAGCGGCGTGCTGGTGCTCGACAAGCCGCAGGGCATGACCTCCAACGCGGCGCTGCAGCGCGTGAAGTGGCTGTTCCGCGCCGACAAGGCCGGGCACACCGGTGCCCTGGACCCGCTGGCGACCGGCGTGCTGCCGCTGTGCTTCGGCGAGGCCACCAAGTTCTCGCAGTACCTGCTCGATGCCGACAAGGCCTACCGGGCCGGGGCGCGCCTGGGGGTGATCACCGCCAGCGGCGATGCCGACGGCGAGGTCATTGCCACCCACCCGGTACCGGCCATCGACCGTGCCGACTTCGAGCGACTGCTGGCGGAGCGCTTTACGGGCGACATCGACCAGGTGCCGTCGATGTACTCGGCCCTCAAGAAGGATGGCAAGCCGCTGTACGAACTGGCCCGCAAGGGGGTCACCGTGGAGCGCGAGGCGCGCCGGGTGCACGTCAGCCGGCTGGTACTGGAGGCCCTCGGGCCGGACACCTTCGCCATCGAGGCGGCGGTGAGCAAGGGTACCTACATCCGCAGCCTGGTCGAGGACATCGGCCAGGCGCTGGGTTGCGGGGCGCATGTGACCGCCCTGCGGCGAACCGTGGCCGGGCCCTTCACCCTGGCCCAGGCGGTGACCCTGGCCGAGGTCGAGCGGGTCGCCGCCGAGGCGGGGGAAGCCGGGCTGGATCGCCTGCTGCTGCCGCCGGACGTGGCACTGGCCGGATGGCCGGCCATCGAGTTGTCACGGGAAAACGCGTACCATGTGCGCCGCGGCCAGACGGCCCCCCAGGCTTCCGGCCTGCCGGCGGGCACGAAGGTGGCCCTGTATGAGCGGGCCGGGGAGGGCGATCGCGCCTTCATCGGCATCGCAGAGATCACGGACGACGGGCGCGTGGCGCCGCGTCGCCTGCTGAACACCGCTGAAAGCCAGTCCGGCTGACGCGGTGGACGAGCACGGTGAAAGCCGTGCAGGACGCAAGGCCGGCTGCTGCAGTGATGCGCGGCAGTACGGTTTCAACATTGTGCATCGACGGAGAGAACTACCATGGCACTGACTGCCGAAGCCAAAGCGGAAGTCGTCAAGAAATTCCAGCGCAAGGAAGGCGATACCGGTTCGCCGGAAGTCCAGATCGCGCTGCTGTCCGCGCAGATCGACCAGCTGCAGGGTCACTTCAAGGGCCACAGCAAGGACCACCACTCGCGTCGCGGCCTGATCCGCATGGTCAACCAGCGTCGCAAGCTGCTGGATTACCTGGCACGCACCGACGAGAAGTCCTACCAGCAACTGATCCAGACGCTCGGCCTGCGCCGTTGAGGCAAGGCTAGCGACAGCGAGGGCGCGAGTGCTTTTCCGCAACCCGGAAAAGTCTCGCGCCCTTTTTGTTTTTTGCGCGCAGGTCACCGCGCGCCGCGCATGGGCGCAAGAATTCCCCAAGTGAAATGAAGGAAGAGCAAGCAATGTTCAACAAGGTCCGCAAGGAGTTCCAGTTCGGCCAGCAGAAGGTCGTCCTGGAGACCGGTTACATCGCCCGCCAGGCCACGGCGGCGGTGATGACCACCATCGGCGACACCTCGGTGCTGGTCACCGTGGTCGCCAAAAAGGAGCCGAAGCCCGGCCAGGATTTCTTCCCGCTGACGGTCGACTACCAGGAGCGTACCTACGCTGCCGGTCGCATCCCGGGCGGTTTCTTCAAGCGTGAAGGTCGCCCGACCGAGAAGGAAACGCTGACCAGCCGCCTGATCGATCGCCCGATCCGCCCGCTGTTCCCGGAAGGCTTCAAGAACGAAGTCCAGGTGATCGCCACCGTCATGTCCGCCGACAAGGACCATGACCCGGATATCGCCGCCATGCTGGGCGCTTCCGCCGCGCTGTCGCTGTCCGGTATCCCGTTCCAGGGCCCGATCGGCGCCGCCCGCGTCGGTTACATCAACGGTGCCTACGTCCTGAACCCCAGCTACAGCAGCCTCAAGCTGTCCGACCTCGACCTGGTCGTGGCCGGCACCGCCGACGCCGTGCTGATGGTGGAATCCGAGGCCAAGGAGCTGAGCGAAGACGAGATGCTCGGCGCCGTGCTGTTCGGCCACATGGAAATGCAGGTGGCCATCAAGGCCATCAACGAGCTGGTCGCCGAGGCCGGCAAGCCGAAGTGGAACTGGGCGGCGCCGGCGGCCAACACCGCGCTGATCGAGCAGCTGGAGTCGGCGTTTGCCGGCCCGGTCTCCGAGGCCTACCAGATCACCGACAAGCAGAAGCGCTACGAGCGCCTCGGCGAGCTGCGCCAGCAGGCCATCGCGCAATTCTGCGGCGAGGAAGAGGGCAAGCCGAAGGCCGACGAGGTGAAGGAGATTTTCGGCAACCTCGAGTACAACATGGTTCGCCGCAACATTCTCGACGCCAAGCCGCGCATCGACGGTCGTGATACCAAGACCGTGCGCCGCATCCACATCGATGCCGGCGCGCTGCCGAAGACGCACGGCTCGGCGGTATTCACCCGCGGCGAGACCCAGGCCATCGTGGTCGCCACGCTCGGCTCGATGCGCGACGCGCAGCTGATCGAGGGCCTGGAAGGTTCGCGCAACGACCGCTTCATGCTGCACTACAACTTCCCGCCGTACTCGGTGGGCGAGACCGGCCGCGTGGGTTCGCCCAAGCGCCGCGAGATCGGCCACGGCCGCCTGGCGCGCCGCGGCGTGCAGGCCGTGCTGCCGCCGGAAGACAGCTTCCCGTACGCCATCCGCGTGGTCTCCGAGATCACCGAGTCCAACGGTTCGTCGTCGATGGCTTCCATCTGCGGCTCCTCGCTGGCACTGATGGACGCCGGTGTGCCGCTGAAGGCGCCGGTGGCCGGCATCGCCATGGGCCTGGTCAAGGAAGGCGAGCGCTTCGCGGTGCTCTCCGACATCCTCGGTGACGAAGACCACCTGGGCGACATGGACTTCAAGGTGGCCGGTACCACCAAGGGCGTCACCGCCCTGCAGATGGACATCAAGATCACCGGCATCACCGAGGAGATCATGGAAGTCGCGCTCAACCAGGCGCGCGACGGCCGCATCCACATCCTCAACGAGATGAACAAGGTGCTGGCGCAGCCGCGCGCCGAGCTGAGCAAGCACGCGCCGACCTTCGTCACCATCAAGATCAACCCGGACAAGATCCGCGACGTGATCGGCAAGGGCGGCGTGATGATCCGCTCGATCTGCGAGGAGACCGGCGCCACGATCGATATCGAGGACGACGGCACCGTGCGCATCTACGGCGAGACCAAGGAAGCCGCCGATGCCGCCATCAAGCGCGTCGAGGCGGTGACCGCGGAAGCCGAGATCGGGGCGATCTACGAGGGCAAGGTGGTGAAGATCGTCGACTTCGGCGCCTTCATCAACATCCTGCCGGGCGTGGACGGCCTGCTGCACATCTCGCAGATCTCCGACGAGCGCGTGAATGCCGTGACCGACTTCCTCACCGAAGGCCAGGTCGTGAAGGTGAAGGTGCTGGACGTGGACAACCGCGGCCGCATCAAGCTGAGCATGAAGGAAGCGAAGAGCGAGTAATCGCCAGTCGTTTCCCGTGTGACGAAAAGGGGCCGCAAGGCCCCTTTTTCATGGGGCGGCGGGATGTTAGAAAGGGGTACCAACCAGGAGGGTGACATGGCCACGTTCAGCAACAGCAGCGGTGCCGGCATGCGTGTCTTCAAGTGGGTGGGCGGCGCCATCGGCGCGTTCATCCTCGTGCTCGTTTTCAACCCGTTCGTGATCGTCGGTCCCGGCGAGCGCGGCGTGGTGCTCAATTTCGGTGCCGTGCAGCCGGAAGTGCTCGGCGAGGGCCTGCATTTCCGCGTGCCGATCATGCAGAGCGTGGTGCTCATCGATGTGAAGGTGCAGAAGGCGCAGGTGGAGGCCGGCGCGGCGTCCAAGGACCTGCAGGACACCAACTCCATCGTCGCGCTCAACTACCACGTGCAGCCGGAAAACGCCCACCGCGTCTACCAGCTGATCGGCGTGGATTACGCCGACCGCGTGATCGCGCCGGCCATGCAGGAGGTGCTCAAGGGCGTCACCGCCAAGTACACCGCGATGGAGCTGATCACCCAGCGCGAGAAGGTGCGCGACGAGGCGCGCGACCAGCTGCGCGAGCGGCTGGCGCAATACAACATCATCGTCGACGACTTCTCGATCGTGAACTTCAGCTTCTCGGCGCAGTTCTCCCAGGCCATCGAGGCCAAGCAGACCGCCGAGCAGCTGGCCTTCAAGGCGCAGCGCGACCTCGAGCGCATCCGCATCGAGGCCGAACAGAAGGTGGCCCAGGCCAGGGCCGAGGCCGAGGCGCTGCGCTTGCAGAAACAGGAAGTGACCAGCGAGCTGGTGGCGCTGCGCCAGATCGAGGTGCAGCAGAAGGCCATCGACAAGTGGGACGGCCGCCTGCCCACCGTCACCGGCGGCGCCATGCCGTTCCTCGACGTGATGCAGGTGTCGGCCAACAACCGCTAGCCCCTTTTAGGGGGGGGCATGCCCCCGACTCTTCCCGTCCTCGCCGCGCGCTACTCCTCCAGGCGCGCGGCGATCTGCTGCTTCCAGGCGACGATGTCGGTGCCGTCGCTGTCGAACAGCGAGAATCCCACGGTCCAGCCGCCGTCGTGCGGTCGCACCCAGCGCACTTCCCCGACCACCTGCATCGCCGCCATGTCACCCGCCAGGCGGGTGCCCAGGCGCAGGATGCTGCCGACCGCGAGCGCGCGGTCCAGCCGCACCTGCAGGCCGTTCGCCGACAGGTCGATGCCGTCGCCGGCAATGATGTCCGCCGGTGCGCTGCCGTCGGGGCTCGCCGCCCGCACCTCCACCAGCACGATGGCATTGTCCGGCAGCCGGAATTCGCTGCGCCGGTTATCGGTGCTCATGAATGGCCTCCGTCGCCACGTTCGTGCCGCAGGTTGTCGACCACGCGCGTCAGCGCGTCATCGAGTTTCTGGTCGCGGGTGAGCTGGCTGATGCTGCCGTCGGCAAGACCGCGCACCAGTTCGTCGCGCAGGAGCTCGCGCTTGGCGTTGCCGTCCATGTCGACAAAGATGTACTTGCCGCTGGAGGGCAGCACCACCGTCAGGCGCCGGCGTTCGATCGCGCCGGCGCCGTCGCGGAAGGCCAGCCAGGCGCCGATGGTCAGGCTGCTGGCCATCAGGCGGGCACGTTGCATCCGCTGTTGCTCGGCGTTGCGCGCGGCGAGGTCTGCCTGTTGCTGCGCTTCGCTGGCTCGCCGTTGGGCTTCCAGGCGTACCGCTTCCAGCGCCTGGGCTTCGGCCAGGGCCTTTTGCCGCGCGGCCTCGCGCTGGCGCGCCTCGGTGGCCGCTTGCTGGCGTGCCGCGCGCAGCATTTCGAGCTTGTCCTCCTGCGCGCGCTGCTGGCGCGCCAGCAATTCGGCGGAAACGCCGGCGATACACTCCGCCAGCGGGTCGCCGGCCGGCAGCGCCTCGGCGTCGCCGCTGGCCAGGTGCAGGGCCATGGCTTCCCATGAACAAGCCAGCGCGCGCGCGCCGAGCGCATTCACGAACAACAGCTGGCGGGTGTCTTCCTGCGACACCAGCAGGCGGATGCGCCGCGTGGTGTTGCCGTCGCGCCACAGCAGCCAGGTGCCCGGCGCCAGGCTGCGCACCCGCGCCAGCAGGTGCTCGCTGAGCGCCGCGCTGCCATCGGCGAGCGCATCGCCGGCGTCCACCGGCGCAAGGGGCAGGGTGTCGCGCGGCTCGTTGCGCAGGACGCGCAGGTGCTCGGCGTCGATGGCGGCAATGATGCGTTCGCGCGCGGCGGGATCGTGCACCACCAGTCCGGCCAGCGCCGTGATTTCCTCGCTCACCTGCGCCACCACCCGGTAGAGCTGGTTGCGCGCCTCGTCGCCGATCTCCGGGCTCAGTGTCCAGCGCAGCGAGCCGGTGGTGCGCTTGACCCGTTGCCACAGCGCGCCCTGCTCGCCTTCGCTGAGCAGCACCCACTGCATGGCGGCAAACCAGTCCTGCCGCAATACGGTGGCCACCTCGCTGCCGAGCGGTCGTCCGGCCAGCGCCTGGTTGAGCGTGCGGGCGGCCAGCTGGCGGGCACGCCGGGCACGCAATGCGCCGGATTCGGCGTCGATGACCCGCTTTTCAAGGCGCGCGGTGCGTTGGCGCTCGCCATCCAGCCAATGCACCGCCGCATCGGCAATCTCGTGCCAGTGGCTGCCGGGCTCTGCCAGGCGAGCCAGCCACTGTGCGACCTGCGTACGGGTGGCTTCAGCTGCCGGCCCGAGTTCGGGATGCCAGCCGCAGGCCAGGCTGTAGAAGGTGCCCAGCAGGCGGTGCGCGGCATGTTGCGGGTTGGTCACCCAGCCGTCCGCCGCCAGCGCCTGCGCGGCAAATACGCCGCGGTGCGCGGCGATGGCATCGGCGAGTTGCGGGTGGAATGCCGGTGCCGCGAGGAACCTGCCGAGTATCTGCTCGACCGCGTCGAGCATGCCGTACTGGTAGGCGCTGAGTGTCTCCGTGGCCGACAGCCTCACCAGTGCCCAGTCGGCCAGCGACAGTTCGCGACTGACTGCCACGCCCAGCCGCGCGGCGAGGTCGGCATCCGCCAGCGTGCGGCGATTACCGGGCTCCACCGGCACCGTGTAACCGGCGGCCAGCATCCGCGCGAAGGCCGCCGCCTGTTCGGCGACCTCGGCGGTCAGGGTGAATGGCGCTGCCATGCGCGACGGTGTGGGCTCGGCTCCGGCCTCAGCGCTGCAACTGGATGGCGCCGTTGACGTTGACGACGATCTCGCTGTCGCCGCCGGCAAATTCCTGGGGCGCAACCTCCACGGCGTCGGCCTTCATGGCCATGGCGCGCATCACTGGCATCGGCGGCCGGTTGTTGCCGGCATTGACGTTGAGGTTGACGGCGCGCCAGGCGCGCGCACCCATCGAACGGGCGACGATGTCGGCGCGGGCCTCGAAAGCCTTGAGCGCGCTGTCGATCAGGCGGTTCTCGGTGGCGGTGGCCGTGTCCGGGGCCAGCACGAAGTGGATGCCGGACAACTGCAGGTTGCCTTCCATCTTCGCGATGGCACGAGAGGCGGCGTCGAAGTCCTTGCTCTCCACGCGCAGTTCGGCGCGGGTGCGCCAGCCGGTGAGGCGGTTCTTCGCGTCGTACACCGGCCAGGTGGACTGCGCCCCGGTCTCGATCTTCACCCCCGGGAATTCGTGCACCAGGCGGACGGCCTGGTTGAGGGTGCGGTTCACCTCGGCGGCCAGCTTCGATGCGTCGCTGTTGGTCTTCTCCACGTACAGCGTCGCCATCAGCAGGTCGTTGGCTACCTCCGCACGCGCACTGGCGTCCAGGTTGATCACGTCATAGTTCAGCGGCTCTGCCTGCGCGGCGCCGGCAACGGCAAGGGCGGTGGCGGCAAGCAGGTTGGTCAGGAGCTTCATGTCCATTTTTCTCACTTGTTGGCACGGTGTTCGATGAGGTCGGAGACCACGGACGGATCGGCGAGCGTGGTGGTGTCCCCGAGGCTGTCGAGCTCGTTGGTGGCGATCTTGCGCAGGATGCGGCGCATGATCTTGCCGGAACGCGTTTTCGGCAGGCCGGGAGCGAACTGGATGACGTCCGGACGCGCGATGGCACCGATCTCCTTCGCTACGAAGACCGCCAGTTCCTTGCGCAGTTCCTCGGTGGGTTGCTCGCCGCTCATCAGCGTGACGTAGCAGTAGATGCCCTGTCCCTTGATGTTGTGCGGATAACCCACCACCGCTGCCTCGGCGACCTTCGGGTGCAGCACCAGCGCGCTCTCCACCTCGGCGGTGCCCAGGCGGTGACCTGACACGTTGAGCACGTCGTCTACGCGGCCGGTGATCCACCAGTAGCCGTCCTCGTCGCGGCGCGCGCCGTCACCGGTGAAATACTTGCCCTTGTAGGTCGAGAAGTAGGTCTGTACGCAGCGGTCGTGGTCGCCGTACACCGTGCGGATCTGTCCGGGCCAGGTCTGCGTGATCACCAGGTTGCCGCTGGTGGCGCCCTCCAGCACGTTGCCGTCGGCGTCCACCAGTTCCGGCTTCACGCCGAAGAACGGCAGCGTGGCCGAGCCGGGCTTCAGCGCGAATGCGCCGGGCAGCGGCGCGATCATGATGCCGCCGGTCTCCGTCTGCCACCAGGTGTCCACGATCGGGCAGCGGTGCTCGCCGACCACGCGGTGGTACCACTCCCAGGCTTCCGGGTTGATCGGCTCGCCGACCGACCCGAGCAATTTCAGCGAGGTGCGCTTCGTCTTCTGAACCGGGCCGTCGCCGAGCGCCATCAGCGCGCGCAACGCGGTGGGCGCGGTGTAGAAGATGTTCACCTGGTGCTTGTCGATCACCTCCCAGAAGCGCGATGCGCTCGGGTAGGTCGGCACACCCTCGAACATCAGGGTCACCGCGCCATTCGCCAGCGGGCCGTACACGATGTACGAGTGGCCGGTCACCCAGCCCACGTCGGCGGTGCACCAGTAGATGTCGCCGTCGTGGTAGTCGAACACGTACTTGTGCGTCATCGCCGCCTGCAGCAGGTAGCCGGCGGTGGTGTGCAGTACGCCCTTGGGTTTGCCGGTGGAGCCGGAGGTGTAGAGGATGAACAGCGGGTCTTCCGCCGCCATGCGCTCCGGTTCGCAGGTCGCCGCGGCTTTCGCCGTTTCCTCGTGGTACCAGACGTCGCGTCCCTGCTGCCAGCCGATGGCGCCGCCGGTACGGCGGACGGTGACCACGGTGTGCACGTTCGGGCAGGACTTCAGGGCTTCGTCGGTATTGGCCTTGAGCGGCACCTTCCTGCCGCCGCGTACGCCTTCGTCAGCGGTGATCACCACCCGGCAGTCGGAGTCGAGGATGCGGTCCTTGAGCGAGTCCGGCGAGAAGCCGCCGAACACCACCGAGTGGACCGCGCCGATGCGCGTGCAGGCGAGCATCGCCACCGCTGCTTCCGGGATCATCGGCATGTAGATGCAGACGCGGTCGCCCTTGCGCACGCCGCGCGCCTTCAGCGCGTTGGCGAGCCGGCAGACTTTCTCGTGCAGCTCGCGGTAGGTGATCTTCGCGTCGTCGGTGGGCTCGTCGCCTTCCCAGATGATTGCCACCTGGTTGCCGCGCGCATCGAGATGGCGGTCCAGGCAGTTGTAGCTGACGTTGAGCTCGGCGCCCTCGAACCAGCGCGTATCCACCTTGTGGAAATCCGACTGCACCACCGAGTCCCACTTGCGGAAGAAGGTGAGGAACTCGTCGGCGCGCGCCGCCCAGAACGGCCCGGGCTGCTCGATCGATTCGCGGTACCAGGCATCGTACTGCGCACGCGTCATCAGCGTGTTGCGCTGGAATGCTTCGGGTACGGGATAGACGTGCGCTTCGCTCATGGCGGGACTCCTTTGGCGTGCGGCCGCGCCGGGCCGCCGGGGAGTCCTACTTTCCCCTGAAAGCCACGGGGGCTCAAGGTGACGGGTGTAAACGATGACCGGTCGGGGGCATGACCCCCTCTCTGCATGTAGTGAGGGGGCCATGCCCCCGATTCGTGGCCGGCGCCGGAAACAAAAACGCCCGCACGGGGCGGGCGTCTTCAGCAGTGCCGGGTGATCCCGTTCAGGCGACCTGCACGGGGATGGCGTTGGTGGTGTGGGTCACCACGTTGCCTTCGCCGCAGTAGACCATGCGCGGCTTGTAGTTCAGCAGCTCGGCGGCGCTGTACTGGGCATAGGCGCAGATGATGACGATGTCACCCTCGGCGGCCTTGTGCGCGGCGGCGCCGTTCACCGAGATCATGCGCGACCCGTTCTCCGCACGGATGGCGTAGGTGGTGAAACGCTCGCCATTGGTCACGTTGTAGATCTGGATCTGCTCGTATTCGTGGATGCCGGCGAGGTCCAGCAGGTCGCCATCAATGGCGCAGGAGCCCTCGTAGTCCAGCACGGAGTGCGTGACTCGGGCGCGGTGCAACTTGGCTTTCAGCATGATGGACTGCATGGTCACCTCCAGGCCGGTCGTTACCGCCGGCCCCGTCAGGGGGAGAGCGGACGCCGGATACTAGCCCAGGCCGGAAAAAATGGCGCGCCAGTTTGCCAGACAAGAATCGGGGTCGCAACGCACAGACTTCTACGCCCCCGACCCTTGCCGGACGGCCCCGACTATGGGCCGGGTTACCCCCGGCGGATATCAGGATTTTCCGAGCGAAAACGAGACGTTATCGATCAGCCGGGTGCTGCCCAGACGGGCGGCGGTGGCAATCACCAGGTAGTCGTCGCTGGCCGCTGCCGGCTTGAGATCATGTCCGTTGCGGATGTCGAAGTAATCGATCACTAACCCGGCTGACTCGATGTTTGCTGAGGCTTCGGCTGCCACCGCGGCAAAATCGCGGCGACCGCCGGCAATGGCATCGCGGGCCTGGCAGAGGCTGCGATAAATCACCGCGGCGGTCTGCTTCTGGCTGGCGTCGAGGTAGCCGTTGCGCGAACTCATGGCCAGTCCGGAGGCCTCGCGTACGGTGGAAACGCCGATGATGCGTACCGGGAAGCACAGGTCGGCGGCCATGCGGCGGATGATCGCCAGTTGCTGGAAGTCCTTTTCGCCGAACAGGGCGATGTCGGCGGGCACGATGTTGAACAGCTTGCTGACCACCGTGGACACGCCGTCGAAGTGCCCGGGGCGCGACTTGCCGCACAGCGCCTCGCCCAGGCCCGGTACGTGCACCACCGTCTGCGTCTTGCCGGCGGGGTACATCTCGTCCACCGACGGGACGAACAGCAGGCTGCAGCCGGCGGCGGCGAGTTTCGCCGAGTCCTCGGCCAGCGTGCGCGGGTACTTGTCGAAATCCTCGTTCGGGCCGAACTGGGTCGGGTTGACGAAGATGCTGCACACCACGTGGCGTGCCTGCTTGAGGCCTTCGCGCACCAGGGTGATGTGGCCCTCGTGCAGGTTGCCCATGGTCGGCACGAACGCAACGCTGTCGCCGGCCTGTTGCCAGGCGCGCACCTGCGCGCGCACCTCGGCGATGGTGTGTACGGTTTTCATCGGCTTATTCGAAGCAATGTTCGGCAGCAGGGAAGGAGCCGTCCTTTACGGCGGCGACGTAGGCGCGTACCGCGCCCTCGACGCCGTCGGTGCGGCCGGCCAGGAAATTCTTCACGAAGCGCGCCGGCTTGCCGGGCGACACGCCGAGGATGTCGTGCAGCACCAGCACCTGGCCGTCGCACTCCGGCGCGGCGCCGATGCCGATCACCGGGATGTGCACCTCGGCCATGATCCGCTTCGTCAGCGCGCGCGGGATGCATTCGAACAGCAGCACGTCGGCGCCGGCGGCTTCCAGCGCCTTGGCGTCGGCGATGATGGCCTGTGCCTGCGCGTCGTCGCGGCCCTGCACGCGGTAGCCGCCGAAGGCGTTCACCGACTGCGGCGTCAGCCCCAGGTGCGCGCACACCGGGATCCCGCAGCGCTTGAGCGCGCGCACGGTATCGGCCAGCCAGCCGCCGCCCTCGATCTTCACCATGTGTGCGCCGGCGGCCATCAGCCGGCCGGACCACTGCAGGCATTGCTCGATGGTGGCAGTACCCATGAAAGGCAGGTCGGCCATGATCAGCGTGGTCTCGTTGCCGCGCTGCACGCAGGCCACGTGGTAGACCATGTCGTCGATGCTCACCGGCAGCGTGCTGTCGTGGCCCTGCAGCACCATGCCCAGCGAGTCGCCGACCAGGATCACGTCCACGCCGCAGCGCGACAGCAATGTGGCGAAACTGGCGTCGTAGGTGGTGAGCACCGTGAACTTCTCGCCGGCGGCTTTCATCTTGGCCAGCGTGGCGACGGTGACCGGCTTGCGGGTGGCTTCGGACAGGTACGCCATGGTCGTTACCTCGGGGCGGGGCCGGCCGGCAGGTCCAGGCGGCCTTCGCGGTGGCTGAGGATCAGGGAGACGAGGCGACTATAGTCGCCGTCGCTACCCACGAGGTCAATTTCGGCGGCATCCACCACCAGCAGCGGGCTGTCACGGTAGCCGGCAAACAGGCGGGCATAGCCGTCCGAGAGCGCCGCGAGGTAGTCGGGCGCGATGTCCTGCTCGCAGGCGATGCCGCGGCGGGCGATGCGTTCCTGCAGCACGTCCACCGGCGCGTGCAGCCAGATGACCAGGTCGGGCTTCGGCGGTTCATCCACCACGCGCTGCCAGATGGCGTCGTACAGGCGGAATTCGTCGGCATCGAGCGTCAGCGAGGCGAACAGCCGGTCCTTCTCCAGCATGAAGTCGCTGACGCGCACCGTCTCGAACAGGTCGTCCTGGCGCACCGCGCGCAACTGCTCCACCCGCTGGAACAGGAAGAACAACTGGGTCTGCAGCGCATAGTGGCGCGGCTCGCGGTAGAAACGCTCGAGGAACGGGTTGTCGGCGGCGCCCTCCAGCAGCAGTTCGCAGCCGAAGGTCTGCGCCAGCCGCCGGGTCAGCGTGGTCTTGCCGACGCCGATGGTGCCTTCAACGGCAATGAAGCGCGGTGGCCGCGCGGTCTCGCCCATCGGGAGGTGCTCAGTGCGGCAGCCGCAGGGCGCCGTCGTTGAACATCGGTGACGGCGCGCAGCGCGCCAGCAGGTCGCGCACCACGCTGCCGTCGGGCAGGGCCAGGTCCGGCGAGATGTCGGCCAGCGGCTGCAGGACGAAGCGGCGCTCGCGCACGCCCGGGTGCGGGATCACCAGGCGCTCGTGGGTGAAACGCTGGTTGCCGTACAGCAGCAGGTCGAGGTCCAGGGTGCGGGCGCCCCAGCGCTGCTGGCGCACGCGGCCCTGCGCCGCTTCGATTTCCTGCAGCGCGTCGAGCAGCGCCAGCGGCGCCAGCTCCGTGTCGATCAGCGCCACGGCGTTGAGGTAATCCGGCTGGTCGCTGCGCGGGTCATCCGGCAGCGTCATGGCCGGGTTGCGGTACACCGGCGACACGGCGCGCAGCGTGGTGCCGGGCAAGCGCGCCAGCGCATCCACCGCACGCTGCAAGTGCGCGCGCGGATCGCCGAGGTTGCTGCCAAGACCGATCCAGGCCTGCATGCGTGTTCAGTTGGCCGGTTTGCGCCGCCGGCGGCGTCGCTTGCGCCCCGCGTTGTCGCCGGGCTGCCGGCGCGCATCGAGCTCGCGCACCATGGCATGGCGTTCGTCGGTGTCGGCCTGCTGGTAGTCGCTCCACCATTCGCCGAGCTGCTCGGCGAAGATGTCCTGCGGCTCGCGTGCCAGCGGGCCGGCATCCTCGCGCAGCAGCAGGAAGTCGTAGGCGGCGCGGAAGCGCGGGCTCTGCAGCATGGCCTCGGCGCGCTTGCCGCTGCGCCGCGGCAGGCGCAACTGCATGTCCCAGATCTCGCGCGCCGGCGCGGAAAACCGGCGCGGGATGGCGACCACGCGGCACTGTTCGTCGAGCACCTGCTGGCCGGCCTGCGCCATGGCGGGAATGTCGGGCATGCCCTCGGCGAGCAGTTGCTGGTAGCGCCGGCTCACTTCCGGCCACAGCAGGGCGGCAAACAGGAAGGCCGGGGTGACCGACTTGCCGTCGGCGATGCGGCGGTCGGAATTGTCGAGCGCCGCGAGGATGAACTTGCGTGCATTCGGGTCGCGGCGCGCCACGTGGCCGGCATCGGGGAACAGCACTTCATCCAGGCCGAACCGTTCCAGCCATTCCCAGCTGGCGTGGCCATAGCCGCCCAGCAGCAATTTCAGGACTTCGTCGAACAGGCGCGCCGGCGGCACCTGGTGCAGCAGCGGCTTGAGATGGGCGATCGGCCGGGCGGTGCCGTCATCAACTGTGAAGCCGAGCTTGGCGGCGAAGCGCACCGCGCGCAGCATGCGCACCGGGTCCTCGCGGTAGCGCGTTTCCGGGTCACCGATCAGGCGCAGACGCTTCTTTTCCAGGTCCTTCATGCCGCCCACGTAGTCGTGGATGGCGAAGTCGCCGATGTTGTAATACAGCGCGTTCACCGTGAAGTCGCGGCGGATGGCGTCTTCCTCGACCGTGCCCCACACGTTGTCGCGCAGGATCATGCCGGTCTTGCCGTGCAGCGATGCGTCCTCGTCGTCCGCCACGTGGTCATCGTCACCGGTGTCGTCGGCGGCGTGATGGGCGCGGAAGGTCGCGACCTCGATGACGTCGCGGCCGAACAGGATGTGCGCCAGGCGGAAGCGGCGCCCCACCAGCCGGCAATTGCCGAACACCCGCTTGACCTGCTCCGGGGTGGCGTTGGTGGCCACGTCGAAGTCCTTGGGGTCGCCGCCGAGCAGCAGGTCGCGCACGCCGCCGCCGACCAGGTACGCCTCGTAGCCGGCGTCCTTCAGGCGATACAGCACCTTCAGGGCATGGGGACTGATGTCCTTGCGGGAAACGTTGTGGGCTTCCCGGGGGATGACGCGCAGTTCTGCCCGGGGGGGCTTGCTGCCATTGAATACGCGGCTGAGAAAGCCGACGAGGCGCTTGGGCATGTGGCTCGGCACGGGTGGTGTGGATGGAACGGCGGCAAGTCTACCAGCGGGGGGCGGGCCAGGCAGGCCCTGGCGGCCCCAATAATGAAAACGGCGGGCCGGTTGCCCGGTCCGCCGCTTCATGAGCTGTTTTTCTTGTTGGTCTCGCAGCCCGGGCTCGGGGCCCGGGTCAATCGGTGCCGGCTGTTGTTGTTATATACCGGTCACCTTCAATAAAAGAACCGAGGGATCTCTCCGTCGGTTCGTGCACTGCATTGGCTTCTGGTTGTTTTTCTTCTTCTGCGGTTGTTGTTGTTTTGGGTGCAGAAGCCAGAACTGTTGTTGTTATTGTTGCGATGTAAATAAAGCAGGATGCGTGCCAACTTCGGGCTATTCTGTTATTTCCTTTAAAATCATTGGGTTGGCTGTCTGGTGGCTGCTCTTGCTACGTACAAGTGCGTAGGTCATGTTACTGAACTGCCGATGAGCGGTTACCTGATGTTTCGATCGGTAACACCAGTACCCCCTGAATTGGGGGGTCAACCCTTCTTGCGGGGGATCCCCAGGCGCTGGCGGCGCTCCCACAGGCTCTTGCGGCTGATACCGAGTTTCTGCGCCAGCTCGGTCTCGCTCATCGAGTCCTGGTGCTCCAGCACGAAGCGGGCGAAGTAGTCCTCCAGCGACAGGTCCACCGACGGGTCGACCACCGCCGCCGCCTCCGCGCGGTCTTCCAGGGCCGGCTCGATGCCGAGGTGCTCCGGCAGGATGGTCTGCTCGTCGCAGAGGATGGCCGCGCGCTCGATCGCGTTCTCCAGTTCGCGCACGTTGCCGGGCCAGGCGTAGCCGCGGATCGCGCGCAGTGCCGCCGGCGCGTAGTGCAGCGTCTCGCGATTGATCTTGCGGCAGGCGCGCTCCAGCAGGCGCTCGGCCAGCTCGAGCACGTCGTCGCCGCGCTCGCGCAACGGCGGCAACTTCAGTTCGAACACGTTCAGGCGGTAGAAAAGGTCCTCGCGGAACCTGCCGGTGCCGACCAGCGCCTTCAGGTCGCGGTGGGTTGCCGCGCAGACGCGCACGTCCACCTTGCGCGATTCCGTGGAGCCCACGCGCCGCACTTCCTTTTCCTGCAACAGGCGCAGCAGGCGCGCCTGCGCTTCCAGCGGCAACTCGCCGATCTCGTCGAGGAACAGGGTGCCGCCGTCGGCGGCTTCCACCAGGCCCTTGCGCATGGCGTTGGCGCCGGTGAAGGCGCCCTTTTCGTGGCCGAACAATTCGCTCTCGATCAGGGTGTCGGGAATCGCCGCGCAGTTCACCGAGATCAGCGGCCCCGAGCGTCGTCCGCTCTGCTCGTGCAGCGCGCGTGCCACCAGTTCCTTGCCGGTGCCGGACTCGCCGAGGATGAGCACGGTGGTGTCGGTCGGCGCCACCCTGCCGATGCGCCGGAACAGTTCCTGCATCGGCGCGCAGCTGCCGATGATGCCGGTGGTCGGGTAATTGCGCTGCAGGTCCTGCTTGAGCGCATCGGCCTGGCGCTCCAGGGCTCGCTCCTTGAGGATGCGCTTCACCGCCAGCAGCATCTCGTCATGGTCGAACGGCTTGGCCACGTAGTCCACGGCGCCGAGCTTCATCGCCTCGACGGCACTCTTGAGGCTCGCGTAGCTGGTCATGATCAGGACCGGCAGCGGGGCGGCCAGCTTGATCAGCGCGGTGCCCTGTTCGCCGGGCAGGCGCAGGTCGCTGATCACCAGGTCGAAATCGGCGAAGTCGTACTTGTCCTGGGCTTCCTGGACGGAGCCTGCCTCCGCCACGCTCATGCCGTTGCGCTCCAGCAACTTGCGCAGCGAGGCGCGGATCACGGCCTCGTCCTCGACGATCAGGATGTGGCTCATGCGTCTTGCTCCCTGTGGGATTCGGCGGGGCCGTCATCGGTGCCGCGCCAGCGCGGCAGTGTCAGCACGATGCGCGTGCCGCGCTGGGTGTCGGCTTGCGCGGGGCTCTCGATGGCGATATGGCCCTGGTGGTCCTCGATGATGCTGTATACCAGTGACAGTCCCAGTCCGGTGCCCTTGCCGGGATCCTTGGTGGTCACGAACGGTTCGAACACCTTGCCCAGCAGTTCGGCCGGGATGCCGCTGCCGCTGTCCTCGATGCACACGGTCGCCGCGGCATCGTCCCGTGGCCGGGTGTACACGCGGATGGTGTCGCCGGGCGTGGAGGCATCGCGCGCGTTGTTGAGCAGGTTGATGAACACCTGCAGCAGGCGCTGCGCATCGCCGGCGATGCGCAATGTGCGGTCGCAGTCGTTGGTGAAGTCGAAGTCGCGGCCGTCGCGACCCAGGCGGATGAGGGCGATGGCTTCATCGACGGTGGCCGCCAGTTCCACCGGGTCGTTGCCCTGCGCGCGCTGCTTGCCGCTGTGGCTGAAGCTCACCAGCGACTGCACGATGCGATCGATGCGCCGGGTCTGTTCGAGGATCTGCCGGGTGTAGTCACGCACCGCGCTGCTCTCGGTCTCACTGGCCAGGTCCTGTGCCAGGCAGGCAATGCCCGTGACCGGGTTGCCGATCTCGTGGGCGACGCCGGCGGCGAGGCGGCCGATCGACGCCAGGCGCTCGTTGTGCGCCAGCCGCGCCTCCAGCGTCTTCATGTCGGTGAGGTCCTCGATCACGATCACCTGCGCGCCGGTCTGCGTCTGGGTTTGCGCCGAGGGCAGGTTGATGGCGGCCTTGTGCAGGCTGATCCAGCGCGTGTGGCCGTCGATCGCCAGCGGCTTCTGGTGGATGTGCTGGGCGTTGCTGGCGGCGAAGTCGGTGAGCAGGCGTCGCCAGGGCTCCGGCAGGTTGTGCAGCCAGGAGCCGATGATGTCGCTGGCGCGGATGCCGGTGAGCGATTCCATCACCGCGTTCCAGCCGAGGATCTCGCGGTCGGTGCCCAGCGAGCAGACGCCCAGCGGCAGGTCGTGCAGCGTCTGGCGGTGGAACCGGCGCAGGTTGTCCAGCTCGGCGGCCAGGCCGGAAAGGCGGTACTGGTAATCCTCCAGGCGGCTCTCGATGAAGTGGATGTCCTCGGCGCCGTGGCCCTCGGCCAGCGGCTTGTAAGGCAGCACCTCGTCGACGATGTCGTGCGCCACGGAGGGGCCGAGCAGGCCGGACAGGTTGTTTTCCACCTGGTCGCGCAGGCGGCGCAGCATGTAGGGGCGGGTCTCGGCGTGTTCGAGCCCGAGGTCGCGCAGCGCGAACTCGACTTCGCGGCGGGCAGTGGCCGCACCCAGCGGCCCGGTCAGTGCCTTGATGAAGTCTTCCACGCTCACCGCACCGAGCTTCCAGCGGTAGGGTCGCCGCAGGTTGTCGACTGCGCAGGTTTCCGCCGCGCGTTGCTCGGCGTCGGAGCGCGAGGTGATCATCGACACCACGCCGCCGACCAGTCCGTTGAGGATGATGGCGGTGAACGCCGCCGTGTGCCAGTTGGTGGCATTGGGCTGGAAGTCGATGCCGAACATCGGCAGCGAGATGCCGGCCACCGGCGTGATGGTCGGCAGCAGCAGCGCGAAGAACCACACGGTGAAGCCTGTCACCAGGCCGGACAGGAAGCCGGCGCGGTTGGCGGCCGGCCAGAACAGCACGCCGACCAGCCCCGGCACGAACTGCAGCGTCGCCACGAACGCCAGCATGCCGAGCTCGGTGAGCGTGTTGCGGTTGTCGAGGAAGAAGTAGAACAGGTAGGCGCCGAGGATGATCGCGGCGATCAGCACGCGCTTGGTCCACAGCAACCAGCGGTAGAGGTCGCGGTTGCGCCCCGGCTTGTACAGCGGCAGCGCCAGGTGGTTCAGGCACATGCCCGCCAGCGCCAGCGTCGACACGATGATCACGCCGCTGGCCGCCGACAGGCCGCCGATGTACACGATCAGCGCCATGGTCGGCGAACCGGCGGCCAGTGGCACGCCCAGCGCGAAGTACTCGGGGTCCGTGCCGGGCATGGACTTGAGCGCGCCCCACAGGATGAACGGCACGGTCAGGCTCATGCCCAGCAACAGCAGCGGCAGGCCCCAGCTGGCGGTGAGCAGCGCGCGCGGGTTCAGGTTCTCGGTGAACGCCATGTGGTACATGTGCGGCATCACCACCGCCGACACGAAGAACGCCAGGATCAGGCTGTGCCAGGTGCCGTCGGCGAGCGGCGCGTAGAGCATGGTCAGCGTTTCGGGATGTTCGGCCAGCCAGCGGTGCAGGTCCTGCGGACCGTCGAACACGCTGAACACGCTGAACAGTGCCACCGCGGCCAGCGCCATCAGCTTCACCAGGGATTCGGCGGCAATCGCCACCACCAGGCCTTCGTGCTTCTCGCGCGGCGTGGTGTGCCGCGCGCCGAACAGGATGGCGAACGCGGTGATGGTCACGCAGAACCAGAACGCCAGCGAATTGCGGCTGGCCTCGTTGGTGAGGATGTGGATGGAGTCGGCCACCGCCTGGATCTGCAGCGCCAGCAGCGGCAGCACGCCCAGCAGCATGAACACCGTGACCAGTCCGCCGGCTGCCGCGCTGCGGTAGCGGAAGGCGAACAGGTCGGCCAGCGAGGAGAGCTGGTAGGTCTGCGACAGTCGCAGGATGGGTGCCAGCAGGATGGGCGCCAGCAGGAACACGCCGGAGATGCCCACGTAGAACGACAGGAAGTTGTAGCCGTGGTGGAAGGCAAAGCCGATGGCGCCGTAGATGGCCCACGCGCTCGCCCACACGCCCAGCGACAGCACGTAGATGCCGGGGTGCCGCACCAGGCTGGCGGGCAGCCAGCCGCGATCGGTGATCCAGGCAATGGCAAACAGCGCCAGCAGGTAGCCGATGCCGATGACGAACAGCTGGCTCAGTTCAAACGTCATCGAGGTCACGGCTCTTGCCGATCCAGTAGCTGAAGAAGATCAGGAACAGCCAGATCAGGTAGGGGCGGTACCAGGCGGTGCCGCCGTCGCTCCACCATTCGATGAGGGCCGGTGACAGCAGGTAGCCGCCGAGGATGAACAGGAGCAGGAGTCGGTCGGTGTACATGGCTGCGTGTCCGCTGTCGGTAGCCGCAGGATACGGGAGCGGTGGAGCGCTGCGGAAGCGGCGAGGGCGGCCGGCCTCAGGCCAGCGACGCCAGCGGGATGGACGGCTGGCGCGGTACCCGGGCGATATCCCAGGCAGCGGTGGCGGCCGCCAGCAGCTCCTCGGGCGTGTCCCCCGTGGCGACCTGTCCCAGCGCGCGCAGCGCCAGGCGCAGGTTTGCCATGCGCCGGTCGGCGGTGACCGGGGCGGCCAGGTCCTGCTTGCTGAGCTTCTGGCCGTCGTCGCCGGCCAGCACCGGGATGTGCGCGTAGCGAGGTTGCGGCAGCCCGAGCCGTTGCTGCAGCAGCAGCTGGCGTGGCGTTGAGTCGAGCAGGTCGCAGCCGCGCACCACGTCCGTCACACCCTGGTCGGCATCATCGACCACGACGGCCAGCTGGTAGGCGAACAGCCCGTCGCGCCGGCGGATGACGAACGGACCGCCCTCGCGGGCGAGGTTGAACGACTGCCGGGCCTGCACGCGGTCAACGAAATCGATCGCGGCATCCGGGACGTCCAGCCGCCAGGCGAAAGGTCCATCGCCGGTGCCGTGCGAGTCGCTGGCGATGCGTCCAGGGTGATTGCTGCCGAACGCTTCCAGTTGCGTGCGCGACAACGCGCAGCGGAACGCATGGCCATCGGCGGCCAGTCGCGCCAGGGCGTCCTCGTACAGCGGCAGGCGCCGGCTCTGGTAGACCACCTCGCCGTCCCAGAGCAGGCCGTGCTGTTCGAGCGTGCGCAGGATGTCGGCCGCCGCGCCGGGCTTCTCGCGTGGCGGGTCGAGGTCCTCGATGCGCACCAGCCAGCGGCCGCCGACGGCGCGCGCGTCGAGGAAGCTGGCGAGCGCGCAGGTCAGCGAGCCGATATGCAGCGCACCGGTGGGGGAGGGGGCGAAGCGTCCGCAGTACATGGGCTTCCGGCGCAGACGAAAAGGCCGGGTTGCCCCGGCCTTGCGTACGCGAGTCGGCGCAGCGGCATCAGCCGCCGGAGCCGACCTGGCGCTCCTTGATCTCGGCGAGCGTCTTGCAGTCGATGCACAGCTCGGCGGTCGGGCGCGCCTCGAGGCGGCGGATGCCGATCTCGATGCCGCACGCCTGGCAATAGCCGTAATCGCCTTCCTCGATCAGGGTCATGGTCTTGTCGATCTTCTTGATCAACTTGCGCTCGCGGTCGCGCGTGCGCAGTTCGAGCGCGAATTCCTCTTCCTGGGTGGCGCGGTCATTGGGATCCGGCAGGTTGGCCGACTCGTCCTGCATGTGGTGCACGGTGCGGTCGACTTCCTCCATGAGTTCCTGTTTCCAGGCCAGCAGGATCTTGCGGAAGTGTTCGAGCTGGCCGGCGCTCATGTATTCCTCGCCGGCCTTGGCGATGTAGGGCTTCTGGCCGTGGATGAGCGCATCCGGGTTGGCCGGTGGCTCAAGCGGGTTGATCGGTTTGACGGGCTGCAACTTCACTTTCGGTTCGGCCTTTTTCGGTTCGGGCTTTTTGGGCTCGACTTTCGGGGGCTCGACCTTGGCCGGCGCGGCGGGCGTGGCGGCCTGCTTGGCCGTCGGTACCGGCTTGGCCGGTGCCGCGGGCTTCGCAGGCGCTGCCGGCTTGGCGGGCGCGACCGGCTTGGCGGGCGCGACCGGCTTGGCAGGCGCGGCTTTCGGCGCCGGCTTGGCAGGAGCTTTCGCGGCCGGCTTGGCCGTGGCCTTGGGAGCCGGTTTGGCCGGCGCCTTCGCTACGGGCTTGGCGGGAGCCTTGGTCGCGGCCTTCGCCGCCGGCTTGGGCGCAGGTTTCGCTGCTGCCTTCGGCGCCGGCTTGGCGCTCTTCGCGGGCTTGGCCTTGGCGGCCGGCTTTGCGGCCGGCTTGGCAGGCTTCGCCGGCGCCTTCACGGGCTTGGCGGCCTTGGCAGGCTTGGCGACTGCCTTGGCGTCCTTTTTCTTGTTGTCTGCTTTGCCCTTGGGCTTGGCTACCTTGGCCATGTCCGGATCCCTCTCTGACTCGCGGCTGTCCTCGCCCAGCAGGGCGCTCAGCGCGCGACGTACCCCTGAAAATCGACGCAACAAGGTATTCGATCCTCTGCTGTTTGTCATGCCTTGCCACGGCGCGGATGCATCGTGCCGGCACGCTACAATGCGCGCCCGTTCCGCGCGCGGAGACCGTCCATGCACCCCTGGGCAAGTCGCCTGGCCAACATCCAGCCCTTCCATGTGATGGCCTTGCTCGGACGGGCCCGGGCCATGGAGGCCGCGGGGCGCGACATCATACACCTCGAGGTCGGCGAACCCGACTTCCCGACTCCGGCCCCGGTCGTGGCTGCCGGCCAGGCGGCGCTGGCGCGCGGCGACACCTTCTATACCCCTTCGATGGGGCTGCCGGCCCTGCGTGAGGCCATTGCCGGCTGGTACCGGGTCCGCTTCGGGGTCGAGGTGCAGCCCGGGCAGGTCGTGGTGACGCCGGGCGCCTCCGGGGCCTTGTTGCTGGCGCTGGGCCTGGTGGCCGACCCCGGCAAGCGGGTGTTGCTGGCCGACCCCGGCTACCCCTGCAACCGCCATTTCCTCACCGTGCTCGGTGCTGCCGCCCGGATGGTGCCGGTAGATGCCGCCAGTGGCTTCCAGCTCTCCGCTGCCGATATCGGGCGCGCCTGGAATGCCGACACGGTGGCGGCCCTGGTCGCCACCCCGTCCAACCCCACCGGCGGGGTGATGTCACCGGCGGAACTGGCGGCGCTGGCCGCCGCCGTGCGCCCGCGCGGCCACCTGCTGGTCGACGAGATCTACCAGGGCCTCAATTTCGACGCGCCGCCCTGCACCGCGCTGGCCGTGGAGCCGGATGCCATCGTGCTGAACAGTTTCTCGAAGTTCTTCGGCATGACCGGCTGGCGCATCGGCTGGCTGGTGGCGCCGCCGTCGGCGGAAGCGGAACTCGCCAAGCTGGCACAGAACCTCTATATCGCCGCGCCGACTGTTGCCCAGCACGCGGCCCTGGCCGCCTTCCACCCGGACACACTGGCGGAACTGGAGTTGCGTCGCCAGGAATATGCGCGCCGCCGCGACTTCCTGCTGCCGGCGCTGGAGGCGATCGGCTTCGTGGTGCCGGTGCGGCCGCAGGGCGCCTTCTACATCTACGCCGATGTGTCGCGCTTCACCGCCGACAGCTACCGGTTCTGCGAGGAGCTGCTGGCGCAGGAGGGCGTGGCGATCACGCCGGGCATCGACTTCGGCGAACGGGACGCAGCGCGCTACGTGCGTTTTGCCTGCACCACGGGGATCCCGCGCCTCGAAGAGGCCGTGCGCCGCATTGCCCGCTTCGTGGGCCGTCCCGGCTGACTAGCGCGTGCGCGTCGGCACCGACAGGATGCGGATGTCGCCGTTTTCCACCGTGAAGCCGACTTTCCTCAGCGCATCGCCCTTGCAGGGGCCCAGCACGCAGTCGCCCGTGTCCACCTCGAACAGCGCGCCGTGGTTGGCGCACTGCAGGTAGCGGCGGTCGAGGTCGAAGAACTCGTCCGGCTGGAAATTCAGCTCGATGCCCAGGTGCGGACACCAGTTCACGTACACGTGCAACTGGCCGTCCATGCGCACGACCACCAGCGAGTGTTCGCCGTAGTCGAAGCCGCGCGCTTCGCCCTCGCCGATCTCGTCGGCCCGACAGAGGATCCCCATGGCGTTCACACCTTGCACTGCAGCGCGTCGAGCACCTCGATGTGTGCCATCGGGTGCAGGCGCGGGCCGAACTGGCTCACCACCCGGGCGGCCGCCGCGCTGGCCAGCCGGCCGGCCTCCGCGAACGCCATGCCACGGTTGATGCCGTGCAGGAATGCTCCGGCAAACATGTCGCCGGCACCGTTGGTATCCACGGCCTTCACCGGCGTGGGCGCGATGTCCACGTAGTGCTTGCCATCGAAAGCCAGCGCGCCCTCGCTGCCGCGGGTGATCACCAGGCTGCCGGCGATCTTGCGCAGTTCGCGCGCGGCGTCCTGCACGTTGTCGGTGCCCGTCCAGGTCTGCGCCTCGACGTGGTTGCAGAACAGCAGGTCAACGCCGTCGCCCAGCATGGTCGCCAGGCCGTCGCGGAAGTACTGCACCATCGCCGGGTCGGAGAAGGTCATGGCTACCTGGCGGCCGGCGGCACGCGCGACGTGGCGGGCGTGCATGGCCGCGTCGCGCCCGGTGGCGGACGAGGCCAGGTAGCCTTCCAGGTACGTCCAGCGCGCGTTGCGGATTGCCTCGTCGTCGAGGTCTTCGCGCGCCAGCGTCTCGGAGATGCCCAGGAAAGTGTGCATGGTTCGCTCGGCGTCGGGCGTAACCATCACCAGGCAGCGCCCGGTGACGCCGTCGCCGCGGGCGTTGCGGTTGACCGCCACCCCGGCCTTTTCCATGTCGTTCAGGTAGAAGTCGCCGGCGTCGTCGTGCGCCACGCGGCAGGAGAAGAACGTGCGGCTGCCGAAGTACTGTGCGGCGATGATCGAGTTGGCCGCGGAGCCGCCGCTGGCGCGCTTGTGCGCGGGGCTGTGGCGGGTCAGTGCCTCCAGCAGGGTGCGCTGCCGGTCGGCATCGACCAGCGTCATCATGCCCTTCTCGATCTGCATGCTGGCCAGGAACGCGTCGTCGACGCTGACCTCGGTGTCGAGCAGGGCGTTGCCCATGCCATAGATGTCGTAGCGGGCCATGTGGAGCCTCCGGTATGCGGCGGCGCACATTCTAGCGGCTTGCCGGCGGCTATACTCGCGCGCCATGGCGAAAACAGTTGCGGGCAAGACTTCCCGCCGGAAGGGTCAGTCCTCCGGCGGCGGCAAACGGTCCACCGGGGGGGCACTGGCCGCCGTCCGGCGCTTCCTGCTGCGCGCGGTCATCGCCTTCCTGGCCGTGTTCGCGCTGTACGTAGCGTGGCTGGATGCCGTGGTCACCCGCGCGTTCGATGCCCATCGCTGGACGCTGCCGTCGCGGGTTTACGCGCGTCCGCTCGATATCTACGCCGGCCGGCCGCTCACGGTCGATGCCCTGCTGGCGGAACTGCGCGAACTGGGATACCGGGAAGTAGCCGCGCCAGCCGGGCCCGGGGAGTTTGCGATCGCCGGCAGCGGCCAGTCTGTGCGCCTGGTGACCCGCGGGTTCGCCTTCCCCGACGGCACCACGCGCGCGCAGCGCGCCGAGGTGGCGTTTTCCGCGGCCCGCGTCGAGCGCCTGACGGCGGCCGACCGCGTGCTGCGCCTGGAACCGGTGGTGATCGGCGCGATGCGCCCGCAGGACGCCGAGGATCGCGTGCTGATGCGGCTGGCCGAGCGCCCCCCGTTCCTCGTCGAGGCACTGTTCGCGGTCGAGGACCGCGACTTCCCCGACCATTTCGGCGTGTCGCCGCGCGGCATGGCGCGCGCCATGTTCGTCAACGTGCAGGCCGGCGAGGTGCAGCAGGGCGGCAGCACGCTCACCCAGCAACTGGTCAAGAACCTGTTCCTGGACAGCGAGCGCACGATCCACCGCAAGCTGGTGGAAGCCATCATGGCCGTGCTGCTCGAGATCCACTACGACAAGAACACCATCCTCGAGACCTATTGCAACGAGATCTACCTCGGCCAGGCCGGCCAGCGCGCGGTGCATGGCTTTGCGCTGGGCAGCCAGTATTACTTCGGTCGCCCGGTGCAGGAGCTGAAGCTGCACGAGGTGGCGTTGCTGGTCGGCCTGGTGAAAGGGCCCAGCCAGTACAACCCGTGGAAGCACCCCGACCGTGCACTGGCGCGCCGCAATGTCGTGCTCGATGCGCTGGTGGCCACCGGTGCGGCCACTGCCGCGCAGGCTGATGCCGCGCGCGCCGCGCCGCTGGGCGTGGTGACGTCGCCGCGGCTGCGCCTGAATCGCTACCCGGCCTACATGGGCATCGTCCGCGAGGAGTTGCGCACTCGCCTGTCGGAAGACGCGCTCGCCGGCGATGGTCTGGCCGTGTTCACCGCCCTGGACCCGGCGGTGCAGCACGCCGCCGAAAGCGCGTTGGCCCGCACGCTGGCCACGGTCGAAACGGCACACCGCATCGCCGGACTCGAGGGCGCGCTGGTGGTGTCGGTGCCCCAGACTGGCGAGATCGAGGCCGCGGTTGGCGGCCGCGATTACGATTTCGCCGGGTTCAACCGCGTCACCGATGCGCGGCGCACGGTCGGTTCGTTGATGAAGCCGGTGGTATTCCTCGCTGCGCTGCAGCGCCCGGCACAGTACTCGCTGGCGACCTTCGTCAGTGATGGCCCGGTGAGCGCGAAGTCGCAGGGCGGCACCACCTGGCAACCGAAGAACTACGACCATGTCAGCCATGGCGAGCCGCCGGACCACAACGTCATGCTGGTGGATGCGCTGGCGAATTCCTGGAACCTCGCCACGGCGCGACTCGGCCTCGATATCGGCGTCGATGCCGTGATCCGCCAGGCGCGTGCGCTCGGCGTCGAGGCGGACCTGCCCCCGTACCCGTCGGTGCTGCTGGGCAGCGCAACGCTGTCGCCACTGGAGGTGCTGCAGATGTACCAGCCGCTGGCCTCGGGCGGCCTGCGCATTGCGCCGCGCGCTGTGCGCGGCGTGCTGGCGGCAGATGGCCAGGTGCTGCTGGTGCGTGACACCCGCACCGAGCGCGTGCTCACGCCGGCCACGGCCTTCGTGCTGCAGCATGCGATGCAGGAAGTGCTGCGGCGGGGCACGGCGCGCAGCGCCTACAACGTGCTGCCGGCAGAGATCGACGCCGCCGGCAAGACCGGCACCACGGACAACGCGCGCGACTCCTGGTTCGCCGGCTACACCGGCAACCACCTGGCGGTGGCCTGGGTCGGCTATGACGACAACCGGTCGACGGAACTCTCCGGTGCCAGCGGCGCGCTGCGCGTGTGGGCCGATTTCAACGCGCGCCTGCCGCAGGTGCCGCTTTCATCGGTGGCGCCTGCCGGTGTCGAGTGGGCCTGGCTGGTGCCCGGCGGCACCGCCCGCTCGGCCGAAGGCTGCGCGGGCGCGGTCCGCATCCCGGTCATCGCCGGTTACGTGCCGGACAAGGCCAGTCTCTGTGGTGGTGCCGGCGAGGCCGTCGAGGGAGTGCGCGGGTTCTTCCAGCGCCTGTTCGACTGATCGGGCGGCCGCCGGTCGGCAGGCTGCCCTGCCGCGTGGCGCGAGCGTTTGTCGTCCTGCCCGGCAGGCCCTAGTCTTGGCGGCATGGGTCGACGCCAGGTGACGTTGATCGTTCCAGTCCCCGCCGGAGTATTGCCATGTCGCGCCTTGCCGTGCTGTTGCTCGTCGTGCTGTCGCTGCCGGGTTGCACCTCGTTGTCCAATCCTGCGGTGCGCGCTGACCTGTTTGAAACCGCGCAGCGCGGATCGCAGTCGCTGCAGGGCAGCGACGCCGCATTCGATCGCCTGCAGGTGCTCGGCGAGCGCTGGAATTGCCGTGGCAAGCAGGGCCTCGCCTATACGCTTGCGCCGTGGGATCGCGCCAACCGTGACCGCGCTGCCCAGGTTGCCGATGCCACGAACCGCATGCTGGCCGCGCGTGAGTCCGTCCTCGCCCAGCGCGATCTCGTGGATGTCATGGTCAACGCCTTGCGTGACGTGGAGTCCGAGTACGATACCGTCATCACCATGCTCGGCGAGGACGGCGCGCCGGCCGCCGACATCACCCTGGCGGCGGAGCAGCGCTATCTCGCCCGCCGCATGAGCGCCAGTCTGGAGCAGATGTCGCGCGAGGACATGTCTGCCTCGGCGGAGGCCGCGGACATGTTCAGCCGCGATGTTTCCCGCTTCCAGTACCTGCTCGACGCGGCCATCAACGGCAACGAGGACCTGGGCGTCGAGCCGTCCGGCAATGCCGAGGTGGAAGGCTCGCTGGCGCAGATCGAGGAGCTCTTCACCGGTTATGTCGCCGAGTCCGCCGACGACGTGCTGGAGTCGGTGGTCGCCCGTCACGATGCCTGGCTGGCGCTCGGCGAGATCACCGGCCAGGGTGACGCCCTGCTGGCAGCCGGCGCTGGTGGTGACGAGGCCGACGCCACGCCCTGAGCCGCTCACGCGCCCAGGTTGCCCTCCACCCAGCGCAACAGCGAGCCCTGGTCCATCGCGCCGCTGACGCGCGCAACTTCCCGGCCCGCGCGGAACAGCGCCAGCGTCGGTATCGAGCGGATGCCGAAGCGCTGGGCCAGTTGCGGCTGGTCTTCCGTATTCACCTTGGCCAGCCGGACACGTGGCTCCAGTTGCCCGGCAGCCCGCTCGAAGGTGGGCGCGAACATGCGGCATGGTCCGCACCAGGGTGCCCAGAAGTCCACCAGCAGCGGCAACGTCGACTGGCTGAAATGCGCGTCGAAGGATGCCGCGTCCAGTGCCACGGGCGCGGCGACGAACAGCGACTGCTTGCAGCGCCCGCAGCGCCCGCTGTCTCCCAGGCGTGTGGCGGGCAAGCGGTTCACGGCATGGCAGTGCGGGCAGGCCAGGGTGAGCGTGGCGGACATGGTGTCTGGACTCCGGTAAGGTGGTGCCGTCAACCATCAGGTGGGGGCATCCGCGCATGATTCAAGCGCCGGTAAGCACGGTCCGGGAGTGGGGCTTGGCCCTGGCGGCCTTGCTGTTGACGGTGCTGGTGGCGATTGTCGAAGAGTGGCAGGCCGTCGACATCGTCTGGAGCATGTGGGTCTCCAGCCTGGTCAGCGGCTACGCGATGATCCTGGTGGCGATCGGCGCTGGCATGCGCCGGGATTCCGCCGCGTCGCCCGGGCAGTCAGCTGCGCGGCCGTGGCCGGCACTGCTGGGCGGCAGCCTGTTCCTGCTGGCGTTCTTCAGCGTGCACTTCCTGATGTTCCATTACGTGCACGCGGCCATTACCCACGGGTTCTTTCCCCTGCCGGGCGTCGCCGATGACGGCCAGCCCGCGCTGCCGGAACTGGTGCATGTCGCGCTGGGTGCCTACTGGCCGGTGGTGCTGGCCAGCCTGGTGGTGCGCGCCGATGGTTTTCGCGCTGCCACCACCGGTGATACCCGCAAGGCGATGACGCTGCCCTACGCGTACGTCGTGAAGAACCACATCATGATCTTCATCGTGGCCGGCCTCGATGCAGTCGGCCTGCGCGCGTACGTCCTGTACGCGCTGTTCGCCTGGTACTTCTTCCCGTTCGAACTGCTGCGGCGGTCGCGATCGCCGGCCTGAGCGCCGTCAGAGCTTGCCGAAACAGCGCGCAGCCGCCGCCACGCTCGCCTCGATGTCCGCATCGCTGTGTGCGCCTGACATGAACCCTGCCTCGAACGCGCTCGGTGCCAGGTACACGCCCTCGTCCAGCATCAGGTGGTAGAAACGCTTGAAACGCTCGATGTCACAGCGGGTCACCTGCTCGTAGCGCGAAACCTGTGCCTCGGCGGTGAAGAAGAATCCGAACATCGAGCCGACGTGGTTGGTGGTGAGTGCCACGCCCGCGCGCTGCGCGCCGGCGCGGAACCCTTCCATCAACGCCTGCGTGCGGCGCGCCAGGCCTTCGTAGAAGCCCGGGCGGGTGATGGCCTCGAGCATGGCCAGCCCGGCGGCCATCGCCAGCGGATTGCCCGACAGCGTGCCAGCCTGGTAGACCGGGCCCAGCGGGGCGATCTTCTCCATGATGTCGCGCCGGCCGCCGAACGCGCCCACCGGCAGGCCGGCGCCGATCACCTTGCCCAGGCAGGTAAGGTCGGGGCGGATGCCGTAGTACGCCTGGGCGCCTCCGAGCGCCACCCGGAACCCGGTCATCACCTCGTCGAAGATCAGCACCGTGCCATGCGCATCGCAGACCTCGCGCAGCGTCTCAAGGAAGCCCGCTTCCGGCGGAATGCAGTTCATGTTGCCGGCCACTGGCTCGACGATGATTGCCGCCACCTGGCTACCTTCGCGCGCGAAGTACTCGCGCACCTGCTGCGCATTGTTGTGCTCGAGGGTGATGGTGTGCTTGGCCAGGTCGGCCGGTACGCCGGCGGAACTCGGCACGCCCAGCGTGAGCGCCCCGGAGCCGGCCTTCACCAGCAGCGAATCGGCATGGCCGTGGTAGCAGCCCTCGAACTTCACGATGCGGTCGCGCCCGGTGAAGCCGCGCGCCAGGCGGATCGCGCTCATGGTGGCCTCGGTGCCGGAGCTCACCATGCGCAGCAATTCCATGGACGGCACGATTGCTTTCACGCGCTCCGCCATCAGGATTTCCAGTTCCGTCGGCGCGCCGAATGACAGCCCGCTCTCCGCGGTGCCCTTGACCGCATCGATCACCGCCGGGTGTGCGTGGCCGAGCACCAGCGGTCCCCAGCTCTGCACGTAGTCGATGTAGCGCTTGCCGTCGGCGTCGAACACCCAGGCGCCTTCGCCGCGCGCGAAGAACACCGGCGTGCCGCCGACCTGCCGGAACGCCCGCACCGGCGAGTTCACCCCGCCGGGGATGGATTTCTGGGCGCGGGCAAACAGTTCCTCGGAGCGGCTCATCAGTGTGTTCCTCGATTGAACAGGTCGGCGAACGCGCGCGCGCGGGCGGCGACGTCGGCGGTGGAAAACAGGTCGTGAATGACGGCGACGGCATCGGCGCCGGCGTTGATCAGCAGCGGCGCATTCTCCACCGTCACGCCGCCGATGGCGACGATCGGGATGTCGATGGCGGCACGTGCCTGCGGCAACCATTCTGCAGCGGCAGGGGAGGCCGCCGGCTTGGTGCGCGAGGGAAAGAAGCGGCCGAAGGCCACGTAGCTGGCGCCGGCGGCCTGCGCAGCCAGTGCGAGCTCCAGCGAGGCGTGGCAGGTCTGGCCGATCACGGCGTCCGGCCCGAGCAGCGCGCGTGCGTCGTCAACCGCGCCGTCGCGCTGGCCGAGGTGCACGCCGTGGGCGCCGCAGGCCAGCGCCAGTTCGACATCGTCATTCACCAGGAACAGTACGCCCGCATCGCGGCACAGCACGCACAGTTGCTCCGCCTCGCGCAGTCGCCTCGCCGCATCGGCCTGCTTGTTGCGGTACTGCAGCACGGCCGCGCCGCCGTCGATGGCCGCGCGTGCCGCCTCCAGCAGGCGCTCGCCAGGCAGCAGGTCGGGATCGGTGATCGCGTAGAGGCCGGCGATTTCCATGTCAGTTCGTCCGCTGCCAGCGTTGCTGGCGGGTCCAGAAGAAACGGTCGGGCAGCGACTGGCCGCTGCCCGGACGGCGGGCATTGCCCAGCGCATGCCAGGTGTAGGCCAGTGCCTCGTCGACCGCGCTGGCCATGTCGGCGCCCTGCGCCAGCAGCGCCGCTGCCGCACTGGCCAGCGTGCAGCCGGAGCCGTGGAACTCCCCGGGCAGGCGTGCCCAGGCGTGCTCCGCAATTTGCTGGTGGCGCGCGTACAGGCGACTCACCACCTCCGGGCCGGCCTCGTGGCCGCCGGTAATCAGCACGTGGGCGCAGCCGGTGGCCAGCAATTGCTGCGCGCAGGCGGACAGCGTATCGGCGCTCGGTGCCAGCCGTCGCGCCTCGGGGCCGTTTGGCGTGGCCAGCGTGGCCAGGGGCAGCAGCGTCTCCAGCAGGGCGCGTGGCAGGGCGTCGTCGGACAATGCGCCGCCGCCCCCACCGGCGAGCACCGGGTCGATCACCACCGGCACACCCGGGTAGCGCCGCAGTATGCCGGCAATGACTTGCGCGTTTTCCGCGCTGCCGACCATGCCGAGCTTGAAGGCCGCCGGGGCGAGGTCGGCCAGCAGCGTGTCGGCCTGCATGGCCAGCAGTGCCGGATCGACGGCCCGGAACGACTGCACGCGTTGGGTGTCCTGCACCGTCAGTGCAGTCACCAGCGTCGCCGCATGGCACCCCAGCGAGGCCACCGCTTCCGCGTCTGCCTGCAGGCCGGCTCCCCCGGTGGGGTCGTGGCCGGCGAATACCACGACCACGGGTTTGGGCGGCAGTGGCGTGAAATCCATGTCAACCGCTCCCGAACGGTCGCACGACCACCAGGATCACCACCGCCACCAGCACCAGCACCGGCAACTCGTTGAATACCCGGTAGAAGACGTGGGAGCGGGTATTGCGGTCATTGGCAAAGTCGCGCAGGAAGCGGCCGCACAGGCCGTGGTAGCCATAGAGCAGGAACACCAGGGCCAACTTCGCGTGCATCCAGCCCTGGGTCCGGTAGAAGTCCCAGTTCAGCGCCAGCAGCCAGACACCCAGCACGAACACCGCGATCGCCGACGGCGTCATGATGCCCCGGTAGAGCTTGCGCTCCATCACCTTGAAGCGCTCGCGCCCGGCAAGGTCGGTCGCGTCGGCCATCGCGTGGTAGACGAACAGCCGCGGCAGGTAGAACAGCGCGGCGAACCAGGTCACCACGGCGATGATGTGCAGGGCCTTGAGCCAGAGGAACACGGGGCATGATCCGGGATGTCGGGGTGCTGATTATCGCAGACGCCGCGGGACATTGCCGGACCGGTGCGCGCCGGCGGCTGCGACCCGCGGGGCCGGCGGTGCAGCAGGCAGGGCAATCCGCGGTTGCCGCGGCCGGGCATGGCCGGTAGATTGGCTCCCCCCTTCCGTGGTTTTCCTGCATTCGGGAGCAGTCCGTGACGATCAGCGTAGGTATTGTGGGCGGTACCGGTTACACCGGGGTCGAGTTGCTGCGGCTGCTGTGCCAGCACCCGCAGGTGCGTCTGCACGTCATCACCTCGCGTTCCGAGGCCGGGCAGCGCGTGGCCGATATCTACCCGAACCTGCGTGGCCGCCTGGATATCGCCTTCAGCGCCCCTGACATCGGCGAACTGTGCCAGTGCGACGTGGTGTTCTTTGCCACCCCCAACGGCATTGCCATGGAATCCGCGCCGACGCTGGTCGAGGCGGGGGTGAAGGTCATCGATCTGGCGGCCGATTTCCGCCTCAGGGATCCGGCCGTCTGGCAGAAATGGTACGGGATGCCACACAAGTGTCCCGACCTGCTGGCCGAGGCCGTCTACGGCCTGCCCGAGGTCAACCGCGAGCAGATCCGCAAGGCGCGGGTGATCGCCAACCCGGGCTGCTATCCCACGGCGGTGCAGCTGGGCTTCCTGCCGCTGATCGAGCAGGGCCTGGTGGATACCGGCCGGCTGATCGCCGATGCCAAGTCGGGGGTATCCGGCGCCGGCCGCCACGCGCGCGTCGATGTGCTGTTCAGTGAGGCCGCCGATTCGTTCAAGGCCTACGGCGTGCCCGGTCACCGCCACCTGCCGGAAATCAGCCAGGGCCTGGCCGCGGCAGCCGGCGGTGCGGTCGGCCTGACCTTCGTGCCGCACCTGGTGCCGATGATCCGCGGCATCCACGCCACCCTGTACGCCAACCTGAAGGATCCGCACGGCGACCTGCAGGCACTCTACGAGCAGCGTTACGGCAACGAGCCGTTCGTCGACGTGATGCCGGCCGGCACCCACCCGGAAACGCGCAGTGTCCGCGGCGCCAATCTCTGCCGTATCGCCGTGCACCGCCCGCAGGGTGGCGACACCGTGGTCGTGCTGTCCGTCATCGACAACCTCGTCAAGGGCGCGGCGGGGCAGGCCGTGCAGAACATGAACCTGCTTTTCGGCCTGGCCGAGACCACCGGTCTCGAGCAGGTCGCCCTGTTGCCCTGAGGCGCATCCGGTGAGCGTCCGCGGTCCTCGCGTTCCCCGCATGGTCCTGCGCGAGGACCGCCCGGCCCAGCGTCGCGCGGTGATCATCGGCAGCCTGCTGCTGCTGGCGCTGGTCGCCGTGTGCAGCTGGCTGTTCGGGCGCTGGTCCGTGCTCGCCGACCTGACGGTGGATGGCGGTTCGCTGCGCGGCATGCTGCAGGCCGACGCGCTGGTTGCCGAGAATCGCTCGCTGCGCGAAGAACTGGCCATCTACCGCGATGGCGGCGACGTCGCCCGCCAGGTCGAGGAGCGGGTGCGCGTGGAGAACCTGCAGATGCAGGAGCGCGTGGCCGAGCTGGAGGAGGCGCTGGCCTACTATCGCCGGGTGGCGGTGCCCGATCGCAGCGGCAAGGGCCTGCGCATCGAGCGGCTGGAGGTGAACTCCAGTGGCCGTCCGCAGGCGTGGACGCTGTCGTTGCTGCTCCTGCGCACCGGGGAAACCGATGCGGCGGTGGAGGGCCGGCTGGAAGGCGTGCTGGTGGCCGATGGCCCGCACGGCCGCGTCGAATTGCCGCTGGCGCAGGTACTGCCCGCAGGTCGCCAGGCGTTCAGCGTGCGTTATGCCGACGATATCCGTGCGGACCTGCACCTGCCTGCCGGGCTGGTGCCGGTACGCCTCAACCTGGTCGCGGTGATCAGCGCGCCGCGTCCGGATCGCATCGAGAAGTCCTGGCCCGCGCGCCAGGGAGTCAAGTCACAGGAGGTACCGGCCAATGCTGGGCAAGGCTAAGAACGCGGCAGGCGCGCACACGCTGATCGCCGCCAATTCCCGGGTGGTCGGCGATATCCATTTCACCGGTGGGCTGCACGTGCAGGGGCACGTGCAAGGCAACCTGCTGGCAGGTGCCGAGGGCGGTCACCTGGTGATCGGCGAGGGCGGTCTGGTGGAGGGCGAGATCCATGCCCCCCACGTGGTGATCAACGGTGAGGTGCGTGGCGATGTCCATGCCACTGACCGCCTCGAACTGGCCGCGCGGGCCGTGGTGACCGGCAACGTCTATTACCGCCTGATCGAGATCGTCGTCGGTGCGCGCATCGACGGGGTGATGCGCCACCAGGCGGCCGACACGGGCAATAGTTGACTAAATTGCTCGGCTATTACACCATGCCCGCCGCACACCGCGATGCCTGTGCCGAGGAATGTTGTCGTGAGCTCCCCTGACGCCGCCATGGCCCTGACCGAGAACGCTGCCCGCAAGCTGCGGTTGCTGCGCGAGGACGAGGGCAATCCCGACCTGAAGTTGCGCGTCTACATCACCGGCGGCGGTTGTGCCGGGTTCTCGTACGGCTTCAAGTTCGACGACGCGGTGAACGAAGGCGACACCGTGGTGACGCGCGATGACGTGACGATGGTGGTCGATGCCCTGTCGATCCAGTACCTGGCCGGTTCCACCGTGGACTACGTGGAAGGGCTGCAGGGTGCCCGCTTCGTGATCGAGAACCCCAACGCCAGCAGCACCTGCGGCTGCGGATCTTCCTTCTCCGTATAGCGAGGGGGCCTCGCCCCCCGTCAACTACCTGCCCGCCGGGTAAATCCCTCCCAGCACCACCTCGCGCCTGGCCCCGGTGACCGCCGGCAGGTTTCCGCTCAGCCCCGCCAGCGCGCGGTGTGCCAGCCAGGCAAATGCCATCGCCTCCACCCAGTCGGGATCCACGCCAAGTTCGGCCGTGGTCGTCACGCGATGCCCCGGCAGCCGCGCGGCCAGTCGTTCGCGCAGGAAAGCATTGTGCGCGCCTCCGCCGCACAGGAACACGCTGCCGTGGCCACTGCCCCAGCGCTCGGCGGCTTCGGCGACGCTGCGCGCTGTCAGCTCCACCAGGCTGGCCTGCACGTCGCACGCGGCCAGCAGGTCGCCGTCCGGCAGGTCCGCCAGGCGCTCATCCAGCCAGGCCAGGCTGAAGCGCTCGCGACCGGTCGATTTCGGGGGCGCCTCGTCGAAGTAGGGGTCGGCCAGCAGCAGGTCGAGCAACGGATCATCGACCCGCCCGCTGCGCCCCCACGCTCCGTCGCGATCGATCGGCGTGCCGTGATGCCTTTCGTGCCACGCGTCCAGCAGCACGTTTCCTGGCCCGGTGTCGAAGCCGCGTACCGGCTCGCCGGCCGCTGCCGGCAGGCAGGTCACGTTGGCCATCCCGCCCAGATTCACCACCAGGCGGTTCTCACTCGTTGTGCGGAATACCGCGTCGTGGAAGGCCGGCACCAGCGGTGCGCCCTGGCCACCGGCGGCCATGTCGCGCCGGCGGAAATCGGCCACGGTGGTGATGCCGGTGAGCTCGGCGATGGTGTTGGGATCGCCGATCTGCAGCGTGAACGGCGAGCGGGCGAGCGGGCGGTGGCGGACGGTCTGGCCATGGCTGCCGATCGCCGTGACGGTGCGGGCGTCCACGCCGGCCTTTTCCAGCAGGTTCAGGGCTGCGCGGGCGAACTGGCGACCGATATCGACATCCAGCTCGCCGACACGGTCTATCTCGTCGTCACCGGGCTGCGTCATGGCGAGGATGCGTTCACGCAGTGCCGGTGGCATGGGCTCGCCGTGGGCGGCCACCAGCCGGGGCCGCTGCCCCTCGGGGAGGGCGACCAGCGCGGCATCGATACCGTCCACGCTGGTGCCGGACATCAGGCCGATGTAAAGCGGATCGGCCATCGGTGGGTCAGTTGGCCTTCGCCTGGCTGTTGCGTGCCGGCGCCGCCTGGGCCACCGCCGTGCGGCCGGAGAAGTTGTCGAGCATCGCCACCAGGCGCGTCGACTCGGCGAGGAAAGCCTGCTTTTCCGATGCGGCGATCGGCGTCGCCTCGGCCGTCTTCACCTTCAGCGGATTGACGTGTACGCCATTGACGCGGAATTCGTAGTGCAGGTGCGGTCCGCTCGCCAGGCCAGTGGAGCCCACGTAGCCGATCACCTGGCCCTGCGAGACGCGCGCGCCCGAGCGGATGTTCTTGGCGAAGCCGTTCAGGTGCGCATAAAGCGTCGACTTGCTGCCGCCATGCTGGATGATGATGGTGCGGCCATAGCCACCCTTGTTGCCGGCATACTCGATGCGACCGTCACCGGCGGCCTTCACCGGCGTGCCGCGCGCCGCGGCGTAGTCCACGCCCTTGTGCGCGCGAACCGTGTGCAATACCGGGTGCAGGCGGCGGGTGGTGAAACCGGAGCTGATGCGCGCGAAATCGACCGGCGTACGCAGGAACGCCTTGCGCATCGCCATGCCTTCCGGCGTGTAATAACCGACGCGCCCGTCCGACGTCTTGTAGCGTACGGCGCGGTAGGTGCGGCCTTCGTTGACGAACTCGGCGGCCAGCACGTCGCCGTCCCTGACCTTCTCGCCTTCGACCAGCACTTCCTCGAACAGTACGCGGAACGAGTCGCCCTGCTGCACTTCGAGCGCGAAGTCGATGTCGTAGCCGAACACGTCGGCGATTTCCAGGATCACGGTGTCGCTCACGCCGGCGCGCTTGCCGGCACCGAACAGCGAGTCCTCGATGGTGCCTTCGGCGAACCGCTGCACCGTGACCGCGGGCTTCTCGACGATCTCGCTCTCGTAAACGCCGTCGCTGTTGCGGCGTACGTTCACGACGCGATAGGGATCCGGCTGGTAGGAAATCTCGCTGAGCTGGCCGTCATGGTCCGTGGCGACCTTCAGCGTGGTGCCCACCTTGATGGCGGTCAGCGCCTCGCCGGCCGGGCCGGAGGAAACGATCTGGTGCACGGTGGCCGGCGTGTGGCCGCGGGACGTGAGGATGCGCGCGAGCGTGTCCCCGGTGCGGACCTTCACGTTCTCCCACAGGTGGGTGACCTTGTTGGTGGTGGCGGCGAGCGCCTCGCCCGGCAGGGCGACGGCTACCTGCTGTACGGGTTCGCCGCGCGATTCCGCCAGGAAGTAGACGGCCGGCGGCAGGGCGGCCAGGGCAGCCACGGCCAGCACGAGGGCCGGGCGGGGCAGGCTGGCCAGGGCTTGCCGCCAGGAGGGAATACGGGACATGGAAACTTCCAGTGAATTCTGGGTTTGTGTTGCAGGTTGGCGTCGATTCTAGGGGAGGGGGTCCGTCCGGGGAACCCGGGAGGTTGTGACAAAGTTCGCGGCTGTGACGAGTTGGGCATAAAATGCGCGCCCCCGGGCGGTGCCGGCACCGCTCCGACGTACCCTGGAAGGCAGAACATGACCGACGTGCAACAGGCCCTGGCCACCATCCGCCGCGGGGCGGCCGAGATCATCTCCGAGGCGGACCTCGCCACGAAACTGGCCGCCGGGCGCCCCCTGCGGGTCAAGGCCGGCTTCGACCCGACCGCGCCGGACCTGCACCTGGGCCACACCGTCCTTATCAACAAGCTCCGCCAGTTCCAGGACCTCGGCCACCAGGTGGTGTTCCTGATCGGCGACTTCACCGGCATGATCGGCGACCCGACCGGCAAGAGCGCCACCCGCCCGCCGCTCACCCGCGACCAGGTGCTGGCCAACGCCGAGACCTACAAGGCCCAGGTCTTCAAGATCCTCGACCCGGCCCGCACCGAGGTCCGCTTCAATTCCGAATGGATGGACCGGCTGTCCTCCGCCGAGATGATCCGCCTGGCCGGCCAGTACACCGTGGCCCGCATGCTCGAGCGCGACGACTTCAGCAAGCGCTTCCGCGGCGAGCAGCCCATCGCCATCCACGAGTTCCTGTACCCGCTGGTCCAGGGCTATGACTCCGTCGCCCTCAAGGCCGACGTCGAGCTGGGCGGCACCGACCAGAAGTTCAACCTGCTCATGGGCCGCACCCTGCAGAAGACTTATGGCCAGGACCCGCAGACCGTCCTGATGATGCCCATCCTCGAGGGCCTCGACGGCGTCCAGAAGATGTCCAAGTCACTGGGCAACTACGTGGGTGTCAACGATGCCCCGGGGGAGATGTACCAGAAGTTGCTGTCCATCCCCGATGCCCTGACCTGGCGCTACTTCGAGTTGCTGAGCTTCCGCCCGGCCGCCGAGGTGGACGCCCTGCGGGCGGATGTCGACAAGGGCGCCAATCCCCAGGAAGCCAAGAAGATTCTCGCCCGCGAGATCATTGCCCGCTTCCATGGCGAGGACGTCGCCGCCACCGCCCACCGATCCGCCGGCAACGTCATCCGTCACGGGGAAATCCCCGAGGATGTCCCGGAGGTCGAGGTCCCGGCCGCGCAGGGCACTCTGCCGGTCGCCGCCGTGTTGCGGCTGGCTGGCCTCGTGCAGAACGCCAGCCAGGCCCGCGACGTCCTGCAGCGCGGCGCTGTTTTCATCGACGGGCAGCCGTGTGCCGCGGACCTGGTGCTGGCCGTCGGCGACGTCCGCGTCATCCAGGCCGGCAAGAAGAAAATCGCCCGTGTAAAAATCATTGCAGAGGGCTGACAAATTCGTTGACACCCGTTTTTGCCTACCTATAATGCCGCCTCCCCGCTGCGGTGGGGGCCTGCTTCACCGGCGGGGAGTTC
>JADFDG010000019.1 GCA_018262975.1 Gammaproteobacteria bacterium
TGGCCTATGGCTACCGCGATGATGCCTACTTCTTCCTCAAGATCCGGGCGGCCTTCCCCGGAAATGGGAGATGAACCAAAAAAAAGGGCCGCCTCGCGGCGGCCCTCCTTGAAACAGGTCAGCGCTGCATCAGCCGCCGAACTGGTTCATGGTGTTCTTCGACGCGTCGCCCGCCTTGAGGGCGTTGTCGCCGGAGAACATTTCCTTGTGGTCGTCACCGATGTCGGAACCGGCCATGTTCTGGTGCTTCACGCAGGCGATGCCTTCACGGATCTCCTTGCGCTGCACGCCAGCCACGTAAGCCAGCATGCCCAGCTCGCCGAAGTAGCCCTTGGCCAGTTCGTGGGTGGACAGGGCGGCCGTGTGGTAGGTCGGCAGCGTGATCAGGTGGTGGAACACACCGGCTTCGCGGGCGGCGTCGGCCTGGAAGGTGCGGATCTTCTCGTCGGCTTCCTTGGCCAGGTCGGTGTTGTCGTAGTCCACGCTCATCAGCTTGGCACGGTCGTAGGCGGATACGTCCTTGCCGGCCTTCACCCAGCGGTCGTAGGCCTGCTGGCGGAAGTTCAGCGTCCAGTTGAACGACGGGCTGTTGTTGTAGACCAGCTTGGCGTTGGGGATCACCGCCTTCACGCGGTTCACCATGTGGGCGATTTCCTCGACGTTCGGGGTCGGGGTCTCGATCCACAGCATGTCGGCGCCGTTCTGCAGCGAGGTCACGCAGTCCAGCACCACGCGGTCGATCTGGGTGCCTTCGCGGAACTGGTACAGGCCGGAGGCCAGGCGGGTCGGGCGGTGCAGCTTGCCGTTGCGCTTGATCAGGATCTCGTCATCGGTCGCTTCGGAGATGTCGATTTCCTTGGTGTCCAGGTAGCTGATGTACTGGGACGCGATGTCGCCAGGCTTCTTCACCACCGGGATCTTCTGGGTCAGGTCGGCACCTTCGGAGTCGGTGCGGGCGACGATGACGCCTTCGTCAACGCCCAGTTCCAGGAAGGCCAGGCGCACGGCGTTGATCTTCGACAGGAAGTCTTCGTGCGGGACGGTGACCTTGCCGGCCTGGTGGCCGCACTGCTTGGCGTCGGAGACCTGGTTCTCGATCTGGATGGCGCAGGCGCCGGCCTCGATCATCTTCTTGGTCAGCAGGTAGGTCGCTTCCTCGTTGCCGAAGCCGGCGTCGATGTCGGCGATGATCGGCACGACGTGGGTCTGGAAGCCGTTGATCTTCGCTTCAACCTCGGCAATCTTGGCCTTGTCGCCGGCCGCTTCGGCCTTCTGCAGGGCGCGGAACAGGTCGTTCAGCTCGCGGGCATCTGCCTGGCGCAGGAAGGTGTAGATCTCTTCGATCAGCGCCGGCACGGCGGTCTTTTCGTGCATGGACTGGTCGGGCAGCGGGCCGAACTCGGAACGCAGCGCGGCAACCATCCAGCCGGACAGGTAGATGTACTTCTTGTCGGTGGTGCCGAAGTACTTCTTGTTGGCGATCATCTTCTGCTGGGCGATGAAGCCGTGCCAGCAGCCCAGCGACTGGGTGTACTTGCTGTTGTCAGCGTCGTACTCGGCCATGTCCTTGCGCATGATGGCCGCGGTGTAGCGGGCGATGTCCAGGCCTGTGCGGAAGCGGTTCTGCACGATCATGCGGGCCGCGTCTTCCGGGTGGATGGCACCCCAGGTGCCACCAAGCTTGGCCTTGACGGCGCGGACGTGTTCGAGGGCGGAGGCGTAGGTAGTCATGGCGAGCTCCTGGAGAGTGGCTGGCTGGGCGGGTAGGCCGGCGGCCCGGGTATGGGGGGCAAGCAGGTTCCCGACTGGAGGCACTATAGGAGCCACCCCCTGATTCTCCTAATTTATAGGTTTTATTTTGCCTATTTGATCTGTGAATATAGGCGGATCCGCGCCACCGGAGCCTGCCATGCAACTCGAGAAGGCCGACCTGAACCTGCTGGTCTACCTGGACGTCCTGCTCCGGGAGAAGAACGTGACCCGGGCCGCCGAGCACCTGGGCATCACCCAGCCGGCCATGTCCAACGGGCTGCGCCGCCTGCGCGACATGTTCAATGACCCCCTGCTGGTGCGCTCCAGCGAGGGCATGACCCCCACCGAGCGGGCCCTGGAACTGCAACCGCGCATCCGCGCCATGCTCAGCGAACTGCAGCAGGTGCTGGAACCGCGCCAGGATTTCCGGCCGATCTCCAGCAACCGCGTGTTCCGCATCATGGTGAGCGACTACGCGGAAGCCACGCTGTTTCCCGCGGTGGTCAAGGCGCTGCGTTCCGAGGCGCCGAAGGTGGTGCTGGACATCCTCACGCCCTCCGATGTCAGCCCGCGCGACCTCGAGCAGGGCAAGGTCGACATGGCGATCAACCGCTTCAACGAGATTCCGCAGTCGTTCCACCAGGTGACCCTGTGGCGCGACGATTTTTCCTGCGTGATGAACGCCAGCAACCCGATCGCCGAGCGCTTCAACCTCAAGACCTACCTGGATGCCCAGCACGTGTGGGTGAGCAAGACCGGCATGGGCGTGGGCTTCGGCGTCACCAGCGAGAAATCGGTGTCACTGGGCTGGGTGGACCAGGCGCTGGAGCGCATCGGCAAGAAGCGGCGCATGACACTGTTCACCCGCCATTACTTCCTGCCGGCGCTGCTGGTGCAGAACAACGACCTCGTGGCGACGCTGCCCAGCCGCATGGCGCGCCTGCAGGCGGAGGGCAATCCGCGCCTGGCGCTGCGCGAGCCGCCGTTCCACATCCCGGAATTCGAGCTGAAGATGGCGTGGAGCCCGCTGTTGCACCACAACCCGGCACACCGCTGGATGCGGCAGCTGATCCAGTACGTCGCCCGCAAGGCTGCCGGCGACGCCCGCTAGCGCGCCGACAACGCCAGGCGTGCGGCACCGCGCACGCCGCTGCTGTCGCCGTGCCGCGCGCGCACGATGCGCGTGGTGAAGCAGTCGCTGAAGATCCAGCGTGGCAGTTCGCGCGGTAGCACCTCGTAAAGTTCATCGACGTTCGACATGCCGCCGCCAAGCACCACCACGTCCGGGTCAACGATGTTGATGACGGAGGCGAGGGCGCGCGCGAAGCGGTCCAGGTAGCGCGCCAGGCTGTCCCGGGCCTGCGCATCGCCACGGCGCGCGGCGGCGACGATCGCGGCGGCGTCGGCAGCCCGGCTGGTGACGCGCGCGTGGTCGGCGGCGAAGCCCGGCCCGGACAGGAACGTCTCGATGCAGCCGCGCTTGCCGCACCAGCAGGGCGGCCCGTCGTCGCGGCCTTCGCCCGGCAGCGGCCATGGCAGCGGGTTGTGGCCCCATTCGCCGCCGATGCCGTTCGCGCCGCCGAGCAGGCGGCCATGCGCCACCAGGCCGCCGCCCGTTCCGGTGCCCGCGATCACGGCGAATACCACGCCTGCGCCGGCGGCGGCGCCATCGTGTGCTTCGGACAGCGCCAGGCAGTCGGCGTCATTGGCCATCGCCACCGGCCGCGCCAGTGCCTGTTGCAGGGCCTCGCGCAGCGGGAAGCCGTTGAGCTCGGTGGTGTTCGAATTGCGCAGCAGGCCGCTGGCCGGTGACAGCGAGCCGGGGGTGCCGATGCCGACCGGCAGGCCGGGGCGTGCGGCTGCCTCGAGTGCCGTTACCTCGGCGGTGATGGCCTCGACGATGGCTTGCGCGCTGCCACGCGGGGTCGGTCGGCGGCGCCGCGCCCGTTCCCGGCCGTCAGCATCGATCAGGATGGATTCGATCTTGGTGCCGCCGAGGTCGACGCCGATGCAGGGGGAGTGCTCGATCATGGTGCGCGGCTATCTGCGGCAAGAGGGTTTGGCTCAGGTTAGCAGGTGGGCGGTGGCGCAAGGCAGGCGCCCGGTGGTGCTGACCGCACGCGGCAAGATCGATAATATCGGACATTGATAAAGGTCATTGACAGGGACGCCTCATGACGATGCGGAAGGCCGTTGGCAGCAGGGGCGCGCTGCGCCCGTGGGTCGTGGGGGCTTTGCTGGCGATCACCACGCCTGCGGTACTGGCCAACTCGACGGGGATCTCCGGCTATTCCGGCAGCAGCGCGAACTGTACGAGTTGCCATACCGGCAGCAGTTACTTCGGCTACAGCGCGGCCTTCAGCGGCGGCTCCAGTACCGTTGCCCCGGGCGGCAGCAGTACATATACGTTCAGTCTCACGCGCAGTAACGGCCCGATGGCCGCCAACGCCGGTTTCAACGTGTCCGCCAGCGGCGGCAGTTTCACCGCCGGTACCGCACAGCAAGTCCTGGGCGGTGAGCTCACGCACACTGGCCCGGCGGTGACCGGTGGCGGCAGTGCTGCCTGGAGCATCGAGTTCGCGGCGCCGGCAACGGTCGGCACGGTTACCCTGTATGGCTGCGGCAACCCGGTGGCCGTGGACGGCGATACCACCAACGACGGTCCAGCGCGCTGCAACACGCGCACCATCACCATCAATCGCTCGCCGACCGCCACCAACGATGCCATGTCGGTGGCGAAGAACTCGTCGAACAATTCGTACAGCGTCCTCGACAACGACTTCAGCGGCACCGGCAGCAACGACAGTGGCGACTCCATCTCGCTGACATCGGTGAGTACCGCCAGCCACGGCACTACCAGCCGCGTCGGCAACACCATCCGCTATACGCCCACGGCGGGCTACGCCGGCTCCGACAGCTTCACCTACGTGGTCACCGATTCGCTCGGCGCCACCGACACCGGCACGGTCACCGTCACGGTGACCAACAGCGCCCCGGTCGGCGTGGTCGACAGCTACGGCGCCACCGAGGACACCGTACTCACCGTCAACGCCGCCAGCGGTGTGCTGGCCAACGACACGGATGCCAACGGTGATGCGCTGACGGCCTCGGTGGTCTCCTCGCCATCGAAGGGCATCCTGAACCTGGCGTCCAACGGCAGCTTCACCTACACGCCGTCCAGCAACCAGACCGGGTCCGACAGCTTCGTTTACCGGGCCAATGACGGCAGTGCCAACTCGTCGAACACCACGGTCAATATCACCATCAGCGCCGTGAACGATGCGCCGGTGGCCAACGCGAACAGCTACAACGCCACCGAGGACACCCTGCTGACGGTGGCGGTGGGCAGCGGCGTGCTGGCGAACGACACCGACGCGGAGGGCAGTGCACTGACTGCCGCGGTGGTCAGTACCACCACCCATGGCACCCTCACGCTCAACAGCAACGGCAGCTTCACCTACCTGCCTGCGGCCAACTACAACGGCAGCGACAGTTTCACCTACCGCGCCAATGACGGCAGCCTCAATTCCACGGCAGCAACGGTGACGCTGTCGATTGCCGCGGCGAACGACGCGCCGGGCGCCGCGGCGGATGCCTATTCGACGGATGAAGACACGGCCCTGGTGGTCAATGCCGCCAGTGGCGTGCTGGCCAACGATGGCGACGTCGATGGCGACACCTTGTCGGCGGTGAAGGACAGCGACCCCGCGCACGGCACGCTGACCCTCAACAGCAACGGCAGCTTCACCTACACGCCGGCGCTGGACTACAACGGCCCCGACAGTTTCACCTACCACGCCACCGACGGCCTGCTGTCGTCGCCGGTGCGCACCGTGACCCTGTCGGTTTCCTCCGGCAATGACCCGCCCACGGTGGGCAACGACAGTTACTCGCTGGACGAGGACGGCAGCCTGGTGGTCACGGCCGGCGGCGGCGTGCTGGCCAATGACAGTGACCTGGACAGTGACCCGATCACCGCCGTGCTGGCGAGCGGCCCGGCGCACGGCAGCCTGACGCTCAACGCCAACGGCAGCTTCACCTACACGCCGGCGGCGAACTGGTTCGGCGTGGACAACTTCACCTACCGCGCCAACGACGGCACGGTCAGTTCGCTGCTGGCTGCCACCGTTACCCTGACGGTCAACGCGGTCAATGACCTGCCGGTGATCGGCAGCAGTGCGGTCACCAGCGCCACCGAGGACACTGCCTATTCGTACGATGTGCAGGCGACCGACGTTGAAACGGCAGGGCTCGTGTATACCCTGACCTCGTCGCCGGACGGCATGGTCATCAATGCGTCGAACGGCCTCATCAGCTGGACGCCAACCAACGCGCAATCCGGCAGGTCCTGGCCGGTCACCGTGGAAGTGTCCGACGGTACGGCGACCGTGTCGCAGTCGTGGACTCTCGACGTGACGGCGGTGAACGACCCGCCGGCGCTGGCGGCGATCCCGGCGCAGTCGGTGGTGGAATTGTCGGAACTGAGCATCAATGCCGGCACCTATGCGTCTGACGTCGATGATGCCAACGACGGCAATCTCGCCTGGAGCATCAGTGCCGAGAACGCGCCGGGCACCGTGGCGATCACCAACCGTGGCGTCATCACCTACACGCCGGGGCAGAACACCGACGGCACCTGGTCGGTGACCGTGCGCCTGGCCGATGGCGGCGAGGACAGCGCGGCCGCCGCGACCCGCACTTTCTCCCTCACGGTGGTGCGCCTCGACGGTGACGGCGACGGCGTTGCCAACTACAACGACAACTGCGTGGCACTGGCCAATGCCGACCAGGCCGACAACGACGGCGACGGCACGGGTGGTGGCAGCGGCGGAATCAGCGGCGGTGATGCCTGCGACAGTGACGACGACAACGACGGCCTGAGCGATGTCGCCGAGCTCGCCAACCTGCTCGATCCGTTCGATGCCGGTGATGCAGCGACCGACCTCGATGGTGACGGTCTGAGCAACCTGGACGAGTTCCTCGCCTGCCTGCCCGCGGACACGGATTGCGTGGCGATTTCGCAGGACTCCGTCGGGCCGGTGATCACCACCGGTGGCGACATCGAGGTGGTTGCCGAGGGCTACTACACGCAGGTCACCGTATCCGCCACGGCGGCGGAAATCAGTTTCGGCCTGCCGACCGCGGTCACCGCGGTCATCGACAGGCTCGACGGTGTCGATATCCCCGACACCCGGGCGTTGCCGCCGCTGCGCCCGGGCACCCACGTGCTGGAATGGATGGCGTCCGATGCGGCGTTGCCCGTGCCGAACGTGACGCGTGAGACGCAGCAGGTGCGCATCGTGCCCACCATCACCGTCGGTGGTACCCGCGTGGTCGGTGAAGGCCAGACCGCCGGCGTGCGCGTGCTGCTCAACGGCGAGTCGCCGCAGTACCCGGTGACGGTCGACTACACGATCGGCGGCCTCGTCGACGCGGCGGACATCGGCGTTGCCACCAGCGGCAGCATCACGATTCCCGCCGGTACCGAGGGCTGGCTGTACGTGCCGGTAGTGGCCGATGGTTCCGGCGAGGGCGACGAGACGCTGGTGTTCACGCTGGCCGGCGTCAGTGGCGGCAAGGCGGCGCTGGCCGGCAGTGCGGTCACGACCGTGCTGGTCACCGAGGGTCCGGCGGCACCGCGCGTTGGCGCGCTGGATGTCGTCCAGGGTGGCGATGCGCGCCGCACGGTCTATCGCAACGATGGCACGGTGACTGTCAGTGCGCTGGCCACTGACCCGGATGGCGATGTGCTGTCGTGGGACTGGTCGCTGTCGGCACCGGCTCTGGCGGGCACTGCCACCGGCGCAAGCTTCACCTTCGACCCGGCGCTGGTTGCCGCGGGTGCCTACGACGTGGTGGTGCGCGTGTCCGATGGCCTGCACCTGGTCGAGCAGCGGGCCACGCTGCACGTGCTCAATGCACTGCCCGTGCTGGTGGATGATGGTTCCGATACCGACGGCGATGGCCGCAGCGACTACGACGAGGGCGTGGTCGATGCCGATGACGACGGGCTGCTCGATTACCTCGACCCGGTGGATTCGCCCGAACAGGTTGCGCTGGCCATGACCGGAACCGGCGCGCCGCGGGTGGCGGTCGCGCAGCCGGGCGTGCAACTGGCCGCCGGTGCGCGTGCCGTGGCAGGGCAGGGCGGTGGCATCCAGGTGCAGATGTCCGCGGTGGTTGATGCAGACGGCGATCCCGTCAGCGACCCGGGACACCTGCACGTGGCGGCGGTGTTTGACTTCGAGTTGCGCAACGTGCCCGCTGACGGCATCGCGTCGGTCGTGCTGCCATTGCCGACGGCGTTGCCGCCGGGTGCCGTCTGGCGGAAGTTCCTCAACGGCGGCTGGTTCGATTTCGTGGAGGGTGCCGGCGACGCGTTGGCCTCGGCCGTGCCCGTCAATGGCAACTGCCCGGCGTTCGACGACGCGTCCTGGGTGGATGGCCTCGCGGCCGGTCACGCCTGCGTGCGCCTGACGCTCAGTGACGGCGGTCCCAACGATGCCGACGGCGTGGCGAACGGCGTGATCCGCGACCCGTCCGGTCCTGCCATCCCCGAGGCCGCGCCACCGCCGGCTCCTCCGGCAGGCGAGGTTGCCGGTGGTTCCGCCGGGTACTGGCTTGTCTTCCTGCTGGCGCTGGCCGGCGTATATCGCGCGCGTCGCAAGGACTGAAGCATGAACAAGGGATTGCTGCTGGCGCGCGCGTTGCCGCTGTTGCTGGGCGTGCAGGTTGCGCATGGCGCCGGGGAGGAGTCGCCCTGGGTGATCGATGGCGAGGCCACCGTTGGCTATGACAGCAACGTCGCGCGCGCCGCCTTCGATCGTGATGTCATCGACGATGCCTTCGCCGGCGGATCGCTGGCGCTGGCCTGGAACCGCGAGCTGGGCATGATGAGTGCGTTGACGCTGCGCGGCTTCGTCGATGGCGAGGTCTTCGCCGACCTCGACGGTCTCAATCGTGCCGGCGCCGGCGTGCAGGGAATCTATCGATGGCAGCGCAAGCTTGGCTTCTCGGCCCCATTCTTCCAGGCCAGCCTGGGCGTCCAGACCAACGACTACGGCGTGGCCCTGCGCGATGAAGACCGCTACACGGCGCAGGTGTTCGTCACGCGCCGCTTCACCGACGCGTTCCGCGCTTCGCTGGGGCTGGAGGCGGCGTCACAACGCGCCGATGGCGAGGCGTATGACGTTGACAGTGCCCGCCTGTTCGTCAATGGCGATCTGGCGCTGGGTGGCCCGTGGGCGGTGTACGGAACCTACAGCGCGCAGACGGGCGACGTGGTGTCCTCCGCGCAGTTCCGCTTCTGTAACGGTGCACTTGCGCCGGATATCTTCGCGCTGGTGGATGCGGCCGAGGCCATCGAGCCGGATACCGCGCTCAACGAGACGCTCTGCGGTGACTGGCTGGCCTACCGCCTCGATGCGCTGACGCATGTTTTCGTGCTGGGCGCCAACCGCGGCTTCGGCCATGCGCTGTCCATGGACCTGTCGGCCCAGCACGTGATCGTGCAGGCCGACGGTGATAACGAATACCAGCGCACCATCGTGCGTGCTGGCATCCTGGCGAGGTTCTGACGGCATGAAACCCAAGCATTGGCTGTATGCGCTGTATGCCGCCGCGGTATTCGTGCTGGCCGGTTGCGATGAGCGCGGTGATGAAACCCTGCCGGTAGCGGCCCTGCCGGAGGACTCGCCCGACGCCTTCCTGCAATACCTGAATACGCAGCCGGCACTGGCGGCGGGAGACTATGAGGTCGTCGTCGCGACCACGTGGCCCAACAGTTACGGGCAGTACCGGCTGAGCGTCACCATGGCCGATGGGGATACCCGGGAGTTCGCCGGCGGCTGGGCCGGCTCCGGTGGCCGCAACGCGCACGACATGCGTAATCCGCGCCACACGATTTCCTTGTCCCGCGCCGGCGGGCTCACCGTCGCGCTGGAAGCCAGCACCAGTGGTTACCTGTACCTGGTGCGCAATGGCCAGGTCATTGCCCAGGATGGCAGCAGTGGTCCCGGCGGCACGCCGCTGATCGACCTGCCCGTCAGTGCGATCAGTTCTGCGGCGTACGGAGCCGCGTACTACGCGGCCGTCGACCCGGATGGCGAGCGGGCCACCGTCGAGGATTTCAAGCGACGCAACTGCTTTGTCGCCGGCCACCCCGACTGCGCAGTGGAGACCGTGGGCTACCAGGCGCACGTGGTGTTCCGCGACAGCAAGGACCTGGGCTACGGTCGCAACATGTACGCGCGCCGCAATTCGCGCGGCACCGTTGACACCGCCGACGACAGTTTTGCCTTCTTCGTGGACAACTACGTGGTCCGCCTGCAGCCGGGCAGCAGCACCAACTACGGTCCCATGAACGTCGAGCCGGCCGTGCGCGAGGACCGGGACTATCACCGCGGTACCAACGCCATCGAGTTCACGCCGATCGACCCGGACGATCCGGCCTCGGAACGCATCACCCGTTTCTTCACCTACAGTCCTGCCGGTGAACGCATTACCTCCGCCGACCTGGACGGGCGCGGCGTCAAGCACATGCCCGGCATGTGCTTTGCCTGCCACGGCGGCCGGCTGCTGCCGCTGGAACCCGACGGCAGTTTCCCGCTGCAGGCGCTGCGCTCCGCCAAGTACAACCTGCTCGAACTCGACACCTTCGACTACTCCGCCGAGGCGGGCTTCAGTCGCGCCGAACAGGAAGCGGACTTCCGCCTGATGAACCGCTTCGTCTACGAGTCGTGGCAACAAACCGGGGCGCGCGACGACAGCGAGCCGGGCAAGTGGCATGCCGATTTTGCGCTGGAGATCGCCGCCGGCCATTACGGCGGTGCCGCGTTCCCCGCGGCAACCTACCAGGACGATTTCGTCCCCGCCGGCTGGCAGGCGGCGCCCGGCCGGCCGGAAGGCATCGAGCAGTTGTACCTGCGCGTGGTTGCGCCGCACTGCGTTGCCTGCCATTCCCAGCAGGGCACGCGTGCCGGGCAGATCGCCTCGACTTACGGCAATGCGATCAACTTCAGCAGCTGGGAGAAGTTCATCAGCTACCGCGAGGTCATCATCGACTACGTGTACCGGCGCGGGGTCATGCCGCTGGCGCTGCGCAACTACGAGGCGTTCTGGCGCGACCCGCAGGACAAGCCGGCGTTGCTGGCATCCTTCCTGTCGGAGCCCGCCCTGTTCGATGCCGCGGGCAGGGTGCTCGTCCCGGGGCTGCCCGTGGCCCGACCGGGCGCCGACCGGGTCGCTCCCTCGCCGGTACGCCTCGATGGCACGGCCAGCGGCTTCGCGCAGGTTTACGACTGGGACATTGTCCATGCGCCGCTCGGCGCAACGGTGTCGCTGGATGACGACCGCTCGGCCCGGCCCTTGCTCACTGCCGACATGGACGGCGACTACCTGTTGTCCCTGCGGGTGGCCAACAGCCAGGGCGTGAGTGCAGCCGTCGAGATGACGGTCACCATCGACAGCGGCATGGCCGACCCGGCGACACTCACTTTCGAAAACGACATCCAGCCGTTGCTGGAGAACCCGCTGTCGGCCGACGCCTGCACGCTGTGCCACGTGGCGTCATCGCCATACCCGGGTATCCCGGTGTCGTATGACCCGGCCGACAACCCGCGCGTCTACCGTGACGTGCTGGCGCGCATCAACCTGGCCGAGCCGGAAAACAGTGCGCTGCTGGTCAAGCCGACCGGCTTGCGCCATGGCGGCGGCATCCAGATGGACCTGTCGAGCGTGGAAGGCCGCGATGCCTACAACACCATCCTGGCGTGGATCCGTGCCGGCGCGCCGTGCAGCGACCAGCGGCCGCTGCCGGCGAGTTGCCAGTAAGGTCGGGGGAGGGCGGGGGCTCAGTAGCCGCGGCGCGGCGTGCTGTAGCCCTTCACCGAGGAGAACGGCGGGGTGCGGCCGACGATGGCCTCCACCAGCATGAGTTCCTCGTCGGTGTGGTTCTTCATGGGGGCGGGGGTGATCAGCTTGCCGCCATCCGGGTTCGCCAGCACGTAGCGCGGTGCGTCGTGGTGCACCGAGCGGATGTTCTCGAACTCTTCGGGATTCTCGTTGGCGTTGATGTCGACGACGCCGTAACAGGTGCACACGTAGCTGGCATCCGGCATGGCTTCCGCGTACACGCCGGTGCCGCGGATGCCGATGGTGGCGGTGGTGGTGCTCAGCGTGTAGTTCTTGCCGGTCTTTGGACGCTGGCCGAACACGGACAGCAGGGCGCCGCTGACCAGGCGCAGGCCCTCGGCAAAGGTGTCGCTGGACGAGGCCAGCTGGATACGGCTGTTCTCGCGCAGGATGTGGGCATCCTGGCCGACGCGGAAGATCACCAGGCTGTTGCTGCCGGTTTCCACCGTCGAGCGGGTGCCGATGCGCGTGTTGCGGTCGGCCTGCTTGCCGTCGACACGCACCGTGCCGCGCACGTCGTAGATGGAGCGACCGGCCGGCAGCTCCTTCGGTACCTGGCCGCCGAGGGCATGTACAAGCGGGGCGAGCAGGCTGCCGCCGGCCAGGACGAATCCCGAGGCCAGGCTGCGTTGCAGGAAACGGCGGCGTTCTTCATCGAACTCGAACATGTGGAAGTCCCTTTCGCGAACGGGTTTCAGTGCAGTTATAGCACAGCGGGGCCGGCTTGCCCGGTGCTCCCGTCGCGGGTGACCCGGCAGTCAGGCTGGCCGGTCGATTTTCCCGACCGGTCAAAGGCTTGCATGCGACCGCACGGTCATGAAGGCCGGGCGGATTTCCGGTAGGATTGCCGCCTCTGCCATGCCCCTGCGCCCGCAGTTTGTCCAGCCGGTGCAGCACCGTCCAACCTGACAAGAGGCCTTCCGGATCCCATGAGCCAGCGCATCACGATCGGCAATCTCTCCATCGCCCGCGAAATCCACGACCTGGTGGTGAACGAAGCCGCCCCGGGCACCGGCGTGGCGCCGGCGGCGTTCTGGACCGCGCTGGAGCAGATCCTCGCCGACCTCGCGCCGAAGAACCGTGCGCTGCTGCGCAAGCGCGATGCCATCCAGGCGCAGATCGACGACTGGCACAAGGCCCGTCGCGGCCAGCCGCACGATGCCGCCGCCTACAAGAAATTCCTCACCGATATCGGTTACCTGGTGCCGGAAGGCCCGGACTTCACCGTCAGCACCACCAACATCGACGACGAGATCGCCCACATCGCCGGCCCGCAGCTGGTGGTGCCGGTCAAGAACGCGCGCTACGCGCTGAACGCCGCCAACGCGCGCTGGGGTTCGCTCTACGACGCGCTGTACGGCACCGACGTGATCGACGAGGCCGACGGCTGCGAGAAGGGCAAGGGCTACAACCCGAAGCGCGGCGCGAAGGTCATCGCCTGGGCCAAGGCCTTCCTCGACGAGCACGTGGCGCTGGCCGAGGGCTCGCACGTTGACGCGGTGAAATACGCCGTCGAGGGTGGCCATCTCGTGGTTACCCTGAAAAACGGCAAGACCGTCGGTCTCAAGCACCCGGGCGAGTTCCAGGGCTACACCGGCGACGCCGCGAAGCCGTCGGGCGTGCTGGTCAAGCAGCACGGCCTGCACATCGAGATCCAGATCGATGCGAACCACCCGATCGGCAAGGACGATCCGGCCAACGTCAAGGACGTGTGCCTGGAGTCCGCCATCACCGCCATCCAGGACTGCGAGGATTCCGTCGCCGCCGTGGATGCCGAGGACAAGGCCGAGGTCTACCGCAACTGGCTGGGCCTGATGAAGGGCACGCTGGTCGAGACCTTCGACAAAGGTGGCAAGCAGATGACCCGCCGCATGAACCCGGACCGCGAGTTCACCGCGCCGGACGGCAAGGGCAAGGTCGTGCTGCACGGCCGCGCGCTGCTGCTGGTGCGCAACGTCGGTCACCTGATGACCAACCCGGCGATCCTCTTCAAGGGCGAGGAAGTGCCGGAAGGCATCATGGACGCCATGGTCACCGTGCTGTGCGCGATGCATGACCTCAAGCGCACCGGCACGCTGAGCAACTCGCGCACCGGTTCGGTCAACATCGTGAAGCCGAAGATGCACGGCCCGGAGGAAGTCGCCTTCGCCTGCGAGATCTTCACCCGTGTCGAGGACGCCCTCGGCCTGCCGCGCAACACCCTGAAGATCGGCATCATGGACGAGGAGCGCCGCACCACGGTCAACCTCAAGGAATGCATCCGCGCCGCGAAAGAGCGCGTGATCTTCATCAACACCGGCTTCCTGGACCGCACCGGCGACGAGATCCACACGTCGATGGAGGCGGGCCCGATCGTCCGCAAGAACGACGTCAAGAAAGAGAAGTGGATCTCCGCCTACGAGAACTGGAACGTCGACATCGGCCTGGCCTGCGGCCTGCAGGGCAAGGCGCAGATCGGCAAGGGCATGTGGGCGATGCCGGACCTGATGAAGGGCATGGTCGAGCAGAAGATCGCGCACCCGATGGCCGGCGCCAACACCGCCTGGGTGCCGTCGCCGACCGCCGCCACGCTGCACGTCACGCACTACCACAAGGTCAACGTGAAGGCGCGCCAGGAAGAGCTGAAGTCGCGCGCCCGCGCGTCGCTCGATGACATCCTGACCCCGCCGCTGCTCACCGGCACCAAGCCGTCGGCGCAGGAAGTGGTCGAGGAACTGGACAACAACTGCCAGGGCATCCTCGGCTACGTGGTGCGCTGGATCGACCAGGGCGTCGGCTGCTCGAAGGTGCCGGACATCAACGACATCGGCCTGATGGAAGACCGCGCCACGCTGCGCATCTCCAGCCAGCACGTCGCCAACTGGCTGTACCACGGCCTGTGCACGGAAGAGCAGGTGATGGACGCGATGAAGCGCATGGCCGTGAAGGTCGATGCGCAGAACGCCTCGGACCCGCTGTACCGTCCGATGGCGCCGCTGTTCGCGGATTCGGTCGCCTTCAATGCCGCCTGCGAGCTGGTGTTCCAGGGCCGCATCCAGCCCAACGGCTACACCGAGCCGGTGCTGCACCGTCGTCGCCGCGAGGCGAAGGCGCTGTTCGGCTCGCAGGTCGGCAAGGGCTGCGCCGGCTGATTGCACGCTCCCCTGTAGCGAGGGGGCCATGCCCCCGATTGCTCTTTTCAACCGGACAATCGGGGGCGTGGCCCCCTCTCTACAGTCAGTTACCAATAACAACAAACCGCGGAGCCCCCATGGCAGAACCGCTTGCTGCTCCCACCGGCGGTCCAGCCGCGCAGAAGGCCTACGTCGCGCTCATGATGGGCGTCATCGGCCGCGGGCTGGTCTCGCTCAGCCGGGTCGATGACGAGGTGCGCCGCGAGCTCGCGGCGTTTCCCGCCGGTTACACCATCTGCATGAAGGTGATGCACGGCGGCCCGTCGTTCGCCGTGGAAGTGCAGGGCGACGGCACGCTGCGCCTGCTCAAGGATTTCACCGGCCGCGCCACGCTCAACGCCGTGTTCAAGCACGTCACCCACGCCTTCCTGGTGTTCTCCTTCCAGGAGGGCACGGCGCGCGCGTTCGCCAATGACCGGCTTTACGTCGATGGCAACATCTCGCACGCCATCCGCCTGGTCCGCTGCCTGAACCGCATGGAAACCATCATCCTGCCGAAGTTCGTCGCCGAGCGTGCCATCAAGCGTTACCCGCACATCCGGCTCGGTGACAAGCTGTCGCTGGCCACCCGCACTTACGGCCAACTGGTCGCCAACCTCATCAAGGGAGCCTGACCGTGAAACAGCCCGCGCCCGGCAAGTCCTTCTACGAATTCTATTGCCCGGTGAAGATCATCGCCGGCTTCTCCGCGCTGGAGCACGTGCCTTTCGAGCTGGGCATGCTGCAGGCGCGGCGCCCGATGGTGATCACCGACAAGGGCGTGATCGCCGCCGGCCTGATGAAGCACGTCGAGAACGCGCTGGCCGGCACCGACCTCACGCTGGCCGCGGTGTTCGACGACGTGCCGCCGGATTCCAGCCTGGAGACGGTGCGCGAGGCCGCGTGCCTGTACCGCGCCAACCAGTGCGACGCCATTCTCGCGGTCGGCGGCGGCTCGGTGATCGACACCTCCAAGGGTGTGAACATCCTCGTGTCCGAGGGCGGCGACGACCTCGAGAAGTTCTCTGGCGCGCACCACCTCAAGCGTCCGTTGAAACCGCTGTTCGTGATCCCGACCACCGCCGGCACCGGTTCCGAGGCGACCATGGTCGCGGTGATCTCCGACAAGCAGAAGGGCGTGAAGATCCCGTTCACCTCCTACTTCCTGATGCCCAATGCCGCGGTGCTCGACCCGCGCATGACCATGACCATGCCGCCGCACATCACGGCGATGACGGCCATGGATGCGATGACGCACGCCATCGAGTCGTACACCGGCATGGCGCAGAACCCGTTGTCCGAGGCGTTTGCCTCGCGCGCCATCCGCAAGATCAGCGAGAACCTGCTGAAGGTGATGGACAACCCTGCCGATGCGGAAGGGCGCCTGGCACTGGCGCAGGCTTCCACGCTGGCCGGCGTGGCGTTCTCCAACTCGATGGTGGGCCTGGTGCATGCGCTGGGGCACTCGCTGGGTGCGCTGTGCCACCTGCCGCACGGCCTGTGCATGAGCCTGTTCATGCCGTACGTGATGGACTACAACAAGGACGTCAACGCGGAGAAGGTTGCCGAGTTGCTGCTGCCGCTGTGCGGGCCGGAGGTCTACGCCGCCACGCCGAAAGAGCAGCGCGCGGACAAGGCCATTGCCCACATCCGCTGGCTGCGCGACGAGTTGCATGCGCGCTGCAAGCTGCCGCGCACGCTGCTGGAGACCGGCAAGGTGAGCGAGGAGCAGTTGCCGGCGATCGCCGAGATGGCGCTCAACGACGGACCGATCATCTTCAACCCGAAGGAAGCCGATCTCGAGGACCTGCTGCACGTCCTGCGCGCCGCCTGGCAATAACCCCGAACCTCGTTCCTGTAGAGAGGGGGCCATGCCCCCGATCAGCTGGAGATAGCGGGAAAATATCGGGGGCATGGCCCCCTCTCTACATCGAGTCGCGCAGGCCGAAGAAGTGGCGGATGCGCCCGAGCAGTTCGCCACGCTGGCGGGCGACTTGTTGCGGCGACGCCTGCACCCCTTTCTCCAGCGTTTCCAGCGCTGCCTGCCGCTCGGCCAGCAGGTGGCTGATTTCCTCGGCAATGCCTGGCCGCGCCAGGATCAGGTCGGCGAACGACTGCTTGTCCAGCCGGTAGCATTCCACGTCGGTGGTGGCGGTGACCGTGGCACGGCGCGGCGCACCGGTCATCAGCGCCATTTCCCCGAAGAAGTCGCCGGCGCGCAGCCGGTTCACCTCGCGTTCGCTGCCGTCGGGCAAGTCAATGGTCACGCGTGCGTCGCCACTGGTCACCAGGTACAGCCAGTGCGCGGTGGCACCCTTGCGGGTGATGACGTCGCCGGCGGCGTAGGGCGCGTAGGTGAGGCGTGCTGCCAGCGTTTCGCGTTCCTCCGCGGTCAGGCTGCGGAACAGTTCGGCGCGTTGCAGGGCGCCCATGCGCCGATCCATTTCGCGGCGACTGCGAGCTTCCTCGAATTCGGCGTTTTCGTTGACCGTGCGCAGCCGGTACTGCGGCATGGCCAGCGGTATGCCGGCCCGTCGCAGCGCGGCATACACGTGCGCGCGCACCAGGCTGTCGGTGGGGTCGTCACGCAGCAGGTCGGTCAGCCAGTAGCGGACCGCGTACTGGCACAAGCCGCCGTCGAAGCCCATCAGGACGCAGTCCGGTTGCGGGTCAAGCGACACGTTGGGGATGCGGGTGCCGACCAGTTCGCCCTGCACCGCGCTGATCACGCGTGCCGGCGGCACGTCGTTGGGCGCCTCGAAGCGGATCCAGCGGCGCCACTGCGGTGGACCGTCCTCGCGACGTCCCAGCACCATGAAGCGGTTCTTCATCAGCACGCTGTTGGGCAGGAACACGATCTCGCCGTTGCGGGTACGTATGGCCGTTGACCGCCAGCGCACCTCGATGACCTTTCCGGACAGGTCATCGACCTTGATCCAGTCGCCCAGTTGCAGTGAATCGTCCAGCTGCAGGGCGATGCCGCCGAGGATGTTGCCCAGGGTGTCCTGCATCGAGAAGGCGATGATCGCGGTGACCACCGCCGAGGCAGTGACCAGCCCGGTGAATTCCACGCCGGCATAGCGCAGGCGCACGAACGCCCACGCCACGTAGCCGATCACGACCACGATGTCCTCGGTGATGCGTGGCGGGGTGATGCGCAGGCGCGGGAACAACAGGCGGAACAGGACCATGCCGAACAGGCGGATCAGGCCGATGCCGATGGCGATCACGCCGGCTTCGTGCAGCACCTGGCTGACGGTCGGCAACTCGGGGGTGACTACCCGCGTGATCGCCGAGACGGCGGCGCCGAAGGCGGCGATGGCCAGCGTGGAGTAGAGCGTTGGCCGGTCCTGCGGGCGCTGGCGGAACAACAGCAGGGCCGCGAGCAGCGCGGCGCTGCCGAGCAGCAGGACTTCGGTGGTCTCCATGGCGGCCTACAGGTGCAGCCGGCGCAGCGCGTTGCAGGGCGCGCCGCGGCTGAATGCCTCGTCGAACCATGCCGCGCGGTCGCGGGCGGTGTTCAGGTTGCGGAAGGTGACCACGGCTGACGCCGACTCGAATTCCGGTCGGCGGATCAGCCCGATCTCGTCGACGATGAGCAGCGCTTCGCGCGTCTTGGCGTACTCGTCACGCAGTTCGCGCACGTCGATGAAGGTGGGGAAACGGTGCCAGAGCGTGACCAGGCGGTGCGTCTCCCGTTCGGCGGGGCGTGGGTCGTTGATCAGCAACTGGATGCGCGCCACCTTGCTGCGTCGCGCGATGAAGCCGGCCACCAGCGTGGCCAGTGCCTCGCGGTTGTACAGTGCCGGCTCGGTGTCGTGCGAGAGGATGCGGATGGTGCGCGTGGCCTGGGCCACCATGCGGTCGGTGGCCGCCACCAGGTCGGCGAACTCGGTGGTGTGTATCACCGCCTCGCTTTGCCCGAGCACCTGGCTGTCCATGTCGTGCCCGGCCATCGTGCGCGCCTCCGGTCTTACTGGGGATCGAGGGTCTTCACCATCAGCCGGTGCGGGATGCCGGCTTCCACGAAGATACCACCATCGACCAGGAACCCGGCAGCCTCGTAGAACGAGGTGGCGTGGGTCTGCGCGTGCAGGAAGATCTCCCGCAGGCCCTGGGCACGGGCCTCGGCGATGGCCGCATCCAGCAGCGCGCGGCCGATGCCCTCGGTGCGGCGCTCGAGCAGCACCGACAGCCGGCTGATCTGCCCGGATGGCAGCAGGCGCACGCAGCCCAGTGCCTGGCCGGCCGGATCCTCGGCGAGGAAATGCACGCTGTCGTCGTCGTGCTCGTCCCACTCCATGTCCTCCGGCACGTGCTGTTCATCGATGAACACGGTGCGGCGGATGCCGGCCAACGCCTCGCGGTCGTCGGCCCAGCGGGTCTTGCGGATGCGGAAATCGCTCATCGATTACTCCGGTGACTGCCCGTCGGGCAGGTACAGGTGACCGCTGTTGAACAGGTGCAGCAGCAGCGCCGCGGCGGCGTCGTCGGCCAGCGCCTCGCGCAGCGGACCGCAGTCCGGCCGGCGCTGGTCGGCCAGCGTGGTGGCCAGTGCCTGCATGGCCTGCGAGCCGTGCAGGTCGTAACGCTCGCCATCGACGAACAGCGCCGGCGTGCCGCTCGTTTCCACCACCAGGAAGCGGCTGCCTTCGTCGCGGCAGGCGTGGCTGGCACGCAGCAGCGCGCGGGCGAGGGTGGCGCGCGTGTAGCGCCGTGCCGGCGCCTCGGTGGCGTGGTCGCCGTACTTGGGCTCCGACAACCAGCGGCCGAGGAAATCCTCGAGCGCCCCGGGGGCATCGACCAGCGCGTGGATGCGGGCGCGCAGGGCCTTGAGGGCGGCGGGTGTCATGCTGCCGGGGTGTGCTGACGGCTTGCTGCCGGCATCGCCATAGCGCTGCAGTTCCGGCGTGCGTTCGACCAGGTAATTACAGAAGGCATCCAGCAGCTCACGGTCGCTGGGCGCGCGGAAGCCCACCGAGTACGTCATGCATTCGCCGCGCGCCACGCCCCAGTGCGCCAGTCGCGGCGGCAGGTACAGCAGGTCGCCCGGTTCGCAGACGAACTCGGCGGTGACCTTCATTTTCCTGAGGATGCGCAGGTCCGGGTGCGGCAGCAGGTCCTTGTCGTCGACCTCCGGGCCGATCTTCCACACGCGCGTGCCGTGGCCCTGGATGAGGAACACGTCGTAGCTGTCGTAGTGCGGGCCCACGCCGCCGCCATCCACCGCGTAGCTCACCATCAGGTCGTCGATGCGCCAGTTGGGCAGGAAGTTGAAGCGCTCCAGCAGGTCCGCGGCGGCGGGCAGGTAGTGGTCCACCGCCTGCACCAGCAGCGTCCAGTCGCGGGCCGGCAGCGACTTGAAACTCTTCTGCGTGAACGGACCCCGGCGCAGCTCCCAGCGGTTGTCCGGGTGCTTGAGCACGATGCGCGATTCGACGTTGTCTTCCAGCGCCAGTCCGGCCAGGTCGCCACCGTCGAGCAGCCCGGCGAGTTCCGGCACCGCGTTCTTGATGAACAGCGGCTTCTGCTGCCAGTAGTCACGCAGGAACTGCGCGGGCGTCAGGTCGCCGAGGCGGCGCAGCGTGTCCTTGCCGAGCCAGTCGGACATGGGCGTTTAAACCTTCTTCGCCTGGGTGGTGGCGGTGCCGATGTAGGTGGCCGGCTCCAGCGCCAGCAACTCGGCGCGCGCGGCCTCCGGCAACGCCAGCGAGCGGGTGAACTCGTGCATGCTCTCGCGCGTCATCGGCTTGCCGCGCGTGAAGGCCTTCAGCTTCTCGTAGGGCTGCTCGATGCCGTAGCGGCGCATCACCGTCTGGATGGGCTCGGCCAGCACTTCCCAGGCATGGTCGAGGTCCTCGAGCAGGCGCGCGGAATTGACCTGCAGCTTGCCGATGCCCTTGAGCGCCGCGTCGTAGGCGATGACCGAGTGGGCGACGCCGACGCCGAGGTTGCGCAACACGGTGGAGTCGGTGAGGTCGCGCTGCCAGCGCGACACCGGCAACTTGGCGGCCAGGTGCGCGAACAGCGCGTTGGCGATGCCGAGGTTGCCCTCGGAGTTCTCGAAGTCGATCGGGTTGACCTTGTGCGGCATGGTCGAGGAACCCACTTCGCCCTCGATGGTGCGCTGCTTGAAGTAGCCCAGCGAGATGTAGCCCCAGACGTCGCGGTCGAAATCCAGCAGGATGGTGTTGAAGCGCTCGATGGCGTGGAACAGCTCGGCGATGTAGTCGTGCGGCTCGATCTGCGTGGTGTAGGGATTGAAACCGAGGCCCAGCGATTCCACGAAGGCCTTCGCGTTGGCTTCCCAGTCGATGCGCGGGTAGGCCGACACGTGCGCGTTGTAGTTGCCGACCGCGCCGTTGATCTTGCCGAGGATTTCCACGGCTTCCACCTGCTTCACCTGGCGCTCCAGGCGCGCGACGACGTTGGCCATCTCCTTGCCCAGCGTGGTCGGCGAGGCGGTCTGCCCGTGGGTGCGCGACAGCATCGGCAGGTCGGCGTTGTCGTGCGCCAGCTTGCGGATGGCGGCGACCACGCGCTTCATCAGCGGCACGATGACTTCATCGCGGCCGGCCTTGAGCATCAGCGCGTAGGCGAGGTTGTTGATGTCCTCGCTGGTGCAGGCGAAGTGGATGAATTCGCCGACCTTCTCGAGTTCGGCGTTGCCCTTGATGCGCTCCTTGAGGAAGTACTCCACCGCCTTGACGTCGTGGTTGGTGGTCTTCTCGATGTCCTTCACGCGCTGCGCGGCGGCCTCGTCGAAGCCGCTGACGATGCCGTCGAGCAGGGCAAGTGCCGCGGGCGAGAACGGCGGCACCTCGGCGACGCCGTCGTGGGCGGCCAGCCGTTCCAGCCAGCGCACCTCCACCAGTACCCGGAAGCGGATCAGCCCGTATTCGCTGAACAGCGGACGCAGGGCGTCGACCTTGCCGGCATAGCGGCCGTCGACCGGGGAAAGGGCAGTGAGGGCGGTCAGGGACATGGGGGCCTCGCGAGGGACAGGCGGGGGGAACGCGCGGCGCGCATTCTATACGAGGGGCGGCGGAATGGGGGGCGGGCGGGACGAACTGGCGGCAATCGTATACCCGCGGGGCAAAAAAAAGCCCCGGGGAATCCCCGGGGCTCGTTACCGGTGCCGGTCAGGCACCGGGCATTCAGGCGGTCGCCAGCGACGCCAGCGCGGCGTTGAACGTCGCGCTCGGCCGCATCACTTTCTCCAGCTTCGACCAGTCCGGACGGTAGTAACCGCCGATATCGGCGGGGTGTCCCTGCACGGATCCCAGTTCCGCGACGATGGCCTGCTCGTTGTCCGCCAGCGCCTTGGCGAGCGGGGCAAAGCGAGCCGCCAGTTCGGCGTCCTCGGTCTGTTCGGCCAGTGCCTGGGCCCAGTACAGGGTCAGGTAGAACTGGCTGCCGCGGTTGTCGAGCTCGCCGGTGCGCGGGGAGGGGTTCTTGCTGTTGTCCAGCAGCTTGCCGGTCGCGGCATCGAGCGTCCTGGCAAGCAGTTTGGCGCGCGGGTTGCCGGTCTTGTTGCCCAGGTCTTCCAGCGAGGCGGCCAGGGCCAGGAACTCGCCCAGCGAATCCCAGCGCAGGTGGTTCTCTTCGACCAGTTGCTGCACGTGCTTGGGCGCGGAACCGCCTGCACCCGTTTCATACATGCCGCCACCGGCCATCAGCGGAACGATGGACAGCATCTTGGCGCTGGTGCCCAGTTCCATGATGGGGAACAGGTCGGTCAGGTAATCGCGCAGGATGTTGCCGGTGGCGCTGATGGTATCCAGGCCGCGGATGACGCGTTCCAGCGTGTAACGCATGGCGCGCACCTGGCTCATGATCTGGATGTCCAGGCCCGTGGTGTTGTGCTCGTGCAGGTACATCTTCACCTTGGTGATCAGCTGCGCTTCGTGCGGGCGGAACGAATCCAGCCAGAACACGACCGGCATGCCCGAGGCGCGCGCACGGTTGACGGCCAGCTTGACCCAGTCGCGGATGGCGGCGTCCTTGCACTGGCACATGCGCCAGATGTCGCCGGTTTCGACTTCCTGCGACAGCAGCACTTCGCCGGTGTTGATGTCGGTGATGTTGGCAGTGCCGTCTTCCGGGATTTCGAAGGTCTTGTCGTGCGAGCCGTATTCCTCGGCCTGCTGGGCCATCAGGCCGACGTTCGGGACGGTGCCCATGGTGCGCGGGTCGAACGCGCCATGCCATTTGCAGAAGTTGATCATCTCCTGGTAAATGCGGGCGAAGGTCGACTCGGGCATCACCGCCTTCACTTCCTTCAGGCGGCCGTTGGCGTCCCACATCTTGCCGCCGTTGCGGATCATCGCCGGCATGGAGGCGTCGACGATCACGTCGTTGGGCGAATGGAAGTTGGTGATGCCCTTGGCGGAGTCCACCATCGCCAGTTCCGGGCGATGCTCGTGGCAGGCGTGCAGGTCCTGCTTGATCTCGTCCTGCAGGCTTTTCGGCAGGGTGGCGATCTTGTTGTACAGGTCGACCATGCCGTTGTTGACGTTCACGCCCAGCTCGTCAAACAGCCTGGCGTGCTTGGTGAACGCGTCCTTGTAGAAAATCCGTACGCAGTGGCCGAAGACGATGGGGTGCGACACCTTCATCATCGTTGCCTTGACGTGCAGCGAGAACATCACGCCGGTCTTGCGGGCGTCCTCGATTTCCTTCTCGTAGAACTCGAGCAGCGCCTTCTTGCTCATGAACATGCTGTCGATCACTTCGCGATCGAGCAGGGAGACCTTCTCCTTGAGCACCAGGGTCTTGCCGCTCTTCGTGATGAGTTCCATCTTCACGTCGCGCGGGCGATCCAGGGTCATCGACTTTTCGCTGTGGTAAAAGTCGCCACTGTGCATGTGCGATACGTGGGAGCGCGACGCCTGGCTCCATTCGGCCATGCTGTGCGGGTGCTTGCGGGCGTATTCCTTCACGGCCTTGGGCGCGCGACGGTCGGAGTTTCCTTCACGCAGGACGGGGTTCACCGCGCTGCCGATGCACTTGCTGTAGCGGGCCCTGATGTTCTTTTCTTCGTCGGTCTTCGGGTCTTCCGGGTAATCCGGAACCGCGTAGCCCTTGCTCTGCAGTTCCTTGATGCAGGCCTTGAGCTGCGCAACGGACGCGCTGATGTTCGGCAGCTTGATGATGTTGGCGTCAGGGCGCAGCGTCAGCTTGCCAAGGTCGGCCAGCGTGTCCGGCATGCGCTGGTCTTCCTTGAGGAATTCGGGGAATTGCGACAGCACGCGTGCTGCCACGGAAATGTCGGCGGTATCGATCTTCAGGCCGGCGGGCGCGGTGAAGGTGCGGACAATGGGAAGAAACGAGGCCGTCGCCAGCAAGGGGGCTTCGTCGGTAAGGGTGTAGATGATGGTATTCATCTGCGTACTCATCGGGGTCTCCTGACATGAATCGTGCGTAGACGCTCCATCGGCTGCCTTGTGGGTGACCGGTGGTTGGCGATCTACAGGGTTTTTCCTCGCGCCAAGTCTGACCTGCGTTGGGGATATTGCAAGCCAGAACAAAGAGTTGTAACGGGTTGTGACGTCTTGCCCGGGTGTGTCACAGCGCCTCCAGCATCCGCCGTGCGCCCAGCAGCAGGTGCCAGCGCCGGCCACCCAGGTGGTGCCAGAGGTGGGCGGCGCGGACGCCGGCGAACAGGCAGGCGCGGATGCGCGCCGCCACTTCCGGGGCCTGCAGCTGGCGGGGGTCACCCTTGACCTGCACGCGGAAGCGCAGGGCGCCGAAGGTGTCCACGTAAAGGGCGGCGATCTTCGCCACGACGTCGTCGGGGATGTGTTCGCCCGCCGGGCCGGCACCCTCGGCGACCTGGTCCAGGCGGGTACGGATGATCTGCTGCATGTCCGGGTCGCCGCGCAGGATGCCGTTCAGGTGCAGCATCGCCATCACGTAGGAGATGCGGTTGGTGCTGTCGCGGCCGGTGTCGCGACGCAGCACCTGGCCGAGGAATTCGCGGCCGGTCCGCAGGGCGGCCGGGTCCGGGAAGATGTCGGCCACGGTATCGGCGTCGAGCGCGAACAGGCTGTTGACGCTGGCGGTGAACTCGCGGGACGGCGCCTGGCCGTGGTTGGCGATGTCGTCCACCAGCACGGCGGCCTGGAACACGGCGGCGAGGGCGGTGAGGCGGTCTTTCATTGCTTGGTCGGCCATGCTGTCCTTCTCGTCTCAGTGCGCCAGGCAACTGCCGGCCCAGGCCTCGGGGAATGCCGGCGCGGTGGCCTCGATCACGCCGCCGCCGAGGCAGCGCTCGCCGTCGTAGAAGACCACGGACTGGCCCGGCGTCACCGCGCGCTGCGGTTCGTTGAAATGCACGGCGAGGCCGCCCCGGCCGTCGCTTTCCACCACGCAGCCCTGGTCGGGCTGGCGGTAGCGGGTCTTGGCGGTGCAACGGTATGGCAGTGCCGGCCCGGCGTGGTCGATCCACCAGGGCACGTGCACGGTGAGGGTGCGCGCGTACAGCAGCGGGTGGTCGCCCTGTGCCACCACCAGGCGGTTGCTGGCCAGGTCCTTGCCGACCACGTACCAGGGTTCGTCGCTGCCGTCTTTTGTGCCGCCGATGCCGAGGCCCTGGCGCTGGCCGAGCGTGTAGTACATCAGGCCGTGGTGCTCGCCGATGACCTTGCCGTCCGGCAGCACCATCCGGCCCGGTTGTGCCGGCAGGTATTTCTTCAGGAAGTCGGCGAACTTGCGCTCGCCGATGAAGCAGATGCCGGTGGAATCCTTCTTGGCGTGGTTCACGAAGCGGTATTTCGCGGCGATCTCGCGCACCTGGCTCTTGGGCAGGTCGCCGACCGGGAACAGCGTCTTCGCGAATTCGCGTTCGCCCACCGCGTGCAGGAAATAGCTCTGGTCCTTGTTCGGGTCGAGCCCGCGCAGCAGCCAGGTATGGCCGTCCACGGTCTTCGTGCGGGCGTAGTGGCCGGTGGCGATGAAGTCCGCGCCGAGGGTGAGCGCGTAGTCGAGGAAGGCGCGGAACTTGATCTCGCGGTTGCAGAGGATGTCCGGGTTCGGCGTGCGGCCGGCCTGGTACTCGGCGAGGAAGTGCTCGAAGACGTTGTCCCAGTATTCCGCGGCGAAATTGGCGGTGTGCAGCGGGATGCCGAGGCGGTCGCTGACGGCCTGCGCGTCAGCGAGGTCTGTCATCGCCGTGCAGTACTCGGTGCCGTCGTCCTCGTCCCAGTTCTTCATGAACAGGCCTTCGACGGTGTAGCCCTGTTCGATGAGCAGGGCGGCCGATACCGACGAGTCGACGCCGCCGGACATGCCGACGATCACCTTGCGGCCGTTGCCGGGCAGGGTCCCGCTCATGCCGGCGCCAGGCCGCGACGGGCGAGGTCGTCGGCGTCGAAGATCAGGTCGAGCGGGAAGCGCTTGCCGGCGGCGTGGTCTTCCACGCAGCGCAGCACCAGCGGGCTGCGCAGGCGCTCGGGGTGCGCGCGCAACTCCTCCAGCGTCAGCCAGTGCAGGGCCTCGATGTCCTTGTCGATCGCGTAGCCGTCCACCTGTTCGAGGATCGTGCCGGCGAAGCAGACGCGGAAATAGGTGGCGCCGTTCTTCGGGCTGGTCCACACGTACAGGCCCAGCAGGTGCGTCGGTTCGATGCGGAAGCCGGTTTCCTCCAGCGCCTCGCGGCGGGCGCCCTCGACGAGCGACTCGCCGCCCTCGAGGTGGCCGGCCGGCTGGTTGTACACCGGCACGCCGTGCGGGCTTTCCTGGACGACCAGGTAGCGGCCGTCACGTTCGACGACGGTGGCAACGGTCAGGTGCGGATCGAACTGGCTCATCGGTGGTATTGGGAATCGCGTGGCGGGGCGCCTATGCTAATGGATAGCCGCCGCCCCATAAACGCCGGGCGGCACTGACGGACACCCGATTCCATGCCCGAACTGACCCACCTGAACGCCCGCGGTGAGGCGCACATGGTCGACGTCGGCGCCAAGGCCGACAGTGGCCGCCGCGCGGTCGCCGAGGCCGTCGTGCGCATGCGCCCGGACACGCTCGCCCGCATCGTCGCCGGCAGCCTGCCCAAGGGCGACGTGCTGGCCACCGCGCGCATCGCCGGCATCATGGCCGCCAAGCGCACGCCGGACCTGATCCCGCTCTGCCACCCGCTGCCGCTCAGCGGTGTCGAGGTGGACCTGGTGCCGCTGCCCGCGGGTGACGGCCTTGCCATCACCGCCACCTGCCGGGTCACCGGCAAGACCGGCGTGGAGATGGAGGCGCTCACCGCGGCGTCGGTAGCGGCACTGACCGTTTACGACATGTGCAAGGCGGTGGAGAAGGGGATGGTGATCGAGTCGGTGCGCCTGCTCGAGAAAGAAGGCGGGAAAAGCGGCCACTGGCTGGCCGGGGGAGACAAGCCGTGATCCAGGTGCTGTTTTTTGCCAGCGTGCGTGATCGCCTCGGCGTGGAATCGGTGAGCGTCGATCCCGCCGACGCGGGCGAGACGCTGGAATCCTTGCGCCGGCACCTGGCCGCGCGCGGCGGTGCCTGGGAAGCCGTGCTCGGCAGTGACGACCGCCTGCTGGGCGCGGTCAACCACAACATCGTACCGATGCACACGCTGGTGTTCGACGGCGACGAAGTGGCGTTCTTCCCGCCGGTCACCGGGGGCTGAGCCGGTGGCCGACGTCATCCGCGTCAGTGCCGCCGACTTCGATGTCGCCGTGGAATACGCCGCGCTGCGCGGCGCGTCGGACACGGGTGCGATTGCCCTGTTCGTCGGGCTGGTGCGCGATTTCGGCGATCGCCCGGACGTGCGCGGACTGGTCCTCGAGCACTACCCCGGGATGACCGAGAAATCGCTGGCGGCGCTGGTGGTGGAGGCGCGTGCGCGCTGGGCAGTGCAGGACGTGCGAATCGTCCACCGCGTGGGCGCGCTGGCGCTGGCCGACCAGATCGTGCTGGTGGGCGTGTCGGCGGCGCACCGCGCCGATGCGTTCGCGGCCTGCGAATTCCTGATGGACCGCCTCAAGACCGCGGCCCCTTTCTGGAAGCGCGAGACCGACGCGTCGGGGATTTCCCGCTGGGTCGACCAGAAGGCGACGGACCTTTCCCGCGAGGCGCGCTGGACGGACCCCGAGGAGTAGGGGCGGGGACGGCGATCTCGCGGTATTCGCCGGGGGCCAGGCCGTCGAGGTTCCAGTCGCCGATCGCGCGGCGGACCAGGCGCAAGGTCGGGAAGCCCACGGCGGCCGTCATGCGCCGCACCTGGCGGTTGCGGCCCTCGGTGATCACCAGTTCCAGCCAGGTGGTCACGTCGTTCTTGCGGTAGCGGATCGGCGGGTCGCGCTCCGGGATCGCCGGCGGCGCGATCACGCGCACCTTTGCGGGCAAGGTTGGCCCGTCATTCAGCAGAACACCCGTCCGTAGCCCGTGCAGGGCCGCTTCGTCCGGCGCGCCCTCCACCTGCACCCAGTAGGTCTTCGGCAACTTGTGCTTCGGGTCGGCGATGCGCGCGATCAGGCCGCCATCGTCGGTCAGCGCGACCAGTCCCTCGGAATCGCGGTCCAGCCGTCCGGCCGCGTAGATGCCGGGAATCCGGATCCAGTCGGCCAGCGTCGGCCGCCCCTCGCTGTCGGTGAACTGGCACAGGACATTGAAGGGCTTGTAGAAGAGAACGAGTCGGGCCATATACTCAAAGCCGGTTTCACTGATGCAAACAGGGCAGTCCTGCAGGACACAGGAGTAGAGCAGATGGGATACCAGAAGATCAAAGTGCCGGCCGATGGTGCCAGGATCACCGTCAACGCGGACCTGTCACTCAACGTACCGAACCATCCCATCATTCCTTTCATCGAAGGTGACGGCATCGGGGTCGACATCACCCCGGTGATGATCAAGGTCACCAATGCCGCCGTCGAGAAAGCTTACGGCACCAGGCGCTCGATCGTCTGGATGGAAATCTACTGCGGCGAGAAGTCCACCCGGGTCTACGGCAAGGATGTCTGGATGCCGGACGAGACCATCGAGGCGCTCAGGGAATTCGTGGTGAGCATCAAGGGCCCGCTGACCACCCCGGTCGGCGGCGGCATCCGCTCCCTGAACGTTGCCCTGCGCCAGGAACTCGACCTCTACGTCTGCCAGCGCCCGGTCCGCTGGTTCAAGGGCGTGCCCAGCCCGGTCACCCACCCGGAACTCACCGACATGGTGATCTTCCGCGAGAACTCCGAGGACATCTACGCCGGCATCGAGTGGGCCGCGGACAGCCCGGAAGCCACGAAGCTCATCCGCTTCCTGCGCGAGGAAATGGGCGTCACGAAGATCCGCTTCCCCGAAGGCTGCGGCATCGGCATCAAGCCGGTATCGCGCGAAGGCACGCAGCGCCTGGTGCGCAAGGCCATCCAGTTCGCCATCGACAATGACAAGCCCAGCGTCACGCTCGTGCACAAGGGCAACATCATGAAATACACGGAAGGTGCCTTCAAGGAATGGGGCTACCAGCTGGCGAAGGAGCGCTTCGGCGCCGAGCTGCTCGACGGCGGCCCGTGGATGAAGATGAAGAACCCGAAGACGGGCAGGGACATCATCATCAAGGACGTCATCGCCGACGCCTTCCTGCAGCAGATCCTGATGCGCCCGGCGGACTACAGCGTGATCGCCACGCTGAACCTCAACGGCGACTACATCTCCGACGCGCTGGCGGCGGAAGTGGGCGGCATCGGCATCGCGCCGGGCGCCAACATCGGTGGCTCGGTGGCCATGTTCGAGGCTACCCACGGCACGGCGCCCAAGTACGCCGGCCAGGACAAGGTCAACCCGGGTTCCATCATCCTCTCGGCCGAGATGATGCTGCGCCACATGGGCTGGACCGAGGCGGCGGACCTGATCATCAAGGGCGTGGAGAACGCGATCGCGGCCCGGACCGTGACCTACGATTTCGAGCGCCTGATGCCGGACGCGAAGCTGCTGAAGTGCTCGGAGTTCGGTGATGCGATCATCAGGCACATGGACTGATCGCTGCGGCGATCCTTCCAGGTAGCGAGGGCGCCATGCGCCCGGTCATCGCGGGCATGGCCCGCTCGCTACGGGGACGTGTCAGTCAGGCCGTGCGCTGGAAGTGCTTGGGGTCGTTGACCGCTTCGCGCGCGAGCCCCTCGCGCGGCTCTTCCCGCAGTGTCAGGTTGATGGCATGCGAGCCCTTGGCGACTTCCTTGATGTCGAAGTTCACCGGCTGGCCCGCCTTGAGGGTCTTGTAGCCGTCCATGTTGATGTAGGAGTAATGGACGAACAGGTCCTCGCCGCCATTGTCGGGGCGGACGAAGCCGTACCCCTTGGCGTTGTTGAACCACTTCACGTGTCCGGTAGCCATGGCCGATCCCTCGTCTGGTCCGTGCGGCGACGGCCGCTTCTTGTTGTTGTCTGGCCTATCCCTGTGCCTGCCCTGGCCGGCATCCGTGCTATAAGTAAACGACACGAAAACCGCCGGAACAGGTGCCCGGGAACTCTCGATCATGGCTCCCGGCGACGTCAAGTACCCCATATCGGCTGGCCCCTTGAACGGGGGATGACCGGTCGCCATATAGAACGCACGTTGTGAACAGGTTCATGTTTCTGCAGACATACGCGGTGGCACAGGCCCAGGGTGGCGATGCCGGCCGTGACGACGAGCCCGGCCAGCCCGGTGGTGGCGTCGGCCTGGCCGTCGATACGGCCAAGCCGGCGCTCAAGCCGCCGGCGATGTTCAAGGTCCTGTTGCTGAACGACGACTTCACGCCCATGGACTTCGTCGTCGAGGTGCTGGAAAGCTTTTTCTCGATGAACCGCGAGCAGGCCACCCGTGTCATGCTCACGGTGCACACGCAGGGCAAGGCGGTCTGCGGAATCTACTCACGCGACGTGGCGGAAACGAAGGCCGAGCAGGTCATAGACTACGCTCGTCGCCACCAGCATCCGCTCATGGCAAAGATCGAGCAGGCGTGAAACCCGCGGCTCTATCATTGGTCTGACGTAGTATCAGTTGCACGGCGCAACGCCCAGGGGGAATCGGCCATGCTCAGCAAGGACCTCGAGGTAACCCTCAACTTCGCCTTCCGCGACGCGCGGGCGAAGCGTCACGAATACATGACCGTCGAGCACCTGTTGCTCGCGCTGCTCGACAACGAGTCCGCGGCCAAGGTGCTGCGTGCCTGCGGTGCCGACGTCACCGGCCTGCGACGCGACCTCACCCAGTTCGTGGACGAGACCACGCCGCTGATTCCCGGCCACGACCAGGACCGCGAGACCCAGCCCACGCTGGGCTTCCAGCGCGTGCTGCAGCGCGCCGTGTTCCACGTGCAGTCCTCCGGCAAGAAGGAAGTCACCGGCGCCAACGTGCTGGTGGCCATCTTCAGCGAGCAGGAAAGCCAGGCCGTGTATTTCCTGCGCAAGCAGAACATCGCCCGCATCGACGTGGTGAACTACATCGCCCACGGCATCAGCAAGGTGCAGGACGACACCAGCCTGCCGCCGCCGGCCGCCGGCAACGAGTCGCCGCAGGAAGAAGAGGGCGGTGGCGAGGCCGCGCAGGGCACCAACCCGCTGGACGCCTACTCGTCAAACCTCAACCAGGCGGCGCGCGACGGTCGCATCGACCCGCTGGTGGGCCGCGAGGAGGAGATCGAGCGCGCCGCGCAGATCCTCTGCCGCCGCCGCAAGAACAACCCGCTGCTGGTGGGCGAACCCGGCGTCGGCAAGACCGCCATCGCCGAGGGCCTGGCCAAGCTGATCGTTGACGGCAAGGTCCCCGAGCCGCTGAAGGAGAGCGTGGTCTACTCGCTGGACCTCGGCGCGCTGCTGGCCGGCACCAAGTACCGCGGTGATTTCGAGAAGCGCCTGAAGGCCCTGCTGGGCGAGCTGAAGAAGCGTCCGGGTGCCATCCTGTTCATCGACGAGATCCACACCATCATCGGTGCCGGCGCTGCCTCCGGCGGCGTCATGGACGCCTCCAACCTGCTCAAGCCGATGCTCGCCTCCGGCGAGATCAAGTGCATCGGTTCGACCACCTTCGGCGAATACCGCGGCATCTTCGAGAAGGACCGCGCGCTGTCGCGCCGCTTCCAGAAGATCGACGTGCCCGAGCCGACCGTCGACCAGACCTACGAGATCCTCAAGGGCCTGCGCGAGCGCTTCGAGGAGCACCACAACGTGCGCTACTCGGACAACGCGCTGAAGGCCGCCGCCGAGTTGTCGGCGCGCTACCTGCACGACCGCTTCCTGCCGGACAAGGCCATCGACGTGGTCGACGAAGTGGGCGCCTTCCAGCGCCTGCAACCGGAGGGCAAGCGCAAGAAGACCATCTCGGTGCCGGATGTCGAGAACATCATCGCCAAGATGGCGCGCATCCCGCCCAAGACGGTGTCCGCTTCCGACAAGAAGCAGCTGGGCAACCTCGAGCGCGACCTGAAGATGACCGTGTTCGGCCAGGACGAGGCCATCGACGCGCTGAGCGCGGCGATCAAGCTGTCGCGCGCCGGCCTCAAGGCACCGGAGAAGCCCATCGGTTCCTTCCTGTTCGCCGGCCCCACCGGCGTCGGCAAGACGGAAGTGAGCCGCCAGCTGGCCAAGACCATGGGCATGGAACTGGTGCGCTTCGACATGTCCGAGTACATGGAGCGCCACACCGTGTCGCGCCTGATCGGCGCGCCGCCGGGCTACGTCGGTTTCGACCAGGGCGGCCTGCTCACCGAGGCCATCACCAAGCACCCGCATTGCGTGCTGCTGCTGGACGAGATCGAGAAGGCGCACCCGGAAGTCTTCAACCTGCTGCTGCAGGTGATGGACTACGGCAAGCTCACCGACAACAACGGGCGCAAGACCGATTTCCGCAACGTGATCCTGGTGATGACCACCAACGCCGGCGCCGAGAGCATGGCCAAGCGCGGCATCGGTTTCACCCAGCAGGACAACAGCACCGACGCGATGGAAGCACTGCGTCGCCTGTTCACGCCGGAGTTCCGCAACCGCCTGGATGCCATCATCCAGTTCCGCCCGCTCGACGCGCAGGTGATCCTCGGCGTGGTCGACAAGTTCCTCACCGAACTGCAGGCGCAGCTGGACGACAAGAAAGTCATGCTGCACGTCGATGACGACGCGCGGAAATGGCTGGCGGACAAGGGCTACGACAAGGCGATGGGCGCGCGCCCGATGGCACGCCTGATCCAGGACGAGATCAAGAAGCCGCTGGCCGAAGCGATCCTGTTCGGCGCGCTGGCGGAGAAGGGCGGCGACGTGCACGTGACGGTGCACGAGGGCAAGCTCGATCTGGAGATCGATGCGCGCGTCCCGGCCTGACCGCTACCTGTAGCGAGGGGGCCATGCCCCCGATCCGTGCAAAAAGAAGGGCGCCCTCGGGCGCCCTTCTTGCGTAACGGTTCAGCGCACCCGGAAGGTGATGCGACCCTTGGTGAGGTCGTACGGGGTCAGTTCGACCTTGACCTTGTCGCCGGTGAGGATGCGGATGTAGTTCTTGCGCATCTTGCCGGAAATGTGGGCGGTCACGACGTGGCCGTTTTCCAGCTCGACGCGGAACATGGTGTTCGGGAGGGTTTCGGTGACAACCCCTTCCATCTCGATGACGTCGTCTTTCGACATGAATCCTCAGCCTGGTACAGGTGGCGCAAACAGCGGGGGGTGCCCCGCGGAAGGGCGCCACTGTAGCCGAAACCGGCCCGAGCCGGAAGTGGCGGGGCCTTACAGGGGGGGCAGGGAGGTGCTGGCGGGCCGGTAGCCGTCGGGGTCGGGGCGCAGCCACTGGTGGCCGTCGAAGTACTCCAGCGGCTGGTACTCGCGCTTGTAGCTCATCTTCCGGCACTGGCGGATCCAGTAGCCGAGGTAGACGTAGCCGAGGCCGCGCTTGCGGGCCTCCATGACCTGCCAGAGGATCACGTAGCGCCCGGGGCTGCGAGGCTCCTCGTCCGGGTCGTAGAAGGTGTAGACCGCCGACATGCCGCCATCCACGTGGTCGACCACGGCCAGCGCCACCAGCCGGCCGTCGGCGCGGAACTCGTAAAAGCGGGAGTTGCCCCACGAGCACAGCAGGAACGAGCGGAACTGGTTGCGGCTGGGCGGGTACATGTCGCCGTCCTGGTGACGGGCGTTGATGTACTTCTCGTACAGCGCGTAGTACTCGGGCGTGTAGCGCGGCGGGGCGGAAATCACCATCAGGTCGGCGTTGCGTGCCAGGCAGCGGCGCTGCGTGCGCGTCGGCTCGAAGGCGTGGGCGGCGATACGCACCGGGATGCAGGCGTGGCAGGTGCCACAGTGCGGGCGGTAGATGAAGTCGCCGCTACGGCGGAACCCCACCGCGGTCAGCTGCGAATAGACGTCGGCCGACACCTCGGTCTTGGGATCGAGGAACAGGGTCACGGCCTCGCGGTCCGGCAGGTAACTGCAACGGTGCGCGGGCGTGCAATAGAACTTGAGAGTCTGGAGGTTGCTCATGCGATGCCGGCAGCCCTGGATAGCCCGAGTGTAGGCCAGCAAGGGCGGGACCGGAACGGGGTCAGTTACAGTCCGGCGCCGGATCGATACGCCAGTCGGGTGGGGGTTGCGCCACGGCGTCGGCCACGATGCCGGCGAAGGTCGCCCGCGGCATGAAGGCGGCGCCGAAACGCGCCAGGTGCGCGGTCTGCATCTGGCAATCCACCAGCGGGAAGTCCCAGGCAGCCAGCTGGCGGCAGAGTACGGCGAACGCGGCCTTGGAGGCGTCGTCGGCGCGGGCAAACATCGATTCGCCGAAGAACATGCGTCCCAGCGCCACCCCGTACAGGCCGCCGGCCAGTTCGCCGTCCTGCCAGGCTTCCACGGAATGGGCGTGCCCTGCCTCATGCAGGCGTACATACGCCTCGATCATCTCGCGGGTGATCCAGGTGCCGGCCTGCCCGTCGCGCGGCGCCGTCGCACAGGCCTCGATCACCGCGCGGAAGGCGCGGTCAACGGTGAAGGTGAACGTCTGCCGGTTGAGGGTACGGCGCAGCGAGCGGCCGATGTGTACCTGCGCCGGGTCGAGCACGAAGCGCGGATCAGGTGACCACCAGAGGATCGGGTCGCCGGTGCTGAACCAGGGGAAGATTCCGCGCGAATAGGCGGCCACCAGGCGCTCGACGGAGAGGTCGCCGCCGACGGCCAGCAGGCCGTCAGGGTCGCGCAGTGCGCGCGTGAGCGGCGGGAAGGCGTGCGGGTCGTCGCCAAGCAGGGCCAGCCGGATGCCTGCGCCTGCCATGACGGACGACCCGCGGGTCGCTCAGTGCTTGGCGTCGAGGTAGCGCTCGGCGTCGAGCGCGGCCATGCAGCCGAAACCCGCCGAGGTGATGGCCTGGCGGTAGACGTGGTCGGCCACGTCGCCGGCGGCGAACACGCCTTCCACGCTGGTTTGCGTAGCATTGCCGGTGAGGCCGGTGCGGATCTTCAGGTAGCCGCCTTCCATGTCCAGCTGGCCGGCGAAAATGTCGGTGTTCGGTTTGTGGCCGATGGCGATGAACACGCCGGCCACGTCCACCTGCTGCGTCGAACCGTCCTGCGTGCTCTTCAGGCGCAGGCCGGTGACGCCGCTGTCGTCGCCGAGCACCTCGTCGAGCTGGTGGTTCCAGACGATGCGGATCTTGCCTTCCTTCTCACGCTGGAACAGCTTGTCCTGCATGATCTTCTCGGCCTTCAGCTTGTCACGACGGTGCACCAGCGTGACGTGCGCGGCGATGTTCGACAGGTACAGCGCTTCCTCGACGGCGGTGTTGCCGCCGCCGATGACGGCGACCTTCTGGTTCTTGTAGAAGAAGCCGTCGCAGGTGGCGCAGGCGGACACGCCCTTGCCCATGAACTTTTCCTCGCTGGGCAGGCCGAGGTACTGCGCCGATGCGCCGGTGGCGATGATCAGCGCGTCGCAGGTGTACTCGCCGGCGTCGCCCTTGAGGCGGAACGGGCGCTGCTTCAGGTCGACCTGGTTGATGTGGTCGAACACCGTTTCGGTCTGGAAGCGCTCGGCATGCTGCTGCATGCGCACCATCAGTTCCGGACCCTGCACGCCGTGCACGTCACCCGGCCAGTTGTCGACCTCGGTGGTGGTGGTGAGCTGGCCACCCTGCTGCATGCCGGTGATCACCACCGGCTTGAGGTTGGCGCGCGCGGCGTACACGGCGGCGGTCCAGCCGGCGGGGCCGGAGCCGAGGATGAGGAGCTGGCAGTGCTTGGTCTGGCTCATGGTGATGCGTTCCGCTCATTCTGCAGGGAGGGCGTGCGGTGGCCATGATAAGGCAAGGCGGGTGGCGATGGGTTTGATCCTGCCGGCAACCGCTCAGGGCTCGTCCGCATTGACAAGATGGGTGGAGGCGCCGAAGCGGCGTGACAGGTTGAAGCCGATGGTCCAGCCAACCGGCGTGGACACCAGCGGGCTGTCGGCGAACGACGCGTCGTCCAGCAGTTCGGCGCGCACGAACAGCGAGGCGCTGCTGACGCCGCTGCGCCGCGAGAGGCGCCAGGTCAGGTGCGAGCCGCCGTAGCCGCCGTCGGCCTCGTAGGCCGGGCGGGTGGCGGTGGCGTACGCCGGGTCCACGCCGTAGAAGTAGTCCTGGTAGGCACGTTCGGCGAAGGTTGCCGCGGCGCTCATCCCCCACGACCAGCCGCCGCCCAGGCGGTGGTCCAGTGACAGGCCCGGCTCGATGCGCGAGCCGACGTTGTGCAGGCCGCCATCGTAGATCGCCAGCGCGGCACGCCACGGCAGGCGCACGTTCAGGCGCCAGCGGCCGTCTGCCGATGACCACGCCTGCCAGCGCAGGCGCAGGCCGGGTTCCACCAGGGCGTGCAGGTCCGGCATGCCGGCACGTTCGGGGTTGTCGCCGGTGCTGGACGGCGGGTTGGCCGACAGCACGGCATCAACGGCCAGCGCCGGTCGCCGCCACAGCACGCCGCGGCCGCCTTCGTGGCCGAGCAGCACGCGGTCCGAGCGCCAGGTGAACCAGGGGTAGGGCAGGCCGTAGGTGCTGTAGTGCTCCGAGCCCGGGTAGTCGCGCACCCAGGCGCCGGCGATGCCCAGGCCCCACTCCCAGCGCGGCAGGCCGCGCGGCGCGCCGCCGGCCGGTGGCGCTGCGCTGGCAGCGGCCGGGCCAGTCGCGGCCGGTACGGGTTCCGTGGCCACGGCGGCGGACGGGGCCAGCGCCAACGGGGCGGCAAGCAGCAGGGCGCACGCGGGGAGCCGGTTCATCGGGCCGAATTCCTCACTACGGATGCGATGGATTCCCTACAATAACCGGCCATGCAACGACTGCCGAGTTTTCCGTACATGCTGTCGAGTACCGCCACGTGACGCGCAAGGCCAAGGCAAGTTCCCTGCCGGACGTGGCCCGTCGGCGCCTGCGCGAGGCGCTGGGCATCGGCCTGCTGGCACTGGCGGCACTGGTGGCGTTGTCACTGTCCACCTACTTCCGCAACGATCCCGGCTGGTCGCACATGGGCCAGAGCGGCCCGGTGGTGAACTCCGGCGGGTTCATCGGTGCATGGGTTGCCGACATCCTGTTCGTGCTGGCCGGTTACCTGGCGTGGCTGCTCCCGCTGGTGCTGGCCCTGCGCGGCTGGTTCATCGTGCGCCACCCGCTGGAAGTGGTGGACATCCCGCCGCCGCAGCGCTGGTTGCGCCGCGGCGCCTGGGTGGTGCTGGTGCTGGCCGGCTGCGCGCTGTTGTCCATCCATTTCACGGTGCCGAAGTCCGGCGTGGCTGGCATGGCCGAGACGCTGCAGGAAGTGCTGCCGGAAACGGCCGGCGGCATCATCGGTTCGGTCATCGGGCGCGCGTCGCTGGCCGCGTTCAACCTTATCGGCAGCACGCTGCTGCTGCTGGCGCTGCTGCTGGCCGCCATCCGCGTGGTGACCGACGTGTCCTGGCTGCGTGTCGCCGAGACCACCGGGCAATGGACGCTCGCCCTGGTCGACTGGCTCAGGCAGTCGTTCGAGGACCGCCGCCAGCGCGTGGTGGTCGAGCGCGAGGCCGAGGTGCTGGTGGAAAAGCGCGAGGCTGCCTTCCGCGAGCACCAGGCCAAAGTCGAGAACCGCAAACCGCCGGAGATCGCCGAGCCGCCACCGCCGCCCAAGCCCAGCGTGCGCGTGCAGAAGGAAAAGCAGCGCAACCTGTTCGAAACCGAGGTGAGCGGCGAGTTGCCGCCGCTGTCGCTGCTCGACGCCGTCGACAAGACCCAGAAGAAGGGCTACACGCGCGAGGCGCTGGAGTCCATGTCGCGCCTGCTGGAGCTGAAACTGGCCGACTTCGGCATCGAGGCGCAGGTCACCGGCGTGTTGCCCGGCCCGGTCATCACCCGTTTCGAGATCCAGCCGGCCGCCGGCGTGAAGGTCTCGCGCATCACCAACCTGGCCAAGGACCTGGCGCGTTCGCTGGCGGTGATCAGCGTGCGCGTCGTCGAGGTGATTCCCGGCAAGACCGTGGTGGGCATCGAGATCCCCAACGAGAAGCGGGAGATGATCAAGCTGTCGGAGGTGATCGCCTCCGGCGCGTTCGACGAAGCGCAGTCGCCACTGACGCTGGCGCTGGGCAAGGACATTGCCGGCAACCCGGCGGTGGCGGACCTGGCGAAGATGCCGCACCTGCTGGTGGCCGGTACCACCGGCTCGGGCAAGTCCGTGGGCCTGAACGCGATGCTGCTGTCGCTGCTGTACAAGTCCACGCCGGAACACGTGCGCCTGATCCTCATCGACCCGAAGATGCTGGAGCTGGCGGTCTACGACAACATCCCGCACCTGCTCACGCCGGTGGTCACCGACATGAAGGAAGCCGCCAGCGCGCTGCGCTGGGGCGTGGCCGAGATGGAGCGCCGCTACAAGCTGATGGCGCAGCTGGGCGTGCGCAACCTCGGTGGCTTCAACAAGAAGGTGATGGATGCCAAGAAGGCGGGCGAACCGATCAAGGATCCGCTGTGGCGCCAGCAGGACACCGCCACGCAGACCGAGGCGCCGGAACTCACCACGCTGCCGTACGTGGTCATCGTGGTGGACGAATTCGCCGACATGATGATGGTGGTCGGCAAGAAGGTGGAGGAGCTGATCGCCCGCATCGCCCAGAAGGCGCGCGCCGCCGGCATCCACCTGATCCTGGCCACCCAGCGGCCGTCGGTGGACGTGATCACTGGCCTGATCAAGGCCAACGTGCCGTCGCGCATTTCCTTCCAGGTGAGTTCACGCATCGACTCGCGCACCGTCATCGACCAGGGCGGCGCCGAACAGCTGCTCGGCCACGGCGACATGCTGTACCTGCCGGTGGGCACCAGCGTGCCCGAGCGCGTGCACGGTGCGTTCGTGTCCGACGAGGAAGTGCACCGCGTGTGCGACGACTGGCGCCGGCGCGGCGCCCCGAATTACATCGAGGAAATCACCCGCCAGGCCGAGGACGGCAGCGGTGTCCAGGGTGGTTATGGCGGCGACGGCGAGGAGGGCGGCGATCCCGAGTCCGACCCGCTGTACGACCAGGCGGTGGCCTTCGTCATCGAATCGGGCCGGGTGTCCATTTCCTCGGTCCAGCGCAAACTCAAGATCGGCTACAACCGCGCAGCCCGGCTGGTGGAAGCGATGGAGGCCGCCGGCCTCGTCAGCGCCATGCAACCGAACGGCCAGCGCGAGGTCATACGGCCAGGCAGCTGATCAAATCCAGGTGAAAACGTGACCCGTCTGATTCTCGCTTTTGCACTCGTACTGCCCGTGTTCGCCCATGCCACCGACGCGGTGACCCGGCTGGCCGACAAGCTGGCGGCCGCGCGCAGCCTGTCGGCGTCCTTCGAGCAGACCGTGGCTGGCGCCAACGGCGCGGTGTCGCAGCGTTCCACCGGCACCATGATGGTGTCCCGCCCGCAACTGTTCCGCTGGGAAGTGCAGACGCCGTTCGCGCAGCTGATCGTCGCCGACGGCAAGGAGGTGTGGGTGCATGACCCCGACCTCGACCAGGCGGTGGTGCGCCGCTTCGATCGCCAGCTGGCCGATACGCCGGCACTGCTGTTCGGTGGCGACGCCAGGCGCATCGGCGAGCGCTTCCGGGTGAGCGTGCTGGAAGACAAGGGCGGCAGCCTGCGCTTCGAGCTGTCGCCGGTCAGCGAGGACGCCCTGTTCGAGACGCTGCGCGTGGGCTTCAAGGGCGACGCGCTGCGCGACATGACCCTGGTGGATGGCCTGGGCCAGAAGACCACCATCACCTTCAGCGACGTGAAACTCAACCCGGCCATTCCGCCGGCGCGTTTCGTGTTCACGCCGCCGCCCGGCACCGACGTGATCCGTGAAACGGACTGACGCGCAACCGGACCTGCTTGCCGGCGAGCCCGATCTTGCCGGCATGCCGCTGGCCGCGCGCCTGCGGCCGCGCAACCTCGCCGAGTACGTCGGCCAGCAACACCTGGTGGGTCCCGGCAAGCCGCTGCGCAAGGCGGTGGAAACCGGCCACCTGCATTCGATGATCCTCTGGGGGCCGCCCGGCGTGGGCAAGACCACGCTGGCGAAGTTGTGCGCCACCCAGGTGGATGCGCGCTTCGAGACGATCTCTGCCGTGCTGGCGGGCGTGAAGGAAATCCGCGAGGTGGTCGAGCGGGCCCGCCAGGCACTGTCCCAGGGGTGCCGCACGGTGCTGTTCGTCGACGAGGTGCACCGCTTCAACAAGGCGCAGCAGGACGCGTTCCTGCCGCACGTGGAGGAGGGGCTGCTCACCTTCATCGGCGCCACCACCGAGAACCCGTCGTTCGAGCTCAACAGCGCGCTGCTGTCACGGGCGCGCGTCTACGTGTTGAAGCCGATCCCGGCCGAAGACCTGGCAGCGCTGCTTGATCGCGCGCTCACCGACCCGGTACGTGGCCTGGCCGGCGGGCATGTCACTTTGACCGCCGACGCGCGCGAACGGCTGTTGCTGGCCGCCGACGGCGACGCGCGCCGCCTGCTGAACCTGCTGGAAATCGCCCACGACCTGGTCGACGAGGCGGACGGCGCGCGAACCATCGATGCCGCCGCGCTCGATGAAGTGCTGCGCACCGGTACGCGCCGCTTCGACAAGGGCGGTGACGTCTTTTACGACCAGATTTCCGCGCTGCACAAGTCGGTGCGCGGCTCCAGTGCCGACGGCGCGCTGTACTGGCTGGCGCGCATGCTCGACGGCGGCTGCGACCCGCTGTACATCGCCCGCCGCGTGGTGCGCATGGCCAGCGAGGACATCGGCAACGCCGACCCGCGCGCGCTGGACCTCGCCATGGCGGCATGGGACGTGCAGGAACGCCTCGGCAGTCCGGAAGGTGAACTGGCCATCGCGCAGGCGGTGGTGTACATGGCGGTGGCGCCCAAGAGCAACGCCGTCTACAAGGCGTACAACCAGGCCATGGACTACGTGCGCGGCCGCGGCAGCGAGGAAGTGCCGCTGCACATCCGCAATGCGCCCACGAAGCTGATGGGCGAACTGGGCCACGGCGCCGAATACCATTACGCGCACGACTGGCCGGGCGCCTACGTACCCGGCGAGAACTACCTGCCCGAATCGAGCCGCGACGTGCGCTTCTACCAGCCGGTCGATCGCGGCCTCGAGCAGCGCATCGCCGAGAAGATGGCCCACTGGCGCGCGCTGGACGCCGCCAGCGACTGGCAGCGCTACGGCGCGCCGCGCAAACCCGCGAGGAAGCCCTGATGAATGCCCAGGTCCTGTTGGCGGTGGCGGCCGGTGGCGCGCTCGGCTCGGTCGGTCGGTACCTGGTCGCGTCGGTCTGGTTGCCGCCGGCCGGTCCGCACGCGCTGCCCTGGGGCACGCTGGCGGTGAACATCGCCGGCTCGTTCCTGTATGGCCTGCTGTTCGCCGTGCTGACCCAGTACCTGCCGGCCAGTGGTACACTGCGCGTCGCGCTGCTGGCCGGTTTTCTCGGTGGTTTCACCACGTTTTCCAGCTTTTCCTTCGAGACCGTGCGCCTGTTCCAGGAAGGCCAGCCGGCACTCGCCATCGTCTATGTCCTTGCCAGCGTGCTGAGCTGCCTGCTCGCCGTGTGGCTGGGACTGGCGCTCGTCAAACCGTAACCCCGGATTCCCGCCATGCTCGACCCGAAACTGCTTCGCTCCGACCTCGAACTCGTCGCCCGCCAGCTCGGCCGCCGCGGCTACACGCTCGACACCGCCGGCCTGGCCGCGCTCGAGGAGCAGCGCAAGGAGATCCAGACCCGGGCCCAGAACCTGCAGGCCGAGCGCAACGCGCGCGCCAAGGCGGTCGGGCAGGCCAAGGCCAAGGGCGAGGACATCGCGCCCTTGCTGGCGCAGTCCGAGGCGCTCGGTGCGCAGCTGACGCAGGCGGAAGCCGAGTTGAACGCGCTGCAGTCGCGTATCGAGCACGCTCACCTGCAGATCCCCAACATCCCCGATGACTCGGTGCCGGACGGCCAGTCCGATGCCGACAACGTGGAAGTGCGTCGCTGGGGCACGCCGCGGCAGTTCGATTTCCCGGTGCGCGACCACGTGGCGCTGGGCGAGGGCTTCAACCCGGCCAACGCCGCCCTCGATTTCGAGCGAGCCGCCAAGTTGTCCGGTGCGCGCTTCTCGGTGATGCGCGGCCAGCTGGCGCGCATGCACCGCGCGCTGATCCAGTTCATGCTCGACACCCACACCGGTGAGCACGGCTACCAGGAAGTCTACGTCCCGTACCTGGTCGGCCCGCAGGCCCTGCGTGGCACCGGCCAGTTGCCCAAGTTCGAGGAAGACCTGTTCAAGCTGCGTGGCGAGCGCGAGCTGTACCTGATTCCCACCGCGGAAGTGCCGGTCACCAACCTGGTGACCGACGAGATCGTAGATGCCGCGCAACTGCCGATCCGCTGGGCCTGCCACACGCCGTGTTTCCGCTCGGAGGCCGGTTCGCACGGCCGCGACATCCGCGGCCTGATCCGCCAGCACCAGTTCGAGAAGGTGGAAATGGTGCAGCTGGTGAAGCCGGAGGATTCCATGGCGGCACTGGAGGAGCTCACCGGCCACGCCGAGAAGATCCTGCAGAAGCTCGGCCTGCCGTACCGCGTGGTGGCGCTGTGCGCCGGCGACATGGGCTTCTCGTCGTGCAAGACCTACGACATCGAGGTATGGGTGCCGTCGCAGGAAACCTACCGCGAGATTTCCTCCTGCTCCAACTTCCGCGACTTCCAGGCGCGCCGCATGCAGGCGCGTTACAAGGACGCGCAGATGAAAAAGCCGGAATTGCTGCACACGCTCAACGGCTCCGGCCTGGCGGTGGGCCGCACGCTGGTGGCGATCCTCGAGAATTACCAGAACGCCGATGGCACCGTGACCGTGCCCGAGGCGCTGCGCCCGTGGATGGGTGGCCTCACCTGCATCGGTTGAGGCCCTTCCTGTAGAGAGGGGGCCATGCCCCCGACGCTTTTGCCTTCTTGGGCAATCGGGGGCATGGCCCCCTCTCTACGAAGAGCGTAGGGCTGTGCGGTCGCGTGATTCCCACCATTGTTCGGCGAGCGCCTGGGCGTCGGCCTGGCTGGCGGCCTTGCCCAGCCAGTACAGCGTCATCGCCACGGTGCCGGTGATGGCAGCCACTCCGTAAGGGTGCGCGCGCTCGCCGCGCCACACCGCGCGCAACGCGTCGACATCCAGCGCCTCTTCCTTGTCCTGCCTGCCATCCAGCAACGCCGGCCATTCCTCGTTGAATTGCGCGCCGTCCACCACCCGTTGCACGGCGGTAATCGCGTCCGGGCGTCGCTCGGTTTCACCGGCTTCGCCCTTGAACACCGCCAGGTTGCGATAACCCAGCAGCACGGCCGACTCCTGGTGGATGGGCCGGTAGCTCGGGTGGAAAATGCCGTGGAAAACCAGCGTGGCATCCGCCGGGTTGAGCATGCGCGACACGGTGTGCACCGGTGAGCGCAGGCCCAGCACGTTGCGCAGGCTGATGATCTCCGCCAGCTTCGGTGCGAACACCGCCAACGGCAGGTACGCAAAGCCGCGGCCATCCAGTTGCCTGCGCGCGTCGTCGAGCGTGCGCGCCAAGGGGATGCCCAGTGCGGCCAGCGCGTCCTCGGTGTACAGGCGGTTGAGCGTGTGGCCGCCGGCACCGTGCATCAGTACGCGCACGCCGTTGGCGGCCAGCAGCAGGCACGCGGCCAGGTACCAGGGCAGGTGGTTCTTCTTGCCCGCGTACGAGGCCCAGTCGATGTCGGCGCGCAGCGCGGTGCGCTCCGGCGGCATGGCCGCGCGGGCCGCACGCGTGAAACCGGCGATTTCCTCGCCGGTTTCCTCTTTCACGCGCAACAGCGTCAGGAAGGCGCCCAGCTGGATGTCCAGCACCTCGCCGCGCAGGATCATCGACATCGCCTCGAAGGCTTCCTGCTCGCTGAGCGCCCGCGAACCCCTGCGGCCCTTGCCGAGGATGCGCACGTATTGTGCGAACGGGTGCTCGAAGTCCTTGTAGTGGTTGCCGGTCATGGTCAGAAACAGTTGGTGGGGCGGGGCAGGCCGGCGATCCTGGCGATGATCAGGGCCGGGCTTTGTTTCGACGGAAACAGCTGCATCAGGTAGGCGCTGGTGCCCTTGTCCGGGCCCAGTGCCTTACCCACCGCCTTCACCAGCACGCGGGTGGCCGGTGACAGGCGGTGCTCGGCGTAGAAGGCGCGCAGTACGTCGATCACCGCCCAGTGCTCGTCACCGAGCGTGATGTCGGCTTCCGCGGCCAGCGCCGTCGCCACCTCGCGGTCCCATTCCGACAGCTGTTTCAGGTAACCGTCGCGATCGCGCGCCAGCGTGCGCGTGCCCACCTGCAGGTCGTGTTCGCCGGCCATGTGCTCAGAACCAGCTCGCCGTGCGCGGGCAGCGCTCGGTCAGTTCGACGAAGCCGTTGTCGTCCACCAGGCGCACGCCCGGGTGCAGGCGATGGGCCAAGCCGCGGGCGTCAATGTCCGGCAACAAGGCGTACAACTGCACGCCCGTGGCGGCCGCCTCGCGCAGCAATTGCGACGGCCCGGGCGCGTGGGCAACGGCCGCGTACACGCCGTCGCCGGTCAGCAGGAGGGTGTCGCCGGCGCCGGCCACGCGCAGCGCGTCGGCCAGGGCGGTGCCGGCGGTCGGTGCGGTGCTGACGATGTGCAGGGTGCTCATGCGGGACTCACAGGGTGATGACGCGGTCGTGGTTCACGAACAGTTCGCGCAAGGCCGTGGCGTCGAGCGCGGTGGCGCCGCCCAGCAGGTGCCCCGCATCCAGCCCGCGTTCGGCCAGCGCGCCGGCATCGGCGTACACGCGCGTGATGTCGTAGGCCTCGAACGCGCCGAGCATGGCCTGCACGGGTTGCGCGGCGATGGACCCGGGCTGTTGGCCGGGCTGCAATTGCCAGACGCCGTCGCCGCTGAACAGCACCGCGATCTCGGCGGCGAAGGCCGACAGCAGCAGGGCGGCATCGATGGCTTCGCGGGCGCGCGCGCTGCCGTAGGGTGAACCGCGGACGACGACGAGGATCTTCTTCATGGCATCGCTCTCAGCCGCCGAAGGTGATGACGCGATCGGATTCCAGCGCCGCCTCGGCCAGTTGCCCGAGCCCGGACAGTACGAACGCGGGGTCGAGGTTGGCGGCGGTCCGCTCGTAGCGCTCGCGTTCGCCCTCGTCGAGCAGGCCGCGACGCAGGGCGGCGGCGATGCAGACCACCAGTTCGATGCCGTTGGCCAGCGCGAAATCACGCCACTGCGCGACCGTATCCACCTCATCCTGCGGCGGCACCGCCAGCGCGGTGGCGTTATGCACGCCCTCGCCGTAGAAGAACACCCGGCTGACCGTGTGGCCGCGTGCCAGCGCCGCACGCGCGAAGCGCAGCGCACCCTGGCTGGCGGCGCTGGACTGGGGGGCGGCGAGGACGAGCAGGGCGTAGCGCATCGGCGGGGCAAGGGTCCGGTCAGGTGTCCCATGATAACCGGCTCCCACTGACCCGCGCCGATGCCGATGTAGAGAGGGGGCCATGCCCCCGACGATTTTCTGGTCGGGGGCATGGCCCCCTCGCTACAGGGGTGCGGGTTGGGTATCCTTGCGCCGTCGACTGCGGAGAGGTGGCAGAGTGGTCGATTGCATCGGTCTTGAAAACCGACGGCTCCGCGAGGGGCCCGTGAGTTCGAATCTCACCCTCTCCGCCATTTCCTTCCTTGCGGGTCATCCATGACGGATTTCGACTGGCAGGTGCTGATCGAAACCTGGTGGCCCCCGCTGGTGGGTCTGCTTGGCGTGGTGGCCGCGCTGCTCTCCACTGTCCATGTCTCGCTGACCAAGCGCAACGTGCAGGCCCGCGCCGGCTGGGTCGCGCTGGTCTGGCTGGTGCCGGTCATCGGTGCCGCCCTCTACCTTCTGCTGGGCATCAACCGCATCCGCCGCCGCGCGGTTGCCATGCACCGTCGCGTCGCCTTGCCGGTTTCCTCGGCGGTGGTGCCGGTATCCGGCGGCGAATTGCCCGAATCGGTCCGTGCCATCAATCGCGTGGTCAACCAGGTCACGCGGCGTCCGCTGCTGGCCGGCAACGAGGTGCGCATACTCGACGATGGCCGCGTGGCCTGTGACGCCATGGTCGCTGCCATCGAGGGCGCACGCCGCTCGGTCTCGCTGTGCACCTACATCTTCGACAACGATCATGTGGGTCAGCGCGTGGTGGCCGCGCTGGTCGCCGCGCACCAGCGTGGCGTGGACGTGCGCGTGCTGGTCGATGCCGTGGGCCTGCGCTATTCGTGGTTCAACCCGGTCGACCGGCAACTGGCCGCCGCCGGCGTGCGCATCGCGCGTTTCCTGCCGCCGCGTTTCCTGCCCTGGCACCTGCCGTACGCCAACCTGCGCAACCACCGCAAGATCCTCGTGGTCGACGGCGAGACCGGCTATACCGGCGGCATGAACATCCGCGCCGGCTACCTGCTGCCCCCGCACCATCCCGACGCGATCATCGACCTGCATTTCGAATTGCGCGGCCCGGTGGTGGCGCAACTGCAACGCAGTTTCCAGGAAGACTGGTTGTTCGTGTCCGGGGAAGTGCTGGCCGGTGAGACCTGGTTCCCGCCGTTGCCGCCGGCAGGCGACGTGCTGGCCCGCGGCATCAGCGACGGGCCCGACGAGGACGCCGACAAACTGTTCTGGACCTACATGGCCGGTATCCAGGGCGCGCAGCATTCGCTGTGGATCCTCACGCCGTATTTCCTGCCGGAACCGGAACTGGTGGCCGCCTTGTGCGGCGCCGCCATGCGCGGCGTGCAGGTGAACATCGTGCTGCCCGAACACAGCAACCTGCCGCCGGTGGACTGGGCGTCTACCTCGACGGTGGAGGAGTTGCTGGCCCGCGGTTGCCGCGTCTGGCTCACCCCGGCGCCGTTCGACCATGGCAAGTTGTTCCTGGTCGACGACGCCTGGTCCTTGCTGGGCTCGGGGAACTGGGACCCGCGCAGCCTGAAACTCAACTTCGAGTTCGCCGTGGAGTGTTACGACCCGGTGCTCGGGCGGCGCCTGCGCTACGTGGTCGAGGAGCGCCTGCAGCGGGCCCGCGAACTGTCGCTGACCGAGTTGCGCCAGCGCCCCTTCCTGGTCCGCCTGCGCGACGGTCTCGCCGGCCTGTTCACCCCCTACCTGTAGCGAGGGGGGACAGGTTCGCCAGCGCGTGAGAGAATGCTCACAAAGCGTTCCGCCTTAACGGCTGGGCGGGTGGGTGCCCGGGGGCTATCGTTGCGCCCGCGCCGCGGGAAGCGGCGCCCGGGCGGCCGCACCGCCCGGACCAACGCAACGGAACGCCGGGGGAAAGCATGGCCATCAAGGTACTTGTCGTCGACGATCACGATCTGGTCCGCATCGGCATCAGCCGCATGCTGGAGGACGTGGAGGGCATCCGCGTGGTCGGCCAGGCCGCCAGCGGCGAGGACGCCGTGAAGATGGTCCGCGACCAGGCCCCGGACGTAGTGCTCATGGACGTGCAGATGCCCGGCATCGGCGGCCTGGAGGCCACCCGCAAGATCCAGCGCATCGACGATTCGGTGCGCGTCATCGCCGTCACCGTCTGTGACGAGGAGCCGTTCCCGTCGCGCCTGCTCAAGGCGGGTGCCTCCGGCTACCTCACCAAGGGCGCCGACCTGCAGGAAATGGTGAAGGCCATCCGCGTGGTGAACGCCGGCCAGAAATACATCAGTTCGGAAATCGCCCAGCAGATGGCCCTCAAGCCGTTCAAGGAAGAGCAGGCTTCGCCGTTCGACCAGCTCTCCGAGCGCGAACTGCAGATCACCATCATGGTGGTCAACTGCCAGAAGGTGCAGGAGATCTCCGACAAGCTCTGCCTGAGCCCGAAGACCGTGAACAGCTACCGCTACCGCATCTTCGAGAAACTCGGCATCAACTCCGACGTGGAGCTGACCCTGCTGGCGGTACGCCACGGGCTGGTCGACGCCGGGGTGGCCAGCGGCGCCGCCTGAAACCCTGCGCATGAGCGACGCCGCCGCGGGCGAGGGCACCACTCAGCAGTCCGCGTTCGACGCCGACGATTTCCTGCGCACCGCCAGCCGCCTGCCCGGCGTCTATCGCATGTTCGATGCCGACGGACGCATCCTGTACGTCGGCAAGGCGCGCAACCTGCGCAACCGCCTGTCCAGCTACTTCCAGAAGAATCTGTCGTCGCTGAAGACACAGGCGCTGGTCAAGCGCATCGCCCATATCGAGACCACGGTCACCAGCACGGAGACCGAGGCCCTGCTGCTCGAGCAGCAGCTGATCAAGTCGCTCAAACCGCCGTACAACATCCTGCTGCGCGACGACAAGTCGTACCCGTACATCCACGTCACCACCGCCGACGAATTCCCGCGCATGCGTTTCTACCGCGGCGCGCGCAAGGTGCCTGGCCGCTTCTTCGGGCCGTTCCCGCACTCGGTGGCGGTGCGCGACACCCTCAACCTGCTGGAGAAGATCTTCCGGGTGCGCACCTGTGAGGACAGCTTTTTCCGCAACCGCTCGCGCCCCTGCCTGCAGTACCAGATCGGCCGCTGCAGCGCGCCCTGCACCGGCCTGCGCAGCCGCGACGACTACGCCCGCGACGTGCGCCACCTGCTGATGTTCCTTGAAGGGCGCAGCGACGACATCACTGCCGAACTGGTGGCAGCGATGGAAGCGGCCAGCGTGCGCCTCGAGTTCGAGCAGGCCGCGGTGTTGCGCGACCGCATCGCCGCGCTGCGCCACGTGCAGGAAACCCAGGCGGTGTCCAGGGAGGGCGGTGACGCCGACGTGTTCGCGGTGGAGGCGCGGCCCGGCGGCACCTGCGTGCAGGTATTGTTCGTGCGTGGCGGGCGCGTGCTGGGCAGCAAGAGCTGGTTCCCGTCGGCGGCCGATGGTGAACCTTCCGCGGTGCTCGACGAGTTCCTGCCGCAGTTCTACCTGTCCGCTGGTGACGATGCCGATGGCGGTCGCGAAGTGCCACGCGAAGTGATCCTCTCGCATGAACCCGAGGACACCGGCGCGCTGGCCGAACTGCTGGCCGCGCGCGCCGGCCACAAGGTGCGCTTCACCGCCAGTGTGCGCGGCGACCGCGCCGCCTGGTTGCGCATGGCCGCCACCAACGCCACGCAGGCCCTCGGCACGCACCTGGCCAGCCGCCAGAACCTGCGCCAGCGCTTCGATGCGCTGGCGGCCGCGCTGGGCTTGCCGGACGTGCCGGCGCGCATCGAGTGTTTCGATATCAGTCACACCATGGGCGAGGGGACGGTGGCCTCCTGCGTGGTGTTCGACGGCAACGGCCCGCTCAAGCGCGAATACCGCCGCTTCAACATCGAGGGCATCACCCCGGGTGACGACTTCGCCGCCATGGACCAGGCCTTTCGCCGCCGTTACACGCGCTTGAAGGAGGAGGGCGCCTCGCTGCCGGACCTGGTGCTGATCGACGGCGGCGCCGGCCAGCTGGGGCGCGCCGGGGCCGCGGCCGCCGAGATGCAACTGGAGGGCGTGCAACTGGTGGGGGTGGCCAAGGGCCCGTCGCGCAAGGCCGGCCTGGAGACCCTGCACCTGCCCGGCAGCGACCAGGCACTGGCGCTGCCGGCGGACCATCCCGGCCTGCTGCTCATCCAGCAGGTGCGCGACGAGGCGCACCGCTTCGCCATCGCCGGCCACCGCGCGCGGCGGGCCAAGGCGCGTCGCGAGTCGCCGGTGGAAGGCATCCGCGGCATCGGCCCCAAGCGCCGGCGCCTGCTGCTCACCCACTTCGGCGGCTGGCAGCAACTCGAGCGGGCCAGCGCCGCCGACATCGCCCGCGTGCCCGGCATCGACGAGCGTCTGGCCGGCGAGATCTACAAGGCGCTTCACCCCGATTGACCGCGCCACAGGGGGCTTGCCGGTCGGCTATACTGGATCCTTACACAGCCCGTCGTGCCCGCATGAGCCGCCCATCCCTTTTCAACGTCCCCACGATCCTCACGCTCGCGCGGATTGCGATGATTCCGCTGTTCATCGGCGTGTTCTACCTGCATTCCTGGTGGGGTAATGCCATCGCCGCGGCCATCTTCCTGATCGCCGGTCTCACCGACTACCTTGACGGCTACCTGGCGCGCCGCCTCAACCAGTCGACGCGCTTCGGCGCCTTCCTGGACCCGGTGGCCGACAAGTTGATGGTGGCGGCGGCACTGGTGCTGCTGGTGGAGTACCACGCCAATGCCTGGCTGGCGATTCCCGCCATCGTCATCATTTCCCGCGAAATCGCCGTGTCGGCGCTGCGCGAGTGGATGGCGGAGATCGGCGCCCGTGCCGCGGTCGCGGTGTCGTATATCGGCAAGGTGAAGACGGTCATGCAGATCACCGCCATCACCCTGCTGCTGGCCTTCGAGCCGCAGTTCATCGAGGGCCGCAAGATGGTGTTCACGCCGTTCTTCGTCTTCAACTACGTGCTGCTGTACATCGCCACCGCGCTCACGCTGTGGTCGATGCTGGTGTACCTGAAGGCCGCCTGGCCGCACCTGCGCGACGACGCCTGAAGGCGCGCCGCCACGCCATCATTGCTTGACAGGGCAGGGGGCGTGGCTAGAATAGCTGCCTCTTCCGCGGGAATAGCTCAGTTGGTAGAGCACGACCTTGCCAAGGTCGGGGTCGCGAGTTCGAGTCTCGTTTCCCGCTCCAGATTCAAGGAAACCCCGGCATCCTGTTCCGGGGTTTTTTTCTGGGATGAGGCGCATCTGCCCGCGCCGCATCAAGGTTCCAAGGCTGGGTGGCAGAGTGGTCATGCAGCGGACTGCAACTCCGCGTACGCCGGTTCAATTCCGACCTCAGCCTCCATCTTCCGGCCCCCGGCACCTGCGCCGGGGTGTCCTGCTCCGCTCAAGCGCAGTCCCCCGCCCGGGTGGCGAAACGGGTAGACGCAAGGGACTTAAAATCCCCCGCCCCAACGGGCATGCCGGTTCGAGTCCGGCCCCGGGCACCAATTAAATCAGTATGTTACGCGACATTTGGCGGCGGAGACGTTTCCTGCTGGACGAAATGTGTACTTTCCGTCTCCGTTCGGTCTCCGTTGGGCAGATGCATGCTCGCCATGCATGGCTAATCTGCCCTTGCTCGCGGTGACTTGCGCTGATCGTTGAGTGTTCCGTCCTATCAAGCGGAACTCGTCCCGCCCGAGGCGGTGAAGCTCTCTTGAATCAAGCGTTCAAGAATCGCCGTTTGACTCACGCCCTGCTGGGTGGCCAGCCAGTCCAGCTGATCCTTTGCGGACTTGGTCAGCGGCAGGTGATACGGCTTCTTCGCCTTGCCGGAGTCGCGGAACTTCTTCTGGCTCCACGTCTTCTTCATCGTGTCCAGGAACAGTCGCTTCTCGGCCGCGTTGCCCTCAGAGAGACGGTCCAAGGCTATCAGTATCGCCGCATAGCGCTCCTTGGGGGTGACCGGCATCGGGATGAATGATGACTTGTAGCCCTTCACGATGTAGGTCCAGGCCCAGTCAAGCTGTACCTCGTCCTTGGGGTTCAGCCATTTCGTCTCCTTGTCTGGAGTGCGCATCCGACCCCAATACAGTTTCTGCTGCTCAAGAAACTGCTCTTTCGCCGCCGGCGTGGCGTTCCAGCAATCAATGGCCAGGATGATCGCATCCCGCCTCCTGGTGCTTGCCACGGCCATGAGGGGTTGGATCTGGAAGTAGTTGTTTGGGTTGGTGGCTAGGCGTTCGAGTTGCAGGTAAAGCCAGACGATCAGGCGGTCGTCATCCTTGTCGATCCAGCGGAACGCGCTCTCCGAAACAATCTGGTCCCTATGGGCGTTCAGGATCTCCTGAATAGCTTCGGGCGGGTTTGTATGGCCCGCGATCAAGCCGGCGATCGTCTGAATGACCTGGCTCGGATTAAGGGACTCGTCGCTCTGGAGCTGGACACCCTTGCTCATCAGGAAGCGCCAGAGCCACCGGATATCCCGGTCCTTGAAATGCTGCAACTCCTTCGGGAGTGCTGCCGGGAGGTTTGCGTGCACGGCCATCACTTTGTCTCCACTATAGAACCGTCACTTGGTCGTGTGACTAGGTAGGGGAGACATTGTGCATTCAGGCGACTCGCCCGTCAACACACTAGTCAGGTTTATGATGCATTTACGTAGTCTTTCTGTCGGATTGTTCGTAGTGATTTATGTCGTGTTTTCAGTGGACGGTACCTGCTGAGCCGAGGAAACAGGCCGATTTTACGGCGGAGACCCATCCGAACTGGACCGACTGTTCTCACTATACCTCGCTTTTCGGCTGATGGCGGTTGCCATCTGTCGGCCCATGCTCCTGCCCTGGCTGGACTGATGACGGAGCGTTGCGCTGCCCAGTCGCAGGGGCGGCGTGGTCGTGCCGATGGGCGTAATGGTAGCGGGCGGCCGGCCTGGCAGACTTCCTCCTCCGCGCGAATGCAGGGCAACCCCAAGCGCATGGCTAGGTGCGACAAACGCGCCGCGGATGTGGCGTCTGCCCGACGTCCGGGTGGCGGCATATGTGGCAAGAGATGGCTCACTGTGCTGAACCATGGGGTGAGTGCCCAAGGGGAGGCTATGGGAATGCCGGCCGTGAAGCAGCCAATATCAGTGACCCGGGACGAGCTATATGAATTGGTCTGGTCTTCGCCCATGGCGGAGGTCGCAGCAAAATTCGGGGTTTCCGGTAGTTATCTGACGCGGATCTGCAAGGCCCTCAATGTGCCCCAGCCGAGGGCAGGGCACTGGGCGAAGGTGGCTGCGGGCCAGGCGTCTCCACCCCGCTGCCCCTTGCCTGCAGCTCGTCCAGGCGATCCGCAGGTCTGGCAGCGGGGCGCGTGGCCACCGCAGGAGGTCCGGGTAGATCCGGTCCCTCCTGACCCGCGGGCTCGACGCAAAGGGTTGCCGAAGGGGCCGCTGCCCGGTCGCCATCCGCTGTTAGCCGGCGTAAAGGAGCTCCTTGATGAGGCCCGCAGGAGCTACCGCGCCGACTATCAAAAGCCCCGTACCGGCAAACTCGTCGACGTCGTCGTATCGAAGTCGGGTATCGATGCCGCCCTGCAGCTGGCCAACCAGATCTACCTCGCCCTGGAGGCCAGGGGTCATCGGGTCGTGCTGGCGCCGAGGGGCTGGGGGGTATCGCGCCCCGAGTTTGATGAACGGGAAAAGGCGGGGCGCAGGCAATTCGCGCCGGACCTATGGGGACCGTCACGGTTGACCACGGCTTACCTCGGTTCTGTTCCGATGGGCCTGACCATTGTCGAGCTCTCGGAGCGAGCGGAGTTCAGTACGTCGATGGCAGGTACGTGCGGCTAACCGACCTGACCCCGGCGCAGCGACGGATGAATGGGCCTGGGACCTGGCGGCAAATGGAAGAGTTCCCCAGTGGGCGCTTCATGTTGGTGGCCTATTGCCCCGAGCAGGCTGCGGGTTGGCGGGAAGAGTGGAGGGAGTCTCATCAGGGCGAACTACTTAAGAAGATTCCCGCCATTGTCCGAAGTCTGGAGCGGGCAGCTCCAAAGGTTGCCCAAGCGATGAGGGCTGGGCGTGAAAAGGAGGCGATACGGAAACAGGCCGAGGACGCCGCCCATGCAAGGTGGTTGGCAGAGGAAGACTGCCGCAGGCGGGAGCTTGCAAGGCGAACAAGCCGGGAAGACCTTCTTCGCATCATTTCGCTGTGGTCGGAATCCCGCACTGTCGAGATATTCCTTTCTGAGATCGAGAGGGGGCTCGCTGAGGCTGATCTGAACGATGATGAGCGCCGGCAATTGCTTGGTCGATTGCAAGCGGCTCGTGACCTGGTATCGGGTAGCAGTGCGCTTCAGCTATTCGCAGAATGGCACCTTTCGAGGGATCTGCAATTTGGGCCGTGACTATGCGCTCGCCAGTCTGATGCGCGGAATGACGTGTATCGCAACGGAATCCTGTGAATTTCTACGGACATGACTCATCGCATGAGGAAGTTTGCGTTGAGGAGATCCACCATGAAAATCATTCGTCTCGCTGCCGTCAAGGAAGCTACTGGTCTCGGCCGGTCATCAATCTACAAATTCATGGATGAAGGTACCTTTCCAAAATCGATTCGACTGACCGGAAAGTCTGTTGGCTGGATTGATCAGGAGATCGAGGCCTGGGTTCAGGAGCGCATTGCAGAACGTGACAAGAAGTCTTGATTGCATCAGATAGATTTGCCAATGAGATTTACCCGTTCTATATCGCCATTAATCAATCCTGACCATGCCCAGAGGCCCGGCTAGACGCTGGCCCTCTGGGCGGCCGGAAGGTCGGGTCGCCTCAGATAACTTCCGGTCGTATAACCAACTAAAATCGAAACCTGTAGGGTGTGAATTGAACCAGGAATGACGCCGAAATATCGCGTCTCTCCTGGAAATTCGGTCGGATACCTATCGTGGCCAGTGAGCGAAGCCTTGGATTCTCGAATTATGGATTGTTTACAATTCCCATTTTTCATGTAGTCCACAGATGCAATCGGGACGATCCGAAGGAATCGGCCATGAGATATTTGTATGCATGGAGAGTAAATATTTAGGATGAAGACAGTTCCTATGGCGAATACACGCCAGGAGGAACAAGACATGATTAGCTGCAAGACTCAGCGACTGGGTATTCATATCCCTCTGCAGGAATACCGCCGTCAAGTGAGCCCGGATCTGCCCATGCTCTGGCGCATGGCTGGATTCAAGCCCGTCAGTCAGTCCCGCGCACTGCGGGATATCGAGGCGTTTGTCGACAAAGTATTGTCGTCAAGCGAGCCCGCGATCATCGAGGGTTGCCATGCATCTCCGGTGTTCGGTGTGTCCGTAACCCGGATCGGCCGTGAGCTCCTGGAGACATTGCCACTGCTGGGGCTGTTTGACAGTGAACACGATTACACCGAGAAGCCGTACGCCTTCCTTGATGCCTGCTGGCTAATCGAGAGCATGTATCGAATCGATCTCTCTCGGGTTTGGGCTGATCCCCATGCCCAACTCGCCAGCTATTCCGATGCGTTGAACGGCGTGGTCGACAAGATCCGCCTTTCGGCGCGACAGGAATGGTTCCGTCGCGGGCCAAGTGATCGACGGTACGAGGCGGGTTACCGAGCCAACAAAATCCGCCAGTACGTCTCCGGGCTTCTCCAACGGCACGCGAAGTTGCTGCTGGTTCGTGTCGATCTCGGCTACGCACGCTTTGCACGGCAATCCCTCACCATAGGCAGGCTGCGAGATGATCTTCGGGAGTTTCTGTTCCTGAAGGAACGCGGACATCCGGCCTTCCAGCACCTGGTTGGTTATATCTGGGCGATCGAGGATGGCCACCGCAAGGGGCCGCATGTTCACCTGCTGCTGATCTACAACGGCGCTGCGGTCTGGCAGGACGTCAATATCGGCCGTACGGTTTGCGGGCTTTGGGAGAACCGTGTGACAGGCGGTGTTGGTACATCGCGCAATTGCAATGCAAAAAAGGAGGAGTACGAAGAGCTCGGGATCGGGTTGATTGAGCGTCATGACCCGGACGCTTGCGAGCGGGCGGTCTTCTTCGCCACTTACCTGGCAAAAGATCCCCATGGCCCTGATATCGAAGATTCCCAGTACGTGCGCATGAAGCCAGCCGGCACTGATGTGTTCGGTACCGGGGAGCAGGGCATGGATGAGTCCCGTTCTGGGCGTCCGCGCATTCTTCCGCAAACGTGGACAGCCGAAGACATGCATAACGTCCGTTGGCCTAACAGTAGGTGGTGCCGCTGATTTCTTACGGCGCTCTCCAATGTCATGAACAACGTTGGGGAGCGCTCATGGATACATATGGAAGTCAGGAGTCTGCAAAAGACAACCCGTTGAAGGTGGCTCGGTCATTGCTCGGTGCAGCGGCCTTCCGGCTGGCGACCGAGCTTGAACCCGGGCATCCGGACTACCTTGCGATTTCACGTTATTACTCACCGCTATGCATCTCCCTGGGAAAGACCATCGACCGCCAGCATGGCGTGGACTGGGTGCCGGCGGATGAAGGGAACGGGTTTTTCCTCGTGCTGGGCTCTTCTGGGTCCGGCAAGACGGAGACCTTGAAGACTATCGGCAGGCAACTCGCCTGGTGTGGGTATCCAGTTCTGGTGCTCGACTTTCATGGTGACGTCCAGTTCCCGGGATTGAACTCGGTGCTCATGTCGTCAGGGGCGGTGAGTCAAACGGGGGTCAATCCGATGGACCTCGACTGTTTTCTTGATGATCGCGTTGGCCTGTACGAGCAGCGTGCCCGGCTTGTCGAGATGATCCAGCGGGCCGTGCCCACGCTCGGGGCCCGCCAGAAGATCCTGCTGCTGGATGCCATTGCCGAGGCATACGAACGGTCAGGATTCCGGGATGATGATCCGGGTACTTGGGGAAACCAGCCGCCGTCCTTGAGTGACGTCAGCCGGATACTCGACCGCTGGCGCACCGATCCCAAAATGGCCGGTGTCCGTCAATCGCTGCCGGGCTGCATTGCCGCCATCCGCCATGAGTTCGATCATCCCGTGTTCAAGAAGCGGGAGCATCTGACGCTGGAAGGCTTGCTTCGGTGGAATATCCGCGTGGACCTGAGCACCCTGACGGATGGCGTTCGCTACATCGTCGCCGAGACGCTGCTGCGCAAGGTATTCCGGGCGCTGCAGATCAAGGGTCCGATCCCGGTAAAACCTGCGAACGATACCGAGCGGTTCCGGCTTTTCATCCTGATCGACGAGGCCAAGATCCTAAGCCTTGGGCGCGGGGACGCCGAGTCCAGCAGCCATATCCTGAACATCCTCGCGACGGAGGGTCGCAAGTTCGGTATTGGCCTGGTCATTGCCTCCCAGTTGAGCAGCCACTTTGGCGCGGAGCTGAAGGCCAATGCTGGCACCTGGCTGGTGCTGAAGCCGATGTTCGAGGAAGAGGCCAGGAAGAATGCACCCAACGTGTCAGTACGCCCCGCTGATCTCATGCAATTGGTAGGCAAGGGGGATGGCTACCTGCGGGATCGTTCCCATCCGGTGGGGCGGCGGATTCAGGTGGTGCAGACGTCGGGTTAGTACGCGTTCAACGCTCGGCACTCAACCCCAGTTCCTCCCACATCCAGCCGAAGTCATACGCAGGCATGCCTCGCTGCGTGGCGCCTTGCGCCGTACTGCGCTCAAGGTCCTTGAGCCAGGCAATGGTGCGCTCGCGGCCGGCCTTGGTTTTCACCGCCTGGGCCGGCGTCTTGTTGCCGAGCGCCGGGATGGGCATGCGCATGGTTTCGCGGTAGTGGCGATCGAGAATGGCGAGGATCATGTCGTGCTGCTCCTCCGGCGACGGCATCGCTGCCGGGGCGGCACCGCCACCGGGCACCGGCATGGCATTGAGGTCCATTTCCTCGTAGCGGGTCAGGGCAGGGCCGACCTTGTCGCCCAGGGCCTCCTGCAGCATCAGCAATCCGCGCTCCATGCGTTGACGGGAGTTCGTCGTGAACACCAGGTGCTTGCGCTCGAGCACGGCATCGCCGAGCAGTGTGCCGGCCGGGCTCACCGATTGGGACTTGCGCCGTGACTTCGGTTTGCCTTCCGGTGCTTCACCGCTGGCGAGCCAGACCCAGCGCAGGTGGTGATCGGATGCCGGCTCCCAGCCGGGGAGGGTGTTCATGATGGCGGCGATCTCGTCGGCACGGGCCAGCAGCGGCAGCCGGCTCTTGCTCAGGAGGAGTTCATCGCCATCGCGATTGACGACCTGCGGGCGTGGCGCGAACTTGCCGGCGTACTGCCACGCGATCCAGGCGGCCGTGCTCAGCGAGGGCATCGGGTCGATACTGCTGTCTGCCTTGCGCAGGCTGGCATAGGCCTTGAGCAGGCCCTTGGTCTCATCGGGGCGAATGGGCAGGACACCGCCGGCCAGCACGTACTCCTCGTGCACGCGCAGCACCCGGGCGCAGATCACGTCCCAGCGCGAGAGGCACTGGCTGCCGGACTTCTCGTGGACGAATACCGGCTCTTCGGTCTTGCCCTTTGGTACGTCCAAAGGGCGCAGGGTCAGGCCGGTACCCGGCTGGACATCAGTGACCTCGTACAGGCGCAGCCGGCTGTCGATGAGCGCCTCCAGATACTTGCGGGCGTAGCCGTTTTCCCGCCAGCCGGCGCGCTTCAGGTAGTCGGCCGCCATGCAGGTGCCGTCGGCGCGGCGCCGGGTGGCGAAGTCCTCGAAGACAGTGGCGATGAACTCGCCGGACTGGTCGCCGACGATGTCGCTGATATCGGCAGGGTCGACGTCCAGGGCCTCGGCGGCGTGTTCCATATGCCCCCGGATCACCTCCCCGAAGAGCGACTTCCACTCGGGCCGGGTGGCGTATTTCTGCATGTTGGTGATCAGGGAACCGGTCTTGCTCATGGCGGGAACTTGGGGGAGGTGGGCGGAGGGGAGCATTTCACCAGAGTCCGCAGGGGAGGGGGCAGATTTACTCCGGCGCATCCTGGTAGCCGACTGGCAATCCTGGTTGCAGGGTGTCAGATATAGACATACCTTTCTGACAAAGGAGTCACGACCATGAGCCGTCTTGCCGAGAGCATCCTGTCTGCTGCCCGGGCGATGCCCGAGGGCGGTCTGTTGTCCCCCAAGGAGTTCCTGCATCTGGGGTCGCGGGCTGCCATCGACAAAACCTTGTCCCGGCTGACCCAGGAGGGGAAGTTGCTGCGGGTGAGTCGTGGTGCGTATGTCGCGCCCCGCGAGGGCCGATTTGGTTCCCGTCCGCCGTCTACCGAATCCGTGATGCAGGCCATCGAGGCCAGCTGCGGTGAAACGGTCGTGGCCAGCGGCGCGGCTGAAGCCAGCGCGCTGGGCCTGACCACGCAGGTGCCGATCCGTGAGGTCTCTCTCACCTCCGGTGCATCCCGAACCTTGCATCTCGGCACCCGGTGCGTGGAGCTCAAACATGGCAACCGTTGGCAACTGCTGCTGGGCAAGCGCCCTGCGGGCAAAGTGATCCGTGCGCTCTCTTGGCTGGGGCCGGAGGCTGCGCCGGCGGCGCTTAAGCAACTGCGCGCCAAATTGCCCGATTCCGAATGGGAGGCCCTGCGCGGCGCGCGGGCCGCTTTGCCGAGCTGGATGGCCAAAGTGGTCAGCGAGAACCTGCAAAGTGAGGCAGGGGCGCATGGCTGATTCCTGGTTTTCGCTCCGCCGGGAAGATCAGGTTGAAGCTCTGGAATTTGCCGCGGCTCGTAGTGGGCGGCCTGCGCGCTTGCTCGAATAGGACATCCGGGTGGTCTGGGTGCTCCGCCATTGACATCGAGGCGGCGGGCTGGCTGTCATTTGGGGCCGCCATTCGCCTGACCTATCCGAAATGGCTGGCTGGAAGGACGGCCATCATCCCGGGCTCAGCCCAGCAAACACAAGGCGTCCGGGTTGCCAGGTGTCGGGTTTTTGCAGACCCTGAATGTCGGGTTTTTGTAGGGGGGGGACGCCAATGACCAAGAAGACTTTGGCTGACCGGATACAGATCCGGTTGGCCCGCAAAAAGGACAACGTGTTCCTGACCCGAGAATTCATGGATCTCGGCGGGGAGGACCAGGTACTGCGCGCCTTGCGCACCCTCGTGCGTCAGGGGCGCCTGGTGAAGCTGGGCTACGGCGTCTACGGCCGTGCCGCCACATCCCGCCTGTCCGGGCAGCCGGTGCTCTTCAACCCCAATGGCTTCGCCGGGGCGGCCCGGGAGGCGCTGACCAAGCTGGGCGTGGCTTGGGAGCCCACCGAGGCCGAGCAGGCCTACAACGAGGGCCGTTCGACGCAGGTGCCTGTAAATACGGTGGTTAGGGTCAAGGGTCGTTTCTCCCGGCGCTTGAGTGACGGTGCCTCGGAGCTAGTCCTGGAGCGTTAATTCCACCCTGCGGGCTCTTTGGGCGTTACTGGTGCACGCTGGCCGGTCCGGCCGGGGCGTGCTGGGTGTGCCAATGCTTGCGGATGAGATACAATGTATCTCGATACATCAATCCATTAGAGAGGTCCATATGGCGACTACGGCCATGGTCCACGTCCGGGTGGACGAGCAAGTCAAAGAGCAGGCAACTGAAGCGCTGGCAGCGATGGGGTTGTCTGTTTCCGATGCGGTACGGGTGTTCTTGATCCGGGTTGCGGCGGAGAAACAGTTGCCGTTTGCAATCAAGGTTCCCAATGCCGAAACGCGGTCTGCCATGGCCGAGGCTGACGGCATGGTGCGCGCGCATCGCGCCCGCTTTGACTCTGCAGGCGAACTGCTGAATGACCTCGAAAAAAACAGCCGCAAGTAAGCGGGCGCCGTTACCGCGCGCATCCGATTACACCAAGGTGTTCCTGAAGGATTGGGAGCGCCTGTCTCGGTCCGGTCGTTACGACATGAACCGGTTGAAGGAGGCAATGACGCTGATCGTTGCCAATGATGCGCCGCTAGGGGCGGAATGGAAGGATCACGAGCTGACCGGTGACTGGGCCGATCATCGTGAGTGCCATATCGGCGGCGACTTTCTGCTTGTCTACAGGGTCGACGACAGTGGTAAGCATGGCGTTGTCGTGTTTGTCAGAACGGGTACACATGCTGAATTGTTTGAGTGATAACTGCGACGGAACTGCCTATTCGTAGGGATTGGGCGCGCTATTGCGCCATTCGCGCAGCGCGCGATGGACACGGTCGACTGGCAGGTATTCCTGTTCAAGTCGCCCCCTTTCCGCAGTGACCAGGACGCGATAGAGACTCTCCTCAGGCGGGAATAGATTGGCCGGCGCGTCCGGCCCTGCAATTGCGGGCTCTACCACAGCACGTTCTTTCAACGACTGAAATGTGGCCTCGTCCATCAAGAGCGCCGTCAGCCCGGGCCGCCATGTCCTTGCTCTCGCAAGCATGGCCATTCCCCAACTGTCCAGGTCACCCCAGTAGGCGATGCGTTTCCCGTCGAAGGCTGCACCAGCCAACCATTCGAGATTCAGGCCTGCGCCCAAAATTGCCACCGTACCCTCAAGTCGTGGCAATTGGTGTACGCATTTCTCATTTTCGACAACCAGGATATTGGGGGCGGGCAGTGCGGTTTTGGCAAGGTCTGTGGCCCGTACCCGCTGACGTGCGAAGGGCAACAGATCCTCATCAAGTGGAACGACCAGTAGCCAGTGTTCGCCTTCCTCAACGCAGCCGAGGAATTGAGTTAGCCCCTGTGGGCTGCATTGCCCTTCAAAGCGAGCATCAAGAAATGCTTTGAGTAGCGGCTGGTTTCTCTCGAGAAACTTGGTGTCCACACCGGGATGGTCGGCGCCTACTGCGCGTAACGGGCGACCCATGCCGCATCCTGGCTCCAGCCGAGTGGCAAGCCAGGCCATGGCAACCACATCGTCTTCAGCCTGTGCTTCATGCAAGGACAGGCGTCGAACGATTACCCGATGAAACTGAACATCCACTGCAGCGATGAGACGCTTCAGTCGCTGAGCGCTCGCCACGGTGTCACTGTCCGCGGTTGCAAACGCGAGCTCATCAAGAGTGCTCAGTTCCCATGCGACGGGAATGTCCAAAGGCTCTGCGCCGGATTGGTATCTTACAGATTCCCAATGCACGTGGCCGATAGAGACGTTACGCCATGCCGACAGGTGGGCGCGGAGTTTCGCAGGGTCATTCCGGAAGGTATCGGGCGAAGGTTTCCCAATATTGATTCGAAGCGGCAAGGCGTCTTCTCCGAGAAGAAACGCTTCGCGGTGGTCGGCTGATTGCCACTTGCGTCTCAGATCCTTGGCGATCTCTTCCGGATTCTTCATGGGGCCGCAGTCTCCTGACGAGCCAAAACGTGCTTGTCGAGTTCCTCCCAGGTGATTGAGCTCATGCCTGAGCAGGCACCTCGGCGGTGCACCAGAATGGCTGAGCGTGTATGGCTTCGCAGCAGCCTGAGTTCCTTGTTGGGTGTGACAAACAGCGGGTGCAGGCCAAACTCGGAAAGAGCGGAAATAATGCGCCCGGCGACGGTGTGAGAGCTCCGGGAAAAAGCCTCGTCGAGGACAACAGTGCCAAACAGCGGCCGTGAACTCCCCGGTGGGCACAGCGCGTAACTCAGTGACGCCGTCAGGACGTGGCTGGCGATGATTTCTTTTTCACCTCCACTGCCGCCCTTGGAATCGGTCCTGGTTTCGATGATTGCCCGTGAATCTCTGTCGATCACGGACACGGAGAACGACAATCTGTACCGGGGGTCAAGCATGGCCAAGCTTCCGGACGCCCGCTTGCGATCGGCAGCATCGCGCAGAAGTGAAACTACCTGCTGTAGCGCTTTGTAGTGGCTCTCGCCATTGTCTTCCTTGAATCTGGCAGACCGAAGATTCTTGAGGGCCAGTTGCAGGTCATCAAGGCTGGCGTGTCTGATCCGCTTAGGGTCAAGCCGCAGAAAGTGTCCGGCGGAAAAGTCGACTCGGCGGAGCGTGTTATTCAGGTCATCAATTCTTTCTTCGATGATGCTGACTTCATTGTCGATATCGCTAAGGAGTTGTGTTACCCCTTGGTCGGACGACTGGTTCAGGTAGTCCTGGAAGCGCTGCTGCTTGGCAGGCAGGTCCTCCTGCTCAAGGATGCGAAGACGGTCAAGGTACGCCGGCAGGTCGCCCAGATCGGTACCTGCCTCGGCCAGGGAACCCCTGTCCTCGCGCTTGGCGGCGCCCATATCGCTGACGATGCGACGCTCGCATGCGCTTAGGTCGGTACGCAGCTTCGAGATTTTTGTCTCGAGGTCGTTGATGCAAGAGCGCTCGATATCGGGAAGGTCGGACAGGCTTACCCCATCAAGGTTTGGCTCGTGGCCAACCAAGTGCTGCCGTTGTTCGGCGTCCAGCCCGATCCCGACACGCTTGTGCGCTCGTTCCCGGTCGTCCTGTGCTTGCTGCAACGCATTGGCTTGGGTTCCCAGGGATACCTGAATCTCCCGAAGCGAAGCCTGAATTCCCTTCGCATTCCGCTCTGCGTCTTGCCAAGCAGCGTGGGCCTTCCCGGAGTCGGAGGAGGGATCTGTCAGTCTGGCAAGGCGGTCTTCAAGCTCACGAACCCTGGTGTTGGCGGATTCAAGGTCAATGTCCTGAAACTGCAGGGTCGCCAGATGATCCAGCAGGCTGAGTTTGTGCGCTATCTCGTCAAGTTGGTTCCGGCTGGTACGGAGTGCGTCCTGGATTTCCCTCAGGTCTCTTTCAGTAGCGGCCAGAGCATCCTGCAACTGGACAAGGCGGTCCTTGTTGTCGAACCCGGTGCACCAATCCTGGCTGAGCGGTACCTGATCGAGCTTGTCAAAGAATCCGCGTTGGCCAGACATCAAGCCTTCAACGGTCATCGCGAACGGCAGGTTATGGAGATCGTCGCTGGAGGCGACGCAGTGCCGATCATTTTCGGCAAGCAGGTGCTTTACCGTCTCCCGATAGGGGTGATTTGCGAAATCCAGCTTGCGGGTGTAGCCATCTTCCTTAAAGCGAGGCATCCCGACTGGCGTCACAACCTCCAGCAGCCTGACGTGCATTTGGTTGTCCCGCTTGTTAACCCATCGCAATGCCTCTTTAAGGCGATTTGATGGGACCAGTACCCTGAGCCTATGACCGCCGATCGCGCGCTCGATGGCGCCGCGCCAGGAGTTCTCAGTGGGCTTGACCTGAATGAGCTCGGCAACGAAGGGCACGTCTCCTTCGTTAAGGTTGAGGTGTTCGGCGAGCTTTACCCTGAAGTTGTGGTACTTGGGAGAGATGTTGGAGTTCGGTCTGGCGCTGGATTCTCTGATTTCGTCCAGATACTGATCTCGCTGCTCGCGAAGCAAGTGCGCACGTCCGGCGATGGCTTCTTGAGCTTCCTGATGCTGCTGGCGATCGTCAATCAGGCGATCCCTCAAAAAGGGGAGCTGCTCTTGGTTAGCCTTGAATGCGGTCAGGGAAAGTGCTTCGTCGAGCCCAAGACGTCGAATCAGTCGTTGGTACTGTTCCGCGTGACGGGATGCGCTCTCAGATCGATGCCGTTCGCCAGCGATGTGGTTTCGCAGAGATTCGACATCTGAGCCGCCCGCCTTCAGATAGATTGCACGCAGGTCATCTGTCTCCTGCGTGGCCTTTTCCAGTTCTGCTGCAGTAGAGGCCTCTTCAAGGGTGAGTTTCTCAACCTCTTTCGTCAGCGCATCGCAGCGCAGGGTCCATTGGCGATGGGCGTGCTCGGCAAACCAGGTTGGCAGAAATGACTTAATGTAGGCGGAATTCTCGATGCTTTCCTGCAGTGTGGAGCGCTGAGCTGCCAACATCCGCAGGGGCATCAGGGCGTTAACCTGGCGTCGTGCGAGCTCCAGCTCAGCATGTATCGCTTGGAGGTCATCAAACTCGCGCACAACCTGCGCTGCCCGCTCAAAGGCGGATTTGTCGTCCAGCACCAGCTCCCTGAAGATCTCATCAATGCTGTTGAGTTGCTTCAGGCCGGCAGCTCGATTAAGGAGCGTAAAAGCGTTATCACCTACTTCGAAGAAGTCGCGCAGGCGGGCCAGGTAGGCCTTCTTGCTGTCCCAGAGTTCGAAGCCGGCCGTGTCGTTTTTCAGTTGCTTCAGCCGTCGGGACCCGCCTTCGTGGTGAGCCTCAAGCCAGGTATCAAGTCCGCCCTCGGGTGCCCGGGAGAAGACCCACAGGCGACCGAGGTCGCTGGCCCCCGAGCTGGTTCCGTCAATCCAGAACAGAGCGCCGATGGTGAGCGGTTCGTTGTCGTCGCTGAAGGTGGCGGCAATGCCGGTCAGCGTTTTTCCAGAGCGGGCGATATGGGCATTGCTGCCATCCGAGGTGCCCGCACCTGAGACGCCCCGGACATAGGAGACCAGGTCCCGGTCGCTTTCGTGCCCCCCAGTGGATGCGAGGTTGTACTTTGGATGCTCAGTCAGCAGTGTCATCAGTGCGTCGACAAGCGTGGTCTTCCCTGCGCCGGTCGGACCGATGATGGCAGTCCCGCGTGGATCGATGTCGACGCCATGGCGTCCTTCGAAGCCACCCCAGTTGTACAGATCCAGGCGTGTCAGCTTGTAGGTCTTGATGTCCGGCGGAGTCTCGTAGGCGAGATCCAGTGGCGCGGTCGTGCTCATGCGTCAGTGTCCTTGCCAGCGTCGGCAGTACTTCGCTGGGCCACATCGCGAAAGGTCTGCAGCAGGCTCTTGAGGCTGTCCGGGTTGGCCAGGTGGGTGATGATCGGACGTACCTGCAATTTGTCGTTCTCTATGTCGGAAACGACCCCGTGCTCCTTGAGCGCTTCAAGCAGGTTTCTGAGGCGTTTCTGTTCCATGGCGTCGCTGCCCAGTGGGCCCAGGTACAACTGGATTTGCGGCAACAGGTCATCAATAGCCAGCGAGGCATCCGACGCACCGATGCCGGCCTGTTGTTCGTGGGCAACGTAGTGCTGGCGGAGGATGGCCAAAAGCAGAGACTGATCCAGCGTCAATCGGCGTTTTCGAATCAGCGGGTGTGACCATTCGTCGTCTGGTGAGGTTGCGGCATCAGGTCTAACTGCAAGGAACGCCAGCCCCCTGATCTCATCCAGCCTTGCCTCGAGATCCATGGGCTCCAGTGCCGCGTTAACTTCAGCGAGCGATGTGGACGCAACCCGATAGAGATTGGGCTTGCGCGCCGACTCCAGCAGCCCGTGCTTCATCAGCTCCTTCAGGGTGTCCCGGATTTCTGTCCGAGTCGTTCGCCCGGCATCGGAATCGACAGGTGCCTGCGAGGGAAGATGGTCTTCTGTATCCATCAGTTCAGACATTACCTAGATATCCTCATCGAGTGCATCGATGGCAGCGGCGGACAGGTGAACCAGTGGCACTCTGAAGCGCCAGCGCGAGTTGTCATCTGCCAGTACGTCGAGTAGTTCCTGGTCCGTGCCGACAGGCAGACCTGCGGCCCTTGCCATGCCAAGCCAAGCAGCAATCGTTTCCAGGTCGTGGGTCGGGGGGAGTAGCTCGGCAATCTCGCCAAGAGACAGGGGCTTGCCGGCGGCCATCAGGGCATTCAGTGTCGATTGACGAAGTGCCTGACGGTCGAGGCCATTCAGCGCTTCCCAAAACTCCGCATCAACCGAAGCCAGGTCTGGCTGGCGCATGTTCAGGTCGAGCTCTCTGTCTTCGCTGTCCTCTTTCGAATAGGCGCGTAGTCGTTCAATGACTGGCAGGTTGTCTACGCGAATCGCCAGGGCGGGGAGAGGGGATGGCAGTTGGCGTGTGCTCTGGGAGCTCCAGTCAATGTCCAGGGCAGCTTGCAGCACATCGGTGAGCATGGAGCCAACGCGGTGGTGTTCTGCCGCCAGCCCTGTTTTCAGGAATCCCTTGACGTCCCGCTCGCTTCTGGCGCGCGTCCGGATAACGCTATCGGACTCTTTGACCAGCCGCATCACAAGCCACCTCAGGTCGGCTTGTTGTGTGCTGGTAAGCGCGCGGGAAGATGCGGGGAATTTCAGGATATCCCGAATCCTCCCTTTCATTTCATCAAGCGCAGCGGATTGCTGAAGTTGCTGGTGAAATCCGTAGAAGACTCGGCCCTCCTGCGTTTGAAGAAGGTCGTCCTGGCTCTTCAAAAGGCTGTCCAGAATTTCTCCACGGTCTTGCTGCTCGCTAATGATCCGCTGCCGAAGAATACGGTCTGCTTCTCGCCACGAGTCCTCGACACGACGGAAGTCGGCGCGCAGCCCCATGGCCAATGCGTATGCTTCCCGGACTCGTTCAATGACCTCGCTTTCAGAAGGGACCGCCATGTGGCCGGCTTCGACGTCGGCCAGCTCCCGCTCAAGCGCTGCAATCTGGCGCTTGATCCGGGAGGTCCGTGCGGCAGCACTGGGGTTGATGCTCGATTCGAGCCTTTCAATGAAGTCCTGGACCACCATCAGGCGGGATGCCGAAGACGTCATGATCCGTGCATCAAGGGACTGCACAAATCGGAAGGCGGACTCGAGTGCATCGGTCGGATAGAGGCGATCGTTACGCTCTACCAGTAGCTGCTTCTTGATCCAGGCCCGGATTTCCTGCCGGGCTGCCCGCGGATAGTCGGCCTCGTCGACGGCATACTCAGGGTCGCTGGCGTGTTGCTCCAGCAGGCCTGCCAGGGCCTGTGCCGCATCGTCAACGGCGACGCCGTCCTGGACATCCTCAAACAGAGTCTGCAGGCAGCTGATGACGAGCGGTGCTCTCCGGGAGGCTAGCAACTGCCAGGCGGGGTGTTGCTGCCTGGCGACGATGTAGGCTTGAGTCCGTTGGCGTGGCGATATGTCCATTTGCTACATCAGCCTAGTTTTGTGGCCTGCGGGCGCTCCCTCCGAGAGGCCCTTGTGTGGCGCGCTGTTGGCGCACCACGCGTCGCTTGCCCAATGGTCGGTTCGACGAGTTCAGGTTGTCTACTATCGTCGCCCGACAGTAGGGCGGGGGTGCGACAAGGGCTGTCGCTTCTCGGGTGCAGGCTGGCCAGCAATCGGGCGCCCTGGATAGTGCCCACCCCTCACAGGAACAGATATGCCAACCGGACACAGCCCTGACCCTTGGTGCCGCTACATCCCCCACCTGCACCGCGCCTTGGTCGACCCCTCCCAGGTCGGCTACCTGCCCTACGTCGCCGAGGAACTGACCCTCGAGCAGGCCTGCAGCGCCTGGGAGCCGCTCCACTACCTGCTCACCGCCCTGTTGGGGTGGCGTTCACCCGGCCACGGGTTGGCTTGGTGGTATGCCGGCGGGAAGCCTGTCGATGACACTCGGCTGAGGCTGGTCCGGGACCACTGGGACGCCCATCACCAGCTGGACTACTACGCAGCCTGGGCCTGGGCCCAAGGGCAGGCCTGCCTGACCCCCGACGACCTGGATCCCGCGGCTATGGCCAGAGCATCCCTCTGGCCCCACGAGGATTGGTGGCGAGAGTTCAGGCGGCGCGGAATGGCCCTGAACAACGATCCCTTTTATGGCGGCACTAACCCCCTCCACTTGGGCCACAGCGAGGCCTATGGCTGGCGGGAGGAGGGGGCAGGGGAGGCAGACCTCTTGGTGGACCGGGGGCGGCGAAAGGCGGCCCTGATCGTGTCGGGACTAGAGGCTTGGAGGACGGACCTTCAGGCGACGGCGTCCAGGTTGCCTGGCTTGGGCGACCGCTCCTGGCACGTCGAAGTCGTCGACCGCCAGGTGGGCTGGCTGGGCGAGTACCGCCAGAGTCGGGAAACTGGGCTGTGGTTCCTCGGCCGACACAGCCTGCACATGCGGGGCAACCCCTGAATGGTGCATTGGCCCTTGCCAGCCAAAGGCAGTACATTCGCAGCATCACCCGACCGGGGATATGCGATGTCACGGCTGAAAGACGAAACCATCACGATCCGGACCTCTGCCGAGATCAAGGCGCTCCTCAAGCTGGCGGCGGAACGGGAACACCGCTCGGCCGCTTCAATGCTCGAGGTGCTGATTCTTGAATACGCGGAGCGGCACAAGCTACGTGCCAATAAGGGGTCGTCTCAGAAAACGGAAAATAAAGCACGCTAAGCGTGCGTGGAGGCTGGCACCCAGCGGTACAGCGTCGGAATGGACACGCCGAGGTTCTTGGCCACGTCCTTGGGCGGCACCCCGCTGGCCAGCAGCTTCTTGGCCGACTCGATCTTGCTGTCGGTCATCTTCGGCTTGCGGCCGCCTTTGCGGCCGAGCTGCTTGGCGACTTCCAGCCCGGCGCGGGTGCGCTCGACGGTCAGCTCGCGCTCCATTTCGGCAAGGCTCGCCATGACGTGGAAGAAGAACCGCCCGGATGGTGTGCCGGTGTCGATGGAGTCGGTGAGGCTCCTGAACTGGACACCGTGCTTGTGCAGATCGCCGACCAGATCGACCAGTTGCTTGACCGACCGGCCCAGCCGGTCGAGCTTCCAGACGACCAAAGTATCGCCTTCGCGCAGCATTTCGAGCGTCTTGGCCAAGCCAGGCCGGTCTGCCCGCGTGCCACTCACCTTGTCCTCGAAGACCTTTTTACATCCGGCCTTGCTCAAGGCTTCGCGTTGCAGCTCCAGGTTCTGATCCTGCGTCGAGACGCGCGCATAGCCAATCAACATGGCTTGTCTCGCGCCCGGTCGATGCGTTCCTGCATCGCCTGCATCACTTCTTCGTGGGTGTACGATCTGGCGTTGGCGTCGGTGGCTTGCCGCAGGGCTTCCTCAACCTCGCGCGTCATCCGCTCGTAATCCTCCGGCCACAGCGCTTGCTCCATGCGCAGCGACGCCTGACCCAGCAGGTGCAGCAGGCTGAACAGCCGCATGTCGTTGGTGGCGACGATGCGCTCCCGAATCTGCTCCTGAATAGCTTCGCTAGCCCGATGCGCTTGTGGTGTGGCAGTCCCCTCGTAGTCAGCGGGGAATTCCGCTTCCTCGGCAATCCTTGCCCAGGCGCTGGCCAGCGCCTCGATGGTTGACGTGCTCATTTCCGCCGCTCCTGTGCTCTTTGGCGAATCAACCGGCCAAGGGGCCTCGACGCGAAAACCAGCAGCATCACGCCTATCGGATACCAGGTCGAGAAGACCACCAAGGCATCGAAGGCTGGCCGTCCGGTGTTGGTAGGCAGTACGGCGGTCACAGCCATCAACCCGCCGACCGTCCAGATGATGCGCCACACGTAGGGCATCACGCGGGGCACGTAGCCGTCATCGAAAGCGGTCTGGTAGTAGCGGCGCAGGCCGCGCTCGGCAAGCGCCTGGCGCTGCCGCTCCGACAGCGCATCCGTCCGGCCATACCAGCGCCGGAATGGTGGACAGCGCAGCAGCAAAGGGGTGAAGAGGATCATCACCGCCACGATCGCGACACCCCACGCCATGACGGCGCCGGCATCGGGCCGCTTGGCGTTCTCGATCACGGGCGCGAAGACGCCCGGAGCACCGATCATCCAGAACAGCGCAATGTGCTGATGGAAGGAGAGCTTCATTTGCTCATCCACTTGCGCAGCAGGCGCTTTTTCAGGGAGGCGCGTTCTTGCGGGTTGCGTCCCTTGTGATTGGCGATGCGATCCGCCGTGGCGGCCTGGCGCTTGACGGGCCAGTAGGAGCGGCCATCCTTGCCCATCGACCAGACGCTGCTGGCCTGGTTTTCCAGCAGGGGCAGATGGGCGCTCAGGGCTTCGGGCGACGCGCTGGTCAGCGCCGTGCGCTCACGGGTGCGCCAGCGCTGATGCCAGAGCTTCTTGTCCTCGCGCTCGCTGCCGCAGGTCGTGTGCCCGACGATGGGTGTTTTGCGGCGGCTGCGGCTCATAACGTAGTGGTCTCCAAGAACATTCAGGACTGATCCCAGGCGTCGATGGTCAAGACCTGATCGGCAGGACAGGCGGCTACGCGGTCGGGAACTGGATGGTGTTCAGTCTCATGCCGACCCCATTCGATTGATCGCGTCGCTTGCGGCACGCTGCGACGCAAGGAGGTTTGCGACCTGGTTTAGCAGCCGTGTCCGCTGCATGTCTGTTACCTATCTCCCCGACCGCTCATTGGACCAACTCCAGAGATTGGGCTCTATCGCTCAGCCAATACGAAACCGGCATTGGCTGATGCCACAACCGAGACGAACACAAATGGCTCGGTACCTGTATTTCGCGCCCCGTGCACTTGGCCCGGTCTTGCCACGGCTATCTCACCTTCCCTGAGGGCACGAACAATCCCATTGCCCTGAAAGTAATCAGCCATTCCCGACAAAACAGTCCACGTGTCTTGGCCGTGAGGATGAATGTGAGCCGCAATTTCCTGCCCGGGATGGACATGCCAAACCACGATAATTGAGTCTCGGGTTTCAAGCACAACGGAACGAATAGGCTCGCCTTCGGACGGCTGAACATACTCGGCTACAGAAAATATTCTCGATTCAACAGTCATCGGAGATCCCTCTTTCACAGTTGTCGTTACGGTCTTCATCGTCGGCATCCTGACGCACGGCGGGCAATTGCTGGAGCAACGCCGGCAGCCATTCCTGTACCGTCTCCCACACCACATCGAGGTTGATGTCGAAATAGCCGTGAGCCATGCGATTACGCATATTGCGCATGCTGCGCCACGGCACGTCGGCATGCGCCTGGGTGAACTCGACGTAGCCATCCATCACCTTTGTGGCCGCCTCGCCGATGACGATCAGGCTCATGATGACGGCCTGCTGGGTGCGCTTGTCGGCCAAGAAGTCGTCCTTGGCCATCCCTTCCACGAAGCTGCGCGCATCGGTTGCGGCCTGCTGAATGTGGTCGAGGTAATCGGGCAGGCGGTTCTCGCTCATATCGGTTGCGCCTCCGCGAGCACCTTGGCCCGGAACTTCGGCGGCAGGTCGCCGGGAGTCAGCAGATCGACGTCAACGCCGAGCAGCGATTTCAGTTCTTCTTCCAAATCGCCCAAGTCCAACAACGTGGCACCGGGCAGCGCATCGACCAACAGGTCGAGGTCGCTGCCATCCCGGTCGGTGCCATGCAGCACCGAGCCGAAGACGCGCGGGTTCGCGGCGCGAAAGCGGCCTACCGCTTCACGCACTGCGCTTCGCTTCATGTCAAGCACAACAGACGGTCGCATGCGCATCCTTTCTTATCGAAACTCGTTGAGATGATATGCAATCAAGAATAGAATTTCAAGAACTATTTTCGAGAATCGCAATGCCTTGATTCCCGTGCCGCGCCGGTTGCCTTGGCGGGCTTGTCACAAACCTACGTTTTCAAGAAGAAGGAAACCGCATGCCCCGCCGTTCGATCCTCTCCGCCGCCGAGCGCGAAAGCCTGCTGGCGTTGCCGGACACCAAGGATGAGTTGATCCGTCACTACACGTTCAGCGAAAGCGACCTCTCCATCATCCGGCAGCGGCGCGGCCCGGCCAATCGGCTGGGCTTCGCGGTGCAGCTCTGCTACCTGCGCTTTCCCGGCGTCATCCTTGGCGCTGATGAGCCACCGTTCCCGCCATTGCTGAGACTGGTCGCCAACCAGCTCAAGGTCGGCATCGAAAGCTGGGACGAGTACGGGCAGCGTGAGCAGACCCGACGCGAGCACCTGGTCGAGCTGCAAACGGTGTTCGGCTTCCAGCCGTTCACGATTGGCCACTACCGGCAGGCTGTCCAGTTGCTGACCGAGCTGGCCATGCAAACCGACAAGGGCATCGTGCTGGCCAGAGCCTTGATCGAGCACCTGCGGCGGCAGTCGGTCATTGTGCCCGCCCTCAACGCCGTCGAGCGGGCGAGCGCCGAAGCGATTACCCGCGCCAACCGGCGTCTCTACGACGCCTTGGCTGAGCCGCTGACGGACGTGCATCGCCGTCGCCTCGACGATCTGCTCAAGCGCCGCGACAACGGCAAGACGACGTGGCTGGCCTGGCTGCGGCAATCCCCGGTCAAACCGAACTCGCGGCACATGCTGGAACACATCGAACGCCTCAAGGCGTGGCAGGCGCTCGACCTGCCCTCCGGCATCGAGCGGCTGGTTCACCAGAACCGGCTGCTCAAGATCGCCCGCGAGGGCGGCCAGATGACGCCCGCCGACCTGGCGAAGTTCGAGCCGCAGCGGCGTTACGCGACCCTGGTGGCGCTCGCCATCGAGGGCATGGCCACCGTCACCGACGAAATCATCGACCTGCATGACCGCATCCTGGGCAAGCTGTTCAATGCCGCCAAGAACAAGCATCAGCAGCAGTTCCAGGCATCCGGCAAGGCGATCAATGCCAAGGTGCGGCTGTTCGGGCGCATCGGCCAGGCGCTGATCGAGGCCAAGCAAGCGGGCCGCGATCCGTTCGCCGCCATCGAGGCCGTCATGTCCTGGGATGCTTTCGCCGAGAGCGTCACCGAAGCGCAGCGGCTCGCGCAACCCGAGGACTTCGATTTCCTGCACCGCATCGGCGAGAGCTACGCCACGCTGCGCCGCTACGCGCCGGAATTTCTCGACGTGCTCAAGTTGCGGGCCGCGCCCGCCGCCAAGGACGTACTCGACGCCATCGAGGTGCTGCGCAGCATGAACAGCGACAACGCCCGCAAGGTGCCCACCGACGCGCCGACCGAGTTCATCAAGCCGCGCTGGCAGAAGCTGGTGATGACCGACACCGGCATCGACCGGCGCTACTACGAACTGTGCGCGCTGTCGGAGCTGAAGAACGCGCTGCGCTCCGGCGACATCTGGGTGCAAGGCTCGCGCCAGTTCAAGGACTTCGAGGACTACCTGGTGCCGCCCGCGAAATTCGCCAGCCTCAAGCAGGCCAGCGAATTGCCGCTGGCCGTGGCCACCGATTGCGACCAGTACCTGCATGACCGGCTGACGCTGCTGGAAACGCAGCTCGCCACCGTCAACCGCATGGCGCTGGCCAACGAGCTGCCGGACGCCATCATCACGGAGTCGGGCCTGAAGATCACGCCGCTCGATGCGGCGGTGCCCGATACCGCACAGGCCCTGATCGACCAGACGGCGATGATCCTACCGCACGTCAAGATCACCGAATTGCTGCTGGAGGTAGACGAATGGACGGGCTTCACCCGGCACTTCGCCCACCTGAAGTCAGGCGACCTGGCCAAGGACAAAAACCTGTTGCTGACCACGATCCTCGCCGACGCGATCAACCTGGGCCTGACCAAGATGGCGGAATCGTGCCCCGGCACGACCTACGCCAAGCTGGCCTGGCTGCAAGCCTGGCACATCCGCGACGAAACCTACGGGGCGGCACTGGCCGAGCTGGTCAACGCGCAGTTCCGACATCCCTTCGCCGAGCATTGGGGCGACGGCACCACGTCATCGTCGGACGGCCAGAACTTCCGCACCGGCAGCAAGGCCGAGAGCACC